>JAQYWK010000002.1:784823-919330 GCA_030145055.1 Desulfovibrio sp.
GTGGTCTTTCATCTATAATTCCTAGTTATTTTAACCTTATAATTTGCCTAAAAATCAACCCGTAACCATTTTAACAGAAACAATAGTTTTTATATTATCTAAAAAACAACGTCAATTACTTTAAAAAAACTTAGTAGACAATATTGCAATTGCTATTCTTAAAGCCTTCACCTTTCAATTTGAAGCCTCCTAGCAACCTTCTTCTGCATCCCACAAACCACATTCCCTTCCATCAAAACAATACCTAAACATACGCTTAGAAAGCTTCTCGGTTACTATTCCGGCCTTCGGATCATTCATACTGAAGAAAACACAATATCCATTGTCTGTTAACCATACCACCACTTTTCAACGCATAGAGCACATTACCGGATGAATCGATACGTCACGTGACACCATCCAGCAAATATCTACGCCCTCGAGCCGACCGTTTCCTTTCATCAACTAAAAGCTAAAGAACAAAAGACTTTTTAAATGTTAAAAAACAGCAAAAACCACCCCGTTTGGATGTCATCCATGAAAATATCATCATAATAAAAAACCAATATAAGATTAAAAAGCTCAAAACACTTAAAATTATTAGACATATACGAATTGTATACTCTTTGCTTTTGTCGCATACATTACGTCAAATCAAAGGAGATACTATATATGGAACTTAATTACGCTATAGAAATGTTCTTACAGCACTGTCAATTAGAGCGAAACCTTTCTGAACTGACTTTAAAAGCATATGAAAAAGATTTAGATCAATTTAAAAGTAAAATAGATACACCTAATATATGCCTAGAAGAGATATATAAAGAATTTCTTCGCGAATACATTAAATACCTATCATCAAAATATAAACCTAGAAGCATTAAAAGAAAGATTGCTACACTTAAGTCTCTTTTTACTTTCTTTGAACGTGAAGATATTATTAATACAACTCCATTTAGGAAAATACATTTAAAATTGAATAGATCAAAGAATTAAATAAAATAATACGTAAATCATCTCTAAATAGAATAATTTAATATGCATATTTTAAAAAAAACGAATTTGTATCAGAAAGTAGATCATATAGAGAAGCAACACGAGACATATCTGTAATATAACTTTTATTCTCAACAGGAATAAGAGTCTCTGAACTATGCAACATTACATTTAATGAAATAGATTTAAAAAACAAAGTTCTCACGATACATAGAAAATGGAAGAAAGAAAGAATAATACCACTTTGTGAAAAAAAATCATTAGCCATTTTAAAAGAGTATGCTCACCTTTATGAGGAGTACTTGCCTCATTCTACATCGTTTTTCCTAAATAGAGACTGTCATCCCCTTTCTGACCAATCGGTCCGACGAATAATAAATAAATGTTGCGCCATTGCAGGAGTGTCCGAACATATTACTCGACATATGTTTAGACACACCATTGCGACCATGCTTCTTGAGAACGGTTTGGACATAAGAAACATACAAACATTATTAGGACATAGTTCACTTGCTGTAACAGAAATATACACTCATGTAAGCCTTTCATCACAGCGTAGTATACTTACTTTGAAGCATCCCAGGAAAAATTTTTGCTGATCGGGACATACTGATAACTGAGAATTATTTATATGAAATATTCAGATGACCAGCTTCTTGAATTTGAAAAAAAATGGTGCTCATATGGCGATACTGTCCACTACAACGACCCCGTGCATATCTTCGAATCGTGTAGCGAATCATACCTCAAAGATTATCAGGGCAATAATTATCTCGACTTCCAGATGGCTTACTCGGCAGCAAATTTCGGCTATGCGAATCCAACTCTTGAAAGCACACTTATCAAACAGGCTCGTCAACTGCCTATGGTAGCTTCTGAATATCTTTCGGAAAAAAAAATACTGCTCAGCAAGCTGATAGGTGAATCCATCGAAGAAAAATGGAAAAAAAAAGGACGGGTGCACTTCAACGTAGGCGGAGCACAATCTATTGATGATTCTCTGAAGCTAGTCTCTGCAAATTGTGGTCACAGAAATGTATTCGCCTTCGAGGGGTCTTACCACGGGCGAACCCTCGGAGCTTCCGCCATCACATCGAGCTTCAGGTATAGGAAGAAGTTCGGCTCATTCGGCAGCAGGGCATATTTTGTCCCCTATCCATATTGTTTTAGATGTCCTGCAGGGGCAAATAAAAGCAACTGCTCAATGGAATGCTTGAATCTTTTTAAACGCCTTTTTGAAACTGAATATGCGTCGGTTCTTGATGTTCGCAACAATGATCCGGAATACGTGGCTTTTTATATAGAGCCTGTTCAGGGGACCGGTGGGTACATTATACCTCCCTTTGACTACTATAAAGAACTGTCCAAAATACTAAAAAAATACAATATCTTACTAGTAGCCGATGAGATCCAGATGGGGTTTTACCGCACTGGAAAATTGTGGTCTATGGAACACTTCGGAGTGGCGCCGGATATTCTTGTTTTTGGAAAATCCATGACCAACGGAATGAATCCCTTAGCAGGTTTATGGGCTAAAGAAGATCTAATTACTCCAGAAAAGTTTCCTCCGGGCTCAACTCACTCCACTTTTGGATCGAATCCCCTGGGAGCTGCGCTGGGCTGCGAAGTTTTCAATATTATTGATCAGAATGATTACGAAACAAGCGTTAGCAGGCTGGGAGAATATCTACTTGAAGGATTGCAGGACTTAAGTTCAAGGCATGCCGAGATTGGGGATGTTGATGGGTTAGGTCTGGCTGCGCGAATCGAGATATGCCATGCGGATGGAAAAACTCCCAATAAATTTTTAACAGATACAATCAAACAACTCGGCATGACGAGATCTATTGAGACCGATTTCGGGGCGATGAGACTCGTTCTGGATGTAGGCGGATACTATAAAAATGTATTCACACTTGCCCCGTCACTTAACATAACCTTTGAAGAAATAGATACTTTTTTAGTACTTTTTGAAGCGTATCTGGTGATGGCAAAGGGGCAGGCATGATCAGCCCCGGAGAAATCCATCGGTATTCAACTAAACTTCTATCCCCAATTTCAAAAATATTAGGATTCATCGAAAATAAATATTTTAAAAACAAGAAAGACAAATATTGTGACCGTACCCCGATATTATTCATTGTTGGCCCCCCGCGGAGTGGCACAACGATAACATATCAATGTCTTACTCATTGCTTGGAGGTTAATTACCCATCCAACCTAACAGCACTCTTTCCCAACGCCCCTGCTGCAGGAATAACTTTGAATGGCTTGTTTAGGAAACGTCCGCATCAAGCCTTTGAATCAGTGCATGGATACAGTCTCGGTGATGGCTTATACGGACCTAACGAATGGGAAACGTTGTTCGGTTGCAAGGTCTTCCCCGAGTTGAGAGAATATTACGGCAGTGCGGAATTGGAAAAGTTCCAGTCAGCATGGCTGAAGATGGATCAAACTCCTTTAATCTTAAAAACATTAAATGCTATCAATCATGTTGAGATCTTGCTGGATTACTTCCCATGTTGCAAATTTCTATATGTAAGCCGTACTCCTATCGATACAGCCCGTTCAATTTACAGGGCAAAAAAAAGGGAAGGATGTCTAAATGAAGATTTATGGTATGTTAAGTCTGGTAATCATGATGTAGACTCAGATTTTAACCATGCCGAAAAAATATGTCGGCAGATCAAATCAATTCAGTGCGATTTTGACAGAGTGAAAAAGAACATACCTGAAAAGCAATGGAAATGCATTGACTATACAGAATTTTGCAACTCTGCTCTTAATGAGATTAAGATTATTAAAGAATGGCTAAAACCTGACCTTGAATGGCGCAAAGGGTGGTGTTTGCCAAAACTGGAGGCTAGGCCCGCACAGCCACTGGAGAACCAGGAGTTAGAGAAAGTTTTTAGACACGAATTTCCACCAGCTTAGGTGAGGCATTACAGATTAGGATCGATCGTGCTTCCTGTTAATTTATTTGCGATATCAAACAAAAAATCCTCCAAAGAGTCGTTATGTAACAAATGATGAAGTATTTCTCTTGTTGAGTTTTCATTTTCTGCCGCTGAAATAGAAAACTGCATTGAATGAAACCAGTCGTAATCTCTTACTTGGCTGATGATGCGTTTTAATTCGCTGTCATCGTCATCGTTTCTGATTATTGTCCAGTCTAAGCCCCTACTGGATGCCTCTCGCCAAAAATGCTGCGGAGCAAACATGGCTCCGGCGCGTAATGCAATCTGAATTTCCTGATGCAAAAAATCTTCTTTTTTACAGAAATCAAACATGAAACGGATCGTCTCTGCAGGAAAATCAAGGATAGTTTTCTGGGCAAGTCTTCCAAGCCTGAATAGCCCCTGTGCATTAGCTTCAGGCAAAAATTCTTTTATAGTGAAATCTTTATTATGAAATAACATTGATGTGAAATGCGGTACGATTGGGTCATACTGGCTTTCGGATGAAGCATTATCTGTCATATGCTTCATGTAAAATAGCTCTGGATGGCTATCACGCATTAAATTCACATAGTAAGCTGAAATATCCATATGCTGCGGATCCAACTTACTAATTCCACCCAGTATACCCAGACAATAGTCATGAATTCTTAAACTATCACCTGCAAAAGCCTGACGTAAAAAAGAAAATATTCTGTCATTTTTATAGTCGAGGCAGATCAGGAATCTTAGGATCAATCTGGTAGCGGAGTTCTGATATATCAGCCCGCAAATGTCTTCATATTCGAGGTTAAAAAGGCCATCACGTAACGCTTGTCGGAGCTTATCCTTCCAATACCAATCAATGGTAAACAGATCTCCCAACTTATCTGTCCGATGAAAATGAAACAAAGCCCGGCTGTTATCAGATAAGATTTCGTGAATCTTGCTTGCTAGGAACTCAGGCGAAAGAGTTGATACGATTGAACTTAAGTGAGAAAGGAGTTCTTCCCGTGCCAATATTCCTGCAGGGCCATTTCTTAATACATAAATCAATATTGAATTAAGCAGGATACTGGTCCAGTTTCGTTCATTTTCAAGATTAACCTTGGTAACGTGGACCTGCTTGGCGATATATTCAATGAAATCAAGAAAATTGTCAGGTGTCAGTTTGGCTCCGAAATGGAAAGGAATTTTAGCAAAAAAGCGATGATCACTATCCAACATCATATTCAGCAGCTTTGGATAGTTGTCCTTTTCCATCAGAGAGACCGCAGACAGCATTGAATCTGTTTCGTATTCTGAAGATATGCTTGTATGTCTGCGTAGAAGTGCCGCAAGCCTTACGATATTTTTGTCATAAGTATTGCCGTTTTTGTATAACAAAAGCTGCTCAGAATCTGAGCATGACGCAACAAAAAAAACCAGTGCATTAAAATAATGATTTATATAAGCAGTATCTCTCTCTTCGTATAAGGACAATACTGTGTTGAACTCTTTATAAGCTTCGTAGAAGTCATAACCCTGATGCTTAAAGTCGTTATGCCACTTGTAATCGTATAAATATATCTTGCCGAAGATGTATTCTCCCATGCGCTCTTCAGCAAATCGTACATTTCCATAATTATTGAGATATAGAATTCCAGCACTGCATAACTTTTGAACTTCAGGAGGAGTGGTAGGAGAGTTTAAACGCACACGAAGGTTTTTATGTTCTTCAACCTGTCTACAAAACCAGACAATGGTATGATCTGCATTAGTTAGTCGCTCGGCTCTTCCTGCTTCAGTTCTTTTTTTATAAGTTCCGTTATACAATGACAGTTCAGATATCTCGCTGTGCTCTGAAATTCCGGACTCAAAAAAGTATGTAAAAAGAAGTGGATCCTGTAGTAATTTGTGTAGATATTTATACCGTGAAGTCAGGTATCTTTGTGTGTCAGAAGATTTCTGAAGCACATTTTTGACATCATCCATATTGAACTGTGCAAGAACGAAAGGTTCCGCCTCATAATTCCGTTCAAAATCATGACCAATTCTGTTCCAGAAATCATTTCTGCATGAGATGATAGCTTTTACAAACCCATCTCTATGTTGATCAAGTATATGTACAATGTCAGTTAGCAGACGTCTCAAATCATCAAGATTGTCCGCTTCATTAACTCCATCAACAATAAAGATAATTCTCTTTCCGAGACTTTTTGCCATACTACAGATAGATCGAACATCACTGTATTCATCGGTGATGCGCAAAAACCAGTCATTCAGCGTCGCTCTGGTTTCTTTGGCAGGGATAAATACAGACAGGCAATCCAAGCTTTCATCTGCCTTCAGTTCGTTCAGGAGAGATGTTTTTCCATGGCCGGCATCACCGAGAACCAGTTGCAGGTTTTTAGAAGATTCTGTCTCAAAGATGAATTCTGCAAGGCGCTCATATGCTTCAGTCCGTTTGATGTGGTGAAACGGGGCCGGATCTGCTTTGCGCAAATTATCTAGCTCTATCAAGCGGTCTTTCAATGCTAGATATGAAAGGATTAACCTTTTATCTGCAGTTTTCTCATAAATTCTTTCATACAGTGTCTCAACGAATTTATTGGCAGTACTTTGCGCATGGCGCAATCCAAAAGAATCACTAGCTTCACTGATGCGCTTTTCATGTATATCTTTTAAAGTACGTATCTTTTCAAGAGGGGAAGGACTTACCGATGCGACAAAATGGCTATGACGTGTAATCATATTCGCAAGCGGCTTCTCATTGGCATTATATCCGAGTAAGACTATTGGTGATTCTGCTATTTTTCTTTCAATCCACGCAATAACATCTTTACTTATCTTCTTTTCAAAATCTTCATGAGTCCAAAGAGCATTTGACCTTGTAATATCGCCGCATGCTTTAATAAGCATTCCAACACCTACATTTTTAGGTATCTCTCCATTTTCGATAGCGTTGTAGTCAAATACCTCGTGCTTAAATTTTGTTTCATCAGTATTTAAAATCTTTTTATTACTATCTTCAATTCTATGCTCTATAAAATTGTCAAAGTTAGTAGTAACAACTATCTTGATATAATCATTTTTCCATAAATCAACAATGCGTTCTAAAGTTAATATTCCATCTTCAGAAAATTCAGACAGAGCTTTTTTTTGAAGTTCATGAAAAAAAGAATATGCAGTTTCCGGAGAAGTTTCATGCCGAAATTTATGAATAAAAAGGCTGATTAATTCATCAGCTTCTTCGTCGGTAACATCTGCCGCATCTTTGCTTTCGTCTTTTTTGTCGAGTTTATTACCGACTTGTTCTACAATTAGCTCTTCATCTTCAGTCAGTCGGCATTTAATGCTGCGCAAAAATTCAAGCGCAAAACGAAGAGTTGTCGGTATCCCGTACTCAAAAGAGACACCGGCTCCAATGAAAAAGCTCATGGCGGTTGTTTTCCCGGCATCATTAAGGAGAACCCAATCCAGTAACTGCTCTACTACTGTCTTCATCTGTTCCTTATAATAAATAATTCTCAGTTATTTTATAGTTTTAATTTGCACAAAAATCACTCTACAACCATTCTAATGAAAACAACAACTTTTATGTTATCTAAAAAACAACGTCAATCACTTTAAAAAAACTTAGTAAGCAATATTGTAAATGCTATTCTTAGAGTTTTCATCTCCAACTTAAAGCCCTCTAACAACTGTCTTCTGCATCCGACAAACCTTGTTACCTTCCATCATCACATTAGGCCCAAACATACGCTTAGCAAGCTTCTCTGCTACTATTCCGGCCTTCGGATCATTCATACTGAAGAAAATACTATCACCGTTATCTTTGATCATGCCGCCGTTTTCCAACGTATAGAGTACATTACCGGATGAATCCACACGCCAGCTCATGTTCTTCATCGCAAGTTTACCAAAGTTTATATCATTATCTTTATCATTCCGCTGAAACCTTTGAGCAACGAAGTAATTCTTCTTTTCCTCAGCTTGTAGCTGGAGCATTTTAGCAATGGATAATAGCTTGCGCTTATCCTTCCAAGCTAGACTGGAATCCACACGAATCTGACTTTGTTTCAGCTTCCAGTTTGGTGTTGAAAGATCTGATTTCACAAACTCAGCCTGCGGCTTGTTTACAATCGATTCCTTCTTAGAGCGTAAAACCTGCAAGGCAACTTCATCTCCGTTTTCAGCCTTCCATTTAAGAAAGTCACTCCAACGATTGAACGGAGTCAGCTTTCTAAGATCTGCCCTTCTACTTGCAACATCCGCCTTTATAGCCTCAAGATTCTCAGTTTTCTTGCCTGCTGCAACTGCAAGCAATCTGCTCCGATCTTTCGGGCTAAGTTTACGCTCACGCTTGATTTCTTTGATCTTGCTTCCCCATAAGGCAGTAGCTTTATTCCATCGTTCATCTTGCTCAGCTTTGATTTCCTCATAAGCCTTCTTCCTACCATCTATGGCCTCACGATACTGAGAGTAAAGCTCTCCCCGCTTTTTATGAAGCGGACGCGACACATACCTTTCCTTCTCATCTATACTCTGCACAGCTGCAATAGGCTTTTGATATTGACCGAGCTTGGCTTCAAGCTTTCCCTTGGTAAAATTTCGATCCAATCTACTAGCTTTAACGGCAGTGTTGGAATGCTTGTCTTTGATGATACAGCCATTCCCTCTAGCTTTAACCTCAACGCCTATCTGCGCCAGCGAGTTATGGAAATCCTGCCAATTCTGTGCGCTATCCAGTGACTTGAAAATAAAGTCCTTACGCTCTTTCACATAAGAATCAAAAGACTGCTGTCCGGAATGTGCCTCATAAGTATCAGCCCTATCGTTACTGCGCTTCGGTTCCAGATCCTTTTGCCGACCATTATCAAACTTCAAACCAAACTTCTGTTCCAGCTCACGATGCAACCGATCACGCTTGAAGTAGTCCCGGTAGGGTTCATGTCTAGTGAGGGTTTCAGGATGAATCATATTATAAGCAATATGCATGTGGATGTTGTTAGTATTCTTATGAACTCCACAATGACGCTGATGGTCTTCAAATCCTAAGACCTTGGCAAATTCCTTTTCCATCTGCTTACACTTCTCTGGAGTCAACAGAGCTTCATCTTCCGGCCTGAAGGAAACTATCAGGTGGTAAGTCTTTTCCTTTTTGGTGCGCTGATTCAGATCCTGAGTATCCAATACTTCTTGAACCGCCAGTAGATAATTATCCCCGGCCCAGCATCCATCATTCCAAGAATAAAGAGTCTTCTCACCTTTGTTCTTGGCATCAGCAATGTAATTGGCCAGTCGCCCGTAATTATCATTTTGAGGCTTGCAGGATATTCTTCGACTGATCATAACGACCAAACCTTTTCACATAATTCTTTCTGACGCAGCCTCAACTCTTCAAGCAGCTTCTCAACATCGAGCCGGTGTTTGTCGTCATCAAGAATCCACATTTTAAGAAGACCACCAAGTCGAGCAAGGTCAGCATTAATTTTTAACAACTCCCGCCGTGCCTGCTGATCCTCTCGACTCTTAATTTCGTGACCAAGACAGACGGCTTTCGCAAAAGCGGAAAGAGACAAACTGCACTGCTTTGCAGTGGCACTGACTTTCATGTGCTCTTCTTCAGAGACATATGCTTTTATGACCTTCTTATTACTCGGCACGAATTCCATCTCCTTACTGGACTGTCTTAGCTTCTTACGTTGAGCCGCAGGCGAATAAGCCAACCTCAGCCGCTAGGCTGGGCAGGACGTAAGGTCGTCCACTTTGGAAAAGTGGGCCTACCTTACCTGTCCTGCCTTCGGACTCCGCAAGAGTATAAGCGATTTACCGAGAATTTTGCAATTTATTTAATTATTCTCGTTAGTTCTCGTTTATTCTTGTAGATTCTCGTTAAGTCTCGCTAATTCTTGAATACTCTTGTTACTTCTTGCATAATCTCGCAAATTCTCGTTATGTTCTGTCGACAAAATGTTGATTTACCAATAAGCCTTCAATCACACGAATTAATTATATAGAACAAACTAAATAATCTTCTTTATCTAACGACAGGCTTTATTTTAGTGATTAAAAAAAACGATAATAATATTTCCGCTGACAGCGAAACAGGTTCTCTTTCCAATCATCTATGGCAAGCAGCGAACATCCTCCGTGGCCCCGTTGATGCTGCGGATTTCAAAACATACATTTTTCCACTACTTTTTTTTAAGCGTGTTTCTGATGTTTATGATGAAGAGCTTTCTATTGCTTTGAAAGAATCTGATGGAGATTTGGAATATGCACAGTTTCCAGAGAACCACCGTTTCCAAATTCCTGAAGGGTGCCATTGGAAAGAAGTCCGAACAAAAGTTGATAATGTCGGATATTCCATTCAGCAAGCTATGCGCTGTATTGAACAGGCAAACCCTGAAACTCTGCATGGTATTTTTGGTGATGCTCAGTGGACAAACAAAGATCGCCTTTCAGATTCACTTCTTAAAGACCTAGTTGAACATTTCTCATCACTTAATCTTGGTAACAAAGCATGCAAAGCTGACATACTAGGGCATTCCTACGAATACTTGATTAAAAAATTCGCAGACCTGACCAACAAAAAGGCCGGTGAATTCTATACCCCACGGTCAGTGGTTTCGCTTCTGGTAAAAATATTAGCTCCCAAGACCGGCGATACTATATATGATCCGGCTTGCGGTACTGGAGGTATGCTTCTTGAGGCTGTTCATTATGTAAAAGAGCATGGAGGGAATGAAAACCTAATGCTCGGAAAACTTTACGGGCAGGAAAAAAACCTTACGACTTCATCCATCGCTCGAATGAACCTTTTCCTCCACGGAGCGGAAGACTTCCACATTGAACGAGGAGACACCCTCCGACAGCCTGCATTCTATTCTGGTGACAGCTTATCTAACTTCGACTGTGTCATTGCTAACCCCCCCTTCTCTCTAAAAAAGTGGGGAGATGATCTTTGGGGAAGTGATCCATACGGACGCAACTTCGCGGGAATTCCACCGGCAAATTCAGGAGACTTCGCCTGGGTGCAGCACATGATCAAATCCATGGCCCCCAAAACAGGACGGATGGCTGTTGTTTTACCGCACGGAGTTTTGTTCCGCATGTCCAAAGAAGGTAAAATTCGTAAGACGTTACTTGAGATGGATATCCTTGAAGCTGTAATCGGGCTGGGACAAAATCTTTTTTATGGTACGGGACTAGCGGCGTGTATCCTTGTCTTCCGCCTACGAAAACCCGAAGACCGTAAAAACAACGTCCTTTTCATTGATGCTTCAAACGAGTTCAAAAAAGGCCGTGCGCAAAACGAGTTAATGCCTGCTAACGTTGAGAATATCCTCGGTTGGTATCAGAACTATCAGGATGTTGAAGGGGCATGCCGAGTTGTGGCTCTTGATGAGATCGAAGAAAATGATTTCAACTTAAATATTCCGCGCTATGTAGAGCCTATTATTGAGGAAGAATCCATTACCGTTGAAGAAGCTGTTGAGAACTTGAAGAAGTCTCTTAAGGCGGCTTATGCGGCTGAGGATAGACTTGAGTCATTGTTAAAGAGTAACCAGATTATTTAGTCGAGAATATAATGTTATACGCTATTAATAAAAAAAACATATCTGAAAGTCCCAAGTTGCCTGTAACTACACCTGACCAATTCAAGATTAAAGAAAAAGACATTGAAAATTTTCTAATCACAAATCTAAACGATGTACTCCCTGAAGACCAACTTATGATCATTGGTCAAGAAAGATCATACCAAGAAGAAGCTGACATCTTAGCTATAGATAAGACTGGGAAATTATACATCTTCGAACTAAAAAGATGGGAATCAAACAAAGAAAATTTGCTCCAAGTCTTAAGGTATGGCCAAATATTCGGACGGTACAATTATTCTGAACTAGAAGATTTATTTCACCGCCAGCTTAACGTAAAAGGGGCATTAAAAGATAAACATAAAGAATATTTCGAGCTAAAAGAAACTCTTGATGAACAAAATTTCAACCATGACCAGTCATTTGTTTTAATAACCTGCGGAATTGATCGAGACACTCTCTCTGCAATAGCATACTGGCGGGACAAAGGAGTCACAATAGACTGTATTCCCTATAAAATTTACAACATAGACGACAAACCATACATTCAATTCGAAACATATAATCCAGAAGAAGAACTCTTAATTGAGCAAGATACACAATACTTTATTGCTAACACAAACAAAACTTACATGCCTGACATCTGGAAAGAAATGATTGGTGATGGTGAAACCGGAAAAGCTGCAGCATACTATGACCGCAAACGCAGAACCAGAAGAATAAAGAAAAAATCTATTGTCTATTTGTACCATAATTCAACAGGTGTCATAGCAAAAGGAGTTGCAACGAAAGACTACCAAAAACTTGAATTCGATGGAGAAAAGAATGCCGAGTTTTCAGTGCCGCTTAAATTTGAATGGGCACTAACTAATAAAAAATCATGGCGCAGCAATGCTATTTCAGCGCGTCAAATAAATTCTGCAATGAAAAGCAACCAGTGCTTTCGACAAACTGTTTTCTCCATTTCTGAAGATATGGCTAAAGCCATTGATGATCTATACATCCAAAACAATAGTAAAAATGACTAAAACCATCTCCCAATCCGAACTAGAATCATACCTCTGGGGTGCAGCTACCCTTTTGCGCGGCTATATTGATGCCGGGGACTATAAACAATTCATTTTTCCAGTTCTCTTTTATAAACGTCTTTGTGATGTTTATGACGAAGAACTGACCGAAGCTCTGGAGGAATCCAGTGGTGATAAAGAATATGCGGAACTGCCAGAACTCCACCGCTTTCAAATTCCACCTGAAGCGCATTGGAACACTGCCCGCACCACTGTAAAGGATGTCGGCAAAACTATTCAGGATTCTTTGCGAGCCATTGAAAAAGCAAACCCCGACACCCTGTTCGGTGTATTTGGTGATGCCCAGTGGACCAATAAGGACCGTCTTCCAGACCATATGCTGCGCGAGTTGATTGAAAACTTTAGTTCACAAACCCTTTCTCTTGCCAACTGTCCTGAAGATGAGCTTGGGATCGGTTATGAATTTCTGATCAAAAAATTTGCTGATGATTCAGGTCACACAGCTGCAGAATTCTATACCAACCGCACAGTTGTTCATCTGATGACAGAGATGCTGGAGCCGCAACCGGGTGAATCCATATATGACCCTACCTGCGGATCTGCGGGAATGCTACTATCTGCGGTTGCCCACCTGAAACGACAAAATAAGGAATGGCGTAACGTTCGCCTGTTCGGACAGGAACGCAACCTGTTGACCTCCGCAATCGGCAAGATGAATATTTTCTTACACGGCATTGAAGATTTCAAGGTGGTTAGAGGAGATACTCTCACCAGCCCAGCTTTCACCGAAGGTGATCAGCTAATGCAATTTAATGTGGTTCTTGCCAACCCGCCTTATTCAATCAAGCAATGGGATCGTAGTGCCTGGGGTTCTGACTCGTGGGGTCGGAATATATACGGTACGCCTCCGCAAGGCCGTGCCGACTACGCTTTCTGGCAGCACATCATTAAGAGTATGAATCCTGAAAATGGACGTTGCGCAATTCTCTTTCCGCACGGAGTTCTGTTCCGCAACGAAGAAAGCTCCATGCGTGAAAAACTGGTAGAGCACGATGTGGTTGAATGCGTTCTCGGATTAGGACCGAACCTTTTCTACAACTCGCCTATGGAAGCCTGCGTCATCATTTGTAATATGAACAAACCAGCCGAGCGCAAAGGCAAGGTTCAGTTCATAAACGCGATTAACGAGGTTACAAGGGAACGGGCTCAGAGCTTTCTGACAGATGAACACCTCAAAAGGATCGTTGATTCCTACAAAGCCTTTAGCGAGGAAGAAGGATTCTCCAAGGTAGTAGAAAATGAAGAAATTCAAAAACAGGGAAGCAACCTTAGTATTCCTCTATATGTGAAGGCTGAAAGCGGAAACGGTAAAAACAAGGCTGAACCTGTGGATCTGAAAAAAGCTGTTGAAGATTGGCAGCAGAGTTCAGTAGATCTCCGAGAGTCTATGGGTGAACTTTTAGATATGTTGGAAAATAAGGATTAAGACCATGGGAAAATTTGACGAACTACCAAAACAGCCAGCAGTGGACTTAACAGAATACCTTGAAAAAATACTTAGTCCTGAAGACGCTCCTTTATTTATAGATGCCGTTGAAGCTGCAAAAGTAGGAGCCTTAAGGGCCGCTTATGTTATGATATGGTTGTCCTGCGCAGAGTCACTTAAACGTCGTTTTAGAGAAGCTCAACAACGTGACAAAAAAGCCTCTAGAGTTATAAGTAAAATTAAAGATAAAGAAAAAAAACATAATTCCGTTGACCAGTATGTTTTAGACAGTGCTCGTGATTATGGATTTATATCCGACTCTACCCATAACACACTCAGCCATATATATACTAGACGCTGTGTATATGCCCATCCTTATGAAGAAGCCCCATCAAAAGAAGAAATGATCCATGCTGCTGCGGCTGTTGTTGACAAGGTACTATCTCAACCAGTCAAGTTAAAGCATGGATTTGCGCAACAATTACTTGAACATCTACTAAAAGATCAGAACTACATTGATGACCAGCCAGTAACCATAGTATTATTTGCATCTGAGATTCTTTCAAGGATTGATGAAAGCATTCACGGGTGGCTATTAGAAGAATATCTTAAAGAACTAGAGAAAATAGCCGCAGACCCATCAATGAACATTTTCTTACGCCGAGGAAAATGGTTTTGCAGCGCATTAATTAAACGTTCAGGATGTACAATTTTTTCTGTTGAAGAATGGCATGCTAAAATTTCAGAATACCCCAAGATATTAATCCAACTTTGTCAACGCGAGGTAATTTTCAAAAACATTGGGGAACGAGCACAGGACTCTTTAGTTGGGCGTATACTTACTGAAGCAGAAAGTCGACCAAACCACCTTAAATTCCTGGAAAGATTACACAGGCAAGAGGCGTTATCCGAACGTCATATTGATAGATTTCAGACTCATGTTGCGCAAATGAGTTCTGCAGACATATTATCCTCAGGGTTAAGCCCTGTTTCTTGTTTTGACATAATAATCACAGAGCTTAAATCACATGATTGGTATAGGCAAAATCCAGCAGTAGATATCGTTAAATCACGTGGTCCTAAAAAAGTAAGTAAACTACAAACTGAACAACAAATTGAATTGGGACGTAATATACTCCAAGCAAGTGATGGTGGAGCAAGATATGCAACTAACTTCTTAGCAGCTCTGCACAGTGAGGGCTCGCAATGGCCTAACGATTTCCTTTTAGGTATTTTATTAGAGCTTTTCATCAATGAAAACAAAACAATAAGATTTAAAGAAGAACGGCTAGAAATGGTGTTCAACATCTTGGATAAACTTGCTTCGAAGCAACGCGATAATATGCTCGAACAGTTAAAAAATGAAATTTCCCTTGGTAAAATCCATGACTGGATAACGCGCGTTGAACTTGATGACATATTAACAAGATTAAACAGATATCCATGGACAAAAACACTGGTTGAAGAAATTTCAAATAAAACTGAAAAGCTACCTTCTGAAGCAATTTATGAAAAACTCAAATAAACCCAACTGGCCACCAGTAAAATTCGGCGATGTAGTAAAAAACGCCAACCTTACTGAAAAAAATCCCGAGGCCGCAGGCATCGAACGCATTGTAGGGCTGGAACATATCGATCCAGAGAACCTGCATATTACGCGCTGGAATTCTCCTGAAACCGGTACGTCATTCTCCCGTAAGTTTATTCCGGGACAGACTTTGTTTGGTAAACGCCGAGCCTATCAGCGCAAGGTTGCTTTTGCTGAATTCGAAGGAATTTGTTCTGGAGATATTCTGACCTTTGAATCCAAAGACCCAAAAGTCCTTTTGCCTGCGCTGTTGCCATTCATCTGTCAGACAGAAGCATTTTTTGATTACGCACTTGGAACATCCGCAGGATCACTTTCCCCACGAACTAGTTGGAAGGCTCTTAAAGACTTTGAATTCCCCCTCCCCCCCATTGATGAGCAAAAACACATTGCTGAAATTTTGTGGGCGGCGGATGAGGCGGTGGATAAAATTTCTACATTAAAAGACAAAATTGAAAATCTTCTAGCGACCCAGCTCACCTATTACTTTCCGTTAAAAAAAAGATCGCTTCATGTTGAACCTGGAGAGAAAAGACTTCAAGATTATTGTCACGAGAAAATATGTTATGGAATAGTTCAAGCTGGAGACCATATAGAAAATGGAGTTCCTTATATACGAGTAACGGACATGACGAATGAAATTCTCACTATTGAGAATATACTTCGAACCTCTCCTAAAATTGCAACTAAATTCAAACGTTCTACGGTTGAAGAAGGCGATATTATTTTAGCTTTACGTGGAGATATTGGGCTAGTTAGAATTATTCCCAAACATTTATCTGGAGCAAATTTAACTCAGGGAACTGCAAGAATAGCCGTCAAAAACGATACTAGCCGAGATTATTTACTTTGGGCTCTCCGCTCTAAAAGGGTCTCAAGACAAATAAACATTGTGGCAAAAGGTTCTACTTTTCGAGAAATCACCCTTGAATCACTTCGCAAAATATTAATACCAGAAAACAAATTACAACAACAGAAAATTGCCACAACATTAAACAGAACAGATGATAAAAGAATAAAAACATTGGCCCACCTCAATCACATGACTAATTTGTACAAACAAACTATTAATTCACTTCTATAAAATACCATAGGAACTACCCCGTGTTCAACGAAGACAACACAGTAGAACAACTAATCCTCGACACCCTGACCCAAAACGGCTGGAAGTATATCCCGGCTGAGGAACTACCGCGCAAACATTCTGATGTATTGGTAGAGCCTATGGTCCGAGAAGCATTAATCCGCCTGAACCCGGAAATCAAAGCTGATCCAGATAGGGCTGATGAGGTTATTTATCGTTTACGCACTCTTCCGCTCTCCGTGCAGAGCGAAGGACTCGTGCGAACAAACGAGAAGTTCTCTGCGTGGTTGCAAGGTGAAAAATCCATGCCTTTCGGGGATAATGGGGAGCATACTTCTGTTCGTTTGATTGACTTTGATGACTTGAGCAAAAATGAATACATTGTCACAAACCAATGGGTTTACCCTACCCGCGAAGGTGGCCGTCGTTTCGATATAACCTTGCTAGTTAACGGCATTCCACTGGTTAAAGGCGAGGCAAAAACGCCGGTGCGCCCAGCTGTCACATGGGTGGACGGTGCCAGCGATATTCATGATGTGTATGAACAAAGCATACCGCAGATGTTCGTGCCTAATGTATTTTCATTTGCCACTGAAGGTAAATGCTTCCGTTATGGATCAGTGGGTATGGGCATTGATATATGGGGCCCTTGGCATTCAGATGAAGATAAGTCCGAAGGATCTTTAAGTGATGTGCAAAGATCAGTAAATTCCATGCTCCGCCCCAGCATTGTGCTGGATATCCTGCAAAATTTCACACTCTTCGCTACAGACAAAAAACACCGCCGCATCAAAATTATATGCCGCTACCAGCAATACGAAGCCGCCAACCTGATGGTAGAACGAGTAATCAGCGGTCATCCCAAGAAAGGTTTGATCTGGCATTTCCAGGGTTCCGGTAAATCATTACTGATGGTCTTTGCCTCGCAAAAACTGCGCATGCACCCTACCCTAGGCAACCCGACAGTCATGATCGTTGTTGACCGCATTGACCTTGATACCCAGATTACTTCTACCTTTAATGCCGCAGACACACCGAATATGATCGGGGCGACCACCAGACAAGAGCTGCAAAAACTTCTCGCAGCCGATTCCCGCAAAATAATTATTACCACTATTCATAAATTCGGCGAGGCTGGCGGATGTTTAAACGACCGATCTAATATCATTATTATGGTCGATGAAGCGCACCGTACCCAAGAAGGCAACTATGGTCGCAAAATGCGCGAAGCCCTACCCAATGCATTCTTCTTCGGCCTGACCGGAACTCCCATTAATAAGCGAGACCGCAATACATTCTGGGCTTTTGGTGCTGAGGAAGATGAACACGGCTACATGAGCCGCTACACTTTTCAAGACTCCATCCGTGACCGCGCCACCTTGCCTCTGCACTTTGAAGCAGTAGACGTAAAGCTGCATATCAACAAAAAAGCAATAGAGCAGGCATACGCAAACATAACCGGAGATTTGAGTGAATTTGACAGGGACGATCTTGCCAAGCGCGCCGCTAGGATGTCTGTTCTTATCAAGGCTCCAGAACGGGTTAACGCTATCTGCCAACACATTGTAAGCCACTATCAGAACAAGGTTGAACCGAATGGATTTAAGGCTCAACTCGTCACCTTCGATCGTGAATGCTGCGTGCTATATAAAACAGCCCTTGATGACCTGATGGACCCTGAAGCCAGTGCCATTATTATGCACACTGCGGGCGGAAAATCTGATGCTTTTGCGAAATGGAAAATTTCAAAAGATGAAGAAGAAAAGTTGCTTGATCGTTTCAGAGACGCAGGCGATCCACTCAAATTTTTAATCGTTACATCAAAACTCTTGACCGGCTTTGATGCACCGATCCTGCAAACAATGTATCTCGACAAGCCCATGAAGGACCACAACCTGTTGCAGTCCATCTGCCGAACCAACAGAGTATATCCCGGCAAGACACACGGTCTGATTGTGGATTATCTAGGCATATTTGATGATGTCGCCACAGCTCTGGACTTTGATGAAAAGGCGGTCCAGCAAGTAATCACAAATTTAGAAGAGATACAAAAAGAACTGCCAATAATTATGGCCAAATGTCTCGCATTTTTCCCAGGAGTTGACCGCTCTATCGGCGGCTACGAAGGACTGATTGCAGCACAGGATTGCCTTCCCAATAATGAAACCAGAGACAGCTTTGCAGCACAATACTCGGTATTTTCAAGGTTATGGGAAGCACTGTCCCCAGCTCCATGCCTCGGACCTTTCGAAAAAGATTATAAATGGCTCACGCAGATCTATGAATCAGTCAAACCGCCCAGCGGAAACGGCAAACTGCTCTGGCACGCCCTTGGAGCCAAAACCATTGAACTGGTTCACAGCAACGTCCATGTCGATACTATCCGTGACGACCTCGAAACACTCGTACTAGACCCGGAAATACTGGACGATTTCATTAATAGCAAAGATCCTGCTAAAAAAGGGAAAGAAGTCGAGATTAAACTCATAGCCCGACTTCGTAAGCACCAAGGCAACCCTAAATTCATCGCCCTAAGTGAACGTTTAGAAAAACTGAAAGAGCGACACGAGCAGGGACTAATACAAAGCATAGATTTCCTGAAAGAACTCCTCACCCTTGCCAGTGACGTAGTCAAAGCGGAAGAAGAGGTAGATACAGTCGAGGATCAAACGCAAGCGATCTCAGCACTTACGGATCTTTTCTCCAAAGTCAAAACGGACCAAACACCAGTTATGGTGGAAAGAATCGTAAATGAGATTGATGAGATCGTAAGATATGTACGTTTCCCTGACTGGCAAAATACCAAACTCGGCGAAAGAAAAGTGCAAAAAGCCCTACGCCAGGTCATTTACGTAAAGTACAAGATTAAGGACCAGGATCTTTTTGATAAGGCTTATGGTTATATTCGGCAGTACTATTAGAGGAACAGCTAACTAGGCAACGGTGGCTGAAACTTGTCATTCAAAAAATAAAAAATGCATATTTTAATAAGGATGTTATAACCATGTTTAATTCCAGGGATACAGAAAAAATATGCCTCCGTGAGATAGTCCAAGAGCTTACATACATACTTACTAGAACAGCTTTTGTTGGTGCAATTACAGCCTGTTTAGGCTTGCTCTTATCTAACTGGAGTGGAGTAGATTTTCAACATAGCCTCAATTTAATTGCAACGATTCCAATAAGTGCCTTGTTAATCTACAGTCACTATATGTTCCTTGGAAAGAGACTACTACCAGCAGCAACTGTTTTTAGCTGTGGAATTATATCGACTTTTGGAACAACTTTCGTCCAACACACTCAGTCTTTTGATCAAATTTCATACAGCCCCATACCAGTATTTTTAAGCGACGGTGCCGCACTTTCATATGGAATGATATTTTCAGTACTATATTTATTTTTGATGTATAGAGAACTTTCCAAATAGATTTATATAAACACTCACAATATAAGTCTTTAGAATAACTATATATTTAATTAGATGCAACCACGCATATCAATATGAGATTAAAGCTACTAACCCCAAAAAAATTATCCAGAAATAATGAGAGGTGCACGACAAGAAGCACTTACTAGTTGAATATAGGTTTAATTAATGTGATAAAAAAACATAAAATCAATAGAATTAAGTATAATCCAACAAAGAAGGTTGCTTTATCGGAATTGAAGCTTCAAATCGTATTGTTGTTGACTTACCCTTTCTCTCTGCTGATATCTCAATAATAGCATCAGGGTTCTCTCTTAAAACATGAACAAAGGTGGAAGGAGGCTTAACTAACCATTTATCCCGAAGAAGCGGAGCCTTGATAGTGAACAACGATGTAGATGAATTTTCTAGAATTCTTTGGTCTTTTGAAACCGTTACTTTTTGAACTTTATCCACGATATGTGAAAGTTCTGCACTTACTATTTTTAACGCATTACCATTATTTTTTTTGCCCCAAAGGGACAGATCGTCTTTTACCGCATTTTGAACAGTACTTGTTCTTAGCAGAACGGATCCATCCTTAAAGCCTCCTACCTTATTTGCTTTTCGTTGCTTTTCATCTAAAATATCTTGAAAATTGATTCCGAGTTGTTCACATATACCATCAATTACCTCCAACACATCAGCAAGCTCAGCAATTGTATCACTATCATCCTTTGCATCAAAAAGCTCTAGAGCTTCTTCTACCAATTTTTCTTTAAGAAAATATAAAAAGTCACTACCTGTAAAGACAGCACGGAACACATTTTCACCGCTAGAAAAAATTTTTCCAGGAATACGGTCTCTAACAAGCTTGTTGTAATCGTTGCGTTCTTCTTTTTTGAACCCACTTGCGACTTCAACGCTCGCACCCGTTTGTAATAGCTGATAATAAGCGTGTGACAGCTGTCCACCTTCAAGATAAATAGTTGCCCCACAGCGTAAAGATTGGCTTCCTATATCTTTAAGTACTTCTTTATCTCTTAAGATACTATTGTCTATAGGCTGGATCTTTATCCAACGTAGCTGATTTTTTGGATCGCTAACAAGATCTTTTAGATTGACAAGATCACTCAAAGAACGAACCGTATACTCCTTATCAAAGACCGTTTTTTTTCTCTTGTATCCCCTGTTGCGAGACAGGTCCACATCATAGGTTTCATGGTGCCAAGGCATTATTCCATCTTCACCATAGATGGAATCTACCCCCACGAACCACATAATACTTACGCCTTTATTAACTTCTTCCGAAATTAGACGTGATCCTAAAGCAATTTTTTTAGTGATGTCATCGTCAGTGAGGACTTGCCCCCATCCGTATTTACTTCCTAACCGTTGAACAACCCAATGGGCACTTTCATCAGGAGCAACAATATACTGCTTATAGTCCATGTCCACTTGAACACTCCAAGCTTCCATATTTTCTTCGGATAACTTTTCCAAAGTTCTTGTGCGAGTATCAACTTGGATCTTATCATGAGAATAGTGATATAAGCCCTCCGGAAGCCCCCAAAGAGCCTCAATATAAACAACGGACATTCCAGGGGAGGCATATGCGAAAGCTGCAATTTGCGCTGGAACAAAATTATGAAAAAGAAAGATAGGATTAAGGCTTGCGTACTCACCCTGAGACATTTTAATGAGCCAATCCACGGCCTCATCAATGTTATTAATACCGTCTGTACGAGGCAGTAATTGTCGTTTAGTGAGTTCAAGAGACGTTACGTCCATTCGAATGACAAGTGACGCGCGAATTAATAGTTCGAGGTCATGGATTAACGCTTCAGTTGCGATTCCACTGTGGAGTAAAGAAAGAGTCTGCTGATCATGTAATACATAAAGAGGCGCAACCGAAAGCCCCAACTTATGATAAATCCCTACATTATTGAGTTTGGGGTAATCTTTTCCTTTCTCAAAGGGATATAATTCAAGAATATATAACTCACTACTTTGTATTATATTTTCAAAAGTTGTATCTATTGAACAAGGATTAACTCCCTCGAAAATTTTATCTTCATCAGCTTGAACAAGGTAGACAAACGAGCCATCCCATACCCACTCAAAATGGACTCTTGCTTTTAAACTTAAAGCCCAACGAGCTACAACTTCTAAAACATTTACTAAACCAGGCTCTGTTTTCGCAATTAATCCTGTTCCAATAAAAGATTCTACACTATGGCTTTTACGCCATTCTCGGATATTAATTGCAAACGTGTCTCTACCATCTCGCAAACCCTCATATTCAGCAACCCAATCACGAGCATCTTTGCAAAAGCGCCTTTCATTTGAAAGGTGCCCTTTTAGGAGATGCATTTTGCAAAAACTTTGCAAAATAAGAGGAATATTTCTATCCTCAACAAATTTATCTTTTTCTAGGGCAGCAAAGCAGTCAGCAAAGGTTTGCGCTAAGGTATCCATAGTTCCTGTTATGGAATAATAATCTCCCCGTGCAGCTAATCCTTCTTTTGTTCCTGAGGAGCGAACGATAATTTCAGAAAAATTTAATTGAGCGGTATTTGCGGCCTTAGATATTCGCTCAACCCAGGAACTTAATACTTCTTGTCTCTGGACACCGTTAACTTCAAAATAACTTTTTGCGAAATCTGCCGAGACAACCAAAAAAGGTAACGTCCATGACTCAGGCAGACTAGAAAGGCCTAATGCTTTTCCTCCAATGCTGTTAATTGCCTCATCTTCAGGATGCAGCAATTCAAGACCACTGAGGGATATGTATAATATCATATTATAAGGATGGTAATCTGGCACGTTAGCTCTTATATTGGTGACTTGCTAAATAGTTTATCAGTATATTCATATAGTTATCCGTATCTTTATCAGTATATTATTAAACCCCAAACAGTACTACGAATAGTCTCAGTCTATTAACATTGTACCTTTTACGTAAAGTTTTGACTAATTGCGGTTAATTGGACGTACACAATTAAATTTTACTAGAGTGGAAAAATTTTCATGTTTATGGTCACCATTTTCGACTGAAAAGCTCTGGGCACGGCTAGAACTAGGGTCCTTTCTAATTTCATCGAAAATATTTTTTGCACATTTAAATTGACGATTAGACGGTTCCCTCCCCCTTGCTTTCAGCAACTGGAAAGATTCTTCCATCCACAAGAATTCACGTTCCAATTGTTCAAAAGGCATATTTTTCCACTTAGCCATCCGAGCTTTCTGCGCAATATGCTGATATGAGCCCAATGAAGCACGATGTTCGGCATGTTGAGTGTCAAATTTAAGATAGCCAGCAAGCACCCCTAGAAAAATGCCTGCAAGCGAAAAAAAGACAGAACCAATTGTAGTCAAAAAGCTGAATATCTCTTTTGACATCTTCGGTGTCAGATTACTTATGAACGAAAAATCAACAGAGGACGACAAAGTCAAATAGGTGATGATAACTAAACAAACACTTATAAATGAAAAAAACATTTCAAGCGCATACATACTAGTAGCCCATGTTTTTGCCTGTTCGGCAGCTATTTTATGAGCAAAAGCATTATGTCTAGACCTTTCCCATATATTAGAAATTCTGTCGACTAAGTGATTACGATGTGCGTCTGTCGTCATAAGCATTTCCTCCTCTCCTCTAGAATATTGCGTATTAGTCGTCTCTTCCTAGAGACGCGAGGACTTGGAATCTCAAGAAAATAACCATCCTCTTCACTCCCAAATAGTAAATACTCATCCTGACGCAAGCTGGCTTCGTGGAGAGCAGAACTAAGATCTGGATACCTAACGGGGTCTCCCCCACTCACTAACATTAATAACAAATCATCTTTAAAGAATGTCTTAGGGACAAAGTGTGCGTGTGCGTGATTACAAGTAAACCCGCTAGTACAAAAACTAGCTCTTCCTCTTTCTAATAAAAACCATTCCCGAACATTTATAAGTGAACTGATCCCCTTAAGTAGCTCAGGGAGTTTTTTAGCTCCAGGATCATCAGCCAAAGATGGAACTCTATGTTTTGAAAGTAATAAAAGGTGGTTTGGGCAAATTGGCTCTACATCTCTTACTACATAATAATCATTAGACTTCACAACCTGAGTTTCGGTCTCGATTCTTAATTGAGGAGCATATCCAACATCTTTTTGGGAGGATATAACATCATATTCTGACACATTACTGTTAGTTTCATGCAACAAATATGATGGTACAACTCTAACCCCATATTCGCGGAGCACCATCGCGGGATGTGAAAGAACCCCAAAGTCAACATAAACAGGGTTTGGCGAGATTGAGATCTTATTTGCTATATTTATAAGCGAGGCTTCCCTCCCCCTCATCATTGTCAAACGAAGTCGAATAGGGCTTTCCCCGTCCCATTTATCTAAATCTTTCACACAAGAGATTATTGGAATATCTTGTGCAATATGCTCTTGCTTTTCAAAACCACTCCCTTTTCTTAAATTCAAAAACTGCCACCCCCCTTTTTCCTCTTCCACAAAATGGATATTGACAGGTAGAGAATCTGCAAATTTATTACGAATCAAATTTATAACGGGAACAATCCTCTTTTCCCACCTCTTAAAAACATCGGTGGGAACCCTCCTTATATTTTTAGTGTAACTTCCAGAATGATCCGAAAATTTACAGAGCCTTTCGGATTTATACCTGTAATACACCACTTCTTTTTTTAAAAACCTTATGACGTCTGGAGATGCCTTATTATCGCTTTCCCACATACCAGGTACATGTTCTAAAGTGGCAGAACCTTCCTCAACTAAAAGTTCAAACGAAGAACTAACCTTCATTGAGGCGTGCATAATAACAGACCATTTAGAGGCTTTATTATCTTTTGTATAAACTAATGCATCCGAAAGTGTTGGAGAAAAACTTCTTGGCAGCCCTAAGCATTGTGCATAGGAAAAACGAACAGTCAGCGGAATATCCGGAGTAAATGTTTTACGTGCAACTTTATAAATCTCTCCATACTCAGTATTGTGCGGAAACAATAACAGAGATTTGTTGAACATTCCTTCCCTAGCAAAAAAATGCATTGCAGCACCTTTTAACCCTAGCTCCCCTATGTTTTCTAGTGGTAGCCACTTCCTCTCTTGCTTATCTCGTTGTATAAATTCAGATTTTTCTTCAGGGGCACTGCTATAATTAACCTGTAAAATAAACAATTCATTTTTTTTAATGCAAAACTCGATAGTAATCGCGTCCCCTGTTGAAGAAAGTAGTCTTTGAAAAGAATTAAAAATTAGAGGAAAGTGTTCATGAATCTTCCCTACTCCCTCAGCACCATTTTCAATTTTATACGAAAGACACTCTTCATTATTCCCTCTTGCAAGAACCGCTACGATTGAAGGAGCGACGACCCCACTGATCATTTCTTCCAAATTATTCGAAGCGAACTCACATCTAACTACGTTCTGCGAGATATGAGCTACCCCACCCACGTCATAATCAATCTGCTCCTGTACAATTATACCCATGTGTTCAGGCAGGGGGTGGATATTATTTTTCTTAAAATAGCTAACTAGCGACGGAGACTTGGCTGAATGGTACGTTTCACTTATCGCATCAAGAAGAGACTTTAATGAGCTTACATTTAAGCTAGAAACAAAAAGCCCAGAAAATCTCGCCTGCTGAGCCCCCTCATAAATTGACGAAGAACGAACAATAACCTTACCAGTACAAGAGGAATCTAAAAGTTCTTGAAATAAAGAATTAAGAATATCAATATATTTTTCGTCGGGAGTTTTATTTGCTAACTTTTCAACAACGTCTCCAGATAACACAAATCCCAATGGGACATTGCCTCCTCTTCCAATAGTGGCTATAAGATTATCAGCCTTAATACCGAACTTTAAATTCTCGAGACTAACCTCGTGCAACCACTGTATTTCCATTCGTCAAACCTCTATAAAACAATAACATTTAATTTTAAAAGAATAAGAAACATAAAGAAGTCAGTTTCATTATTATACAACACACCTGCACTAGCACTTTTAAATGACGTGAGTTAGATTTTTTTTCCCAAACAGTGCTAACTCCCAAATGTCCTCAACCTGATGCTACACAGTGGCCAATCCATGAGCCCAAGGGCCGCAGAACTCCCTTCAAGATTATGGAAAAGCTCCCCCCCACTCATCCCAGTCTTTACCATTCGACAATTTTTCCCCAAATCCTTCGATAACAGTTGGAGTATAAATATCAAGTGACCAAATCGACATAAAACCTGTTCCACTTCCACTACAATTTGTTAACGTAAAATATTTTGCAAGAGCCCTCATTCCGACATTTTCCCTAGCCATTTTATTTAGTAAATGAGTAAGCAAAGCCCCTACAGGAACAAAGGTGTCTACTTGACCATCTACTCCGGATAAATAAGCAAGAAAAGATGTAGTTGCCGCACCTTCTTTACCATAAATATTGGCTACTGTTTCTGTGTAATTAGGAACATTCTTAGGCCCAATATATGTAGTTTTAGCAACTGAAAATACACCTAGATCGGCTACACAGAGCAAATCTATTTGTTCTCTAGGGTGCTCAACAACAGTTTCGGAACTAGTCTCTAATTTCTTAAGTATATTCTTTGCAGGGTTTGATTTTTCATTCTTCCAACTATGAGAATGAGACAGTAAACCATAAATAATCGGAGAATGAAGCTCCTTATATGGAGACCCTTCCCTTACATCAAAAAGATTTTTTACTTTTCTAGCAGTTTCAACAGCTTCTTTGATGTGGGAAGCCTTTAAAGTCGTTTTGCATTCAAATGCGGCAACAATCCCAGCGGCCAAATATATTTTCTTAGAATGTAACTTTGAGGGGTATGACTCAGACAAAACTAATACATCAATTTGCGGACTAACTATTCCAGAATAACCAATTATCCTACCCTTAGTAACAACAGTAAAACATGATGGAAGCCACTCTCTAAGAAGCTTCGCCCAATCCTCCTCAGCCTGATCGCCAGCTGTACCAGGATCATCTACAGCTCTTTTCTGGATTCGCTGATAATCTGCAGAAATTTCATCGTGAATTTGTTTCATATAATCATGAATATCATGACTTTTTTCTTGAGACATAAATTTACTCCACAAAATAACAATGAGAATTAATAAAACAAAACACGTCATAACAGCGCAACTATTAAACGCTCCGAACTTTCTTATTCCAACGCCCCAATCATCTCCTCAACACCCCGAATCAACCCCAAATACTCACTCTCAGTCTTATAAAACCGCTTATTCACATACCTAGCAGATTCCGCAGTCTCCACCTTGATCGGAACAACCGAAACTTCGACCTGATTTGGCAAAAATTTCAACGATGAAAAATGTGTACCAACATTGTACTCTATAGAATCGCTCTGCCCAGCTTTGATAGGGGTAGCAAGTTTGAATACCTCATCGTCTTGCACCTGCCTGTCTCCAGATTTTAATTGAAACTTAAGCTTGATGGACTGAATCTCTTTTTCACTATTGTTTTGGATAGAAACTTTAACATCAGCAGAATCAATCTTTCCCATGGGTCTACCGATGACATCCATGCGTTCATTTAAGACATATGTCTTTTCTATTTTCAATTTAGGGATGACTGCTTTTGCCTGCTCTCGGGCGGCATTGCACTTTTGAAGTTCTTCAAGTTCAGTAGAATATTGTTTCAGCTTTTTTCGGAGCCTTTCAAGTTCGCGCAGATGTTCATATTCATGTTGTTCTTTCACGATTACAGCAGCGCGGTCATTAATCTGATCGACGGTGAATCCATCAAGCTCTTTGAGCCTTTTCATAAACAAAATGTCGCCCCATGCTTCCTGCTGCTGTCCAAGCGCATAAACTTCTGGAAGACGTACATCGGCGCCTAAGCGTTTAATCTCACCATTAGAAACAATAGTCGCAAAGGACTTCCTGAGAGTATCTTTACCTTCAACACTCATATCTTTTATGAGAGCACCAACTGAGGATTTGAATTCTTTTTCAGACGATGTGTCTAAAGACACGTCACCCCAACCAACAAGAAAGAAAAACGATAACAATATTAATAAAAATCTTTTCACGACAATTAGTTCCCTACAACTACCTATGTCCACGACGGACTTTTCTCATTAAATTAAAGAACAGTGCCGCAAGATAGAATTCAAAATTGAGAATAATATAATAACTGAGGAAGGCTTTATAACATTCTTTTATTGGTTCAGAAGGCTTTAAAAATGGAATGTAAAAATCCACAGAAAATATAAAGAACGGGAAAAACACAATAAAAAAAACCAAATAGACAATTCTGTACTTTGATCTAAATGGACACATTACATTTGAAAATGTATAAAAAAATCTCTTAAAAACAAAGAAACATATCAAAGATAAAAAAATCGCTAACAGTGTAGCATATTTAAACAACTGAACAGCCGCAATATCACTTATTGCCCCCAAATACACAGACATAAGAATAGGAATAGCAATTAATGAGTTAACACTTAACAGAATTATATATGGATTGTTACTAAAAATTGACCATTGATTATAGTAACGTACCCCTCTGTATTTATCCAACAAAGCACCTAAAAAAAGTACTACAACTGTAACAGTAATCACTGTTGTCTCATTTTGAGAAAACATATCAGTAAATCTGGTATGACCAGGATGTTTATCAAGTAAGTAAGCAAAAAAATAGGTAAAAGTGCAAACAGAAAGTGAAAACGAAGCTCTATAATCCTTCATAAACGTAATCAATTTATTGCCATCCAACAGCTCTCCTCCCAATAAGACTAACCAGCCGTCACAATAACTTATCGTGCAAATACTAAATAAAATTCAATAACAAGAATCATCCTGTTTTTACTCAAAAAAATTGACCCACATGCCTTTACACCATGTAGGCCAATCAGATCTTCTTAATATCCAGATGCAATTTTTTCATCACCGACACCCGGATCACTCTTGGAAGTCTCGTCGGATGTACCTAAAGTAAGGCGAACAATCTCAAGGCCAATATCACCATGCTCTTTTATCAGCCTTTCTGCTTCACGCATCCGAAGAACTACATGGTCATGTCCTTCTTCTTTACGGATCATGTCCCCTTCCCCAGTAAGCAACCAATTGCCCTCAATATTAAATTCTCGTAGCCACAGCTCTAAAGTTCGCTGGTTAGGCAAACGTCCATCGTGCAAATAGCCTGAAACAGTTTGAGGCTTAACACCACCAGCCTTGGCAAGAGAAGCTTTATCAAGATTGAATTCCTTGATGATAATCTCTAATCTTTCGCTAAAAATTGAAGACGACAAAAAAACCTGCACTTTTCTACGAGAATTTATTGACAAACTACGAGATTTTACATTATCTCTTAAATCAACACACGCATTCAACAAACAAAACCTTCAACTGATTGAGGTTACATTTATGATTAACCAAACTGGCGATTCAGCGCAAGCATCCTTTACTACTGAAACTATTCCAACACACTTCTTGAGGCGTGCATGGATGGAAAATATTGGGCTTACAAATGTGAAGCTTGCAAAACGATTTGATCTAACTCCAGCGAGAGTATCCTCAATTATTCGTGGAGGAGAATGTCCCCAAAAATATATTGATATCCTCCGTAAGGAATACGAAATGCCTGAAGATCTTCTTCCTGACCGTAGCAGAGAAAAAACCGGACCTAAGCCTAAAACTAAATAAATAGAAAATAGCCGGATGTAGAATACGTTCTCTTTGGTTCATGGTCACGTTAATAGCGGCGTAAATTTCAGGAGTAATCACATGAGCTTCATAGATATAGTTCGGAAAATGGTTCTTGATTCAGATATCGGAGCTCGTGCTGTCGCAGAGATGGTTAGCAAAAAATATCATGTTCTCATGAATGAATTGAACTCTGAGAATACTAGCCACAAACTTGGAGCCGACCTTCTTGAACCACTAATGAAAGCTTGTCGTTCCGATGCTCCTATGCACCACCTTGCCGCAAGTATGGGCGGACTTTTCATAAGAATACCTGAAGGGAACTGCTCCAACATAAGTCTTGTTAAAGCCGTTAAAGAATTCGGCGAGCTCATAGCTGTCTACGGGCAGGCAATTGAAGCCGGCAAACTGAGCAGTAGTGATAAAATGAGAATCCGCAAAGAAGGTCAAGAAGCTTTGACAGCAATTCAAGAACTTCTATGCGGATTAGATGGAACTACTGAGCATAATCCTCATGCTTAGTGTGCAACAGCAGAAACTAGCTTCTAATGGAGTAGCCACATGACAAAAGAAGAACTCAAAGAACACCTGTTAAACACATTACCCCCAGTTCTATGCAGACAGGGCGTGGAAAAATATACAGGCGGACTCATCAAGGCCCAAACAATGCGCAGGATGGATTGCCAAGGAACTGGACCTTTAGAAGGACGATTTAAACGTAATCGTAAAGTTTTCTACACCCGCGAACCGTTTGTTGACTGGTTCATAGAGGAATCTAACCCGCTGGTTTAAACCAGCAGTTGAGCCGCGTTCCGGCATTGATCGTCATGAGTATGAGTGTAGCGCATAGTGGTCTGAATAGTAGCATGGCCCATCATTTTTTGAACAACAGGAAGAGGAACACCCTTGGCGACAAGACGGGAAGCAAAAGTATGACGGAAACAATGAGCACAAAAACGCAACCGGCGATCAGTAACGCCTTTATTCCATCCGAGATGCTTCATCAGAGTTGCAAAGTTTTCTCCGATCTCTTTCCGCATATCACCGGAAGGACCGGGGAACAGCAAGGACTCCATACTGATCAGATCAGGAATTCTCGTGGCCAACACCGGCCTTATCTTTTCAGTGATGTACGCAACTCTACTTCTTCCGGACTTGGGTCCATCGTCAGCGCCGGACTCTCCTTTAATAATGATTCTGTTCTCAACAAGATCGATATCCTGCCGAGTAAGAGCAAAAATTTCTCCCATCCGCATGCCGGTGTAAAGACTGAGCAAGCAGATATCGTGGCAATCAAGGTATCTCCTTTGAACAGCCATCTCGAAAAATGCAGTTTCCTCGTCAAGAGCGCAGTAGCGGAGCCTCTGATTATTGATTCTAGGAAACTTAACTCCCTTAACCGGATTAGCTCCGTTCAGCCATCCTCTTTGAATGGAATAGTTACAAATCTGCCGAGTAAGGGCGAGACACTGCACAACCGTTGCCTTGGCAAGCCCCTTCCTAGTTACGGAACTCTTGAGAAGTTCAATATGCTGGAAGGTCAGATCATCAAGGCTGATTTTTCCAATGACCGGCACGAGATGAAGTTTGAAGCGGGTGCGATCATGCTTCCAACTCTTCTTATTGTTTCTGGCGTACTCTTCAATGTATGTTTCCCCTGCTTCGGAGAAAGGTTTCCGAGCCTTGCTGGCAACGATTTTAACTCTCTGCTCTTCGGCTTTGATCTCTCTGAATTCTCCGAGGGATTGCGGACCGACACCGAGCTTGATATTCGCAGTGACTTCGGATCTGATCTTATGAGCTTTTGCCGGAGACCAGCCTTGGGAAGCCCATCCGAGTCCTTCTTCTCGCAGCTTGCCATTAACCTTGTACCGGATCACAAAATACTTATCGGAATGAACTCCATGCCTGCGTGTTTTATGACTGCGAAATCTAACTCCGGTATACTTAGTTGCTTCAAAACTCTTGGTGCTCATTTCTGTCCCACTCCTGTCCCACTTTTTATAGGTACACTAATAAACGCTAGTGAACGTGAGGATAGGATATTACACTATGAATCTTTTGGATTCAAAGCGGTTAGGAACGTTAAGTCACAGATGGCAGTTATTATTCCGACGGGCTTAAAATCCCTCGAGCTTCGGCTTGTACGAGTTCAAGTCTCGTTCTGGGTACCACGGTTAAATCAAGGGTTTACGAACAATTTTCGGATTGTTTGTGGACCCTTTTTTTATGGCCAAAGTCGGTTTTGTCCCCACTCTGTCCCCACTTAAACGGCTATGGAGAGTGATTTTCTGTGACAATCTGTGAGTTTGAACAGGACAGAGAAGCACATTCGAAGCCTCTTTTTTATCAATTTAAGCGAAATTCCCGACCACATAAAAAATACCGTACTGTTGATAAACAATACGGTACTATGAAATTCTTTCAGAACTTTATGACGTTTCGGCGACTACAATCCTTCCTCACTTAACCCTAGTGCAAACCAATACGGCTTAAAACTGTCCACAACTAGCCTCTCAGTCATTTCTAGAAACGAATCACAGTCAGACTCCACACAAGCGCCTTCAAGAGCCTCATAGTACGCTAAGCGCTCCGAAGTTTGAAACACAACCGGTGGAAATCCACCTTTCATGAGTTCAAGGTTCATTAACAATCTGAACGTACGTCCGTTACCGTCTGCAAACGGATGGATCTTTACGAAATCAACATGAACCCTAGCCGCACGTTCGACAACATGAAGATTCGCTCCTTCCCCTTTATACGAAGCCATAAAACGGCCCATCTCATCCTGCAGATTCAAGAAATCAGGTGGAACGTGCTCAGCACCGGAAATAGTCACATTCACAGTACGGAAGAGTCCAGCGTTCCTATCATCAATTCCCTTAAGAACAAGGCTGTGAATATCCTTGATAGCACGAACTGAAAGAGAATCACCCTGCTCTGCTAAATCATAGACAAGATTGATAGCCTGAGCGTGGTTGATTGCTTCAAGATGTTCAGCAATAGATTTACCGCCAACAGTTATCCCCTCAAGTACGACTTTAGTTTCCTGAAGCGTAAGCGTGTTCCCTTCAATTGCGTTGGAGTTGTAAGTCCAACGCAGGGCCAGATCCTCACGCAGGTTCTTTACGACTTCAGGAGCTAACGGCCTGTGTGCGTCTAGCCTGGCTTTTAGAGTATCGAGCATTTCTGTGTTCATGATTGTCCCGATTTAATCGGTATCTGGGTTTGAATCTGAATTGGGTGACGGGTGTTATCTACACATTCAGGCTCTATACCTTTTGAAGAGACAGAACTCAAACGTTCTTTGGGGTATCCCCTAAGTCACTGCAAAGCTTTTCTACAACTTGCTGCATGACCTGCAACTGCTTGCGGAGCAAAGCAACCTCTTCTTGAAGTTTTTCCACATCTGATTTCTTCGATTTTTCAGTATCAGAGTTAGCCCTTTTTGACTCAACAGCACTCTTGCTTCCGAATTCCACGAGAGCACGAATTATGATTGAAGAGCTTGCCTCAGAATCACCTTTCAACTTCTCAATTCTTTCCCCGCACTCTTTAGACACACGTATTGTGTACTGCTTACTTTTATCTTCATATTGAAGGTAACGTTCAAGCTCTTGCTCTATATCAATAACCATACACCCTCACATTATATAGCATTCACTTCTATTCAATAAGATCAGATTAAATCTAATTTAATTTAATCTCAACTATTTTACTATATCAACAATTCAAGAATTATGCGCAACTTACACGCTTCAACAGAACAGCCTATTATAATAATTATGAGTTATAAAAGACAATTTTTGATGCTTTTTTGATGCTTTAACTCCTAACTGAGGCTTTTTAAACAAATTTACCTCTATAAAAACAGATACTTACAAAGATGGCGTTAAAAATACACCATATTACAATTAAATATTGACGTTTAATAACAAAATATCAGACAATACTAAAAATAGTTTCTTCACCTTTAACCACTAAAACAAAATATGGCTGGCAAATTAATCTCAGGACGCTACCTTGAAATGGAAGTTCAAACTCGCAGCGATTACAACTATCATGTTAATCAAATTTTACGTGACAAAGCCAATCTAAAGCTTTTAACCTCATTAAGAAACAAGACAGAACTCAGAAAATGGGCAAGGTATTTCGATACATCTTCAAAAGAGTATATCAGGATTAATGACTATCAAATCCTCACAAAAGAATTTTCGTTCTATGCTGACTATATTACATTTCACCAGTGTGGAAACTATCCTAGATTTGAAAATATTCCTGTAAACGCCAAGATGGGAACTACTACACAAACAATAGAATCCATCATGAGTTTGCCCCACCCTAATTATACAACTATTGGGATAGCACTATCGAACATAGAGGACTCTTATCTCCCCAAGTGTTTAAAGAAAATTCCAGGCTACATTCGTAGGCTTCCGATCTGCACTCCGATTAAGGTTCACGGCAGGACTATAATATTTCCATATGGGACGATAATATCGGATGATAAAACAACTGATCTAGTTGACATTTTCAGTTGCATACATGGAGTTCCAACAGCAGAGTCTGTTGATCAGATTTTGAATATTTATAATTTATCTAAAGAACTGATTGCTGATTTTAATACAGAAAAATTTTACCCCAGCGTAAAACCTAAATTATACTATCAAGCCCAAAACCGACCTTTTTTTGATTGGCAAATCCACCATCTTAACACCTCATTTGAAATGCAAATTCCTGGTCAAATGCCATTAAATAATTTTTACAAAGCCCCTTCGATATTTATGAACCAGCCTAATCCAGAAACTAAAAACTGGGTTGCAATCTTTGAGTCACCATTTTCATGCAAAAAAATTAGCGGGCAAATTCTTAATCGAAACTATGGACATGCTTCATGGTATGGTGGGTACGAGGGATTACGTTTAACGAACTGGACATCTTTAAAAGACACAAACATTACGATTATGCCCCAAGGAACTGTCTCTGTATCTGATTGGATGTGGCTCATACGCAAATTAATCAAAGACAATCATATTGAGATAGCTAATAAAGTTATACCTATTTACACAGATTCAAACGAATCAAAATACTGTTTTCCACAACACAAAGTAAATTCTAAAAATTTTAGAGCAACAGAAAACTACCTTCTCCAGCTTTACAAAACAGCAGAGATTGCCCCGACCTCTCTAGATGGCACGACTAAAAACTTGCCTACCGTTTTTTCTATGAATAATTTGCCTAAAAATCGAGATCAAAAATTTGTAATTGAACCAATCATTACAAAGAACTCATTTACTCTATTATATGCTGCCACAGGAATAGGTAAAACCTGGTTCTCAATATGCCTCGGGATGGCAATTGCTAAGGGAGGTACTTTTTTAAAAGGATGGAAAATCCCTCAGCCTAATAGCGTGCTATACATAGATAGCGAATTAGGGGAAAACGAATTTGGTAGAAGACTCGAATTAATTTCAGAATTAAATCTTTCACAAAAAATCCCTTTCCATTTCATAAATGTGACCAATTGGGATCTCACAGAGCCTTCGTATCAAGAAAAAGCAGAGCAAACAATCGCCAGGATATCCAATGACCCTACAAGTAAAGGAAACATTAAGTTCCTGATCTTAGACAACCTATCTTTTCTAACTGGCCACCAGACATCTGAACACGCATGGGACAAATTTTTCAAATGGATTGAAAACGTTAAAAAGTCTGGCATCTCAATCTTGCTTCTACATCACTCAAATAAAGGTGGAGACCAACGAGGAGTTAATATTAAAACATTCGGTGCAGATTTAATCCTCAAGCTAGTAGAATTAGATAGCGATAACTCCTCCAAACATGAAAATAGATATGATCTTGTATTCGAAAAGACACGCCATTTAGCACCTGAGCTTAAAAGGACAATTGAAATTTCATTCTCACCTTCACGTAAATCAGTACCATGGAAAATTAGCGAAAAGTCTAAGCCAAAGACAATTGAAGAAATTAAACGAATGGACGATCAAGGCTACCTTGAAAAAGAGATAGCTAACGCGCTTGGAATTTCCAAAAGCACAGTTCAACGTAGGCGCAAGGAACTTGGACTTACAAAGGATAAAACTTCAAAATAGGGGATAACTCATTATCCCCTACGAACAGAATCAGTTCTCCCAATAAATTTTACCCTACCGTTTCAAATCTCACCGAAAGATTGAGCTTCCGCCTGGACGTAATGGTCAAACGTGTAACAACTTCCTCAAGCCTTTTCCCTTCAGAAGCCAACTTCCGCAAGTATGGCTGAAAGTCGCGAACAGCTGTAGCAGAATGAATCGAAAGCCTACGAACACGTCCTTCAAGCCTCAAATCTACATCATATGATAACTCCCAGCCGTCAGGAACTTTATTTTCATTCTGACACTCTTTTTCCCAAAGCACCCGCCCGTTACACCACCGTATATATCTTAAGCCTACCGGAATAAGAGTTGCTTCGAGGGACGAACCTAGCTTCTCATCACAGCAGACAAAATTCTTTTTAAAAATCTTCAAATACAACATGTTCTCTCCAAAAGAAAAGGCAAGCCCAATACAGATGCATTAGGGCTCGCCGTAATTTAGACAAAAAAAATCCTACCTCAAAATGAGATAGGTCAGATCAAGCACGACATTTGTTCCAATTAATCACAAACGGATACAACGTTCGCAAACCACCATTCCAGAAAAGCATCTCTTACTATCAAGATCTTCCGATTACCCGCCTTCAGGAAACATTTAGTAGGAATGGCTTCATGCTCAGGAATAGCCTTATTAGCTCGGAGATTTTGAATTGTACGCCACCTGATGGCTTTCCCTGTTAAATTGTCTAGTTCTGTTGCTGAGAATATTGGTGGAATTTCTCTTTTAAGCTGATCAAGAAGTTCTTCCATTTAAGTGCTCCTGATTTACATTGTTTGTTAGTCCAATATAAAATCAGGAAAGAATTTATTTTTTTATTTAGTATTTCTAAATTTGAAACAACTCTCGAAATTTTAATGCCCATTTTAATGCCATTTTAATGGGTACAATTTTACTGTTAAACCGCAGCACCTGAGACAATTTAATTCCGGTTATGGTAATATCTTATATTAATGATATACACACAAATATATTTTTATACTAACTACTTATAATATAACTAGCGAAGAATACAACTAATTAATTCACAACAGGAGAACACAATGCGTCACAAACAGATAATCAGAGATAATAAATTTAATTCATTTAACATCAATACTGGCAAGAACAACGAATACAACTGCTATGGAGATATTTTAACAGTAATTGAAGATAGATTTAAGTTAATGACTTCTACGTGTAGCAAGACACTCTTCATAAGATTTGATCTAAGGTTTCCAGAAAACTATTTACACGAAGTAAGCAACAGACACGTAGAACACCTTTACAAAATGATCATGGATAAAAGCCGCTATCATGATTATGGAGTCCAATATGTGTGGGGGAGAGAACAACCCTCAAAAGAAAGACATCAACATTATCACTGTATTGCCTTGATAAATGGTAACAAATGTCAAAACTACTATTCTTTCTTAAAAGGAGTAGAAAAATCATGGAATCATGTTCTTGGCGTGCAGAATGGAGAAGGCTTAGTTCACTTCTGTGATAAAGAGCAAAATGGAATCATAATTAAAAAACCTTCCAAAGCCTCTACGGGATCTCAACGTTTACACCAAGAAAGGCAGTTCCAAGAAACTCTCAACAGATGCTTTCACTGGGCTAGCTATCTGGCAAAGGAATGTCCACAAAATATAATACCACTTGGAATTCGTAGGTTCGGTGCATCACAGCTAGGATGAACTAGTTTCAATAAAAAAATATATCCGAGAGTTATTCTATAGAAAAATTAACACTTAACTTGGAAGGAATTCTTATGAATAACTCTACTAAAATTAAAATCTACACAGACGGCTCATGTCTTGGCAATCAATTCAAAGGTGCTGATGGTGGCTACGGTGCGCTAATTCATACACCGAACGAATCAATTGAACTAGCTCAAGGATACCGGACAACGACTAACAATCGTATGGAACTAAGAGCGGTTATAGCTGCTTTGTTAGTAATTCCTCCTAAAAGCGATGTCACGTTATACTCTGATTCCAAATACGTGATTGATGCCTTTGTGCAAGGATGGCTAAACAATTGGATTAAAAGTGGGTGGCGCAAAAGCAATCGAAAACCTGTTGAAAACCAGGATCTCTGGAAAGAACTCCTTGAAAACATTCACGGTCATAACATTCGTTGGGAATGGGTTAGAGGTCATAGCGGAAATCAGCTTAATGGATGCGCTGACATCCTTGCCCGCGTGAGTGCATCTGGCAACAACAAAATGTTTGACGATGTAGGATTAACCATTGCGACCGTAGTAAGCAGCTACTAAGCAGAGTGCCCCTTTCTGGATTTGTCGTTCAGAAAGGGGCACAACATATTTTGTATTTATGAAATTACCACAATGTTAACGATGGACCTCGTCCCTCATATACATCAAGATAACCGACAGCATGATACTCACCGTCTAGAGAAGATCCGCCCTCACAAAAACTACAATCAATAGTGCCACTCACAGCAATAATTCTAGGCATACCTGCTTTAGTTTTATCCTTTAAGTTTACTTCAGGGGTGCAGCTAGGGTTATTGAATTCAAATTTAGTACCAGCACTATTTATTTCCCCCTTCTCAAAGAAAGAACAAGTCGATCCATTTTCATTATTAGCATAAGCACCCCCTAAAATTCCTTTTTGGACATTTCCAAACAGTATCCCTTCATTCTTTTCATTTAGATACATTACAAAACGTGCTCTCCCATAATCGCTAGGAAATTCGAACGTATTAAATGCGTTGGCAATAATTTTTCTTTTCTTGCGCTTCGCTTCTTTTTTCTTGTCAAAATAACTAGACTGAATAGCGTGAAGAAGGTTGTAAGGAACCAATTCTTGGTTCTGGTACAATTGCTTCAGCATATAAGTGGGGTCCGAGTAAGTTTGCCCCGTATCTACAAAACTTTTGTACGCATCAGGAACACTAATATCTTCTATGATTAGATTGGGCTTAAGAGTTATTCCGGCATATGTTAATTCAAAAGAATCATTCTGCTTAAGCTGAAACTGCAAGGTCAGTTGAAAAACAGGATCAGTGCCCATTACAATATCTTTAAGCACAGCAATTCCATTTGTGGTCAACGGATGATTAGGTGTGAGTAAGTCTATTTTTACAGGTATGTCTGCTGTAAAATTTACAACCTTACGTTTTAGTTCGGTTTCAAATTTAGACCAACTACGATTTTCGAGCCCCTTACAATTATCAAGGACATCTCCAATTGTGACACTTTGGTCAAAATTCATATATCCATTTTTAACAATTGAAATATCATCTCCTTTGCAGGAACAAAGCGAAAACACTACCAGCAAAAACAATAAACTCTGTAATAACCGAAACATAGGCATCAACTCCTTTTAAAAAAGTGTATATTCGTGTTGAGTTTGTGAAATAAAATGATACTAAGTTGCAAACATCACTAACACCTATCAGTGCTACTATTCAATAGAAAATATAACCCAACATTGGTTTATATAAAGAAATTGTATACGAAGAAGAAAGTTATGATCCGCCGCTAACCATTCTGGACAGGATGGAAGATCTTGAGCGTGATATCCTGAAAGACATGACAAAACTAAGGGGGATGCTAAATGAATAATCAGGAAGTGCGCTGGAAACAGCGTTTTCAAAATTTCAGCAGAGCTTTGGTTGAACTCAAAAGCGGGTGTGAACTGAAAAGCTACAGTAATCTTGAACGGTACGGTCTGATCAAGACATTTGAGTTCACTTTTGAATTGTCATGGAAGACCCTCAAAGATCTGCTCTTTTTTGAAGGGTTTGACTACAACAGTCCCAGAGCGGTTATTCGTGGCGCTTTTGAAACCAAGTATATCAGTGAAAGAGATTGCGAGATGTTTCTTGAAGCTCTGACTAAAAGGAATCTACTGGTGTATGTGTACGAAGAAAAAATTGCTCTTGAAGCTCAGGAATCAATCATAAATGAATATCTACCTCTATTGCTGAGAATCAGCGACACCCTAAGTAAGAAGCAGGAGAATCCAGTTGATTAATGACGGGATTGCCGAGCGGCATAAAAAGACGCTGTTTAAGATTCTGGCTGATTGCCCAAAGGTTAAGCAGGTAATTCTATTCGGCTCCAGAGCCATGGGAAGCTATACCACGCAATCAGATATCGACATTGCGCTGGTGGGTGATGAATTAACGCTTACAGATCAGGCTAAGATTCTTGATGCGATTGAGCAGACTAATATTCCGCAAAAGGTAGAGATTGTGTTGTATAGAACTATTCGTAGTGATGAGCTTTGGAGCCATATTTAAATTAATCGTTTCGCTATCTACTTTTCGTAAGAGACTACCAGCTTGTTATCTACAATGTGCTTTGCTATTTCAAAATCAGGGTCGTAAGTTGCCAGATTGTGGGCGACCATACCTATTGCAGAAGCTGCCCCGAGCAACCCCGTAATTCCACCGAAAAAACTTCCTCCTGCTGCGGCAACTCTGCCATAAGTATATATGCGGCAGGAATATCCTTCCTTTTCAATTTGTTCCTCGATGAGATCAACAGCATCCGACATTTTACCGCTAAGGCCAATAATGGTGAATGAACTCTTCTCCTTAATCAATTTTACCGCTGAGTCAGACTTAAGTTCATCATAAGCAATTGATTGCATGCTCACCCCTTAAACTAAATATTTGTATAGGAAAATTCAATTTATTTAAACGCAGCACAATGCTTGCACCATGTAACTCCAGAGATGTCATTTCTTTTACATAAAAAATGCAACCCCAGGAGATCTTTCGCGAAGCCCGCCCCTTACTCAGTCCATATTTCTAAATTATTTTTCGATACAAACTGAACTAATAGTATCGCTCAAGCACACTCGATAACACCTATCAGTGCTAAAAGTCTATAAAAAATACTATCTGAAGAAGGTTTCCAGAACACAAGACCTCCTCCATTCTAAAAGAAATGAGAGGGAATATATCGTGTCAAATTCATTGGAAAAAATAGGCTCAAAAATAAGAAAAGTTAGAACCTCAAATAACCTCAGCCAGCAAAAAATGGCTGAGATAGCTGGAATAAGTTATAAATATCTTGGAGAGATAGAACGTGGGCAAGTGAATCTTTCCGTTGAAATCTTGCTCAAAATTTCTAATGCCCTGCATGTTGACCCTTCTGAGATACTTACCAAAGAAAACACCGAACAAGATAACCTTTCTCGAGCAAAGTTCTTACTTTCAGAGTTGTCTGAGCAGGATATTAAAAGAGCAATTGACTTGCTAGAAGTTCTCAAAAAGCACTCCTGACAAATTTAATCCATGATGATTATCAAATAATTTCAAACATATATTACTCCTGTAATACAAACCAATTTTTTATTGAAAGAGCTCCTACCGTTTATTTCGGAAAGGAGCTTTTCTTTATTGCAGGAGGTAATCATGAATAACACAGATCTGTGTTCACCGAACATCACTGAGCTTGCAGAGGCGATGCTCAAGGTTCAGCAGACTTTGAAACCAGCTCATAGGGATGGGCAGAACAATTTCACCAACAGTAAATATGCCAGCCTTCAATCGGTTATGCATACTTGTCGCGACGCCCTGCTAACCAACGGTATCTGGCTTACTCAACTACCAATTCAAGTAGAGAGTGGTAATCTTGGGCTAGTCAGTAAGATCGTTCATGCTAAATCAGGCCAATGGCAATCCTCTTTATTGATGATGCCGTTACCTAAAAGCGATCCACAAGGTTATGGTTCAGCAATGACTTACGCTCGTAGATATGGACTTGCTGCTTTGGTAGGAATCGTTACCGAACATGATGACGATGCTGAAGGTTCATGTCGTCCGATAAATGAACACAATGGCGATAATTCGAACAGACAGTTTGCCACTCCTTCACCGTCTACAAACCAAAAACAGCCTCAAAATCCACATCCGACTCAGAGTAGTCTACCGCGACTTGAGGGTGTTCAGTACAGGAAAGAAAATGGACGTGACGGTAAGCCTTGTATTTTGGCAACCGGTCGCACTCATTCACAAAAGGATTTACTTCGCAAAGCCGGTTTTAACTGGGATGGAAATCGTAAATTGTGGTGGAAATTCGACAAAGCTGCATAGCATGTAGTGTATAATTAAATCTGACAATTCAGTCACATTAAGGGCGTATCTCTTCGGAGATGCGTCCTTTTTTGTGGCTAATGTCGAGGAGAAAATATGTCTAACACGATCAAAGAGATTGAAAAAATTGTTCCTTTCGACTTAGATGCAGGCTTGATCTTCAGCGGCAAGACGTCCGGTCGCATGGTACAAGGCTTTGAATCACCGTCATCCTTCACACCGAAAGAGGACCTCGAATACCTGTTTCATGAATCCAGTCGGGACGTAGTGGTTTGGTTCATGGATTCGTCTGATCCGATTTACCTGTTTGGTCCTAGCGGTTGCGGTAAAACAAGTCTCATTAAACAGTTAGCCGCCAAACTCAATTATCCGGTCTTTGAAATAACTGGTCATAGTCGTTTAGAGTTCCCGGAAATGGTCGGTCATCTGACCGTAGAAGAAGGTAACATGCAATTCCAATACGGGCCGCTTGCTCTTGCTATGAAATACGGTGGGCTGTTTATGCTCAATGAGATCGACATCATTGATCCGGCTACAGCTGCCGGATTAAATGGCATTTTAGACGGTGAGCCGCTTTGCATTCCAGAAAACTCCGGTGAAATAATCCGTCCGCATCCCATGTTCAGATTTGCAGCTACTGCCAACTCTAACGGCGCGGCAGATGAGACAGGTCTGTATCAAGGTGTGGTCCGTCAAAATCTGGCCTTCATGGATAGATTCTGGTTGTGTGAAATAGAGTACCCAACACCGGCTGCAGAAGCTGAACTGCTCTCTCGTAAAGTAGCCAATCTGCCTGAGAATATCCGCATTAAAATGATTGAATATGCCAATTCCGTGCGTAAATTATTCATGGGAGAAGCAACAGGAAATCTTAGCGATACCATAGAGGTTACATTTTCAACTCGAACTTTGATTCGTTGGGCTGATTTAACAATTCGTTTCCAGCCCCTAGCTAGACAGGGTATTCAGCCGGTAACTTATGCTCTAGATCGTGCTCTCGGGTACCGCTCCAGTCGCGAAACTCGCACTGTATTGCATGAGCTGGCTCAACGTATTTTCCCGATGGAAGATGAATCATAAACACCTATATTAATGATAACTGCAAATTTCATAAGCGGAGATGGCGAAAGCTGTCTCCGTTTTTATTTTGCAACATCAGAAGGATAAAGTCATGGAAACTAAGACTCGAATTACGGTCCTAAACCATATCTTAGCTTTGAATCTCGATGTAAATATCTGGTCCGCCAGAAAGAAGCTCACTCCAGCAGATTTTGGAGGGTCGCAGCTTCCCCCCGAAGAACTTGCATCTCTGGGAAGCAAACGCATTTGCAATCCAGAAGATCTGCGTATCTTCGGCACTCTCAAATCTCGTGCGGTTAATCTGCTTGATCGACACGGAGTTCGTTTTCTTGGTGGATGGGGTGTTCCTGAAAAGGTTGCCGATGAAATCGTTAAGGAGCTTGCAGATATTCAAAAGGAGTTCTTCGCAGCAAATGAAGACTTTCTAAATCGTTATGATGAGGCCGTTCAAGATTGGATTAAACAATATCCAGGATGGGAAAAGCTTATTGGAAGTTCTACAGTTAGTGCGGAGTATGTCCGGTCCCGGATGGGTTTTAAATGGCAGTTTTTCAAGCTTTCCGCTCCTGAAAAGGGCTCCGTTAAAAAGGGGCTCAAGGAAGAAGTAAACAAGCTTGGCGGTACTCTCTTTGATGAAATAGCCAAAACTGCAACTGACACTTGGAATAAATGCTACGCGGGTAAAGTTAAAGTGACGCATAAAGCCCTTTCTCCGCTACGGTCCATTCATAGTAAACTCAACGGACTTTCTTTCGTTGATCCTCGAGTTCTTCCCATAACGGATTTATTGCAAACCGCATTCGACAAAGTACCTCCCCGTGGACTTATTCGTGGGGCTGATCTTCTTATGCTGCAGGGAGTAGTTTCCCTTTTACGTGATCCTACCCTGCTCATTAATCACGGTCAAAAGTTGCTCGATGGCTACAAGGCCGAAGACCTTCTTGATGGACTGATTACCGTCCCCACAACCGCAACAGTTAAACCTATCCCTGAAACATCAAATCCAACACCAACGCACATGGCTCAATCCGAAACTCAGCATCAAATTGACAGTCATGGTCTATGGTAATGCCGGAGGAATTAACATGAATAAGAACAAACTGCTCATGAAATCTCTACCACTGGTGGCTAGTGTGCTGGGCCGCAAGTACGGAGTAAAAGTTCAGATAGGTGGAACCCGTGCATTCACCGATGGAAAGACAATTCAACTTCCAGCTATGCCCTTAGAATGTGATGAAGCATTACTAAGTCTTGCGCGTGGTTATTTGGACCACGAAGCCGCCCATGTTCGAGAAACAAACTTTGAGTGGCTCAAGTTGGCAAAGCTTAATCCCATTGAAATGCACATCTGGAATACGCTGGAGGATTGGCGAGTAGAAAATAAACTGTCTGAAATATTCCCTGGTTGCCGTCAGAACTTCAAGTGGTTGATCCGGCATCTATTCATTAATGATAGCGGCCAATCACAAAATGATGAAAAAGATCCTGCTTCAGCAATCCTGAATTGTTTACTGCTGATAGTCAGATCATGGGATGTCCCGGAACTGGCAGATAAATGTTTGAGTACGGCCTCAGTTGTTGAAAAGCATTATCCTGGACTTCTCTCTCAATGGGATTCCGTTCTACAAAAGGTACGGGCAAAATGTGATTCAACTCAGGACTGTATTCTCTATACACGGGAAATAGTCTCTCTGTTGAAAGGATACCTTGAGCAGAATTGCAACGACCATAAGCTAAAAAGCAGGAAGGCTAAGAGCTCTATTCAGGAGCTTGAAAAACTGCTTAATTCCGATTCCGCAACCCTACCTAAAGGACTGGGTGAAATCCTGGAAGAACAGCTCGTTCACAATGCTCCAGAAAATGCAGAACAAGGTTTGCAAGTTGCCAAGGACGGTTACAAAAGACTTACCGAATTGGATGAAACAGAACTTGCACAGACTCGTAAGTCCTCAACAGCTCTCAAGTCACGACTACATGGAATCATTCAGGCTAAAACGATTAGGCATGACCGTATTGGCAGGCATGGTAGCTTAAGCACGGCTCACTTGCATCGTATCGCTGTTGGCAATCCCCGAATGTTTCGTAGCAGACAGGAAAGTCAGGGCATCAGCACTGCGGTACATATCCTTATAGATTGCTCGGGTTCCATGCGTCGACGTATTGGATTGGCTTCGCAGGTCTGCCATACTGTGGTTAGCGCACTTAATTCCATCAACGGCGTGAGTGTGGGAGTTAGTGCCTTCCCGGCTGTCAGAGCACAGGGTGGCGGAAATTACGATGAACCGACTGTTGCTCCCATCCTTAACCATGGTCAGCGATTACATACCTGCTTTGGGGTGGCAGCATCAGGCTCTACGCCACTAGGTGAATCCCTCTGGTGGGCCTTTCAACGAATGCTACCGCTCCCTGAAAAGAGAAAGATCATCCTCTGCATAACGGACGGTGTTCCCGGCAACCTGCCAAATGCACAAAAAGCAATAAAAGACGGAAGCCAATACGGCTTTGAAATCTACGGTCTCGGAATCAATTCCGAGGCCGTTTTTAATTTGTTTCCCGGGAAAAGCAGAGTCATCACCGAACTCACGGACCTGGCACCTGCCATGTTCGATCTGCTTCAGGACTCACTCATTAAATAATATAGGGGAATTGCCATGACAGAAGAACTTCCCAAATGCCCTAGTTGTGAAGTCAACACTCACGTGGTGCTCGTCAATACAGCTCAGAAGATCGGAACCGCTGTCGGAGGAGTCACAGGTGCTGCATGTTGCTATGCTGGAGCTGGCAGTGGAGCTGTAGCTGGAGCCGCAATCGGATCAGTGGTTCCGATTATTGGAACTGGAATCGGTGCGGTTGCTGGTGGTCTTGGAGGGGCTGTGGCGGGTTTCTTCGCAGGAGCAGCCACTGGAAATGCTATAGGTGAAAAGATCGATATTCATGTGATCGGACGGTATCGGTGTAATCGGTGTGGGGAAGAGTTTGAGCGGTAACAATTAACCTGATAAAAATAGCTATCAAATTCTGATGGCTATTTTTTTATTTCAAACAAACCAACCCAATATATAATAACACCTAGACCTTTAGAGCAATTATCGGCAACAGCAGCCAGTTTATTTTTTTCAAAAAAATATCATCCAAGCATAACACGATATATATAGAGGACATAATGACAGATAATCCAAATTCAAAAGATGACAATAGCGGATCAACAAAAACACTTATCAACCTCAATAATTCACGTGAAGCAGCCAGACTTGATAAAGGTGAAATTATTCAGCAAGAAGCATTACGTCAATTCGAAGGATTGATTAAGCAAATAAAAAAACGCATCCCAAAGTTCATAAAGCAACTCAAATGCGATGACCCGATTAGATCAATACGCACTCACGATGTCATTACAGTTGACGGACGAAGAGGGTCGGGAAAAACTACATTTATTCTCAGTGCATTTAAATCTCTTGATAAAGAAATTAAAGACGAAATATGCTTTCTTGACATAATTGACCCCACCCTGATTGAAACGCGCGAACATGTGTTTGTTACAATTGTTTCACTTATCAAACGCAAAGTAGATAGCGCATACAACAAATGTGACAGCTCAGATTGTGACAACAATTTTAAATCATGGCGCGCGAGTCTAAAAAATCTTGCTAATGGTATGCGACTACTAGATGGGATCGGGCAAGATCACTTAAAAAGTGACAGCTGGATGGATGAGCACTTCGCTCTGGAGCATGGAATTCAGAACGCCCAAAGCGGGCGAGACCTTGAACAATCCTTTCATAAATACATCCACGAAAGTCTAAAATGCCTCGGACATGAGGCCTTTATAATAGCCTTTGATGACATTGACACTGACTTTTCAAAAGGGTGGCCTGTACTTGAAATGATCAGAAAATATTTAACTACTCCAGAGCTCATCACGGTTCTTTCTGGAGATTTACAGCTCTATTCAACGCTGGTGGAAAAAAGGCAATGGAAAAACCTTGGGCTTGGGTTTGATACAGATAAAGATAAACAAGAACAGTTCAAACCTATGATCGAAGAGCTTGTAGATCAGTACCTATTAAAAATTTTAAGAACACCCAACCGTATCGAGCTAAAATCGGTTGGGCATTATGTGGATAGTAAGCCTTATGAAATCAAGGTCATCCGAAGCGGAGAAACTGAGGAGCAAGATCTCAAGAGTGTTCTTCATAATATATGTACAGAAATTATGTGTATGAGACAAGAATCTCTCGCTAACATGACTTTTAAGCTGCTAATAGAACTACCTACGAAGACAATCGTCAGTTTACTGTTCAGTATTGAAGATTATACAGATTTAACATGGAAAGTACTTGGTTCCGCTAATGAAACTGATAGTAACTATCAGCAAACAGTGCTCGAAAACAGACAATCTGCAATCCTTGCACTAAGCGATGTGTTCCTGACTTGGCTCCAAAAGATTGATTATAGAAGACAGGATTTTGAACAAACAGACCCACACAAAATTATTACAACATTGCTCAAAAATACAATCAAACATGACCTTATGCCAGAAGCCGCTTCGCTAAAACCTATTTTTGCAGAACAAACACAGAACAGTTCGATTATATCCCTAGGAGCATTACTTTCTAATTCAATGGCTGAGAATCCAAAATCATACTTTGATTATATGTTACGAGCTGCATTATCAGCAGACACAATGCGAGAAATACCTACTGGTGAATTTTCTACATTCACCAAGCATCTAGGATTATTAAATGAAGTAAGCACATTAGAAATATCCAGAAAATACATATCTTATATGTGGCCGACCAGTTTTTCTAAAGCTAAAAGCCGGATTGCCTTGCAAAATGGAACGCTGCAAATACATTCGGACTCTGCTCAGTCTAGTGGTGAACTTAAAAAATACCATGTCGGCATCCCTCGCTTAATCTGCTACCTTAGCAGTAAACGCAAAAAGCAGAAGGACCAACATGGCTAAAATGACAATATCATCAGTTGACCGATTTGTGGAAGCTTTTGCTGGGCAACGTTTTTTTATAGGAATTGATGTTCATAAGCGAAGTTTCAGCGTTGCTTTGCTTAGGCCTGACGGTTTAATCAAAGACTGGACTACTCCAGCTGACGTCGATTCTATTTCTAATCGTTTGGCTTCTCTTCCGATCCACATTGCAGCTGTGTGTTATGAAGCAGGCCCAACGGGTTACGGCCTTGCTCGCCAGCTTCGAAAAAAGGGAATTAAGGTTATCGTTGCTGCTCCGAGCCGTATTCCTCGCCCGGTTGCTGCTACGAATAAAACCGACAGTCTTGACTTCATAAAGCTTACTGAACTTGCAGCATCAGGACTGATTAGGTCAATTGCAATTCCTAATGAAAGGGAAGAAGCATTTCGTGCGCTAGCAAGAAGACGGCATCAGTTAACTGACTCTTTGCGTAAAGTTAAACAGCGCATCCGATCCTTATTGCTTACTTTGAGGATACCAGAACCTGCAGGAATAAACTATTGGAGTAAATCTGCTGTTTCAGCTCTTGAAATCTTGGCCTTACCTGTTGGAGCAGCCGAAACACGTAATAGCCTTCTTGATGAGTTAAAATATTTTGTTATTGCTCAAAAGCATGTGGATTTGTGTCTCAAAAAACTTGCACCGGAACAAGACGAGGCAAGCAGAATGGCTGCCATGAGGTCCGTTCCTGGAGTTGGAAGAGTTGTAGCAACTTCTTTTGCCGCTGAGATATTCGATCCAGAGCGTTTTCGTAAAAGTGGAGAGGTTACTGCTTACCTCGGACTTGCACCGGTCATTAGTCAAAGTGGTGGAAGTAAGGGAAGGGCTCGCCTTCGTCCAACAGGGCAACGGAGACCACGAAGTCTGCTCATTGAGGCGGCATGGATGTGGAAACAAAAGGACGAATGGGCCTGTGGATTTTACAACAGAATTTTGGGTAAGCATGGAATTCCACAGAAAGCAATTGCCGCTCTTGCACGAAAACTGGCAGCACTGCTTTGGCGGTTAAGTCTGTCCACGGCAACGGCATAATGGATCGCGATACCACTTTGGTTGCTTAGACAACGGTAAAAAATGGCGATCCAAAATTGATTTGGTACCGAATTGGTACTTGGTGCCCCTGAGCACGAATAAGAAAAGGAATACTAATACTTACACCATCAGGTGAGGGAGAACTACGGCCTAGAGAAACATGAAATAAGATTTTACGGGGTGCTTGACATTGTGCCGCATAAGAGAAAAGTGGTAAAGTCATCTCTGCGCCGAGAGATGGCAAAAGAAACCGTGAAAGGGGAAAAGCTGAATATTCGCCAATCGTGCGAAGCTTTTAACATCAGCCAAACTTGTTACTACTATGAACCGAAGCTTTCAGACGAAAATGCTCTGATCGCAAATTTGCTGATGCGTTTGACGCATAATCAGCGCAATTGGGGCTTTGGCTTGTGCTTTCTTCATTTGCGGAACGTCAAAGGTTATGGTTTGAATCATAAGCGAGTATACCGGATTTATTGCGAATTAGAGCTGAACATGCGGATAAAGCCCAAGAAAAGAATTGTCCGAGAGAAGCCTGAGCCATTAGCACAACCGACTGCAATCAACCAGGCTTAGTCCATGGATTTTATACACGATCAGCTTCAATATGGTCGTAATTTTCGTCTTTTCAATGTAATTGACGATTTTAACCGTGAGGGACTCACAATTGATGTAGACTTTTCCTTGCCATCTGAGCGAGTCATTCGTGCGTTGGATCAGATCATTGAATGGCGAGGCAAGCCCATAGCAATACGTTGCGATAACGGGCCAGAGTATATCAGCTATAAGCTGCAAGCCTGGGCTGAAAAGCACGCGATACGTTTGGATTACATTCAGCCGGGTAACCCTCAGCAAAATGCTTATGTCGAACAATTCAACCGAACCGTGCGGTATGATTGGCTCGCACAATATTTATTCGAGAGCATCAATGAGGTCCAGGAGCACGCAACAAAATGGCTCTGGACATACAACAACGAACGGCCCAATATGGGCATTGGTGGCATCACCCCTATGCAAAAACTGAGAATGGCTGCATAGCTCTACTTGAAAGAACTATTAAAAATGGTATGATTACCCTTTCAAATGCTCCTAATTTATTGGTAACGTCAAAAACCGTGGACATGGCTGTTCTACCTTTCGATTAGATGTTAATTGGCGTGAATATTGAAAGAAAGCTCAAGAACAATGCAACATTTACCTTGATTTGCCATAGATAACAAAATATCAAAAAAATAATTATAGTCTTTGTATAAGGAGTTAACTTTGCTTGAAAATCAAGTTTTAATCTCTGTCTGTATTTTTGTTTTTAATGGCAAAAAATTTTAGCTGAATCCATTGATAGCATCCTGAGTCATGATTTTGACGACTTCTAGCTGGTTATTGTTGATGATGATTCCTATCTTGCCAACCAATAGAAACTTTATGGAGTCCGGTCGGTACTGAAGGGTAATTAAGTAAAAAATTTATTTGTTAGTAAATTCAGTAGCATGTACTGCTCACGACACCAAAACGGAGTCCTTATGAATATCACTCTTGGAACAAAAGCGGAAACCTTGGAAGCGTTACTAAACGCAGGCTTTAACGTACCAAAAGTTTTTTATTTTGGAACAGGAGAATGGGAAAAGGATTCCGATTCCATTTTAGACCGTATCTGCCAGAATTTTGCTGAAGACAACGCTGTTGTTGTGCGCAGTAGCTCCGTTGCCGAAGACGGTCGCGAAGCCTCTGCTGCGGGTTCTTTTGAGTCAATTCTAAACATTGATATTAACGAGCGCAGTTCTCTAAAAGACGCCATCACAAAAGTAATTGCCTCCTATGACAGCTGCGAAGGGGATCAGGTCCTAATCCAGCCCATGATCTCCAACATTGAAGCCAGCGGGGTAATTATGACCCGCTGCCTCGAAGACGGCTCCCCCTACTATGTAATCAATTACGATGACGAATCAGGAAAAACCGACTCCATCACCGGCGGGCAGGGCGTAAGCAAAACCATCTTCATCTACAAAGGTTTTTCTCTGGAATATTTCAGCTCCAAACGTGTCAAAAAAATGATGGAGTTGGTTTATGCTTTGGAAAAGGTTTTTCCCAAAATTCCATTGGATATTGAATTTGCCCTTGACCGTAACCTTGATATGCACCTTTTTCAGGTCCGCAGAATCTGCACGGTAAAACACTGGCACCCCAATGTGGAAAGCATTGTTTCCACGAAAATCAGTTTTGTTGAAAATTTTGTTTCCAACTATTTTAAAAAACGGTTCGGCGTTTTTGGCGAGCGGACAATTTTAGGGGTCATGCCGGATTGGAACCCCGCTGAAATAATAGGAGTCACCCCAAAGCCCCTCGCCGCCTCGCTGTACCGTGAAATCATCACCCGCTCAACATGGAGAAAGAGTAGGGAAATGATGGGCTATATAAAAAATGTCCCAGAGGAGCTTATGGTTTTGGTGGCCGGTCGGCCCTACATCGATGTGCGCAATAGTTTTAACTCCTTTTTACCCGCAGGGATAAAGCCGGAAGTAGCGGAAAAAATCGTGAGCGGTTACATTGAGCGTTTGGATAAGAACCCGCAATGTCATGATAAAGTTGAATTTGAAATTGCAGCAACGGTCTTTGATCCCTGTTTTGATGAAAATTTTAAAAACCGTTATCTCGGCCTTTTAACTGAATCCGAATTTGAGCATTACCGGGAAAAACTGCTTGAACTGACTAATTTTAATCTCGACCAGAAAAACACCCTGCTGCCTGCTTACGAAAGCATAGAAGAGCTAAAATCCCGGCAAAAAATGTATCCGAAACTTGATTCCGAGATAAGCTTTTTTGAACTCACTTCCATCCTGCGTTCTCTTTTGAATGATTGTATTGAGTTTGGAACAATTCCATTTTCCATTATTGCGCGGCACGGTTTTATTACAGAATCCCTGCTGAGAAGCCTTGTATACAAAAAGGTAATCAGCAAGGAACGGGTGGAGGAGTTCAAGAGATCCATCGCAACTGTTTCCGGTGAAATGAGCAAACACTTTAATGAAATCTGTTCAAGCGGTAGTCATGAAGTGTCTGCAAAAAAAAAATTTATAGCCAAATATGGCCACTTGCGGCCCGGAACCTACGACATTCTTTCCTTCAAATACTCAGACAGGGAAAATTTATTTTCAAAAATCCCCAGCTGTCAGGCAACAACTCAAATCCACAAAGATTTTGTTTTAACCCCGGCGGAACGCAAGGCCATTGATGAAATTTTAGCAGGAAGCGGAATAGAGAACATTGATGCGGATGTGTTCCTTGAATACTCCGCCAAAGCTATTTCCGGCAGGGAATATGCAAAATTCGTCTTTACAAAAAACCTGTCCCTCATTCTGGACGGTCTTGCTTTGTGGGGAGAAAAAATAGGACTTACCAAAGAAGAAGTAGCCATGCTCAACCTGCCGGACATAATGGATTCCCTTTACTCCCATCTCGATAGTTCTGTTTATGGACATTATGAAGAATTGGTCCGCAAAGGGAAAAAGCAGTTTGAGTTGGCAAACTATTTCAAGTTAAGCTACCTGATCCGCTCTCCCGCTGACGTTTATGTTGTTCCACAGCATCGCTGCGCACCCAATTTTATTTCCAGCAAAAAGGTTGAAGCACCCATAGTTACGGTGAGCAGCACTTCTACGGAAAATGAAAATATGGCAGGGGCAATTGTTTGTATTGAAAGTGCAGACCCCGGTTATGACTGGATTTTTACCCGAAAAATAGCGGGGCTGGTGACCAAGTACGGCGGCACGAACTCACATATGGCTATCCGCTGCGCGGAATATGGATTGCCCGCAGCAATCGGTTGTGGGGAAATGCTTTATGATAAAATAAGTAGCGCCAACTTTTGCAGCCTTGATGCGGACTTAAAACAGATTACCCCTTGCGAGATGCAATAGTCATGTCCTTAAAAATCGGTTTGACCATGCGCAGCTGTGACGCCACAGAGTATGTTGAACCGCGGCATGGTTTGGCTCTTGACTGGATTACATTTATGGAAAATGTTTTTCCGGGGGCTATTTGGACAGGGATTCCCAACCTCGGGAAAGATACGCTGCGTCATGTAAAAGGTTTTGGAATAAACGGTGTACTCCTTACCGGAGGCGAGGACTTCGGTAAAAATCCCGACCGTGACGAAACGGAATTTGAGCTTATCAGGTTTTGTCTTGAAAACGGCTACCCGATCCTTGGTATTTGCCGTGGAATGCAGGTACTAAATATTTATTTCGGGGGGCAGATTTCTTCTGTTGCCGGAGAAAAACATGTGGCAACAAATCACGCAATATTTTTAAAAAGAAAAATTTGCGGTGCAATAAAAGCTGAAGTAAATTCCTTTCATGGTAACGCAATAGCAGAAAAAAATCTGGCCCCGGATTTAAACCCACTTGCTGTTGATGAAGATGGGAACATAGAAGCTTTTTACGGGGATGAAAACAAAGTTCTGGGCCTTATGTGGCACCCGGAACGGACATCAAAGCCAAGCCGCATTGATTCTGAATTGATCCATCTTGTTTTTGAGGGACGGAAATTCTGAAAATGATGTTTGATTTACCATAAAGGCGGATTATGCAGGCAATTATCTTAGCCGCAGGGCGCGGTTCAAGAATGAAAGAGGCAACCAAGGATAGACCCGAATGCCTTGTTGAACTTATGGGCAACCCCCTACTGGCAGCTTGAAGCATTACGCAAGGGCGGGGCCAGTGATTTTTCCACCGTGGATAACCTGTGCTGGGCTGATTCAAATATGGTCGAGACTCTGCGCCATGCCTCGCCGTGGCTGGGCTATTTTTTCAGACCTGTTCTCTGAGTTGGGACAAAAAAAATGGATAAACTGGACATGACCGCTTTGCTACGTTTACTTTTTTGATAAAGGAATAGAAATAGGCGTAGTTCCAGTAGCCGGCAAATGGGCTAAAGCTGATTCCATGGAAGATATTATGGCCTATGAAAATGTTTTATCCCAAACTAAATTTTGGAGCCATGATTGGCGGTAATTAAAGGAGTAAAAAATGAAACATGGTGATTTTACAGGATTAGCAGAAAACTACAGCCTTTACCGCCCGGGGTATTCAGGATTTGTCGTTGATTTTATTTGCGATGTGGTAAAAGGAAAATTTGAACAATTCATTGATTACATAAAAGAAAGAACAAATGGCGAAACAAATATTAACGCCCACTATCAAACCCGCGCATGGGTCGCGCAAAAGAAAAAATCATGAATGGTAAAGTAATTTGGCTGACCGGTCTGTCGGCATCGGGAAAATCAACAATAGCCCAGGAAGTACAGCAACTCCTCAAAGAGCTGGGAATAGTTCCGCTACTGCTTGATGGGGACGAGTTCCGCGAAGCTGTGGCTGATCACAATTGCGGTCATGACCCCAAAAACAGAGTTATAAATGCATATCGAATCAGCCGCTTTGCCAATTTAGCAGCAAGACAGGGACTGGTGGTCATTGTGGCCACCATGTCCCTTTTCCATGAAATCCATAATTGGAACCGTAAAAATTTCCCAGATTACTTCGAAGTATTTATCAAGGCTGATTTAGAAATATTAAAACAAAGAGATCCTAAAGGGCTGTATAAAAACTTCAGCAGCGGAAATGCCGAAAACCTTCCCGGAATGGACCTTACACCCGAATTCCCTTTAAATCCTGACCTGATAATCGATAATAACGGGCAACTTGATGAAGTGGGAAAACTGGCAGGATATATCTTAAGCAAATGCGGCTTTCTATAATTAAAAAGAAAACTTACACACAAAAATTTTATCGATATGCAAAAAAAATGGTCTTTATTGTACGGGGTGTTACTTTTAAATTTGGTTCCTCGACGTTCCGGTAGCCTCTTGCTCGGGCTCTCGCGGCTTGAAATACCCCATTGAAACCTTCAAGTCGGGCGTTAGTGTGCCCGGAGCGCCAACGGAAAAGAATTCTCTCCAGGTGTTTTTCAAATGTCTTCAGGGACGTTTGAACATGGACAAGAAAGGGTTCGTCTTGTGCCAAGCGATAAGCATAATTTAGGAAATTACCCCGTATCCGAATAATTTGCAGGTGTAGTTAAGCCTCCGAGAATAAATCCATTCTTAGCATCCGTACCCATGTGAATTTTATAACCATAATGAAATTGGCCACATTTCTTGAGCCATGAAGCATCGACATCATCTGAGTAGGATATCTCTAGTTTTGAGGAATCTTCTTTGCGATCTTCTGACATTTTATCGACGGTAATTGTCTTTCTCGGACGGCGGGAAGATTGTAAACCAGCTGTACATAACAGAAACTCGGCATTGTCCCGGCAGGCAAGGCTTAGCGAAGCATAGGACCTATCAAAGTTATCTCAAATTAACTTCATGTATTCCTTGAGCCTCAAAAGGCTCTGAAATAGCATTAATTTTTTCCCAGCAAAGTCTTCTGAGAACGGGATGCATCACGTAGTATGCCCCTTGTTTACAATCATCCCCAGTGGAGCCTACGTCCTCTTGTAATCCGCTTTCATCCTTAAACATTAAAAGAACTTCCTTTAAAACCTGCATCCTAATATAAGGATCTAAAACAAAATCAATAAAACAAGTTTGGTTCTCTTGAAGTGCAACATTAATTTTAAATTTTTTGCGTAAAATCACTGGTCCTTCATCAATTTGGGGAGTCATAATGAACGCAGTAGCCCCGAGTTCGCCCTTCTCAAGAAGACTGTAATAAAAACATGTACTTCCTCTATATTCGGGCACATACCCTGGATGGATATGAAGAAACTGCTTATTCATGCTTAAAGTCTGCGAGGAAAGAATCCCACCGCCGCTAAAAAGTATATATTCGCTCTCACAATTCCTTAAAGTGGACACTAGTTCCGGGTCATTAATCGACTGTGTATCCACCCGTACCAGCTTAACATCTTCTGGGAAAACGTCTGTAAGACTCAACCGGTAGTCATAAAAGAGAACATCGTATTCGTACTCCTCTGCCTCCGTCATAAAACCTGATGAAAAGTCATAATTATTCCCCATAACCACTATTTCCTCAGGATACAAACCTAGATCCAGAAATGCATTCAGGTATGCCCTCCCTCTGGGAGAATCCAAGTAGGCGAGGCAAATCGGCAGCTTATTCAATTTCATGGTACCTTCCAATAATATCTGCTTCTGAATTCAAGCTATATTCCAGCATGGGGAGAAGTGATTTCTCCAACTCAAACACCCCGCTCAACAAAAGATCGTTAACTTTCAGCAATGTATTCAAATAGCTTGTGCGTTGTGTAGAATAAAATTTAACCGCCATTGCATAAGCAAAATAGATATAATTTTCCGCATATTGAAACGGTCCAAAACCATTTCTTAAGTCTTCGCCGCAATATACCGAATACAAATTTTTTGTAACTTCAAACCGCTGTTGCAAAAGGTCTATAACCCTGATTGCTTCCCGGTTAAAGGGATTATTCAACGATTCAGCAATAGCGTCCCGCAAAACAACCTTGATAAAAAAACCTTCCCAGCCGAACAACTCCCGTCTGCTTTCAGGTTCAATTGCCCCTTTGATGTCATTTACACAGAAATCTTTAACCGAATACCTAATGCCTATTTTGCGAGCATCGGCATTACGCTTTCTTATAAAACCGGGTACAGATTCGGCATCAACTTGCGCAAATCTATAATTTAAAATTTTCTTATGTCTAAGCACATCTATCGGATTAAAATTTCCTACCTGGCCTAAACGCCCGCTTTCCCACAACGAGTCTGCTATCTCAAAATCAGAAGGCTCATCGAACTCCATCCAGCCGTTGACTGTTTCGACAACTCGCACAGCGTCGCCGTGTTCAATCAACTGGTGCAATATATCCGTCATGTATCCCTGTTCAAATTCCTTCCCTGACTGAGGCCACACAGACCGCTGCTGTTTTCTGTTGTCATAGACATCCATGAGTGACTTTGCACCTTTAGCTGAAAACTTCAGTAAACCGACATAGCGATGTGTTATCCCGCAAGAACTGTCAGCAGGCCGCCCCAACTCTGTAACAGCTCCATCGCTATCAACTGAAAATGTTTCCAGATCTAACTCAGCACTCCCAAATCTTTTTTCCCAATATCTACGCCATGCGACATCGGCAACAACACCAATATCCACCGGACTTGACAATAACGCTCCGACAATACCTTTTTCATAAATAATATCAGCATAGGACAAAATAAATCCATCGTTTAGATGCTCCCTTGCACACATCAGAGACTCAAGCATATTGGTGGTCGCATACTTAGGGTTATGCACGTATGTTACATCGGAAAAATTAATGCACGAAGCACAGTGCCCCGTAATAACAACAATGTCCTCAATTCCAGCGGCCCTAAGAGAATCTATCTGCCATTTTATAAGAGGACTCCCTTGAAATTCAATCATTCCCTTTGGCAATTCAACTGTCCTATCACCAAGCCGTGTCCCCAACCCTGCTGCAAGAATTATTGTCTTCATTAATTATTCCTAAACAATATGTTTATTAACTCTCTATCAAGATCCGAAATAAACTACTCCCTCTCTGGAAGCCACATAATGCCAAACACAGGAGAGGAGGCTACTCTAAATCAATCATGTCCGGTTAAGTTGAAATAAAAACGTCCAAAAACTCCTTAAAAAATATTATGTAATATGCAGCTAAACAACACATTACGCAGGATAATTTGGACATGGCTCAAAATAACACAATCCTTTCCCAACTGCTATCTTTGATTCCGAGACATGTTTTTGCGCAAATCGAACGCAAGCATCCGACAGCAAGGAAAACTCGAACTTTCGTAAGCGTTGAAACACCTGCACCTTACAACGTAAATTGAATCTGCTATATTTAGTCGTTCTTTACCATTTCCCATGGAAGCAACGCTTCGAGGTCATGGACAGACTCTATGAACGGAAGTTTTTCAAATATATAAATCAGATTTTCATGAGGATTGAGGCCGTTTGCCTTTGCTGTTTCGATCAGGATGTATATTGTTGCACTGGATTTTGCACCTCTAGGTGAACCTGAGAATAGCCAGTTTTGGCGGCCGATTTAGCATGCAGTAAACCCGATAAACCCTTTTATGGTTCCAGCGGTGTCCATGCTTGCGCAACAGAATGAACAACTTTCTGAAGCCGTAACGAGGATAGCGGTCAGCCAGCTTGAGAAACATTTCAATAATTACGGAATCGTCTCGCGGGGTTGGCTTATAGCAATACACTGAACGGCTCAAATGTAGTGCCTCACAAGCTCCCCTGATGCTGAGACAAAAATCGTCGCATAGATAATCTACAAGTTCACGCTTCTCAGTTGGCTTTAAAGCTTTTTTGCTATAACGTCCTTCAGAGCTTCATTTTCAAGGCTTAGATTCGCAAACAGATTCTTAAGTTTGCGGTTTTCATCCTCAAGCTCCTTAAGGCGGCGGATATCAGATGCTTCCATGCCGCCATACTTGGTTTTCCATTTGTAATATGCGGCCTGACTGACTTTCACTGAACTTAGATTTCCGCATTTAAACAACCTCCTTCATGGCTGTTTTATCAGAAATCTCTACTTTGTGCTGGGACTGTTATACGGGAGGGCTGCAGTCTACCTTAGACGTAAATCCGTTGTTTGCAAAATAGAGCTGCATAGGCAAAAAAACTCTAAGATTTCCAAAAAAAGCTAACAATTCTAATTTATATTCAAAGATCGCAGCATTATTAAGAATCTTTTTGTTTAGCACCGTTTGCCCATATTCGTTTGCATTTGGAGTTGTAAGAAAAATGCACCGAGGATGGCACAGGTAGTCCTCTACCTGAGCGGATGTTAACCCCTGAAAAGATTGAATCCATGCTGCATATGGAGGACGATCGGCAGGGTTTTGGCTCAATTTGCTTATTTCATCTTCTGTAAGTAACCTAAATTCTTTTTTATCGTAGTCAATACTCAGGAAAAACCTGCTAAGGTTAGATGGAAAATTAAAATAAGAATGTCCGGGCCACCTTCTTCGTGCTAAATCATAAAGCTGTCCATAATTAGGAGTGAGATAACTTACAGTTTTATGCGTGAGTAAAAAATTTGCCCAAAACCCCGGAGAATCCCACGCTCCGCTCAAATACGTTCTGTCGAACTCTATCCAATTATCTCTTTTTTCATTTTTAAGACACGCTAAAATGGTATCCACAATAATATCTACACTTCCGCCTGAATTAAAAAGTTCTTTATCCCTATTTGCAAGTACTTCTTTGGGGAGAGCTTTGGATTTAACGCATAATTTAATGGCTTTTGCTAGTTGCTCTGTATTAAATGTTGAAAAACCAAGCCCTTCAAAAGTCATTTCCTGACCTGTATAGAGGTCAGGGCGGTATGTGATATGAGGTCGCCCACTTGCTAAAGAAAATGTCATCTTACCCTGGGACACATCTGTAATATGAACTTTAGCTCTGGAGAGAGAGTCTACATTGCTTGATTTAAAGTCAAAAATGACCCTGTGATTATCTGCGTATGATTTCTGTATGTCCTTAATTACCGAGTTTTCTTTTTCCCTTGGTTGTGGTCGAAAAATCACAGAATAATCCGGACAGGATTCTAAAGCCGTTACAATGATATCATTGTAAGCCGCAGAATATGGAGGATTACATAAATGAGGAGCTATTAAAACACTGTCCTGTCTGTTGTTATGAAGTCTAATATTTTTTCCAATAAGATCAATTTTTGGATAGCCGCACGGGACTACCGTATATTTTTTATTTCGGGGATGAGCTGGAGGAGGGATCTTGTTTCCCCAGGCCTTTTCATATTGCTTGCCTGTACATTTGGATGCAAAAGTATGTGGGATAAAAGCAATGTCATTAAATTCAAAATTTCCACACATGTAACCTAATTCTTCAAGCTTTTTTTTATGCGGGAAAGTATGCAGAGTTGCTAGTACAGTGCTTGTATGTGGACATGAAAAGTTAGGTCCCGGCCACATTGTGTCTTTACACACAAAGATTTTAATATCATCCAAGCTTTCAAGATTTTCCTGTGCTATTTCAAATTGAGGTATATCGTAATTTGTTTTTCCTATATCGCAATTGCCATAGTTCAGCAAAACAGGAACAAGCTTTTCTCTCCTTTCTAAAATTCCCTCAGCTATATATATAAGATCAATGAAATATTTAGGCCTACATAAAAATGCCACAACGGGATATTCACTTTCTTTTGCAAAATTTTTAATAGCTTCCAGCATAATTCCTATCCTTTTGTATCAATGTTATTCTTTACCCCAGAAAGCAAATGGCTCATAATCAGGATACGGGTAAAACCCCTTATTCAATTTTACAGAATAATCTTGCTGGCCAAAAAGTTTTTTTTACAAGAGAAAGAACCGTTTGAGGAGTGCCGCTTCAGATATGGCTTATACCTGTTTTATTTTTATCTAAAACAAGATCTTTTAACTTTGCAGCAACAAGGCTAACCGGTAGGAAATCGCGAATTTGATCGCCGTTAGACATATTAAATTCAGCTTTGCTGTTAGCAATAGTATCCTGAATCTGCGAGTACAAAGAGTTAGGCGCCTGCCCTTTTCCATACATATAAAAAATTCTTGCCCATTGAAAATCAACATTTTTATTGCGGAAATGTTTTTCCAGTGCGACTCGCAGCATATTCTTGCCTTTCCAATATCTAATAACAGGAGCCGGAGGGGTATTTACATAAATTTCTCCTTCAGTAAGTCCATATTCAAAGCAAGTGCCAGCAATAAGTAAATGTGTTGCTCCTTGGGAAGTAATTTTTTACCTAATCTGAGCGATTCACCAACCTGACACAACATCAATCCTAGCGTATCATCTCGTTTTTGTTTACAATCTTATCCAGCTCAACGTCAAAACAATTTCACCCATATGGTGGAGGGCTGGATGTCCAAGCACAAGCGTAGCAAATCAAAATTCATCGACGATGTCCAGGTCACAAACGACTGTCTAACGGGGCGGGCAGGGCTCAACTGATCCTGCTACGTAATTGTGGACACACGGTTAAGTCTTTATCCTGACTTTCACAGGAGAAGCAAATGACCAAGCCCAAACGTCGAACTTATGATTCAGAGTTTAAGCGCAATGCAGTCCTTTTAAGCGAAGATCCGTCTCGTACACATTCTGAAGTGGCAGAAAGCCTTGGAATTTCTTACGCCATACTTTATCGCTGGCGACGCGAGTACTCTCGTAAGCAGGATCAGCCTTTTCCGGGCAAGGGAAGGAAGTTTTAACTGATGAAAAACGTACAATAAAAGAGTTAGAAAAGAAGCTACGTAACGCTGAAATAGAGCGTGATATCCTAAAAAAAGCATTGGCCATCTTCAGCATAGCACCGAAATGACATTCAAATTTATAAGAATTAACCGCTCTATTTTTCTGGTGAAGAAGATTTGCCGAACCTTAAAAGTTTCTCGGAGCGGTTTTTATAGTTGGCTCTCAAGGCCTGAATCAAAGAGATCCATTGACAACAAAATGTTGAAGAGTCGCATCCGAGAACTTTATTTTGAGCATGGCCAAATGGCGGGAAGCCCTATGATCACAGCAGATTTACAAGCAGAGGAAAGGTTCAGCAAAGTCAGCCGCACACGAGTTGCAAGAAAAATGAAGGACATGGGCCTTCAATGCAAAACGGTGCGAAAATTTGTGGTTACCACTGATTCTTCTCATAATGAACCAGCAGCACCCAACCTGCTTAATTGCCATTTTAAGTATCCAGACCGAACACGGTTTGGGCAACAAATATCACGTACATAAAAGTAGGCAGAAAATGGTTCTACCTCACTGTTTTTATAGATTTATTTTCACGGATTGTTGTTGGCTGGGATTTAAGTAATTCTTTGGAAAGAAGTTCAGTTATTCGTGCCTTTAATAAGGCTTTAGTTCGGCGTAGGCCAGCTAAGGGGCTAATGATTCAAGTGACTAAGGGGTGCAATATGCTAGTCGGGAATTCAGAAAACACCTCACGAAAAATGGTTGCATCCAAAGCATGAGTCGTAGAGGAAAGTGCTGGGATAATGCAGTTGCCGAGTCCTTTTTCCACACTTTGAAAACGCAAATGATCTATCACAGAAGGTTTTTAGACAAACATGAAGCAGAAATTGCTCTATTCCAATATATTGAGGCCTACTACAATCGTAGAAGGCGTCATTCCAGCATTGGCTGGATGTCACCTACTGAATTTGAAATCAACTGTCAGGAAAATATTTTTGTAGCTTAACTAATTGTCCAGAAAAGTGTGGTAGGATCAGTCAACCCCGTAAATATACGTGAGACAGCTATAATTACGACAACGTAAATATCAAGGAAGACACGAAAATATAGCACTTTCCCATATTCTCAGAGGGACGGTTAGAAATAAACCGCTGTGCATCATACAATTACTCAGATATCATTTAAAACCCTACAAGAGAATCGTTATATTTTTTTCAGCACCAAACTACGCCCCTCCCCTGAGCCGAAGAACTGTTTGTTGTGTTGCAACCTCTGTTGGTGTATAAATTGCAAGCAGTATATTTTGCTATATCGTAATGGAAAAACTTTCCGCCATCATAAATTTTATGATCAACGATGGTGTTGATTTCATTTTCCAATATGGCTATGCATGATTCAGGCTTAAAAAATATTCTTTTAAAGTATACGGGACTATTCATTTTTAGTTCATAATATAACAATTCAAAGTAAAATTTTAGACTTCAACATAGGGTGACTTTTATGATTTACTGGGTTTCTCCTGACACTATACACCAAGCTCTACGTGTTGAACTAAGCATCTATGAACACAACGAATCTGTACTTTCCGGAGACTGGGACAAAGACGTTCTGCCATTCGAAGAAAAGGTTGTTTTTTATGATTCTTTTAAACAACGCTTAGCCGGTGCAGACTGGGAAGAAACTCCATATTATCAAATAAATGTCGAAAAAATTATAAGCGGCGAAGAAAAATGGAGCTGCAAGACCGCGTCAGAATTCCTAACACGCTGTCAGAATTTAGAAAAAACATTCTATAACATCAAAGAATTCGGATTCCGTCAGGTCGGAACAGAAGACTGTATTTCAGTCGTAATAGACAGAGATGGAAGACTTATATTTTGCAACGGAAGACACAGGCTCACTTTTGCAAAACTGCTGAAAATTGAAATTATTCCGGTAAAAATTATAGCAAGGCACTCCAAGTGGATTGAATTCTGCCATCAGGTAAAACTCTATACTGAGCGGCATGGCGGAAAAATATATGCGCCTATAGATCACCCTGATTTTACCCATAGTCCTGCCTTCCACATGGCCCGTTCTTCCTACATCATAGACAACTTACTCCCCACGGGGAAAACCGTCCTAGATATAGGATCACATTGGGGCTACTTGCCGACCCTGCTGGAACGCCTAGGTAGAAAATGTGTAGCGGTTGAAGTTAGTCCTGAAGTATTATTCTTTATACACCAACTCCAAAAAGCCAACGAAACAAATTTTGAGATCGTTAATCAGGATATATTTGAATATATAGGCAAGGGTAAAAACTTTGATACAGTCCTTGCTCTAGCAATCTTTCACCACTTCCTTAAAACGGAGGAACTTCACACCGCATTAGTTTCCCTTTTGCAGGCTCTGGAAATGAAAGAAATGTTCCTACTGACCCATAAGACCAACGAAAATCAAATGAAAGGGGCTTTTGCAAACTATGAGCCTGATGAATTTGCTGAATTCATTATTGAAAATTCGTGTCTGGATACATACCACGAAATTGCGGACTTCAAAGGGCGCAAACTTCTTCATATTTATCAAAAAAGCAATCAAGACCTCTACCCGCAGCCACAGGACGATTTCAGAATAATTTTTCTTGCTTTCATAAATGCAACTTACCCACAAATATTCCGTAAGGTTCACGGTCAGTTTAGAGGTTTGAAAGAAATTCACCCCAACTGTCATTGCATTGTCATAGGCACCGGAGATGATTCAGTTGACACTTCATGCTATGATTTTGATTTTATAGATTTGCGTTCTCTCCCCGACGGTCAGAATCAAAAAGGGCCCATTGCAGTTGATATTTTGAAACGACTTTCACCTGATGTTGTATACATGCGATACCCAGTTGCGGATGCACACCTTGAATACCTGACCCGTAATTTTTCTGACATAATTTTTGAACACCAGACCTTTGAACTTGAAGAGCTTGAAAAGTCTAATCCTGCGCAATTTTTCAACGAACTTGCTTTCGGGGCGACGTGTATGCAGCGAGCTTTGGGCGGTGTAGGTGTAACAGATGAAATAACCAACTACGAACGCAGAAGAGCAGCCAAAAGCAAACATTTTCGCACAATGGGTAATGGAATTGACACCTTATCGTTACCAATGTCAGCTAAGCCCGCTCAAACGGGAAAACTTCACGTTCTTCTAGTTGCAGCCTTTCAGTTCTGGCATGGCTTAGATAGATTAATAGCCGGATGCATGAAAAATCCGGAAATTGCTGCAAAATTCAAATTTCATCTGGTGGGATATGGCCCTGCACTTGAACAATGCAAAGAGCTTATTGAATCCAATGGCCTTGATAAATTGTTTGTATTTCATGGCCATCTGCAACCAACTGACATCGATCCACTTGCAGACTTGTGCTGTATGAGTATTGGGGTGCTTGCTCCTCACCGCAAATCACTTTCACAAACATCGGCATTGAAACACCGGGAATATGTGTTGCGGGGACTTCCTGTTGCTTTCGCAGGTGAAGATACCGATTTAAACTCGGAACTTGAGTTCTGTCATATTCTTCCAGACGAAGACACGCCTTTTGATATAAAAGAGCTCTCAGTCTTCGCAGAAAAAAGCAGAGCCCTCCCTACACTGCGCCTCCACGCAAGAGAATTTGCACTGGAAAATCTCAGTTGGAAAGCGAAAATGAAAACAGTAAAAGAACTTGCGAGCCAAGCTTTAGCTGCCAAGAACAAAAAGACTCAAACTAGTTAGTAATTCAAATTAGATACACATTTGATGTAGCTAAGCTAAACTTGTAGGACTAACAATTATGATTGACGTAAAAAAACTGGAAGCAGCAGTTGCTCAACTAATTCCGACTAATAAACGTCCAAAGAATTTATTCAAAGCTGTCACGGCACTCCTAAAAGATGGTGGAGAGTCTGAACTACTAGCTAGCTGGGTGATGGAATCTCAACTGGCTGAAGGAAACGAGCTTCCCCCACATACTGGCAAACCAGATGTTTCTTTTATCGTACCTTGCTACAATCATGGGGAATATCTTCGTGATTGTGTGGTCAGTCTGCTGAAGCAGGATTATACCGCTTTCGAAATCATTATTATAAATGATGGAAGCACAGACAACACTCATGAAGTCGCGACAGAAATAAAAGACGAGTTTCCTGAATACAATATCCGGTATATACAACAAGAAAACAGTGGCCTAGTACGATCTCGAAACAAAGGGTGTACTATTGCCAAAGGCAAATACATCCTTCCAATTGACGCGGATGATTTGATTGCACCTTCTTTCTTAAGCAAAACAGTGGCGATTTTAGAGTCCAACCCTCATTTGGGATACGTCAGCACTAAAGCTCTTTTCTTTGGTCATTCAAACCTGATTTGGCCTAAGGAAAACCTCACGCCGGTCAACTTTGTCTCAACGAATCAACAAACCTGTACTACTCTATTCCGCAAAGAAATGTGGAAAGAACTCGGCGGATATGACGAGAGCATGATTCACGGCTATGAAGACTGGGAGCTATGGATCAGGGCAACAAAAAATGGATGGATAGGACTACAGATAGACGAACCACTTTTCTTTTACCGTAGAAAAGCAGACTCTATGATTACCAATTCCAGGGACCGCGACGCTTCAATTAAAGAACAAATTGTCCGGCTTCATCCCGATATTTATGACGTTTTTAAGCTGCCCCATTTTGAAAAAGAAATGCACTACTCAAACTGGATTCCCCCACAGCTTGTTCGTCCGGATTTTAGAATCCAACCCCGCCACGTGCCAGATGGGACCGTAGGCAATGAGAATAGCAACGCAGAGCAAGATATCAACAACCAACTGAATGAGTTAAAAAAGCACATCCTTGGCATTCTGGCTCAAATAGTCCCGCAATCTAAGGAACAATTTTTAAGAAGCGAAGCTGGCTCTGGGGATGATAATAAATTTGAACAGTTGTACAAACAAATTAGTTCTAGAATCGCGAAATTTAATAAGACTGGCAATTTTGATGAAGCAGTAAATGTGGGGGCAATTCTACTGTCTCTCTATCCGATTGAAAAAACAGCTGTCCTGCTTTTGATGGATTCTCTGCTCAAAAAAGGGGATCTTGCAGCCGCATACAGTACCGGATCATTCTACTTATCCCTTTGGCACTGGGATAAACAAATTTTAAGAATCCTCTCCACCATCCTTTGCTATCAAGCTGATTTGCCTGAGCAATCTGATAAAGCTATGGGTTTTTTAGAAGGTGCTATTCTTTTATCCCCGGATTCAAGACTTGCCCTGACTAAAACTTTTGAATTTCAAATATCAAATGAACTTTTGAGTGCCGCCGAAAGAACGCGGGCACTCGCTGAAAAACACAGCATAAAACTTCCCACTGTTCCCTTAAAGGGCGATGACAAAAGATCCCATAAAAACCGCAAGCAAATATGGTATGTAACCAATGCATTCGGATATATTGGTGGCGGAGTTAATGGTGTTTCTCAAGCAAAATTTATGACCCTAGGCAGCTTGCTCAGTAATGATGATTTATGCGAAGTCACGGTCATAACGCCTTTAACTACAGAACTCCCCTCTGGAATAGCTGAATTTTCGCGCCAGTATCACATGTTGCGGAGCAAGAAAGACGCAGCATGGCCCAATTGGATTACTACCGTAAAAAAAGAACTTCATAGTCATCTGGGTAAAGAGAAACAGAAGTTTATCAACGGCGAATGGCTACCCTGCCGTGAGCCGGAAAACAAAGCTGACCTTATAATTATTGAAGGTATCCGCTTTGACCCAGACCAGTATTTGCAGCAGCTAGGACTAACATTTAATTGTCCATCTGTTTACATGCACCATAATTCACCTTACCACTACTCAGCCGAAATCACCGACGCAGGTTCACTTCCTGTGATGTTAAAAACATTGGAGCGGTACAAATTTAACATAAGTGTTTCACGCACAGTAACAGAGGAATGGAAAAGTCTGCCCGAACAAAAGGATAAGCAGTGGTTCAGCATTCTGAATTGCATCCGTGAAGATGAAGCCACAGAAGTGAAATCCCGTCCTCCTGAAATTGTAAGGCAACAGTTAGGATTGCCAAAAAATGATTTTTTGATCCTTTGCCTGGCTAGTATTCAGCACCGCAAAGGACAAGACATCCTACTAAATCAAATGGACGAAATATTAGAATCAGTACCTTCGGCTCGGGTTATATTTATTGGACCTGTTCTGGCTGATCGGGGTGGAAATGAAATAGTAGAGATGAGCAAAGGTAAGCCGTATTCTGAAAAAATTCACTTTCTAGGATCTAAAGAGAATGCCCTAGACTATATTCACGCCTCAGACCTTTTAGTCCTCCCATCAAGAGAAGAAGCCCTTCCCCTCTCCATCCTTGAAGCAATGGCTCTGGGTAGGACATGCGTAGCTTCTGATGTATACGGAATTCCTGAGCTAATAGTAGATGATGAAACAGGTTTGATGTTTTCTCTTGATAAACCTCAAGATTTGGCAAAGCATATTATAAGATTAGCGCAAAATCCTGATGAACTCGAGGCTATGTCCGAAAAAGCCGAATCGCGCTACTGGGATAAGTTTTCGCGTAAGCAGCATGCGAAGCGATGGCGTGAGGTTCTAATGAAAATTTTTAGTGAAACATAGAAGAAACAAAGGCTTATTCTCGTTTTTAATAATTTCAATCGTCATTCAGAATACCTTTTTTAAAATGACAGGTAAATGAATGAGAAGTAGCAGATTAATTATGCTCCAAAAGGCTCTTTATGAAAGAATTAAGTAGAATAAAGAAATTTTCCAAAAAATCAACAAAGAAGAGCTAAAAATGTCAATACCTGTATCTATATTAATCCCTGTATTCAATGAAGGAAAGCATTTGAATACACTGCTGGAGAGCTGTATAGCTCAAGATGTTCAGGAAGTGTTTATCGGAGATAATTGTTCTACTGATGAAACAGAACAAATTTGTAGATATTATGAAGAAAAATATCCATGTGTACGATACGTCAGGCACCCCAGCAATTTAGGGCCATTCGAAAACTACATGCATTTAATTAGAAATACTTCTTGTGATTATGTCGCGGTAAGTGGTGGGCATGATTTTTATACAAGTAAAGATCATTTTAAATGCCTATTTAACTTATGTAAAAATAATCCTGAAGCTGCAGGAGCTTACACTGGAGTTAACTACTATGATGAAAAGGATCACTTAATTAAGTCTTTTCGGTATACTTTTGCTAAAGATCTGGAAAGCAATGATGTCTTTGAGCGTATAAATAGTTTAATGAAAAATTTAAGCGATGGATCAATACTCTATGGCTTGTATAAAAAAAATAATGCATTAGAGATTTCTACAAACAATGCAACAGGCCTAGTGGATTTATTATGGGTAGGATCTCACCTTGTAAAAGGAAAACTTCTATATTCTCCTAATATTTTTTTTGGACGCAGAATAGGTAGAACAGAAAGTTCTGCAGAAATATATAATAGGTACAAAAAGATTTTTAAGACAAATAATTATCCAGGTTTTTGGCTTAAACAAGCAATGACTTTGGCAAAAATGTTAGACATCACAGAAAGTCAAAGAAATGAGTTAAGGCAAAAGGCTTTATTCAAATATGAGCTAATCCTTAAAAGATACGAATCAAAATAGGATATTTTTTAAAATCACTAAACAAAGTAACAAATATGTTCTTAATATATGTTTTTGGGATCCACAACCTACTCGCTATGCCACTTATAAAACAGCATAGCTACAGAAACTTCACGAAGGCAAACTATAAGTATGCGCATACTAGTCACAGGGGCCTCAGGCTTCATCGGAAACTATGTTGTCAAAGCATTGCTAGCACAAGGCCATGAGGTTACAGCAACCACGCGGAGTCTTGAAAAAAACAAGCAAAAAAGCTGGTTTTCTGGTGTGGACTGCAAGGAACTTGATCTAGCCCGCATTCCTGACGAAGTTTTCACCTACCTTAATAGACCTGAACGGATCATTCATTTGGCATGGGGGGGGCTGTCAAACTATAACGACACCATCCATACAGAGCGAAACTATCAGGAAAGTATTACCTTCTTAAAAAAAATGATCGAGCAAGGAGCAAACCACTTACTTGTAGCCGGAACTTGCTTTGAATACGGCCTGACAGAAGGAGAGCTTACTGAAAATACACCACCCGCTCCTGTCACCGAATACGGTAAAGGTAAAAACATGCTACGAATAACGCTAGAAAATACATTTAAAAATACACCTGTTATTTTTCAATGGGCGCGATTATTTTATATGTATGGCGAGGGGCAAGCTCCAAGTTCACTATATTCTCAAATCAATAAAGCCATCGCAAATAAAGACAAGATATTTAATATGTCCAAAGGTGATCAAATACGCGATTTTCTTCCTGTCGAACAGGTCGCCCAAAAATTAGTAGACTTAGCACTCAGCGTAAACAAGTCCGGCATCATGAACATTTGCAGCGGCAACCCAAGAACAGTATCATCTCTTGTGGAAGATTTTTTTGTGGCACAAGGATATAGCATTGAATTGAATAAAGGATATTACCCATATCCCACATATGAGCCATTTGCTTTCTGGGGCAAAAAAACAGGGAAAATATAATGGAAAAAAAGAGCAGACCCTTGAACCTATTGATAGTTATGCCAAGATTTATTGATAATCAGGGCGGAGAGTACATCTTTCCTTTAGGAATTCCCTATATTTCCGGAGCCTTAAAAGCTCAAGGATTTGCAGTCACAACACTGAATCTTAATCATAGAGAAGATCCATATACTGCTCTTAAAAACACTATCACCTCCAATAATATTGATGTGGTACTTTCCGGGGGATTATCTACAGAATTTCCTCAAGTTAAAATAATTTTCGAAGTTGCAAAAAAATGCTGTGATAGCATTATAACTGTTTGCGGCGGCGGCATGATAACAGGTGATCCAGAGGCGGCAATGGAAGCCCTGGAGTACGTTGACTATGGTATAATCGGAGAAGGTGAAGTTACCAACTGTGAGCTATGCGCCTGTTTTGAAAAAAATATCCCTCAAGAAAATATTGATGGAATTATTTATTCTGAAGAAGACAGCTGGATAAAAACCAAACCGCGTGAAGAAATTAAAAACATCGATGCCATCCCGTACCCAGATTACGAAGGATTCGAGTTAGATATATATCTTGAAAACCACACAAGCTCCCTGCTTGATATTGCCGGTGTTGATAAAGCACTGTCTCTTCTTTGTAGTCGTTCCTGTCCTTATAATTGCACTTTCTGCTTTCACACGGTCGGGAATAAATATCGTCAACGCTCGATAGATTCTATATTTGAAGAGTTAGACTTTATGATGTCTAAACATGATTTTGATTTTATTTTTGTCCTAGATGAACTTTTTGCAAGCACCATAGAAAGAGTCGAAGAATTCTGCAGAAGAATTGTTACTTACAATCTTCGCTGGAGTGCCTCATTTAGAGTAGACGGCATAACTGATGAGCTTGTCCAAATTTTGAAAGGAGCTAATTGCCAGAGCTTATGCCTCGGACTGGAAAGTGCAGATAATACTATTTTAAAAAGTATGCGTAAGAACATCACAGTAGAACAAAGCGAGAACGCCCTTGAAATAATTAGGCGAAATGGTCTAAGCCCTGTGGGTAATTTTATTTTTGGCGATATTTCTGAAACAAAAGAGACAGCAAGTAATACGCTACAGTGGTGGAAAAACAATCAAGAATATACAATTTCCCTAAAAATGATCCGAACATTACCCGGAAGTTATTTATATAAACATGCACTTGCTAATAATCTCATAGAAGACAGAGCGCAGTTCCTAAAAGATGGTTGCCCTTATATCAATGTCAGCAAAATGTCAGACAGCGAAATGAGAGACTTAACGAATACTATTTCAGTGTTAGACATGGAAAAAACTCAAAATATCGCATATTCGGATATTGCTTTGTCTAACGAACCTGGTGCAATTGATTTTACATGGGGTTGCCCGCAGTGTGGCAGCATCAATTCAGCGCGTAACGTGCGATTGTTCTCACTGTCTTTTGCTTCTTGCTCAAACTGCGCTTACAAAACCCTCCCGCCAATACCACAAGAAATTGTTACAAATATTGATTCCAACCTTGAACAGCTTCTCTCCAAAACAAACGTAGGGCTATGGGGTATGGCAGATTATGCCGTTGAGCTTATCCACAAATCAACAGTCGTGCAGAATAGTGGTGTTTTTCTAATTGATATATCCCAATTTAAACAAGGCAATTATATTGCAGAAAAGTTAATTCACGCACCAAAAGTTATAGAAGAAAAGGATATTGATATAATCGTCCCCCTTGTTCCAGTTTTTGCGCCCACTATTTCTTCTTATATAAATGAAAGGTTTAAAAACAAAAAGATACTCAGTATTTATGACCTATGTGACCCTAGTATTGAGATTTAAGAACCATGACTAATGTCCTGCACATAACTCCGCATTTTGGAGGTGGCGTTGGTTCAGTCTTGCGCACGCTTATTGATGGACTGCAAGATTCTTATGGGTACCAGCAGGAAATTGTTACTTTTGAAGATATGAATGCACACAGCCAAGAGTGGGCAAGGGCACAAGGGCACACAGTACATAGTGAAATGTCATCGTTAAGCCCTGCCCTGCATGCTATGGCACGCGCCTCTGATATTGTGCATATTCACTTCTGGAATCACCCGTTAACATATCAATTCCTCTGGGCATTTTCTGGTGGTGCAGCACGTGTGGTTCTGTGGGCACATTGTAATGGCCACCATGCCCCAAATATGTTTCCTTCTGCTGCTCTAACTTTTCCGGAAATTTTTGTTACAACATCTGAATACAGCCTTAAAGCCCCAAGCGTACAGGCTCAATCTGAAGAATGGCGTAAAAATCATATCTGCAACATTACCTCTTGCTGTGATACCACTGAATTTACAAAAATTACTCCTGTGAAACATTCAGGAATTGTCGTTGGCTATGTTGGGACGGTGGATTACTGTAAGATGCACAGAGATAGCATTAATATACTTGCCGCTGTTTCAACACCTGATATTCGTTTTATAATTTGTGGCGAAGATAGCCACAATACTATTCAGACAACGGCACAAACAAAAGGAGTAGCAAGCAAATTCGACTTTCTCGGGAAGGTGTCGAATGTTCCTTCTGTATTGGCTGAAATGGACATTTTCGCCTACCCCCTTACCCCTGATCATTATGGAACAGGAGAACAGGTGCTTGTGGAGGCTATGGCTGCAGGTATTCCACAAGTGGTACTAAATAACGGGCCAGAGTCCAGCATTGTACAGAACGGGATAACAGGCATTATAGCAAATAGTCCTGAAGCCTTTACTAACGCAATAGAGCTACTTGCCAGTGATCCGGAATTACGGCTGCAAATGGGCATAAACTCAAAAAGACACGCAGCAATGCAGCATACTACTACGACCATGGTGAATGCATGGAATATGGTATATACTGAACTCTTATCTCATCCTAAAAAAACATGTATTTTTAACTGTCCTCCCCTTGCGCAAGCTAGGCAAAATGATGTTGCCACGGGGCTATTCTTATGCAGCCTTGTCGATGAGCAAGTGCAAAATATATTCAGCACAACATTTTCGTTTTCCCCCAACCCTCTACCCGAGGAGATGTGTGATAAATTGAACACATTACACGACATCTATTTTGCCGAAGGAAAAGGCAGCATTCATCAGTATGCACGGTTTTTAAAAGATGTGAAATTACTATACGCATCAAGAATAGTACGAGAAATAAAACAGTAGAAATACGACAAAGTCAAAACAATGCTCCTACCCGCACTGCGGAGTATTGGGTGAATATAAAAGGTGTTTCGTTTCTTGCAATAACATGTTAGCAAACTAAATATAATTTCACCATAAACATTTAAAATGATTACTATAATATTATGCTTAAAAGCTTTTTACAGGACTTTAAAATATTGCTAAAGGGAACACCTCTTGAGCCTGGATCATTGCTTCCGCGCTCCCCAGAAAAGATCGCCCTATATGGCGCGGGGAGCATGGGCAAAATGGCGCTAGATTGTATGCAGCGAGTAAACATGGAGCCTGTATATTTCATTGATGCCCACAGCCGTGAGCAGAATTTTCATAATATTCCTGTAATTCACCCCGCGGATATTTCAGAGCATGATAAAAAGACATTCACCTTTATTGTTTGCATAGCCACTTTACCTTACGTCCCGATAAAAAAATTTCTGCAAGAATTAGGCTGTGCTGAAATATACCATTTTTATGATTTGAGCGAAGCGGCATTCCCTCAAATTATGCCCAACGGCTGGATGCTGGAAGCACCCAATAAAACGTGTTTGAAGAGCATCTTTACTTCCCTTTCTCATGATGAGACTTCCGCGGCCCATTTTCTACAGTTTTTATGGTGGCGCATTGCTCGCGAAGAAAAAATTTACGAAGATTACCCTGTATTAACAGGCCAAAAATATTTTAAAGCTCCATGCATTCCACCTGCATCAAAAAAAGAGTTTTTAATAGACTGTGGAGTGCACGCAGGACAAACTATTGCAGCCTTTAAACAGTATACCAAAGAACAATTTATAGGCGTTCATGGTTTTGAACCTGACCCACAAATGTATACTATTGCTACAAGTGGTCATTTAGAAGACAATATTAAGATAGAGTCACTAGCTGTAAGTGATACTATAAAAAAGGCGCCGTTTCGTTCAGGTCTTGACTTTGCATCATCTCTTGCAGAAGACGGCGTTCTTATAGTTCAAACAACAACGATTGATTGTCTTCAAGGCGCCAAGCCAACTTTTATTAAAGTTCATGTTGAAGGTGCAGAATTAGCTGTGCTAAAAGGCGGTAAAAATTGCATTGAAAAACATCGCCCCATTCTAATGGTTTTTGCAGACCATTCTCCTGATGGACTAAAAGAAATCCCTCAATTCCTTATATCGCTAGAGAAGTATAAACTTTATTTTTATTTGCATGACTATTGTGGTAACTCCGCAATTTTTTATGCGATACCACAATAAAAGGGGACACATATGGTTGCGGAATATGAGTCAAAATTACAACAAGACGGCAGGCAAAATCTTGTCGAAATTTTACCAGTAAAAACACCATTTTTGCTTTATATAGATCCGTCAAGCGCCTGCAATTTCAGGTGCAAGTTTTGTCCAACAGGGCATCAAGACTTATTGCGTAGTGCAGGGGTAAAAAGTTCTATTCTTGACTTTGATTTGTACAAAAGAATTATTGATAGTCTTGGGGAATTTTCTCAAAAAATAAAAGTGATACGATTCAATAAAATTGGTGAACCGCTACTCAACCCGCATATAAGTGAAATGCTTGCCTATGCAAAGGCAAGCGGTCATGTTGAGGCGATCCATCTGACAACAAATGCAGCAAAATTGACCAATAAACTGTCCACTCGTCTTGTTGATGCTGGAACAGATGTGATTAACATCTCGGTAGAGGGTGTTAATGAGGCTCAATATAAAAAAGTTTGCGGTGTCAACATTGACTTCCAGCAGTTTGTCAAGAATATTCAATGGCTCTACGCGCATAAAGAAAATACAAAGATAAATATTAAAATCCCGGGTAATTATTTAACAGAAAAAGATAAAGAAACTTTTTTAAACATCTTCTCTGAGCACTGCGACACTATCTTTATTGAAAACCTAAGCTCCATATGGCCAGGCTTTGATATTGTGGAGAGAGGTGGCTTTCCGATACAAGATGAGCATCAATATGGCGAGAACGGTGGCGAAAAGCAAATATGCACCTACCTTTTTTACGCTATGGCTATTAATGCCGATGGTACGGTAAGTGCATGTTGTCCTGACTGGGAACAAAAATTGATTCTCGGAGATACTAAGATACAACCTATTAAAGAAATTTGGAACAGTGAAGCCCTGCGCGTGTTGCAACTTGCACATCTAAGGTTAGAACGACAAAAGGTTGCGGTGTGTAACCAATGTGGCCACATCCGTTACTGTCAAGTCGACTGCATAGATAGTGCGTCGCAAGATATCATACAAAGGTTTAAAGCATGACAGACTCGGTTCTACAACATACCTGTCCGATATGCTCCGGTAAAAGCAAGCTGGTAGCATCACATGAGCTATGCGGATTTAATGAGTCCATATTCGCAGGTACTGCCGAATACAGAACCTGTTCAAAGTGTAATTATGTTTGGCTGAGTACTGTTTCTAGTAAACAACTTACTGAATATTATTCTAACGAAGCTATTTATTTTGACAGCACACACTTTGCTGTAGATGCTCCCGGGAACATTACAAAATTTAAGCGCTACACAGAACTTGTCTCACAAATTTTAGTGTCATTTAGCACCGTTGCCGACATAGGCTGCGGGCGCGGTGGTTTTTTAAATTGGTTAAAAAGTGAATATCCCCAACTTGAATGCTTTGGAGTAGACCTTGATGTAAAAAGCTTACCGGTAAATAAGCAAAACGCACCACATTTTAAAAACGGCGATATATATAATCTACCCTTTTCTCGTTCCGAAATTGATGTCGTCACATGTTTTCATGTGTTAGAGCACGCTCTTGACGTTAATACGGTTTTAGAAGAATGCGCACGCGTCCTCAAAGACGACGGGTATCTTATCCTCGAAGTCCCTGATGGTTCACGCTACTCAAAGCAAACTCCTTGCAAGGGATTCTGGGTAGGTGTTCAAGAGCACATTAATCATTTTTCTCCACATGCGTTGAGCATGGCACTAAGAAACGCTGGTTTTTATGTGCGTTCTATTGAACAAGGCATCGCAGAATCAAGCGATGTTGATTATCCTTTTCTCGCTATTACTGCACAAAAGAGAACTCGCGCTACGACTTTGCCTGTTAAGACAACTCCTACGCATAGTATATCCACATACGTACAAGATTCTTTGCAATATTTTCAGGAAGTTGCTAAAGAAAAGAATAATTTAGCATGTCAAAATATACTATTTTGGGGAGTATCTATGCTGCTTATGTACATACTTCCGTATATTGATGCTAAAGAAATCGCCATCTGCGATGCATCGCAATTCAAGCAAGGACAACGACTCTTAACCGAAACGATTCTTTCTCCCGAAGAAGCTGCTCATATTTATAATAATGAAGAGACATGTCTCGTCATCTCTTCTGTGGTCAACTATGACGCTATTCATAAAGCGGCTGTAGCCTTAGGTTGGAACCCCAAGCAAATATTTAAATTGGTATAAACCATGACAACATACCCTCTTGATTATAGTACAAAAGCAATTGAAAAAATTGTGAGCTCTTTGCAACCCTCTGTACAAAATATCGATGCAGATTTTGCAGCAGGTATCGCCTTGTACGGTGCGGGCATGGTTGGAAAGTGGGCAGCCAACTATTTGGATCAACAAGGGGCTAATATACGTTGCTTTCTTGATAAAGATCTTAGAAAAAAGGGTACCACTATTTCGAATGTCCCTGTCTTATTGCCGGAAGAAGGAGCAGCTATAAAAATCAACTCCGTACTGATTACGGCTCGACACTATGTACAAGAGATCACTCGCTCCATAGGTGATAAATATACAACGGTTCTATCCTTTGACGCTTATTTCATAGTAAAAAACTACGCCCGCATAGCTAATGTTCGGGACAACATTCTGGGTGATGCACAAAGCAAAAAAGTCTACAACGCTATCCTCCATTCCATGCTTACAAGCTCACTTGATAGCTGTTATGAAGTTATAGAAAAAAATATGTATTTTTCTTTGCCGCAGTTCAGTGGGAACTTTGAAGAAACATTTGTAGATGCCGGAGCGTTTGTAGGGGACAGTATAGAGCATTTCATTTGGGAAAACCTAGGTACCTTCGGTCATTTATATGCTTTTGAACCTGGAGAAAGACAATTTCCTGCCTTACAAGCTAGAATGAAAAGACTTGTGACCGAATGGGCTATTGACACCAAGAAGATAACCTTGGAAAAAGCAGGTCTCTCGGACGAAAACACTAAACTTTCCTGTACATACGTATCCGAAGATGCCCTGCGGCATGGCTTAGCGCCCCTATCAAACTCAGATGAGAATACTGATTGTGTCCCTGTATATACACTGGATTCCTATTTGGATGGACGCCCGGTAACATTTCTTAAAGTTGATATTGAAGGTATGGAAATGGCGTTCCTACGCGGTGCCCAAGAAACTATTCGTAATTGTCGCCCAAAAATTGCCATTTGTATTTATCATTATCCTTCGGATCTTTATGAAATCGTAGAATTCATAAAAAATATTATTCCAGACTACACCTTTGCAGTGCGATGGCACGCACCTGTTTTTGGAGACTTTGTTTTATACTGTTACTAAAGATATTATTTGGAGTATATTATGGATGATTTTAAAGAATTTGATAGTTTTGTAACTAGTAATATCAAAAAACTTGGTCAGTCAGAAGAGTGCAAAAGGCTGAGCAAAGAATGGCTTTCCGCCACAGGAGCCAATAACTACAGCTTTAATTTCCAGTGGATGGGAATGCCCGTACTGCAACAACCGGTAGATCTTATCGCCTTGCAGGAAATCATATGGAATATAAAACCTGACCTGATTGTTGAAACGGGTGTTGCGCGCGGGGGCTCGGTTATTTTTTATGCCTCACTGCTCGAAATGATGGGAATTGACGGGGATGTGATTGGGATTGATATTGATATACGCCCACATAATTTTGCTCGTATCATGCAACACCCCATGAAAAAGCGGATAACGTTGTTGGAAGGGAGCTCTACTTCAGACCGCATTGTGGAAAAAGTAAAAGCTGTTGCGGCTCACAAGGAACGCGTTCTCATTATTTTTGATTCAAACCACACGCATGAACATGTGCTTCAAGAACTAAACCTGTACACCCCCTTTGTAACCAAGGGCAGCTACTGTATTGTATTTGATACTATTATTGAAGATTTGGCAAAAGAGAATGATTACAGCGACCGTCCTTGGGGCAAAGGGAACAATCCCAAAACAGCTGTATGGGAGTTTTTGAAAAACAATAGCAATTTTGAAATAGATAAAAATCTTGAAGATAAACTACAGACAACGATATGTTCGGACGGTTATCTTAAAAGAATATCCTAACGCATTTAACCAGTAAAATTATGCACCAACCCTCTATATAAAGAGCAGCACATGAGCGCCGAACTACAAACCAGAATAAACCAGCATGACCGAACTCCCTTGCAGGACGTCATTCCTCTTTCAACGCCATTTGTTCTCTTTTTAGACCCTGCAAGTGTATGCAATTTTAAATGTAATTTTTGCCCAACTGGGAATAATGATTTAATTGCCAAATCTCGTCGAAAGAACAGCTTACTTTCTAAAGATTTATTCAAAAAAATAATCGATGATCTTGAAGAGTTTCCTGATAATATAAAAGTATTGCGGATGTATAAAGATGGAGAACCATTCTTAAACCCACATCTTGCAGAAATGGTTGCGTATGCAAAGAAAAGTTCTAAGGTACTATCCATTGATACCACCACCAATGGTTCGTTGCTGACACCTGAACGAGCAATTCCGGTTATGGAGGCTGGCCTTGATCAAATCAATATATCTTTAGATGGTATGAGCGACGAACAATTTCAAGATTTTACTCACACAAAAGTAGATTTCGACCAGTACCGTAAAAATGTTGCAACCCTTTATAAAAATAGAGGCGATTGTAAAATATTAATTAAAACAGTTAAGGAAATCCTTACCCCTGAAACTGAAAAACTGTTCTATGAATATTTTAGCCCTATATCAGACAAAATTTTTGTGGAACATGTTGCCCCGTGCTGGCCAGAGTTTGATGTTTCTGAAAAAGTGGAAGGCAACTATGACATCGGTATTTATGGACAACCACTGGATTCTGTAGATACATGCCCATACGTATTTTACTCTATGTCAATTAATGCAGATGGTTTTGTTAGCATTTGCTTCCTAGATTGGCAGCATAAGTACATTATTGGAGACGCGAACAAAACTCCTGTAGAGTCTATTTGGAATTCGAAAGAATTTAATAAATATAGAATAGAGTTTCTACAAGGGGACAGAAAAAAAATTCCGTTTTGTAAAAGCTGTATGCAACTTGTTTATGGCATGCCTGACAACCTCGATCCCTACAAAGAGGTGCTGCTAGCTCGTCTGACGGGTACCAATAAAACCTTATAAAAACTTACGGATACCTTATGCAAACAGTCATTCTCTGCGGAGGACTTGGCACTCGTCTTCGTGAAGAAACAGAGTTTCGTCCGAAGCCAATGGTCCCCATTGGAACGCATCCCATTCTTTGGCATATCATGAAAATATATGCGCAGTACAACCACAAGGAGTTTGTTCTTCCTCTTGGATATAAGGGCGAGATGATAAAAGACTACTTTGTAAACTATGAATGGATGACTAATGACATAACGCTAAAACTCGGAGCCCCCGAAACATTGCGTTGCCACAATTGTAATGATGAAGCCGATTGGACAGTTACTCTTGCAAACACCGGTGCAAACAGCCAAAAAGGTAGTCGCATCAAGCAAATTGAAAAATACATTACTGGTGACACCTTTATGATGACCTATGGTGACGGTGTTGCTAACGTTAACCTCGATGCCTTGCTTGATTTCCATCATTCCCATGGGAAAATAGCCACTTTAACAGGGGTCTCTCCTGGGAACCAGTTTGGAGAATTGCAAATAAAAGACTCTCAAGTAACCAGTTTCAGAGAAAAACCGGAAGCAGGGCAAAATAACTTTGTAAACAGTGGTTTTTTTGTATTAAATATAAAAATTTTTGACTATCTAACTTTTGATGAAAATTGCGATTTTGAATATGGTCCTCTTGAAAATTTAGCACGGCAAGGTGAACTTATGGTGTATAAACATGAGGGATTTTGGGGCTGGATGGACACTATACGCGACACCGAGCGACTGAATGCCATGTGGAACTCAGGGAAAGCTGCATGGAAAACTTGGTAGATTTCTACAAGAACAAACGAGTATTTATTACAGGCGATACAGGTTTTAAGGGAAGCTGGCTTGCCTGCATGCTCCATTCTATGGGCGCAATAGTGCATGGATATGCTCTTTCTCCACCTTCGACCCCAAGTCTATGGGAGCTTGCCCATATCTCTGAGCATATTGAGCACACGCATGCAGATATTCTAGACAATCAAACTGTGCAAAAGAAAATACAAAATTGTGCACCGGATATAGTGCTTCACCTTGCGGCCCAATCTCTTGTGCGCCCCTCTTATGAATCACCTTTTGCAACCTTCAATACAAATGTCATGGGAACCGCGTCAGTGTTAGATGCGGTTCTATCTACGCCATCCGTAAAATGCACAATTATTGTCACCAGTGATAAATGTTACCAAAATATTGGTGAGCCCTACGCCTATAAAGAATCTGATTCTATGGGGGGAGACGATCCGTATTCTGCCAGTAAAGGCTGTGCTGAGCTTATTACCCATGCATATAGACAAAGTTTTTTTATAAAAACAGGACAAGCTCTTGCCTCTGTACGTGCAGGCAATGTAATTGGTGGTGGAGACTTTGCCAAAGACCGTCTAATTCCAGATATGGTGAGAGCTTTCGCCAAAAATGAATCGGTTTCTATCAGGAACCCTACGGCAACGCGCCCATGGCAACATGTGCTTGACCCTCTGTATGGATATTTGCTTCTTGCCAAAAAGCTCATAGAAGAGCCTGCAACCTATGACAAAGGTTGGAATTTTGGGCCTATGCATCAGGAAACGCATACCGTTGGAGAAGTCGTTAAACAATTCTCAACATACTGGAATGGCAGTAAGATATTCCTCGACACAAACGTTCATCCTCATGAAGCCGTATACTTGGGACTCGACTGCACGCAAGCGCACACACAGTTGCAATGGCAGTCCAAACTGTCCTTTACAGACAGTATTACATGGACAGCAGATTGGTTCTTAAAATTGGCACAAGGCGAGAATGCCTACAGCTTGTGTATGCAGCAAATAGAATATTTTTTATCCTTGGGTAAAGAAAACTAAATCCATAAGTCTCTAGTCTAAATATTAACAAGACGTGGGCTTATTCAACGATGCAGCTAAGATGTGCCAGTAACAACAATAAAAGAGATATAGATGCACATAATTCCATGCCCTATACAAGGTTTATTTCTAATGAAGCTCGCTCCCATCGAAGACGATAGAGGTAGCTTTACACGACTTTATTGCCAGAAAGAATTAAAGCTGGCAGGCTTGCACAAGCCTATCGCCCAAATAAATACGTCCTTCACCCGTTCTAAAGGAGCTATACGAGGGATGCACTTCCAACATCCTCCCCATGCGGAATATAAAATAATCCGATGCCTACAAGGAAAATGTTTCGACGTGGCAGTGGATATTCGTAGATATTCTCCCACTTTTTTACACTGGCACGGGGAAATCCTTTCAGCAGAAAACGATAAATCTATTGTTATTCCAGAAGGCTTTGCTCACGGCTTTCAAACCTTAGAAGAAAACACCCGTTTGCTATATTTGCACACTACAATGTATGCGCCTGAGGCGGAAGGGGGGCTACTATACAACGACCAAACTCTTTCTATAAACTGGCCACTCCCTCCTCAGGATATTTCAGATCGAGATAGGCACTTCCCACAGATTGATGCACATTTTTTAGGAATACAGATATGAATTGTAGACACTGTAACACCCCACTCACACACAGCTTCGCAAACTTGCACCACCAACCGATCTCAAATGCTTTTTTAACTAAAAAGCAATTGGAGGAGCCTGAAGTTTATTATCCGCTGCACGTATATGTGTGTGAGTCCTGCTTTCTTGTACAAGTGGCAGAATATAAAAAATCAGACGATATTTTTACGAACGATTATGTTTATTTTTCCTCGATGTCTTCTTCATGGGTGGAGCATGCACGCCAATACGTAGCCATGATGCAAAACCGCTTTGACCTTGGTGCTCATTCTTTTATGGTAGAAATAGCGTCCAATGACGGCTATTTACTACAACACTGTGTTGAGCGCGAAATTCCCTGTCTTGGTATAGAGCCAACAGGAAACACGGCACAAGTGGCAAAAGAAAAATCAATCCCTTGCGTGCAATATTTTTTTGGAACAACACTGGCCGAAAAACTTGTAAAAGAAGGTAAAAAAGCAGACGTCTTGTTGGGTAATAACGTACTAGCTCATGTTCCTGATATTAATGATTTTGTAAGAGGGATGAAGATTCTTTTGGCAGATAATGGTGTTATCACTATGGAATTTCCGCATGTTATGGAACTCGTTACGAATAACCAGTTTGATACTATCTATCAGGAACACTATTCATACTTATCATTTTCTACAGTGTGTCACATTTTTGAAACGCAAAGACTGCGTATCTTTGATGTAGAACAATTGCCTACGCACGGCGGATCATTGCGTATTTTTGCTACACATACTGAGAACTCTGTACATAAAAAACATCTTTCTGTTTCTCGATTATATCAGATAGAAAAACAGGCCAATATGCATACCCTTGCTTATTACACAAACTTTCAGCAGCAAATTAAAACTACCAAAAATGCACTACTTCATTTTTTATTAGAACAAAATAAGAATGGCAAAAAAGTTGCCGCGTATGGAGCTGCAGCCAAGGGGAATACCTTTCTTAATGCTTGCGGTATAAAATCAGATTTAATTGATTTTTGTGTAGACAAAGCTCCTAGCAAACAAGGCATGTATATGCCCGGCTCTCATATTCCTGTGTACGCCCCTAAACGTCTGCGGCAGGAAAAACCCGATGTAGTACTGATTTTGCCTTGGAATATTGCTGAAGAAATTGAAAAAGAACATTGCTATATTAAGGATTGGAATGGTGTATTTGTAACAGCTATTCCCGAAATGCACATTTCTGCAGAGGATCCACCCCGTTAAACGCTACCTTGCATAGCGCCTAAAAAAGAGATGATTACAGAATAAGTTCAGACTTCATGTTAAAAATGACAAGTAAGGATAGACATCTTTTTAGATACTTGCTCTAATTATCAACAAATAACAATTAAAGTGTAGCCCTCCCGTATAACAGTCCCAGCACAAAGTAGAGATTTCTGATAAAACAGCCATGAAGGAGGTTGTTTAAATGCGGAAACCTAAGTTCCGTGAAAAATGCAGACCTTTGTATTCTTACAGTGTAATTGTAACGAGTTAGCGTTTATGATAGACATTTTTTAACAGGCAACGTGTTTCTGATATGATCAGCATAATTGAACTATTATGATCTGACACATTACGCCCATTAACCATACGCGAAAGCAAAATATATAAACCTGAAAAAAACATTTAAAATTCGGCCTGTACAGTCAATCTGGTTATAAAAGAGTATTAAAATGAAAAAAAAGATTGTTGTTTTTGGGGTAGGCGGATGCATCTACTCGTCAATTATTGATACTTTGCTTTCCAATTATGAAATAGTCATGTTGACTGATAACAATCATGAACTTTGGGGAAAGCAAAAAAATGGCCTTGAAATAAAGCCCCCAGACTTAATTGGCAATTGTGAATATGACATGATCATTATAGCCAGCTCTTTTATAGTTGATATAGCAAAGCAGCTCACCTCTTATGGGCTTCCTTTGAATAAAATTGACTTTGCGTACAACTTTATATTTAAGTACAAATTGAAAAATGCCACAGTACAAACTACTCTGGATGATAATTTTAATGTATTAATACAAAATTCCATGACACATAATGGTTTGTATCTATTCAATTACTACCAAGATAAACATGTTTTATTTAAAGAACACAACATAAAAACAATTATAGAAACATTATTAGAAAATGATGTAGATCATTTTTTTAAAATAAGTAAATATTTTAATAAATCAAAAGAAGGGACTTTTGTTGATGTCGGTGCAAATATTGGAACATCGACTCTTGAAGCTTCTGAAAATATAAATGTCACTAAATGCATTGCTTTTGAACCGAGTTCTGACAACTACTCCCTGCTAATGTCAAATATTTATGCAAACAAACTGCAAGACAAAGTTTCTGCATACAACTATGCTGTAGATGAGCAGAAAGGCAAAGTAAAACTGTTGCTATCTGAAGAATGCTCCGGAGATAATAAAATTACAACAGATAACAACTCAACATCAACAAATGTAGAAATGGTAAATTCTATTGCTCTAGATGAATTTTTATCTGGTCATTATGAAGAAATAAAATATCTGTGGTTTGATGTTCAAGGATATGAATACTTTGCATTAAAAGGATGTGAAGAAATATTGAAAAACCATGACCCCGCCATTCAGATTGAATACTGGCCTCATGGACTGTCAGGAACAAACTCATTGGATTTATTAAATGAGTTTTTAATTAAAAATTTCAATTACTATGTTGATATGGACGAATACGATGGCAAAAACCCCATCATCAAAGACATTATAGAAATAAAAAATCTCCCACAGCAATTACATAGAAAAAAAAGTAAAGCCCATACTAATCTTTTCCTGCTAAAATCATTGATGTCCGATTAAGCCCTAATGCAAACTTCTCAAAAAGGTTATATAAAGTTATTACTAAAGAACCTACAACAAGTGTAGTTGCCCGGTATCTCCCCATTTTTAGAGGACCTGAAAAGTAAAGGCTATGCTGCAGTTCTCGTTTTTTGCATCAGAGTGATGTTGCTGATCTCATTTCTTTTTCTGCATCGGTTAAACTGATATCGTCCCCTATTCTGTATCGGTCAAATCTAGAAAAATTTGACCTTCTGGAACAGCCTGCGAAATCGTTTGGCGTCTGATCTCCCAACCACTTTCCCCCCGCTTCCGAAAAGGAATAACCTTACCACCATCTCCACTCTCACCAAGCATATCAAGAGCACAGCGGGCAGCCTCCTCATCGCCGTGCATATAGCGTAAGGCCATAGCCGGAACTTTCCAGCCCATGACATCCATTAGAGAACGGAGATCAAGAGCCTTTGCCAATTCGGTGGCCACGGTATGTCGAATTGTGTGAAAACTGATACGGTCTAGTCTGTCTCGTCCTTCGTTGAACCCAAGATTTTTGGTTACACCGGCAAATGCCGTTGGTGCTTCATTATAAGGAAGCCCCCTGCTGTTCAAGAAAACCTTTTCTATAGGACCAGTGCGCTGCAGTTCGGATATAAGCTCTGCCAGCGGGCCAGAAATCGGAATACGCCTTGATTCAGCGTTCTTAGTCTTTTCAAAAATAACGTGCGTAGAACTGACATTACGCCACTCAAGCTTAAAGGCTTCCCCTGCCCTACAGCCGGTCAAAAAAGCAAACTGAGTAATCATCCATGACGAACGATCTTGCTCTTCGAGAGTGGACATAATCTTTCTACGCTCAGCAGGAGTAATAATTCTCTGTCTGCGGTTATTCTTGGGTGCTGTTGCTCCGATGTCTTTTCCAGACGGTGGAGGTATGGTCACAACCTTTCGGCGTAACGCATGTTTTAAAACACGGCGCAATGAGCCGGTAATGTACTCTATAGATCTCTGAGACAGTTTTTTCTTACTCAAGGCAAGTACAAGATCATCCCACTGAGGAATCTGAATATCGCAGAGCGGCACATTTCCCAGCACAGGGTCAATATGGAGCCGCATATGAGATTCTTCTTTATCCCAAGAACCGGGCTTGCTCTGCTTTGCAAAGGGCAAATAGTGCTGGTAATAATAATCGTGAAGAGAAATTTCTCGGGACTCTTGTTCGCGAAGTTCCCTGTTTTTGATTTTGCGAGCTTCTCCAAGCGTACGCGGCCCACTACCTGCCCTAGCTGCTCTTTTGAGATTTGCCAACTCTTCTGCAGCCTTTTCAGCAGTCCACCCTTCCGAAGCCCAGCCTAAAGCTTCCTCAGTTCGTTTACCATCCATCTGGAAACGGATAGAGAAATATCTATCTTTCTTCACACTACCGTTTTTACGAGTTGGATGCTCCCGGTAACGAACTCCCGGATATGTCGAAGATTTCCACTTTATCATGAATTCACCATTCCTAATCAAATTCTGTCCCCACCCTGTCCCCACTTGAACAGGTATTGTGCAGTATATCGAATGATAGATAGTGAAGTCAATAAAGAAATTAAATTCAATTATTAAAAGAACTTAAGTACAACCTGTGACGACCTGTGAAAACGTGTGAAATGGCCATTTTCAGACTTAAAATCCCTCGAGCTTCGGATTGTACGAGTTCAAGTCTCGTTCTGGGTACCAACAGAACCATAATAAAATCGGGAAACCAGCCTCTACCCTCATCTTACTTATCCCACACAGATATAAATTTATTTTTTACAGTATGTCTGAACTTTATTACAAATCTAAGTTGTATAAAAAAATCTAATAACTTAGTCTAAAAATCACTATATATCAATACCTCTTAAATTTTCTCCGTCAACAATAAGAATACACACAATGAAGCATAAAATTTTATTTGTAGACGACAATCAAAATCTGCTGCGAGGAATCAAAGCCATGCGCACACCAATTTATTAGTAAACCACGCCGCTCGAAAACCCTTATTGAGACAATACAGCATTTAATAAAATTGCGTCACATTCTTAATAATAATAAGATAAGTATCATGGAGGCACGGTTAAATTCTCTCCCAGCTATTGCAGACCTATATGTGAAAATATGCGCTGAACTGGAAAAGCAGATCCAAGTCTCGACCGTGTAGGAACGTTTGTAGAAAAAGATCCCGGAGTCCCAACCACAATGATCACGGTTGTTAATTCTGTTTTTTTAGGATTTTTCAACACAATTATCCTCCCCTTTACGCAAGACTCATCATCTGGCGAAGGTTAACAAGGGATATTGTTGTTTTTACGGAAAGACTTGGAATATGGAATCAGGGGTCGAGTTCCTGAAAATGCAAATGACGGTAGCGGTAATCTTCCAGCTATGGGTTTATTTGAAGATATTAGGATTAATAAGCCACATCCTTAATCTTGATCATAATTGCACATAAAATTTCTGCCTCCGATCCCCCAAGGGGGGCAGCCCTTACGGGGGATCAGAGATGCCGCTTTTCAGACGGCATGCTGTCAACTACAACAAGTAATTAACAGCCAGAAGGCCCGTTATAGACATCGTGATGGTGTAGGGCAATGCAAGCACTACCATCCGGCCGTAAGATAATCTTATAACCGGAGCAAGGGCCGAGGTTAAAAGGAAAAGGAAAGCAGCCTGACCGTTCGGAGTGGCAACGCTTGGGATATTGGTTCCGGTGTTGATTGCCACTGCCAACTTGTCAAAATTATGCATAATATCAATGATCTTAGAAGCTGTTACTTGAGGCATGCCAGCAACAACATCTGCACGAAGCAGATGAGGATCAGTCAGTTTTGCCATCAACGCCTGTCCACTGATACCTACGCCGGGCAAGGTGCCTAGCAAGTTTACGAAATGCAACTTGGTTTCAGAGATGTAAACTGTTGCAACAAAAACATTGTCTGATATTGCAGAAAGCAAACCGTTGGCAATATAGTAGGCTACAAGCTGTGTCTGCCCCTTAAGACTGAGAACAAATTCAATGATGGGATGAAATAGACCTTGATCATGAATCACTGCGACAATAGAGAAAAAGACAACTAAAAGGGCGGTAAATGGCAATGCTTCTTCAAAGGCTTTACCTAGTTGGTGTTCTTCAACAATACCGTTCATAGATGTGAGTATAATAATCACTGACAGACCTACAATTCCTACTGCCGCCAAATGGAAAGCAAGTGCCGCAATCAACCATACCCCGGTCAAAGCTTGAACTAACAGTTTCGTTTTACCTTTCTGGCCCTGATTTTTTTCCATTTCTATGGCAGTTTCAAGTAGGTGGGAACGAATGTTACCCGGTAGTTTTGCACCGTATCCAAAAAGATGAAATTGCTCGACAGCCACGCAGGTCAATAGACCCACGGCAAGAACAGGCATTGTCACAGGCACCATTCTTAGAAAAAAGTCTGCAAAATGCCAGCCCATTTCGCTGGCTATAAGCAAGTTCTGAGGTTCACCGACGAGAGTGCATACTCCGCCTAGCGCAGTCCCAACCGCACCATGCATCATTAAGTTACGCAGAAAACCTCTAAATTCTTTAAGATCTTCACGATTTTTTTCAACAACAACCTTATCGCAACATAGATCGTGGTCACAGTGCATGCTCTTACCAGACGCAAATCGATGGTAAACATTATAAAAACTGTAACCAACAGCAATCATAACAGCCGTTACAGTAAGTGCATCTAAAAATGCAGACAAAAATGCTCCAGCCAAACAAAATAGTAGAGAAATTATTATCTTAGACTGAACTCGAACAAGAATGCGCGTGAATGTGAATTGTAGAAAATCTTTCATGAAATAAATACCTGCTACCATAAAGATAAGTAGCAGAATTACTTCAAAGTTTTTAAGGGCTTCATGATAAACTGTTTCTGGAGAAGTCAGACCTATAATTACAGCTTCAAATGCGAGAAGACCACCTGCCGGAAGGGGGTAACACTTCAAAGCCATTGCCAAAGCGAAAATAAATTCAGCAATTAATGCCCACCCTGCGACAGTGGCTCCAAGTGTAAACATAAGACAGGGATTTAAAATTAAAAAAGCGACAATGACCATTTTATACCATTTAGGGGCATTGCCGAGAAAGTTACTACCTAGCGATTGCAAAAAAGATGGCTGCATCAGTTTCTCCTTATAAAATTAAAAAACGACGGTCGCAGATTCGCACCATCGGATTGTAAAACATCCCGATATTGTTCCCTGCATCCGTCTTATTATGTTTGAAAAAAGAGCAATTAATTAAAAGAGCCGGGGATAATCCCCCGGCTCCAAGTGCTCTTGGTTAATACAAAACCATCAAGGTAAAGATCATTACTCCCATGTAAAGTACGGTCATACCTGTACCTGCCCGGACATAGTCGATCGTTTTATAACCGCCTGGTCGCATAATTAGTGCGTTAACCTGATGGGTGGGCAACACGAATGTGTTAGATGCCGCAACAGCTACAGTCAGCGCCGCAATGCGTGGATCAACACCGGCATTCAAAGCCATATTCATGGCTAAAGGAACCAGCAATACTGTTGCTCCGACATTTGATGCAACCAAGGTGAAGAACGAGGTCAATACACCTATCACCGTCAGCAATACCACCGTCGAAGGATGGCCGAGCGCAGACATGATCGTGGCTGCAATATATTGTGCTGCCCCAGTGTTTTCAAACGCCATTCCAAGCGGAATTAGTCCTCCAAGAAGAAAGACAGTCATCCAGTCAACAGACTGGTATGCTTCATCAATGCTTAGAACCTTGGTTAGAATCATGCCTAAAGCTCCCGCGAGTAAGGCGATGGAAAGCTGAATGTGCAGCGCAAGAATCAAGAACAAAGACACACCAAGCCACAGCAAGGCAAATTTAGCCTTATCAGTGCGCAGTATTTCTCCCTTTACTTCTTCTGTGAAGACAAAATCAGGTCTTTCTTTAAGTAAATGGAACATCTCCCAGCGTCCGTGGAGAAGAATAGCGTCTCCAGACTCAATCTTGAGATCACTTAGGCCGCTGATAAATAGTTTTTCACCACGAAATATTGCAAGCGGTGAAACTTGAAAGCGGTTACGTAATCGTATTTCCCCAAGAGTCTGACCAACAAGCTCGGAACGAGGAGTTACAATCCCCTCCATTATTCCGGCATTATTAGGAGAAAGCTCTTCTGCAAAAGAACTGAGTTCACCTTGAAGTTCCCATCCGAAGTGTTCGGACATATGCTCAACAAACTCACGGTGACCGACTATAGCCAAATGATCACCTGGTTTGATAACTTCGGTAGCATCAGGTGCAATCTTATGTGCTTTGCCACGATCTCTTGCAATGGCGACCACTGTTGAAAAGTAAATAGGGCGGAGTTCTAGGGTCTGCAAATCCTGATCACACTCCCATGTCTCTGGAACATGCAGTTCAAACAAAGAACCAATGCCGCCATATGTGTCATTCAAAAGTTCCGACATAGGACCGGAGAATTCAGCTATATCCTTGCTGGGAAGAATGAATCTTCCAAAAAGCATAAAGTATATAAGAGCTGCTACCAGCAGTGCAATACCTATGGGGGTTACACCGAACATTCCGAAGGGTTCGTACTGTTTCCCGCCAACAATCATCAAATCGTTCAACAAAATCAGAGGACTTGATCCGACCAAAGTCAGACAGCCTCCGATAATTGCGCAGAACCCCATGGGCATAAGTAATCTTCCAACCGGAACTCCGGTCTGATTACCAATGCGTTTAGCCGCAGGGAGAAACAGGGCCGCGGCCCCGATATTCTGCATGAATCCTGAAATGATCGCTACGGTACCTGCAATCAGCGTCATGATTCTGGTTTCACTTTTACCAGCAAATTTAAGGATAACTCGGGCCATAGAGTTCATAACACCGGTCTTATCCAGTCCGGCCCCGATGATAATAACGGCTATAATTGATACGACAGCATTACTGCTTAAGCCACTGATTGCCTGTTTAGGGGTAACCAATCCGAGCAAAGGAAGAAGTACCATCATGATGATACCAACTACATCCACACGGACCCATTCGAATATGAAGAGCAGTATTGCAAAAGCAAGAACTGCCATAACTAGAATAATCTCTGGAGTCATAATTTACCTTTTAAGCTTAAAGCATAATGCTGGTTTGCAGGCTTATTTTACCCGCAGCATCGCTCGAGTATATACGGGGATAGCCGTATTAGTTTTTCTATCTGCGACATCTTCCATTACATAGCGGTAGCCACAATCTTCACAATGGAGTTCTGCCACAACAGCGTCTTCTTTGCCGCTTTTAACGATATGTGCGAACAGGAGGCCGGCCTCTTTAGCTTGTCCTGAAAAATCAGCGATATTTTCTTCAGACTTATCGCAGAAATTTTTGAAATCTGAACCATGTTCATCTAGGTTAAGCGCAACCAGACTGCTTTGCGTCTTAGCTGCCATTCCTATTGCGTAGCTTACGACGCTTCCTGAGAAAGCCGCGCCTTTGCTGACGACAAGAATTTTTCCACCAGCGGTTGTTGTTTCTGAAAGATTCTTAACAAGCTCATCATTTACTTTCTGAGAAATTGGCGCTTTCTGGCTACCTAGCCGAAAACGGTTTAATAATGATTTCAAGAAAAGCCCCCTTTCGTTTTGGCCAGTTAATAACTGGTCCCGATTAATGGCCCATTTGCCAACGTTACAAGTATTGCATTGATTTTTGGCCTGGGTTGCATAATGTCGATCAAAGAAGCCAATAATGTACTGAACGGTAGCCATGGAACCTCCTCGTTTTTGTTTCCTCTCACTCCCCTTAAAGATCAATAAGCATGCCAATCAAATAGACACACTTAACTACTCGTAATTTCTGAATAAACATAAAACGGATCTATAATTCAGCGCTCGACCCGTTGCGTTATGCAACTCAGACAGCTCAAAACTTCAAGGAAAACCACTAATTGGAGCGGCACAGAGGGATTAATCTGATGTTTCACTTTGCAACGCCTTTACTCTCAAACCCGACATCAGTGTGATGTTATAAGTTTCTTAGATTTTTAATAGGGTCGTTATATTCCGCAGAACTAGCGACAATATGACGTTGTGCCTTTCCTCACAAAGTTTTAAGACATTTTTTTGCCCTTAAAACAATGAGCTAAAGCCCTGTTGTTTCAAAATGCAACATTAACAACGTAGACCATTGATGATAATAACTGTCGTATCTTCAATGACGTGGCGTTATATTTTATAATGATTTTCAGTGAGAAGGATGTGCAAATGCTAAGGTGGTTCAATAAAAAAAATGATGAAAGCCTAAATCTGGAAGCGAAAACTCCGGACGATAATGAAAGTAATTTACCTCAGCAAAGAAACGGAGCGCAAGAGCTTATCGACCGCGTCAATTCAGCCGAACTTCCCGACCACATAGTAAATACAACTCACGATGAATGCGAAAGACTGCTTAAGCTGGACAGCTCATCTCCTGAATTCGCTATTGGGCATAACTATCTTGATTTCATACTATCTTTACCGTGGAACAAAACGACTAAAGACGATCTTGACCTCGAGAGGGCGAAAGAAGTGCTTGATGCACGCCATTACGGTTTAAACAACGTAAAGGAGAGAATTCTGGAATTTCTTGCTGTGAAAAACCTTCGCAGCAGAATCAGCCCCAGCTTAATTATTGCTGACGATGAAATCATCGCCAGAGAAAATTTATCAATTATTTTTGAACACGAGGGGTTCGCAGTACGAACTGTTGCCAATGGACAGGAAGCTGTTGAGGCCATGGAAGATGAACCTGCGGATATCGTAATAACCGATCTTAAGATGGATGTGATGGACGGTTTGGAACTTCTTCAAGAGGTACGTAGCCGCTGGCCCGATACAGGCATGATAATGCTCACTGGATATGCAACAGTGAAAACAGCTGTAACAGCCATGAAGAAAGGAGCCGATCAATATCTCGGTAAACCGGTGAATTTGACTCGCTTGCGTGAGCATGTTCAAGACTTGTTAGGTAAAAATCAACGTATCCAAGGATTACGCGGGCCTGTACTCTGCTTCAGCGGTCCTCCCGGAACAGGTAAAACATCAATTGGAAAGGCTATCGCCGAATCGATGGGACGTAAGTTTATCTGCATGTCTCTTGCCGGATTACGGGACGAAGCAGAACTGCGCGGACACCGCCGCACTTATGTAGGAGCCATGGCAGGAAGGATTTTGCAGGAAATCCAGAAATCGGGAGTGCGTAATCCAGTTATTATGCTGGATGAGATGGACAAGATCATTCAAAATTTTCAAGGTGATGCGACTTCTGTACTGCTTGAAATTCTCGATCCGCAGCAAAACTCAGAGTTTGTAGACCAGTATCTGGGATTACCCTTTGATCTTTCGGGTGTACTTTTCATTGCCACCGCAAACCTCATTGACCGCATACCAGTACCACTGCGAGACCGCATGGAAATGATCGAATTTTCAAGCTATACACTTACTGAAAAATCCAAAATAGCGACAAACTACCTTATTCCTGAGCAATTGCTTCAGCACGGACTTGGAGTAAGGGAAATCACAGTGCAGCCCGAAGCTGTTAAGCATCTCATTATGGACTACACCCGTGAACCGGGGTTACGCGGACTGGAAAAACAGATTGCATCTCTTTGCCGCAAGCTTGCGAGAAAAATTATAGCAAAAACAGATGGAAATAAAACATTCGTTGTAGAGCAAGAAAAGCTTGCAGAAATTATGGGGCCTCCCCCGCATTTCACAACGTCAGCTAGTGACACCTCAAAAGTGGGGTTGGCAACCGGACTGGTTTGGTCTGAAAACGGAGGAGAAATAATCTTTGTAGAAGCAGCAAAGATGTATGGTAATAAAAATCTCATTCTAACCGGATCTCTTGGTGATGTTCTTCAAGAATCTGCTCAGACAGCTTTAAGTTTCATACGTGCTAATGCAGAGAAGTTTGACTTATCACCTGATTTTTTTGAATCTTCAGACATTCATGTACATATTCCTGCTGGCTCTGTAACAAAAGAAGGCCCTTCCGCGGGAGTCACCATTGCTATTGCCATCCTTTCTCAGCTTACCGGACGCTCTGTGCATCAGAATATGGCTTTCAGCGGAGAAATATCACTACATGGAGATGTGCTGCCGGTCGGCGGGGTACGCGAAAAAATTATGGCTGCGTCAAGGTCGGGAATCCGCACCGTGGTTTTACCGGATAAATGTTCGCACGCTCTCCAGAGAATAGAACCGGAGGTCCTTGAAGGTATTGAAATCCGCCTTGTGAACAAATTAGAGGAAGCCGTAGAACTGGCCCTTCTTTAAACTTTATCCTTTTCCAAACCGAGACGTTTCATTTTACGCCAGAGGGAAACTCTATCTATACCGAGGATTTTGGCTGCCTGCGTCTTATTTCCACCAGTAGCAAGCAAAACTTTTTCTATATGGTGGGATTCAACTTCCTCCAAAGTCTGTAACGGATTGTCATGAGGAATATCTCGTATCTCCCGTGGCAGAAGGTCCGGGGTAAACACGGTCCCCTTTGACAGGGCCAAAGCTCTTTGAGCTATATTTTCCAATTCCCGCACATTTCCCGGAAATGGATAATTCATTAATGTGTCTAACGTTTCTTGAGAAATAGTATTAATGGCCTGAACTGGAGTCCTGTGTTTTTCAAGGAAGTGCCCTATCAACACAGGAATATCTTCCCGATGCTCGCGCAAGGGTGGCGACAAAAGAGTTACCACATTCAACCTATAAAAAAGATCCTGCCTGAAAGTACCGTTTTCCACATTCTTTTTGAGGTCACAGTTGGTCGCCGCGAGAACCCTGATATCAACTGGAATTTCCTTAGTTCCCCCAACACGTAGAAACGTGCGTTCTTGGAGCACCCGCAAAAGTTTCACCTGCATGTTAAGTGGAAGTTCACTCATTTCATCAAAAAAGACTGTCCCGCCGTTTGCAACCTCAAGTATACCTTTCTGCCCACGCTGAGCTCCAGTAAAGGCTTCCCGTTCATGACCGAACAATTCTTTATCCATTAGCTCTGCGGTGAATGTTCCGCAGTTTATAGCCATAAATCTTTCGTCTGAACGGGGGCTAAGCATATGGATGCCCCGAGCGATAAGTTCCTTACCAGTACCAGTTTCTCCCTGAATGAGAACATTGCAGTTCATATTTGCAAGCTGCTTGATGGTGCTTTTCAATTTAAGGATTTCATCACTTTGCCCAACCAGAGGGAAATCCTGTTTTCCTTGTGCCAGCACCTGCCTGAGACGCAGGACCTCTACCGATAGCGCTCGGCACTCCAGAGCCTTGCGAACCTGTGCACGCAATTCATCTAAATTGAACGGTTTTGCAATATAAGAGTGCGCCCCGTGTTGCATTGCAGACACAGCAGTAGTCACTGTTGCATGGCCGGTAATAACTATTACCTGTGTTGAAGGTTCCATCTCTTTAATGTGCTCAAGCAACTCAATTCCGTTCATACCCGGAAGCATGAGATCGGTAAGCACCAATTCAAACTCAGCTTTTTCAAATTGCTGTAAAGCTTCTGACCCTGAGCCGACCGCAACAGTAGAATACCCTTCCTGATTTAAAACATGGGTAAGATTATCCCGTGCGATTTCTTCGTCATCAACAATAAGTATTTTAATGTTGCTGATCATATATTTACACCATCTTCCAGAGGGATAGTAATATAGAAAGTGGTTCCTTTACCCTCCCGGCTTTCGGTCCGGATATGGCCTTGATGCTTTTCAATAATTCCATAAACTATATATAGTCCCAAGCCGGTGCCTTGCCCGACTTCTTTTGTAGAAAAAAACGGATCGAAAATTCTTTCCAGCGTGTCTTGAGACATGCCTTCGCCTGAGTCGGATACTGTAATAATTGCGTTGTCCTCTTTAGTAGAAGCTGCAATGTGAATAGTGCCCTGCCTCGGCTCAATAGCCTGAATAGCGTTGATAAGAAGATTGATAAATGCCTCCTGTATCTTACGCCTATCAACCCGAACAATAATATGTTCCGAGATTTCTTTTGTAAGGTAAATATTAGATGGAACCTGACTTGAAACAAGGCTTATTGCTGACCGTACAATCTCATCGAGTTCAATTGGTCCCGGCGAATACTCACGCTCGCGAGAAAACTCAAGAAGCCCTTTTACAATATCGCGCGAACGCAGTGTCTCCTGCATAATATTATCCATCATTTTATCGGCAAGTTCATCCTTCCCTTTTGTCCCTTCCATCAAAATCTGGCAGGATGTCGAGATATTATTAAGTGGATTGTTTAACTGGTGGGCTATGCCTGAAGCTAGGGTTCCTATTGATGACAACTTTTGAGCCTGTACCAATTGGCGACGTCTTTTTCTCAATTGTTCAACCATAGAATTTAGTGCCGCAAATACCTGCTGAATTTCATCATGAAAATTTTTGATAGGCAACGCCATAAAAGTTCCTAGCGATATTCGTTTTGTAGCTTCCTGCACTTGCCTCAGAGGTTTCAAGATACTGGAGGAAACAAACACCACAAGAATAAAGACCACTACAGCAATTCCAATCATGGAAAAAGTTAAATTAGAGCGTAGATTCTGATTGATAGAAAGAATATTTTTTCTCTCAAACCGGGAAATTGCTTTTGAATCCTCAACAAGTGCCTGACCTACTTCTCGAATATTACTGTTTCGAGTTCCAACAAGAATAGGGCTCTTTTCCCCTGACAATTCAAGTTTCTGTAATAATTTTCTATAAAGGTCCAAATTGATTTTCAGACTTGTCCCGGTTTGCTTTACTTCAATATTAACGAAATCCTGCATCAGCGCCGACAGTAACTTGTCGGTCTGATTTAGGTATTCAAACCCCTGAGTAAGCAGAGCCTTATCCTGATAAAGTAAAACGTTCTTTTCCGTTCGACGAATTTCCAAGATAAGATTGCTAAGGTCGTCGACTCGCTCAATAAGCATAACCTCTCGTTCAAGTTGCAAGGTGTTCATATATGACAACATCCCTATGCAACCAAAACAGATGGAAAAGATAATAATACCTAAAATGATTTTTTGGCGAATATTTAATTTGGGCATGAAGATAACCTTCTTTGCAAACGTTACTCTGATTGAGCTTATACAGTTCCAGATGTTAATCGAGTCTAGATACGACTAGTGCAGGTAAAAGGCAAACGGAAGCAAAGCTATGTTTTCTCAACCCCAATATTTATTCAATTTCATTTTAACCTCAGCGGCAGTGGCAAGTCCTAGCACTTCCCCTGCAATCTCGCGAAGTCTGGTGCGACTGTGTTGCCTTATGGCATTTTTAACTCGTGGAATATGTACTGGGCTCATACTCAATTCTTCCACCCCCATCCCCACTAAAAGCAGAGCTGAATGGACATCCCCGGCCATCTGCCCACAAACGCAGACGGGTTTTCCTTCCTCGCGGGCAGCATCAACAGTATGCTTGATACCGAGTAGAACGGCAGGCGAAAGTTGCTCAAATAGATCAGCTATGCGCTCATTCTGACGATCCACAGCTAGAGTGTACTGAGTCAAATCATTTGTACCAATGCTGAAAAAATCTGTTTCATGAATAAGGTGCGATGCCAGAAAAACTGCTGCCGGAGTTTCGATCATCACTCCGAGTGGAAGTTTTTTCGCGTGGGCAATCCCGTCATGTTCCAATGAACTTTGGGCCTCGGCAAGAAATTCTTTAAACCTTCGAACCTCATCTACTGATGAAATCATGGGCACAAGAATTCTGACATCTCCATGCACACCGGCGCGGAGCAAAGCCCTAAGTTGACAGAGAAGCAGACTTGGACGTTCAAAACACAGCCGTATACCACGGCATCCAAGAAAAGGATTATCCTCTTTAGGCAGAGCCAAATAAGGCAGATCTTTATCTCCACCCACATCCAGTATGCGGATTACTACAGGCATCCCTTTCATATCATCTACAACTGACTTGAAGGCCTGATATTGCATTTCTTCATTAGGCTGTTCAGTAGTTTCCATGAACAAAAACTCTACCCTATATAAACCTACGCCCTCGGCCCCTTTGCTTAAGGCAGGCCCACTTTCAGTAGGCGAACCAATATTAGCAACTAGTTTGATTCGTACTCCGTCACCGGTCTGAGCTGGTAGATCGCGCAGCTTTTCAAGCTGCCTTAATTCCGACATATATTGCTCACGGCTATACTCAATATTATCACTCTGGGAGGGGCTTGGGTTTACAATAATCAAGTTATGTTCTGCATCCAGTGCGACCATATCCCCATTTTTAATTACGGCTGTAACTCCTTCAACTCCAACAATAGCGGGAATCTCCATAGAAGCCGCAATAATAGCAGTATGCGAAGTTCGACTACCCCGTTCGGTTATAATTCCAGTGACCTTTGAACTATCCAGCACCGCAGTTTGTGACGGGGTAAGTTCATCAGCCACAACAATGACCTCGTTATCAAAAGTCTCCAGACTTTGCGGCACAATGCCCAGACAATTGAGCACGAGCCTTTGCCCTAAGTCGCGCATATCCACAGCACGCGCTCTGAGATACTCGTCCTCCAGCTCTTCCATGGCAGAAACATGCTCGTCTATTACTTGCTCTACAGCCGCTGGAGCTGGCAAACGTTGTGTTTGAATCACTTCAATCACGGCTTCGGACAGTTCTTCGTCCTCCACCAGCATCAGGTGGGCTTCAAAAATTGCGGCTTTGTCAGTACCAATTTTTTCACGCACATGGGTTTCGATCAAGGTCAACTGTATAACAGAACCAGCCACAGCATTCTTAAACTTATCAATTTCACTTTCAATAAATTCAGTTGCGACAGGAGATCTATCAAATTTAACAGATTCACTGCTCAGTACAAAAGCCCGCGCAAGAGCCATCCCCGGCGATACAGATATTCCACTTAACATTTGCAAACACCTCCGCGCCCTGAATTCAAGACGTGGCTTTACGGGGTTATTTCAGAGATACTAAAAATGCTGAAAGGGCTTCAACTGCTTCCTGCTCATCACTGCCCGTTGCTTCAATAACCACATCCGCGCCTTTAACAAGCTCGAGCAATTGCAGTTTAAAAAGGCTTTTACCGCTGGCAGACTTACCGTCCACGCTCACTTTAATATCAGATTCAAAACCTTTTGCTATCTTAACGAATTCTGACGCAGGTCTGACATGCAAGCCGTCTTCGGCCTGAATTGTGATTGTATTTTTAGACATATTATACTCTATTTTTTCTTAATAAACAGGATCGGATCACCGACAGCGACCTTGCCGCTGACCTTGGTCATCTCCCCAAAATCTTCCATATTACTTATGACTACAGGAGTAATCACCGACTTAGCCTTCTCAGTAAGAAGCCCGAGATCAAAACGAATAACAGGATCACCTTTTTTGACGGTTGCCCCTTGCTCAGCCAAACGGGTGAACCCTTCTCCATTGAGATTTACAGTATCCACACCAAAGTGCACAAACAACTCTATTCCGTCATCGGTGAACATGCTGAACGCATGATTCGTCTTGAATATCTTTCCTATTGTTCCGTCAGCCGGAGCACACATAGTATCCCCGCTCGGAATGATAGATACACCGTCACCCACTGTTTTTTCGGCAAAAACGGGATCAGGGGTATCTTCGATGGAAATAACCTCACCTTCGATAGGAGAAAATAGCTTAATAGCTTGGGATTCAAGAAGCGCGGTTTCTTCTCTTTTCATGCCGCCCATGGCCATAGCCACCAGCTCTGCCTGCGTTCCGAGAATAACCTGCACCCCGACTTTGCCAACACGAACAACACCTTTCGCTCCGCAACGCTTAAGACCATCATCATTAATGATAGACGGATCATTCACTTCAAGGCGAAGTCTGGTTATACAGGAATCAATGGATATTAAATTGGAAAGACCGCCCAACTCTCTAATGCAGGCTTGGGCAAGGTTTAACGTGTCCTCATCTGAAATATCTACAAGAGCGGTACTGGTCTCATCCTCTCTACCGGGAGTCTTAAGGTCGAACAGCTTGATGGCAAAGACAAACAAGAAATAATAAACGAAGAAGAAAATTGCCCCAAGCCCTAAACCGAGCAGAGGATTCTTAGCCAATCCATAGTTCAGCACATAGTCAATGGCCCCAGCAGAAAAACCGAACCCGAGCTTGATATCGAACAAAGTGCACAATGCCAAAGAAACACCCGTTAACAGAGCGTGGAGGACATATAAAACTGGAGCAATAAACATGAATAAGTATTCGATTGGCTCCGTAACTCCAGTGAGAAATGCAGTGAATGCAACAGAAAACAATATCCCTGCCACTTGCGCTCGATGTTCAGTTCGGGCTGTTTTGTACATTGCAAGAGCGATTGCAGGGAGTCCGAACATCATTATTGGGAAGAATCCGGCCATGAATCCGCCTGCATCGGGATCTCCAGCAAAAAATCTATGCAAATCACCATGCACAACCTGACCGGCAGCATTGGTAAAATCTCCAAACTGGAACCATACGATATTATTCATGATATGATGCAATCCGGTAGGAATAAGCAGCCTATTCATAGTACCGTATACAAATGTTCCGATGGGACCAGACCCGATAACCCAGTTGGCAACGAAGTCAATTCCGGCTTGAACAGGCGGCCATGCAAAATTGAAAAAATAGGCGAGAACCAGAGCACAGCCCGAGGTGGCAATGGGCACAAATCTTCGGCCTCCAAAAAAAGCAAGCCACTCGACGAGTTTGATTTGATAAAAGCGGTTATATAGCGTCCCGGCTACCAATCCCATGATAATACCGGACAGAACCCCCATGTCCAAATCCTCGTTCAGACTACCGAGGGCGGCAGTAAACACAAGATAACCTATCGCTCCGGCAAGGGCTGAAGCTCCAGCATTATCTTTGGAAAGTCCCACAGCAACACCGATCGCAAAAATCAGCGGAAGATTTGAGAAAATTGCATCCCCGGCTTTAAAGATAAATGGAATATCAAGCAGATCCCCGGCACCAAGGCGTAGCATCAAAGCTGCAACCGGCAAAACTGCGATGGGCAACATTAATGAACGGCCCAGCTTCTGCAATCCTTCCAAAATACTCATAACTCTTCTCCTAAAAATATTTCACTTTTACAGGACATAATATCCAAAAATTCATGCACTCCGCGGCCCTGACTAACCTGCTATATCCATCGTTATATGCAGCAAAAACAGTATAGTACGAAAAGTAGTTTCACAAGAAAAAGAACTTAAATTTTATCGTGCAGATCAGGCTGACAGAGTTATCGCCAACATTAATTCCGTCTTTTATCAAAATTAGGCATTGCTATCACATGGCTAAAGCCAATAGGCATGGTTGTACAATTTACAGTATTAATCTTAGTTTCAACCATCTGAAAACCTGCAATACCCCAAATAGGTAACACCAGTGTACGCACTAACCAATGGAACAATTTTCACCGGTCGGGAAATTTTGACAGACTCGGCGATCATAATTGAGAACAAACACATCATAAATGTGGTGAAGACAAGTGCGATCCCGCCGCAAGCTGAGGTAATTGACCTGAACAAGGGAGTTCTCGCACCGGGCTTCATAGACCTGCAACTTAACGGATGCGGCGGACGTTTTTTTAATGATAATATTTCAGAGGAAACTCTGGACATAATGACTGAAAAGATTCTGCCTACGGGCTGCACTTCATTCCTGCCGACTCTGATAAGCGGGCCCGAAAAAGATATTGTGAAGGCCCTAGAGGTCGTGCGTAAATATAGGAAAAAGAATGGCGAAACAGTTCTCGGATTGCATCTAGAAGGCCCCTACATTAGCCATAAACGTAGAGGAATACATAACCCTGACATGATCAAACAGCCTAGCAATAAAACAATTTCCCTTATTGCAAAATATGGAGCTGAAGTAACCAGAATATGTACGGTAGCCCCGGAGGTTGTAGATCCTAGGCATTTGGAAGAACTCGTGAAAGCCGGAGTCAGAGTTTCCGCCGGACATAGTAGCGTCAGTTGCTCACTTGCCCGAAAAATGTTCAGGACGGGAATAAGCATGGCCACTCACCTCTTCAACGGGATGGAGTCGCTACAAGGACGTGAACCAAGCCTTGTAGGGGCTGTTTACCTTGAAAAACCATGGACTGGAATCATCGCCGACGGCGTGCACGTATCATGGGATAATATTGAACTGTCTAAAAATATTTTAAAAAATAAACTGTTCTGCATTACTGACGCAACTTCAGCAGTTGGAACAGATATCACTGAGTTCGTACTAGGCGATCAGACTGTGCATGTGAAGGATGGCAAATGTGCCACAGCTGAAGGAACCATCGGAGGCTCAATGCTGACCATGGATAAAGCCGTGCATAACTGCGTCAATCACGCAAACATTGAGCTTTCCGAGGCACTAAAAATGACTTCGCTCTACCCTGCCAGAGCAATTGGAGTTGATTCTGAATACGGAATAATAGCCCCCGGCTACCACGCAGACCTAGTGATTCTGCATCATGAAAGCCTTAAAGTTCGTTCTGTTATGAAGAATGGAGAACTCCATAAAATTAGGAACTGACGATTGACTTGCTACGCTCAAGAGTACTACTGACAACGCTTCATCCTGACATATAGTATACTTTACAGAATCATACACAGAGAGAATACATAAGTTATATTCAAGCAGAGGTCGGATAAATTATGGACAAAACAGAACATTTCGGACTTAATTTCGAAACCTTTGCAAGGCTCATCGACAATCTTCACGATGAGGTCATTATCTACGATAACAACTATAGAATGCTATACGTAAACAAAGCCTGCGAAAGACATTACGGATTCTCACAACAGGAAATGATCAGGATGCCTTTCTGGGATATAATCCAGAAACACAATTCATGGGACCGGCCCATTCTACCCCTTGTTTATGAAAAAAAAAGTCCAGCAAAACAGGTACAAAAAACATACCTAGGACTTGAAGTCTTAACCATTGCAATCCCGATGTTAGATGAGAAGCAAAATGTTGAGCATGTCCTTTTAAGTATACGGGACAACTTCCATGAAGGAAGAATCCTGCACCCCGAAAAGCTTATTCCCGAACATGAAGATTCTATATATGCTAGACCAGAAGATCTAATCTACCGCAGCAAGATCATGGAACAAACAGTCGATGCCGCCCGTAAAGTGGGAACTATCTCAGCTCCATGTCTACTACTGGGGGAATCTGGTTGCGGTAAGAGTCTGCTAGCAAAGTATATCCACTCCAATGGCAGTAGAGCCGATAAACCTTTTGTGGTGGTCAACTGTGCCGCCATCCCTCAGGAACTTTTTGAATCAGAGCTTTTCGGACATGTGAAAGGAGCTTTCTCTGGCGCAACCCATGCTCGCGGTGGACTCGTTGCCAAAGCCGAAGGCGGAACGCTATTTTTAGATGAAATTTCTGAACTGCCTTTGCCCATGCAGGCCAAACTACTCTACGCAGTACAAGAACTTGAGTACCGTCCGGTCGGCAGTTCTACCAGTGTAAAAGCAGACATACGCATTCTTACCGCCTCGAATCGCAATATGGACCGCATGGTTGAGTCCGGAGCTTTCCGGCAAGATCTATTTTTCCGCTTGAACGTGTTTGATATTGTCATACCTCCTTTACGTGAACGCCCGGAAGATCTCGTCCCTCTGCTCCATTTTTTCCTTAATCGTTATGGAAAAGCCCACGGAAAAGGAAAACGCCTTTCATCTAATGCGCAAAAACTACTCTGCCAATATTCATGGCCCGGAAACATCCGCGAACTAGCCCACCTTATTGAGCGACTGGTGGTCACAGTTGAAGAAGAGACCATCCGCGTAGTCCATCTTCCCTTGTCACTTTATAAAACAACCGGCAATAGAACTTCTCCCATCTTATCAGCAGATTCACTGGATGAAGCGATCGAGGGAGTAGAACGCCAACTCATCATTGATGCTCTTGCTGAACACGGTAGCAGCAGAAAAGTAGCCTCAGCCCTTAAAATTAGCCAATCTCGAGCTTCGCGGTTAATTAGAAAATACACTTAGCCAAAGCCTTCCCTAACCATCGAGTCACCAAAGACTCAGTGAGTTGAAAGAGACTCAAGCACTAGCAGACCCGACATTCAACACTTTTGTCAATTCTCGAGTCACTTTCAACTCACAACCACATTACAGACTGAATGAGCATATAGTCGTTATATTATTTAACACGCTAAAATAACAGACTATTACATTGAGAAAACTCTCACATTCAATTGGCACACCCCTTGCTGATATAGAAGGCAATACATAGCAAAAATAAATGATGTAATACCCACCGAGTGAGGAGGAAAAGTTCTGGCGATAACATTTTAAGCGGCACAAACTGCATAAAATGTATCCGCATCAAAACTTTATCAGGGGTACCATCATAGTTGTGTTCGTGGAGGCAGCCGCAAAATATATTCAAGCGGCAATTAAATGAGGCAGAAATACTTACCAAGGGAGAGGATTGTATGTTTAAGAACCGCAGATACTACGGAATGGCGTGCGCACTGCTTGCCACAATGCTTTGGGCTGGTGCTTTTGTTGTAGCAAGACTTGCTGTAGGTCAAATTTCCCCAATGACTCTTGGAGCAACCCGTTGGTTCATGGCTCTACTTATTTTGTGTGTTTTCACATTACCTAGAGTAAAAAAAGAATGGCACATTGCCAAAAAATTTCTACCACAAATCTTCGCTGCGGCTCTGACTGGTGTGGCAGCATACTCACCCTTAAGTTATTTTGCAGCCCAGACGACATCGGCCATTAACCTTTCCCTTATCTCAGTAACAACACCAATTTTTATCGTAATTATTTCTTCAGTTATGGGCCAGAAGCAGTCCAGTAATACATGGATAGGCTGTACAGTGGCACTGATCGGTTCATTCTACCTTGTTGCAAACGGTGATCTAGAAAAACTAGTTGGCCTACAATTTGCCGCTGGTGACATACTTATGCTTCTAGCAGCTGTAGGTTTCGCAATATACAGCCTGATTCTCAGAAAGATTCCAGAAGGTCTTTCCCAGCTCACTATCATGACACTCATGTCTTTCTTTGCAGTATTATTACTCATCCCATGCGTCATCTGGGAATCTACTCAGCCAAGCATGATTTTCAACATGAACGGCATCGTATTCTTCAGTATCATATTCTCAGCTGTCTGTTCTTCCGTAATCGCATGGCTGGCATGGAATATGGGTCTTGAGCATGCAGGTCCAGCTACATCCGGTATGATCTACTACAGTCTCCCTTTATGGGGTGGCCTATTTGCATACCTTTTCCTCGGAGAAACCATGGGATCCGTGCATCTCGTCAGTGGAATACTGATCATCGGTGGTATCTTCTGGGCTAGCCGGGCACCCAAAGATGCAGTTGCAACAGAAGCAGCTGTCAACAAAGCATAACCGCACCTGAACTCCATAGACAAATGGGCGGGCAATTTGCCCGCCCTACTTGAAACTTATTTAGCTTCCATTCCAAGACATATAGTCTGGCAACAGAAGAGGTGTGTTCTACAAACATTAGACTTCCGACTGTAGAAAGCACCTTCGAAAAGACGGTCCTGTACACGTTACCGAATTAGCAAAATCAGACACAAATTTCATCTTTCTAGACATGCATCATACCTCGCTTTTACGTAGTCTCTACCCTGCAGCAAATATCGTTTCAATGGTTATAAGCGCAGCGGAAGCAGGGCAAAACAATCGTGGGTGACACTCTCATTGAGTGCAGCCGCTAGATTTATTAAAATAGGTTCATTAAAATGAAGAACCAGAGCTTAAAACAAGAATTAGTTAGTACAGCCGGCATTATCCTCGCAGCCGGAAAAGCGTCCCGTATGGGTAGGGATAAATTATCCCTACCCTTTCGGGGAAAACCCATGCTCCAGCATATAATTAACGCTGCCAAAGCATCGATGCTTAGCACCGTAACAGTAGTACTGCCCGAAAATTCAGAGTTGCAAAACATTCTCAACCTCGATGGGTGTGAAATTGTGATCTGCCGTAACCGAGACAAAGGGCAGGCAGAATCATTCAAAGCAGGACTACATAATATAAAGGATCGAGCGCAAGGAGCTATGTTCTTCCTTGGAGATCAACCGCTGATAACCACAGATACAATTGACCGTCTGCTCTGGGCTTTTTCACAGGAACCACAGTGCTGGGTAGCGCCCGTTCAAGAAGGCATGCGCGGCAATCCAATTACCATTCCATCTGGCTGGTTTGAGAAAGCTTTAGAATTGGAAGGAGATACCGGAGCAAGGCCGTTGCTGGCTTCACCGGGATTGGCTCTACGTTTAGTGCGAATTCACGAAGTGGGACCTTTCCTCGATGTCGACACCGACATTGAATATCAACAATTACTCAAGAATTACGACGCAAAAAGCGCCTAGGATTTAAGATGAACAAGCTACCTCCTCCAATTATCGTGATTCGTGGTGCAGGCGACCTTGCCACCGGAGTAGCCATGCGCCTTTACCGGGCCGGACTACAGCGTATTGTAATGCTCGAAACAGGTCATCCTCTGGCCGTACGGCGCACCGTAGCCATGTCCGAAGCAGTCTATCATGGACACGTTCAGGTAGAAGAAATTACTTCGCAGTTTGCTGATACAACGGAAAATATCCCAGAAATTTGGGAAGCTGGTAAAATAGCCATTATTTGTGACCCCTGCGGATTACATCTTCCAGATATCAATCCAGAAATAATTATTGATGCCATAATCGCAAAAAAAAATCTCGGCACAAAAATATCTATGGCTCCACTGGTTATCGGCCTTGGCCCCGGTTTCACCGCCGGAAAGGACGTACACAAGATTGTTGAGACCAAACGAGGCCATCATCTAAGCCGAGTTATTTCAGAAGGATCGGCTGAACCCAACACTGGAATTCCTGGCAATATTGGCGGATATACCATTGAGCGGGTTTATTGGGCTGAGCATGGTGGAGTCTTTTCCACTCGCCATGATATCGGAGAAAAAATTTCCAAAGGTGATATTCTTGGCGATGTAGACGGAACAGAAGTAGTGGCAGCCATTTCCGGGATAATCAGGGGGTTACTGCGCAACGGAACCCCCGTCAGAAAAAAAACCAAACTCGGAGACATCGACCCAAGAGCTACAGCATCTTATTGCCATGAAGTTTCCGACAAAGCCCTATCCATTGCCGGAGGAGTGCTTGAAGTCGTGAGTGCACATATTTTTTCTCAGGAGTGATCAATGGGCAACTTTATGAATTTATCAAGTACTAACTCACTCATATCAAATAACCATACCCTCATTACCCTCACCGGGGCGGGAGGTAAAACTTCGCTAATGCGTTGGCTAGCCATGTTCTCCAGAGCAGAAGGAAAACGTGTAATTACCACAACAACAACGAAGATTCTCCCGCCGCCTCGTGGCCATATTGTTTTACAAAATGACGGACCCAACTTTGAGGAACGAGTGCAATCTGCGCTTCAGTTATTTTCAGAAATTACTGTTGCCCAAGATTTCGATATATCCACCGGAAAACTTCTTGGCTTAAGCAGAAAATTAGTTTCCATTTTGCACAATTCAGAAATGGCAGACCTAATTTTAGTCGAAGCTGACGGAGCAGCCCGCAAACCACTCAAAGCCCCGGCTGACCACGAACCAATTATCCCGGAAGAAACTGACCTTTGTATTGGTATTATGGGCCTTGATGCTGTTTATCGCACTCTGCATGAAGCTAATGTTCACCGCAGTGAAATTTTTTCTAAAATTACCGGGGCAAAAAAAGGATACGGAGTCACACCACGACATTTGATTACTCTGGCAGAATCAAAAAAAGGGCTGTTCAAAGGTTGTACTGAAGCTTGCAATAAAATTGCCTTTCTCAACAAGACCGACAGTCCCGGTGGAAAAGAACTTGTTTCCGAATTTTCGAGGCTGCTTACACCAGAAAAAATCAAAAAAATTAAATGGGTTGCAGGAAGTGCTCGCAATGGAGTTTTCTTTCCTGTTATGAATATTATTCCCAGTCCAATGATAAAATCGGAAAACCGGTTTGCTTTTTCACAATAGTTCTGAAAGGGAGGAGGTTTCTATGGAAGATCTAGAAAGGGGTGAACCGCAACTTGCGCCATGCCCCACTGGCAAAAAAGGTGTCTGTAAAATATGTTTTTACGGAGCCTTTTCACTTATTCTTGCCACCTGTGTTCCCCTCATAGCTTACCCCGAAAAAGGGGAAAAAATCATCAATAAGCTTTTCAAATTTGTCACCATAGAAATGGGCTGGTTATATATGCTGGCCGCACTGGGGGCTTTTGCTACTATTCTCTGGTTTGCCTTCGGTCCCCTTAGCGGAAAACGTCTGGGTGACAAAATCGAATATTCAACTTTTTCGTGGATCGGTATGCTTTTCTGCGCCGGTGTCGGGGCTGGAATTATGTTTGGTGGAGCTATCGACTGGGCCTACTACATGGCCTATCCCATGCACGGTGAACCAGCCGGATCGCGGAAAGCCGCCGAATGGGGAACCGCTTACGGCATGTTCCACTGGGGTCCCATCTGCTGGTCCATCTATGCTATTCTCGCCATCCCTATCGGCTACAGCTATTACGTAAAAAAAGTACCCATTTTGAATATCTCGCAAGCCTGTAAAGGACTACTGGGAGAGCGGGTTCACGGCTGGCCTGGAAAGGTCATTGATATCCTGTTCATGACCGGACTAGTGGCGGGTTCTGCTACAGCGCTCGGGCTTGGTATCCCTATTGTTGCAGCAGGCGTAGTCTCGGTTACAGGGCTTGAACATTCCTTTCAGTTAGAGTTTGGAATTCTTGTTTTCGTAACTCTCATTTTCTCAGTCACATCCTGTCTTGGATTGAAAAAAGGGCTCAGCAGATTATCCGACTTCAACGTATACATGGCCTTAGCATTAATGCTGTTTGTATTTATTGCCGGCCCCACTGTATTTTTGACAGATATGGCCATATCATCTCTAGGGTTAATGGTCTCCGAATTCGTGACCATGGCCACATGGATGGATCCCATAGGTGGCAAAGGATTTACTCAGGATTGGACCATATTTTACTACGCATGGTTTGTGGCCTACGCCCCTTTCATGAGTTTGTTTATCGCTAAAATATCACGCGGGCGTACTGTTCGTCAGGTTGTTCTGGGCCCGGTTCTAATTGCATCCCTCGGTTGCGGCTGCTTTTATCTTATCTTTGGTAACTTCGGACTATACTTACAAATGACCGGACAAATTGACGCTGTCAGCATGGTTCAACAGTTCAAAGGTGCCACGGTTATCATGGCAATCGCCGATTTCCTACCCTTTGCCTCCGTTTATAAGTTGGTTTTCGCAATGGTCACTGCCATCTCTATGGCAACCACATTCGACGCAGTTTCTTTTGCTCTAGCAGCAACCACTACAACTATGCTTTCACCTGACGAAGAGCCTGCACGCTGGAACCGCCTGTTTTGGGCAATTTCACTAGGGCTTGTTCCGACCGGAATAATGCTCATTGACGGCCCGCTCTCAGTCCTGCAAACAGCCTCAATAGTTGTGGGTCTGCCGGTACTAGGCATTGTCATCATAGGGGTGGTAGCATTCTTGAAAGAGTATAAGAGCACTGGATGGGTTGAAGTTGACTGTGTTCCGTCTGACAAATAATTATCTCATAATTTTGTGAAAATATATCGAGGTTAGCATGAAGACTATCAATGTACAGGATGCAGTAGGCACAGTTCTTTGTCATGATATCACACGCATTATACCAGGAAAGGATAAAGGTCCGGCCTTTCGCAGAGGACATGTCGTCCGCGAAGAAGACATCCCGAATCTATTGGATATCGGCAAAGAGCACCTCTATGTATTTGATCCGGAAGATGGATATGTGCATGAAGATGACGCGGCCTTACGCATAGCGAAAGCTGCCGCAGGACCGGGTATTGATCTGAGTTTACCAAGTGAAGGTAAAATCAATCTCACAGCCACACAAGATGGCCTTCTCGACATAGACACCGAAACACTGTTCAAGCTGAACTCTGTGCAAGATGTAATTTTCGGAACCATCCACACCAACCAACTGGTGAGTAAAGGAAGAGGCCTTGCAGGTACACGAGTCATCCCGCTAGTCGTGCCCGAAGCAATTGTTGCTGAAGCAGAACAAGTACTGCGCAACAACCCTCCGCTAGTTCAAGTTCGTCCGCTTAAAATATGCAAGGTAGGTATCATCACCACCGGAAGTGAAGTTTATAGTGGACGTATCAAGGATAAATTTGGACCAGTAGTAACCAATAAATTTGAAAGCTATGGCAGTGAGATTATAGGGCAAACATTTGTTTCTGATCAAGAAGAAATGACCGTGAAAGCCATCAACGACTTTCTAGACCAAGGCGCCGATTTTATAGTGCTAACAGGCGGTATGTCCGTTGACCCTGACGACCAAACCCCGTCCTCCATTCGCGCAGCGGGAGCGGAAGTTGTAACATACGGAGCTCCCACCTTCCCCGGAGCCATGTTCATGCTCGCCAAAATCGGAGACGTTCCAGTGGTCGGACTGCCCGGCTGCGTGATGTACTACAAAGCCAGCATTTTTGACTTAATCATTCCCCGTGTTCTTGCTGGTAAAGAAGTGACACGCGATGATATCGTAGCACTTGGCCACGGCGGATACTGCGAAGGATGCAAAGAGTGTCGCTACCCAGTCTGTGGATTCGGAAAAGGGGCCTAGTCACCCTATTAGTAAAAAGAATCTTTGCCGAGCTCTCTTAATCAGGAGGGCTCGGCTTTATTTCGAAGCCCTGCCCAAAGAGTCTTATTCCAAGTTTGCAAGTGAAGAGTCAAGCTGACTCTCAATATTTGAGTAGTATGACAGCATCGCATCTAATGCGGCGTATTTGCGAGTTAGGTCTGTTTCCAGCGTATCCAGCCTTGCGCTTTCGTCGTAGATTTCATTTTCAAAATTAGTGCATGAGCTTTCGTAACTACTTATAAGTAACGGTATAGACCCTGTTTCAACATCTGTAAGCTCTGAACAAAGATCCGCAATTTCTCCAGCCTTCCCCTGCTTAATTGAAATTGTAGCCGAGTAAACACCATCCGCACTTTCTGTTCCGTCCAGATACAGTCCATTTGCATTGCTGTCAGATCCAGCAAGCATGGTATTCCCATCTATCAACATATCAACACCGTCAATTGTTGCCGAGACAATTACTCCGCCCGAAACTTCATATTCAACATCATATTCACCAGCATTCGTAAGTCCACTAATGCTTGAAATTATCTCCAAAGAGGAATTACTTGATAACGCTTCACCTGATGCAGCAAAAAGCTCTGCTACATTTTCCGGAGATTCAGTAAGAGCATCATTAAGTTCATCGTAATCAATGACAAGTTGCCCGAAAGTCGCTGAGCCCTGTTCTGAATCAGTAGAAATTCCAACCATGGAAAGAGATGAATACATATCTCCTGTTCCGGTATCACTGTCATAACGCTGAAAGCCTTGTCCTATTGAGGATAAAACTGATTTGAGCTGATTATATAGCAAATCCAAAGTACTATCGTTCATTCTAAAAGAAGTATCTTCGTCATTGGAGCTACTATCCAGCCTACCTGTAACACTCTGAATATCATAAATAATTTGATTAATTTCAGTAATGAACGTTTCAACCTTTTCAATCATGGATTCGGTGTCATAACTAATGCCTACCTCTATACCATCTTCATCCGTAGTGCTGTTTAAGGTGAGGGTCACATCACTAATAAGATCATCTACAGTATTTGATTCTCGTTCAAGCCACTCATCTACGGCAGACGGATAACCGTCGATCTTGAGGTATGCGTTCTGAGCTTGTTGCGTATTAGTAAAATCTGCCGCAGCTATAGAATCAAGTCCGCTGAGATCTTTTATTTCGATTACGTTATCAGCACCCGTATCTGCGCCCGAAAAACTTAAATGGTAGTTTGTGCCATCAAATACAAGTGACGCTTCAACTTTATCATCAAAACTACTGCTACTATTAATTTTTGACACTAACTCTTCAGCTGTGGTGCCTGCCGAAATATCCAAGGTGATATCTTCACCTGCATACGCCAAAGTTATTGATGAATCTGCTGTGCATATCTCTGTATCATAAGAACCGATGTCGTAATCTTCCGCTACCCATGTATCCCTCTTGGCAAGCTGCTCAATAACCACATTGTGAGTACTCGGCTCGGCTCCGTCTTCGACTATGGCACTCAGTTCATCACCCGAAATAGAACCAGTATATGAATAGAATTCCTCAACCTCGTCCATCCCCTGCATAGTTACCGAAAGAGCAATAAGCTCCTCATCAAGAGTAGTGAGAACCTCTACTGCATTTTCGGAATATTCAAGATCATTCTCATACTGTTCTTTCTTATATGATTCAGCCTCGATTGTGACATCAATAATCTGCTCAAAGTCCGTGCCGTTACCAAGTCCTTGAAAATTTACCGCACCGGAAGTTGAAGTAGAGGAATATGACAGAACATCTGATGATAGTGATGATATAGCCATGCCGCGCTCCTATATGTAATCCATTATGCTGGTACTTATTATTTTAGCTGAGGATTCGAGAACCGCTTGATAAACGTATTCCGCCTGACTCAATTCAATAGATAGCTGCGCAGTATTGGCGTCTTCCTCAGAGCTTATAGATGAAGCTACTCGCTCCCGCGAAAGCGACAAGCTACTAAGTATAAAAGATATTTCCTCTTCACTTGACCCGATATAGGCAGAAACAGTTGCCATAGCTTCATGCCCATCGCGAAGCGTTTCAAGACAGTTTGCTACACCAGCATTATCCCCTATTTCCAAATATGCGATTGCATCATTAATAGTTTCAAACAGATTAGGTTCACCGTACGGTTCGCCAGTATCAGAATCTACCCCCCCGAACGCGGTATGTCCTACCGTATTCACATCAACTTCCGTACTCGCTGAAACAGATACAGACATAGCCTCTTCTGATCCATTATATGAAAGCGCAGTTCGAACTATAAACTGGCTACCAACGTCACCATCCGCCGCGGTCATAACCGTCCCCGAATTCATTTCTACTGACACATCCCCAAGCTCGAGCGTTGTATCAGGAGGCAGAGATGTTCCGTCAATTGTTCCTGTTTCCCAAGACTCACCACCGTCAGTTGAGTATCTATAGTCAACCGAATCTACCCCCACAGTTCCATCCGAAGTAAACTCAACCCAAACGCTCTCATCGAGTTCGCCCGTAATTTGCGCTATGTCCGTTAGCTCGGGCGAGTCACCACTTAAAGTTACCCCCGTAGTATATTCATATGGAGAAGTATCAGTAGCTTCACCCGAAAACAGGTAATCATCTCCTGATTTTGAATTCGCAATATTAACAAGTGAATCCAGGTAACTTCTCATCTCTTCTGCCATCATCTGATTCTGTGTAAGAGTATACGTTCCGGTAGCCCCTTGCTCAGCCTGTTCCAGCACCGAGTTCATGATCTCGCTAGCCTGTACTAGCAGATCATCAGCCGTTCCGAGAATTCCATTTGCGGTGTTTCCATTATCAATCTGCGATTCAAGACTTGCGTCATATGTCCTTAGCTTCATGACATTGCCCATAGCAGCCGGATCGTCAGAGGGAGCATTTAATCTCTTCTGGGAGCTGGTTTCCTTACTAAGCTCATTCATTCTGACCAAAGAGGAATTAATCGCGGTTAAACTCTGCGCATAGATTTGGGTGGTGCTAATTCTCATAAATTCTCCTGACTTACATCATACCTAGAATGGTATCGAACATATTTTGAGAAACCGTAATAATCTGGCAGGCGGCTTCATATTGCTGCTGTTGGCGAGTGAGATTAATCATTTCCTCATCCACATTCACTCCACTGACTGAGGCTTGTTGATCATAATACAGCTGAGCCGCGGACGAATCGCACACAACTTGTGTTTCCGCTGTTAGAGCGGCAGCACCAACCTCGGCAACAATTCCTGATAAATATTCCGACAATGATGCGACCTGTGACGAAGTTGCATCTCCGATATTTACAGCCTTAGTCATCAGCTCATTAATATTTTTTGCAGTATCATTACTACCTGCTGAGACAAGGCCATCAGTCCCGACTTCGCCGCAATTTACATGTGAGGAATCGGCTTGAATGTACGAATTTACGGCAATGTTAGAAGCTCCACTTCCTTCGAAGAAAGTGTTCATCCCAGTTGCGGCCAAAAAGCCGGAGGTATCATTGGATAATTCGAAACTCACATCGGTAGCGGATTGTAATTTTAGATAGCCGTCTGAATCTACAGAGGCTGTGAGTGAACCGGGAAAAGCGGTATTAATGGCATTGACAATATCATCAAGTGAATCAGTTGATGGATCAATGGAGATAGACCCATTGGATGCCAAGGTTCCATCCGCATCATAAGTATTAATGGAAAATGAACCTGATTCAATTTCATCGGCAAAAGTAAGACCACTGTTTGATAAAGTAGCAGTTTGATCATCTACACTATATGTACCCTGCAAAGAAAGATGTGCTGTTAACCCTGCACCTTGCGAGTGAATCTCGTTAACCTCCCAGATCAAGGCGGTAGCCATATCGTCTAGATTCTCCATGGCAGGAATCAGTTCGTCATCTCGAACCTTAAACAGTCCAGAGAGACTCCCGCCAGTTGATCTATTCGAAACATCTACGCCGCTATCATCGGTCATGGGGGTGCAATTTATTAAGGAAGAATCGTTGCCCTGCCAGTAAAGTCCACTCTTCGGGACGATTGTATAACGGTCCCCTTCAACATGATCTGTGGTGCCACCTGAAAAATAAACATCTACCCCTTCAATATTCACGGAATTATCGACATCACCTGCAGTATAAATAAGGGTGTCGCCATTTTCATCTTCAGCCCATGTTTTACCACCATCGAAGGATACTTTGAATTCTGCGCTACCGTCCGGTCCGGTGGTGGTAAACTCTAAAAGAAGCTCTTCGCTCGAAGAACCAGAATAGCTCACATCTCCATCATAAGTGGATGACGGCATAAGTGATTCTGTGCTTCTAGCTGAGGTATAAACAAGATTATGAGTTTCGGCGCCCTCTACTAGAGGCATACCGCTTTCAGTATATATCTTTACCTGTCCATCACTTGGAACAATCACCGCAACGCCTATTATTTCGTCAAGTTCCCGAATCATCTGGTCGCGGCTTGCAACCAGTTCGTAATTATCTGGTGCGGCGGCAATCTGCCGATTTAAAAGAGCTATTCCATCAATATATTCATTAGCGCTTGCAACCTGCTCAGCTATTTCATCCTCAACCGTATACTGCATGTTTTTAAGTTCAGAGGAGGTTGAATTAAGTGAATATACCAGAGATTCAGCTTCGCCGAGCAGCGCCTCACGCTCTGCGGCAGAACCAGGAGACATTGATAGTTCCGACCATGCTGTGAGGAAAGCATCCTGCGTAGTAGCAAGCCCTTCTTCATCGCTTTGATTAAAGATAGAATCCATTTGCGAAAGGTAAGTTGATTCCGCCTTGCTCGCAGCAAGGTCAGCTGAAGTCGCCAAGTATTGGCTTTCAATGAAGCTATCCCAATTGGCCTGAATAGCAATAATATCCGCGCCTGTACCAATGCTGCTGCCACCAACATTAATATTGCCGGAGCTGTCGTAAACTGCGTCAGCGCGCTGGTAGCCAGTTGTTTCCGCGTTAGCGATGTTATTGGACGTGGTATTGATGGAAACCTGAGCATTAGTGATGGCCTTGGAACCGATATTGAACAGGTTACTAATCATAATTAATGCTCCCTTGAAAAATCAAAACTTCGAATTAATTTCCTGCTGACAACCAAAACTCATTCAAGCTGCCAGCAGGAATTCTACATCACTGATTAACGCTTCAGACCGATGGCAGTCTGGAGCAATGTATCTGCTGTAGTTACGACTTTACTATTGGCCTGATATGCGGCCTGAATGATAATCAACTTGGTCATTTCTGAGGCTAAATCGACATTTGATGCTTCAAGCGAGTTTGAGACAACCGTCCCGAAACCAGCATTCCCGGCTGTTCCGATAATGGCTTCGCCCGAATCAGTTGTGGCATTAAAGAGATTGCTTCCATTTGCTACCAAACCATTTGGATTGGTAAAATCGGCAAGTGCAAGCTGGTACAATTGAATGGTCTGACTATTTGAATAATTACCGCTGACTATACCATTTTCGTCTACATTTACTGAAAGTAAAGCCCCTGTAGCATAGCCGTCCTGACCCGCACTATAGGTGGCGGAAGAACTATCGCTGTAACTGGTCGTTGCTCCAGTGCTAAGATCTACCCCTTCAAAAGAAGGTAAATCTGAGTAATCCGTGGCCGCGGTTACATCCGCAAGAGACGTGACGGTTGACCCCGTTGACCATCCACCATTTGAGCCTACATCTGCACCGGGGTTCGACATACCAAAACTGAATGCGATATCCTGCCCTTCTGCACTTCCTGTGAAGTTCACATTCATTTCTGGGACACCGGAATCACTGAAAGAAGCTAACTCCCAGTTCGACGGATCTTTCGCATTTGAAGAGACAGGAGTGTCAGTAAGAGTAAAAGAACTCATTGAGGTCATTTGACCTTCGGAATTAAATGTAAGCGTTCCAGTCATAAGCATCCCTGCTCCACTGGTCGTATTCATATCGATTCCATTAAATGTCCGCAGATCTTCTTCTGGATCGCAGGAAATCACATATTCCCAGACAATATTACCGTCCGAATCTACGCTGACGGGGTCCATATAAGTTGTGAGGTCATGCGAAGAGCCGTTTTCATCATAAATGGTCAACGATGATGAATAGCTATAACGAGAGTCATCCAAAGGAGGAGCTTCAGTTCCATCATACAAATCAAATTCAGAAGTATATGGATTAGACGTAATGGCACTATCTACACTCTGGGAATCAAGATTCATGGAAAGACTAACATCGCTGGTGGCCTTAGGCGGAGATTGTGACTGGTCCAGTACAATATCGGTCAGTGTACCAGAAGCAGTTCCATTATTAACTTCCCAGCCCTGCACATTATTTCCGTAAGGATCTACAAGATTCCCATCCTTATCAAAATCAAAGTTTCCAGCTCTTGTATAATATGTAGAGCTGGTATCAGGATCAACTACGATGAAGTAACCCTCACCATTGAGCGCGACATTAGTAGCGGTGCTGGAAGTTTCATACGATCCTTGTGTGTAATCGGTATTAACTGTCGCAACACCTGCTCCGTTACCAACCTGATCGCCACCGCTTCCAGTTGTAATCGTTGAATAAAAGACATCCTCAAACGTAGTATATGATCCTTTAAATCCGACAGTACTTGAGTTTGCCAAGTTATTACTGACTACAGAAGTAGCCTGACTGTTCACATTAAGCCCCGAAATTCCAGTATATAATGAACTTGTGAGTCCCATTTAATTTCTCCTTTTATTAAAATCAAAGCACTAAGGATACGTCTGCAAGAGCGACTTCTCTTCCGTCATCGAGGGTAAATTGGACACCGGATGTTCCCTGATTAACGGCCGTAACAGTTCCAACGGACGTGATTGAAACGCTCACGCTGGCACCGTTTTCATCGTAGGCCGTGGCATCGAGGTAGTAGGTCCCGTCCGAAGACAATTTTCCATCGGGATTAAGTTCATTCTGGCCGTACTGGGCCTGTGTGGTTGAAACATTTCTGAACTCTCTGGTGTCCACTATGTTTCCTTCTGAATCATAGATATTGATGCTGAGTAATGCGGCATCGTCGCCAAGTTGAAGGGAGACTTCTGATGCAACACCATCTTCGACCTCAACGACTCCTCCATCTGCAATCACATCCTGACCGAGGTAGTCGGAGCTGCTTATGGCAGAAATAGAGCTAAGCTGCTCAATAATGGTATCGAGACTTTCATTGGTCTGAGCCTGCTCATCCAACGAAGAATAAGCGGTCATTTGGTTAATCATTTCAGCATTATCAACAGGATTGGTCGGGTCCTGATATTCCATCTGAGTGGTGAGAAGTGTCAGGAAATCAACCTGAGTGAGGCTGGAACTGCTACTCGAGGTCTCAGCTGTGACTGCTGAATTTGGAGTTGTATAACTTACCCCTTCAATACTCATGATACGATCCTCCTTTCGCTTTCCGCTCCGAAGTAGCGGCGCAATTTTGTAATTGCCTGATGCTTGATGCTGCGAACTGTCTGTGGCGAAATGCCGAGCTGTTCCGCAACTTCAACAGCACGCAAATCTCCCCAGAAGATCATCTTGATCACTTGTGTTTGCCTCTCTGAAAGCATTCCTCTAGGGATTTTTATTGTATGACTGTGGACTTCTACGACTGATGGTTCAGTGTATTCATCTATAAGGAGTGTATTGCGATACATTTTGCGCATATAATCAATAGCAACAGATTTGCTAATAATGTATAGCCATGTATTAAGTGAGCTTTTATCTGAAGAATACTTCTCAAGGTAATTGTTTTTAATTATCTTAAAAGCTACCTCTTGAAATATTTCGTCAACTTCACACTGTTTAATACAGTTAAACTTTGTCTTTAAAAAACTTCCAATATCATTTTTAATCTTAATATCGTTATCTTTAAAGAACTTATCAACATTAACTGCATTGCTTGGATCATATGTACTATGTGCATTTGCGTTCATAGCTCCTCCTATGCGTATAAGAGAGCAACTAGTGAACCGTAATACATTAATACAATATTATTTATTGTTCATATCGAGGTAAGATAAATCGAAGTTTTGTTAAAAACCTAAAGTAGTAATAAAGGATTCGGCGTGAAAATTAATAGTTCTTAATCGTAATTCTCAGAATAATTAGTTCAACAATTAAAACCGTCATTTTTTTGATTAAAGTGGAAAAATATGCCCTAAAACAACCACACCACTAAACCAAAAGTGTTATAAACAAAGGGATAGCGGCAAATATTGCTGGAGTTAAATATGGCAAACTTGAGTTCAACGATATTATCTTTGGGTGACACCTAAAATATTGCCTTGAACCCAATAGATCAGTAGACAGGGGGGGCGATTTGACAAAAAAAAGACCCGGATAAACCGGGTCTAGATCTTGCCACTAAGCCTTTTTGAAGAGAGCTAACCAATAAGGCTAAGAGCCATCTGTGGCAGAGAATTTGCTTGTGAAAGCATTGATACAGCAGACTGGGTAATGATCTGCTGCTTTGAGTAGTTGGTCATCTCAGTAGCAACGTCCACATCTGAAATCTGAGATTCGGCAGACTGAAGATTTTCTGCCTGAATTTCCAAGTTAGAGATCGTCGCGCCGAGTCTATTCTCAAGGGCACCAAGATTCGCTCTGATCTTATCCTTGGATATGATCGCGTTATCAAGAGCTTCAAGCGCGGCCTGAGCCTGCTCCTGAGTAGAAACAGTGAAACCGGCCCCGTCGGTACTCTGGTTACCGATTCCAAGAGAAGAGGCTGTGCAATTACCTATTTCCACGCTGTACTTATCTTCTGCGGAATCATTACCTGTTCCAAAGTGAATAACCATGGCGGAATCACCATCAAGGTTTCCATTAAGAAGATGGATTCCATTGAAATCAGTAGCACTCGCAATTCGGGTGATTTCCGAAGCCATAGCCTGATACTCCTGATCAATTAAGGCACGCTGATCTGAAGTATATGTTCCGGTTGAGGCCTGTTCTGCCAATTCCTTCATGCGGATGAGCTTTTCATCTACAACAGAAAGTGCGCCGTCAGCGGTCTGAATCATTGAAATACCATCGTTGGCATTTCTTACGCCCTGACTGAGAGTCGTGATGTCAGAACGCATAAGCTCGCGAACGGCAAGCCCTGCGGCATCATCAGCCGCCGAGTTAATTCTCAGACCAGACGCCATCTTTTCTGTAGACTTACCTAATGCACCGTATGCATTATTAAGGTGACGAGCTGCTGAATTAGCCATTGTGTTGTTGTTAATTACTAATGACATAAAAACCTCCGTGTTTATTTGTACATCCATGCACAAAAGACCAATGACCGATTCATTTGGTCCTCATGCATAATTATACGTGGCAAACATGCAGAACGTTCATGTCTATTTTTTGTTATTTTACATTCAGTTTTTTGACCGCTTTAGTTTTGTATAGAGAGCCTTAACATTTCTTAAGGTTCTTAACATTTTTTAACATTAAACATTTATGCTTATTCCTTCTAAACATTTATGGTGCATGAAGGAGAACAACCATGACCAAAATATTATTAATTGATGACGACCCGGAACTTGGCGAACTTTTAGGTACTTACCTAGGGGACGAAGGCTACACTCTGCACACAGAGTGCAACGCATCCGAAGGGTTAAAAATATTTCGCAATGAAAGCTTCGACCTTATTCTACTAGATATTATCCTTCCTGATATCAGCGGCTTAAGCGTGCTTGATATCATCCGTTCCAAATCCAACGTGCCCGTTATCATGCTCACAGGTAAAGGTGATGAGGTCGATAGAGTAGTAGGTCTCGAGATGGGGGCTGACGACTACATTTGTAAACCTTTTCAGCTGAGAGAACTGCTTGCGCGCATGCGGGCAGCACTTCGCAGATGCGCCATGGTAACCGAGGATTCAAAAAAATCTGCAGGCTCAAGCCGAGGTAAGATTGCAGTTGGAGGCATTGAGGTTAATCTGGATTCGCAATCAATCCTGATTGACGGAGTAGACACCCACTTCACCGCCGCAGAATTCAGCATAATTGAACACCTGTCAGCAAGCTGCGGCACATTAGTTGAACGTGATGAGCTCATGGAAATAGCTTTGGGACGAACAGTCGATTTTGACGACTATGTACTAAATGTTCACATGAGCAACCTGCGCCGCAAAATTGGTGAATCCATTAGCATCAAAACAATTCGCGGCCGTGGTTATATGATGACAGCTAAAAATCAGGCTGATGCATGATCCTTTTCCGCAAGGCAATCTTTGCCTTTTTCTTTTTATCCCTTTTTATATCAGGAGGAATACTACCCTTCTATGCCGAAGCGGCAGAACCAGATTCTTCTTCGCTTGAACAATTAGATCTTGAAGGGCTTTTAGATGTAGAAGTAATCTCCCCGACAAGCAGAAAACAATCGCTCGAGAACATTGCCGGATCTTACACAATCCTCACCGAAGAAGACATAAAAGCTAGCGGTGCCATGTCTGTTCCTGAAGCATTACGAGTTGTACCGGGCGTTCTAGTCACTCGCATGGACACGAACAAATGGGCTATTGGAATTCGCGGATTTAACGGGATGTTCAATAGCAAACAGCTCATTCTTATTGATAACCGCCCGATAACATCTCCATTCTATTCAGAAGTAATCTGGTCAAATAATGATCTGCCTATTGAGCTCGTGAAGAGAATTGAAGTTATTCGCGGCCCTTGGACGAGTCTGTGGGGATCAGAGTCTTTGAACGGTGTAATCAAAATCATCACCAAATCAGCTGAAGAAATGAAAGGGACTCAAAGTGTCACGGTAGTCGGGACTGATGGCGTAAACCAGATGATTCGGCAAGGCGGAGAGATATTGGGTGATGGCGACTTTATGGTCTACGCGAAAGGTGGCTATGAAGCGGGAAAATCATATAAAGTTAAAGGTGAATCTCACAAAGGATCACGCGATTTAGTAAAAGGAGCCGCAGGCTTCAGATCAGATTGGCAGAATGCATTCACCGACCAGCTCACTGTTCAAGGAGATATTTCAGCATCATCCATTACAGAGAAATCACCTCCGGGAACGCCCTTTTCAGCGGATAGAGATAAGAAAGAATATGGGGGTTACGCCCAGTTCACATGGGACCGTGCCACCGGAATAGATTCAGGAATGCAGTTCCGTACATCTTATACCCGCTCCGCAACGACCTTCGATGATCTCGACGGAATATCAAACACCGTTGATGCTGAATTTCTATATTCTGCCGAGCAATTCGGAATACACCTCATGACATTTGGTGCCGGGGGACGCTATTTCTGGGATTCATTTGATCAAGGCAAACACGTTAAAGTCCACAATGACAAGTTCAGCCGCATGGATGTCAGCGCTTTCGCTCAAGACAAAATGACTCTGATCGAGGAAAGTCTTTTCCTCACACTAGGCTTAAAACTGGATTACTCAGGAAAAGGTAAATTATCTCCCCAAGCAACAGCCAGACTTCTCTATACTGCGGAGGAGGACGAATATTGGCTAGCCGCGTCACGTGCAACCAAAACTCCAAGCAACTGGGCCAGAGAGGGCCGTTACGAAGTCAGGTTCCGCGATAAGAGGTACGAAGTTGATGCAACTGGCGGCCTTGATTCTGAAGAACTGACTTCACTTGAAGCCGGTTATCGTAGAATTTTCAGTGACAATCTTAAATTTGACCTTTCACTCTATTTCAACAGTTATGACAAGCTGTTAACTCTCAGCTATGATGAAGACACAAGAATTGCGACACCAACCAGTTCGCTTTGTGGGCTAACCTACGGAACAGAAGCCTCCATTGACTGGAAAGCCCTTCCAAGACTGACATTGCGCCCTTCGGTCAGCTTATCCAACCAAGATTTCACAGGGTCATCCATCAACAGCCCCGGCTTTTCTCCTCCGCTCAACAGCCCCATTTATGACCTCAGACTCCAAGCCCTAATTGACCTTGCTGACAACTGGGATCTTGATCTTTTCGGTTCCTACCTGAACAGTATGGACAACACAGAACTAACCACCGGTTTCAGACTTGATACCCGTCTGGCATGGCGTCCCGTACCAAATTTATCTCTTGAGCTAATCGGCTCATCCCTCCTCTCTCCCGTGACTGAAGGTAACTTCACCACCGAACCTTCAGGTTCATTGAGAGTTATATGGAACTTCTAGGCAACCATAAAATCCTGAAGCCGATTATTACGGCGTTCCTTGCGATCATGATTCTAATGTCATCCTCAATAGCAATGGGAGCAGACACAAAAATAACTGCAACGAAGACACAGCTTCGCGCGCTGTTCATTCAAAAAATACCTAAATATGTTCTGTGGCCTGAGCAAGAAGACCCGGCCAAAGACTCAAAAGAAGGCACCCCGTATACCGTTGCAACCATTGATAAAGAATCACTGCTTCCATATTTCAATAAGCCGGAATCCTTTAAGCTGGTACGCTGGCCCGTTGCGAATTGTCAGGTGCTTTTCCTTGACAGCAAAAACCCGCGTGTAATAGCGGCAATTATACAGCGGGTAAAAGACAAACCCATCCTAACCATCGGGCAAAATCCCGACTTCATGCGCATGGGTGGAATCATTAACTTTGTGGAGTCCGGTTCAAGGATGAAGCTGCAAGTAAATATTTGCGCAGCACGTAAAGCAGGACTTACCATCAGTTCAAAACTACTTAAACTTTCTGAGATATATTGTGGAGATGAAAAAGAATGATTGGCTTCCAGAATAGTATTGGGCGCAAGATAGGCGCGGCAATTCTGGGGACAACCGTTTCCGCACTTGTCTTGACCATGACGCTTAATATTGCCTCATTTTTCCATTCATATAGGCAAGCAACTGTACAGAAAGCTAATGGGCTCGCTAAAATAATGGCGACATCTACCATTTCCGCACTTGACTTTAATGACCCTGATTCGGCCAAAGAAATCCTTGATTCAATTTCACTAATCACAAATATTGTTGGCGCCACAATCTTTATGCCTTCGGGAGATATATTTGCATCATTCGGCACAAAAGCGAAATCGTTGCCCGTTCTAGATGATGGATCACAAGTTGAAATAAACACATTCATCGTGACTCAGCCCATTAAGTCCGGCAAGGACACTCTGGGCTATATTGTGCTCGAAGGAACATTCTCTGATCAAGGAGAATGGTTCTATCACAACCTTGCGACCTCGGGGTTGATACTCCTCGCGGTTTTAGCGGCGTGCATAATAGCAGCTAACCATTTTCGAAAAAAGATCACAAAACCTATCGCCCAATTGACAGCTGCGGTTAGGGAAATTTCAGAGAATAAGGATTATTCTAAACGCGTTGCTTACAAAAGTAAGGATGAAATTGGTTATCTGGTTTCAGAATTCAATTCCATGCTCGGCAAAATTGAAACCCGCGATTCGTGGCTTAACAGTCACAGAGAAATGCTTGAAACAATTGTTTCTCAGCGTACAAAAGAAGTTCGCGCCAAGCAGGGACAGTTAAAAGAAAAGAACACTCAGCTTATTAAACAGATTCACGAAAGACGCACCGCAGAAATGATCCGCGAAGAAGTAGAACGTATCAATAGGCACGACCTGAAATCATCTCTCAATCTGGTAATCGGATATCCGGAACTACTGCTGAACAAAGGCAACCTGACTCCGGAACAGGGTAAATATATCAAGAGAATAGCAGCGGCAGGATATCGCATGCTCGACATGATTCAATTCCATCTGGAGATGTTTAAGATGGAGCAAGGGATATACACATTAAAAACCATGCCGGTCGATCTCATAGAAATGCTCTGTTCACTAGAAGAAGAAATGGCGTTATTGCTCAATCAATCAGAAGTGTCACTCTCCATCATAATGAACAAAGAAGAGATAAACGGAGCAGAAGAAGTTCATATTAACGGGGAAATGGTTCTACTGCGGACAATGTTTAGAAATCTGATAAAAAACGGTGTGGAAGGATCTGTAAAAGGCGGGAAAGTCTCTATTGATATCGAAAGTGACGAATTATTTACGACTGTCAGCATAAGCAACAGCCTTCCTGTTCCAGCCGAGGTCCGCGGCAGATTTTTCAACAAATACGTAACAGCGGGCAAAGAAGACGGAACAGGACTCGGAACATACTCAGCAAACCTTATCGCAAAAACTCACAATGCATCAATAAATATGGAAACATCTGATCAGACGGGTACGACTGTTTCTGCTAGATTTGCAGCTGTCACGATAGAGTCTTAAACCACGTGAAGAACGATAGATAAAGCCTTAAAGCAAAACTCTACCTCATCTCCCTCATTCATATTGTCTTCCTCAACACTCCATGAAGTCACAAGCGCACACAGCCTTGTACCAGCAGCGGTTTCAGCGGAAACTTCTGCCAAAACTTCAGTCCTTTTAATTCCCGTTACTTTCGCAACAATACAATTCCTTGTACTGGAACTACCATCTCCAGCTATGGGCCTAACGGCCACAAGAGGAGCTTTGATTGTAGCAGAAACAGGCACGCCGACATCAAGATCAAGTTTATATAAGCTTTCAAGCGTAATGACGGAGCTGATACATATATCTTCGGCAGTATTAAACTCCACGTCTGCGAGAATCCCATCACGGGTAATCCGGGTAACATGACCGATGAATGTATTTCGGGCACTACTTTTAAGTGATGGATCCTCAAGAGCCATGCGCCTGACAATATTCTGTACATCCCCTGCAGACCACTCTTGATAAACAGCCGACAGATCCGCTGAAGATTGCCCAAGAACCTTCCGAACTACACCGAGCGGCACGCCATTCCGAAGCAATTCAACAGCTCGTGAACGCCTGAGTACACTGGGCGAACCTAGCTCGCGCGGGAGACTACATGCTTCCGCCCTGTCATAAAATATACGCCGCACATATCCCGGGTCGAAATGAAATATTTTACCCTCAAGACCAGCACCCATCGGACCTTCAATTAAAGCTTTAAGTTCTCGACAAACAGATTGCGGAAGCGGAACTTCACGGCGGTGAGTTCCGGTTCCCAGAACAACGGTTGCACTCGCTAAATTTAAGCTTTTACTTTCATCTATTTTCAGAATCTCACCCAGCTTTGCACCACTATGACGCAAAAGCAAAAACAGGCAAAAGATCCGCGTTCTTGAGCGCAGGTGATCCGCGCGCACAGCTTCATCCCGCCATGAACGATAAGCAGACTCAAGACAATCAAGCATCTTTGTGTCCAGATGTTTTACATTATCCGGAACTTCAAAGACTTCTGAAACTGATAATTTATCACTATTACTTATATTATTCTTTTCCATATTAATGCTTCTACCCTATAGCAAATACCTAAGGTCACGCTTTCTATTTTTACCGTGACGGGATTGTTTATTCCTAAGCATCCACATAATCACAGAACAACCTAATAATCTCAATGCACAATAATAACAATGAAATTGGAGAATTTACAATGCAACGTATGCTTACTCTAGCCCTTACAATCCTTCTAGCTATGCCTATAGCGGCGAACGCGGAAGATCTCCTCCTAGCTCAAGCAGCCAATTTTATGCCCGCCATGCAAGAAATTATTCCGGCATTCAAGGCTGCCACAGGTCTTGAAGTCCAAGCCACGTATACTTCAACAGGCAAGCTTTACGCGCAGATTACAAACGGCGCACCTTTTGACATGTTCTTAGCAGCAGATGAACGTCGCCCTCAAAAACTATTTACTGACGGATTTGCTGAAAAACCATTCGTCTACGCAAAGGGTAAAATTGTTTTCTGGTCACTCAAAAAAGAATTCGGTTCAGCACCTTGGCAGGAAGCTGTTAAGAACCCAACCATTGATAAAATTGCTATCGCAAATATCGAAACAGCTCCTTACGGGACCGCAGCCATGCAAGCTCTAAAAAAAGAGAATCTATGGGAGAGCGTTAAGCCAGAACTGGTATACGCCCAGTCTATAGCTCAGACCTTTCAGTATGCAGCAACAGGCGCCGCTGACGCAGGATTCTGCGCATACTCATCCGTATTTACGGAGGAAGGACGTAAAGGAACATTCACGGTTGTAAATGAAGCGCCACCAGTAATTCAGGCGGCCTGCATTCTGAAATCATCCACACGCAAAGATGCGGCCCAGAAATTCATAAAATTTCTATCAGGTCCTGAAGTTAAAAAAATTAAAAATAAGTACGGGTACGAATAGTATGGATTTTTCTCCGCTTATTATATCTGCCAAACTAGCAGTTGCAACAACGCTGTTAATTCCGCTTGTTGCAGCTCCTACGGCCTATATTCTGGCATTCGGGCGCTTTCGCGGAAAAAGCTTGATTGATGCGGTTGTTTCTCTTCCTATGGTGCTACCTCCCACGGTCTTAGGTTTCGGGCTACTAATTTTAATGGGTCCAAACGGGCCGCTGGGAAATCTTTGGAATGACGCAACAGGCGAACGTATGGTTTTCAGTTTTTCTGGTATTTTGCTAGCATCCTTGATCTATAATCTCCCCTTTGCGGTGCAGCCCATGCGAGCCGCATTTGAAAAACTTGATATCCGTTTACTGGAAAATTCTGCAGTACTTGGCCTCTCCGCATCAGCTACTTTTTTTAGAGTGGTCCTACCCAACAGCTTACCCGGACTTGCGGCAGCGGCCATGCTTGTTTTTGCACACAGCCTCGGTGAATTCGGCGTTATACTCATGGTTGGCGGAAGCATTCCCGGCTCAACAAAAGTCGCATCTATCGCAATATATGAAGCAGTTGAAGCCATGCGCTATCAGGACGCCATGTTCATGTCTCTGGCAATAATACCGGTTAGCTTTCTAGCATTACTTGCCATTAACCGTCTCAATGGAAAACGCCAATGACACTCCGCTTAGATATTCGCAAGAAACTTGCAAACTTTACTCTGGACGTCGCTCTTACCTGTCCATCGGGAACTTTAACGGCCATTGTCGGCCCCTCCGGAGCTGGCAAAAGCACGCTGGTCAGAATCCTTTCTGGCCTTGAGCAACCAGATGAAGGAATAGTTTCACTGGGGGATAAGTTGTGGAATGACACTTCAACAAATTTCCACGCCACTCCGCAAAAAAGAGGACTTGGGTTGGTCTTTCAGGAATACACATTGTTTCCGCACCTCACAGTACGTAAAAATGTAGCTTTCGCGGCTGTTGATAAAAATTGCGTGCAAGATTTGCTAAACAAATTCGGCATTGCCCATATCGCAGATCGCAAGCCTTCGGCTATTTCCGGCGGCGAAAGACAACGTGCAGCATTTTGCCAAGCCTTAGCCCGCGAGCCAGTTCTCTTGCTATTAGATGAACCATTCTCAGCGTTGGATATTGCAACCCGCGAATCCTTAAGAAGCGAGCTCCGCAATCTCAAACAAGAACTAAATATCCCCATGATCCATGTCACGCATGATTTAGAGGAAGCTTACTACCTCGCCGACAGTATCTTTGTAATGGAAAATGGAAAGGCTGCTCCAGAATGGCTGGAGCGCCAGACTTCTCGCCGAAATATAAGCTTCACAACACCTCAAAAACTTCAACTTGTGGAGAATATGTAATGAATATCAATAAAATGTGTTTGATTCTCATATTAGTTCTTTGCTTACCAGTCTCAGCACAGGCAAAAATAGTGATCGCTTCCGGAGCCGGCTACAGAGCCCTTGTGGACGAACTATCTGACACATACACAAAAGAGACAGGTAATAAAGTAGAACGCATCTATGGCAACATGTCTCGCGTAACTGCGCAGGCCCGCATCAGCGGAGCTGTTGATATGGTGCTGGGCGACATAGATTTCTTAGAGAAGGCAAAACTCTCAGCCAAAACAAAGCAAACAATCGGCACTGGAAAACTGGTTGTCGCTTACCCTAAGGGAACAAGCTATCATAATGAATCGGATTTACTTTCAACAAGTGTAACCCGTATCGCTCTCCCGGACACCCAGAAAGCAATATATGGTAAAGCGGCGATGCAATATCTACGTGGCAAAGGTATATATAATAAAGTTGAATCTAAACTCCTTATTGTCGGCACAGTACCTCAAGCGGCATCATACGTTATTGCCGGAGAAGTCGATTACGCTTTAATTAATCTGACACATGCACGGAAAATCAGTAAATCAATCGGGGGATATGCGCTCATTAATCAAAAGGACTACACACCAATCCGCATTGTAATCTGGCAAATGGAAGGAGCAGCAAACGGTAAAGAATGTGTAGGATTTATGACATTTTTAAAATCAGTTAAAGCTCATAAAATTATTGCCAACCATGGAATGTAAGGCCTTTGATGGACTTTAACTTCGCAGCAACAATTTCTGACAGTTCAACACTGAATCCGCTGGCTCTCTCCGGCCGAGTTCTGGCTGTCTCGGGGCTCCTGCAGCTGATACTGGGCATCCCCTTAGCTTGTTGGCTTGCCCGCTCACGCGGGCCCCTTAACAGCATAATAGACACAGCCATTACACTGCCCCTTGTTTTCCCGCCTGTGGCAATGGGATTTGGACTTTTATTGCTACTTGGCAGGCAGGGACCTATGGGAAGTTTGCTTGGTGAATCTGTTATTTTCAGTTTCCCGGGACTAGTCGTTGCTGCATTTATTGCTGGATTACCACTTGCAGTAAAACCGGTTCAGGCAGCACTTCGTTCTGCAGAAGCTACTAGACTTGCAGAGGTTGCAGCGGTACTCGGAAAATCAGAAACAACCACAATCATAAAGGTGCTCCTACCTTATGCAAAACGAAGCATTGCAGCTGGAATGCTTTTAGCTCTAGGTCGTTCACTTGGTGAAGTAGGTATGACTTTAATGCTTGGCGGAAATGTAATAGGCAAAACAAACACACTATCTCTTGAAATATACAATGCTGTTTTCAACGGAGAATTCGAAAGAGCTATGGTTCTGTCACTAATAATCGGAACAGTATCCGTAGGAATGTTTGTAGCTTTAAAAAAATTATCAGACACATAATTTCATATGCACCGCTAGATTCATATTCAGAAATAAAACTATAAAGAGGAAAATAATGAGCAAATCTATTCTCAAAACAGTACAAACAAAAGCACGCCAAATCTGGAAAGATGAAGGTATTCTAGATGAAAATATTAACGTAACAGCGCGTACTTTGAGTACTGAAGAAGCCATTGGAAATCCTGAAGGTGATGATTTTCCACTGCTGCGAGGAAAAGAAAAATTGATGGAAGCATCGTTTCAGGGCTCAAAGGGACAAGCTTTCACAGATCGTTTTGGTGATTTCAACTCTTCCCTGCGCGAAATTGCCGATATGGATCTTGAAAACAATTTTAGGCGCGCAATTTTTATCGCATCACTAAATGCAGTGCAAGCCAGCTTGGGACAAACAGACCGAACTATCCATTGCCGTGATGAAGGACCAGCACTTTGCGCTCCAAAATTCGCTGATCACGTTATGAATAAGTATGGCAAAATACGCATCACCCAAATAGGATATCAGCCCGCAATGATTAAAGCATTTGCGGAAAAATTCGAGCTTCGTGTTGTTGACTTAGATCCAGATAATATCGGCAACGAAAAATGCGGAATAACAATTGAAGGCCCGGATGACACGGCGAAAGCTATCGATTCAGCTGAGCTATTAATAGTTACAGGGTCAACAATTGTTAATGATACTCTAGGCGATTTTCTGATCGCCGGAAAACAGACCATATTTTTTGGAACAACAGTAGCAGGTGCGGCATCTCTAATGGGCTGGGATAGATTTTGTGCCGAAAGCAAGTAAATTATGCCATGGCACTTCTGACACACACACATCATATGGTGGCGCAGAATGACACACAGCCCCTTAACCCACATTTTATGTGTAATCATGCATAATAAACCTGTTATAATTACACCACATAAATCATTATGTCTATTCATGCATAAATAAAGACCCACTCTCCCACCCTCCCACAAACATAACAAACTATAATATAAGCACTATTTTTTTGGACCTCTTTTTGCTAAGAGGTTCAAGAAATAGGCGTTTTACTGCGTGCGGGCGATTTAGGCCATGCCTTACGGATTTTAAAGAGAATTTTTAGGAGTTCTTATTTATTTCTGCTGGAATTAACATGTTGACATATTATGCCTTTATAGACATATAAATTCTTAAAATAACAGTAGCAGTTCAGTAGGATGTAACGAGACTTAACATCACTGAACTTGAAAAAAAAGAACGCATTTATCGGGCATAATTTAATACTCTGGAGCCACTAATCATGATGAAAACAGTTCCTGTTGAGGATGCCATAGGAAACGTACTCTGCCACGATATGACCCGTATTGTTCCAGGGGAATACAAAGGCCCCGCATTTAAAAAGGGTCACATAATATGCCAGGAAGATATTCCGGTATTACTGGAGATAGGCAAAGAACACGTCTACATACTTACCCTCGAAAAAGGACAGCTACACGAAAACGATGCGGCAAGACGTATTGCGAAAGCTGCAGCCGGACCGGGAATAACTCTTTCCGACATATGTGAAGGCCGTATTAATATGACCGCAGCGCCGGGCCTCTTATCCATCAATATCAAAGCTCTTGAGCGCATCAATTCCATTGAAGAAGTTGTGTTGGCAACCATGCATAACGGATTACAGATTTCATCTCCAAGAGATGTTGCAGGAACACGAGTTGTTCCGCTTGTTATTGATGAAAGCAAAATCATCGAAGTAGAAAAAATATGTCGCGAAAGTGGTCCGATTGTTTGTGTAAAACCTTTCCGCAATCTCAAGGTCGGCGTCATTACGACTGGCAGTGAAGTTTACACAGGGCGCATCAAAGACAAATTCGGACCAGTTATCCGCAAAAAATTTGCCGCTCTCAATTCTGAAATATTATCCCAAACTTTCGTTAGTGATGATCCAGAAATGACCCGCGCAGCCATATTGAAATCCATTGATGATGGAGCACAAATGGTTGTTCTTACCGGAGGAATGAGCGTCGATCCCGATGATCAAACCCCAGCGAGTATCCGTTCCACAGGCGCAGAGATCATCACTTATGGCGCGCCATCTTTCCCCGGAGTTATGTTCATGCTGGCTTACCTGAACGGGATCCCGATCATTGGGCTGCCCGGGTGTGTCATGTACTACCGTGCCAGTATTTTCGATCTTATTGTTCCTAGAATTGTAGCAGGTGAAAGACCTAAAAAAAGTGAATTTGCTTCCCTCGGACATGGCGGATTCTGTGCAGGTTGTGAAACCTGCCACTACCCTCTCTGTTCATTCGGCAAATAGTAAATTTTGCGCCCTTTTCAGGCGCTTAATTATAGAGAAACAGCAATAATTTTAAGGAGGCCTTTAGAATGATCAAAAGAACTCTCAAAGTTAACGGAGTAGAGCGCACAGTGATCGTGGAGAACGACACTACGCTTGCCACCGTTTTACGCGAAAACCTTGGTCTTACAAGTGTTAAGATCGGTTGTGGAACTGGACAATGTGGTAGCTGTTCCGTCATTATTGATGGAAAAGTAAAACGCACCTGTTCTCTTAAAATGAAACGAGTTGAAGACTATACAGAGGTTATCACAACAGAAGGTATCGGAACTCCGAACCAGCTACACCCTATCCAGATTGCATGGATGGCACACGGTGGAGCTCAATGTGGTTTCTGTACTCCTGGCTTTATCGTATCTACTTATGGCCTCATCCGGGAAAAACCATCTCCAACACGCGAAGATGTTCGTGAATGGTTCCAGAAACATCGCAATGCTTGTCGTTGTACTGGTTACAAACAGCTTGTTGACGCCGTAATGGATGCTGCAGCAGTTATGCGCGGCGACATGAAAGTTGATGAACTTCTCTTCAAAATGCCAGAAGATGGGCGCATCTGGGGATCAAAATACCCACGTCCAACCGCCATTGCCAAAGTTACCGGTACTCTCGATTACGGTGCTGACCTCGGCCTTAAAATGCCTGAAGGAACTCTCAAATGTGCGCTAGTACAGGCAGAAGTTTCTCATGCTAAAATTATCTCCATCGACACCAGCGAAGCTGAAAAGATGGAAGGCGTTGAAAAAGTTGTTACCTACAAAGATGTTAAGGGTAAAAACCGCATAACAGGTCTTATCACCTTCCCCACCAACAAAGGTGACGGATGGGACAGACCAATCCTCGCAGACGAAAAAGTCTTCCAGTACGGTGATGCGATTGCAATAGTTTGTGCTGACACCGAAAAGCACGCAAAAGCTGCGGCTGAAAAGGTTGTAGTGAAACTTGAGCAGTTGCCTGAATACATGAGCGCTCCAGCTGCTATGGCTGATGATGCTATCGAAATTCATCCCGGCACACCAAACGTCTACTTTGAGCAGAAAGTTGCCAAAGGTGATGACTCTGCACCAATTTTCGATAAAGCAGCAGTTACTATTGAAGACGACTTCTATGTCGGACGTCAGCCGCATATGCCAATCGAACCAGATGTAGGTTTCGCTTACCTTGATGATGACGGCAAACTTTGCATTCATTCAAAATCAATCGGCCTCCATCTCCACGCAGCTATGATTGCACCGGGCCTTGGCGTTGAAGTTGAAAACCTCATCATGGTTCAGAACTATGCTGGTGGAACATTCGGCTACAAATTCAGCCCGACCATGGAAGCACTCGTAGGTGTTGCGTGTTTAGCAACAGGCAAGCCTGTATTCCTAAACTACACATGGTACCAGCAGCAGACATACACAGGTAAACGTTCACCGTTCTTTACTAATGTACGTCTGGCTGCAGACAACGATGGTAAACTCCTCTCCATGGAAACTGACTGGACTTGTGACCACGGTCCTTACTCTGAGTTTGGTGATCTACTGACTCTTCGCGGAGCACAGTTCATCGGAGCTGGATATGACATCAAATCCATCCGAGGTCTTGGACGCACAGTTTGTACCAACCATGCATGGGGTTCTGCTTTCCGTGGATACGGTTCATCCGAGTGTGAATTCGGTTCTGAAGTACTGATGGACGAATTGGCTGAAAAGCTGAACATGGATCCATTCGATCTTCGTTACAAGAATATCTACCGTGAAGGATCAACAACTCCAACAGGACAGACTCCTGAAGTCTTAAGCCTCGAAGAAATATTCAAGACAGCTCGTCCTCTATATGAAGCTGCCAAAAAACGTGTTGCTTCAAAATCTACCGATGCTATCAAGCATGGTGTAGGTATATCTCTTGGAGTTTACGGTTCAGGACTAGACGGCCCAGATAGCGCCGAATCTGAAATCGAACTCAATGCAGACGGAACAGTAACAATGTACGCTTGCTGGCATGATCATGGTCAGGGTGCTGACATGGGTGTTCTTGGAACAGCTCACGAAGCATTGCTTCCACTTGGAATTGCACCAGAAGACATTAAACTGGTTATGAATGACACCCGCAGCTGCCCTAACGGCGGACCTGCAGGTGGTAGTCGTTCACAGGTTGTTGTTGGTAATTCCATTATCGCAGCATGTAGAGCTCTGATGGACAGCATGCGTAAAGCAGATGGAAAATTCCGCTCATACGACGAAATGGTTAAAGAGCAGAAAGCTGTACGTTACAGCGGAACATGGTCTGCACCTTGTACCGAGTGTGATGAAAACGGACAGGGTAGCCCATTCGCATGTTACATGTACGGGTTCTTCATGATGGAAGTAGCTGTTGAAATAGCAACAGGTAAAGTATCCGTAGAAAAAGCCACACTTATCGCGGACATTGGTAAAATCAATAACAAACTCGTTGTTGACGGCCAGATGTACGGTGGTATTGCTCAGGGTATCGGCCTTGCTCTTACTGAAGATTACGAAGATATCAAAAAGCATTCAACCATGGTCGGAGCGGGATTCCCTTACATCAAGCAGATTCCAGACGACATGGAACTTATCTACATTGAAACACCTCGCCCTGAAGGCTCACATGGAGCATCCGGCGCAGGCGAACTTCCTTTGACATGTCCTCATGCAGCTATAATCAATGCGATATACAACGCATCAGGCGCACGCGTAACTAAGCTTCCAGCTAAGCCGGAAAAAGTTCTCGCAGCACTGAAAGGCTAATTAAAAAAGTATCTAACAGGTCGTGCCTGCA
>JAQYWK010000002.1:919340-978888 GCA_030145055.1 Desulfovibrio sp.
CATGCTTATCAGCATGCAGGCACGATTCTACATTTTACCAGCAGGGTTAATCATGGAACAAGATTCACTTCACGAGTGGGAATCAAAATGTATTCAGGAAGAACCGCCCCGCTGCAAGGCAGCATGTCCTATTCATGTTGATGGACGGGAATTCTCTAAACTTATGGCTGCGGGACAGACTGATAAAGCTTGGGCTGTGCTTTGCCGTACACTTCCGTTTCCAACAGTAACCGCCCGCATCTGTGATGGTCCGTGCATAAAGTCCTGCCTTCGTGAAGAAGTTGGTGGCGGTATAAAGCTCAACTCCCTTGAGCGGTATTGCGCTGAAAACACAAAACGCACGCCTCCGTTCCGCCCCTTACCTGCACGCGGAAAAACCGTTGCAATCCTTGGCGCATTTTTACCAGGGCTAACCGCAGCATGGGATCTTGCTAAAAAAGGATTTACTGTCACCGTTTTTACAAATGACTCCGCAGAAGCTTTCGCAACAATCCCTCAAGAATTTCTTTCCGTTGATATTTTTAAGCAAGAACTGGCTACCCTTAAAAAAATGGGTGTTAGTTTTGATGAAAACAGTTCACCCAGTCTAGAGCTTGCGACAAAGTCTCTCGAGGATTTCGACGCTGTATTCGCCGACCCATTTGCATGTGACGCAAAAGCTCTAAAAATTTCTCCCCCTTCCATCACCACTCTCAAAACTGAAAAAGACGGACTCTTTGCTGCATCAATGCCGGAAAAGAACACCTCGCCCATTGCCCTGATAGCAATTGGACGAAAAGGGGCATTATCCATTGAGCGTTTTATGCAAAGCGCATCTCTTTCAGCAGGACGTGAGCGCGAAGAGCCCTTTGAAACAAAACTTTATACTAACATCAGTAAAGTAGAACCCGTTACACCATCTGCTGTTCCGGCAGATGGTTACGACGTAGAATCCGCACGCGAAGAGGCTTCCCGCTGTTTGCAATGTGAATGTATGGAATGCGTTAAGAATTGTGCCTATCTCGAAGAATTCAAGGGATATCCAAAAGTTTATGCGCGCCAGATATACAACAATGCATCCATTGTAATGGGCACGCGCAGAGCAAATAATCTAATTAATTCGTGTATGCTCTGTGACCTATGCAACGAAATATGTCCCGAAAACTTTTCCATGAAAAATCTGTGCATAGAAGCGAGACAGGATCTAGTTAAAAAAGGTCATATGCCACCGTCCGCACATGAATTTGCACTGCGCGACATGGAACATGCAGACCGCGATACTTGCACTATTAACAAGCACCAATCCGGAACGAGCGAAAGTGAATGGGCCTTTTTCCCGGGATGCCAGCTGCCAGCATCTGACCCGAGCGCAGTTGATCGAGTTTACAAATACCTTTGCGATTCCTTAACCGGAGGAACAGGGCTTATGCTCCGTTGTTGCGGCGCACCTGCAGACTGGTCTGGCCGCATTGAACTTTTCGACACAAAATCAGAATCTATCCGCGCCGATTGGGAATCTTTGGGGAGACCCAAAGTAATCGCGGCCTGTCCTTCGTGCATGGAATCTTTGCATAAAGCTATACCCGAAGCAGAAGTAACCTCACTGTGGTCAATACTCTGCGAGCACAAAGAGAATCTTAATCCCGTTTTACCTGAAACAATTTCATCACTCCAAGATCCATGCACAGCAAGGCACAACGACAAATTACTGGCGGACGTGCGTCTTTTGCTCTCTGATCTTAGTATTGAATTTACTGAACCTGAGCTATCAGGACTGCACACTGAGTGTTGTGGATTCGGCGGACTTCTTTCTGGAGCAAACGAACCATTATCAAAAAAAGTAGCCGAAAAACGCGGTTCTAAACTCGATGGTGATGGAATCACCTATTGCGCCATGTGCCGCGATCTGCTTGCTAAAAGCGGAAAAAGATGCCTCCACTTATTAGACGTAATATTTCCTTCGGGAAACTCCGACCCCGCAGCGCGCGCTGTACCCCAATACTCAGAGCGGCGCGAAAATAGAGTCAGGCTTAAGGAGCAGATGCTAGATGTAATCTGGCGAACCCCATCTGCTCCTCGTCCTGACTATGAATCAATTTCTGTTTCTTTCACGAGCAAGGCGAAAGAACTGATGGAAGAGCGACGCATTCTCCATTCTGACATTCAGAAGACAATTCAAGCTGTGCAGAAATCAGGGCAAGCACTTGAAAGCACAGAAACAGGTCACAAATTGACATACTACAGGCCTGTCACTGTGACCTATTGGATCGAATATGAAGAACAAGATGCAAACAACTATTTGATCCACAGAGTGTGGAGCCACCGTATGCGCATACTTGGAGCTAGCAAATGAGTACTTTGAAAGTAATTGATGAAGATTATTCTTCGTGGAAATGTTCGGCATGTGGAAAAGCTCTCACTCCTACGCCAATTGAACTTGAATATCTTGAAAGCAAGTTTACTGTTGAACTTCCGGCCTGCCCAGAATGCGGGTTAGTTCTGATTCCAGAAGATTTAGCTCTTGGTAAAATGGCAGAAGTAGAGTCTCTCTTGGAGGATAAATAACATGACGCAAACGGGTCCAGCTGTTCCATTATGGGAAAAAGCAACTCTTAGAGAGGCGGCGGGCACAACTTTACGTCCGGGCGGCTTAAAACTCACCGACCGCGCATTTTCTTTAGCCGCAATCCCTCAGCATGGCCGTGTGCTTGATGTCGGGTGCGGGCTTGGTACAACCGTTAATCATCTGAATAAAATACATTTATTTGAAACTTACGGTGTAGACATTTCTATGCACCAAATGAAAGAAGCCCCGATGGAGCTAGGACTTTCACAAGCGAATGCGACACGTCTTCCTTTTGCCAGCAAATCATTTGATGCTGTCGTTTGTGAATGTGTACTATCTATTTTACCGAACATGTCCCAAGCGTTAACTGAATTTAAACGGATTCTAACTCCATCTGGAACATTAATTATCTCTGATATTATTCAGCGTGGACCATTAAACGCAACCGGAATTTCTGATTCATGCGCAAGCAACCCCATTGATGCAAAACGGCTCAATCACGAGCTGCACATCCAAGGGTTTCGCACCACAGTTCAAGAAGACCATTCAAAAGTGCTGACAGAGCTGGCGGCGCGGCTTATTTTCTTAGGAGAAAAGTCTATCACTCCCAAAGGGAGCTGCTGCAACAAACCGGGGTACATGCTACTTATCGCCAAAGTAAACGACCTCTAATTTTGGAGACTTATATATATGAATGATACAGATCTACGCATCCTTCAATTGAACGGTTCCGGCTATTGCTGCGCACAAATAATGATTCTTCTTTGTCTGGACAATTTGCAACGGGAAAACCCCGACCTAGTACGTTCCATGCAGGGGCTTTGCCTCGGAACTGGTGATTGCTCAGGAACATGTGGAATCATGACCAGTGGAATATGCGCGCTTGCCCTATATGGCGGCAAGGGAGTTGAAAACGAAGAGGAAGATGACCGCCTCCCATTGGTCGTAGAGAATTTCAGAGAATGGTTCGTCTCAACATCTTTAGGACAGTACGGTGGAACTAAGTGCAGCGATATATTAGGCGAAAACTGCGCTGCACCAAAGCCTGATCGTTGCGGTAAATTGCTGGTTGACGCATACGCCAAGCTTATAGAAATTCTTGTTGATGCTGGATTTGATCCATACACAGGCAGAGAAATAAACGATGAATTCTAATGTGAATATCCATGAAACGGTCAGCGTCTGCCCCATCTGTTTGAAAAGGCTTACAGCAAGCAGAGTAACCGAAAAGGGTGAAACACGCATATTAAAAGAGTGTTCTGAGCATGGCATATTCAGCACCCCAGTCTGGCGCGGTGAGCCTGCTATTCAAAATTGGAATCGTCCCAAAACACCTTCTGCACCTCCAGTTACCGATACCACCCAGCAAAAAGGGTGCCCTTTTGATTGCGGGCTATGCCCTGATCATAATCAACATACATGTACAACACTGGTTGAAATCACTTGGCGTTGTGATCTAAATTGCAAAATATGTTTTGCGTCTGCGGGAAATTCTGAGGGAGATTCTAAGCACAAACCATTGATGCGCCCCGACCCAACTTTAGCAGAACTTAAAGTACTACTTAAGAAAGTCCGTAAAACGGCTGGCCCTTGCAATTTACAACTTTCAGGCGGAGAACCTTCTGTCCGTGATGACCTTCCGCAAATCGCTACGATTGCAAAGGAACTTGGATTTCCTTTTGTACAGGTCAACACTAACGGAATGCGAGTCGGACGTGAAAATGGTCTAGCCCAAATATGGGCGGATGCAGGTGTCGATTCTGCCTTTTTACAATTTGATGGAACCCGCGACGATATTTATGAATCCATTCGTGGACGCGCACTGATAAATGATAAAATGGCGGCAATCAAAAATTTAACCGACGCTGGTATCGGAGTTGTTCTAGTTCCGACAATTGTCCCAAACGTAAATGACGACAATATCGGTGAGATTTTAAAGCTGGCAGTGGCTCATTCTCCAGGAGTGCGCGGCGTTCATTTTCAACCTGTCAGCTACTTTGGGCGCTACCCCGAACCACCATCCGATAACGCCCGCATAACACTTCCAGAAATAATGACTAAGCTTGAAGACCAAACAGGCGGACTGGTTAGCAAAACTGATTTTATGCCACCAGCCTGTGAACATGCATTGTGTTCATTTCACAGCAACTACATGGTTATGGAAGACGGTAAATTGAAAAAACTTTCAGGCAAAGGCGAACCATGCTGCACCCCACCCACTGCTTCCGAAGGAGCTGACAAATCAAAAGCATTTGTACGCAGGCAATGGGCTGCCCCCGCAACAAAAGATTGCGGATGTAATAAGCCGCTTGATGATTTAGATCGTTTTATTCAGCGTGCAAAAACTCACATCCTTGCGATTTCGGGCATGGCTTTTCAGGATGCATGGACGCTTGATCTCGAGAGACTCAGAGGATGTTGTATTCATGTTGCCGCCCCAGATGGGAAATTGATTCCATTTTGCGCATACAATTTAACCTCAATGGATGGGGAATCACTCTACCGAGGTAAAAATGCATAGTAAGTCCCTAAGCCAGTGGCTAAACTTACGCATGGGCAGGCCTCTTCATTCTGAGGATGTTTCTCTAGAACAATTGCAAGAATGGCAATTTAATCAATTACGTAAAACTCTTGGCCAAGCCGCAACAAGCTGCCCGTTCTATGCCAACCACTTGCAAGGCGTAACGATAGAAGAAATAAAGAACCCAGCGGACCTCAGCACCCTGCCTTTCACAACAGCAGAAGACCTACGCAATAACCCAATCAATTTCTTATGCACTTCCCAAGATGATATTGCGCGAGCCATAACACTATCAAGCTCAGGCTCAAGCGGCCCTCCGAAGCGCCTTTTTTTTACAGCCGGAGATTTAGAACGCACGACCGAGTTCTTTCATTACGGAATGGGGCCTTTAGTGGATGAAGGTGAAACAGTCCTAGCTCTGCTCCCAGATTCTCGTCCCGGCGGCGTAGGCAAACTTTTTTCTGAAAGCATTTCACGCCTTGGGGCTAATACAGTTTATCCCGAAGATCCTTCAAACATTCCCGCTCTTGTAGATTTGCTTATAGATTCGCGGGCAACCTGCATTTTAGGTCCGGCAATTCACATTCACGCACTGGCTCGCCTATGGGAAAGCCACGGTTTGCCTGACAATCAAATACACTCAGCCCTTTTATGTTGGGACGTTTTACCTGAAATCGCAATTCAAACAATTTCAAAAGCGTTAGGGTGTGAAATATTTTGTCACTGGGGCATGACAGAAACGTGCCTCGGCGGCGCAGTAGAATGCGAAGAAGGGTCCGGTATGCATCTTCGCGAACCAGATTTTTATTTAGAGATAGTTGACCCTGAAACGGGTTTATCTGTACCAGACGGAACCAGCGGGGAGATTATATTTACCACGTTATCTAGAAGAGCAATGCCTCTCATCAGGTACAAAACTGGCGATATCGGTAAAATAATCCCGGAAAAATGCACATGCGGACTTCCCATGCGCAGACTTGATGATGTAAAAGGACGCTTAAAAAGTGATATAATTCTACCCAACTCAGAAAATTTATCGCTATCAGAACTCAACGAAATAATTTTACCATTTGTTGAAGTGCTCGATTTTAAAGTCAGCTTTCAGCATCTGCCACCTATACTCGAGATCACTCTGGATATCGCTCCCGATGCGAAGGCTTCATCCTGTTTTTTTAATTCTATAATGTCCCATCCAAAGATCAAAATAATAACGGCTGAAAATGATTTGAACATTAATATTAGAGTTGATAATCATAATGGCAGCATCAGTTCCGGCTTTGGTAAAAGACTAATAACATCAGCTTAACTCCCCTGAAGGTCAGCCTCTAATGAAAAATTTAATACACAATATTCGCGTACAGCTTGAATCAGGTAACGACATTATCCTAGCATCCATTGTTAAAAGCTCAGGCTCTACCCCGCGCTCGTCCGGCAGTAAAATGGCTATCTACCGGGATGAACGAATCGACGGAACCATAGGCGGGGGGCTAGTAGAAGCTCTTGTTCAGCGCGCAGCAGCGGAGCTTTTTGACAAAGATGATCACGCGATAGTTTTTAAAGAATTTGACCTATCAAATGAACTTGCAGCCAATGCGGACATGATCTGCGGCGGTCACGTAACAGTTATGCTGGAACACCTTGCGGCCAATAAAAGCACCACAGAAATTTACAAAGCTTTTGATGACAGCCTTCAGAGCGGACAAAAAGTGACCCTCGTAACCACAATAGATAACGGCGAACACTCCAAAACAGCGGATAGGCTTGTTTTCGCGCATAATTGCAACATACCGACTCTACATAGTTTTACAGGTGATGAAATTTTAGAACTCTCAGAAGAATCACGAAAAACAGGGAAACCTGTGATTCTGGATAAGGACAATCAGCGTATCGTCGTTGAGAGCTTCGTACCGCAACCTACCGTATTTATTTTCGGAGCAGGCCATGTATCCCGGCCTACAGCAGCACTAGCGACATCTGTTAATTTTAGAACAGTTATTCTTGATGACCGGAAAGACTTTGCCAGTACTGAACGGTTCCCGCTTGCCGATGAAATTATAGTCCTGTCAGACTTCGATATTGCACTTGAAGGCTTAAACATCACCGAAGATTCATACATTATTATAGTTACGCGCGGACATCTGCATGACAAAACCGTACTTGCGCAGGCATTAAAAACGGACGCTCATTATATCGGAATGATCGGCAGTTCCAAAAAGCGCAATGCTATTTATGAGGCACTCCTTGATGAAGGTACTTCACAACAAGATATCAACCGCTGCACCTGCCCTATCGGCCTCACAATCGGGGCACAGACTCCAGAAGAAATAGCTGTAAGCATCGTGGGTGAACTCATTCAAAAACGAGCGGATAAATTGGTATGAGAACCTATGGAATTATTCTTGCCGCAGGACTGTCCTCCCGCATGGGGAAGCTAAAAGCGTTACTACCACTAGACGGAATGACTGTGCTCGAAAACTGCATCCACACCTTGCTTGATGGTGGTGCTGACGATGTTTTTGTAGTTACAGGATATAGAGCAGAAGACATTTCGAAGGAAGCAAATAGGCTCGGAGTTCGCACAATTTACAACCCGGACTACGAGCAAGGGATGTTTTCTTCCGTGATTGCTGGAGTTAAGAATATTCCAGTTGATACTATCGCACCATCAGCTTTTTTTATTTTACCTGTAGATATTCCACTGGTCAGATCATCTACAATCCGCTCACTTGCTTTAGATTACAAAAATTCTCCTGCAAAAATTTACTATCCGTGCTTCAAAGGAGAAAGAGGACATCCTCCCCTTATAAGCACGGAGCTAATCCCCGAAATTTTAGCACACAATGGAACAGGAGGATTGCGGACAGTTCTCGAACGACATGATTCAGATGCAAAGAACAAAAAAATGCCGGATATCGGTGTAATACATGACATGGATACCCCTGAAGATTATAAAAAAGCGTTAAAATTTTATAACAAAAAGCGGTTCCCCCTCACTGAAGAATGCGAAGCGCTTTGGGAGATTGCGCGCACTCCGCTAAAAACACAGGCCCACTGTAAAACAGTGGCGAAGGTAGCCTGCATATTAGCCGAGATTCTCAATAAATCCCGCAATGACAAAGCATTACTTGATGTTGAGGTTGTGCAGAGTGCCGCCATGATGCACGATGTCGCAAAAGCCATACGAAACCATGAAGCAATGGGCGGGACTATTTTGAGTAACTACGGATTCACGTCCATATCCGATATAGTAGCATCCCATCGTGATACAAACCTACCCCCGACTCATCCCATCACTGAAAAGGAAATCGTTTTCCTAGCCGATAAATTTATAAAAGGAACTAAACTAGTCTCTATTAGAGAGCGCTACGAAAAAACTTTTTGCAAATGGGCAAATGATCCTGATGCGGCCAAAGCCATCAAAGAGCGCCGCATTCGCGCCGAATCATTACTGAGCCGATATGAAAATGAAACACAAGTCGATGTGCTCACCCTTCTGAAATGTGAATGTGAAATGGATAGTTTGGCAGTAGCATGATTATCCTAGTCCGCCACGGAGAAGCCGATAAGGCTAAAGGACGCGCCATTGGACAAGAAGATTTACCTCTTTCAGGTGCGGGTGAAAAACAAGCTGACGCTTTAGCAAAGTCTTTAAGTTCTCTATCAATTGACTACCTATACACCAGTCCTTTGAAACGCACACGTGCAACCGCCGCCCCTATAGAAAAAGCGTGCAATAAAAAAGCGATCATCTGTCCGGAACTTGCAGAGATTAATTTGGGATTATGGGATGGGCTAAGCTTTGAGCAAATCAAAAACAATTTCCCGATCGAGTACGAAAAAAGAGGACTAGATATCGCAAACTACCGCCCTCCCAAAGGAGAAAGCTTTGCGGATCTAGCAGAAAGAGTGCGAGGTAAATTTCATGAGATCGCGGTCAAAGACGCGCCTACTATAATAGTCACCCATGCCGGAGTAATCAGAGTCATCATGCATCTGGTATTGGGAGTTCCGCTGAATAATATTTTCCAATTTTCGCCCAAACATTGCCACTCAACCATTTTGGAAAAATCCCACGACAAGCTATGCCTGAGAGGATTCAATATCCCTCCTGACGCAAATAAGTAAAACCCCTAACATTAAAATGTCAGGGGTTTCTAAAAATCAGAATATAGTGTCTGCGCTAATTACCTGATCAGGTAATACCGTTCTCGACATAAGATTTTGCGACAAATGGCGAAGTCATGCACGAAAGCAAAGCGGCATAATCAAGGCTGAAGCGTACGTCATCACCAACCTGCAAAGGTGACCGCGTAGCATCTAAAATCAAATGATCACTGCTGGAGCCAATTATATCAACGTCAATAAACGGAGTTAGCCCCGGAACATGAACATCCTGCTTGCCAACGCTCAAAATGGTTCTGAGCATATCCCCTTTATCTACAAATATCGTTGTATTACCAAAAGCATCTTGCCCGACTTCGCCCTCTGGAAAAGAAGGTTTAGTTTTGGATTCAATTACTTCAGCCACCAAGGTGATTGCATCGAGGTGCAGCCCCTCAATATGTTCGCGGGTGAGAGTTTCGCGTCCTATAAAAATGGATTCACCAAGCCTGACATCATTAATGCGGCCCAGATCTTCATTTGCAAAGAACCAATCAAAATTAGCAGAATTTCCACCTGAGATAATATCAAACTTAATCTGGTATTTCTTTTCATATGTTTCAGCTAAAAGCGACAGTTGATCCATATTCTTTTTAGATGGCTTCACTCCGCTGAAACAGGCTAAATTCGCACCTAAACCCTTAAGGTTTACACCTTTCAATTTTACAATCTGATCTATTGTTGCATCAAGGTTCTTCTGAAGTATACCTTCACGAAGATCGCCCAACTCAACCATCAGCACGATATCGTGAACTTTATTTTGCTTGATAGCAGCTTTAGATAGTTCCGAGATTATCGACACTTCCGTGTTGAAACTAACATCAGCATATTTCACAACATCGTTAACTTCTGTCATTGAGGGGGTTCTAATTAAAACGAATGTAGCCTTAACGCCTGCCTGCCGCATGCGTTTAATATTGGCAATCCGTGAGTCACCGAGTGAAGTTAACCCTGCTGATACTAAACAATTCGCAACTCTCGGTTCCCCGAGAGCTACTTTTGTTATGCCAGTAATATCAATATTTCTGGCTCCAAACATTTTAACTAATTCCTGGGTATTGCTAAATAATTTAGCTAAATCAATTTCGAGATAGGGAGTGTCCATTACGCGAGCTTAGCTTTAAGGTGCGGGAATAAAGTGAGTATTTTTTCGATTAAAGAGTCGCAGTCAAATTTGAGAACGTCTGTAGTAGGGATTTCAAATTTCTGTTCATAAGCTTCAATTGTCTCGGTAAGCTCTGAATCAGACATGTTCTCATGATTAATGGTAATTCCGATAACTGGTGCTCTAGAGAATACTTCTATTAGCTCAATCTCTTCTTTCAAGTCAGGCATGTTTATATCAGGATAATCACCCAATTTTTCTCTTTTCGGAGGATGCTGAACAATCACTGCGTCCGGCTTTCCACCACGAATTATAAAACACGAACTTAAATAGGCAGGATGACTTAAAGAGCCCTGCCCTTCTAGAATCATGATGTCGGGATGTTTAGCTTCCCACGCTTCGAATACAGCTTTTTCCATTTCACCGGAAATAAACTGCTCCGTCAGTGCGTCGAGCGGCACACCAAATTCAGCCCCCTGAATAATTCCAGTCTGACCTGTTGCGATCATGACTGTGTTTAGTCCAAGAGCTTGCAGAGCTTTCGTGATAATAACTGAGGTTGTTCTTTTACCGACCGCACTGTCTGTTCCAAGTATTGCGATTCTAGGGCATTCAACCTTGTTGATATTGCCTTTAAAAACATTTCGCTGATTGCTGTTTTGCTGCTTTCTAACATCATGCAATTCAACATTACATTCGGCGGCTTTTTTAATGAAGGATACTTTGTCGGTTAAGAATTCATGCAGCCCATTAATGATATTCAGTTTTCGTTCCATCGCATAAAAAATAACACTGCTATCTTCTGCGGAGAATGATCCTGATAAAGGAGCCATTCCATAAATGAAATATTTTACGGTATAGCCAGTGCCTTCTAATGCATCAGCAATATTTTTGAATATTTTAATACCATTTGGTATTCCGTCCAGCACTTCTCCGGCATCTAGGCCAGCTTTCGTGCTATCAATAATGCCAACAATTTCGTATTTGCCGGAATATCTTGCTAAGCCATTGGCGGTCTTTCCATCCATCTTTCCAAAAAAATCTTCACAGTATACAATAGCCGGTACTTTTTCAGTCATAATTTATCCTGGGTAAATGTTGCTAACGCTTGCCTCCATATAAAATGGAGAACAATTTCGAACAGCATTACCTAACATATTTTTCGCATATATAAGCTAAATTAGACAAAAAATTTTCTTCTGAGAATTCACCAAGAATTAACATGTTCAGAAACGTCACTGTAAGATGTTGTAATGCCATCAAAACTTTGATTATTTTTCACTTAATATATTATAATTGAATGAGTAAATATAAAGGGCAGTCTAATCTCTAAAGATAAGATTGCAACTTCGGCATGACTTTTGCTTTATTTGCGTGAATGTCCATATTTTTACCCATAAAGTGGATTAAAGCGCGGAAAATACGTAAACAACCGTTGATTGAATCATTTTTTTGACACAAACCCAACAATCTGAAACGGTAATATCTTCCTAAAAAAAGACGCGAGCAGTAATTTAAATAGACTATGTGAGTTGGCACTCTTTAGAGTTTAATTCAGGAAATAATTATGAATAGAATTTTCAAGATGAAATTTGTTCCGGCAATAATCATGGCAGCATTGCTGCTAGGGGTTCTTGCTGATTTTGGCTACCGCGCGCTTGCTAAACTGTATGCCATTGAAAAAATAGTTGATGTTGAAGTTGATCAGGATTTAACTATTGATCATTACCATTTACTTTTACGAAATGAGTTTAAAAGCGCGTGGATACAACTGACGTCAACCGAACCAGCCTCTGATAAAGATACTGACCTTAAAACCTTTCATATTACCGTTGATCAGGCAGGACTGAACACGCTTAATAAAAATTTACCTGAAAGCGGAAAATCAATTTACGCTGACGGACTTATGAAAGTTAGCGGCGAAAAAAAGATGCGTAAAATAAAAGTACGCTATAGAGGTCTGATTCCGCCTCATTGGCTTTACAAGCAAAAATCATTACGCATCAAACTGGGCGGTAACGACACTTACACCATGGACAATGTGTTTAACCTTGTAAATCCAGTTCACGATTACATTGTTACCGACCAGCTTGCGTACGGAATGGCTCGTGATCTGGGCTTAATTGCACCCGATTTTTATCCGGTACGTGTATACCTGAACGGTCAATTTATGGGTGTTTACATGTACTTAAGTCAAGTGAATGAGTACCTACTTAGAAAAAACAAAAAAATGCCGGGAAGCATATACTACGGAGAAAGTTCTACAGAAACGGAAAATGGAGTTGCTTCTCTTTGGTTTCATCCTGATTTCTGGGATAAAAAAGCTTCGCGTAATGCAGAACAAAAAACCAACAGAGAAGACATCAACCTTTTCATTAATACAATTGCAAACGACACACCTGAAAATTTTTATAAATTCTTCAACACCTATGCTAACAAAGATGATTTCTACAATTTTATGGGCATGGATGTTTTATTCGGCAGCGAGCATCATGACTGGGCGCATAACCACAGGATTTATTTTGACCCATACAAAGGGAAGTTCAGCCCTATTGCCTGGGATTTGAGATTTTGGAACGACTCAACGAATAAAGACCTTTCATCATACCTGCTTCTTCAAAATATTCAACTAAACCCAATTTTAGAATACGAGCGAGATCAGGCGGCCTATAAACTATACCAAGAATACACCCCAGAAAAAATAAACCACAAATTAAGCACTTTAAGTAAAATTCAAAGAGATGAACTTAACTCTGATAGATACCGCGATACAGCGATAACAGTTGATAATTTAAATGTATGGGTAAGCGAACCATTTACAATTGATGAATATGATAAAGCTATTGAAAAGCGTAAGTTCATTTTTAAGAGAAGACATGAAATTCTTCAATCTACATTCAACTCAACTTCAATTGCATGTGGTGCTGAAACTGTCGGAGAGTACAAAAAAATAAGTTTTTATATCGGAGGTTTCTCTCCAGTCTCACTATACAGTGGTAAGCAGATGATATTAGATTACAATTTCAACCAAGTAAGAGACGAAAACGACCCGGTAACCAATCATACAATCTTATACCCAGGCAGAAAGTTCTTACCAGGGAATACTGTTAACGGTTTGATCAACGGGTTTGGACATCAATATTTAGTTCCAACCAGAATGAAATACGTAATCTTTTTTAAATCCTCTTCTCATAAATTTTTGCTCAATCTTGTTGCACGAAATGCCATAACAAATCAACCTGTTGAGATATTCTTCACCGATAACGACATAAAAGACGAATCTGCTTCCATACATCCTTGGAAACTGCCAAGAAGTCATAAAAAAGAGGTGATAGTTTACAAAGGAGACGTTGCAATTAACCAGTCGATTGAGTTTCTCGAAAACGTACACGTTAAAATTGAACCAGGTACCACCTTCACTATGGCAGCAAACGCATCTATGTTCTTCTATGGCAGAGTTGAAGCTGCCGGAACAAAGGATAAACCGATTAAATTTATGGCTGCAAACCCGGCCAAACCTTGGGGGGCTGTTGCAATACAAGGCAACGGAACTACCGGTTCAACTTTTAAGTACTGCGAATTTGAAAATGGCTCTTTAGCAACAATGCGGATGATCCATTATACCGCGCCTTTTAATATTCACGACATGGACTGGTTTGAAGTTTCCAACTGCAAAATTGGCAGGAACTTCGTAGGTGATGACGGCATGCATATTGCTTATGCAAATGGAACTATTCAAAATAGTATCTTTTTCAACTCGCGTAGTGATGGACTGGATATTGACATTGCGACCGTGACTCTAACAGACAATATATTTTACAACACAGGAAACGACGGACTCGACATTATGACATCTGAAATATCAGCCTCAAACAATGTATTTATTGACATCGGTGATAAAGGGATATCTGTCGGAGAATGGTCAGAAGCGAACATCTCGGACTCTTTATTCATACGGGCAGTCATAGGCATGGCTATCAAGGACAAATCTGTTGTTAAAGCCGACAATCTCGTGTTTATCGATTCCCAAAAGACACCCATAGATCTATTCCATAAGAATACGAGCTACGACGAAGGCGGTTTTTTAGAAGCTGCCAATATATATCTGATAGGCAATACAAAAATCAAGAAAGACGATATGTCTAAATTCTTCATCAAGAACAAGGTTGAAAACAAAAAGCCTGATTTTACCCAATTTAACTGGCTTAATAATCTTAAAAAACAATCTTTTAAGCCACTTTCTGATGAAATGGAGAGTTTGTATGTTAACTAAAAAAATTCTTCCCAGTGCAGGGTTTATAATTTTGGTAGCAACAATAACAATCTGCGTTACAACGGTCCTTTGGACATTCACTCCCCTGAATTACGAAATTTGTAATAAAAAATTAAGAATAGGCCTTAAACTTTCTACTGCCGGGAAAAAAAAGGAAGCTTTTAAATATTTTGTTGAAGCTGCGCCGTATGCACCGACAGATGTGGAGCGGGCAAATCTGTATATGTATGCCGGAGCCATGGTCACCGATAAAGACACAAAATACAAATACTACAAACTGTCACTACTTGCCAACCCGGATACAAACGTGCTGACTAATACGCTGCAGACAAATGGTATTCTAGACGATGTTATGAACACCAAACTGGATTAAGAGGTGAAGTAGTGAACAATATAGAAGTTAAACGTCATGAGCTGAAGTATTTGATCTCGAATACAGCTTACCATGAACTTGTAAACAAGCTTGAACATATCCTTAAGCCAGATGCATATAGCATCCCCCGTCAGGGATATTTCATTCGCAACCTTTATTTCGATTCGCATGATGACGAGTGTCTTTACGCAAAACAATCTGGAATTATGCATCGTCAAAAATACAGAATGAGGATTTACGACCTCAACTCTAATATCGTTAAGTTTGAAATAAAAAGTAAACATAACAATCAGATTTTTAAAGAGTCTGCGACTATTTCAAAAGAAAGTGCTCTCCGAATAATTGACGGAGATTTTAATGAACTACTTACATATGAAAACCCTATACTGAACAAAATTTACAAACGTTTTACTGGAAGGATGTACAGGCCTAAAGTTATAATCGATTACACTAGAGATGCGTTTGTTTATGATTTCTTCAATACGAGAATAACGATCGACAAAGATCTGCATTCAAACAACAGCGACTATGATCTTTTTTCGGACAACTTACACACAATTCCAGTAATTCTGGAAGGTAAACAAATTTTGGAAATCAAGTACGAACATGTTTTGCCGGAATATATCCACAGAACGATTCAGATCGATTCTGCGGAAAGATTCGCAATCAGTAAATACGTGCTTGGTAGAAGATTTTTCAAAATAGAAAAATGGGAGGACAATTAAATCATGGATACACTAACTTACGGTGACATTTTCAAGAAGAGTTTTGTGGCAATGCAGAATGGAATGGAGCGTTTCACAGCCATTGAGATTATAATCAATCTCGGTGTTTCATTTATGGTCGGTATGTTTATTTACTATGTCTATAAAAAAACATTTCAAGGCGTTCTTTACCAAAGAAGCTTCAACGTATCACTAGTAGTGCTGGCAATGGTCGTTACGCTGATCATCATGACCATCAGTGGTAATCTAGTGCTTTCTCTCGGTATGGTTGGTGCGCTCTCGATTGTTCGTTTCAGAACCCCTATTAAAGATCCTGTTGATCTCGTTTTCATATTTTGGGCAATCACGGTCGGCATTGCTAATGGCGTTGGGTATTTCAACATCACCATCATTGGTTCCATCGCTATGACCCTTGTTCTACTTTTCATGACACGCAAATCAGAAGAAGAACAACCCTACCTACTTGTGCTTCAGATCCCGACAGCAACCAAATCTCAGCCAGTTCTCACAGAAGTTAAAAAGAACGTCCAAAGATTCATGCTGAAATCTAAAACTGTCACACCGAACTATACCGAAATAACCGCTGAAGTTCGTCTTAAGAGTGATGAGACAGATTTTATTAATGAACTGCATAATGATGGCAAAGTTCTGAAAGCGACCCTGATCACGTACTCAGGCGATATCTCTCAAATATAGCTCCATTTTCTTATGAATTGAATATAAACAGTGCCAATCAGAAGTGGAGTCATTTTTAAATGAAAAAATGGACAGTATACATAATTATTCTGTGTTTAAGCATAGGAGCATTTGCCGAGAAGGCATGGTCCGCGCAAAAAACAGACTACTTCGTAATTTTATCGGAAGTCTCCCCTTCTGAACTCGAATCTAAAGTCGTCGAAATGTTTAATGCTACTGAATATCAACATAAAACAAAAAGTAGAAAGTACTATGAAATGTTCTTCGATTTCGACGATTCATCTCTTCTTAATAGCAAACGGTACATTAAATATATTGCGCAAGAAGTCCTCACCCCAAAAAAACGAGTAAAATACAATGAAGAAGTTCAATTTTTGGACAAAAAAGGAAAACTGTTTCATTTCCCGGTTAAACATTACGACAGTGCTGAACGATATGAAGGAAAACATCCCCTCATAAGTATGATTCAAAGAAAATACCGAGAAAGTGTTTTTAAATTTCTCGAATCAAAAGGTTTACCATATCCTTTAAGACTTAAAGCAAAATTCGGTATATCTAAAAATGATACAGCATTCGGCGTCTATGCTGACAAAAGATTCATCGGGTTCATGAATCTCAGTCACATAAATTCTGAAGAACATAGTAAACTATCATTCTGTCTTGTAAAAATAGTTACCAGTGACAGAGATACGCGTCTTCACAAAATAGGTGATGAACTGAAAAAGATGTACAGCACACAAAACTTCACAATAAGTGATACTCTTCAAGGCAATGACTACCTAATCATAACCAAGCAAATGGATAAAGTTGACAGATTCTTTAAGTTTAAGATTGAACATCCGTATGCAGTAAAAGTAATATACTCATTGATTACTGCCCTAATAGGTTTTCTCATCATTAAACTTCTATTCTGGAAACGCATGTTCTAGAAAGTTCATTTAACATCTACCGTATTTTTATCTACTAACAAATAAGGGGAGTCTCAATTGAGGCTCCCCTTATTTGTTTCTTATGTGATCTATACACTAGTAATATCATTCCACTCCATTGATACAGCCAGTGATAATCCCTCCGAAAAACGGATCGGTCGTGATAAAGCAAAACCACTAGCTAAGCCAGAAAAGTTAAATAATTTTTGGTCAATGAATTTTATACATGACCAACTTGAGACTGGACGTAGTTTTAGATTATTCAATGTAATTGATAATTTGAACCGTGAAGGGTTTGGCAATTGAAATTGATTTATCGTTGCCAGCAGATCGTGTGATAAGGAGATTGAACCAACTTATTGAATGGCGTGAAAAACCTAAAGCTATCAGATGTGATAATGGACCAGAATATATCAATGACAAATTTCAAACTTGAGCAGAAACTGAAAAAGAAAGCGCAGTACCTTTTGTCAGAACAAGTATAATAGTTACACCTTGAATAGGGTTTCTATCTTTGTTAACTCAGCACGCCCTTTAATTCCTTTGACAACAACATTAAATTTATCACCATCTTTTTGGTATGATACATTGTAGTTGCCAAGTTCCTGTTCATACATTTTATTGTAATGTTTTACAGCTCTCTTGGCACTTTTTTCCAACTTAAATCTATCTACCACGAAAAGGCTGTCTTCTTTTGAGGTTGTGCCGAATGCTGAAGTTTCCACAGGGGTGGGTGCAGCACTAATTGCTTGTTCTTCACATATGAAAAGGTTGGCAATTTTCGTTAATTTATCACGCCCTTTAATTCCTCCGACAACCACATTAAATTTATCACCCTCTTTTTGGTACGATACAATACAGTTGTTAAGTTCTTCTGCATAAATTTTTCCATAATGATTCACAGCTCGTTTCGCACTCTTTTCAAGGGTGAAAACATCAACGATGAGTGAATATATTTTATTATCCTCTTTTTTTACTTTCGGAACTGACGCAAGGACTGGAGCTGGAGCTAGTATCCCTGTATCCTCTTTGATGTCATCCAAAGTTAAAATCGCAGGCTTTTCAAACGAAATGTCGCTTTCTTCATCGAGATTAGTGAAGTTTGCAAAAAGGATAGAATCATTATCCGCGGCCAAGACCCTTCTGAATTTACCTGCCAAAGTGTTCACACTGTTAGAGTCCCCGACAAATATTAGAGGTGAAGTTGATGCTTCGCCCTCCCTAGATACCGTTACATGCAAAACAGGGCTATCTATGTACGATTTTTTATCTAAATATTTAGGATCAACTCTTACAGTGTATTCTCCTGGTATAATCTTCTCAATGATATAATATCCGTCTGGAAGGGAATACCCCTTGCCAACGACACTACCATCTCTTCCAACAACTTGAATTGGTACTTGGCCAAAAGCCTGAGCCGTGTCACGAGCTAAACGGTAAACATATCCATCAATGAGCCCACATAGTTGCACAGGAAACTCTAGATCATACAAAAATCCTTTACGAGCGGCTATAGCTGTTCCATTTTGTGCATACAGTCCAGCATCGCTCAGGGTAGTTTCATCAACAACAATATCAGTACCGGATAATGGTGGAAGTCTATAAAACAAGGCTCTACCATTATCGTTTGTAGTCGCTTGTTGCCCTGCTTGAAGAGCCTTGAGCTGTACATCTCTTAGAGGCTGATCATCTCCATCAAATTTATTATTATAGTTATTATCCTGATAAACAAGACAAGATGCACCAGAAATTATGTTGGTATTCCCAGATATTCTAGGTTCGTAAGTGTCTGGATCAAATCCTAAGCTAAGTCCAACCCCCGCTTGCATGCTGTAGCCACCCTTGCTATCGACGCTACCAGTTAGGTATGGAGTGTAATCTGCGATTTTATGACTCCATGAGTTTCTAAAGGTAATCAATTCGGTACCAATAAAAGATTTACTAATTGAGGCTGTTGTCGATGTTTCATCGCTAATTTGATAGTTACCCGAAATCTCTGCTGAGCCAAGTCCTACTTCGTTATCTTCCACAGTACCGAATACTATATTCCCGCGGAGACTTCCTTTATCTAAATTTAGGTAGTAGTTCACTACTCCCGTCCAATGGTCTTTTGCTTCAACCTTTGATTTTTCGTAAAAACGATATGTTAAACTATTACTTAGTGTTCCCCACAGAGAATTGATATTGAAATTTGCACTAAAATCATCGTATACTTTTGAATCTTCACCCTGATCCAGGGCGTCCTCTGATCTTGCTATGCTACCACCATAGGTAAGATATATGTCCTTAGAATATTCCGTGGAATCACTTATGGCAGCCCTAACTCTATATTTTGTATTACTATCTATATACTTCTCAGTTATTTGACCATGTCCCGTTAGGGAATAGCGAGCTTTCTTTCCTAGCTTTCCATTTAGGGTCGCCTTAATAATAGTAGCCTCGTTTGTTGAATACCCTATATCTGTTCCGAAAAGAGCATCAGCAAAGCCCCAGTTAAACCCTGCTGAACCAATTATACGTTCCTTGCCCAAGTATGTGTCTGCTGTTAGGCCCGTTCTGATTCCTATCCCTCCACCTATTCCAATATTTATACTACTTTTGCCTCGGAAGTTGCCAGAATCGGCATCAGCACTAGTATTAACTTTACTAATTTCGTCACTGAAAATGCCTTTTTTTTGTTGAGATGCAGAAATATCGTATCTTACTTCTCCAGCTTTTAAACTCGACGCCATGGTAACTATTTCTTCTCGGTTTTCTTCTTGCCCTTCTGGACCATACAAAGCTATCCGAAAGCGGTTATCGCCATAAAAGAGTTCGATATCTTCAAATATATAATTACCATCAGCTCCAACAGTTCGAAATCCGACTAGCTGATCATTTCGATATAATTCGACTTCCCAACCCGGGAGAGCTTTCCCAGCAAATGTTTTTGTATCATTCTCTGTAGTTCCAAGGATTTGCGAGTTAGAGACTCTAACACCTCGTTCTAGCGCCCCACTACTCCCGATAGGGGTTGTGGCCGGAATAATATCGCCTAACGTAAACTTGGTTAAGTATGGATTCTCATCAAAAACGCGTTCACCAGTAAACGAAAAGTTGTTGAAGTCAATATCTGAGGACTTTTCACCCTTATTTACGGCTACGGCACCATATAGGACAGAGGACAAATACAGAAAATCTCCCCTGTATATGCCAGACAAATTCGCATTATAAGAGGGATTAGAGTTTTGATTTGTATGCCCTACTGTAGCGCGTAAATCTAAAATCGGAGCTGTTATCGCAGCATAGTCAAGATCTTGCAGAGGGTATCGCAAACCATCACGTCCCCTTGCGAGACGGCGACCGTCAATACGCTGCTGAAGTAGCTCAAAGGATAATAAAGCAGCGGGGGTCAACCGGAGTATCATAGAAGACATCTCAAACGTCATGTTAAGCGGAAATAAATTGTTAAACCATTCTAAATTTAAATAAATCTCATCCCCATCAACAAAGTAGCTTTGTTTTGGCACTTGAAATGTTCTAACACCAACATTTGCTACACCAGAAGATGCAGAGAAAGAAAATTTACGATCTTCTTGCAAAAACCAGCCTGAAGCCCCTTCATTGTTTACTTCAATAGGAAATAGTATGGTTTCAAACAATTCCCCCATAGGAACATAAAAGGAATTTTTTTTGTACGGGCAAAACATCCCCCGGTAGATGAGGTTACGCTTTAAATATACATCTACAATCATTTCGCCATCTTCTAAGCTAATATTATTCTCTAATGTGTAAGAATCCAAAACTGAATTTACAACAGAAACTTCTTTCTTAGGTGGAGTCTCGGCAATAATGTTAGTTTTGGCTTCAGGAGCCTCCACCTGAGGCAAAGTTTCGCTCGGAACTCCGATGATTACAGGTGGTACCATAACGACAGGTGCTACAGTACGCACTTTGGAGGAAGATTTAGAAACTTTTGTCTTAGATCTCTTCTTTGATACTTTGGTGGTTGAAACCCTTACCGGGCGTGCTTTTTTAGATGGTTCCGTTTTAGGGCTATCTAAATCATCATCAGAGTATCCAATAACCCGAAATTGTTCTTCCGTTGTTTCGGGTAAGGCCGAGCTGCTTTCTGCAACTGCACTCTCATCAAATGTTTGTTCTTCAAAGCTTTCTTCCGATGATTGTGGCAGATTATCTGTGGCAGAAGGAGAAGATATGGCCCGCCTGACTTCGGAATTTTTTTCTGGAGAGTTGTCAATAAGTTGGCTTTTATCGGCAGAAAAGTACTGAATAGCAGCAAACAACGCAATGGTCCCCACAAGCATTGCCGGAGCAATCTTTAGAGCTATTTGCAATATTTTGGTTGTTAATGCGGCCACTTAACTATCTATTTGCCTTTTAAGCTTGGTGTTTAAAAAATAAAAAAGTCAATAATTATTCAGTACCTTGTGTCACATTGCAAAAAAAATGCCACTCCTTCGATCGGTCTGATCAAAGGAGTGGCATTTTTACAAAAGTGCTAAACTTATTTTTTTGAGGAGAATTTGCCTAAATATTAAATGTTATACTCATAGACTTCAATAATTTTTGGTTCTGTTCCCCTTTCTTGAAACTCTCTTAGCTCAACTCGAATAGGCCCACCTTTAAAATCTTTTTCGTATAGTGGGATATTTTTGAACCTTTCCTTGAGGGGAACGAGAGTTACTACCCTTTTAGCGGCAGCAATTACTTTTTCTTCACCGTTAACTTTTCCAAAAATATAAATCCCTACATAGCTTGAAGCCTTCCCTGTGCGTGCTATTTTTACTTTAAAGGATTTCATTTTATCTATTATTTCTGGCTCAACTGAAAGAATTTTAGCGGAGGAGCTTATGTTCCCTTGTTTAATTATAATTGGAATGGAGACTCCTACGAGCATATCAACAGACATACCCACTGTTTCGCCCCCAGTTTGTCCTGACTTTATTTCTTCCTTCGCAGTGGGGGTAACGTTCATGTAGGTATAATATTCACCATCGGGCAGGTTTGGAGGCCTACGGACGGCTATACGCACTATCTGTTTTCCCCCTGGCTTGAGACTAGCTTTTTTAGGAGAAAAACGAACCATAGCCTGAGCTAAAGCCTCTCTTTTTGTTGTTTTCAATGGTTTTTTCATATCGCCATTTTCATTCATCCTAAGGAGACGCGTACGAACAGAATATATTACAGGCTCATTGGGTGACTGGTTAAGAACGGTAACCGTTGCATAATTTTTCCCGTCCTCAAGAACGACTCGTAAAGGGGAAAGCATTATCCCTTTCATTTCGGCAAAAGAAGCACCAGCACTGAAGGATAAAAGTAACAAGCAAGTGAATACCCACAATAAATACTTTTTCATTAGATCCCCTTTTAGTTTATAATAATAGTGATAATAGCTGAACCCCATAAAGATAGGCCCACAACATCGGGAGAAAAGTTTAATTGCCCACCAACAAGGGCTTCCTGTATAGGACCCACGACACTGGCTGTTGAATGGCTATATGTATTCATTCGGTAAATAGTTCCTTGGCGTGTATTCTGGCCGGAATAAAGCGGAACTTCTGCGGGGAAAGATAATGTTATAGTGACTGCCCCGAAATCGTGAAACTGAATAACTCCAGGAGCTCCCCCTTGTATAGAACAGCGACCTGAAGGGACACATACTGGCACGCCACTTCCGGTAGCATCTAAAACGATGTGTTGCACGCCAGTCATCATCGCAACCGTACCAAAATCAAGTCCTCTGGTTACGTATATGTCAGGAGCTGCATAGGCAAGATGTGGGCCGAAGCAAAAAAAGAATAGCAGTAGAGAAAAAAAATTTTTTGCTATCATGTTTATATTTCTATCCATTGAAAACTTTCAGTAAAATTCAATAAGTTAAAATGTCCTACAAATACAAAGGGCTGTAGATCATTTAGATCTACAGCCCTTTGTATTACAATTTCAAGAAGTTGTCTAGTTAAGGATCAAATCGATGTTCATAGTTCCTTGGTAGGTACCGGGAACAAGAGCTGCCGTAGTGGCAATGGTTGGAGCTATGTACAAAGGGATGCTATTCGCTGCTGTAGTAGTACCAGGAACAAGAGTTTTAGATGCGATAACGAATGCATTTGATGATATCCCGGTAATGGAAGGAGCATTCGCAACTACAGCTCCACCAGATGTCATAGCGATAGGTGCGTTTGTTATTGATACGGCTAGATCAAGAGTTGCTACTTTGGAATTTAAAACCATGTATCCACATGTTACTACCGCAGCGTTTGCTGCACCATCTACGGTTAGTGTCGGCAACGCAGCATTGGATGAGGCCTTAGTTCTTGCAACAGCTATAGTCGCAGGAGTAGTTCCCAATGCTGAAATATCCATTCCGTAGATGACATCAGCATTTGTTAAGTAGATCGTTTTAAAATCTGCGGCTCCAATTGTGGCGTCAACGGTAAAGGGATCTGCAAATGTTGCAGATACGTTCATATTCTCTGAAACTGCGAATGCTGAGCTTGCCATACAAAGAGTGATAAGTAGTCCGAATAGAATTTTTTTCATTTCTCCACTCCTAAAAGTTGTTAAGGTTTAGATTGTTGCCTACTTACTTACACTGTGTAGCAAATAAACAGTCCCCAAAAAAATTGTTGTCTAAAGCTATTTCGACTTCTACGGAAAAAACTTTAGGGCTAAATATTAACTTTTAAAATTGAGCCCCTTGTTAACTAACTTCCCGTTTTTGTCGCCTAAAGTCTTCTCGGTTTGTACGGAAAAAACTTTAGTGATAAATGTTAAATTTTAAATTTGTGCCCTAATTAAATAGTATTCATTTGTTAGTGTCTATCTCTTTTTCGGTTTATACGGATAAACCTTTAGGGCTAAATATTAACTTTTTAAACTTGGGCTCCTAGTCAAATAATCTTCAATTTTGTTGCCTATAGTTGTTTCGACCTCTACGAAAAAAACTTTAGTATAAATCATATTTTTATTTGAAATCACTTATATAAATTAGATAAACAATTGACTGGGGTGAAGGAATGAGCATGACAAGCCCATGTTTTTCCATGTAAAGATAAACTTCCTTAAATCAAATTAAAAACAATTGGAGATATTATGGGTATACTTGACGGGCTACTTGGAAACGCAACCGAAGTTTCTGTTGAAGATGTAGAAGAAGAGCTCTCGCCGATCATGGGAGATAATGAAAGAGTAGATCGCGCCTTTAAAGTTGTTCGCGATATGTACGTGTTCACCAGCGGACGCCTTATATTAATAGATAAGCAAGGATTGACAGGAAAAAAAGTCGAATACCTTTCCATTCCATACAAATCGATAAACACTTTTTCAGTAGAATCATCGGGCCATTTCGATATGGATTCAGAGCTGACATTGTGGATGTCAGGTCGCGATCCAATCAAAAAAGAACTCAAGAAAGGCAGTGATGTAGTAGGTATTCAAAAACTTTTAGCCAACAAAATCTTGTCATAACTCTTCAAAAAAATCTCATACATAAATCATGGAGCCTGCGTTAAATCGCAGGCTCCATTCTTCATAAACTAAGTATTCCTCCACTCCACTCCCTTGACCACCAGTATTCATTTGAATACAAAGAAAGCCTGAAAACAAATTGCACATATAATAATTATTAAGCGGGCCAATCCCGCTTTTTTTCATACGAAAGAAGGGACTCAGATATGGGATATAAAAACACACAAGAATGCCTACAAGCTTTAGATAAACGCGGAGAACTTCTGCGTATAGACCAGACTATTGATGCAAACGTAGAGATAGGTGCTATCCAGCGCAGAGTATTTCAAGCCGGCGGACCAGCACTCCTTTTCACCAACGTGAAGGGATGTCAGTTCCCCATGGCCGCGAACATATACGGCACCAAAGATAGAATGAATTTCATATTCCGTGACACCATAGAGATGGTCGAAAAGCTGATGAAGCTAAAACTCAATCCCATGGAAGGGCTCAAAAAACCGTGGAACTACCTTGGTGCACCGAAGACCGCGTGGCATACCATGCCCAAAAAAGTTGCCAGCGGGCCTATCATGCAAAACGAAACAACGCTGTCCAAACTTCCACAACTTGTATCGTGGCCCATGGACGGAGGCGGCTATGTGACTCTGCCGCAAGTTTATTCTGAATCTCCTGAAACACCGGGCTATGGCGGTTCCAATATCGGAATGTACCGAGTTCAATTGTCCGGTAACGATTTTATTCCTGACGAAGAAGTGGGATTGCATTACCAGATTCATAGAGGAATAGGCCACCATCACGCACAGGCCATCAAGGCTGGTTCCCAACTAAAGGTGAACATCTTCGTCGGCGGAGCGCCAGCCATGACCATGGCGGCAGTTATGCCTCTTCCAGAGGGATTAGCTGAAATTTTCTTTGCCGGAGCTATCGGAGGACATCGCATCCCCATGGTCACGCGTCCAAACGGATTGCCCATTCCTGCCGAAGCAGATTTCTGCATCAGCGGTACTCTAGAGAGCGGTACAGGCAAGCCCGAGGGACCTTTCGGCGACCACCTAGGCTACTACAGTCTTGCGCACGATTTCCCAGTCCTTAAAGTGGATAAAGTCTACCATAGAAATGATGCCATCTGGCCATTCACTACTGTAGGTCGTCCGCCGCAGGAAGACACAATGTTCGGCGAATTTATTCACGAACTCACGGCAGATCTCGTCCCTTCCGTCTTTGCGGGAGTGCACGAAGTTCATGCTGTGGACGCGGCTGGAGTTCATCCGCTACTACTAGCAGTAGGCAGTGAGCGTTACGTACCATACGCAGAAGAAAGACAGCCGCAGGAGCTGCTCACCAATGCAATGGGGCTACTTGGTAACACTCAGACATCATTATCAAAATACGTATTTATTGCGGCTAAAGAAGACATGCAATCCGGCGAATCATGCCACGATATTCCAGCCTTCTTCCGCCACATGCTAGAGCGCGCAGACTTAACCCGCGACCTTCATTTCATAACAAGAACAACCATCGACACGCTGGACTATTCAGGTATCAGTCTGAATCAGGGTTCCAAGTTGGTGCTTGCGGCTGCAGGTTCGAAGAAACGCACCCTATCCACTGATATGCCCACAAATATTAATCTGCCAGACGGTTTCCGCAACGCACAAGTATTCGCACCGGGTATCCTGATCATAAAAGGAACCAAACATCAGATGAAACGCGATCAGCAGGATTCGCAGATGGATAGACTAGGCGAAGCACTTAAAACAGCCAAAGGAATCGAAGGATTCCCAATGATAGTGGTTGCAGATGATGCAAACTTCACCGCCCAGAATTGGGATAACTTCTTGTGGGTAACCTTCACCCGTTCCGACCCGGCAACCGATATGTACGGAGTGGGAGCATTCACCCATGCCAAGCATTGGGGCGCAGAAACGGCCCTCATCATAGATGCGAGATTAAAAACATATCATGCTCCGGCCCTCGAAGTAGATCCAGAAATTGAAAAAAGAGTTGATGCATTGGGGGTCATAGGCGGACCACTGCACGGAATTATTTAATGAAACTAGCTACTATTTAAGCTACCTATTTTAGCAACCGCAGACTAATCACCACGGAAAAATTATGCATATATGGATTGACGCCGACGCGTGCCCTAACGTGATCAAAGAAGTGCTCTATAAGGCGGCAATTAGGTGTAAAGTAGAACTTACACTGGTTGCAAACTCTACCCTTCCCACCCCGTCCTCTCCGCTCATAAATTCAATTAGAGTCGGGGCCGGATTTAATGTTGCGGATGATGAAATTGCGCGTCTGGCAGAAGCGGGAGATCTCGTAATTACGGCTGATATTCCACTGGCAGATAAAATCGTTGAGAAGGGAGCAACAGGTCTTAACCCCCGCGGGGAACTATACACAGAAGAAAATATCAAAGGTATTTTAAGCATGCGTAACCTAATGGAAGAATTGCGCACGGGTGGTATGGCTTCAGGTGGTCCTGCCCCACTCGGCCCCAAGGACAAGCAAAAATTTACCAACCAACTTGATAAATTTCTCACTCAAAACCTTAATCGCTAAGATTAATCCACCAATTTGGCCGCAATTAATGTGTAAAAGAAGTGCACTCAGTCCACTAAATTATGGACACCCTTCTGATGAACTGTCATTGTTGAGCAAATAGTTTTGCTACCATCTAATGAAACTTTCACTCAGAGGGGTTGAACGTGCCTAAAACTGTCATCATACATTTGCTTGAACGGCTGAAAGAAATTGGGATCACAAATATTTTTGGAGTTCCCGGCGACTATGCCTTTCCTGTCAATGACGCCATATGCAATGACCCCGAGCTAAAGTGGATTGGTTGCTGTAACGAACTAAATGGTTCTTTTGCGGCAGATGGCTATGCCAGAATCAAAGGATGCGCTGCGCTCTGCACAACTTACGGAGTGGGAGAACTCAGCGCGCTGAACGGTATTGCCGGCGCTTACGCCGAACATCTCCCAATATTTCATATCGTAGGTATGCCAAAAAACTCTATTTTACAGGGTCATAACATCATGCACCACACCCTCGGAAATGGTGAGTTCGACCTATTTTATAAAATGACTCAGCCCGTTGTTTGCGCAAGTTCAATTCTTACTCCTGACAATGCAGCCTCTGAAATTGAGCGGTTAATTGATGCGGCATTAACAAAAAAACTACCTGTCTACATAGGTATTCCTGCTGATTTTGCGCTAATGGAACTAGGCTGCGTAATTCCTCTGACGCACGCAAAACCTAAAAGCGATCCTAAAACTTTAGCGACCGTAACCCAAATAATTTCAGATAAAATTAATAGTGCGGTTTCACCTGTTGCCATGGTGGGAACACTTATAGGCAGATATAATCTGCAAAGAGAAACGCAGAATATTATTGAAAAAGCAGGTCTGCCTTTCACTTCAATGTTCATGGGCAAAGGGACTCTTTCAGAACAACATCCTAATTTCATAGGTGTATATAATGGGCGTATTTTAGCAAAAGACGTATGCGAAATTGTCGAAAACAGCGATCTCGTTGTAAGCTTTGGGACAATCCGCTCAGACATAAATACCGGAGCTTTCACGGTTAAAATCGATCCAGTAGGCGAAATAAACATTCACCCGGATCATGTCCATATTGGACACGCGGTCTATGAGAATGTGCTTATCGGCGATGTAATAAAAACGTTAGCCCCACTGCTAATTTCAAAAGAATTAAATGCCACGCACGAAGTTATTTCACTTGGAAAAGGTCAAGGTGCTGCCGAGGACGAGATCACCCCAGAATCACTATACCCGCGCATAGAAAAGTTTTTTAGATCTGGCGACATTGTTATTGCTGAAACGGGCACAGCTTCAATGGGTTTAGTCACAGCCAAACTTCCGGAAGGAACCACCTTTTACAATCAGACTCTATGGGGTTCCATCGGCTGGGCAACTCCTGCGGCATTCGGCGCGGCGATGGCGGATCCAGAACGCAGAGTAATACTTATTACGGGCGAAGGTGCACACCAGCTCACAGTGCAAGAAATCAGTCAATTCGGAAGGTTCGGTCTGAAGCCTGTCATCATATGCCTAAATAATAATGGATACCTTATAGAGCGCATGCTGTGCGAAGATCCGCAAATCTATTACAATGATCTAGCACAGTGGAATTACAGCAAGCTTCCGGAGGCATTTGGGATGACTGATTGGTTTAGCGCAAAAGTCGTAAATAATCAGGAGCTCGATGATGCTCTGAACAAAGCAGCAGAAGCAGACTGCGGAGTCTATATCGAAGTTGTCACAGATAAAATGGCCGCCTCCGAAATGGCCGTTGCTTTAAATCAAATAGTTTTCCATGGCGGAGGCTGGAAAGAATAAGACTAACAACTAGGGTTAACGGGTAGCTGAACAATAAAACGGGTCCACTCTCCTGGAGAAGATAAGACTTTCATACAGCCCTTGTGTTGATCTGTTATAATAAAATAAGAAACAGACAACCCAAGCCCTGTGCCCTGTCCAGTCTGTTTCGTCGTAAAAAAAGGTTCGAAAGCCCTTTTTCGACAAGCTTCGTCCATACCTAAGCCGTTATCTTCAACTTCCACAGAAACCATACTGGATTCATAAAATAACCTGAGGGTCAAACACGGCACCATTTCAATATAATTTTTCTCAGCTATTGCATGAACGCAATTTTTAATTAAATTGAGGAAGACTTGCTTAATTTCAGTTCCTTCGCAAAAAATTGCAGGGATATTCTCCCCATATTCGCGCTTTATTTTAATTTGTCGTAAATCAAATTTTCTATCTGAATCATATTCATCGACAGCCTGCTCAAGAGAGCTATCTAAAAGATCCGACAGATTATAATTAACAGAGCTTTTACAACTCTTACGGCTAAATCCAAGCATATTAGAAATTATCTCCCCGGCGCGAAGCCCGGAAGAGCTAATTCCTTCAATAATTTTATATATATCACGATCTTGAAGATACCCTTGCATGTTTTCTAAATCCAAATTCCAACGTTGTGCAACTTCAAAATTCGCAGGGAGTTGAAGAGACAGGCGGCGATTAAGATTTTGTGAACCTTGAATAATGGCTCCAAGTGGGTTGTTTATTTCATGAGCCATACCTGCCGCAAGGCTTCCAACCGACATCATTTTTTCACTTTGCACGATCATCTCTTCAAGCCGCACGCGCTGAGTGACGTCATCTACCCTGACGACAACTCCTTCAACACCAACATCAGAAAGCGGATAAATGGTAATATCTTCATACCTTTCTGTTCCGCTATTATGACTATAAACATTTCTTTCAGCATGAATCTCATGCTTAGAAATAGACTCATCCAGCCATTTCATCCGTAATGATAGACGAGGGAAAACATCTGATAAAACTCTTCCTTCCGCATCAGCAAAACTAATTCCCGTGACTTCCTCAGCCTTACTATTCCACTGAGTAACCACTCCGTTTACATCTAATCCTATAAGGACAGAAGGCATAGAATTAATGATGCTATTCAGATAGTTACGCAAACGGATCAGCTCGCTTTCTACTTGTTTACGCTCGGTAATATCTGAATGCGTCCCAACAACTCTAGCCGCCCGTCCGTTTTCATGACGAGCAACAGCCTTTCCGCGTCCGCAAATCCAACGCCATCCACCATCTTTCGCCTGCATGCGAAATTCAACTTCGAAATCTTCCCTTTTATTTTCAATACATTCAGAATTTATCTTCAATGTAGCCTCGCGATCCTCGGAATGTATTAAATCAACCCATGAATCCACATGTGCAGGAACTTCATCAGGACCATATCCGAGTATCACTTTATAACCAGGACTGTAATAAACAACATTCGTATCTATCTCCCAATCCCAGAGACCATCGCGGTTAGCTTCCATTGCCAAGGCAAACCGTTCTTCACTTCTTCGAATCTTTTCTTCTGCCTTGCGAAGCCTGAAAAGAGAAATCAAAAGAACACCTGATGACAATAAAAGAAGCGCGATAAAGAGAAGCGCTATGAGAATAGAATTACGGTGATTTTTAAAAACGGATATGGGTTTATTAAGGACTTCAATATTATCAGGCAGCAGAGTTGAGGAGACTCCAAATTTATTTAACACTTCGTAATCAAAGATAATTTTATTTACATTTCCACCGGCAACGACATCAATATCTTTCACTATAGTTCCAGCAATAATGTCTGTAGCAATACTTCCGGCAGCAGCGCCCTGCTCAAAATGTGAAATAACTTTCCCGCCAATTACCCCTTGCCCAAGCCCATGTTCCCATAAGTGAAAGATAGGAACTTCACTATATTGTTTCATTATTTTAAGGGCTTCATCAAATGATTTGGTAATTAGATTTTTATCCCTATAAGCCGATAACAACAATACCGAGCTAGACTCAGAAAGTTTTGCCAATCTACGCTCGAGCTCTTCCCACGATAAATGTTGCAAGGCGAGAACTTCAAATATTTGTTCGGGGAAATTAATTTTCTGTTTTTCAAAAGTGGCAAGGTCACCTTGCCCACTGAGAGTTCCATCCACAATTACATATATTTTTTCAGTTTTAGGACGCAGCTTCAAAATCAAATTCAAAGTCTCACGCATTGAGACTTCTTCAATAACCCCTGTAACAAGATTATTTGAGTTCATGGACAAAGCTAATTTACGATCATTTACACCACAAAAGACAATTGGTGTGCCTGGAAAAAGCTCTTCCATATATTTTAATGAAAATTTTAAAGCATTATCATCAGATGTAATAACAACATCATAGGGACTACTATTATCGAGTTTTATTTTTAAAAGATTATGAAAAGCTGCAAAATGCTCAACCGCAAAAAACCGCTTACTATCCATAAATTCAACATCAAGTTTCACGCCAGCAGGATCAAGTACAGACTTAATGCCGTCGATCTGCTGAAAAAAAGTCGGAAAAGCAGGATGGTATGAGCTGAGAAGAAGCACACGTTTTTCGGAGGCAAACAAATTTACTGGATTTATCAGCAAGGAAAGAATTAATAAGGGAAAAAATATCGTAAAAAATCTTCGCATATACTTATCTCATAATTTTTAGAGAATCATAGTTAAAATTGTAATGAATAATATTTCCATAACAATATATAATCAGTCATTAAGACATGAATAGTTAATTGTATTAAATATATAATAACACACTTACTTTATCAATGCTAGAAAATGAATAAATTCTAAAAGTGAACACTTAATAACATAGAATTTTATTCACAAAAAACTATCGTTGGATATATGTTTTTTTGAATTTAATAACACAAAACAGTAACCATTCTTGACAATATGATGTATTTATAAAATAAATTAGTATAATCTAGGTCAAAGACAATTTAACATAAGGAGAATAAGAATGACTTCAAGAAGAAATTTTATGGCTATGTCAGCAGTAGCAGTTGCAGGAACCCTTCTCGCTGGTGGCACAGCTTCTGCCGGAGACGAGCTGGAATTCCCTTATAATGTCGCTTTCACCGAAAAACACCCCGGCCATTGGACAAACAAAGCAGGTAGCCACGTTCCCGAGGTTGAAGTAAAAAATGACACACTCATCGTGCGCACTCCTCATCCAATGTCCGAAAAACACTATATTGTTCGCCACACTCTTGTTGATAAAAAGGGCAACTTTATAGCAGGACATACCTTTGCTCCAACCGATGAAAAAGCAATTTCAAGATTTAAACTACCAGCTGATAGTGCAGGTAAAAAATACTACGTAACAAGTTTTTGCAACAAGCATGACTTGTGGGTACATAAAGTCAAATTATAAAATACAACTGCTGCGGTCAGTCTTTGAAAGTATTATTAGTCATTAACCAGAACTGTAGGAGAATCCCCGTAAATGTTTTTTAAACAGATAACCACCGAAGGCCTTGGTTGCTATTCATACATAATAGGCTGTCCCGCAGCAGGACAGATGGCTGTTGTAGACCCTAAACGTGACGTGCAAGAATATCTCGATATTTCCCGTGAAGAGGGAATGAAGATTACTCATGTTATTAACACTCATGTTCATGCTGATCATGTAGGCGGTGAGCAAGAGCTTAAGTCCTTAACCGGGGCTGAGTTATTCATTCATGAAAACGCGAAAGTGGCTTACAAACACACACCTCTTGCTGAGGGAGATTCCATTTCACTAGGTAGTTCCAAAATGGACTTCATATACACTCCGGGACACACACCCAATGCCGTTTCTATTCTCATTACTGACACCTTGCGCGGAACTGATCCGTGGATGATCCTTACAGGAGACTTGCTCTTTGTCGGCGACATTGGCCGTCCCGATCTCCCCGGTGATGAAATCCTAGATCAGCAGGTAGCAAACCTATACAACAGCCTTTATGTTAAACTGGGTAAACTGCCTGACTACCTAGAAGTATTTCCTGCTCACGGACAAGGATCGCTTTGCGGCAAAGGCATGAGTGCGAAACCCAGCACAACACTGGGCTACGAAAGACGCAACAACCCCATGTTGAAATTTGAATCATTTGAAAAATTTAAAGAAGTGGTTATGCAATCATTTCCAGCACGCCCTAAATCGTTCAGTCATATCATTGAAACAAATTTCAAGGGAGCTCCCCTTCTTGAGCGTTGTCCTTTAGATAGGGCAATGAACCCCGAGAGATTCAAGCAAATTATGGATGGAGGAGCGACTGTCATCGATGTTCGTGATGCAGCTGGATTCGGAGGCTTCCATATTCCGGGAAGTATCAGTATCGGGCTTGAAAAACAGCTTGCAAACTGGGTAGGAATGGTTGTCGAACCGAAAGCGGACATTTTGCTGGTCGTTAACTCAAAAGCAGACTATGACCGCATGTGTCTTGAACTTCACCGCATTGGATATGATAATATATTTGGCTATTTGCTTGGTGGAATAAGCTCATGGCTCCTTGCTGGATATCCAGTAAAAAGCTTGGCACAAAAATCTACAGCGGATCTGCAGGAAGCGATTGAGACAAATCAGGATTTCATATTATTAGATGTTCGCACTCCCGTAGAATGGGATGCTGGACACGTAAATGGAGCCGTTCACATCCCTCTTGCGCAAGTTCTCGAAGAAGGTTTTGATGTGAACAAGAACACTCCTGTAATTGTAATGTGTGGATCTGGTTATCGGTCAAATATTGTAGGAAGCTTTCTACAGAATAACGGCCATAAACACGTTTGCTCTCTTGCTGGCGGAGCGCTTGCGTGGGGACGCTCAGGGCATCAATTAGTTCAGTAGAAAAACTAGATAGATCCAACAAAAAAACGCCCGACATTTATAATGTCGGGCGTTTTTGTATTCTGTTTAAGATAAGCTGCTGCGACTAACTGCTACCAAGTTTCTGTACAATTGAATTCAAGTTATCAACAAGGCGATTAATCTCAGATAGTGATTCTGCCGATTTAGCCATTCCTTCAGCTGTCTCAGAAGCAACAGTAGAAACATCGCCCAATGCGCGATTAATTTCTTCGGATGTAGCAGACTGCTCTTCACTTGCAGTAGCAATTGATTCAATCTGACTAGCAGTTTCATCAACTATATTAACAATTTCATCCATAAACTCACCAGATTCAGAAGCAGCTTCAGTACTTACAATAATATCTTTTGCTGCAAGTTCTACAGCTTGAATATTTTCTCTAGCATTAGCTTGAATGTTTGAAACTGCGCTTCCAACTTCTTTAGTCGCATCCATAGTCTTTTCTGCCAGCTTCCGGACTTCGTCGGCAACAACTGCAAATCCACGTCCAGCTTCACCAGCTCTAGCGGCTTCAATTGCAGCGTTTAGAGCGAGCAAATTTGTCTGATCAGCAATATCAGTAATAACATTCATAATATGACCAATGCTGTCAGCCTGTTCACCAAGAGCGCCCATAGTTTCCTTCAGTTTCATAATACGCTGCTGAATTTGTCCAATTGAGTCGATAGCTCTCTTAACACCCTTTGCTCCAGTTTGAGCATTCTCTTTCGATTGCTCGGCACTTTTGGCTGCATCTGAGGCATTACGCGCCACTTCAAAAACGGTACTGTTCATTTCTTCCATAGCCGTTGCCGTTTCAGCAACTCTATCTCTTTGAATATCAACACCGCTGTTTACCTGCTCTACCTGAGCTGCAAGTCCGCTGATTGCCATAAAAACTTCTGCTGAAATTAAGCCGGCTTCCTCAGCGCCCTCTTGCATTGCCAGAACCAAGCTTGAAACTTCGTCTTGCTTTTCCTTCGCTGCAACCAGAGCCTTTTCTGTCTTCAAAGAACTCTGCTCAGCCAAAGTCCCTTTCTCTACAGCCACATCAATGGTTTCACCTATCTTTCGAACCATTCGCGCTAATGCGTCTTTAAGAGTTAAAAGCTCAGCGGTGTAATCGCCAGAAATTTTAGCATGAAGATCACCATCAGCTACAGACTTCGCATAATTTCGGAGTCTTTCGAGCGGCACTGTTATCTTACGATTAACCATTATTAAAACTATTAACACCGCTAACGCTGACAATATTGTGAAGCCGACCTGAATCCAGACAAGCGTTGCTATTTTGCCTTCCGCATCGGCCTGCATCATAACCACAGCTTTATTCATATTTTGCAAAACATTTACACTTTTAGCTGAAAGCGTCTCTGGTGTAACTTTATCGGATTTTGCAAGAACACTATCGAGCATTACTAGAAATTCATCCCACTGCGAATTTACCAAAGCAAGCTGAGACCGGACAGCATCATTTGGACCGGGAATAAAAACTGAAGGTCCATTCATATTTAAAGTCAAAGGGGCCTTTCCAGAGTAAGTGAGAGCTGCTAATGTTGATGTAAAAACTTCTTTAGTTTTTTCAACCTGACTTGTACCAGCGACTCCACCTGTTTGCATAAACAACAGGGCTTCCTTGGTCACTTTCTGTGAAAGCATCCTTTGTCGCCCGGCAAGGTTAATAACCAACCCGTCATCTTTCTGGCTTGAAGTTACATAAGTAGTTCCGGCAAACATGCATAATACGATCAAAAATATACCCACAAAAGACGCCACAAGGCGAAATTTCAAACTCATGCCAACACCCTCATATAATACAAACATCAACACATTGTTAAATAACACAAGCTTAATAAATTATATCAGCCGCAAAAAATATAACCCATAAAAAAATTAGAAAAAACTTGATATCATCGTCTTTATACGGGGCGTAATATTTCAAACACATCTTCGATAAGTGACTCAAAATCAGGTAGAAGTTTTTTGAAAGAATCCACACTCAACCCAATGTTTACCCATGCAGCTTCACTAATTGTCCCCAAAATAGGAGAAATACCAAGATCATAACCAAGAGCGCGAGCGATATAATCTGCAACATGAACAACCCCTGCATCGGGATCATTTTTAGCTTTTTCAGGATTATGATGACCGGCTGCGGATATAACTAAATGTTTAGGGAAGCTCCAATCCTTAATAATCACTCCCCCGAGAATTGCATGGTTAAATCCCAGAACGTCCTGTTCAGCGGTATAAAAGCTTGTCCCTTCTTTATTCGCTCTCTTAAGGAGTTCAACAGCCAGACTTTTCTGGCTTTCAAAAACAACATACAATCCAATATCATGAAGCAATCCGGCCACAAAGAACCGTTCTGGATCCCCAAGATTTGCCGCACGCGCAATCTCCTGAGCAATTACTCCACATGCGATGGAATGCTTCCAAAATTTTTCAACCTCTAAAACCGAAATTTTAGAGCGCTTAAAAAGGCTCAGTGAAACTGTTCCTAGAGCTAAAGATCCGGCCTGCTTAAAACCGAGCAAAGCGACAGCTCTAGTGGGCGTATCAACCTCAGTCCTAAAACTGAACATAGCACTATTTGCAAGCCGAAGAATCGCAGCAACAAGTTTAGGATCTTTACTTATTACGGCAGCAAGGTCACTTGCAGAACTGTCAGAATCATTAATAACTTTTTGAATTTGGATCAGTACCTGCGGCAGTGAAGGTAAAGATACTTTTTTCTTCAAAAAATCACGCGGCCCTGCAGGCTTTTTCCCATCCCACGGTTCAACAGATGCAATCTGCGGTTTTGCCTTATACTCATCAGGACGTTCAATCATATCATTATAAATACGTCCCTCAGCCATTGTGCGCAGCACTGAAACAAGCTCAAAATCAATATTAGATTTGCTGAACACTTTATCAACAAACCCATCCGCAGCCTCTTTAATCTCAGGATTAATGACAGCTTTTTTCTCTTCGCCTAACTCAATTTCACTTTCGACCATCATATAGACCTTTGCTATTATTTAAATTTTTTATCTTTCTATATTATATTAAATTCATCAAGAAGACTTCGCCCATTCAATAGTTTTTGTAAGCCCCTCTTCAAAAGAAACTTGCGGACTGAACCCAGATTTAGACATTTTACTCACGTCTGCTCTTGAGTGCTTAATGTCTCCAGCACGCGTAGGCTGAAAATTTATTTCCGTTGGAGCAGCTGTCAATTTAGCTACAGACTTAGCAAGTTGGAGAATGGAAATACCTATTCCTGTTCCAACATTATATATACCACAAAGAGGTCCGCGGCCCTGCGGGTCTAGTCCTGTTGCTATCAGATATGAATCGACAACATCGGATACATATAAAAAATCACGAGACTGTTCTCCGTTACCGAATATCACCATTTTTTTCCCGGCCAAACCGAAGTCGACAAATCTTGAAATTACTCCGCTATACTGGCTTGTCGGATCCTGTCTCGGCCCGAATATATTGAAAAAACGGAGAGAACATCCGTATCCGCTATTACCTATCAAAGAAGAAGACTTATATTTTGCAGTCCCGTATGGACTCACGTGCTCAACTAAGTCCGTTGCATACTCTTCGCGCACGGGCAATCTTTCCTCATTGCCATACTCCGCAGCAGAACCTGCAAAAACGAATTGCGTAATGCCAAGGTCCTTAGCTGACTTATGCATCTTTTTTGTGGCTTCAAAATTGGTATTCATCGTAAGTTCAGGATGATCCACAGAGTAAGGGACGCTCACGATAGCAGCTAAATGATAAACAACATCTAGTTCTGGGTAATCCGCTTTTAAACTTTCAAGAAGCCCCTCATCCAAAATAGAGACTTCGTGAAATTTAAAATTAGGATGATCTGCAAACCCCTTCATATTGTGAACATAGCCAGTAAATAAATTATCAACTCCAACAACAAAATGACCTAGATCAATCAATCGCTGAGTCAAATGACTTCCTATAAAACCAGCACACCCTGTAACCAGACAGACTTTTGATTTCATGATGCCAACCCTTATTTACTAAACCACCGGCTGACCGGCAAAAGTTATATATTCAAGATCTGTTACACTTTTTGAAACGAAATAATATGCGAACATCAGAGAAATAAAACAGGAATAACAATATCCGTATCCATAAAAAGTGAAACCCAATTTCATGCTGAGCAAGGTTAGCCCAGCATTACTAATAAGAAATATCAGAGTGATGAAAAGGACCTCTTTACGAAGGTCAAAATAAAACAATATAATAACAGAAACCGAGAGCATAACCTGCATAAGCGAGCCTATCAAGGCGATCTGAAGCAAAGGCTTCTGGATAGGAGAAAGCCCCACTATTTCGATAAAGTCAGACGCCATAAACAGGCAAAGCAGTGTTAATGATCCCTGAACAATCAAAATTTCGCGCAAACTTTCTTTAAGCATTCCGACCATACCTTTCTTTTCTTCCAATATACTGGAAAGGTCTTTCTTAGACATTATTTTTGCGAAATAGTCATGATAATGCTCATAAAATTTAGTTTCAATCTTAACCAAAAAAATTGCTAAAGTAGGTACAATAGTCAAATATGCAAAGAAGATGGGACCTTCATACATATCATGAGTTCGAAGGTATGGAACAACCATTCTTGAATCTGGCGCAAACCAAAATAAAATTTTATCTATCCAGATTGCCAGATTAAACAGCATGCCGATCAATGCCAGTTCCCAGTACTTGATAAAATAAGTAAACATGGACCAATCCATGACCCTTCTTGGCGGAAACTCTGCTAGAAGCCTAGCTAGAAGCCAGAAATATATTACAGCCTGACCAATAGTATACCCGAGTAAATACCCATCGAGCCCCATAACCGGATAAAGTAGAAAAGCTCCACCCACACTGATAGAGGTTCCAACAGCAAAAGCCTGAACAATGCTCCTGAAATCCTTTACGGCTGAAAGAAAAATCATCGCAAGCCAGATCATTGCCACAATGAGGAAAAGTACAATCGCGATAACTTTATATGTAAACGTGAGCTCAAAGGTCCATAAACCGCCTACCCCAATAATAGATCCAATAATAAGCACCATCACTGAACTTGAAAAAAAGGCCGTAAGAGTTATACGCTCTTCGCCCATATAAAATTTATCGGCAAGATATCTAGTCACCACCAGCTGAATATATCCGACATAGACCAGCGTAAAAGCATAAACATATACAATTGTAGTCCTGAAAATTTCCTGATCAAGCCGAGTAAATCCAGAATAGGAGTACAACCCAAGAACTGACAGGCAAAGAACGCTCATGAGCCAAGGACCAGACGAAACCATTGCGGCATATAAATAAGCCGACATCTCCGATAAATAGCTGTCTTTGCCCAGCATTCGTCTTAATTCAAATCCAATTCCCGCCATCAGTTACTCCAAATCATCCATCTTCATGAACTTACGGTAAATCTTCAAATATGTTTCATTAAGATCAGATTCGCGATAAAAAGTTTTCACCCGCTCAATACCAGCCAGCGACATCTTTTTTCTTAAAACAGGCTTTTGCAAAATAGTTAAAATAGCCTCCCCCGTTCCAACTGGGTCCGCAACCTTTGTCACAATCCCGGACGGCCCGAGCGATTTATCAGAAACGGTTCTACCTTCAAGAAGTTCTCTACATGATCCTACGTCAGATGCTACAGCGGGTATCCCGGCGCAGTTCGCCTCCATGATAACAAGAGGCTGTGCCTCACTAATACTCGTCAGCACAATCACATCAAGATTAGGAAGGTAATCCGTAACCTTAACCTTTCCGGTAAATTCTACAATATCCTCAAGATGAAGCAGCTTCATAAGATTTACGCACTCTTCGTAATACTCTTCATCTTCCTCAGTAGGACCCATTATATAAACTTTCAGCTTATCAATTTTCAGAGCAACAATTTTGCAAGCTCTGAGAAAAGTTTTCACATCTTTAATAGGCACAACCCTGCCCACAAAGCCGACTGCAAATTCGGTCTGTCCCTTATAATCATGATCTTCAGACTTTAATCCGAGAAAAGCATCAAGACTGATCCCGTTCGGGATAATCTTAATTTTGTCAGGATCAGCTCCCTCTAAAATTTCGAGCTCTTTGTTGCCTTCATATAGAGTATATATTTCAGATGAATAATTATAGCACATTTTTCCAAGCTGCTCGAACATGCGTATCCAAAAAGTTTGAAATGCACCAAGCTTGCTATCTACCCGAAATCTTTCATCCTGTTTACGATAAACCCACTCAGCCTGTGAAATCTCGATTTTACGCTCTTTTACATAAATTCCATGCTCAGTCAGCAGTAGAGGACGCCCTGTCATAACCCTGGCTACAACACCTAAAAGCCCTGCATATCCAGTTGAAATAGTGTGATAAACCTTGGCCTTTGGCAGATCAAGCGGCAACATTTTAAAAATTGGCAAATGCGTAAAGCGGTATGTCCAAAAATAATCTATGAAGGACTCCTTATTATGGTCTACATTATACCTTTCTACTAGCAAGTCCCATGCTTTCTTGCCGTGCATCAATTCGCCGAGCGGAAATTTCTTATTCCGGAAAAGATCGACCATTTCAGTCATATTACCAGCACTTTCATTATCAAGATGCTTATGAAATTTCTTCATCCTTTCAATATTTTTAGCAGAAATTTTCTTAAACGGATTCTTAGAAACTTCGATAGGATCATGAATGTAAACAACTTTAAGATCTACAAAATTATCAGGAACTTCATAGCGGTATTCTGCTTTTTCCTTAGATGTAGCCAAAATACACACAGCCGTAAAAGTCAGCTCAGGCATCCCCTTAATAAGGTTATGAACCCACGAAGAAACCCCTCCGGCCACGAAAGGATATGTTCCCTCAAGTAAAAGGCATACGTCATATTTTTTTTCATCTTTGCTATGCATTAAAAAGCCTCTTCCTTTACCCAAAAATCATACAAAACTTTTTTAAATGGATCAGAACTCTCAAGATTAGGTTCTACCCGCATTCTCTCAACTTCATGAAAAAGTGCTATAAAGTTGCCCATCTCAAAAAAAGCTCTGCAAATACCTAGGCGCGATTCTAGTTCCAGTTCTGGCTTAACTTTAGTCTTACTATATATTTCGACTGCTTCTACAAATTTTCTGCTCTCAATGTAAATCTCAGCAAGGCGCATCCTGTAGTCATCATTATCAGGTTCTATCTCGGACGCTTTTTTCCAATTCTCGCATGACAAATCCATTGAGTGTTCTTGAATGTTCCGCTCAGGCAAGCCGCTCTGCGCGTAGTTTCTATAAACCGATCCAAGTTCCGCGTGAGACTGGGCGCTGCCATATCTTTCAGCTCGGAACACCGCTTTTTCCAAAGACTGCGAGTAATCTTCTTCGAGGCGGGTCAAAGCCGTGTGAGCATAAAAACGGACCTCAGCATTTTCATCGGAAAGACTTTTTCTAAGAAGAGATACTGCCTCATAAGAACCTATTCTCCTTAGTAAATTCACCGCGCCACGTTTCATTCCGACGTCTTCACCTGCTAAAATATCCGCTATAGGATGAACATCTAACTCATCGTACAAAAAGGAATTGATCTCAGCTGGCGAGTCAACTTCAATACTGCTGCCTTCAAAAGCCTTTGCCTTATAATCTTCTGCCAAACCATGACGTTTCATCATAATTTTAGCAAAAAAAAGTGTCAGAGACATGCCAAGTAGTCCTATTCCCGGCATAAAAAAGGTAAAGAGAGCGACAACACGGGGATAGTAATAACCAACTCCGGGCAAAGATCTCGGCCTCGGTTTGGTGATAAAGAAAGAGAGTGCAGATAGAGCGTGAGCTAGAAAGGCGGCATAAACAAAATAAAGAGAATCAGACCTGTTAATATAAAACCAGATTGCACTGATTTCAAACAGATACGCAAAGAAGAAGGCAACAGCAAAGCAAAGCCGCCCCATTCGGATAATCTTACTCCGCGAATAAAACACTGACAACATCCCCTTCTACAGCCGTAACCATTTCCATAGGATCTTCCATTTCTTTAGAATATCCAGCCACACCCGCTTTGATTTCAACTAAACTTTCATCCGATTCAAAAGCCATCATACTCAAAGCTCTAAACGCGCTCAGGATGTTTTTGACAACGACTCTTGCCCCTGCCGGAGGTGTTGTCGGCAAAATAAGGAAAAATGACCCGGGCTTATTATTCAAAAATAAAATATCAATTTCACGAATCTGATTTTTCAGAATCATACTAAAAGCCATCAATACTTCCTCTCTACCCTCATCCGATGCATTCTCCATGGACGGAAATTCAAGAAGAATCAGTGACAAATCTAACTCATACCTTCGTGAGCGGATAAACTCTTCACGCAATCTTCTTTTGAAATAATCATAAGTATATGCATCTATCATCTCATCCGCGATAAGCTTATCTTTAGTATCTTTAAACAGTGTTGCGTTTTCAATACTACTTCCGCACCAGTCAGCCACAAGTCCGGCAACTCTTACAGAATCGCTATTAAACTTCATAAACGGCATTTTCTCTACGTTCAAAACACCAACGACATGTTTTAGATTATCCGCAAGAATCGGAGCGGAAATAATTATACCGCTCGGTGCCATGTGCGCAGTGGCAACATCTTTAATCGAAACAGCTCTTTTATCTTCTGCAGCGATCCCCATCAAGCCTTCCGTATATGGCATGCGATCAGGCAGGATGCTTTTCCCATGACGAATAGCGGTGTTCAATTTGAATTCATCCCCTTCGAGGAGATAGACAGAACAATCTTCCACGCTCATAAAATCTCTTAAAATTTCAAGAACGGCAGGGAAAATACTTTCCTGGTTCAATGTACGGAGTCCTTGTGCGGCTTCATACAAAGTACCCAATGTATTTTCCTGAGAAATTATGCGGGTATCTATTTCCTGCTTTGCTTCTCTTAAAACATCAAATTTAGTTTTAATTTTATTAAATGCATCTTTATAAGCATCGCGCTCCTCACTAAGAACATCATATTCCTTAATGCTGAGTTCTTTCATTTCTCCGATTATGACCCCTACAATAAAGAAAAGTGCCGGCTTTCCCCACATGCCAAGGCTTTTGAAGTCCACCAGTGATATATCCGGTACTAAAAGTGTCGCAAAACCCAAGTACATCAAAGCTGTCAGCAATCCGGAAAATGCTCCGGCGCTGAATCCGTAACGGGACGCTGTTAAGATTACCACTAACCAGTATGGATGCGGCGAAACATTGATAAATCCGGGATCAGTGCGGAAAAAAATCAAATTAATAACCGTGAGCCCTATTACTCCGGTAAAAGCTTCAAAATATTTTGAAAGCTTATATTTCTGTACGACCCCATTAACCTTCAACATTATATTAAACTCACTTATAAAAATGATCTTTAAGACAAATTAAATTAGAACACATACTGAATTCCGCCGGTAATCAACTGACTTTCTCCGCCACCGACAAGGCCGGAATCACTGCTATATTCGTATCCTGCGTTAAATTCCCACCGCTCTCCAAGACGCAAAATCAAATTAGGCGAAGCGAAGTAACTTGGAGATCCTTTAAATTCATCCTGACGAATACCACCTGCGACCTGAAATCCAAGAGTCTCACAAAACCACTTACTAAAACTGGTGCTAAGCGTATGGATGCTCTCATTTTGAACAACAGCAATAGGAGTATAGTTTTGATCGTCATACTTAAAATGTGAGCGGTAATATGAATAGGAAACATAAAGTTCAGGTTCACTTAAAAGCTTCCGAGTAAGGATAAAATTATAGATACCTTTGGTTCCGTAAAGTTTGTCATTATCAACTACATACTGACGAACCTGCCCATTCATGAACAGCCCCCACGTATCATTGTAGAAACCATCATAAGTGAGCGAGACTTGATTATAACGTCCCTTATAATTCGTCGCAGTAGGCTCATCAATCCACGGATTGTTGTAATCGAACATAAACGAAAGCGGTCCTGATTTATGAACCATCCAATCAAAACCTAGAGCTCCGGTGAATCCTTCAGCTGAACCTTCAAAGGCTCCTACGCCGACCACACCTGTAAACTTGCGTGAAAGCTCTCTGCGTAATAGAAATGCAGCGCGGTTAATGGTTTTATCAACCTTCTCAATACCCTCACCTTCTGGACGGTAAATATCTGCAAAATCATAAACAAAATCTGCGCGAGTCACCTTATCAAGTTGCATCGAAAAATTAGTGCTAAGCGAAGTTGTAATAGTATCATTAGCCTGCAAATATACCCTCGGAACAAAGCTTAGACGAGGCCTGTATTGCTTTAAAAGTCCAGATAAAGCCCTGCGTGCGTCAACATTATTAGGTTCACGGTCGATAAGTTCGGAAAAGTTTTCGATAGCACCAAGCCAGTCTCCGCCTTCCTGACGTCCATATGCACTTGATGACAACGCATCAGTATCACCAGGACGTAATCTTAAAATATAATTCAGCGAGGCCTGCTGTTGACCGTAATCCCCAGTCAAAAGCTTAAGCCGGGCAGACTGACGCAAAGCCCCCCCAGCAATAGGATCATCATCCAGCCACCCCTGAAGCAACCGATCAGCTATGTTATAGTCCTCATTATCTATCAGAGTAGAAATATACTCTTCACGCAAATCCATGTCTTTTGGATAAGTTTTAACTAATTTTTCATATAATCTGAGACCATCGTAGACCTGCCCACGCCGCATCATCACGCGAGCTAGAATGATTTCCCGCTGGCGCTGCGAAACAGCCCGTAAGATATCGTTCTGGTCAATTTCATAGAAAAATTCTTCAGTACCAGCTTCCAGATTAATAGGCGTAATATTCTCAGCAACTGGTGTTGCCCCTACTTTTACAGGAGTTATGGGACGATTCGCGCTGCGGACAGCTTTAATTACTGTCGGATTAACTGGCAACGGTGTTTTGCGAGAAGTTGCGATTCGTGACTCTAAAAATTTGGCGTTCATCCCCTTGATCACATAATCAAGTTTCATTTTCCTTTTAAAGGAACGACCAGAGGCCTTGGCCTGACTACGAGTCGGATAATCGCCAATCTGTACAGCATTCCATAGACGTCCTTTCGAATCATACAAACGCACAACTTTAGGATTATACCCTTTCTCTTTGAGGTACGAAGTAAAGTTCCAAGCATTATCAGGGATTGAAAACGTAGAAATTCTGACAGTCCATACTTTTTTGGCGACAGGAGATTCTACCCCTTCTTCAGCACGAAGAAGGGAGGGAAAAATCAACAACGGCAAAAATGCTACTGCTAAAACCATTAATTTTATGACTCTTACCTTTTTCAATTTTATTCCCTATCAATTATCTTTTTAGCTTCAGAGGAAAGGACTTTATCAGTCACCCCTTGACGCTTAAGTATCCGTTTAGCGGCTTTAAACTCGCGTAAAGCGTTGCCTTCCCGATTAACCAGTAAATACAATTCCCCGAGTTGGAATCTAGAATCAGCATCATCAGGAACAAGTTTGTTATACGCTCTAAATTTACTAATGGCCCGCTTATATTCGTTCCGCTGCGTGTAAACCATCGCAATCCCTTTAAGCGCGGTATGGTTGTTCTTATCCAACCGAAGTGTGGATAGGAACAGATTGAAAGCCTCATCAGTATGGTTATTAAACAACGCTTCAGCTCCAAGCCGAGCTAGATAAACCCCGTCTTTACTATGTTCACGCCCAAGTCTTTTATAAACAGACGCAGCTTCGCGCCCGCGACCGAGCTGATCATAAACAGTTGCAAGCAAAAATCCTTCGAACCGAGGAAGCACTTTAAGCCGAGCATACGGTTCTAAAATTTTAAGAGCTTTTTCAGGGTCTTTCTCTTCTATATAAGCCCTTGCCAGCTCGATCTTTTCAGCTTGAGGCAATACACCCTGATTATACAGTTCATTCAGCAGAATGATTCTTTTCGCGTTCATCCCTGCAAAACCGTAAGTTTTTGCAAGCTCAATCTTTAACTCATAATCCGTCGGCTTAAGAGCCAGCGCCCGCTCATAGTAAGTTACAGCGTCACCATATGCTAAAGCGTCCGAATACCCTTTTGCCGCTTGCAGAGCCAAAGAAAGATTACGCGGTTTCTCGTCCGACATTTCTCCAAACAATTTAGCTGCGACTTTCGGCCGATTCGTCCAACCCGCAAGCCTTGCAAGGTTATCGCGGATCTTTTTATTCCTAGAACTCAGCGAATACAGCTGATCGTAGAGCCTATACGCTTCTTCTGTAAGCCCTGAGCTGTCCGCAAACTCAGCCCACTTAAGGAGCATGTCATATGTTTCGCCTTTCCTGTCAGCAAACGTAACAATGAGCTGTTCAGCCTTTGCCGTATCTCCCGCAGCAGCCCAAACGCTGGCAGCAAGTAATGCAACCTGCTCATCGTATGGCCTTAACTTTACAGCGGTTGAAGCTGCGTCTCTGAAAATTTTACGGTTCGTTGTAAATGAAGCCACCTGCATGAGCTTCATAACCGACTCTTTTTCTCCCCCATTGAGAACCGCAACCTTCTTAAAGTACGGATATCCATCAATCGGAGAATTAAGCCAAAGCATTATTTCGCCAGCCTGCGCTAAAACCTTTACGTTGTCAGGCAGAGCCTTGACCGCAATTTCAGCCGCTTCCTTAGCTATGCTTAGATTCTGCGTTTCCGCTGCGGTTGTAAGCATCGCAAGAATATCACTCTCGCTCCCTTCTGCCGCTACAACTTTGCGATACAAGTTATACGCTTTCACCGGATTACCAGCAGCTAACCATGCCTCCGCGCCCTGACGCATCAGTGAAATATCATCAGGCTTGAAACGCAGTGCGATATCTACCGTCTCCGCTATCAATTTAGCATCACCAGTCGCACCCGCGGCATCAAGAAGTCTTACATAATCCTCAACAACACCCCCGGGCCCCTCGGCTAAAGCTCTGAGCATTGCATACGCTTCTTTAGGACGCTTAAGTCCAAGCAAAAGCTCTGCTCTGGTCCGCAAATAATCCGGCTCGGAAATATTAAGATGCTCTGTCTCAGTGACGACTTCCGCCATAAGCTTAGTATCGGAACTATAAAGAGCCGCCCTGAGCATATCATGAGCATACTTGAAGAAATTACCAACCCGATCCGCCAAATCCCTAAACAAAGCGACAGCCTGATCGAACTTCCCGGTTTGCATGTAGACATTACCGAGATCTTCGCGGTGCTTATTGTTATCCGGCTCTAGCTGGACCAGTTTTTCCAGCACAGATTCGGCAAGTAGAAATTTATTATCGTTCTGCGCGAGCCAAACCATCTCTTTCAATAATCCGGCATTATCTGGATCAATTTCATATAATTTTTCAGCTAATGCCAACGCATCTTTGTAATTTCTGGACCAACCCAGAAGTTTAACTAGCTGAATTCTGCTATCAATCCCCTTACCAAGATTCTCATCCATGTTAGCTGCAAAAGTATAAGCCTCGCTTACTCTTCCTACAGCAATAAAATATTCCAAAGAATAGGTCACATAAGTTAGAATATTAATATTTTCTTCATTTTTTGCCGCAATTTCAAACTGATTGCCAACAATAAAAATTTGTCTAATCAAATAATCAAGATACGGATCTTCAGCTTGCTTATCGTAATCAGCAGAAAGCCGCTTCACTTCAACATGGATAGTATCTAAAAATTTATCAGTTAATAACCTGCCTGATTGCAAATCATTGAGAACAATTATTGCGGAAACTTCGTCATGAATCTCATTGAAAAAACGATAATACATAACCATTTTCTCAAGCGGGATCATACTCTTGGTCTTAATTGCAGCGATTCTTTCCCAAGTTTCGAGAGCCTTGCGCGGCATCACGTTCCATTCATAGAACTTTACCAGCTTCTCAAGAGCATCTACGTCATCAGGCTTAAGCTCCAAACTCCTATTCAAACTGGCAATAGCTTTATCCGGCAACCCTCGCACCAGAAAAACATCTGCGGCAATCGAAAGCAGTTCTAAATCATCCGGGTTTTCCTCAAGTAAGACTGTAAGAATATCAGTCGCTTTAGCAATTTTCCCGGCTTTCAGGTACAACGGAACCATATCTCTCGGAAAAGGATAGATAAGAACTGTCGCTCCGATTATAACGAGCGCAAATAAGAGTATTCGCCAAAGCTTAATATTCAAATCTGCGAAATCTCCAGTGTTTCAGACGGTACGTCCTTAACAACAACTTCACCCTTTGAATTACTGCGCACCTCTGACACCAAAGAATTCTTACCAACAACTTTATATCTCTGATCCGGATTAAGACCACCAATTACAATTTTCCCTTTCCCAAAACATTCAAAAACAAACTGTGCTCCATCTGAATTGCGCTTAAAATCTTTAATCCAACCTGAACCGTTTTTAATATACGCATATCCAGCGTTTACATTTAAATCAGCTGAAAGCAGCAATTCAGCGCTTTCCTGCCCCGGATTCAAATGAACAAAAACACCTTCCGGCGTAATGTCATAGCCGATTATATTTTTACACTTAACTAAATCAGGTACTTTATCCATTCCATCCAAACGCAGACTCAAACAATCTCTATAATCCGTGACTATAAACTTATCGGAACCGATCTTCTCAAGCTTCCCAGTAAGGTAACCGCGTACCATTTTAATATAAGCCGAAGCGTAAATATTTGCGGTATCCTGCGATAAAACCCACTCATAAACATCTTCCAGAGCTTTTAGGGAAGCGAATTTCTCACCACTGTAGAAATGGTAATAGATATCAATGGGCATTACGCGGCGCGGAGAACCAGTGCGTTTCATAGTATCAATGATATTTCGGAACCCGTAAAAAGGACCTTCCCATAAATTAGTCAGAATATTTTCGTTGGCCTGCCCCGTGTAGATCTGGTTGTTTTTACCAAGTTCACGATACAATGGAGACACTCCGAAATATGAATTACGGCGGGCATCAAAAACAGTATCCCCTCCATTCATGTTCAGGATTCCAGCCTTCTCAGCAATTGCCACTTGCTCTTTAGTGGGGTCACACATGCCAGACCAAAAAAAGACTTTGCACGGTTTATCAGCAGGAGCTAAATCTGTAGAAATATATTCGCAAGATCCAACAATTTCATATCTTGCATCAAATTTATATCCGGGCTTTTCATACTGCCCAACAACGAAGTTGTCAGAATAGTCAGCAGAGTCCCGAACTTCCGCCTCCCATGCGAACGGATGAGTATAAGAATGTGATGATGTCTCGACATTATCCATTTCAAAGAGAGTTCTAGCCTGCTCAACGTTATCTTGGCTTCCCTTGACAGCAGGGTTGATCTCTCCGGCGATAACAGATGCAGAGTTTGGGAAATCATAGCGTCCGAAAATTCGTTCCATTATCATTTCACCGGAATTCTTATACTTATCTATCTCAGTATAGCCGACAAAACCGTCGCCATCGATATGAGCAAACGCGACTCTAAGCCCGTTTAATGTGGTGGGAGTTAAAGCGGGAATTCCTTGCAGCCCCAGAGATTCCCGTAAAAAGTCAAAGGGATTCATAAACCACTGTTTTTGGAAATCAACAGGATCCTGCCAGCGCATATATCCATCAAGAGCAAAGCCTCCTTTTGGCCCGACCCCGATAGCACTACCTGCTGTGCCCGGTTTATTCTTTAAACTTATAGTTACCCACGACTTAGACTTTTCATCCGAAGGAACAACGTGAATATATTTGAAAGGGAAAAGAGGAAGCTTGCGCTCAAAATTCATCGTTTTCTGATCGATGTAATCATACTTCAACTGGGTGCGATCATTTGTAGCGTTATCTGTCCATGTAAAACCTAAATTCGAATAAACTCTTTTGACCAACTTACGGTCGGTCTGCTCTTCATTCGTACTGCGCATGGCTCCTAAAGTGCCAGCAATAACTATTTTCCGATCACTTTCCTGCTGTTTAATGAGCCACTTCAAATACTCGGCAGGCTGATCCATCATGTCATCAGCAAATGTTGTAAAAACAGCTGAGAATTCGCTCATCTCTTTATCGCTAGGTAATGGCCGCAAGTTAACATCCCGAACTTCATAAAGAAATCCAAAATAGTTAAGTGGCATGGCAAATCCTTCCATGAAAAGACTTGTCCGGGCTGTACGCTCCTCAGCACTATTATACAAAACCAAAACTTTACGTTTAATAGGGACTGCATAGCTTGCAGGAACCACACACGATATGGATAATAGGAGAATAATAAAACTAAGGAGTATGCGCATAAGTATTCACCTGGTCGAGTGCCGGAGTGCTGACGTATGGCACAAAACCTTGTTTACGAGAATATTCAAACGCTTTTGCCGTTTCAGCCGCATCATCAAAAGGAACATAATCCAGGCTGAGGACAACCAACTTACGGTTTTCCTTCAAAGCTGTATCCGTCTTAGAAAGCAAAAAATCGCGATCAGCGTTTGAAACGTCCGTTCTTGTCTGAGTCGCGATATCCATGGAACTGCTAAGCCCTTCGATCAAAAGGTAATCAATGGATTTGGCGGTTCTACCTAAAATTTCGAATCCGCGATTCTGGCAAAGTAATAATTTCGGAAAACTCTTTCTGATCTCTTTGATAAGCTCTACCGCGCTTCGCTCAGTTCCCTTGTAAGTATCAGGGTCACGGTTCTGCATATCTATAGGAGAATCCAATGTATCAAAAAAAAGTCCATCATAACCTGCCTTCAGTGCGTCAGGAATAATCTGCTCAATGAGCATCGCTTTCCATTCAGGGCGCCGAATATCGACAACCCACGAATCCCAATTTTCATTGTACCGGACGAGCAATCCTCGCTCTTTAGCCTCTAGGTAATACGGACCGCTTACGCTGACCTCACCGAGACTAACATAAACAAGACATTTTACTCCGGCTTTACGGAGAGGAACTGGGTTTTGGCCATCAACAGCTAAAACAGCAAGATCGAACTGAATTAAATCTTCAGTCCTGTCTTTCTGCCCGTAATAGCAACTCCACGACGAAACCTGCGTCTTTGATTTACCAAACGCAAAGCTAGTGCCGAGCAGAGAAAATGAGATTAGAGCCACAGCAAAAACTATTGAGCAGAAGTAGCCGACATCGAAGCGACCATTTCTGTCAAAGCTTCTTGAGCAACGCTGTTTAGGGATTCTGAACATCCGAACACACAACCTCCGCTCTTGGATACAGATGAAGCCCAAAGAACTTTACCAGAAGAAACATCAATCATTCTGAGGTTTAATCCGACAGTAGGACTTTGATTTACGCCACGTTTGTACTGATATTCAGACACAGAACCGTAAATGATTGTATCAACACCAAGACGGGTGCCGACTTTCTGAGCAACAACATCTTCCATGACGAACTCGAGGTCGTCATCTTCGCCTTTAACTCGCTTGAGCATGTCTGTAGATTCCATCAAATCGAATTTTGTGGAAGAATACAGTTCCGTCACGAGCAAATCTCCGACCATACGTCCGGCATTAGGAGTGTTGGTTAAATTGACTAAAGGAAGAACTGCCGCGTGGCGAGCTTCACTAGCTACACCTTGAGGTTGAACATACCCTTTCATGTATGAGCCTGAACATCCCGCCAAAAAGAAAACCAAACAAATTACTACAACTAAATTACGTTTCACTTTACCCCTCCTAAATCTAGGTCAAAAAATAATTATCTAAATATTTATCCAAGATCAAAACACAAACAAAAATAACTTCAATAAAATTCTTTCAAGAAAATCATAAGCGCAACAAAATTACGTATAACAAGGCAGTTACGTAATAATATATACAGTTAGTTCACGCATCCCAGATTGCAAAATAACGCAAAATGCAACATCAAAAAAACCAGTAAACTGATTAAAAAAATTGCTAAAACAGCTTTAATAAAGTCAGTTACACGTTGAATAACTCTAAACTTTAATACTTACTTTGGGAAGCATTTATCAAGTGTTTAAGCCACTTCAACCTACATTTATAACACCATAATATGCAATCTTACTTTTGTTTTAAGCAATGAAATGATAGTGTCGATATAGAATTAATATTTCCTTCAACAATTATAAATAAAATATCAATTTAACCAAACAGTACTATGAAATTTAAAAACATATTTGTCATACTTCTTCCGCTGTTAATCCTATCGTGCGTTGCAAAAGAACCTCAAAAACCACAAGCATCCCAAACTATGCAAACAATCAATCATGAGCTGAGAAAACCAAAAGAGATCACAAGCTGGGCTTACTGGCTTCAAGGTCCATCCATTGCCGCGCTTGCTGAATCTCCTTACGACTTGATCGTAATGGATTATTCCGCTGATGGAACCGACAAAAGGAAATTTTTAGCGAAGGACATTTCGGTTCTGCATAAATTTGATAAAACGGTTCTGTCTTACTTCTCCATAGGTGAAGCTGAAGAATATCGCTTTTACTGGCAAAAAAAATGGAAGGATAATCCGCCCAATTTCCTTGGACCAGAGAACCCAGACTGGACCGGAAACTACAAAGTAAAGTACTGGCGCGAAGATTGGTGGGAAACGGGATTAAGGCCGTATCTAGACCGTATATTAGAAGCCGGATTTGACGGAGTTTATCTAGATATTATAGATGGATATTGGTTCTGGCATGAACAGGGTGTAGATGTAAATTCCACAGCAGACGACATGGTAAAGCTGATCAAAAGAATAGCTGACTACTGCCGCGCAAAAGCTGGTAAAGATTTCATAGTCTGCCCGCAAAACGGACTCGGCATCATCAATGATTGTTCACCTGTTTACCGCGACCTCTATCTTAAAACAGTAAACATGGTCGGCCTTGAAAGCTTACTGGCGAACATTCATAGCAAGGATGATCAAAATTACAGACTGAAGCTAGCCAAAGAAATTGCAGATTCAACCATAACAATTCTTGATGTGGAATATATAGATGAGCAAGAATACCCAGATTATCTTGAGCAGTTGAAAGCATTAGACTTTAAGATAATTCCGTACGGTTCTACACCGGACGCAGCCTTGGACAGCTTGACCAATTTTAATAAATATCATCAGTCCAAATAGTAGCTTTGCTGTCTGTGGATTTATGGAAAGAAGCGCAAAATACCACCAGCCTGAAGAGCATTCAGAGCGATAGCAATTCCAGCGAGCATAACAAGCCCCGCACTGGCAACGGGCAAGTTTTCAATCAACTTTCGTGATCCCGAGAATCTTTCTGTTAATTTTGAAGCTCGAACGGTCAAAATACCGATTATTATCAGCACTGCGGCGAGTCCCAGACTAAACGCAAATATCAGTAACAGCCCGAAAACAATACGCCCGAGCGCAACTGCAGCTAATAGCACAACAAGCGCGGTCGGACATGGAACCATTCCGCCGGCAATCCCCAGACTGAGCATGGACCACCACGAAACTGGTTCGCTTTCTTCCTTTGAATCATCATGATGGTGATGATGATGCGCGCCGTGCAACGCTCTTTTCGCAAGCATAATATAGCCCACAAAAAAGACGAGAACACCTGAAAAAGCTCCAAGCCACGGGTAAAGATCGCCGGGCAAAAAATACCGTGAAAGCAACAACGCCGCAATTCCAAGCACTATGACACTGGCAACATGGGTGATGGTGACAATTATCCCCAATGTAAAAGCATCTTTAACTTTTCCGCTACGTCCTATCAGATACGCCGCAACCATTGCCTTGCCGTGACCGGGACTTAACGCATGGCCCATACCAAGAACAAACGCCAGGCCGAGCGCAAACAATGCTGCGCCAGTTCCTAAATTTTCGCGAGACAGATATTCGCGAAGCGCGGCCTGACTGGATTCTTCCTGCGGCTGGGGCGCAATTCCGTTCTCCGAGGCAAGATTGTTGTTAATAGATGCGACGGAGTTAGTAGCATCTCTCGCATTAACGGCGCTCATAAAAGTTAGCTCTAAAGTCCTAGAATCTATGGTTGTAGAAACCTTGCTGGCCAGTGGATCAGCCTGCACAAACCACTTCAACCATTTAAGTTCACCAGCCTTAAAATTATTATCTGACACTTTCAGAACATGGCTGACTGATTTTTGATCTCCGATAGGCACTGAATAGATCAAATTAGCCCGCACACCATTACCGTATCCACCGAGTGCTGGTGCGACAGAGTCATAGTACAACTCTAGCGCTACGGGCTTATCATCTAATGTTACAACTATATTAGGATACAAAATTTTATTGATAGTGCGAGACAAAGCACCCTCTTCTAAGGACGAAACTTTACCATCGCGATCAGAATCAGGGATTAGAGTTGCCGTGATAGAGGGACCAATCGAAGTACGGTAAATAATGAGAAGACGCGTTCCTTCATTCTGAACAGTAGTTTCCTGCACAACCTCTCCAAGCGGATGCGCACCAGCCACCAGCGGGATAAGACAGAAAGCCAATAACGAAAGGAACAAACTAGTAATTTTCATTAAAAATTAACCTCAATATATAAAATCATAAAAAATAATATTAAACACCATGAATCACCTCATACCATATACTCTTGACAGCTTAAACTCTCCTGTATATATACCGACTAAATGACCGATGGTCATTTAGTGACCCCTGGTTACAACTCGATTCTTGGAGAAGTCTAAATGGCTAGAAAACAGCAGGAAAAATCAAAACAGACGAAAGAAGAGCTGATGCGCTCGGCGGGTGATCTATTCGGTCAAAAAGGGTTCATGGCTACGACGGTTGCTGAAATAACCGCCCATGCGGGATATTCTAAAGGTAGTTTTTACAGACACTGGGTGAGCAAAGACAAATTGTTCATGGAGATCATTGAAAACAAGCTGAAAGAATACCGCAGCTCTCGGGACGAACGCCTTGATAAGGCTGGCAGTCTTGAAGAAGTGATGCACATTATTTGGGATTTTCTCGAAATAATAGTGCGTGACGAAAATTGGGCAAAAGTTTTTCTCGAGTTCACGGTTTATGCTTCACGCATTCCTGAGCTGAGAAATGATCTTAGTCTAAGCCAATACCGCCTTTCCGAAAAAGTTTTTGCAGAATTAGTCAGAGATTTCGTTGAAACGGGTTATCCACCTGAAAAACTCGGTGCGTTCAACACCGTACTTTTTGAAGGTTACATGGTCCAAAGTGCACTTGGAACCGGAATTGTAGATTTAAAAGACATTCGCGAGGCCGCATTAACAGTAGCCCTCGCTAATGGACTTAAAAAAGTTCAATAAAACCATTCCTTATGGAGGGAAGCATGAAAAAGATTTTACTAACTATTATGGCAGTTTTTATCGGTTTTGCCGCAATGCCACTTTCTGCGAGCGCAGAAACCATCTCTTTGACGTATTCAAATTTTTTCCCTCCTACCCATATTCAGTCAAAGCTAGCTCAGCAGTGGTGTGACGAAGTCGCCAAACGAACTAACGGCAAAGTAAAAGTCTCCTACTTCCCAGGCGGAACTCTTACTAAGGCAAAACAATGCTACGACGGAGTTGTTGAAGGACTTTCAGACATAGGTCTTTCCGCTCTTGCATATTCACGCGGACGCTTCCCTACCATGTCTGTAGTTGACCTTCCATTAGGTTACAAATCCGGCATGTCCGCAACAAAGGTTGCAAACGAAGTTTACAAACATTTCATGCCGAAAGAACTTAGCGACGTAGCACCAATGTACTTCCATGCTCACGGCCCTGGATTACTTTTCACAGCTAAAAAACCTGTTAAAACTTTAGCTGACATTAAAGGTCTCAAGTTACGCGGAACAGGTAACTCTGGAAAACTAATCAAAACACTTGGCGGCGCACCTGTAGCCATGTCTATGCCTGATACATACCAAGCAATTCGCAAAGGCGTTGTAAGCGGAGGAATGTACCCAATGGAAACAAACAAAGGCTGGAAAATGGCTGAAGTTGTTGACTACTGTACACTTGATTTCCCTGTAGCATACACAACCACATTCTTCGTTGCCATGAACAAAGACAAATGGAATTCAATTCCTGCTGACCTCCAAAAAATTATCACTGAAATCAACAAAGAATGGGCTGTTAAACATGGTCAGGCTTGGGACGATAGCGACGCGGCTGGTAAAGAATTCTTTGTAACAAAAGGTGGAAGGTTTATAAATCTTACCGAAGCTGAAGGTAATGCATGGAAAGAAAAAGCTGCACCTATGATGACTGAATATGTTGAAGCAACAGACAGCAAGAGTCTTAAGGGGAAAGAAATTCTTGACTTCACACTTAAATCACTGGAAAAAGCTCAGTAGCAATCAAACCATTCATATACGATTATCAAACTTCAATAAATAAAGTTCAAGGTCTCACATATAATTTGGTGAGGCCTTGAACTTTTTATAAATTATAAGCCAGCAATAATAAACGCATCATATAATATGAACATAAACAATTTTCCAATTCTGCTATGGAGAGAATAGTGAGTGAATCAAAACCGGACTTTGTCACCAGACTTGAAGAAGTTCTGAAAGCAGTTGCGGCAATCAGCCTAATAGGTATGGCTCTTTTAACTGGCGCAGATATTATTTGCCGAGGGGTTTTCGGATCACCAATTTTCGGGGTAGAGGAATTAGTCGCGGTTCTGGCAGTTTTAACAACAGGACTGGCCCTCTCCTACACTCACTCCCAGCAGAGCAATATTGGCGTTGAATTTTTAGTTAGTAAATTTCAGAAAAGAACTCGTGATAGTATTCGATGCGGAACAAATACCGCGAGCGCAATACTTTTCGGAATAGTTACGTGGCGACTATGTTTATACGCTGAGAGTTTGAAAAAGGCCGGCGAAGTTACCATGACTCTCGAAATACCGACTTATTTAATTATATATGCACTGGGCTTCGGTTTTGCATGTTTTACTTTAACTCTGCTTCGCGATGTAGTCGCGCACCTCAAAGGAGGCAAGTAACATGGAACCAAGCAGCATCGGAATTATCGGAGTTTTAATAATGTTGGGACTTTTCCTGACACGCATGCCGGTAGCATACGTTATGACGCTTGTCGGGTTTGTCGGGTTCGCATTTCTTATCTCAATGAAAGGCGGGATGAACTTACTTTCAAGAAGTTTTTACGATTCATTTTCATCATACAGTTTAGCAACAGTTCCACTTTTCATTTTAATGGGACAACTCGCATTTAATAGTGGTATTAGCCGAAAACTTTACAGCACGGCATATCATTTCCTCGGTAATATTCAGGGTGGACTGGCAATGGCGACAGTTGCAGCTTGTACCGCATTTGGTTCCGTATGTGGATCAAGTCCGGCAACAGCGGCAACCATGGCAACAGTTGGTATCCCTGAAATGAAACGGTACGGCTATTCCAATTCATTGGCAGCTGGATCAGTCGCATCAGGTGGCGGACTTGGAATGATAATGCCGCCAAGTGTAGTTCTTATTGTCTACGGAGTTCTAACCGAGCAATCTATCGGCGAACTTTTCATGGCTGGAATAATACCGTCCGTAGTGCTGACAATACTTTTCATAATTGCAATTGCAATTCAGTGCCACATAGACCCCACTCTCGGGCCAAAAGGTGAAACTTTCAGCTTCGCAGCAAAGATGAAATCACTTCTAGGATTGGCTGACACATTCGCAATATTCGGACTCGTTATTGGCGGTATGTTTTGGGGATTCTTCACACCGAATGAATCTGCTGCGGTGGGTGTTTTAGGAATATTAACTCTCGGCATTATCAAACGCCAATTAACATGGGAAGCATTCAAGAACTCCCTCTACGAAACACTCCGAACCTCATGCATGGTTTTACTGTTGGTTGCAGGAGCTGTAATTTTCGGAAAATTCCTAGCTGTCACACGTATCCCATTCGATGTAGCTGCTTGGACATCGTCCTTTGATCTGCACCCGCTGATCATCATGGCAATGATCCTAGTCATCTACTTCATCGGCGGCTGTTTCATGGACGCTCTGGCACTCATCATGCTTACAATACCAGTCTTCTACCCCGTAGTTATGGGGCTGGGTTTTGATCCAATCTGGTTCGGAATAATTATCGTTTTAGTTACGCAGATAGGAGTCATTACCCCTCCGGTAGGTATCAACGTTTACGTTGTTTACGGCATGGCCCAAAAGTTCGAACCATCCATTACACTGGAAGAAATATTCAAGGGAACCATTCCATTCTTACTGGCAATTATAGTCGGACTTGTGCTGTTCGCCATATTCCCACAAATCATTTTGTACTTGCCGCAAGCTATGTACTAAAAATCTAATTAACTGCTTATTAAAAAAGCCGCCTATCGTTTAAACGATGGGCGGCTTTTTTAATGAATGATCACAATTCAACTTGTAAGCGATTCGAAAAATACTATTTAAAAACTAATCCAAACTGTGACGCAACGATTAAAGTTAGAAATAAGGCGGGCATATAAAGTATCATAGAAACAAGTACACTAGCCGATGTTTCCATTTCCAAAGTTTGATATTCCTGCGCAAGTACACAGGACAATGCAGCAGACGGCATCCCGGACAGAACAATTCCCATAAGAAGCATGTTACCTTTCACTCCAAAAAACATGAAGAGAAAAGTTGCCAATAAAGGATGAATAACCATTTTGATAAGATTAACTGATGAAATTTTAGTCCATTCAATCTTCATCTTCTGTTTACAAATAAGCATCCCAATTGAAAAAAGAGCGCAAGGAACGGATGCCATTCCAAAATCATGCAGACTCGTTGCTAAAAATTCAGGCAACGGGATCTTAAAAACCGAAAAAAGAATTCCTAATACGGCACAACCGATTAAAGGAGTTTTCAACATTGAAAAAGAAATTGAGCCAACAACTGACAATTTAGACAATGATTTGTCTGCCTTATGTATTGAAAATTTAGCGACTACTAGTATTATTACAAGCGTAGGTAAAATTATAGCAAGCGTTGTGGCAATCAGTACTTCTTTACTATCTCCAAATAGAGAAAGCATAACAGGAATGCCTAAATAGGCGGAATTTGGGAAACTAGCGGTAATGGCACGAATACCACTTTCTGTATAATGAGCATTAAAAAAATACTTAGAAATTAAAAACATCAACAAGTAAGATAATAACATTGCAGCCGCATAACCTGAAATATAGCCGACTCGCGCGATTTCGTGAAAAGGCGTAGTAGCAAGAGTTCCAAATAACAAAGCTGGCAAAGTAAAATAGTAAACAAAACCATTTAATACGGATGAACTATTCTCGGGAAGAATTTCTCTTCTATAAGTAAAGGCTCCCGCGATAATCATCAAGAATAGTGGAATTAAAGAAGTTGCAACTAAAATTGCCATAATATCCCTCAGGAAATAGTTTTTAAGATGTATATGATACAATACTCCTTAACACTAAACCTCAACTATTATTTGAAATATAGCGCGATGTTAATTCATACGACTTCAAATCTCCCCCCCCCCCGCAAACGTAAGAAAACCCGTACAAAATTAATTGTACGGGTTTCTTTAAAAAAAAGTCCTTGCGACGACCTAGTTTCCCACCAGCTACCTGGCAGTATCATCGGCGATGGAGGTCTTAACTTCCGAGTTCGGAATG
>JAQYWK010000003.1 GCA_030145055.1 Desulfovibrio sp.
TGCAGCGCGGAATCGGAAACTATGCAATCCCCGTTTAGAAGTCAACCGTTTTGTGACCGGTCAGTCAAATTAAACTCTCAGAGACGCTGTGCCGTTAAGGCGTTGCTGACCCGAGAAAGAGGTTCTAGATAAAACCAGTCTCCGCGTCAATGGGTTTCTGCGTTATTGTGGATATCTGTTAATAATAAATTCGGGAATGGCTTAACCATGCGAATTCATTTTCACCATCCACATATCCTAGCCCATCTTTGCCAGAACTCATTCTCAATATGCAATAGATTCTCTATGAGTTAAGACTCTTCTATTGCCTTTATTCTTCATGATATACATACTCGAGACAAAACAAACATCTACAACCTTAAGATATCATATATGAACATACTCACCACCAGCTCTCAGTACACTCATATTATACACGGATTAAAAACAGGAATCGCGGCAGTCCTTGCGTATGTTCTTACTGTTAATGTCTTAAACCTCTCTTATGGATACTGGTCGGCCCTGTCTGCGGTCATTGTCATGCAAATCAACATTGCTGATTCCGTAAGGATGTGCTGGTACAGATTCTCAGGTACAGCCATAGGTGCTATCATGGGCATTCTTTCCATTGTTATATTCCCTCAGACACCATCCATGATTCTTTTATCTCTTTTCCTTTCTGTAGCCTTCTGCGCTTATATGACCAAATACAACGAATTCTATAGAATGGCTGCCATCACTGTGACAATCATAACTCTTGCAAGTCTTGGTCAGGCTGACCGAATTGAGTTTGGGCTTTATAGAGTTCTTGAAATCAGCATAGGTGTAGCGTGTGCATTCGTTACTAGTATAATGATATTCCCCATGCGAGCGTCTGAGTCATTAAAAGAACGAGTCAGTATACAATTTAAAGAGTGCGCAGTACATTTTGAAACTATAATGGAAAGCTTCCTAAAGAAACAAACCGGACTTGCCCCGGATATGCTTGATTCTTTCACCAACCAAGTTGCACTAAATCGAGAACTGTATGCGAAAGTCCTAAGACACGAGCGTCTCATATATATAGAGAACACGGACCTATTAGGTTTGAAGGTAAGAACTCTTGAGAAAAACTCTTCCCACTTAAATGCTATGCTGCAAGCTCTTAACGATGTTCAGGGAGAAGGTTATGAAATCATAATGAAAAAAGAACTCAGGGCTCTTTCAATAGTAATGGCACAATCAATGTGCGACATAAGTTCAGAAAAATCTCCAAACGAAAAAGAATTGCAGGCTGTATTCAAATCTGTTCAGGAAAAACTTGAAGTACTTCGAAACGAGGGAGCTACAAAAAGATTTTATCTCCAGAAGATATTACAATTCTTCGTTTTTTACCACAACACACAATTCATATGTAAAGATCTTCTCCAATATACAAAGGAAGAGAACAAAACAACAAAGGAAGATCAGGAGAGTTAAAAAATCAAATCCCGATCAAAGCGTTAAGCAAGATGTCCGCGTCCAGCTTATCATGTTCGTGAGTCATAAGCAGTTTTCTAACTTCTATGCCCTTACCATAGTAAGCCTTATTACTATCCTTGCTAACCATGAGTGCACCCACATGAAATGCCATTCCACCAAACGCACCCGCCTGATAAACTACCGTGTACATGTTCCCTTCCATATCAAATAGACCCCGATGACTTTGGTCGCTCAGCCTGCCAATAGCCAGATCAGCTCCAAGCGACATATCCAACTTTCCCGTTAAAGCTGATTCAAGAGCTTCATCGTCCAGAAGAAATATCATAACAGTCTTACTTGCAACGCCGCCCTGCAATCCAATATCAAGTCCCGTCATACTATAGAACACCGGACCATTCCAAAAGCCTGTATTGTCCTTTGCGCACAACACGCCTGTTCCGCCCTCTGCGCCAATCATGAAGGCCATCTTGTACACATCTGGAAAGATAAACACCGCTCTGGATATTTCCAGTAAGTAGTCGATAGTCGGGCCGTACTGATTCGTGCGCATCTGCTTAACTGCACACGCAGCAGAATCTACAAGCATCTGAGTGCTAGTGGTGGAATTGCTTACGCATGGGCTGCCTGTAATCTTCTTCACCGAGTTACATGATGAAAAAAGCATGGTCAATGCGAGACAAAGCATTAATCCTTTCCATTTATTCATGCACACAGTTTAACCCCTTATCTTAATGATCATCAACCCAAAATTGCTTTTTTAACTTCTCATTCAATGTGGGTTAATTTAGAATATTTAAAATGATAAAAAATGTCATGCACCATTTCTCGCAATTACTATAAGGGTAGCCCATGTCGAACTTAATGAAACCATACAATGAACAAATGATGGACGTGCTGCTTTATATTCAAAAAAATTTGGATCAACCTCTATCCCCTGAGGAGTTAGCTACAGCAGCCTGTTTTTCCGTTGTCCATTTTCATCGCATATTTAAAGGTATGATCGGCGAAAGTTTGAAAGAACACATTCGTCGCCTACGCCTCGAAAAAGCTGCGTATATGCTCTGCTACACTGATGAATCCGTCATAAACATAGCTCTAACCTCGCAATATGAATCTCCTGAAACATTCAGCCGCGCATTCAAAAAGATGTTTACGGTTCCGCCTAGTGACTACAGACGTATGGTCCGAAAACGGACAAGCCCAGCGAATCCAAACACTATATCCTACTCGCCTGAACCGACAAGTATGGATATAAATTTTGATCAATCATCTCCAACGATTCAATTGGACGTACGTGAGCGAGATGAGATATATGTTGCATTCGTCAGGCATGTTGGTTCTTATTTTAATGTGGGAAAAGCTTGGGATAAACTTTGCGCTTGGGCATGTCCAAAGGGACTTCTAGGTGCTCAGACAGAATTTATTGGACTCTGCTATGATGATCCATCTGTAACTCCGCAAGGCAAGATCAGATACGATGCCTGCATAAGCACTTTAACCGAACTTGTTGCCGAAGGTGACATAGGAACACAGAAAATCCCGGGCGGAAAGTACGCTGTTGCAACGCATTATGGTTCATACGAAGGACTCGAAGAAGCGTACAAAGAGTTGTATGGTAAATGGCTACCCGCTAACGGACATCAGCTCAGAGATTCTATCCCTTCATTTGAGAAATACCTTAACACCCCTGCGGATACTGCGCCTGAAGACTTAATCACAGAAATTCACTTGGCAATTAATTAACATAACCCTGAAAATGGAGCTTAAAATGGACGTTAAAATTTGGAATCTCGACCCAATGAAAATGGCTTATGTAGAACATATTGGCCCATATGAGGAAGTCGGAAAAGCATGGGAAAAACTCTGCGGTTGGGCTGGACCTAAAGGTCTTTTCAACGAAAGTACCAGATCATTCGGCGTATATCACGACAATCCCATGGAAGTTCCTGCTGAGAAGCTCCGCTCTGAAGCATGTATTACAGTCGCTAATGAAATTGCGAATTCTGACGGAATTAAATTCAAAGATGTTAACGGCGGCAAATACGCTGTAGCAGTTCTCCTCGGACCTTACGATCAACTTGCTGACAAGTGGATGGAATTCTACATGAAATGGCTGCCGGAAAGCGGCGAAGAATATAGAGATGAACCATGCTACGAACAATATTTGAATTCCCCTAATGTAACAAAACCTGAACAACTGGTTACCTTGCTACTTTTGCCGTTGAAGTAAAACTTAAAAAAGATCCCCCTTCTATATATAGAAGAGGGATCTTTTCGTTTCAGTTAATAGTGGCCGTCATCTAATATGGCGCTATCAACAATGACTTCTCCATCATCATTGGAATCCAAAGTCTCTTAGTCTTCTTATCCAGATAAAAATCCGCTGGGCCTGCAATCTTATCCGGCAATGAGACCTCTTCGACATTTCCGGTTTTCGTATCTAGCTTAAGAACAACACCCTTCTTCTCAAAAGCAACCCAATCTGAAAAGTACGCGCTGTCCCCATCGACTGCCATACCGTCATACATACCACCTGTAGTATAAATCTTCTCAAAACTAAGTTTGCCGTCTTCCAGTCGCCCCTTCCCAATGAACCCATTCGGTTTGTGATCCGTACCGAAGGTTGCAACGTATAATGTTTTATCTTCAGGAACATAGTACAATCCATTTGCACCGGTGATATCAGCATCAACTTCTACTTGTTTATAAGAAGGAGTACCAACTATCGCGACCTCGTAAATTTTTCCAATATCCATAGCTGAAACCAAAATTATCTTTTCATTTAGCACCGTGATCCCGTTAAGAAAGGACGTGCCCTCACTTGAGAAGTCGAGACTAAAGACTTGTTCACCAGTCTCCACGGCAAACCCTTTAAGCACATCAATGTCTGCTACAAACAGAACTCCATTCAATGCCACCATTCCTTTCGGAGCATTCAGATCATTAATGAAACGGCGTTCAAGCACTTCGCCATCTGCTGAAAGCTTTGTAATATATCCATCGCCATCCTTATCCATAGGCTTAAGCTTCTCGCCCACATTTGAAACATAAAAGTATGTTCCATCAGACGTAACACTTTCAGGTGCGGAAAATCCGTCGACCTTTAAACTCTTTGACGAGCACGCGCCAAGTGACATCGCAAAAACAAGACAAATAAACATAACTAAGTATCTCTTCATAATTCCCTCCATGTTTCTTTCAAATGAAACTAGAGAAAAAAGAAGAAACTAACTCTCGTTTAAAGTTCAAGCTTTGACGATTTTAGTCCAGAACGATATTCACGGGGTGTGTGACCGAATTGCTTACGGAAAATACTGCTGAAATGGGAAAGGCTGTCATATCCGGCTTCGTAGGATATTTCGGATATGTTTTTTGATGAATTTTGGATCAATTGCGCAGCCCAAGAAAGCCGGCGCGCACGAATCCACTTGGCAGGGGAGGTTCCAAAAATTTTGCTGAACTCTCGTTTGAAAGTTGAAAGACTACGCCCGGAAAGGGATGCCATATCTTCAAGACTTATATTTTTATTAAAATACTGTTCAACGGTGGCGACCAGATCCGTTTTATTTTCGCTACGACAGAATAGTAAAAAATTGACAAAATTTTCGTTCCCATCTGCATCACACAAATAATGAAGTAGCTCACGAACCTTAAGTCTTAAGAATTCACCATCATGAGCTAATGGCGAGCCGAAAAGAGGAATAAGAGATGACAGGTAAATCTGAATGGGTTCACTAGTCTCAACACGAAATAGCGAAGGGATATCAACTAATGAGTCATCACTATTCGAGGAAAGAGAATCGACAAACTCAGTAAACATTGAATCATTTAGAAAAAATAAAATGGTATCAAATGTCCCTCCCTCCTCGGGAACTAATTCGGACATGAGGTGGCACCCTTTACGAATGAAAAAAGAATCCCCTGCGCCAAGCTCAACATCGCCGTCGACCGAGTGGATGATCTTTGTGCCCGACAAAATGAATACAAGTGAATGCTGCGCAACACACGCCTCATGCCTGACCATTGATTTGCGAGATTGATATTGCACAAAGGTCAAACCATCCAGAGTGATGCTCGGGATTTCAACGGAAGATTTTATGTGGCGCGGTATTGTCAGCATATTAAAAAAAAGGGCCGCACAAGGCAGCCCTAATATAATTAGAATTCTAGACTCTTAGGTGTTCTTGGGAAAGGTATTACGTCGCGGATGTTAGTAACTCCGGTCAGTAGCATGAGCATACGCTCAAAGCCCATTCCGAATCCTGCATGCGGCGCGGTTCCGAAACGGCGACTATCTAAGTACCACCAGTAATCTTCGGTATCCATTCCCATGTCAGTTATTCTGCGCTCAAGCACATCGAGTCTTTCTTCACGCTGCGAGCCACCGACAAGTTCGCCGATTCTAGGGACAAGCAGATCCATTGCGGCAACGGTTTTACCGTCATCGTTAAGACGCATGTAGAAAGGTTTAATTTCCACAGGGTAATCATAAACAATTACAGGCTTCTTGAAATGCTTCTCAGTGAGATATCTCTCATGCTCTGTTTGCAGATCAAGGCCATATTCCGGCTTGTATTCGAACTTGCTAGCTTTCTTGCAACGCTGCAAAAGTTCAATTGCATCAGTGTAAGTGATGCGCTCAAATGAATTTTCAGAGATATTCTTGAGTGTATCCATCAAAGTTTTATCTACGAACTTCGCGAACAGCTCCATATCATCAGGGCAATGCTCAAGGATGTGTGCGATGAGATATTTTACCATCTCTTCACTGAGATCCATATTGTCATCAAGATCGGCAAACGCCATCTCAGGTTCAATCATCCAAAATTCCGCAGCATGGCGCGGTGTATTGGATTTTTCAGCGCGGAAAGTCGGCCCGAAGGTGTAAACATTACCAAGAGACAATGCGTACATTTCAGCAGAAAGCTGACCCGATACTGTCAGGTGAGATTCCTGACCGAAAAAGTCGCGTGCGCCCTGCTCTTCCTTTTTAGTTTTAGAAAGAGTTTCGTGATCAAGAGATGTAACCCTGAACATTTCTCCGGCACCTTCACAGTCTGAACCTGTGATGATTGGAGTATGAACGTAGAAGAATCCTTTATCCCGATAAAATTTATGAATCGCATATGAAAGTTCCGCGCGAATACGGAACATTGCTCCGAATTTATTCGTACGGGGACGAAGATGCGCTATCGTCCGCAAGAACTCATCAGAATGACGTTTCTTCTGGAGCGGAAATGTTTCAGCATCCGCAGCGCCAAGCAGTTCGACAGTTTTACCGCGAACTTCCCACTTCTGCCCTTTACCAGGAGACTCGATAAGCTCACCAGTGATGCTGACTGATGCGCCAGTATTTATTTTTTCAAGTACAGCTACAATTTCAGGGGTGTGATCAATGATTGCCTGAATGTTTTTGATACAGGAACCATCGTTTATTTCTAAAAATGAAAATCCCTTGCTATCTCTCTTCGTACGGACCCAACCTTTGATGAGAATCTCAGTAACTGAGCTTTCCGCATTCAAAGCATCTTTTATGCACGTTCTTTTCATAAAAAGTCTCCATTTATTGCGTTTTGCAAAGATATATATGTAAGGCGAGCAAATTTCAACCAACTTGTTCATCATTATATATATGTAGCTGCGAAAAGGGTAAACCACAAAGGTGCGGTAGAATTGATTCGGCCCCATGGTTGCGTATCGCGCTAGTCTGCGCTATCTTCCGCTGTTCAAAATAGAATTAAAAGGGGATTTCAATGGGATTCTTTTCTAAAGTAAAAAAATTATTTGTCAGTCCAGAAGACAGAGCGAACCAAGCTCTTGAAGAATATTTAGGTGATGAGAAACCAGTCAGCCCGGATGCTGAGCAAGAAGTTCCTACGCAAGTAGTTGCCGAGCCAGCACCTGAGCCAATTGCTAAACAGGAACCGATTGCTGCACCTGTTGCTGCTCCAGTCGTTGAAAATACTACTGAGCCAGTTCCTACTGTTCAAGAAACAGTCACACCGGCTCCAACTCCAGAAGCAAAAGCGAAAACCATTGATCCTGTAAAGGATGGAGGTAAGGCAAGAGTAATCGAGCCTTCCATGGTCACTGAGTCCAAAGCGGATGCAGACAAACCACAGTGGCAGATTGATCTGACTAAAGCTCTTCAGCAAGCAGACCCACGCCTTTCAGTATGGCTTGAGCTGATTCTTGATGGAATAGAAACTGCCGGAGACGATCTCTGGGCACGTTTACAATTTTTGCTCGAAGCTCTCGAAGCACCTGCGGATGAAGCGGCAGACTTTGTTACCAGTTTCAAAGAATGGCTTGAAGACATGGACTACGAACATGTTGACGAATTCCGCTCTGAATTGCAGTACCGCTTAGCATTGGCACTAGAACTTGAAGATGAAGAAGATGAGAAAAGTCGTCTGTTCATCAAACTTTCCGAAGGCCTTGCTAAAACAAGAGAACAGATCACCAAGCGTATTGATTCTCTACTTTCCAGCCACACCGCATTTGATGACGATTTCTGGGAAGAATTCGAAGAGATTCTGATCATGGCGGATGTTGGTTATGAAGCCACCACAGAACTTGTGGACCGCTTGAAAGAAAGAATCCGCAAAAGCGGCGAGACAAATCCCGAGAACTTCAAGACTCTTCTTCGTGAAGAGCTAGACGATATATTTAAAGTTCCTAAGCGTATTAAAGCTTTCACTCCGCCAGAAGTCGTAATGATGATCGGAGTTAACGGCGTTGGTAAAACAACCACTATTGCTAAGATTGCTCATCGCGAACAGATGCAGGGCCGTAAAGTTCTCATCGTCGCGGGTGATACATTCAGAGCGGCCGCTATTGGACAGCTCGAAATATGGGCAAAACGCGTAGGCGCAGGATTCTTCGCCAAGGCAGAAGGTTCCGACCCAGCCGCAGTAGCTTACGAAGGCATAGATTACGCTGTTAAAAACGGCTACGACCTTATGCTTCTTGATACCGCAGGAAGACTGCACACCAAGAGCAACTTGATGGAAGAGCTACATAAGATCAAAAGAGTTCTCAGCAAAAAGCATGACGAAGCTCCGCACCGTAGTATTCTGGTTATTGACGCAACGACAGGACAGAATGCGCTATCGCAGACCAAGCTTTTCCATGAGGCTATCGGCGTGGATGAATTAATCCTCACTAAACTTGATGGAACAGCAAAGGGCGGCGTAATGATTGCCGTGACCATGCAGAACAAAATCCCGATCACCTTCATAGGACTCGGGGAAAAAATGGAAGATCTCAGACCATTCAACGGTGAAGATTTTGCTAAGGCTTTGTTAATATCAGATAAGTAAGATCTTACTACACGCACCAAAATTAAAATCCCCTTGAAGCTCACGCTCCAAGGGGATTTTCTTTATTCATATAAAAACAAAGCCAGCCAGTTTAGGCTAACCAGTAATAACTAAAACTTAATCCCATTCAGGGTCGCACTCAGCTTCAAAACCTTCGAATGAAATTCTCTGGTTGTGCAGATACATTTTACCATCAGCAGTAGCTTCACCGTATACAGCATCCCCTACAATCGGGAATCCAGCATGAGCCAGATGCGCTCTGATCTGATGGCGTGCACCTTTTGTGATGCGTACTTTCACAACAACTACGCCATCACTTAAGTCTTTGACTCTGTCTGCATAACTCCAGCGAAGTCTGTCAGCGTCATCATCAAGCACTTTAGTTACAGCTCTTGAATCTGTATCAAGCTCATTCTTCATAACGAACTCTGAACGAGGACTTCCAATAATTCTAGCGAGATATTCTTTCTCTACCTGGCCAGCTTCTTCAAACCCTTTAAAACGACGACTTGCATCATGCCCGAAAGCAACAAGCAAGATACCGGAGGTTGAATTATCTAGTCTATTAATTAGAATCGGCTGTCTTTCCGGAAAAAGTTCTGCAAGACAATCCTGCGCGGAAACTTCCAAACTGGACGCAATGGATGCGGAGTGGATTCCAGCAGGTTTGTAAACTGCGGCGAATTCGCCAGTCTCTTTAATTATTTTAAGACTTGGTAAAATATCCGCAGTCGTAGGAACGTTCTTTTTTTCAAACAAAACAACTTCCGCACCGACGAACATTTTGAGGCTAGCTTTTGCGCTACGCCTGTTTACAGAAACAAGTCCGTTATCAATGATTCTTCTACGTTCACGAAGACTAGTGTCCGGAAGTAGCATAATCAAAAATTTATCGAGACGTAGGCCTTCATCATCTCCAGTCACAACCACTCGTGAACATTCACTTAAATTTGTAATATCCAAAATTTATCTCCTGATATTTTATAGTTCTATCTTGCGATAGTTCTTTGACGATTTGAGGGAAACAGCATACAACTTTGCTACTGATTTCAACTGTAAAATTTAAAATAAAAATAGTACTTTTTTACTTATTATATACCATAAGGACCCGATATGAACATCAAAGGATGTATACTAGTACTGATAGCCGCAATTATGTGGGGCCTGATCGGACCTATTTCAAAGTTTCCCATTGAAGAAGGAATTCCTCCGCTAGAAAACGCGTTCTGGAGAGCACTCTTCGCATGGATACTATTCGCTGTCCATGCATACCGTATGCGTGCATTCAGAATAGAACGCAAGGATATGCCCTCTGTCGCCCTATTCGGGGTAGTAGGCGTCACGGTTTTTTACGGATCATATCAGTTAGCAGTGCACGGAGTCGGCGCTGCTCTAGCCTCTGTTCTACTGTACACCGCTCCGGCATGGGTTGCTGTTATGTCATGGATATTCCTAGGAGAAAAGATGGGGCCAATTAAAATTGGTGCTATTTGCATGACTCTCACAGGCGTTGCATGCGTATCACTCGGACCTCAATTTTTCGGCACGGGCCAAGCCGTAACTCTCACATGGTTCGGAATTATGTGCGGTTTGACCTCTGGTTTTACATACGCCCTTTATTATATTTTCGGCAAAACTTTTTTTACACGCTACTCAACACCGACAATATTTCTCTATGCTCTTCCCATAGGGGCACTCGGCCTGCTACCGTTTTTTGAATTTCACCATAAAACTCCAGCTTCATGGGGATCACTAATCGCCCTTGCTGTCATCTGCACCTACGGAGCATATTCTGTTTACTATGCTGGTCTTAAATATCTCGAAGCAACATCCGCATCCGTTATAGCCACAGTTGAACCTGTTGTTGCCGCCCTACTGGCGTGGTTATGGTGGAATGAAAGTTTCGATTGGACAGGCTACCTCGGAAGCGCACTCATCATTTCAGCCGTGCTCATGATAGTTATGGAAAACAAAATTCGGTCCTGCTTTAAAAAATTAAAACCTGCAACAGTATAGCTTGCCAGCACAAAGGTCTTGAAAAATGCTCAAACAGGTTAAAGCCTCCGCCGGATCAGGCAAAACATATGAATTAACCGCGCGCTTCCTGTCGCTCTTAGCTGGGTCACAGGAAGAAGACTCAATCCCTGTATGTAAATCATCTCAGGCGAAAGGGTATTGCTGGCCCGAAATAATGGCTGTAACCTTCACCAACAAGGCCGCCGCTGAAATGAAAGAGCGCGTTGTGCGTTCACTTAAGAACCGCGCCCTCGATCTTGAAGGAGACGGACTCGGCAGCGATTGGACTCCTGCGGAGGCGAAAAAACAACTCACTCCGATTTTGCAACGGTACAGTCGGCTGAACATTAGAACCATCGATAGCCTGTTAAACCTGCTGGTGCGCATCTTCGCCCTTGAGCTTGGCCTAAGCCCCGATTTCCAGCTTCTTTTTGACCCGACTACCCTCTTTGAACCGAACTTCAATAAATTTCTGACCCACTGCGAGGGAAACGATGAATTCCGCAAAAAGCTCATGGATGATGCAGTGGAAAGCCTCGTCCTCAAAGAGAATAAAAAAGGATTCTGGTTGGCAGAGCAAATGCGTTTCAGACTGATACAAATCCTTGGCCATGTGATGGAGTTTCCGGGCGAAAGGTTGACGGATCAAGAAGAAATCGCAGGAATGCTTCAAGCCGATTACGATAAATATATGAAGGCCGTATCAGCCATGTCTTCATTAATAGATAGCGATAGCCTTGCCGCGTCTGCGCATCTCAAAAAATATCTGGCCCACGCGGCAGCTCTCGATTTTATGGGCGAACCAAAAGACTCCGTCATGGTTCAAAAAGATAACTTCGAAGATTGCGTAAATAAAAAATCCAAAGGCGACATCAATTCTCTGCACGAAAAGATCTATGCTGACCTAAAACAAGCCCACGAAACCTACCGCGATCGGGCTATCATTTTGCGCGGGGCTTACGCTCTTGCTCCATTTGTAAAAATCGTGGAAGAAATCCGCGACGATATCATTGAATATCAATCGCTGAACGGTATGCTCCTTAGTTCGAATCTGCCGCGAGTCGCATCCTACGTTTTACAAAACGGCGAAGCTCTTCCAGATGCATTCTGCCGTATGGGATCACGCCTTCACCACCTGCTAATTGATGAATTTCAGGATACAAGCCTTGCCCAATGGCAAGCAATGGTGCCGCTTGCCGTGGAATGTTTGTCCAAGCGCGGAAGTCTTTTCTACGTCGGCGACGTTAAGCAGGCTATTTATAGTTGGCGCGGCGGAAGGTCAGAGCTATTCGATGAAATTGCGCAAGATCCAGAACTCACATCTATTTCCGAATTTACACCCGGCCATCTAGACTATAACTGGCGCAGTCTTGAAAATGTAATCAAGTTCAACAACTCATTTTTTGATGCACTGGCTGACTTCGATGTGGCGACTGATCTTGCAGAAATTCTTTACCCGAACGGGCCCGAAGAACAGCAAGGAATACTCGCAGAAAAAATTGCATCCACCTTTGAACACGCAACGCAGAGCTTACCACCGAATCAGCCGCGCGAAGGCGGATATGTAAAATTACAAAAACTTTTCGCGGAAACATCATCAGAAATTGAAATTGAAACTAAACGTAATTTCGACATTTTAATGGACGACCTGCGCCAGCGCAGAGAATACAAAGATATTTGCGTGCTCGTTAGATCAAACGACCATGCCCAGCTCTTATGTGACTGGCTGGTAGAAAAATCCATCCCCGTCATAACCGAGAACAGTTTGCAGCTCGACCGCCATCCGGTTGTAAGGCAACTGGTCTCATTACTTAAGTTTTTAGATTATCCGCAGGATGACCTTGCGTTCTTAGAATTTATATACGGCAAGGAAGTATTCCAAACAGTATCAGGTATTTCCAACAGCGAAATTACCGAATGGCTGGCAAATAGAGAAAAAGGGCCGCTCTACCGCCGTTTCGCGGAAAAGTTCCCGACCTTCTGGGACAACCACATTTCACCATTCCTGCGCAAGTCAGGGCTAATGACTCCTTACGACCTCGCTAGTGAAATGGTCTCCCGCTTCAAAATCATCGAATCATGCCCGGGCGATGAATTATATATCCGCAGATTTCTCGAAGTCGTACACTTGGCAGAAGAAAACCGCGGCACATCCTTAGCCGCCTTCCTAGATTTCTGGGATTCATCATCCGCTGACGAAAAAGTACCCCTCCCGCAATCAGTAAATGCGGTACGCATCATGACCATTCACAAATCTAAAGGACTAGAATTTCCGGTTATTATCGTGCCGTTCCATAACTGGTCCGTTTCCGGCTCGGACACAACTTTCACCGACATCGAAGTTGACGGCAAAATATTGCTAACTCCAATGTCCAGCTCACTTGGTGATCAATATTACGAAAACCGGACACGCATGTTCACCGAACAGCTCAACCTTTTATATGTAGCATGGACTAGAGCTGGCGATGAGCTATACGGCTTCATGCCCTCAGAAAAAGTTAAGAGCGTAACGCCTGCATTTTCCGCCATTGAAACTATTTTAAACGGCAAATTTTCAGACCTAGGTTTACTAGAATACGGCAAACCTCCTGTGGAAGTTGAAATTTCAAACGCTATTCAAAGCGAATCTAATCAAGAGCCAAGTTTAGATTCTATGGTCGAAACTCACGACGAAAAAAAAACCACCGAGGAATCCCAACCGAAAGAACTTATGGCGTGGCTACCCAGACTTCGCGTCTACCGCCATAATTTAGAAGATTACTCATACAACGCCCTTATGCGCGGCGAACTTGCACACAAGGCTATGGAGAATTTAATCCTCACAGGTGACGATGCGGCGGATTGTTTGCGCAGTGCGGAAGCGGCATTTGCCCAGTTCCCAGCCATCGCAGATGAGTATGAAACTCTCGTACCAGAAGTAACCGCAATGGCACTTTGGGCTTTGTCGGAAAAGGAAGTCCGCACCGCCATAATTAGCGGTAGGCCAGAAGTCGCGATCATGGACAAAAAAGGTGATACCCATCGCGCAGATTTACTCCTGCTCGAAGAGAATCGCGCGCTGGTTGTAGAGTACAAAACAGGGACCCCGTCAGCCGACAATGAAAAGCAGGTTAAGCGATACATGCGACTACTCAAAGAAATGTACGGAAATACAAAGGAACTGCGAGGGCTACTCGTCTACCTCGATGAACAGTTCACACAGGAGGTGATCATATGACCACCCGCCAGCCCATTTCTATTATTTCATGGAAACAAGATTTCATCGAAAATTTCAGTTCTATCTTAATAGATGAATCTGATGGTGACCTGAGCAATACCATTGTGATTGTTCCGCACCATCGCCCCGCTAGATATTTAAAAAAAGCCCTTGCGGCATCGAATGACTTAGAAAAACCCTGCATACTTCCTGAAATTTATTCATTTTCAGACTTTGTAGGCTCGCTCATGCCTAAACTCACAGGCAACTTTCCGCGCAGAATCGGCAAGCTTGATCAAGTCGGACTGCTCTTTAATATTATTGAAGGACTCCGCGCAGAATCCAAGGGGCTACTTTCAAAGCTCCCTTGCGATCTACAAAAGTTTTTCCCGTGGGGAACCCGCCTCGCGTCTCTTCTAGAGGAAATGCTCAGGCAGGATATCACGCCGCGCAATATAGCTATGCTCCAAGGCGAAGTTCTCGAATGGGCGGCGGCACTACTTGAAGAAATTGAAATCATTTTCGTTAAATATGTCGAAGCACTCGAAAGACGTGGCTGGTCAACAACAGGTTTAGAAAGTCGCAACCTGTCTACCAACCTTGAGAAGCTCGATACCATTTTAGATGGTAAAAAATTATACTTAGCCGGATTTTACGGACTAGCCGGAGTTGAAGATAAATTTTTCCACCACCTATGGGACAACCTAGACCTGCGAGTAATCTGGCACAGTGACCCAGCCTTGGCACTACGCGAACACGGACATTTCGCAGTAAAGGAACATCGCAACTGGCTACGTAACTGGAAAGCCGAAGCAATATCAGACGACAGTGCAGAAGACAGCTCCACCCTACCGAAGTTAAAATTCTTTGAAGGATTCGACCGCCACTCGCAGCTATGCGCAATGCGCGAAGAACTTCTAGCTAGCTCAATTGGTGATAACTACGACGATTGCGCAGTTGTTCTGCCGGACACATCCTTACTGCTTCCGGTAATGCATCACCTACCTGAGCGCGACATTAATATCAGTATGGGTTACCCACTTGGACGCTCGGCCCTGAATGGACTCATTGAAGCAATATTAAAACTTCAGGAAACCAAAAGCGGCGATGCTTATCACTGGAAAGATATTTTAGCTGTGATCAGGCATCCGTACCTTAAGATGCTTGAAATAGATGATGAACAACCTTTACGCACAATTTTTCATCAGTGGGAAACTGTCCTTCGATGCGGCTCTCCGTATGTAGATCATAACGATTTTACCCCCGTGTACAGCAACGAAAACGGCAACCTTGTCGATAATCCAGACAGCACAGAAGAATTACGTGCGGAAGTCATAGGGCTGTGCATAGATGGTTTCGCAAATATCAATACCCTTGCCCAGCTTGCAGACAGCTTGCAGAGCATGGCTGAAATGCTAAGGCTACGCGGTGGTACTTTATGGCAAAGATATTTGCTTGATTCGGAATGTTTATTCCGTCTAATGAATGAAGTCATCCCCGAGCTGCGTGAAAGCTCCATTAGTAATGATGATTTCGGACAGCCGTTATCATTTTCCATATTCAGACAACTCCTCGCTTCGCAACGGGTATCCTTTGAGCCGGACCCCATTTCAAGCATGCAAGTTCTTGGTATGCTCGAAAGCAGGCTACTGAATTTCAAGCGCACATACATATTAGATACGGTAGATGACAAAATTCCGGGGACCGATCCATACGACCCGCTTCTGCCGGATCAGCTCAGACATTTACTTGATCTACCGGATTCGCATGAAAGAGAAAGCGTTGCCACGTACAACTTTTATCGGCTGATTATGGGCAGCGAAGAATCATGCATATTTTATCAAAGCGGAGATCAACCCGGATTGCTGGATTCCAAAAGCGTACGTAGTAGATTCGTCGAGCAGCTTCTCTGGGAATTAGAGCAAAAAGAAAAGCGGATTATCACCCCAAGTGATGATTTCCCGCTCAAGGCAATCAATTTTCCAGTCGGGGCCATATTAAATTCTCCAGCAGCCATAGAAAAAGAACCTGTCGCTGAGAAACTAGGAAATATCCTGAAAACTAAAGGATTATCTCCATCTGGACTGGACTGCTACGTAACATGTCCCAAGCTGTTTTTCTTTCGCTATCTATCAAATGTACGAGAAACCGAAACAGTCAATTTAGATGGAGACCGCGCGGGTTTCGGAGAATTAATCCATACGGTGCTAAAAGATTTCCTTGAACCGCATTTGGGGAAAATGATCTGCGGAAATGATTTGAACAGTACAAACTTAAACGACCTATTTATGGAAAGACTGGAACGCGATTCGCTGTATGCAAACTTACCATATGACATTAAAAAGTCCCTTGAACACGCAGGTAAAAATAGGCTTTCGCTTTTCCTGAAAAACATAGGAACAACAACAGTTATATCTCTTGAGGCTGAGGCATCCGCACTTCTTGAGATTAGTGATTATCCCGTTAAGATTCATGGCAGAATTGATAGAGTTGATAACAGGGACAATTCTCGCTATATTATTGACTATAAAACCGGGCAATTACACATGCCTCGCAAATCATTCTGGGAAGATTCATCAATCTGGGATCAGGTTCTCAAAGATCCAGAAAGCTTGTATAATGATGGTTCTACTTTTTTACAAAAAGTAAAATCAGGCGCCGACAGCCTTCAATTACCCCTATATCTATTGATGGACCACCACACATCAAAAGAAATGCCACACCAAGCCGCCCTTGTAGAGTTAGTAAAAGATGGCAAAGAAAAATTTCTTTTCGATTCAAAAACGGATGAAGAAGATAGAATTGAAATTATCGGCACTAAAATTCCGGCCCTTTCGGCGTGCATAATTAATAATTTGATCGCAGAGCCTGAATTTAAAGCCATTCGTTCCGCGCAATGCAACTGGTGCTCATACCGCGAAGCATGCGGAGCGTAAGCACTCCAAAGAATATAAAAGAACGGTTTTAATAAAGAACCGCTGAGAATTTAAATAAAAATAAAATTGAACTATGAAGGATTCGTTTCATGAAAACTGCTGACATACTGATATGCGGAGCTGGAATTGTAGGCCTAACCGTTGCACGCGAGCTGATTGCAAAAGGGCACACTAATATAATCATCATCGATAAAGAACACGAAGTTGCTCTTCACGCTTCAGGGCGAAACAGCGGAGTTTTACACGCAGGAATTTACTACGCCCCCGGAAGCTTGCGCGCGGTGTCCTGCCTTTCTGGCAATTTCATGATGAAAGAATATTGCAAAGAAAAAGGGCTGCCTCTGCTCGAAACAGGAAAAGTCATCGTTGCAAGAAACGAATCAGAGATTCCGACCCTGCACGAACTTTATGCCCGCGCAACTGCAAATGGTGCCAAGGTTGAAATTATTGACGAAGAACGCCTTTCCCAAATCGAGCCTAACGCCAAAACATGCAAGCAGGCCTTATTCTCCCATTACACAGCAGTCGTTGATCCGCGCAGTGTCATGAAATCACTATATGCAGATCTAGTGCAAAGCGGAAAAGTAACCTTTATGCTTGGCACTAAATTTATCGACGCTAAAAAGAATAACATGATCATCACTGACAAAGGTGAAATAAGCTGCGGAATGTTTATAAACGCCGCAGGAGCTTACAGCGACCAGGTTGCCAGACCTTTCGGTTTCGGTGAAGGGTATCAGCTTATTCCATTTAAAGGCATTTACAAAAAGCTTAAAAAAGAAAAAGCAGATATCATTAAGGGTAGCATTTACCCTGTGCCGAACATAAAAAATCCATTCCTCGGAATCCACTTCACGCGTGGGGCTACAGGTGATGTTTATTTAGGGCCAACCGCCATCCCAGCCTTCGGTAGAGAGAACTATGGTTTACTCTCAGGACTGGACAGCGAAGCATTCAGCATTATGATAAGGGATGCGATACTCTTTATGAAAAACCCAAAATTTCGTTCAATCGCGTTTGAAGAACCACGTAAATACTTTTTCAAATGCTTTTTCAATGATGCGAAAAAACTAGTCAAGAAACTTAACCCTGAAGATATCGAGAGCACGCCCAAAGTCGGGATTCGTCCACAGCTTGTAGATGTAAAACGTAATGAACTTGTAATGGACTTCCTCGTCGAAAGTGACGAAAAAAGTGTTCACGTTCTAAATGCAATATCTCCCGCGTTTACAAGCTCAATGTACTTTGCAGAAATGATTGTAGACAAATACATACACTAGCAAATGTTATTAGATATAAGGACTTTAAGAGACATAATGAATGGAAATGTCACCCTTTCAGGACAAAAAAACACTTGACTTAAAGGGCTATAAAGGAAAAAACTTTGGTCGAACTATAAACTAATCATGCTCGGTAAATTCAGCCTTACAAAAGCTAAAAAGAACTGGGCCTGATAAATTGCAGTAGCATTTAAAATCTGAATTGATTAGTTTATTAAAATACATAGACAGGAGAACTTACAAATGAAGCTTCCCCAATTAAAAATAGGTGACCTAGTTGCCAAAGTTCCAGTTGTTCAAGGTGGAATGGGCGTAGGAATATCACTTTCCGGCCTCGCTTCTGCTGTTGCAGAAGAAGGTGGAATAGGCGTTATTGCTGCGGCTATGATCGGCCTTACCAGCTCAAAACCAAACCGAGCGACACCTGAAGCGCAGTCCGAAGCTCTTGCTGACGAAATCAGAAAAGCTAAAGCCAAAACATCCGGCATTGTCGGTGTTAACATCATGGTTGCTTTAACTGACTTCGCAGAACAGGTAACAGCTTCCATAAAAGAAGGCGTGGACATTATCTTTTCAGGAGCAGGTCTTCCTTTAGACCTCCCTAAATACCTCGCTGATGGCGCTAAAACCAAACTGGTTCCTATCGTTTCATCAGGCCGAGCAGCTTCGATTATCTGCAAAAAGTGGATATCAAGATTCGACTACGTTCCTGACGCATTTGTCGTAGAAGGCCCTAAAGCCGGTGGACATTTGGGTTTTCAGCGTGAACAGCTGGATGATCCTGCATTTGCACTAGAATCAATTCTTCCTGATGTCCTTAAAGCTGTTAAAGAGTTTGAAGACAAAACAGGTAAGAAGATCCCTGTCATCGCCGCTGGCGGTATATACACAGGTGAAGATATCTGCAAATACATCAAAATGGGCGCTTCTGGCGTTCAGCTCGGTACCAGATTTGTAGCAACTCACGAATGTGATGCTGATGACAAATTCAAGCAGGCTTACGTAGATTCAACAAAAGAGGACATGACTGTGATCCAAAGCCCTGTAGGACTTCCAGGCAGAGCAATTAAAAATGCTTACCTGACAGAAGTATACTCTGGAAATAAATCACCGTTTAAATGCGCATTCAAATGCCTTAAGACCTGTAACGTCGAAACCACACCTTACTGCATCGCTTCTGCGCTTATAAGCGCACAACGCGGTAAGCTTAAACACGGCTTCGCATTCGCAGGGGCAAACGCCTATAGAACTAAGAAAATTGTCTCCGTTAAAGAATTGATGAATGAACTGACATCTGAGTTTGAAGTGGCTTGCGCTTAAACACATCCCTAATGCATAAAACAAAAAAAGGCGTCCCATCAGGGACGCCTTTTTTTTGCTCTTAATCCAATGCTAAACCCTATGTCAGTTTATTTCCCTTTACCCTTCTTAGGTTCTTTCACGGCCTCAACTTTAGCAGGCTCTTCTACTGGATCAACCTTCACGGGAGCTTTCTTGGCAACGGCTTTTTTAGCTACAGGCTTACTGCGTTTAGAAACAATCGACTCAAGTTTTTTTGCCGCACCTTGTGCATCTGATCCAGGCCCGAGGTAATGCATTTCACCTGCGGGTGAAATCCAATGCCACCCTTCGGGTTTTTTAAGGATTCTAGCTCCCTTTGAGTCTAGAAAATCTTTGAAAGACGATTTTTCAAGCGACTCATCAATTTCCTCAGTCAGCTTCTTATTCTCTGACATCACCTGAGTGTGACGAAATATCTCAAATGCACTGTGAACTAGATCAAAAGCGGGATCTTCAACCACACATTTTTTGGATGAAAGTTCTTTTTCAAGCTTAGCTAAATCTTTTTTCAAACTGCGTATTTCAAAAAGAGCCTCATTCCGCGCAGTTTCACTTTTAGATTCAATTGCTTTTGTCACAACGGCTGCTGTCTGTTTTTTCATAGAACTTCCTCCGAATTTGATTAGTTAAACATTCCGAATCAGCGATATTAAAACTTTAAAAATTTACCTTCATCATTATCAGACAACTTACCATCATCTGTATCTTTTTTCAGACCGCCGCTATCAGACAAAGGGTGAGCTTTATCGTAGACATTCATTATGTGCTGGAAATTTAAGTGCGTATATCTTTGAGTAGTAGAAAGATTTTCATGTCCGAGCAGCTCTTGTACAGACCGCATGTCAGCACCAGACTGAAGCATATGTGAAGCAAAGCTATGCCTGAGCATATGAGGATGCACTCCACTATGTAGCCCCGCCTCTTCGCCCATACGCGCAAGAATTCGGTTAACCTGCCTGCGATTAATGCGTCTGCCCCTGTTACCGACAAAAAGAGCATCATCATCAAGATCCGGACCAAGTTCCCCCCTTACGGCAATATATGCGTCAAGAACCTCACGGGCGGAATCACTTAAAGGAGAAATTCGTTCTTTATTACCTTTACCCACAACGCGAACAATGCCCGCAGAAGTATCCACATCATAGATACCTAAAGAAATAACTTCACTGACGCGTAAACCAGATCCATACATAATTTCGGCAAGAGCCTGATCTCTCATGTCTTCCGGTTCCACACCGCATTTAGAATCAAGCAAGCTAACAGCCTGATCAACATTTAATGATCGCGGTTGCCTAACTTCCTGCTTAGGATTCCGTATACCCACCATAGGATCACTCGAAATAACTCGATGCCTGGTCAGGTACTTAAAAAAAGAGCGTAAGGATGATAATTTCCGTGAAAGGGTGCTTTTAGCCAATCTGCGCGCATGTAGTTTTGCCAGAAACCCACGAACATGATCGGTATTAATTTTATCAATACTTGCAAGTGAAAATGTGCGGGTATTTAGAAATTCTTCAAACTGAGCTAAATCCTTTTCATAAGAGCGTAATGTCGCCTTGGAACACCCTTTCTCAACATCCATGTGAATGAGAAAAGTCTGAACTGATTCTGGTAAATCCTTATGGGGTCCGGCGGTCGAGAACATAATTACTCTTTGGATTTTCCTTAGCTTTTTTCTTAAGACCCATGGCAATGGCAGAAACTTCACCAAAATGCTTTATTTTGCCCCCGATATTGAAAACAACTGCAATAGAAATTGCCATAAGCGGAAAAGTCTGAGTCACGCCCTGCCTATCTACAGAAACGATAGACTTTCTTTTGCGATCTTCAATATCGTAAAAATTAGGGACTATGCCATCGAATGAAAAAATAATTCCTTTGCAAGCCTCTTCAACTATGTCGGGAGAAGTAATTACAACAAAATCATCACCACCTACATGACCAACAAAAGTTTGCTCACCTGCAAAACTTTTAACAGTATTAACGATAATGCGCGCCGTCATATTCAAAACTTCATCGCCGCGTGAAAATCCATATTTATCGTTGAATGATTTGAAATAGTCCAAATCACAATAGGCTAAGGCAAAATCTTGTTTGCGATCAATAAGAGACTGAATACGCTGAATAATAGAAGTATTACCAGGGAGTTTAGATAGCGGATTTGCGTCAAGAGCGCGCAGAGCACGGCACAAGGTCAAATTAATCCTGTCACGAACAACAGGCATAAAGAAAGGACGAATAAGAAAATCGTCAACTTCGATTTCGTTCCAATCCCACGGCTTAACTAGATCGTCTTCATCAAAGCATATTACAACGGGAAGCTGGCGGTAAACATTTTCGCTTTTAACAAGGCGGGCCATCTCTGCGGCTGTAATATCAGTCACCCTGTTGTCAATTATAAGCAAATCAGGAGGGTTATTGAAAATGTCTTCAATGGCCCCTTTCGCCTTAGCATACAACTCAAAACGAATGACATCTTCAGGCCAGATATTCGTTAGAAGTTCTTTAAGACTCTCGTCCGGCGAAACCAGAATAGCTCTTTGTTTTGTCAGCCCCAACAGGCCGTGATCATTATTCTTGTCCATGAACTAAGAGTTAGCATCACTGGTGAGCTTCGTCAAAGAACAAACAGCATAATCACGGACAAAAGAACGGAACGCATGACAAAGCATTTCAACAGATAAAGACTGCCGAATAATTACACGTGGAATTACTAAATAAAAATTTAAAACTGAGTTTTACTAGAAGGTAAGCCCTGAAATTTCCACAAACTGATCAGACAATTCATCCATAACAGGCTCGAGATCTTTCATCTTTAGTTTTAGGATTTTCATGGCAGCCGGTTTAAAATAAGAAATTTGGTCATCGCCGCCATTACCATATTCAAACAAGCGAACAATAAAATCTCCAACATGAACAACAGCTGCAGTCTGCTGATAAAATTGTGCTCTATCCGGATGATGGTGAAATGTCATTGCTTCTCTGACATTAGGAGGTAGATTCCAGTGGCGCGCAAGCCACGCATTGATGCGATCGTGCCCAAAACCCAAAACTACTTTTTCAGCATCATAGTAGCAAAGATTCTTCTCTTTGACGGTCATAATTATAGCTTCATTAAGTTCAGGCAACTGAACTGCTGTCACTACTTTCCCAAGATCATGGAGAAGTCCTGCAACAGTAAATTCCTCAGGATCATCGAACCCGGCAGCCTTTGCAATTGCCCCACTGGCGAGCGCACAACCAAGACTGTGCTCCCAAAGCCCGGACATAGCTTTCTGAATCATGTCAAAGACTGAGGTAGAAATAATAATGCCCTTAATGACATTAAGCCCTAGCAAAACCAAGGCATGCTGAATAGTAGTAATGCGTCCGGGAAAACCATAGATAGGAGAGTTAACCATTTTCAAAACTTTTGCCGACAAAACCTGATCTTTCGAAATAACTTTAGCAACCTGCTCGGTAGAAGAATTGGGATCATCGACAAGCTTTGTTACTTCGTCAAGTACAGATGGCAGAGTAGGCAGATCTGAAATAGAAAGAATTTGACCTTTTACACTGGTTTTTAGATCCTGATCAGACATCTTTAAGCTTCCTCGTTACTTTCTTCAGCTTCAAGAGCGGCAGCTGCGGCCTCTTCCTCGGCTAATTTTTCAGCGTCCTCGACAGCCTTCTGAGCAGCAGCTTTGAGGTTGAAATATTCTCTAAAAAATCCCTTTACGCGGAACATCCACTTGTCTTCATTATATCTGCGAAAAAGGTGATCAAGACGTTCAGATTTTTTTCCCCAAGAAGAATCCCCGCCAGATCCAAGATCAAGAGGGTTACCCTGTACAACAATGCGCTCAACATCCATACCCTCAAGGCGTGAAATGAGACTCTCAGTAAGTTCAAGCCCCTCAGCAAGAACAACCATACCGTTGTCACGAGTCACGGGCTTTGCCAGCTTCATCCCTGATTCTGCGAGCTTAACTGGAATTTTTTGCATCTGTCGAACATCTCCTGATCAAATTAAATCGTATGTAATTATCGGAACTATCCTTATTGGCAAGCCATCAGGGACTGTACCTCAGTTCCGCTTAAGATCATAGTACATGCCGGGGAAGTGCACAACGATTCCCTTCACTTCCATCCCGAGAAGAACCGCCCCGGTAATCGCCACTTCAACTCCTGATTTACGTGCGACTTCATCGAGATGAAGCTTACCTTCAGCTTCAAGAACACGCGCAATATCAACTTCGGAGGGATCGAGATTCTCTATATCCAGCACAAAAGTAACACTTTCCGCTGCAACAGCAGTATTATTTTTTACCACCGATTTCTTTACACTGCCTAAATCTTTTCGCGGCAAAATCCTCTCAGATAACGGTTCAATCTTATTTTCTAGATCGGCACTCAGCGCATAACTGATATTTAATAAAACATCATCTACAGTTTCGACAAGAGCGGCGCCCTCTTTAATCAACTTAAGGCAACCGGCAAAATTGCTGCTCCCTAAAGGTCCAGGAAGAGCCATAACTTCTCGCCCCTGCTCCGCCGCAAGTCTGGCAGTTATCAAGCTTCCGCTTTTGATATTTGCCTCGGCAACCAGCACTCCGGCACTAAGTCCACTGATTATGCGGTTCCGAAATGGAAAATTTGAGGAATAGGGCCTTGTTCCGGGTGACAGTTCAGAAATAATCAACCCGTTCTCTATCATATTATCTCTGAGTTCACGGCTGTTGGATGGATAATCGTCCACATCAAGCCCTGTCCCTAGAACCGCAATTGATGAACCTATTTCTTTCAAAGCCTCTTTATGCACGCAAGCGTCAATCCCTCTGGCAAAACCTGAAATAACAGTAATACCAGTAGCGGATAGTTCCCGGGAAAATCTTCTAGCATACTCCAATCCCAGGTTGCTGCTCTTACGTGATCCGACAATCGCAATACCAGCATTTCTAAGCAGTGACGGATCTCCATAATAATAGAGGAAAGTGGGGGGATCAGGGATTTCTTTCAAAGTTGAAGGGAAATTAGGATGCGTCCAAGGCAGCACACCAAAACGTAGTCGCATGACCTCTTTAAATTCTTTTTCAGCGGCTTGCCGCCAGATCTCATCTTTAGCAGATTTAGCGATTTTTTCATGGCAAAACTTTAATTCAGCCCAATTGGAACCGTCTTTTAAGGCGTCATATGCGCTTCGGTAATGATTTAATATGCGTGCCCATGATTTCGGACCAAGACCAGGTGTGAACCTCAAAGCAAGGCAGGCAAAGTACTCTTCTTTGAGATTAAACTGCGATCCTAAATTATCCAATTAATCCTCAAGCTCGCGAAGCCTAGAGGTGGCAATTTTAGCAGAAGAGGACTTTGGATACTCATCAAGCAAGGTTCGAAGATAGAAAATAGCATTGTCCTTATCACCAAGCTTGTCATAAGCAAGACCGATTTTAAGCATTGAGTCCGGGACTTTACTTGCTTTAGGAAAGCGTCTGCTAACTTCTTTAAATTTCAAAATAGATTGAGCAAAATTTTTCTCTGAATAGTAAGTTTCACCTATCCAGTACAGAGCGTTAGGAGCAAGCTTGTTCGCGGGACTTTTCTTCAAAAATTTAAGTAATAACTTCCGCCCCTTAAGAGGAGCATCGTTCATAACAAAGTTGACACCTTCTTTATATAGGTTATCAACGTTTCCGTAAGATTTAGGAGGAACAGTCGCTGTAACAACCTCAACTTCTTCAACTTTTTCGCCCGGAACATTCATCCATGGCTTCTCTTCACTGCTGGAACTGACGACTTCCTCAACAACAGGAACTGGTACGGGTACTGCGGCAACAATAACTTCCGATTGTGTTGCTATCATTTTCTGTTGAGCGACTTTTAATTCAGCAATAGAATCATCAAGTTTATTCAGTCGATCTTGAATCTGGTCAACATCAGCTCTTGTCTGCTGATAATTACTATCGATCAGATCTTTCTGACTATGCATGCCTTCTTTAAAATTCAAAAAATTCTCTTCGAGACTTTTTAACCGCCACTCTTCACTTCCACCAAACGCAGGCTCCTCAGGCTGCTTACCTGAAAAACATCCGCTGACGGATAGTATTAGTATAAGTACCGGAAGAATATGAAAATATCTCATCAAGCGTGTCTCCAGACGGATTATAAAAGCATAAAAAAATATTAGTGACCTGTAAGTCGAAAAGATAAGATCTTATTCAAATTTAACTGATTTAAAATAGGCGACTTAAGGCAATTTGGCAAGTAGATCGCCAAATTTACTGAAAGACCGCCCTCTTACCCTTGATTCAAAGCCATTTTTAAGGCAAAACTTCATTCTGAATACAGGAAACTAGCCATATCGGCTATTCCTTAGAGTTCACATTGGATATTTGAAAATGAAATCAAGCTCTTCTTATTAATAAATTAGCTCGCAAATAGCCATATTCATATGTGCCCTCTTGCTTTTTTCTAATTAGAATTTATCTGTTAGACGACATCAATATTTTTTGAAGGATACAGTAAATATGAACACTCTCATGGAACCGTTAATACTCACAACACAAATGCTTCCGAAAGCCATCGGTGATTTTATTGCTCTTTCGGCTATCGGTGCACCTATTCTGACTGTCATTTTAGAAATAGTAGCCAAAGCCCGTAAAAAAATCTTTTACGACAAACTTGCTCAGCAAATCTCATCACTATCATTAATACTGTATTTTCTCTTTTTAGTCTTAGCCGGAGGAGCCGGAGCTTATTTTACTCAAAAATTTGATTGGCTCTTAGACTGGATGATTAATCCTGCATCACCATTCATGATGGTTTACATCACAATGGCCTTTACGCTTTTAACACTTCTCTCATATAAACTCTCATGGAAATCCATGAAAAAGAAAAAGCCACAACATATATTACTTGGAGTATTCGCTTCTCTCGGAGGACTTGCAACCATACATGTTGTGACGGTTACTATGAACATTTTCTTCATGCAGCAGGCTGCAGCTCCAATTCCACTTGTACCTGAATCCCTCTTCATTGCCCATTTCACGAACATTCCCGGAATGGCAGAGCTATCTTTAGCAGGCCTTTATTTGGTCATGTCTATGTCTTTCGCCGCAACAATCGGTGGACTTTACCTTGTTTTACGCCGTAATAAAGATGACTTCGGCCGAGACTATTATAAATTCTCTCTTCCCGTTCTCGCCAAGTGGGCTTTATTTCCAACCATATTGCAATTAGCTTTGGTAACAGGAATTGTATATTACTTATGCGGCCTTGATACGGGCCTCATCGTTTCAAACAATACCACCCTCATAAGCTTTGGAACATCTGCAGTTCTCATCTTTCTATGCTGTGCCATATGGGTTGTAACATTGAAAAGCGCAACACCAATGCGACACAAAATAGGATTGGCAATTGCGCCATTACTTATTGTTCTCTCCCATGCTACTGTAATGGCTGGAGCCATGAACCTATACATAACCATGTAGCCTAGCTAATCATCTCAAATTTAAAGGCTCAGTTGAACATATCAACTGAGCCTTTTTTATGCACAAAAAAACACCCCTCGAAAATTATTTCGAGGGGTGTTTCTAATTAATAATCTTTAAGTCTTAAGATTGCAGAGACCCTTTGACAGTGGCCATGCTGTAAACCTCATGAGGATCGAGGATAAGCACTACACTACCATCTCCCATAATGGTTGCCCCGGATACACCCCTAAGGTCAAACCTATTAAGAAACTGCCCAAGAGGCTTAATTACGATTTCCTGACGTTCCAAAAGTTTATCTACCACAAGTCCCAATCTGCGGACGTTGTCATGAATAATAACAACTGGAAGCACATCCCGGTTAGGGTCACTTACAGGCTGTTCCAACAATTCGGCGAGTTCAGCAATACCGAGAACTTCTCCGCGTAAAGTTACAACCTTGCGGTTATTAACTTCAGTCAGCCTTTCAGCCTCGATCTTCGTAGTCTCAGAAACAGCATCAAGAGGAATCGCGTAATTAGCGCCATTAACCTGAACCATCAAAGCATCAATAATAGCAAGAGTCAGTGGCAGTGTGAGGGTAAACTTAGACCCCTTCCCAACTTCCGAGGTAATGTGCACGCTACCCTTAAGATCCTTAATATTGTTACGAACAACATCCATCCCAACACCACGGCCGGAAATATCAGTAACCTTTTCAGCAGATGAGAATCCCGGAGCAAAGATAAGCTCAATGGCTTCGCGGTCATCTAGGTTTCTCGCTTCATCAGCAGAGATAACGCCTTTCTTAACAGCTATGTTGCGCATCTTTTCAGGATCAATACCGCGTCCATCATCCTCAACTTCAATCGCAACAGAGTTACCTTTATGGTAAGCGCGTAACCAAACATGCCCCTCAGGAGTTTTTCCATTTGCGAGTCGTTCCTCTTCCGGCTCAAGCCCGTGGTCAACTGAATTTCGAATCAAATGAACCAAAGGATCGCCGATTTCCTCGACAACACTCTTATCTAGTTCAGTGTCTTCACCTTCAGTAATCAACTCAACGCGCTTATTGCTTTTACGGCTGAGGTCACGGACCAACCTTGGAAATCTTGAAAATACAGTCTGAACTGCAACCATTCTGACTTTCATTATCGTATCTTGAAGATCATCTGAAATTCTGGACAGAGCATATGTTGTTTCTGTCAGCTGCTGCGCGACCACAGGCACTTCTAGGTGTCCCTCTTCCAGTCCGCGAGCAAGCATAGTGTATCTGCCGCGACTGATAATCAGCTCGCCAATCAGATTCATCAGGTGATCAAGTTTCTGGTGATCAACTCTAATGGTTGTCATAGCCTTAGGCTTATTAGCCTTAGGAGCTGGCGCGCCTCCCGCAGGTTTTAGCGCAGAAGTGGCTACGGGCTTAGCAGGCGCAGGTGCGGCTTTAGGCTTAGGAGATGGCTTAGCTTCAACCTTTGGCGCAGATTTATCTTCAACCTTAGGCGCAGGTTTAGCTTCAACCTTAGGCGCAGGTTTAGCTTCAACCTTTGGCGCAGGTTTAGCTTCAACCTTTGGCGCAGGTTTAGCTTCAACCTTTGGCGCAGGTTTAGCTACAGGCTTTGGCGCAGGTGCTTCTTCGACCTTAGGAGCCACCTTGACTTCAGCTTCCTGGTTAGAATCAGAGTCCCCGTCTCCGCCCTTTAGTTCAGCAACAGCGGCATCAATCATTTCTTCAATGATGCCACATTCCTGACGTAAAAGATCAAGCATCATTCCAAAATCCATGTCTGTAATACGGGCCTGATCTACAAGGCCGGCAGTACGCTCACCATACTCTTTAAGATCGTCAAAACCCATATATCCGGCGGAATTTTGAATTGAAACAAGACTTCTGAATAAACCGTCAATATAATCTTTCTGAGACGAATCCTCATCAAGAGTGGTAAGAGCCAAACTAATGTTATCAAGCTGCTGTCGAACTGTCTGTTCGAAAATGGCTACATCCTCAGGATCAAGTCCATCTTCGGCAACACCACTCTCAGCATCTTCTTCAACTTCTGCTTCTGCTTGCTCTGGTTGCTCCTCATCTTCAGCGGAATTACCGTGGACAGGGAGGACCTCTCCTCTTTCAACGGCATCCTGAAGCGGATCCACAAGCTGAGCAATATCAAGAGGCTGAACTTCTCCAGTAGAAGGCGTCACGTGTGCAATAAGAGATTCGATGCCGTCAACAACAGCAAGAAGCAAATCAATCATGATGTGAGTAGCTTTAGCTTCGCCTTTGCGAACCTTATTCAGCAGAGTTTCAGCTTCATGGGTAAGCGAATTGAGCTCGCGAAATCCAATAATTCCACTATTACCCTTCAGGTTGTGAAAATATCTAAAAATATCATTAATAAGCTCTTCATCACCTTCAGGGTCTTGCTCAAGTTCGAGCAAGCCTCTTGTCAAATTCTCAATTATTTCATGAGCTTCCTCAAGAAAATCAGCTAGATGACCTTCGCCTACGGTGGTGAGTTTATATGGTTCTTCCTCAGTATTTACAATGGCAACAAACTGATACGATTGCTTGCGGTCAGAAGATTCGGGACTATTAGGTTCCTGCACCATTTCGACCTCCGACAATTCATGTTCTTCAAAATATTCAACCGAATCCAAAACAGGCTCGGTCCCTTCGACTTCTGGCTCAGGTTCAACTTCATCAGCGGATTCTACTGCTATTTCAGGTTCAGGCGTCTCACCTGCCATGATAGCCTCGATCCGGTCGATAACTATTGAAGTGTCGACTTCTCCTTCAGAACCGCTCTCATGTAAATTATCAATAAGCCGACGTAAATCGTCAGTTGCAAGCAGAATAACATCCATGATTTCAGAAGTAACGCCAATTTCGCCTTTTCTGAGTTCATCAAGAACATTCTCTGCTTTATGAGCAAGTCCATTGATAATATTCAAACCTAAAAAACCCGACGCTCCCTTAAGGGAATGCATAGGTCTGAATATTTCATTAAGAATATCAAGATTGTCTGGATTATTTTCAAGCTCAAGTAAATTGGGCTCAATGGTTTCCAGATGCTCTTTTGCTTCGATTATGAAATCCGCAAAAATTTCAGGGTCCAAAAAATCTTGGCTCATTTAGAGCCCCCTGTATTTAAAGTTCTTTTGCGACAGAATTCGGATGTTATCATTCGTATCACCTGATTGCTTAGACTTGAGTAATAAATTTTGACAGTTAACCTAGGAGCATTTTGATATTTTTGACCATTTTTTCAGGCTGTGCAGGTTTAACCATATATAGATTAGCACCCAAATTAAGCCCTGTCTGTATATCTTTTTCCTGCCCCTCAGTAGAGAGGACTATAATAGGAATATCCTTATATGCATCTTGCTCACGAACAGTCTTAATGTACGTAAATCCGTCCATTCTAGGCATATTAACATCAGAAATGATTAGATCTACTTTATCAAGGCTATAAAGTTTTTCAAGACCATCCAAACCATCTTCTGCGGTGCTTACTTTGAATCCTTCTTTCTTCATAATGAAGGCAACAAGATTCCTTACAGTCTTCGAATCGTCCACAATCAGAATATGTTTAGGCATTTCTTTCACCTTCGCTCTTTAAAATTTGTTCTACGAGCCGATCTACGGAAAGAATACTGACTAATTTCTCTCCGGATTTATATAAGCCTATCAAAAAGTCGGCGCTAACTCCGATCTCTGATTCTACGCCCCAAACCAATTCACTTTTGTCAGCACGGTACATTGTCTGTACGGCACTGATAGCTAAACCAACCTGCAATCCTTTGTGACGGCAAACCACTACAAACTTATCAGATGCCCCTATACCTTTATGCAAGAGATGTCTCAAATCCAAAACAGGAGTAACTCTACCCCTAAGATTAATGATCCCCTGCATATAATTCGGGGCTGAAGGCAGCAGCGTCACTGAAACTTTTTTCACAACTTCCTGAATTACAACTATAGGCAGAGCATATTCACGCTCACCCACAACAAAACTCACAAGCTGAACTTCATCATCTTCCTTAAGTCGTTCTTCGAAATCTTCGGGGCTCCCCTCTCCGCCAAAATCATCCATATCGGGAGCTGGCATAAAACCTGGTAAGCCAGAGTCTCCGCGCGGGTCGACTCTTTCAATTTCATTGAGAATATCAGAACTCCCAATGCCCATGTACTTATCCATGAATGCGGATTCAGCATCAGTGTAATTGTCCTTTTGCTGCTCTTCGCCAGGCAAATTCACATTTTCTACGAAATATTCTTCAGGCGTTTTCATTTCTTATAATCTCTCTCGCCAGTTGCATGTATTCCAACGCGCCTCGGGACTTTTCATCAATTGAAAATATGACCCTTCCACTAGCGCATGCCTCTCTAAATTTTGTATCCATATGCACGACTGTGCTAAAAACACGACCTTGAAGCTTTCGCCGAATGAGATTCAAAATTTTGCGACACGCTCCAGCCCTACCATCATACATCGTCGGTAATGCTTTAAACTTAACAGGACGAGGTAAAACCTTATTTAAAACTTTTATCGTATCAAACAGCAATCTAATGCCATAAAGGGCCAGAAAGTCTGTCTGAATGGGAATAAGAACCAAATCAGAGGCCACAATGGCGTTAACCAGGAGCACACCGACATGAGGTGGACAGTCAATCAATACATAATCGTATTGATCAGTTATCCAAGCAAGCGCCCCGGATAAAACCATCCCCTTATTCTTACGATCTTTAAGATCATTCTCTAATTCAGAAAGTCGTATGCTGGCAGGAACAAAATCGAACCCTACAGTGGCCCTTTTCTGTACTATCTGTAGCCAGACGGTTTCAAAATCAGCGTCGTCAAAGAACAGGTCGTGAGCTGTCATGCTCACAGTTTCAGGAAAAAAAGACAAATGAACCGAAGCATTTGCATGAGGATCAAGATCAATAACCAACACCTTTTTACCAAGACGGGTAAGAGCTTCCCCTAAAGTCAAAGCCGTGGTTGTCTTGCCTACTCCTCCCTTCTGGTTTGCAATGGCTATAACCTTTGCATAATTGACAGTTTCATCTAACAGGTTCTCTGATGTATCATTTTCCATAACAGCCCACCGATTAAACAGTATTTAACGAACAGACTGTCTTATTCCAACTTTTGATAAATAATAGCACCAGGATGATGCACAGGCTTGAAAGCCCTTGTAATGTTATGTAAAGATTCTGAATGCCCGATAATCAAGAATCCACCAGGAACTAAATTATCATAATATGCATTTATAACCTTTTTCTTCATAGCTTCATCAAAGTAAATTATAACATTACGACAAAAAACTATCTCAGATCTCTCTACACGCTTAACCTGAACCCTATCGCTTAGGTTAATTTGTCCAAAAGAGACCAACTGCTTCATCGAAGCTTTTATTTTATAGAGCTTTTCATCCTGATCAAAATACTTACGGACAACCTCTTTTGGAGTGGTCCTCAGAGAGTACTCGTTATAGACACCTTTGCGCGCTGACTTCAAAACTCGCTCAGACAAGTCATTCGCTGTAATTTTAATATCCCAGCTTTTGAGTTCAGTACCCAGCACTTCACTGATGATCATAGCAAGAGTGTAAGGTTCTTCTCCTGTCGAGCAACCAGCCGACCAGATGCGAAGGCGCTTCTTTTTCTTCTTGCGAAGGGTATCTAGAACTTCAGGCAAAACCTTAGTCTGAAAGACCTTCAGCTGCGGAGGATTTCTGTAAAAACTAGTCTCGTTAGTTGTGATAACTTCGAAAAGTTTGTTCAGTTCCACCTTCTTACCTGAATCATATTGCAGATAATAATAGTACTCACCAAAATTCTTTAAATTCAATTCCTTCAAACGGTTAGCAAGGCGGTTTTCAAGAAGATATTTACGGTTACCTGCTATGAATATACCTGCTTGATCATATATAAAATCTCTTAACTGAGTAAATTCCAGTTCAGAAATTTTCAGCTCTTTGCGGAGCGAAATGGTCTTTGAAAACAGAGAAGACATCTAGTTCCCTTCCCCCTGATTTTCTTGAATTTTAAAAATTGCTTCTTCGGCAGCCTGCATAATTTCGGGATCTCCACCAGCATTAGAAGCTTCAAGTAAAGCCTGGAATGCCAAAGTTCCGCCAATAACCCCTAATGCCTCAACAACCTTCAATGCGACAAGCTTATTAGGCGAGTCAAGCATCGGTATCAAATGTGGCAAAGCAGCCTCTTCGCGGTGATTGCCAAGAGCCTCAATAGCACGAATCTGAACCCAATCATCATCGTCCTGAAGAGCCTGCACTATATAAGGAATGACTTCAGGCTTATAGCATTTCCCCATAAGCTCTATAACAGTCAGTCTTACATCCCTATTTTCGTCATTTAAACGAGAAACAACCAGCTCGATACTTTCCATTTCAACGGCACAGTCAGTCAAAGCTTCAAGTGCAATTTTTCGAACATCAGGCACTTCGTCTTCAAGAGCCTGATGGATCAACACCAAATTACCAGCTGCATCTAACTTACCCATGGCGAAAACTGCCATAAGCCTATCTATCGGTTCCTCACTTTTATAAAGCTCGATGAATTTTTGATTAATTTCATCTCCGCCGATAGAGACACATGCATCAAGAGCTGCTTCCTTAACGTCATCATAAGAATGATTAAGCAAGGAGAAAATTTTATCAGCTTCCTCGCTACGTCCCAGCTTCTGTCCTAGAAAATAAATCGCAGACTTAAGCATAGAACCGTCTTGTTCATTATCTAAAACATCTACGAAGAAATCCTTAGCTTCAGGGCCGGCATTCTTGGCAAGAGCCTCAAGAATAGAACGCTTAAGATCTCTTTCCTTGCCTTCAAAAGCACCCATAAGTGCCTGAGAAACGTCCAGTCCTTCAAGCCTTGAAAGAACCTCGATAGCAAGAGCAGATTTCTTATAAACATCACTATTTAAAGCTTCGATCAGGGACTTATTAAGAGTCAAGTTCGAAAGATTATCAACAATTATTGAAAGGCGATCTGTATCACGTTCTGGATCTAGTTCACTAGCAAGTTGCAAAACTTCCGCAGTGGCCTTTTCGCCACCAACGTAGCTAAGACCTGTTATCGCAGCATCTTGAATTTCTTCGTCTTCATCTTTAAGTGCTACGAGCATGTATTCTCTGAGTTTTTCACGCTCAGTTGCAGACAAAAGTTTAAGAGATTGTCCACCAAGAATGCCAATAATGGCCTTAACTATTTTATTTCGAAGCGCAGTGGCAGAAGTATCAAGGTGACGCAGAAGCATTGTCACGGCCTTAATATTACCAACCTCGCCGAGAGCATCAATAATCATGGATGCCACAAGATCAGAACTAGTATTGAGGGCCTTAACCAAAGCATCTACAGAGCTGGAATGCTTAATTTTAGCAAGAGCTTCAATTACAGCATACTGAACCCATTCATCGTCCTGCATAGCTTTGTTCAAACACTTCGCAGCTGCTGGGTTTTCAAGGTCTCCAAGGCTGACAGCGGCTTGATAACGAACATTGACCTCAGGATCTTTAAGCAGCGCATCACAAAGAGGTTCAACAGCCATGAAACTATCTGAAGACCCCAAAATATCTGTAGCAAAAATTCGTATATCCGGGTCATCATCATGAACCAAAGCAACAAGAGAAGGGAAATCCTGCGCTCCTACTTCACGTAATATATCCATAGAAAGATTTCGAGCTGGAGCATCGTCTGAGCGCAATAGCGGAATTACGGCCAAAACAGTACTACGGCCTCCGATGTTGCGAAGGGCATGATCAGCCGCTTCCTGCAGGCCAAGGTGATTAGCTTTCAGAAGTTCCGCCAGCAAGGGAACGGCCTCCTCGCAAGCATATTCACCAGCTTGAAAAGCGGCTTCACGGACAATTTCATTGTCGTCATTTTTCAGATCTTCTAAAACTTTCGCACAATCCGTCATTGCCTATCCCTCATGTTTTCGAAAGCCGTTAAGCAGACTTGCCGATACGAGCCTTTCTACTCTTTTGATTACAAATAAAGGTTATTGATAATTGCTTCGGCCATATCATCAATATCAACAATTTCGTCGGCCAGCCCACCATCAACGATAGCTTTGGGCATACCATAAACTACACAAGAGGAGTCACTCTGGGCGATCGCCCGCCCCCCCATGCTTTTCAAATCGCGAATGCCGTCTCGCCCGTCATTTCCCATTCCGGTAAGAATTACTCCTAAAGCTCTACGTCCGACAGCATTGGCAACAGATGTAGCCAAAACGTTTGCGGAAGGCTTATACAGAGCTTCTTTCGGTTCGGGTGTAACTATTAATTCAATTCTGCTTATTTTCTGATCAATCATTAAATGCGATCCACCAGGAGCAACAAAAGCGTGCCCAGGCAAAAGCCTGTCACCCGTTTCTGCTTCCTTAACTGTAATCTGACTAACGCTATTAAGACGGTTAGCAAACGGACCGGTAAATGCTTTAGGCATATGCTGAGCAATTACAATCCCCGCAGGAAAATCTTTTGGCAATGATGATAAAATCTTCTGTACGGCCGGTGGGCCACCAGTAGAAACACCAATCATGACAACATCCCTCTTAGGTCTTCCAATGCGTGTCTTAGGCGCAGCTACAGGAGCTCGCCTTGCCACTGGCCGCATTCTAGGAACAGGACGCATTTTACGACGCGCAACTATTTTAACCTTTGAAATTAGGTCAGTCTCAATCTTAACGATATCAAGAGAAACCTTAGCAAGTTGCTTGGGGATAAAGTCTACAGCACCGAGATCCATTGCCTTCAATGTAGATTCAGCACCTTCAGTAGTTAATGAACTAACCATTATAACAGGGCGGGGCATCTCCATCATAATATGACGTAGAGCCGTCAGCCCATCCATCTTAGGCATCTCAATGTCCAAAGTGACAACATCAGGATTATGAAGCCTGATCTTCTTGAGACCTTCCTCACCATCACGAGCAGTAGCCACCACTTTTATGCCGGGATCTTTCTCCAGCATAGTACTGATGGCTTTGCGCATAAAGGCCGAATCGTCAATAACTACAACGTTTATCACTAAAACAATCTCCTTTACCGCAACATCAACCCTCTAAAAAAGGGTCAAGATCCTGTATATAAATAAAATTCATTTTAAACTTATAAAAGCAAAGTCTTCAAAAAGGCTTCTATCCAGAGCCTAACTATGCCCAAAACTTCGCACATATGAATTATTTTGTCCAACAAACTCCCAAGGTTTAATGCAAATAATCATACGATATCGGTTTATTAAATCAATAAACACAAAAGGCTCATTAGTATAAGTCATCGAGTGATTATCTGCAACAACATTAAACTTTTTATGCTAAACTTTACAACTCAACCCGCACAGCCACATACTGCCGATAAACGGCAAGAGCCATACAACTCAGCGGCAATGCCATTACGAGACCTAAAAATCCAAGCAACTGCCCCCATATGGATAGAGACAGTAAAATCATCCATGGAGAAAGCCCTAGACTTTCTCCTTGAAGCTTCGGCACCAATACTGCATCCTGAAAAACTTGCACTATCGCGAAAACTGCCGCCACTCCGCCAAGTCCCATCCAGATATTGCCGCCCGTTGCCAGCGCATTCACTCCGGCAAGCAGGAAGGCCGGAATTACTCCTGCCATCTGCAGATACGGAACCATGTTAAGTGCTCCGATCATAAGCCCCAAGAATATGGCTAGGGGAAGCCCTATAATCATAAATCCGGCAGCGAACAAACATCCTACGATGCAAGCAATCAGTGCTTGAGTGCGAAAGTAACGATTAGTAATATTCGTAAATTCATCTATGAATGAACAGACACGCTCTTGATATTTCTGTGGAATCTGCGTCCGCCAAAATCCTAATTTTTCAAAATCAGCCAATAGAAATACCAAGTATAGAATAATCACAAAAACACCAGCGAGTGCAACTAATGACTGCGCCGAGCCGCTCACCAAATTCCAGATACCAGGCAATAGTTTTTGAGCAGATCCTTTTAGCAGATCAACAACACCAGCCTCACTTAAAAACTGGCGAACTCCGTCCTGCTTGGCAAGATCCATAATCTGCTGCCAAATGTCTGTGGGGAAAAATTCCGCCGCACGCGCAGCTGTTGCAGAATCATTAACGATTGTTGCAAGCATTCTACCGGTGCGACCAAGCTCGGAACCGATCACGCCCAGCCCCATCCATAGTAATTTTATAGCAGGGACAAACAACACAACTAAAGTAAAAACTACTGCGGAAGTTCTGTTTTTTATAAATCTACCAACGATATTAACCAGCGGATTAAGCAGATAAGCCAAGGTCAACGCAACGGCAAAAGGAACCAGTGCGTCACTTAGAACCGTCAGCAAACGTACGACAATCCAAACTGTCAGCGCAAAAAGTACTAACCGGACCACACGGTCGAAAGTGTACGGATTATCGTTCATATTTACCTCTTGTGAAGTTTTCATTTATTCATTCCTACCATAACGAAGCTCACATAGTCTTCTACCAGCACGATTAATTTCTCCACCCAGAGAGCGAATGTTCCAGATAAAAGCTGAAATATTGTTACGCCTTTCAATTGGCACATCTTCAAAATCACCTCGAATTCGAGCATCGCCCACCGCTCGCATGAAATCGTTTACTCCGACTTCGAAATCAGGATGAATCATACAATTATCAGAGTTTAGCGAATATTCCTCAAGCCAGTCGTAATGCTGCTGCGTCATCTGCAAAACATTTTTCATACCATCAGCAATAGGGGAAAGCGGCCCTCCGTATCCTCTGCGAATGATGGTCGACATAGTCATTAGCAAACTGTGCATGCGGGTAAAAACTCGTATGAGCCGGGTGAGGTTATCTCGCTGCCATGCTCTTAGCCCAGGCTCAGCACATGCTTCGCGGAAAGCTTCAGCACATGTATCAAGTTCCTGCGCAGCCTCAATCCTAGTTGCGACAAGCTCACTTTCACTAACTCCACCTTCTAGATATGACTTAGTTAACATTTCAAAATGGACAGCCTGCGCGTGAATGAGGACTGACATTTTAGTCCGCAAATTTTTTCTAGCCATATTGGGCCAAACACCAAAAGAAGCCGCAACTCCAATACCGATCCCAAGAACAGTATCAAGAATTCTCTCCAATCCAAACTGCCATCCATCCACGAAAACAACCCCTAAAAGCAAAATAACTGAGGCAGTAAGAAAGCACGAGAAAGCGGTATAACTATAGACCCTAATCAAAATCATTAAAAAGAATGAAAGAACGATAAGCCCAATCAACACATGATTGCTATTGACGAAAAACAAAATTAAAATACCTAACAACGCGCCGAGAACTGTTCCCCATAGCCTGCGCCAACCTAACCGCAAAGTTCCACCAACAGAGGGGCGCATTATGACTATAACACTTATGGGAAGCCATACGGCATGCCTGAGATCGAGAAAATTTGATGCTACAACTGCCACAGTAATAGCAATAGCCGCACGGACAGCGTGCCTAAAGGGCGCAGAATCAAGACGAAATTCTTTCCTGAACCTATGGAGGATACCTTTCGTCATTTCGGACCGCCGCCAACATTAACCCGACTCATTTCGTCAAATTCTAAACATAAATTGCGAAGACCATACAGCGCGCCCCAAGCTTCGAGAAATTCATCCCGCAGCCCTTCATCCTTTTTATATGCCCCCAGATCCAACAATTCCCGCTCAAGAGCAGAAATTCCATTATTAAGTTCACTAAGATCAACCTGACCTTTGCCTGTAGAAACATTAACTGCGAGTAAGTCAAATATAATCGAACTCTGTAAGGCAAGCTGTGAAAATTTAAGTCTCAGTCCTGAAAAAATCGTACTGTGTTTTGCAAAATGAGTACTGTTTGAAAGTCCAACAACGGCCTCAAGCATCCGTATAAGCAGGGCATAAAGAGCCGACGGCCCCTCATATTTACCCAGTTCTTTAACGGGATCAATATTCATAGTTTCCATGAAACGCCTGTACCGCCTGAGCGATTCCACAGACCTTTCATGTATAACAGAGAGTTCTTCTTGATCCTTCTTACTTCCGCCAGCCCCCGCGACTGCGCGGAAATAATCTCCGATATCAGACAAAGCCACCCCACCCGCCTTCGAAAGGACTTTTTCAGGATGCATAGGCCACAAATAAAAAATTACAAGATATGAAATAGTCGCGCCGAAAAGGATACATCCTGAACGATAAAGCCCCACGCTGAAAAGATCAGGTGAATTATACGCGATCAGATTTACAATTAGCACCGCAACACCTGTTGTCGCAGCGGCTCCTCCAATAGCTGGTGCAAAAAACACCACGAAAGATAGAATAAACAGATAAACAACTGAAATTATCGAATAATTGGCTATGTAGGTAGATATTGGAACAAGAAAAGCCAAAGAAAGGCAAAGCGTTGCGGCAACAATTTTGCGCTTTTTTAAAGTGCTACCAGCCCTGAAAAGAACTACTACCACCGAACCGTAAACACTCCACGCAATATCCTTACTGGCTATACCCGCGAAATGGGCTAAAACTAGAGCTATCACGCACGCGACAATACATTTAGCCGCATACTTAGTCATAAACAAACCGGGATCAACGGGATGGATAAAAACCCTATAAAAGTCTGATATTATTTTATTCATTAGTTATGATTAATAAATCAGCGTGACCATAACTGCAAGTATAAGAAAAGTAATTGGCCAAAATAAAACGGTTGCGAATAAATCCACAACCGTTCCTAATATCAATACTACCCCTTTTACAGGGTAAGTCGACAAATCTTGTTTATAAAAGCTTATCTAAAAATTCGCTAATTCTAGGGTGAATTTCATCAGCCGAGAAGAACTCATGAGGTGTACCCTGCGCAATAAAATCACCCTGTTCCATGAAAATAACGGTATCAGCAACTTCGCGGGCAAATCCCATATTATGAGTAACTATGACCATAGTCATTCCCTCATCAGCTAGCGAGCGAATAGTATCGAAAACCTCGCCCACAAGTTCAGGATCCAGCGCGGAAGTCGGTTCATCAAAAAGCATCATCTTAGGCTTCATTGCAAGAGCGCGCGCAATAGCAACACGCTGCATCTGTCCACCTGAAAGAGTTATAGGATAAACGCTAGATCTGTCTGGAAGCCCGACTTTTTCGAGCATTTTATACGCAGTCTCTTTCGCTTCCGCCTTGCTTTTGTTCAGAACAGTAATCTGCCCTTCCATAACATTTTCAAGAACTGTCATGTGCGGGAAAAGATTAAACTGCTGAAAAACCATCCCGATTTCAGAACGAAGCGCGCAAAGTTTCTTTTGTGAATCAAGTACAAGATTGCCACCACGGGTAATATATCCGCACGGCTGTTTCTCAAACAAAATCTCACCGGAATCAATTGTTTCCAGAAAATTCATAGTACGCAGAAGAGTTGATTTACCGGAACCGCTAGGGCCGACAATAACTACTTTTTCACCACGCTTAATTTTCAGGTCAATATGATTCACAGCCGTGAGCGAACCGAAACGCTTAACAACCTGTTTTAATTCTAAAATGGTTTCCATTTAGCGCCTTTCGTATACTCCCACCTTGTATTCGATCTTTTCGAAAAGCAAGGTGAATGCGGTTGTGAAAATAAGGTAAATAAATGCAGCAAGGACAAGCACAGTAATATTAAAATATGCGTTGAACATCTGATCTGCCGCGCGCATAAGCTCAACCATAGCAATGGTAGAGACAAGAGCGGTGTCCTTGATGAGAGCGATAAATTCATTGGCAAAGGGAGGTATAATTCTTTTATATGTCTGCGGAATTATGACCCGTCGCATTGTCTGAGAATAAGTCATGCCGATAGCTTTAGCGGCCTCGGTCTGACCATGGTCAATAGACAGAATACCAGCACGGATAATTTCAGCAAGGTAAGCTGAGTAATTAATCCCAAGCCCTATTAAAGCAGAAGCCAGCGGCGACAAAGTAATCCCAATGGCCGGCAAGCCATAATAGATAAAGAAAAGTTGCAGCAGAAGCGGAGTCCCGCGGAAAAACCAAATTATGAACCAGCTTATTCCCGAAAAAGGCTGAGTCTTGCTTAGTTTTCCGAGTGCAATAAGAAGCCCACCGATAGGAGAAACTATCATCGTAAAAAATACGAGAATAAGCGTCATACTCGCACCTTTTAGGAGCGAAGGCAGAAAGCGAATGCAGTCATCAACGACTTGGCGCCATTCAGGCCTTACAGATCTATCAACGGATGCGATGAAATTTTTGGCTTCGGCATTATCAGGATAAACTGCCGTAATTTCTTCGGCAGAAGCTCTAGCTTTGCTCATATTTTTCGTAGAAAAAAAGAGTCTCGCAAGCTGCATGCGCGAGTAAACAAATTCACCTTCATCACCGTCAGGGCCGGGAGCGGGAACCTGTGCAAAAAGGACTTGAGCCTGATCAATATGACCAAGTGCAAGCGCATCACGAGCCTCTTTGAGGATCGCGTCAGACTCTCCTCCGGCAGATGATACTGCGGGAGAAGCCAAAAGGGCAAAGAGAAGAAAGAGCGAGGCCAATAAAGCCCCGCCCTTTCCGAATCTATTAACTAAAATAGTCATATCCTACCATTTAGAAGGATTGGTGACATCTTCACCGAACCATTTGCGGGAAATTTTACCCATTGTTCCATCAGCGATCATAGCATCAATTGCTGTCTGAACTTTTTCTTCAAGAGAAACGTCACCCTTGCGGAAAGCAACACCGAAAGCTTCTTTAGTAATGTACCCAGGAAGCCCCATGTACTTACCTGGACGAGCAGCCATGTAGTAACGGCCAGCAATATTATCAACAACAACAGCTGTTAAACGACCTGACTCTAGGTCAAGGAAAGCTTTAGGGTTGGTATCGTATTCACGAATATCAGAAGGAGCTGGCTTCAAAGATTTTGCAGCTTCAAGAGCAGGAGAACCTTTCTGAACGCCTACAACTTTGCCAGCAAGTTCTTTAGCAGACTTGATATCTTTATTACCCATAGCGATAACTGCAATCTGTCCGTCCATGATGTAAGGTTTTGTGAAAAGAACCTTAGCCTGACGTTCAGCTGTAATAGTCATACCATTCCAGATACAGTCGAATTTTTTAGAATTGAGAGAGTGAATAACTCCGTCCCATGCTGTAGGCTGCCATACAATTTTGACTCCAAGGCGTTTACCGACTTCTTCAGCCGCATCAATGTCAAAACCTACGAGTTTGCCGTCATCCTGACGAAAGCCCATTGGAGGGAAAGCATCATCAAGCCCGATTGTGAGCTTGCCACTATTTTTAACTGTGTTCCATGAATCATCTGAAGCCTGAGCCATGACTGCGAAGGCCAACATCATAACAACCATAAGAATCACTAATAATCTTTTCATGTGTTACTCCTCAATTTTTTGGTTCATATACTCTCTTTTCAACCCCAAAGAGATGATCCAAATATCTTATGATTAGTTAACTTGCAAGATGGAAAAAATATTAAAACACAACTTCGTTCTGCATATTAACTAAAATCTGAACTAATGATGCGCACAACACTCAATATATCATGAAATATCAACATATTGATAGAAACAGGATAAAACAACATTTCTTCTTAAAGCAGTTGCTAATGTTTTCTGCCATATGTTAGTTTATCTATAACTAATACTCCCACTTGCTATACTAAGGAGATTGTAAATGCCAAATCTGACTTCGTGGGGAAGCCAAGAGCTAGAAAAACTCAAAAACGATATGGATAGGCTTTTTAACAGCCTATGCGTGGACTACGGCATCCCTTCTGTATGTGGAATAATTGACTGTACCCCAAGAACTGAAATGGAAGAAGTTGAAGGAGCTTTTGTAGTAAAAACTACCATGCCCGGTTTTCACGCTGAAGACCTCGGAGTCACCGTAACAGAGACCTCCATGACAATTTCAGGTGAAAAAAAAGTTACTTTCCAAGGCGGAAAAAAAAATAACCATTTCCGAAAAAAAATCCCCCTCCCCTGCCGAGTTGATCCTGACAATGTAAAAGCAACATTTAAAGACGGCGTGCTTAAAATTGTACTTCTTAAGTGCATCATCAAACCCCAAAAAATCATATCGATAACATCTGAATAGACCTCAATATGGAGAGTAGTAATGACTTCTACAATTGACAGCAGAGAGCTCAAACTGGACCAATTAAGATGGACCCTTGCACCAGATGAGCTAAAATTCGAATCAACTCAGGATCTTGTCAGAGGCGATGACATTATAGGCCAGAGTAGAGGGGTAGAGGCTTTTAAATTCGGCATGGGAATGCCCATGAAAGGATACAATATTTTCGTAACCGGCCCAGCAGGAACCGGAAAACAAGCAACAGTCAAAAAACTACTCAAAGACTTGTCTAAATCAGACACAATTCCTGATGATATCCTTTACGTAAATAATTTTAAGTCAGAAGAATCTCCAATACTTATTCGTATGGCAGCAGGAGAAGGATCGGTTTTCAAAAAAGATGTCCATGATTTCCTAGAGAATATAAAACGTGAAGTTCCGCAGCTCTTTGAAAGTCAGGAATATATCGCCCGTAAAAATGAAATAATTGAGCTGCATGAAAAACAGACACGTGATTTCTTTCAAGGGATAGAAGAAAAAGTAAAAGACTCAGGATTAGTCATCGTAAACATGCAAATGGGCCAATTTCAAAGACCTGATGTAGTTCCATTAGTCGATGGCGAACCAATGCGTATGATTCAACTTGAAGAAAAAGTTGAGAAAGGACGTTTTCCGCGTGAAGAGTACAATCGACTTAAGGAAAAGCAGAAAGAACTAAAAGAGGAAGTCGACAGCATTCTTCGGCAAGTCCGCAAATTGCAAAAAGAAGTAAAAAAGAAAAGCGAAGATGTGGATAAATTGATGTTCATGACTCTCGCTGAAGACTTAATCAGCCCGCTAAAAGAAAAATATACCGTCCCCAAAATAGCAAAGCATTTTGACGAAATGCTCGAAAAAATGAGTGACGACCTCGATTCACTGCGGATGATCGGTGCGAAGCCTCAACAGGGCCAAGGCGGGATGATGTACATGCCGCCGCAAGCAGAAGCAATACTCCATCCTTATCAAGTCAACTTACTGGTGGACAACACCAAGCAAACCAGTCCTCCTGTAATTTTTGAATCATACCCAACCTACCGCAATTTGTTCGGGTCCATCGAAAGAGTAATGGACAGACACGGAGGATGGCGGACAGATTTCACTAAAATTCAAGCTGGATCATTCATTAAAGCAAATGGCGGTTATCTGGTTATTAATCTAATGGACGCCATTGTAGAGCCGGGAGTCTGGCCGACTCTTAAAAGATCGCTAAAGACAGAAAAGATCGAGATCCAAACCTTCGACCCTTACTACTTCATATCACCGTCAGGCCTAAAACCTGAACCGATTGATATGGACGTGAAGGTTGTCGTTTTAGGGGAACCTCACCTCTATCAACTTTTGCGCCACTACGACGCAGACGTCCCAAAAATATTCAAAGTACGCGCAGACTTCGAAACCTCAATGGACCGCGATGATGATGCCATTAAAGCCGTCGCAAGTTTCATCGGAAACATGGTTAAAAAAGACGATTTAATGGATTTCGATCAGTCCGGTGTTGCTGCAATTATTGAACAGGCTGTTAGAATGGCTGGCAGACAGGAAAAGATAACCACAGCGTTCCCGCTACTTGCAGACCTATTAGGCGAAGCAAACTATTTCGCAGGAAGAAACGGTTCAAAATTCGTAACATCAGAACACGTAGACAAAGCTATCCATGCCCACAGAAAGCGCTCCAACCAAATGGAAGAGCGCCTTCAGGAAATGATTGATCGCGGCAGCATCTATGTTGACACTGACGGCTCTGAAGTCGGACAGGTTAACGGTCTTGCCGTGTATTCACTCGGTGATTATTCATTCGGTAAACCGTCAAGAATTACCGCGGTAACCGCCATGGGTAAGGGCGGCATCATTAATATTGAACGCGAAGCCGAGATGTCAGGCCCGACTCACAACAAAGGAATATTCATCCTCTCAGGATTCCTAAGACAAAAATTTGCGCAAGATAAACCATTATCCTTGACCGCAAGTATCGCCTTCGAACAATCGTACGGCGGAATCGACGGAGACTCAGCATCCTCGACCGAACTGTACGCCCTGCTCTCAAGTTTAGCGGATGTCCCGATTCGTCAGGATATTGCGGTAACGGGTTCAGTTAACCAAAAAGGCGAAGTCCAACCAATTGGCGGCGTGAACCAAAAGGTCGAAGGGTTCTATCTATGCTGTAAACATGCCGGACTGACAGGCAAGCAAGGGGTAATGATTCCCGAAGCTAACGTGAAAGACCTTATGCTACGCAAAGATGTTGTCGAGGCCGTGAAGGAAGGTAAATTCCACATCTGGTCAGTCGAAAATATCGGGCAGGGAATTGAAATTCTAACAGGAATCCCAGCAGGAAAGCCTACCCCTAAAAAAGGTTACCCGAAGGATTCCATGTACGGCAAAGTCAACGAACGACTTATAGCCTTGGCTGAAGGACTCAAAAAATTCGCCGCAGATGACGAGAAAAAAGACGACAAAAAGAAATCTTCTGGATCTTGCTGTTCGGGGTAAACTCGCCAGAGGCATAACGAGGTATAACAAGAGGCGCAAGATATAATTATCCTGCGCCTCTTTACCATATGCTAATTCTAATCTATCCTACTGTTACATCAGTAAAAAGGATCAACTATGTCAAATAAATTAATTGGAATTGTTGCTGCGATGGAACAGGAAGCAAGTGCTATATGCCCTGTTTCCGAAAAGAGTAAACTTGGTAAATTCGAACTGCTGTCTGGAATTTTACCGGGCGGCAATAAATTCATGTGCGTGATTTCAGGCATAGGCGCCGAGCGTGCTTTAGAAGCCGCAACTTTGCTTGCTCAAAAAAATCCAAATATAATACTCAGCGCGGGTGTTTCAGGAGGACTGGCACACGGTCCTGCCGCAGGTGATCTTCTGGCGGCATCCAGCATTCACTCCGAACTAGCCGATCATAATCCGTGGCAAAAGTCAGAAAACGACGTAGATTTATCCACAGCACTACTGCCAGCCTACGCTAAAATACCATCCGGCCCAATGGTGACAGTTTCAAAGCCTGTACTTACCCCGAAAGACAAAACATCACTGCACGACAAAACAGGCGCATTGGCCGCAGATATGGAAAGCATCGCGGTAGCAGAAGCCGCCACAAAAGCAGGAATCCCATTTGCATGCATTCGCGCCATAAGTGACGCATCCACCAGAGCAATACCAGCAGAATCATTAGAAGGAGTTGACCCAAGCGGGAAAACAAAACTCAAACCAATTTTAAAAGCAATAGCCAGTCGCCCGTCTTTGGTACTCGAATTAATCCCAATGGGCGTGGACTACTCAAAAGCCTTAAAAAGCTTAGGTAGAATATTTATTTAGTCCAGCCCCAAAGACTTAAACAAAAAAAATCCCGCAGGAGCGATGCTCCAGCGAGATTTTTAATTTAAAAACTTAAAGCCTAATCTAAATTAACACCCTTAAGCGCCAACATAGCACCCTTAATAGGACGTTTCACAGAATCTGCAACTGCGGTAGGTTCGAATCCGCAATGGACCATGCAATTGGCACAACGCGGGTCATTTCCGACTCCGTAATTATCCCAGTCAGTTTGTTCCATAAGTTCTTTATATGTTGGAACAAATCCGTCTTCAAGTAAGTAGCATGGACGCTGCCAGCCGTGTACTGAGCGACATGGGTTGCCCCAAGGAGAACAAGAGTAGTTCTGGTTTCCAGCGAGGAAATCGAGGTAGAAACTACTGTGGCTGAAGTCCCATTTTTTCCCTTTACCAAGTCTGAATATTTCGCGGAAAAGCTTCTTACTCTGATCGCGAGTGAGGAAACTGTCCTGATCTGCTGCAGCTTCATAGCTGAATGCTGACGAAAGAGTCATTCCATCTACACCAAGCTCGGTGAGGAAATCGAAAAACTCAGCGGCATTTTCGGGAGTCTGTCCACCAAAAAGAGTTGTATTTGTATTTACTCTGAATCCTTTGGATTTGAGTAACTTAATTGAATTTACAGCGGACTTGAATACACCTTGCTTGCACACAATATTATCATGAACTGCTTCCAAGCCATCAAGATGAAGGTTAAAAGTAAGGTATGGGCTAGGCTTAAACTGATTGATGCGTTCAGGAATTAGAAGTCCATTTGTACAAAGATATACGAACTTTTTGCGCTTAACGAGTTCTTTGACAATTGCAGGCATATCAGGATGTAAAAGAGGTTCGCCACCAGGAATGGAAACGATTGGTGCTCCGCATTCTTCCACAGCAGCGATGCATTCATCAAACGATAAACGCTGATTTAAAACTTTAGCCGACTGATTAATTTTACCACACCCTTTACAGCGCAAATTGCACTGAAAGAGAGGCTCAAGCATTAATACCAAAGGGTAATGTTTGTTGCCTTTAAGTGTTTGAGAAAGAATATATTTACCGAGTCTTGCTATCTGAATTGCAGGAATTGCCAAAGTCCTAACCTCATTGCCGCTTAGAAACAGCGGGTTTATTATTTTTTAGGAGCAGGTGCTTTCTGACATGCACCTATCAACTTCTTATATGTATCATTTTCCAATGATTTTTTATTAAAACTTTTACTCTTTAAAGCAGTATTATACTGCACGCACGCATTCTTTTTATCATCATCTTCAAGCAGAGCTGCTCCGTAACCAAGATGATTCAAGTAAAAATCAGGAGCTACTTTCACAGATGTTTCAAAATGCTTTAAAGACTTACTGAGGCTGCCAACGCTAAGAGGAGCGCCAGGAGCTTCCAAGTAAAGTTCGCCGAGCATCCTATCAGGTCCGGCAAAATCAACTTCGGGAGACAGCTTAACAGCCAGCAATGCTTCTTGCTCCAAGATAGGCACAAGGTCAAGTCCGCTTAAGGGCGAAAGTTGCGCATGTTTACCAACTAAATAAGCATAAAGATAGTGTCCCACACCGCTTTTGGGGTTTTTCTTAAGATATGCTTTGGCTACTTTTTGTCCAGCTTCAGCATACTTAGTTTTATCTACAGTTCCGCTTTCAAACAAAGAAGCATAACAGGCCACGGACTCAAGTAAATCCGCATCCTTAGTGCTAGCACCAAGAGATTCTGCATCTTTAATGGAGCATGACTTCCAAAGGCTAACTTCCTTATCCTTGTATACTGGCATTGGAGCATTTGTTTGAGCTGCACAGCTAGAGAAAAACAGTCCAAAAAACAATATTAGCATAAAACGAAAAGATAATTTCATTGAAGCTCCTGATCAGCAGGACCGAATCCTGATGTTAGCAAAAGTTTGAGCAAATTTGCAGCGGCTGGATCGTCCTTCATATCGAGCAAAACACCTTGCAGCTTAAATGAATCATCATTTATCTTACCAAACCAAACAACAGGACTGTTCGGAAGCTTATCTGATTCAAAGACAACTTTCATACCTGAAAACTGCTCACCACTACTGACAACTGAATATTGCACAGCATTCAGGCACACACCAGCGGCTTTACCTCTGTTAACCTTTCGAATCATGCGCAAAGGGCGTGAAGTTCCTTCAATAACTAGCGGAGCATCAACATGGTTTTTACCAAAAAGTATTTTGCGAGCTTCGGGAGTATATAGCATGGAACCGAATACCGTTCCTTTAATATCCTTCACGGAATCAGGGCCGTCCGCTGAGACTAGAACGCGCCAGATATCCTTATCAAGTCCCTGCGGCAACGTTGATGCAACGGGATTCATCATATATTTGTCAGCGTAACTCTTAAAAAAAGTTAATCCGCTAATTCCCCATGCGGGCTTATTTTCATCAAGATATTTGACCGCAGGTTCAAGTTCATTAAAATATTTGCCGCTAACGGGTTTGCCTATTTTAGCTGAAATATATTCCGCAAGTGAATCCATCACAGGCTGTGCTTCAATGGAAGTTCCGGGCTGACCGGGTTCAATAATCACAAAATGAAGCGAATTTAGCGGACCAGCCGCGGCCATGACACTTCCGGCTGAAAATATCAGGAAAAGTGTGAATAAGATATTTTTGTTAAGCATTATGAGTTTCGTCCCTTCTTGAACGTTTCAATCAATCTGAAAACTGCGGGAAGCACAACCATGCACCCAACCATACACGTTGCCGAACCGACAACCATTATCCCGCCGAGCGAGGCAAGCCCGCGATGATGAGCAAGTAGTAACCCGCCAAAACCGATCATAGTGGTACAAAAACTGAGTCCTACGGCAACCGGTGTACTAGTATCGTAGAGCTTCTCTCCTTCGGAAAGCTCCTTCCAACGGGCGAGAAAATGTACTCCACCATCTACTCCGATAGCTATAAGCACCGGAATTGCGAAGAAATTAGCCAGATTAAAGCTCAGGCCAGTAAAGCCCATAACTTCAAGCAGCCAGAAAATACCAACAAGTAGTGGAACTAAAGTGAGTAAAACATAGCTGATACTAAATGATGTAAAGAACAAAACAAGCGCAACCAACACTAATGTAAGTCCCGCGGCCTCAACAAAAGTGTCTCGCATAAGGAGTGAGGATTCAAAGACAACAACCGGAACGCCTGTCACTTCGGGATCAACAGCTCTCAGGTCCGCGACAAAGGATTTTAATAAGTCAAAGTCCCAGATGTTGCCGACAGGAGCAATTTTGATCATAAATGACCCGTCTCTACCTATATATAATGAACGTAAATGTTCAGGCAAATCCTGCGGCGCAACAGACTCAACAGCTAAAACATCCTTTAGCCATGAAAATGCCTCTGAAAGTTCACCGACTAACTGAGTTTGAATGGGGATAAGATTCTGCGCCAATGCAGGACTCTTTTCAATCAAATCGCTACAAGCAAAAGCATTATCAAGAAGCGCAGAAATAATTTTAAGCTCGTCTTTTGCTCCGGCTGAAAACAGCTTTTCCTCAAGATCTTCTAGAGAGTCCGTCAGATTTTCCAAAGAATCCAAAACTTGACCGGACTCTATTAAAATAGGCTTTGCAGAAAAATTAAGACCATCTAAGGAATTCGACTCTTGTTTTAAAATAGCCGCTTTGGAAGCTTGATCTTTAGGAATATAATTTAAAATAGAATCAACTCTTCCCACAGCCGGAATGTTTTTGAGTTCTGCTGTAAGAGTTTTCACTCCATCAAGATCAGGTCTGGTCATTACCGCAAACCATGTTGATTCGTCAGATTCCTTAATTAACTTGTGTTCATATTCAACAGATTCAAGGCCTTTTGCCTGTAGATCCAATAGATTGTAATTAAAGCCAGCTTTTTGGAGACCGGGATATGCAAGAGCTGATAGCGCAACTATAACAAGCAGCACCATTACAGGGCGCGAAATAATTTTTTCCATAAAAGGCATTGTTGCCAGGCGCGGCTGCGAAGAAGGGAATAGATTACGCTTACCAGCCAAAAGCAAAAGTGAAGGAAGAATAGTCAACATGGAAATAAGGCAAAAAATAATCCCAGTTCCGCCAATAAGTCCAAGTTCAGCAAGTCCAACAAACTCCTGACCGAGAACAGCATAGAAAGCACAGACCGAAGTTATTCCTCCAAGGAGCACTCCGGGGCCAGTATGAAGCAGTGATTCTTCAACAGCCTTCTCGGGAGATAAACCAGAGGCTGTACCTTCAACATAGCGCAAAACGACATGAATACCAAAATCCACACCGATGCCAACAAGGACCAGCGCAAAAACAATAGAGAGAAGATTGAGACTTCCAAGGGTGACCAAAGCAAAGCCAAAGGTCCAAGCCATAGCGCAGAAAAGTGATAACATAACCAGCGCGGGCCTAAGCCAGCCATGAAGAATAATAGTAAATAGCAATCCCACCACTAAAATTGATATGATAGCGGCTATGGTCATATCTTTATCTGTAGTGCTCATTTCGTCAGCAGACAAAACAGGGCGACCTGTAAGCCCTGCGCTAATCTCTGGAAATTCTTCGCGCGTCTGGTCTAAAGCAACACGAACCACCTTAAGAGCCTGACCGATAACGCCCATTTCTGCGTAATCTTTCTTAGGCAGGATTCGCATGATAAGAAGGCGGCCATTCTGGGTATAAAAATATTGCTTCCCAACTTCGTTCAGCCCTAAAATTTGCACATCTTTTCCGCTCGCCCCTGCCCCTTCCGTGAGGGAAGATTTCATATCTCCGAGCAGTGAATCTAGAGCGCTCATAGTAGGGACAAACATGTCTGCCCCCGCAGATCCGCCCATATCACTTTTACCGCTGAGCAAGCCAGCAGTCATATCAAGAAATGTTGCTAGCCCGGGACCGCTGAACCATTCACGGCCTAGAGGAGCTATATTTTTCGAAAGTTTCACAAACTCGCGAATTTCATCTTCTGAAGCGAACATAAGTACGCCCGGCCCCATATCTTTTGCAGACATGGCGTAATAAACTTCGTGAATTACGTCTGTTTTATCTTTAAGCTTTCCCGCAAGAGAGGACGCAAAAAGCGCGGCCTCTTCTTTGCCCGATTCAGTACCACCAGTTTCAATAACCACGAACATATATTCTTGATCACCGAAATTTTTAATCTGTGCGAGATTGCGCTTCTGAAAAGGAAGATCATGAGAAAGAAGATTATCCTGATCATTATCAAGAGTCAGGTACATTGCAGATGAGACGGTACAAATAATGGCTAAAATAAGCCCGCAAATGACTATTGTTCCCGAGTATGAACGAACCATACGCCATAGAACAAGAATCAAAAAATTCTGAATTTTTTTGAATATATCCACAAAAATTACGCCCGAAACAGCAAACTTTAATCGGGACTTTTCAATATGTTGAGAGACTAGGAAGTACGAGCAGTACGAATGCCTAAATCTTTAACTGTTTTCCAACCGGAACCTGTGATTTTATGAGCTTCTTTCAATACTGAATCCATTGCAGTAAGGAATTTATCAACATCACCGTCATTTATCATCAAAGGCGGAAGGATTTTAACAGTATCAAGACCATGGCCAGCGACCTGACTTAAAATATTATGTTTCTCTAGCAGAGGCATAGTTATCATCTGACAGAACAATTCATCGTTCATTTTATGCAACAATTTCCAGCTAGCCTTAAGTCCCAATGACTTGGGCTCACCAAACTGCATTCCGATCATAAGTCCAATACCTCGAACTTCGGTCAGCATTTCATATTTATCTGCCAGCTTCTGCATTCCTTCAATAATTCTATCACCGGTTTTAGCCGCATTTTCCAATAAATTTTCTTTTTCAAGAATTTCTAGCGTGGCAAGACCGGCAGCCATAGCCAGATCGTTCTGACCGAAAGTATTGGAGTGTGCAAAACATCTTTCCATTGAATCGAAAATTTTAGAATGGATAGCGCGAGTGGTAATGATTGCCCCGACAGGAATAAACCCTCCGGAAAGAGCCTTGGAAATAACCAAAATATCAGGTTTAACACCCCAGTGTTCCACAGCGAACATCTTTCCTGTTCTACCTAGTCCGCACTGAACTTCGTCCGCAATCATCAGAGTTCCATAGCGGTCACAAAGTTCACGCGCCCCCTGAAGGTATCCATCTTCCGGCACAAAAACGCCCTTACCCTGAACTGTTTCAAAGATGAATGCTCCGACATCTCCGCCAGAAAGGGCTCTTTCAAGTGCGTTCAAGTCGTTAAATGGAACAGGCGTGCAATCCGGCAGTAAAGGCTCATTTCTTCCCCTGAACTCCTTATTGCCATTAACAGAAAGGGCCCCGAGAGTCAGACCGTGAAACCCATGATCGCAATGAACCACCTTATGCCTGCCAGTAGCCTGACGCGCAAATTTCAGAGCGCCCTCGACACTTTCGGTCCCTGAATTGGTAAAAAATACAGCTTCAAGATCGCCCGGCGCAAGTTCCGCCAATTTCTCAGCGAGCATTCCGGACAGAACGCCGAGATCCATCTGTACGAGGCTGGCTGTCTTAGCATCAATAATCTCGTGCAGAACTTCCGCAACATAGGGATGGTTTCGACCTACATTATAAACACCGAATCCTGCCAGAAAATCGAGAACCTTAATCCCTTTAGCATCGGTTAAGTACGCCCCCTCAGCACCGCAATAATTGCGATTATAGCCAATTACTTCCAAGACTCTAACAAACTGAGGATTTACAAACTTGCGATGCAGATCATAAGCCTCTGTAATTTTTGATTTATATTTATCTACAATATCAGAACGCATCTTTAACAAAGCTCCACTATAAATTTACAAACGTTTATTCTTATTAACTTAACTAAGGGAAAATACTCTGCTTGCCTTCTGCGGTCAATGGGTTGCGGACTATTTTGAAGGATTAGAACAAAGTTGCAAATTCCATCATTGCCCTGTAGATTTACGCACATCATTTTCGAAAATGAAACAGAACAGAAGTGAATAAAAATCCTGATTGAAAAGGAGAGTTTAAATAATGGATAAAGTTGTAAGAGCCGAAACCGCTGGTTTTTGTATGGGAGTTGATCTGGCCCTCAACAAGCTGGATTCTCTAATTGAAAGTAGGAATCGCGGTTCAATATACATTTTGGGACCAATCATTCACAACCCGCAAGTACTCGAAGAGTATGAAAAACAGGGTGTGATAACAGCCGATTTAGCCAGCGAAATACCGACCGGAGCCTATGCCGTCATTCGTGCCCACGGTGTTCCACAAAGCGTTGAAGAAGAGCTTCGCGAACGTGGTATAAATGTAATAGACGCAACCTGCCCGAAAGTAAAAAAAGCTCAGTTACTTATTAAACGTAACACCACAGATGGACGAGTTTTACTACTCTACGGCGAAGACAGCCATCCTGAAGTTAAAGGTCTTTTAAGCTACGCTCCATCAGGTACACATCTTTTTGATAGCATTGAAGAACTTGAAGCTATCGAACTGGATACGAACCGCAAGTACTGTCTTGCAGCGCAGACCACTCAAGACCGGATTATTTACGAAGATATTATTAAGATACTCGAGAAAAAAGGTTTGGACGTAATAGTACTGAACTCCATATGCGATGCAACCCGTCAGCGTCAGGAAGAAGCCATCACGCTCTCAAGCGAAGTGGACCACATGATCGTTGTCGGCGGTCGCATCAGCGGCAACACTCGCAGACTTGTCCAAGTTGTTGAAGCTGCCGGAACAAAATGTACACATGTTGAAGTTGCAAGTGAACTTCCTCTTGATGATCTGAAAGGATCGAATAAAATTGGCCTGACAGCAGGAGCATCAACTCCAAAACATCTGGTTGATGCAATTCAGCAAATTCTTGAAAAGATATAGTACAAGACTCTAGTTCGTATTTTGTTTACCAAATAAAAAAGCGCAGCATTAATATAATGCTGCGCTTTTATTTTATTTGCAATTAAGCTTAATCAGATAGCCCTTCAGACTACATCACCAATTAAACATCACTTCCCTTTGCAATTACATCAGAATCCCATGCGTAGTTCTTAAAACTCTGCCTGAAGAATACCGAATACAGTACAGGGCATAGTATGAGCGTAATCACTGTGGCAAACATCAGTCCCGACATAATGCAGTTTGCCATCGGCCGCCACATTTCACCGCCCTGTAGTGACAAAGGAATCATCCCGATAACGGTCGTGGTCGCAGTCATAATGATAGGCCGTGCCCTTTCGAGGGAAGCAAGCACTATGGAATCTGCCAAATCAATACCTTTACCGCGCTGTATTTCAATACGGTCAATGAGCATAATCGCGTTATTTACGATAATTCCCAGCAGACTAATCATTCCCAGCATAGGCATAAATCCGAAAGGAGAATGCGTCAGCAACATACCCGGCGTAATCCCGCACATCATAGGCGGCAACGTCAGCAGGATAATCAGCGGTCTCCTGAACGAGTTAAACTGGAATATCAGCACCATAATCAAGAGCCCCATGGCAAGGGGCATATTGGCATTGATAGAAGCCTGACTCTCCTGACTTTCCTGAAACTCACCGCCATATGCAATGGAGTAACCTATGGGCCAGTCATCTGACTTCATCATCTCATCAACTTGAGGCCGCAATGCGTCAATAGTCGGTAGCGCGAAGTAACCATCAGCCAAATCTGCTTTAACCGTCATTGTGCGTGTCTGGTCTCTCCGGCGAATATCCGACGGCTGCCAAACAAGTTCCGACGAGGCTATCTGGCTAAGGGGAACACTGCTACCATCCTGATAAGAATAAACATTTATACTTTCTAGCTTATCAAGGCGATTGCGGAACGACTCATCACTTCTAAGCACAATGGGGATTACCTCATCCCCTTCGCGGTAAGTAGATGCCTGATAACCGCTCATACCTGATTGCAAACTGAGCGCTACATCAAAGCTCGAAAGCCCTGCCTCGCGCGCTTTATTCTGATCAACATCAACAACAAGCTTTTTCGCCCACTGCCCCCAGTCATCCCAGACTCTCGAGACTCCAGGAACTTCTTCGAGCAAAGCTTCGATTTTATCCCGAAGCATATAGAGCTTTTTCTGATCTGGACCGGAAATACGAATCTGGACAGGCGCACCAACCGGAGGTCCGTTCATTAATTTTTTCAAACTGAAATCAGCATCAGGGAAATTCGCCGTAAGCTCCTTGCGCGCTCTGGCAATAACCTTATCCGTATCTTCGACTGATTTAGTATTGACTACGAATGTAGCTAAATTGTCGTTTTTCTGTTCAAGGTTAAGCGGCAAATACCAACGCGGTCCGCCATGCCCGATAAATGTCCCGATGCTTACAACACCGTCATCAGTCAGTAAATATTTCTCGAGTTTTGCAACTTCCTCAGATGTTGTTGTGATGTCCGACCCAAAAGGTTGCCAGAAATCAATGGTAAACTGCGCTCTTTCATTTGGCGGAAAAAACATTTTTGGAACAAATTGAAATCCCCAGAACGAAACGATGCACAAAACAACAATAACCCCGATAAATGCTGTGCGCTGCTTCAGGCAAAACAAAAGCATACGCCTATAGCCTCTGTACATCTTACTCGAAAATGTCTGCACAACGATTTTCGGTTTTAATACATAGTAGCAAAGCATAGGAATGAGAGTCATGGACAAAGCCCACGAACAAATCAAGGTGAGGGCAACAACCACAAATAATGAGAAACAAAACTCCCCGACCTTACTTTCCGCGAGCGGGATAGGTAAAAAGGCAAACACTGTTGTCAGGGACGCTGCAAGTAAAGGCATCCAAAGTTCCGAAACAGCATTAACAACAGCCTTAAGGCGTTCTTCACCGGCAGCAAGCCTCACAAGTATAGCCTCAGAAACAACTACCCCGTTATCAACTAGAATCCCGAGAGAAATGATTAGCGAAGCAATTGAAATCTTATGTATTCCAACTCCGAATGTAGGCAATAGTCCGATGCAAGCGAGCATAGCCATGGGCACCAAAGCTCCAGCAACAAGACCTGTCCTAAACCCTGCGAAAGCAAGAATTACGATGACAACAAATAAAAATGATTCAAGAAGATTAATCATAAAATCAGTAACAGCGGTATCAACATACTCAGGCTGGTAAACAACAATATTGTATTCCATACCATGATATAAATCGGCTGAAAGCTCATCAAGTTTCGCGGTAACTTTATCACCAAGTTCCATGATATTATTGCCGTCGGCCATGGAAATCGCAAGCATAATTGCCGGAGTCCCGTTATATCTTGTCATGACAGATGGTGGATCAGAAAAGCCCCGTGAAACCTTGGTTACATCGGAAAGCTTTATACTGGTCTTCATCCCTTCAAATCTTAGGGAAAGCGATGCAATATCATCAACGGACTTAAACTCTCCAGTCGGCTCAATAGCGATACGTTCCGGCCCCACTTTGGCAGAGCCACTCGGGCGAATTGTATTTTGATGATCAATCAGTTGACCTAGAGCGAAAGGGCTTACTCCTGCGGCAGCCATACGTGAGTTGGAGAAATCAATATAAACGCGCTCATCCTGAAGTCCCCAGCGATCAACCTTTCCTACGCCTTTCACGGACAAAAGCTCGTCACGAGTATAATCCGCAACATCCTTCAGTTCGCGATATGAAAACCCCTCGCCCGTCAAGGCTACCAAAATACCAAATACGTCCCCGAACTCATCATTAATCAGAGGCGTATGTGCCTCGGGCGGCAAGGTAGTCTCAGCGTCCGAAACCTTGTTACGAAGCTTCTGCCAAACAGGTTTCATGTTTTTCAGGTGATCTAAGAACTCAACTTCAATGATAGATATTCCAGTCATAGACTGAGACTTCACCGATTTCAGATCACTGAGTTCTCTAATGCGCTCTTCAAGTTTATCTGTGACAAGCTCTTCCACCCTCTGCGGAGAAGCACCGGGAAAAGCAGTAATAACCACAGCCGTGCGGATCGTAAAATCAGGGTCTTCAGCTTTCGGAATGCTAAAGAAAGTCATAATCCCGCCAAGGGCTATGAGAAGAAATAAAGCTATAGAAGTACGATTATTTTCAATACACCATTGTGCGACGTTCATGATTCCGCCCCGACGGTCTTAACTTTCATACCGTCTCTAAGAGAATGAACACCCCGGATAACCACTACTGCACCAGTCTTAATTCCTTCGGTGATTTGTACACCTAGGGGGGACAATGATCCGATTTTAACTTGATGTATTTTAACGGTTGAGTTGTTTTCTACAACCCAGACATGATTACTTCCGTCAGGATTTCCTACAATAGCAGAGGGTGGAACAAAAACATGATTTCCGCCATTTCTACCCGAGAAAAAAACTTTTCCGGACATACCACTACGCATTCTATGATGTGAATTATCGAGATAAACTTTTACAGGATACGATGAACTTTCATTAGCACCAATGCCGACTTCCATAACAATTCCCTTCGCAGGCTGCCCCGGCAATGCGTCTAGAACAACATCAACCTTTTCTCCCTCAGTCACCTGAGCAATTAAGGTATCCGGCAATGAGATACTCATCTTCATCTGACGCCCGGCATTAAAAACAATTACGCCCTCACCGGATTGCACATTCTGATGAACGTTAATATTCACAGCACTGACCCAGCCGTCAAAGGGAGCTTTAAGTACAGTGTACTTAAGTTTTTTGCGAGCTATGTCGAGCATTTTAGCCCAAGCATTAAGCTGAGCTTCCTGTGATTTATAGTCGGCATCAGCCTGATCAAGTTCACTTTTTGAGATAACTTCCCGTTCGTAAAGCTGTCTAATTCTGGAAACATCAGCCTTAGCTCGGGTAAAATTTGCCCGTACTTGTTCAAGCTGAGCTTCAGCCTGATGCACCTCGAGTTCGTAATCAGCAGGATCGAGTTTAGCTATGACTTGCCCGGCCCTGAATTTTCTGCCGATCTGATCACCGGGAAACGAAATAACCTTGCCGTGAACCCGAAACGAAAGTTCAGATTCGAGCGCATCTTCAACCGTACCAGAAAAAACCCATTGCCTGTCAAAGCCAGATTCACCGACAATGGCAGTTTTGACAGGTCTTATGACTTCTTTAACGGGAGTTGCAACATCGTTACAGCCAGCAATCAGCAAGCTGAACAGGGACAACAATATCATTAATATTTTTTTCATATCTTTAAGCCTCCTCACAACCGATAAAGCCGATAATTCTTTTACACAAAACGTCTGTTACTTTAGTAATATTTTCAGGAGTATATTCTTCCCACCCGATTCTGGACAAGACCACCCTAGGATGTGCAAATTTAAAAACCATTCCCATTAAAGCAATAATAATAATACTTCGCTCTTCAACAGAAACTCCTACGCCCATAACAGCTCCTAAAAGAACCGTTAAGTCATCAAACGTAGGCAGAAGTAAATCTCTTTCAAGCAACGGGTAAAGCTCGCTCGGCTCCGCAAATTCCCGGCTAAGAATCAAAGAGGCCCATTCTACTTGAGGATCCGCTATAATGGCATTAATTATGAAACTGAAATACCACCGAACCAAGCCGCTTTTTGATATTTCACCAGATTCTAGCATCGAGATCTGTGCAGCAAGATCTTCTCTTGAAAAGAAAAATTCATGCTTGTGGTCAATGACATCCTGAATAATCGCTTCGTACAATCCAAGCTTTCCACCAAAGTGATAACCGACTGTGGCAATATTGATATCTGCTTCCTTAGCAAGGTTACGCATACTCACGCCTTTAAAACCGTTTACCGCAAACAACCTCGTAGCAACTAATAATAGCTTCTCTCTGGTCTCTTCACCACGTGATTTATTAGCCAGACCTCTTGTTTTAACTTCAGACATTTTAACCTCAGATGTATAATTAAACGTATATTTTTAAATAATTGATGCAGCCAATATTTTCACTGCTTTTCAGAGGTCTAACTATGCGCGGAACAAAAGTCAAACACTTGTTTAAAACAAGTGTTTAAACAAATCACAAAGGTAATATATCTAATTAATATAATGAATAATCCTAAATGAGCGGTAAATATATTCAAGACAAAAAAAGGATATAGTCGCCAAACAAGTTCTGATAAGAAGAGAAAATCACAAATTACGCTTCCATTGTCGGGCACAATAAATTATCTAATGTGGTAAAAAAGTGGATATTAAAGAAACAACAGGAGGCAATGTGGTGCGGGCACTATTGGTAATAGATATGCAAAAAGCCCTTTTCGAGGGAGCAAAGAAACGATTTGATGCTGAAAAGGTTATAAAGCGCATTAACGGTTTGATAGATAAAGCCAGAAAAAAGGAAATTCCGATTATTTTCATCCGTCATAACGGACCACCGGAAGATGGCTTAGAACTCAACTCCGACGGATGGCAGATATTACCTCAGTTACACAAAGAGCCGTCTGACCTGACTATTGAAAAAACATGCTGTGATTCTTTTTGCGGAACTAATCTTAAAGAAGAATTGGATAAACTTAGCGTAGACAAGATCATCATAACAGGCTGCTGCACCGACTTCTGCGTTGATTCCACTGCGCGCCAAGCTGCAAGCTTAGACTACGAAGTAACGGTTGCATCCGATGCTCACACAACTGCTGACAAACCTCACCTAGAAGCAAAGATTATCATAGAGCACCATAATTTCGTATGGTCCGAAATATACAGTACCAAGCCGATTAAGGTTATTCCTGCAGCAGATATTTTCTAGAAGTGTAAGCCCCGTCCAATCCACAAAATTAATAGGATCATCGAGGCAATAACCATAAACATCCACATCCCCGCCAGCGAAACCGATTGGGTCGGGAGTTATGAATCTGCCGATGCGGGGATCGTATTCACGATATCCGAAATGGATTAAGGCTGTATCTTTTGAGGATACTTAGTACAATTATTTGAAGCTAGCATTTGGTTTCACGACACAGTAGGTGTCACCAGAGAAGGGGATAAAAAAATTAAAAGGTTCTACAACTGTTAATTCTAAAACTAAGTTTTTACTTGCACCAGATAAAGGCAAATCGAAATCGAGTATATCCAAATAAGAGCCTCCTTCTTTCCAAAGTCTTACCCATTGATCAGAAGAAACGGTTTCCCCACTTTTTAGTACAAGTCCATCAGATATAAATTTATATTTGATAAAACCTTTTGTACGCTCAACATAGGAAAGGCGATTATACTCAGGAATCTTTATATAAAGTCCATAACGTGTTTTATATTTGAATTTAAGAGGCACACGGATGGCTGCCCCCTTCTCTGTAACATCAAAAGATGCAGAGAAAATTTCAGAATAAAAGTCATCACCAAATATAGCCTGATAATAATTAGATCTGTATATAAAAAAACTGCATATACAGAAAAGAGCAAGACACACAACGACTGCTTTATTCCAAGTCATTTGGGCTCCATGTGGGGGGGAAGTCGCCCCCCCCCAGTTTTGATTTATTAATGTAAACTATCGCTGCGATATGTTTTATGATACTCTTTTAGCAACTTATCTTTAAAATCCTGACAATTATTAGAAGTGGCATCGTACTTACCTTCTTCAAGGCTATCTAGAGCACGTCTCATGCGCTTATCATCATAATGTTGTTTTTCGAATTTATAGCCTTTGCTCGTTTCATCGGTAATTCGACCATCTTTAGACTTTCCAATATTTCCACCTTCCTCATCTTCAAAAAAACCATGTTCATGTTTTAATTCAAGATTATTGCGGCTAAGTTCTTTTTCTATCTTATCTGAAACTGGAACTCGAGCAACGGTGTCTAACACTTTTTTGCCTGCGCCTTTCAAGGCTTTACCGACGGGACTATCTAGCACCTCAAGACCTTTAAGCCTTCTTTTGCCAAACACAAACAGCCCCGTCCGATCAATAAAGTTAATCGGATCATCTAAGCAATACCCATAAACATCCACATCCCCGCCAGCGAAACCGATTGGGTCGGGAGTTATGGATCTGCCGATGCGGGGATCGTATTCACGATATCCGAAATGAACCAACCCCGTATCTTTATCTGCTAGACCAGCTGCAAATCCCACACAAGTGTCAAACTTCTTATTTGTATCGACAAGCAGATTGCCAAACGAATCATATATAACTCGTTTTAGCTCACGACCCTGATCATCCGCAACCATAAAGATTGTTCCGACTTGATCCGTGGCGAAAAGGTAGGTTTTATCGCCATAAGTCATGGAAACAGGATCACCTTCTTCATCATAACTAAAGATCTTCGCATTATTGCCTTTCTCGTCAGCGACCACCAGCAATGTAGTTAAATCTTGCCATAGATACGTTTCGACAACCTTACCGTTCACCGCCTTAGAAGCCCTCTGTCCTACAGGATTGTAAGTATACTCAATTAGCATACCGTCCGGCAGAATAACCTCACATAGCGGTCCTGATTCTAGATATGAATATTGAGTAATTTCACCGAATTCATTTCTAGAAATCAGACGCCCTTTGTCATCATAAACATATTTAATTTTACCCGTTTGCATGAGCTGTAAATTGTCATTGTAAGTATACCAATGCGGCCTCACACGACTGGTTTCAATCGCCATTCTTTCGCCATACTCACCGTAACGATAATCCTCGGTGGTATTGCGATCACAATAAACATTCTTAAGCCTGCCTTCACTATCATACTCGTATCTATATTCGATTTTTATGGGATAAACATCAAATGACCGCTTAATAATTCGCCCGTTATCATCTCTCTCGATATCAAGCTTAGCGAAAGCTTTATCCGTCCCCGGAATCATAAAAGACTTCGACTGAAACTGCGGCACAGCTTCCATATCCACAGAATCCCGTTCAAGTTCATCATGGATGGATTCGCCCGTCCCTGATTCAGGACGTCTGCGCTGATTCCTCGCTACTTCGGACATCAATTCTTTACCGTATGGCGTATTGTGTAGCTCCTTAACCAACTCCAATTCGGGATTGCTCAGCATAAAGTTGGTGTGGACCTGAGATTTAGCTCTATTGCGAGTTTCAATGAGATTTTCCATCTCGCTATATCGACGATCCCAAAGAGCCTTGCGTTGCCCCTTTAACATCTTAGGATACATCTTTTCGGAGTTGTTGAATTCAGAGAAGAAACGTTGCTGATAATTAGCTTTGGGATCAACGCCGAATTCCATCGGCTCTACGATCTCATACAACCTTTCAAGTTTCTCCTCTGGTTTCATGGACTTATGATATAATATCTCGCCCATATTCAGTTCGCTTTGCTTTTTTTTTCTAAGATAGTAGCCATCTAAATTATCCATACTAATTCTCCATAATTTTTTATTCGCCATGCAAAACATCCAAAACCATTCCAGATTTTACTTGGCAAATTGTTTGAATTAATATGGAGAGAATATCGTTTAGACCGGACCCGAATCAGCCGACTCAGGTCCGGCCTAGAAAAAGTACAAAAAAAATCGGCACCACCTGATTTTATCAGATAGTGCCGACATAATATCTCTTCAATTTCAACAGTATAGGAACACTTCGTATATTCTGCATATCGCCAGAACATCAATTTATTCTCAACCAAAACTCACTTAATCAGCTTAAACATTGCTGATTAGGACCTGATAACTAACTCAAACGAGTAGTCTCAAGCACGGCATCGAGTGTCTTAAGCTTGTTCAGAGCGCGATGAAGATGCCCAAGGTCTCTAACCTCAACAGTGAATTCCAAGAGCGAAATTCCATCCACATCTGATCTAAATGTACCGGAATCAATATTCACATCCTGATCGGACAGAATTGAACATATCTTGGCAAGTAAACCTTTGATATTCTTACACCTGATACTGATTTGCGCCGGATGCGAAGCCTCTTCCTGTCCACCGGACCACGAAACATTTAAAAGCCGCTCTTCTTCAAGGTTTTTAACATTCGGGCATGTTGCAGAATGAACAGCAACCCCGCGCCCACGACTGATGTAACCGATGATAGGCTCGCCCGGTAGCGGCGTACAGCAACCCGCAAACCGAATAAGGACATTATCAACGCCTTCGATTTCGATGGCATTCCCTATGTCTTTAGCTTTATCTTTGTCTTTCTCTTCGGGAGTCTGCGCTGGATGAACGTCCGGAACTTCCTCCTCACCTTCTATGTTGTTAATCACAGCATAGAGACGACGCAGAATCTTGCGCGGAGTAATTCGCGAATAGCCCACGTTTGAAAGCAGATCATCAACAGTACCACATGAAAATTCATCGGCAAGCATGACAAAATAGCCATCTTTGATGGCCTTCGGCACATTCAAATTCATGCGGCGGCCTTCTTTCTCAAGCATCTCTTTAGCAAGCCTGATTGAACGCTCGCGCTCTTCCGTTCTAATGTAATGCTTAATGCGCGTACGAGCCTTAGCGGTCTTAACAAACTTAAGCCAGTCACGACTCGGCTTGCGTTTCTTATCGGTAAAGATCTCAACCGTGTCACCATTTTTAAGCGCAGTTGTCAGCGGAACGAGCCTGCCGTTAACTTTAGCTCCAGTACAATGGTTACCAACATCGGTATGAATAGAATACGCGAAATCAACAGGAGTAGCGCCATCAGGAAGCTCCTGAATGTCACCACCTGGTGTGAAAATATAAACTTCATCATTAAACAGATCGAACCTGAGCGAAGACATAAACTCGCGCGGATCTTCGAGTTCCCGCTGCCAGTCCATAATCTGACGTAGCCATGAAAAACGTTCCGCATCTCTATTCTGCTTTGAAGCACTAGTACCGGACTCTTTGTACTGCCAGTGAGCGGCAACACCATACTCGGCGACCTTCTGCATCTCTGCGGTACGAATCTGAATCTCGATTCGCTCCCCTTCGGGACCGACAACAGTAGTATGCAGACTCTGATACATATTAGCTTTTGGAATGGATATGTAATCCTTAAAACGACCAGCTATGGGCATCCACATGGAGTGAACCAGTCCCAGAACTGCGTAACACTCCTTAACTGAATCAACGATTACTCTGAATGCTATAATATCATGAACCTGATCAAGCTCAAGCCCCTGACGCACCATCTTATTGTAAATACTGTATTTATGCTTAGTTCTTCCGTAAATAGAACCAGTGAGTTCATTACTTTTAAGAACGTCCTGCAAAAGCCCAAGTACTTTATCTACATACTCTTTTCCAAGTGTATGCTGGCGTTCAAGCCCATCTGTAATATTTTGAAAAATATCCGGCTTTAGGTAGTAAAGACAAAGATCTTCCAAATCACGCTTAACCATATACAGACCGAGTCTATTGGCTAGCGGAGAATAAATATCCAGCGTCTCTTGCGCGATAAGAAGTTGTTTATAATTCTTCTGAAAATCAAGTGTGCTCATATTATGCAAACGGTCAGCAAGCTTAACCATGAGCACACGAATATCTTCCGCCATAGCTAAAATCATCTTACGAATATTTTCAGCCTTGGCGATAGCTTTGGACTCAAAATCCATCATCCCAATTTTAGTCACACCATCAACAATATCTGCAACCTCTTCCCCGAAAAGTTCTGCGATATCATCAATTGTTGCATCAGTATCCTCAACTGTATCATGCAGCAAACCTGCGGCAACAGTAGGTTCATCAAGCCTCATATCTGCTAATATTTTAGCCACATGCAGGGGATGAGAAAGGTAAGGTTCGCCGGAAAGACGCACCTGTCCCTCGTGAGCACGCGCTGAAAACACATAAGCTCTGCGAATAAGATCCAGATCAGGATCATCAATATAGGTACTGACTACATCAGTAATTTCATTAATTCTTATCATAATTATTGCTGTATCCTGAGCTTCTTTTGCAAAACGGTGGGTATCCACCATCTGTCTGCATTATATCCTAAACCTGCGGGAGCTATTTTCAGCCCTTTAATCCGGCTCTGATAAATAGGCAGAGCCATTGGGACATAAAGGAAACAGTAAGGCTGTTCCGCGTGTAATATTTCTTGAATACGATCATAAATAACTTTTCGATCAGCTTGAACTAAAGTAGTTCGTCCCTTTTCTAATAGTTCGTCAAGCTCACCATTCTTAAACTTAACAATATTAAGCCCACCTGGAACGGCCTTAGAAGAATGCCATACATTATAATTATCAGGATCTTGAGTTATATTCCACCCAAGAATAATAGCATCAAACTTGCCCTTATCAACAAATTCTTTAATAAAGGCAGCCCACTCTACGGTTCTTATCTGAACATCAATGCCAATATCTTTAAGACGGTTCTGAATGATTGTTGCAGTCTTAATTCGCAAGGAATTTCCCTGATTTGTGAGAATTGTAAACGAAAAAGGAGTTCCCTCGCGATCTATGATACCATCTCCGTCAGTATCTGACCATCCGGCCTGTTTTAAAAGCTCCACAGCTTTTTCGGGATGATATCCGTAAGGAACAAGCTTATCATTGTATACCCATGTTCCGGGCTTATATGGACCTATAGCAGGAGAACCGAGTCCCAAAAGAACTCCTTTGACTATTTCCTCTTTATTGATTGCATAAGAAATAGCCCGTCTAACTCGGACATCTTTGAAAAAAGGTCTTTCCAAATTATACCCCAACCATGTGTACCCAAAAGAAAGAAACTTAAATTTCTCAAAATCTTTTTCCCAACTAGATCCTTTAGTCTGAAACAAATACTGCTGAGGAGTAAGATCCATGCCATCTAAGTTGCCGGTCTTAAGTTCCATGAACTGAGTAGATGAATCTGGAATAACTCTATACACTATCTCATCTATATAAGGACGCCCTTCAAAATAATCTTCGTTAGCCTCAAGAATAAGCCTTTGACCGGAAATCCATTCCTTCAATTTATAAGGACCAGCTCCAATTGGCGCGCGTGAATATTTTGTTTCTCTCAGATTTTCGTTTTCTAGAAGATGCTTAGGCAAAATATCAAACGCCCATGTAACTAGCGAACGGGCAAAAACTTTGTCATAAGTCACTTCAAAAGAATACTTACCCGTGACCTTGAATTCTTTAACATTCAGAAAATCAGAAGCGTAGGCAGTCGGAGTTTCTGGATTAATCATCATTTTATACGTAAACTCAACATCTTCGGCTGTAAGTGGCTTTCCATCAGTCCACCTAATATCTTCACGAAGTTTAAACTTGAACAGTTTTCCATCATTAAGAATTTCAAAAGATTCTGCAGCCTCTGGAACTAATACAATATCTTTGTTGTACTTTAGTAGAGAAACAAATAACTTATTTGCTACGGTATGACTTGCGCTGTCAGAAGAAAGTGCTGAAATAAGATTTATAGGCTCGGCAAGGAGCGGCTCGGTTATTCTTCCGCCGTAAACAGGAGTTGAATCTTGAGCCGAAACAGCAGTACTTTCAATAGAAGATTTCTTCTCTGACTCTTGCTCAGGAGTTTGACCGCACGCGGCGAGAAAGACAAAACAGCCGAATAGAACGTAAGCAAATATGCTGCGACTCATGTTTTCCTTGTTTTTTTGTAAAAAATATTTCATAAAATTGCATAATTGATCGAGCTAAACAGTATGGACTAATGTCTATTAAAAGCCAAGCAATGTATGCAGATAGATTGACCTAAACGTTTTTTTACTTTACGGAAACACCGTAACAATCAAAATCTAATAAATATTTCCATATTCAGTACTGACGTTACAAAAATATATTAAAAGTTAGAGTCCGGGGGTCCAAACAAGGATGTCTCAAAATGAAGAAGCAGTCGTAAAGAAAATTCTTAAAGACTTCGTGTCCAATACCGTACCAGAATACATTCTGGACGGATCCCGCACTATTGTGAGTTCTGGCGGAGTGCAAAAACTGGATATCAGGAAGCGCGAAAGATACTGGGATATCGATTCATCAATCCAAGGTGACGATTTTCAGATCTACACCTCTGAGCTTGGTTTGAACCTGGCTGAAGAGAATATCAACCACTATTGCAACTGTCCGGACTCTTATTCCGGGGTATGCAGACACGTAGGTGCAGCAGCTTTAAAGCTTTTGCTTTCACTCGATACTGAGGAAGAAAAAGCAGAAACAATAAAAGCGGCTGACTGGCGTCAAAATTTCAGATCATTTTTCTCCACTGAATTAGAACCTGAAGCTGGAAAACATTATATTATTTACCGCATGTACCCAGAGCCAGAACGCTTGCAGGTATCCTTTTTCAGAGCCAGACAGAACAAGTCCGGCCTTTCACAGGTTCAAAATGAAGTGGATCTAGAAAGCATCATAGCAAACCCTGAGTGGAGCGAAACTTCTCCCAACCTACCGCTTGTTGCCGAACAGATAGGCCATTACCTTGACTATCGTGGACACAGAGTCGACATCCCTGCTGGCTTACATGCATGGTTTTTCAGATCAGTTAAAGATGAATACTATATATTCCTAAAAGATACAGATATCCCTATCCGCATTGAAAGCAGGACTATGCAACTGAAACTTTCTCCGCAACTTGCGGACGAAGGTCTCAGCTTCGACATCCTCTTATCTGATGAAGGCAAACCGCCTTTCTCTATTATGGATGATGATGATGTTTTCTTTTACGGAAGACTGCCACTATGGGTATACTGGAAACATGGCTTTTACCCAGTTCAGACTACTCTAGACCCTAAACTCGTACAGGAAATGAGAATCCAGAATCCGATAATTCCTCCGGGAGAGATTCCTGAATTTCTTGATCGAGTTTGGACACAGATACCTGTATCAGATCTATATGATCACGAAGAGTTTCTTGAAAAAATGCAGCCGTTCTTTGTTCCGGCTACATTTAATCCTAAACTATACCTCAATGAAGAAGGTAGCCTGCTGACCATCAGGATTGATAACTTATACGACACAGAGCATGGCGAAGTAAGCATGCCAGAACCAAATCCTGATCTTCAGACCGGTAGTTACAAAGACGGAGAAAAGTCCTACCTTGTACGCCGTGCTCAAGATGAGGAAGCTCAACTTTTTTCAGAGCTTAGAGATATGGGCTTCCAGCCTCGTAACAACTCCACATGGTTCATGGAACAGGAAGCTGCAATCATATTCCTGTTAGATTTCTACCCGCAGCTAGTTGAAGCTTATAGAATTTATGGTGAAAAGAATCTTACCCGCTACAAGGTAAGACTCACCAAACCGCAAATCATCGCCGAAATTGATACAGATGAAGATAATAAGTGGTTTAATCTCGATATATCCGTTGAATACGATGACCAGAGAGTTCCCATTGATAAAATCTGGGAAGCATGGAGTCAGGGCAAACGCTACGTACAGCTTAAAGACGGTTCATATACCAGCTTGCCGGAATCATGGCTCAAGAAGCTCAGTCACAAACTGAAAGCGCTTGGCTATGATCCTGATCAGCCTCCTAGGGCAACCTATGAGCAGTACGAAACACCTATTCTTGACAAGATTATTGAGGACCTTCCCGACACCAAAACAGATGAACAGTTTGTTAAGCTCAGGGAAAAAATTAAGGATTTTGAAGAAATTCAGCAACTTGAAGCACCAAAAGGACTCGATGCAACATTACGTCCTTACCAGCTTCAAGGGCTTAGCTATCTGAATTTCCTTAGAGAATATCATTTCGGAGGAATTCTTGCGGATGAAATGGGACTAGGTAAAACAATCCAGACCCTTTCTTTCCTCATGTCCCTATACGAAAGAGGCATCAAGGGACCTAATTTAATCATAGTTCCAACCTCAGTTCTCCCGAACTGGGAACGTGAAGCGAAAAAATTTGTTCCAGAGCTTTCTGTTTTGACCATTTATGGATCAAGGCGTGAAGAATTATTCAAAAAAATCAATGATTCATGTATCGTTATTACAACGTATGCACTACTCCGCAGAGATCTCGAAGAGCTGCTTAAACGTGAATACACCACGGTAATTCTCGACGAAGCGCAGAATATTAAAAATCCGAATACCATCACAGCAAAATCTGTCCGCCAGTTAAAATCTGATATGAGACTTTGCCTATCAGGTACTCCGATTGAAAATAATTTATTTGAACTCTGGTCACTTTTTGAGTTCCTTATGCCCGGATTTCTCAGTTCGCAGCACGCTTTCCAGCGCGGCATAATAAAACCGATCAAAGACGGTGATCAGGAAGCTCTTGATTACCTGAGAACAAGAGTGCAGCCGTTTATTCTTCGCAGAACTAAATCCGAAGTAGCAAAAGATCTGCCTCCTAAAATAGAGACAGTTCACTATTGCGAACTTATCGATGAACAACGCGATCTATATAATGCGCTGGCAAAACGTTTGAGAGATCAGGTCCTTAAAGATGTTGATCAAAAGGGAATGGCCAAGAGCCAGATGTCCATCCTTGATGCACTGCTCAAGTTGAGACAAATATGCTGCCATCCACGACTGCTCAAGCTCGATATGCCTGGATTCTCAACGAACCTGCCATCAGGTAAATTTGACGCATTTAAAGACCTCATTTTCGATGTAGTGGAAGGTGGACATAAGGTTCTAGTATTCTCACAGTTTGTGCAGATGCTGCACATTATCCGCTCATGGCTGACTATCAAGGAAATTCCATTCACCTACCTTGACGGTTCAAGTAAGGACCGATTTGAGCAGGTTGATAAATTTAATGACACCCCTGAAATTCCTATTTTCCTGATCTCGCTTAAAGCGGGTGGAACAGGTCTAAACTTAACATCAGCGGATTACGTTATCCATTATGATCCATGGTGGAACCCTGCGGTTGAAAATCAGGCAACTGACAGAACGCATCGAATCGGTCAAAAGAGACAGGTTTTCGCATACAAAATGATTTGTCAGAATACAGTGGAAGAGAAAATACTCGGGCTCCAGGAAATGAAGAAAAGCGTTGCGGACGCGATCATTCCCGGCCAATCCGCGCTCAAGTCTCTTACCCGTGATGACCTTGAAATGTTGTTCGAGATTTAAAAAAAACGTTAACACTTCATTAACTGTTAATAATTATCACCCCGGATTCTGCAAAGAATTCGGGGTTTTATTTTAACACCTAGCCCAACAGTATACTATGAATATTAGTAATACTTTCATAAAACACATATGCAAACAAATCAAAACGGAGTACAAATAAAACATTGTTATTTTAATTATGGGGGTAGTTAATGGTATCTGCTGAAAAAATGACTGTCATAGCCTTTGTCGACAACCCTGAATTATATACTAGATCGGAAATTTCTTCCGGACTTGATATTAAATTCTGTGCCAGCCTTGACAGCTTCCTGCGAAAAGTTCTCGAGGAAAAATGTAACGGTTTGATATTAGATATACAAAAAGTAATGAAAACACCTCACGAGGAACGCAACAGAATTTTTTCTGTAGCCGCAGACCGTCCCTTGATGAGGTCTAAGACCGAATCAGGTAAAGCTCTTTTCCTTGATGACTCTGATGCCTTCAAGGTTAATTGCCGCCAAACCAAAAACATAACGACTCGAATGAATGAGCGAGTAGAAGTTCACATACCTATCCTGATTAGCCCCGAAGAAGATCCGGCAATGGCTAACAGCTTCAGTGGCACCGTTCTAAATATTTCCCAAACAGGCTGCTTCATCCTTACCGATGCTGATATTTGCGATCAGGACTTCTTACATATTAAATTTATAGATATTTTAAACAAACTTCCAATATACGTAGGAATTCGTTGGTCAAAATCATCCGAGGACAACCTTAATGGGTTCGGTGTAAAATTCATAACTATGGCTGGGAATCAGCCAGGAGAACTACTCGAAAGGTATATTAAACCAAATCTCTGAAACAATTTGTCGAGTTAAGTTAATCACGACTAGTTTGTGCATAAAACAGCACTAGCAAGTAACAGGCATTGAGAAACCATGAAAATATTACGAGTACAATTGTTACAGCCAATTAGAAATGTACTGTTCCTTAGCTTCATTTCAATTTTACTTTCAGGGTGCGCTATTTTTGGTGGATCTATAGATCATGCTATTGATCTTACAAACGAAAAAGAACACGAAAAAGCGGTCCAGTACCTAACAGGTATAATTGAATCAGACGCCACTCCGCTGACCAAAGCCGAAGCCTTCATGCTTCGCGGTAAAAATTATACAAGCCTACGTGAATACAGATACGCTTATCGAGACCTACAGGTTGCATGGAAAGCTTCCTGCGACATTTACCAAAGCTCACCCGCCCCAGAAGTTCCTCCACAAGCAGGCAACGCCACCAAGCCGTTTTCTTCGGCTAGAGCATGTACTGAAACCGTCCCTTTCCTAATTGATGAACTCAAACCGTTCACCAGCGAATTCGCAGCAATTATGGCAACCCAAGAAGCATTAGCTCTTACCAAAAAACACTTTCCAGATTTCGCCAAGTAAATCATTTTTAAATTTTATATTATTCCCAATCTGTGCCATTAAATTAGCTTGAAAGTTAAATTAAACTTCCAAGCTAATTAAAACCTACAATGCATAATAAAGAAAAACTCTCATTATTAAATTTATCTCAGAGCCTCAAGAGCTTCTCCAATAATCGGAGCTTCTTTGATAAATTCTTTCAATGTGTTGCACCGATACTGACTACAGACAGCACAATGAGCTGTATTATTATCTACATTACACTTACGTATTGGACACACATTTTCCGTAAAGAAAAATTTGATTCCCTCTGACTTACATCCATTGCAATTGATTTGGTCAGGTTTAATGTCCGCATTATGCTGCTCGCTCCATTTTTGGGCTACCTCGGCTTTTTTAACATCGCTGTTCTCTTGAGTTGCCAGATAACCTTCACATTTGTCACAATCCATCCCGCAATAAGCAATCATATTTCCCTCCATTTATAGTGCTATTTTGTGCATGCTCTAGAAGTAAGATCTTTGTATATTGCTGTATTGGAAGAATGGAACATTTATACTTTTTTAAAGAACAATGAAGGTGCAACGCCTGTGACTTTTTTGAATTCATTTATCATGTGCGACTGGTCATAATAGCCACAGATTTGTGCCAAGTCTCCAAAACCATATATTGAGTTTGTTTTGTATATATCAATAAGTCGATTAATCCTGATGACCTGAGAAAAGAATTTTGGGGTTAAACCGGTGTATCTTTGAAATTTTCTAGTAAGATGTTGCCGGCTAAAATCAATTTTCTGGGCAACGTCTTTGATACTGACCCTACCATTAGACAACTCAATAATATTGATGGCATATTGTATTTCTCTTTCAATTACTGGTTGTTCAGATAATATTTTCTGGAAGATTGAATTGATGCGTAAAATTCTTTGCTGAGGACAATTGATATTGGCTAAATAGTCCGCCAAAATATCTACATTGCAGCCTTGGAAGTCGTTGATCGTAAAGATTTGGTCGACCATTTCTTTAAGAGGAGAACGAAAAAACAACGAAGCCATACCTGGTTTGAACCGGATTCCAAACAGGTTGTTTTTTGTACTTTGTATCGGCTTTGTCATTGGCCCAACCACAAAACACTGTGACTGTGTGGGGAGATTCAAATCAAAGATAATGTCTACGCACCCATCAGGAATAACTGGAATTGTAGGAGATAGTCTTTTAACAGAATTATCAAAATAAGACCAATAGCAATGCAGCAATGACTGCAAACACACAGGTGGACTATACTCAATGTAATGATTGTATTGCAAAGCCATTCCCGGTTAAGTTAGCCTTTCTTGTATTAATCATCCATCAAACCTTCTTCCATCATACACTTAAAAAGGGTTTCGATGAACTTACCGGAAACCACGTCCGGCAAAGAAAAAAGCGGCATTTTATTACCACTCATAGACCGAGTGTAGGCAAACCAGATTTCTGAAGAAATTTTATTCAACGCTGGGGCCAAAAACTCACCCCACAAGCTACCATCATCTGACCTATCCACACCAAAAGTGCGACATTGCAGTGGACGATTTTCATACAACATACAATACTTATTCGTTAAAAGAGGGCAGCTAGCCTCTGAACCAGACAGGCAATATTCACCTGCTTTCCTCACGTCTTTCAACCCCCTAACGGCTAATTTTTCTAATCTGGATACTTCAACCCCTTTGCGGATCACTTCAATCCGTTCGGCATGAGTAAGTTCCAAATTGATAGAATGACTGAGATGCACGGCCTCAACCAAGGTTAAACTTATCGGAGTTTTACAACATTGATTATGATCCAACCCACACTGTTCATGACTAGGGTTTGCTATAGCTTTAGCTTCAATACTCTGTATCAGTCTCAAGTAATCGTTAAAAAAGGGAGCCAAATCGACCAACCTTTTAAATTCAAGATGCGGTTCGCGTATTTTTAATTTACGGCTTTTTCGACCGTATTTCCTAATGGCCCACCATTGTACAAAATTCGCAGGTTTGGCCCGGAGCTTTCTAAGAGCTTTGCTCGCCAGCCTATGCCCCAATCCACGCCTTAAAAGATATGCGTTAAGAACTGTTCCAGTCCTCCCAATGCCATGCCGGCAATGAATCAGAACTTTTTTCCCAATATAAATAGACTCGTCGAGCCATTCCAAAGTTTTTTCAAGCTCTATGAGTCCGGGAGCCTCTTCGTCCTCTAAAGGAAGATAATGAACGTCGAATCCGGCCTCTATCTGAATACTATGCAGATCACAAAATTCCCCGCACAAATTCAAAATGGCGTTAATGCCCTGCTCTTCCAGTGACTCAAGCTGGGCAAAGCTCATAGGTGCGCAACCGATCGCAAGTTGATCAGTCACCCATGTTAAATTATAGGCAGGTTTACTTTTCATGGTTCCCATCTAGCCGCTCCACTTGATCCATAAACTTCGCATACTCCACACCGACCTGCCCTGAACTTTCAAACCGCATATCCATCAGCCGCGTAACAGCTAACAAATAGCCCAGTCGAACTAGGCGAACATAAGTATCATGCTCACTCATTTTACTACAGACAGCATCAAGCATATCTCCGCGAATATCAATTTCAAATCCATAACTGACAAGTACCCGGCTAATAAAGTCAAGACGATACAACTGATTATCAATCACCGCGCCCCCGCCTTTGAATCTAAATTTTATATAATTAAGCCTATAGTCCTCCCCGCAAATGGAATCCACCACGGAGAAATGATAGCCGAACCTAATCAATAAATGGAGATAATCGTCTGATACAGTACCATAACTAGCAAGAAGCTTGGACTCTAAGCTGAATATACCTGACGAAATTCGATCAAATTCGTCCCAATCAATGTGTGTTAATTCTTTTGACCACTTAACTTGCGGATCTGACAACCCCTGCCATAAGGCCTTCATAGGGCTGCATATTATATCCTGCGGAGTAACAAAATTCCCAACCACGCTTGAGTTGACCCCCTTACCGAGATCAAGAATATACATTACCAGTGGCAAATCACTTTTTAGAAGTTTAGAAGCTCCCATTCCCCGCCCTTTTTTATCAACTGACAAAAACATTTCACGGGTAGATTTCTCGTGGCAAAATCTAACTATATCATGAAAAGATCGACACCCTTTAGCGGAAAATTCATCCGCCTCTGGATCAGTAAGACTAAGCTTAGCCACAAGGGGAACAATCTCAGAATATCGCTCAACAACCCGTGGATAACTCGCCGTTCCAGTACGCGAACGAGTTAAAACGGCCTCGACACACCCATCGTAAACAGCCCCTTCAAGGCCGTCCACCGTAACAATTTGTCCAGCTTGGAAAAGATTTGCAACATCACCCACTAAAACCGGAAGACCATTTTCACGGGCAACTGAACCGAAATGACTCGCCCTACTTCCTGTCGCGGAAATAACCCCGCTCATCACGTCAACAAACATCAAAAGTGCAGGGTTAAGCGTAGGCGTTACGACAATCGCGCCTTCGGGAATATGCGGGAAGTCCTCGCCTGTTTTCGCAAAATAAATTTCACCGCACCCAACTCCGAGCGACGCACGTTCAAGATCTTTAACAACAGGGCTTGCCGCTATAGGAGGATGCTCAGCAGAAACTTCACCGAGATTTTCCTGCAACGGACGTGTCTGTAAAATAAAAATATTTCCTTGTTTATCCGTAGCCCATTCAACATCCTGTGGAACACCAAAGTAGTTCTCAAGCCGCATAGCGATACGACCTAACTCAGCGAGAATTTCATCGGCAGGAAGAGCATGATCTAATGCCTGCGCCATGCTAATCAATCTAGGTATAGAGTCTCTGGACAGAACCGCCTTCGCAGGCGAAATACTGCCATCAACCAAACCCTCTCCCATACCATGCACACCGTAAACACATATATTGTCACAACAGTTAGCGCCCTCGGTATTTTTAGAATAGACCACCCCAGCATTCCGAACATCAATCATGGGGATAATCAGAACAGCCATAGCAGTATCATTATCCGAGAGCCCGTTTGAAATGCGATACGTCACAGCACGCGGACAATACTTCCCCGCCAGTACTCGCTTGTACGCTTCAAGTACGTCAGACTGTTTGATATTCAGCTCACTAGAATATTGGCCGGCAAAAGAAATATCACTATCCTCAGAAAGCGCACTTGAGCGAACAGCTATCAGACTTCCTGTAGGTATATTCTCAGCCAATGCCGACCAGATAGATTCAGCCACATCCGACGGAACATCAGCCGCCAATATTAGCTCCTGCATTTCAAGGGTAAGCTTTGCGATAAGGTTACGGTCACTCATTTTCATCAGCCGAAGCCGACTTTCAATCTTACCTTCAAGCCCGTTATACTGAATAAATTTAGTAAAACTATTGGAAGTTACAACAAATCCCGACGGCGTCTGAACATCCCCGAGCAAAGCAACTCGGCTAAGGTTAGCGCCCTTACCTCCGGATAATTCTGGGATTAAATGCGCATCTAAAAGCGAAATAGTATATGGAGGACATGAATCGGGGGGACTTTCTTTAATTGCGGCACTGACTTTTAAATTAATAGAATCAAAAACATTCGGCACATCCTTGGCAAGTAATGGATTCATCTCAAAAAGTTGATCAACCATACCTTTTACTGCAATAGACAAACGAGATATCAACCACATCACATGCTGGTGATCAGCTACAGTTTTACCATAAAAAAAGTCTTCAATATCAGCTATCAGCTCCAAGGCTATCGAGTCATAATCCAGTAAAGACTTAAACGCATCATACTTATGTCGCAGCAAAGCTCCCGGAGCAAAACATAAACAGGACCAATGTCGGAAGAGTTGTTTAATCTGCATGCAACCAACTTCCCTAAAAGACTTATCAGCCTTCATTTTTAGAGTTTCTACACCAAGATGCCACCTTACAGACAAATCTAATTTTATTTCTAAGTTGTCAAAAATTTATCAATCAATGATCATTCTAACAAATCAATTCGATAAAAACCAACAAAAAAAGAGGAAGGCACAACGCCTCCCCCTTGTTATATTCACATATATTTTAAACTAAAATCACACCGCATAAAGAAGTGGATGCAATTAACTTCTTAGCTGATCGACTAGAAAGGAACTTCGTCCATTCCGCTAGCTTCAGAAGGAAATGCTGGCCCGAGATCTTCTTCCTGAGAAGCTCCTCCGTTCTGTGGAGCGTTGTTATACTGAGGTTGCTGATTCTGCTGGTTGTACTGTCCCTGCTGATTCTGCTGATTCTGCTGTGGCTGCTGGTTATACTGGTTCTGCTGCGGCTGACCTTGTGCCTGCCCCTGCTGCTGTCCCTGATAACCACCATCGCTCGGGCGACTGTCAAGACCTTGAATACTACTAGCCTGAATTTTAGTCGTATAACGATCCTGGCCGTTCTTATCCTGCCACTTATCAGTCTGCAATTTACCCTCGACCATAACCAGACGCCCTTTGCTGAGGTATTTACTTACAAATTCAGCTGTTCCGCGCCATGCAACAATATTATGCCACTCGGTTTTATCAACTTTTTGTCCGGAATTACGATCTTTATATCCCTCGTCAGTGGCAACAGAAAAATTTGCTACTGCCTGACCAGAAGTTGTGTATGAAATTTTAGGATCCTGCCCAATACGTCCTATCAAAATAACCTTGTTCATGCTTCCAGCCATTTGTAACTCCCGTAATATTGAATTTTTCTTTTATTATTATCGTAAAGACTAATCGTCTTTTACAGCTTTCTTTTCTAACTCATCGAGCAAGTCTTCGAGATCAAAACTGGCAGTATTAGCTTCTGAAGCCTTCCAGTCACCAAGCGCATCTTCGATCCGCAGCTTGATATTGAAACTTTTTCTAATGGACTCACCAAGCAGTTCTTCTTCCGCCTTGGAAAGCATTCCAAGCTCTAACTTGTCTTTAAGATCTTCGACAAGCTCCATTACCCCGTGAGTCCGCCCCTTTGCCCGAGGCTCGGACCAAGTCAAAGCCACCAGAAAAGGCCATTTCTTCTCAACCTGAGATTCATCGTAAGTTTTAGCCATGACTCTTATCTGAAGTACATTTCCCATACGAACTCCTCTCTCGGTTAAGTAATAAAAAGCTTAATCTCTCTCTTCCCATTCACTCTGAACGCGGGTCACAACATCTTGAATATGCTTAAGCTGGTCTTCAGGACACACTCCGATAAGCGGCTGCCCTCCGTCAATATTGTCGCCATTATGAAAATATACAGCGTAAATGACCCCTTCAGGACCAGTATAGTTCAAGGGTGTTTCTCTTTTCATACGAGATACAATAAAAAGTTCAAGGCCATCACGGACTTTAACCGAACGTTCGCCGGAACCTTTAATCTTAGTATCAATTTCAGGCGTAAAATAATATTTCGCTTTTTCAGGTGCATTGAAAAGAAAAAGAGCCTTCTTAAGAATAAGCTGTATCACTTCTTCTTTAGAGAGAAAATGGCGAATCCTTAAAAGAACTTCTCCCGCCTCGACAAACTTACCTTCTAAATCATGTCTTATAGAGACTATTTCCCCTTTTTCAGGAGCAGGAATACTCTTTGTATTTCTTTCTCTAGTTAGTTTAGCAAGCACAGTACCGGGCTTCTCTTTCCATTCGCCAGTCGGCCCAGTAACCTTGTCTCCGACCTTAAGGTCAGAAAATTCAACTATTCCGGTATGAGGAACTGAGATTTCAACTTCTTCATACGGAGATGCTTTTATCTCTTCAAGTAGCTCTTTAATATTTAACATTATATAAACCTCGAATTATTTTCTGTTCTCTGCCAACTTTCGGCAATTAAGGATCAACTTCTGCTAACGGTAGTAGAGGTTTCTCCCCCCCATGGTCAAGAGGGATTGCTGCACATTTTTGCTCATTTCCCTACGATCCCATATTCCTTGTATGTGTCCTCTGGCAAGAGCTTTCCACGCATTATGATAATTCGGGGGAACTTTGATCCCCGTTGTTTCAGTAATTACGCGCGGTCCAGCAAAACCGATACTCGAAGAACGGATGCCGAACTGATATGGAGAACACCCCAGAAAACTGGCAACAGTGCCTCCGTATGAATTGGTATCATACACAACCAAATAAAGCCCCCCGGCATCCATATATCTACGCACCGCCATTGTACAGCGCGGCATTTGTAGCACGCCATGAGTGCCTTCCTGAATTCTAATCCCAGCAGTTCCGTGAACATAAGCTATAAGCGGCAATTGCTTACGTTGCGCTCTTTCCGCTGCACGTATAATTTTTTCACCTTCAGCAGCCCCGATGGACCCACCTCGGAACGGTGCAGCTATACAAATAACAACTGCATTAATACCGTCCATGCGTGTTTCAAAAGTAATGCAGGACGAACGAAGGCCGGTTTTTTTTCGTACTTCATCTAACTTAAGATCGAATCCTTCATAATCAAGTGGATTGGCAGCCTCTATACCGGAATTAAATTCAAATCCATCAGCATAATTAAAAACATTATACAGATACCATTGATATTCCATTCTAAAATGATGACCGCACGTAATGCAAACACCGCCGAAATCGCCAAAAAGATCAGGCCCCCATAAATCAAGGCACCCTTCTTCCGCGCTGTTCGGACAGCTAAAAGTTCTATCTATAATGGATTGAGGACTGCGATATTTCCAAGTTCCATCCTCAAGACATGCTCCCTGCTGAGCAGGTGATGAGAGACACAAAATTTTATCTCTTGCTTCTCTCGAAATATTATTTCCAACAGGATCAGAATCATTATCCTTTTTAATTAAGCTGCACGCTTTCTCTTTTACCTGAAGAACTTCAGCCTGAATTCCTTCTACGCCCTGCTTTGCCGCGCGAGCACCACGCCCTATCAAGTCGTATAAAAGCCATGATTTGGTAGACCATGCCGTACTTTGCAAAGCCGTTCCGAGTTTCAGCATCAAAGACCGATTATCCATATACGCAGAAGTCGACAATTCACGGAACTTGGAGTGACGCTTCTCCGTTAGCCGCTTCCGTGCTCCATTACTAAGCGCCCAGCGCATGAATATTTCTTTTCCGTCCTGCGTTCTTTTACGACGTATAGCCATTGCCTTGAAAAACTTGACCCTTTTCACTGAGAGACACGCTTCGTTAGTTGCACGAATAACTTCCGACCTCAGCACTCTAAAAAAGTCATAATTGTGAGGTCTTGCTCCGAGAACGGGTTCATGAATAATTCTATCAACATATCCCATACGCAGATTATCTTCGGCAGTGATACAAAGCTTTTTAGCACAGCTGGCAATCAAGGCTTCGCTTACTCGGTTACCGGTGCGCGGATTTCCCTCAATCGCGGCAGCCCCTTCTGGCGAAATGACGGAATAGTATCCGTGCGAAAGCATAAGCCGTCTATCAGCCAAACCAATGGCTTCAGCTCCGCCCGATCCTCCTTCAGAAATGACAGCGACAATTGGAACATTTATCTGTCCCATCTCATAAATATTTTTAGCAATCTGCTGAGCGGCACCCGGATAATCTTCAATAGGATAAGAACCTGGCGTAAAAATATAGGTATGAATCGGTATGCCCTCAGCTTGAGCAACCTTCATATAATGTAGCGCTTTGGCATTACCCCATGGCTTAACAGAACCACCATTACGAAATTCCTGTCCGTGTCCCTTTTCTTGCCCGATAACCATAACTGGCTGGTTCACAACTTTATTACCTACTCGCCTTGCAATACAAGCCTGAGCAATAACCATTGCCGGATCTATGCTGTTTTCACCAAGCCCGCCAAGTTCAGTATAATTATCGTAAACATTTTCAAGAATATCATTCAGGCAAATTCGCTGCGGATGACGTACAATGCGCACCCTATCCATAGGAGTCAGCTCTTTTTCCAGCTTAGCTTCCAAAAAGCTGAACAAATCCTCAAGCCTGGTAAGTGCACGATCTAAATCTTGAAGGTGATTTTTAAGACGCGACTGTTTACATTCACCAAGTTCAGAACTGAGCATGGTGACATTTGCATTTTCATTGCTTTTAAAAATGTCTTTAATGTAATCCAATCTTTTAGTCAGCGCATCTAAGCGCTTATCAGTATCCATTTACGCCCTGACTTATGTTTACGTTCACAAAAAACTAAAACTCCAAAATTATGGAGGTCTTCTCTTTCAAATAAGAAATATTAGATTGTAACTGTAGCCCAGCGCGGTCTACCCCTCGCAATTCCAGTCCATCCAAAAATTCAATACCCCGTTTCCGAACCTGCTCCAATGAATCCCCGTGAACAATTGCAAGAGCCAAATTAGGGTCAAATTCAGTAGGAATTTCATATTCACAATCAGTCGGAACCTGAGTGAACACTTCCAACCAATCCTCTGCAACCCATCCAAACCTCTCGATAGTACCAACCCAGGGGGCAAAATTACGATCGGGATTTTCTGCAATAATGCGATATTCTAAAGCAAGTCCATTCAAACTGATATCATGCTGAGAATAGCCAATGTCCGCGCCAAGCCCGAGCCGCAACTGCTCTCGCACGATATCGACTTTACCTTGTCCGCTAATGGACGAAATAGCGGCAGAAACACCATTTTCAACCTGAATGCGGGTGTTAACTTCCATTAAAAAAGGTTCGCCTCTCGGCGTCACAATCCATTCCCACGTGCCTACATTATCATAGGAAACTTCCTGAGCCATCGAAAGAGAATGGGATGTAATGCAATCTAATACACTGGTGGCATTAAAAATATAGTGAATGTCTTCTGAAGCAAACCCCGGCGCAACCTCAATTCTTTTCTGGTTTCCACTACTTTGAATTGAGCAATTGCGGGTTCCGAAATGAACATGCTTTTGGCCGGATCGTTCAGACACGATTTGAACTTCGAGATGATTAAAGCCGTAGATGCGCTGTTCTATTAGCACGCCTTCGTCATTAAACTGTCTTTTAGAGTAATTACGAATGCGCCTGAATACTGAACGAAATTCATCAGGATCAGTAACTTCCTCAATCCCCATCCCGCCGCCGCCAGCAGAAGCTTTGACCATAATGGCGGAAGCTTTGAATCCCTGTTCTTTTTGAAAAGCAAAAAGGCTGTCGGCAAATTCAACAGCCTCAAGTTCATTATAGATAGGTTTATCAGAGCCTGGAATAGTCGGAACACCAAGACTGCGCGCAAGACGCTTGGTATTAATTTTATCGCCAAGTTCACGGATTATCCACCATGACGGACCAATGAAAATTAGCGGTTTTTCTCTTTCGGCAACTCGTCTGGCGAAACGGAAGTCTTCGGCAAAAAAGCCGTATCCGGGATGAATGGCAGTAGCACCGCAACTGTCCGCGACGCTGAAAATTTCATTAGCGTCGCTATATGAGCTGATGCAATATAGAGACTTGCTTCCGCCATTTTCACGGGCAAAGCGAACATGTCCGCTATGACGGTCCGCTTCGGTATAAACACAGCTAAAACTGAGGTTAAGCTCAATACAAGCCCTAGCAATGCGAATCGCTATTTCACCCCTATTGGCTATTAGTACCCTATGCTCGCCACTATACACTGGTGAAATACCGCCTGATAATAATTTTACACCTGATTAAATCAGGACGCGCCTTTCTTTTTGCGAAGCAAGATCATGCGCTTTTGAATCTCAAGAACCAACTTATCAAGACGTTCTTCCTGATATTTATCCAGATCAACAAAAACACACCCCATAAGCCCTTTTCCGATATCCCTAACAATTTCAAGAGTTATCCCGACAAGAATATCCTTCTTGCCCAGAACAAGGTCTACCTCGAGGTTTGTGTTAACCTCAAAAGCGTCTTTTCCAGCTGAAAAAGCCAAACCGTTAATACTGAAATCTTTAACACTAAAAGGATCAGGATATCCCTTAACCTTAATAGCAAGCCCCGGAACACTTGCCCGGAAAGCTCCCCTAGCCTTATTAGAACTCTCGTAAGAAAAATCCATCTTACTCACCACCCTCTGTTCATACAGTTAAGCAGTTAACACAAATGCCAGCCATTAAGGTCCGGTCATCATTTTTTCCAAAATAAATTCAACCCTCCTGTTACGCTGACGGTTGCGCACAGAATTGTTCGGCACAAGGGGGTCCATTTCTCCAAGCCCTGTAGCCGTAAGTCTGTTTGGTTTAATACCAATTTTCATTAAATATCTAAGAACGTTAACAGCTCGTAGAGATGATATTTCCCAGTTATCCTTCAGCCTGCTTCCGGCTCCGGGAATGGTGTCATCAGTATAGCCTTTAATATTAATGTACTGATCCGCATGGGAAATAAAAAAGTCTTTAAGTGCAGCAATAGCCGCCCGCCCCTTTGTGCTGAGAGTAACATCTCCAGGTTTGAATAAAATATCTGACGGAAGTTTTATAATAATCTTACCATCTTCAAACTTGGCGCTCATAATTCCTTCGACACCTTTAGTCGTCTGGAGATACTTCACATCTTCAAAAACTTTTCTCTGCGCTTTAATAATCTGCCTGCGAGTCACGACCTGATTGAGAATAGCTCCAGCTTCTTCGCGTGAAACTCTGCTCGTAGCGATCTTGTGTAGCTTGCCAGTTATGGCTTTAGTGACGGACTGAAATGTTGCATCAAACTTTTTAGCATCAATTTCCGACATAGAGTAAAGCAAAATGAAAAAGACAAGTAGAAGCATGCATAAATCTGCAAACGTAGTTATCCACTCATTTGAATCATCTTCTTCTTCAATATCGTCCGGCAATAGTGATGATTTAAGCTGATCACCCATAATCTAATCTCCAGTTCTGTCTTTAGGAGCCAGAAAAGAGGACAGTTTTTCATAAACAAGGCGTGGGTTATTATTTTCAAGAATAGATTTCGCACCTTCAAAAATAATTTCCAGATGCAATTGTTCCTGAAGTGTGCGGGCCTTAAGCTTGGCCCCGATAGGAATGAAAAGCACTGTGGCTAGAGCTGACCCATAAAAAGTGGTCAAAATAGCAATAGCCATAGCAGGTCCTATACTTTTGGGGTCTTCAAGATTAGAAAGCATCTGCACAAGGCCGATAAGCGTTCCAAGCATTCCGAAAGCAGGGGCTAGACCGGCAAGACGTTTGTATACATCATGCGCGATTTTATGCCGCCTTTTCATGGCAGAAATTTCGATTTGGAGGGTGGTACGGATAAGTTCAGGGTCTGCATTATCAGCAATAAGCTGGCAAGACTTCCTCAGAACAACATTTTCAGTCTGAACATTCTCAAGAGCGATAAGACCTTCACGACGGCTGATCTCTGCAACTTTGACCATGATGTTAACAACTTCGTTGACCTTAACTTTTCTTGAAGCAAAAGCCTTAAAGCCAGCAACCATGGCTTGAATTACTTCCTCGAAAGGGAAAGCAACACAGATAGACGCAAGAGTTCCGCCGATAACAATCATCATACCGGGCAAGTTAATAAAGACATCAACTGCACCACCCATGAAAATCGCACCGACTACGAGAGAAAGCCCGACAAGCATCCCGATTAAAGTGGAAAAATCCATAGAATCCCATTCTCTTTTAAGTTAGTAATAAAAACAGTCCAGCGCGGCAGTTGTGCCCAGCGTGTACGTGATAAATCAACCCTAAAACTACGAGTTTGAAACTATGACCTCACCCGACCTAACATGTACTATTACCAGTCATATACTAGAAAAGATAGATAATTTTCAAGCGAATACCATCGGAATAATTCTCGGTTCAGGACTCGGCGAAGCCATTGCAAAATTAGAAGATGCGATCGAAATACCGTATTCCGAAATACCAGGCCTGCCGCAGTCTACAGTAAAAGGACACAGCGGACGCTTAATATACGGATTTATGGACAAAAAACCTGTGCTCGTTTTCAGCGGTAGATTCCATCTTTACGAAGGATACACAGCCGCGGAAGCATGCATAACTATACGTATAATGGGTACGCTCGGCATAAAAAAAGTATTTATAACCAATGCAGCAGGAGCAATCAATCCGCATTTCGATGCAGGCGACCTCATGCTCATTACAGACCACATAAACTTCACAGGACAATCTCCCTTAACTGGGCATAACTATGAAGAATGGGGCCTTAGGTTTCCCGATATGAGCAAGGTCTACTGTGCTGATTTGCGGGCCACGGCTCTTGAAGCTGCCAAAGCTGTCTCCGTCCGCCTTGAGCGCGGTGTATACATGCAGCTATCAGGACCGAATCTAGAGACTCCGGCTGAAACCCGCATGTTCAGGCTATTAGGAGGAGACGCTGTAGGTATGTCCACAGCAATCGAAGCGGTTACAGCTGTCCATATGGGGATGAAAGTGATGGGAATTGCTTGTTTGACCAATAAAAATCTCCCAGACTGCATGGATGAAACAACTCATGAACAGGTAATTGAACAAGCTACAAAATCTTCTGTGGCAATGTCTGCCCTTGTACGTGAAATTATTTCCCGCCTTGATTAAATATAGGAGTAATAAGTCATAAAATTGAGCAGTTTCATCCTTTTTTTGAAAAAGGTATGAGCGGGCTATTATTTAATGTGCTGGCATTATGCATCTTTTAATGTGTGGTCTCAGCATTGCATTCAATTTAACGACAGATTACTCACGAAATTTTATATGTTTGAAACGGAGAGTTTTTCATGCAAGGCAAAAACTATATCATAATATCGACGCTGTTTATATTAATGATTACTTCCGGTTGCGCAAAACAACAGGAAGCTACTATGAATTATGTAGGTAAAAGACCCACAACAGGCGATTTTTTTAATGTGGACGAAACTCCATTGATCGAAATTAATTACAAAGCCGCCGACAAGATTTCCGCCCAGCTAGAAGAAATTCTTCCTGCGGGATCACCAATTACGGTAAATGTTTTTCGCTTACGCGGTAGCTCTCTTCAAACAGACTTCGCGCAGATAACCACAGAGCAAGTGGCTTCACGCATAGCTCAAAAAGGATATGCTGTTGTTGCAGACAATTCAAAGTTTTCAACCCAAAGTGCGGATAAAGATGAACCTGCTCCCGTAAAATGCACCCTTGCCGGAGCATATACTGTAGGGCCGGAGCTAATTTATATGACTGCAGCCATAACTACACTTGACGACGGGGAAATTTTGGGATCGTGGGATTGGACTATACCCCTTAATGGTCAAACAAGATCATTACTTCCGGTTAATGATGGTGGATCAATAATCCCGCTGGTTAACACTTCCGGACCAATCTCAGATTCAAGCAATGCGCGCATAACCATTCAGCCGAGCTACGCACCGCAGCAAGGTGGTATTCATCCTGGATTTGAGCAAAATATTCTTGAATAAGCTTTTACTAGTCACCAAACAAAAAGCCCTTCACAGATCATCTGCGAAGGGCTTTTGAAATATCCGCTGAATTTTAAGACTAAGACTGAACCACAACTTGATCACGCCCGTTCCGTTTGGCTTGATACAATCCCTTATCCGCAGCCTCGAGTAGCTCGTCAAGCTCTTCAACTCCAGTGTAACTGGTCAGCCCGATGCTGGTTGTTACCTTTTCGCCATGAGCAAAAGGCTGACTGGAAACAACTTCCCTGATTTCATTTACCAGCGTTGTAGCAGCTTCAATTGGTGTCTCAGGCATGACCATGACAAACTCTTCTCCCCCTATTCTGGCGAAAAGGTCAGTATTTCTGATCCTGCTACAAACCAATCTGGCAAATTCCTTCAAAACGTCGTCGCCGACTCCGTGCCCATAGGTGTCATTGATAGCTTTAAAATAGTCGAGATCAAAAATTGCAATGGACAAAGGGCGTTTATAGCGCCTGCTTAAATCCATATTTTTTTTGATATCCTCAGCAAAACCATGTCTGTTAGGAAGGCCGGTCAACTCATCAGTCACCGCCATTTCTTTCATGACGTTGAAGTTCTCATTAAGCTTACTGCGCATACCGTCTAAAGTCTTGCCAAGCATGGACAGCTCATCCTGCCCCTGCCACACACACGCTACACCAAGCTCACCTTTAGATAAAATATCCGCCTGCTGTGCCAATCGTCTAAGAGGCTTTAATATTTTAAAATATATTGCTGGAACAACGAGCAATAACGCGCCAAAAAACATGGAAGAGAACAAAAGAATAATATGATTGCGAGCCTCATCAACCCGAGGAATTATCCAGCCATTGTCCACTTCAACTAGGACATAGCCTAGAACTTCGCCATCTTTTACAACTGTTTCTCGCATAGAGAAGGAATCAAATTGAGAATCGGGAGTTTCTTTGGAAACCCGCAAAAGATAGAGATCAAAAATTTCAGAGAAAACTTCAATACTAACTATACGCTTATCTTTTAACAGAGTACCGACAATATTCCGGACCCCTTCTGGAGAAAAGGATAACATTGCATCCTCAGTGCTCTCCACAAGAGTTTTAAGAGTTTCGCTATGAAACTCGCTTAACTCGTCTTCCAGCTTTAGTTGCTCATGCTCAAGAGTTATGATCATACCCGCAGTTATGGGAACGAGCAGTCCAAGTAGCAAAACCAAGACAAGATGCAAGGCTACGCTATGAAATTTTGTATCTTTATCTATCAGCACGGTCAAAACACTTCAAATCCTCAGTAAAATCGTGAACAGAAATTATCCCAAGAACAATATCTTTCCGTATCCTCTCAATACGTGCGCGCATTTTGCGACTAACCAGTGATTTATTATTTTCGTCAAACACGAGCCCCACGGCGTCCTGCTCAAGACCAAGCCGCTTATAATTATCTCGCCAAATACCTCTTTTAGCGAGCATCAAGGCTGCAAAAACGGTTTTGTCAGTACGCTTGACCATAGAAGTCAGTACGCTGCCGGGATAAAGACCATTCTGGTTTACATCCACACCTATTCCAAGTTTACTGCGGTCTGCGACCGCCTCCAGCACAGCGGCCCCTGCTCCTCCGGCAGCTTGATAAATAACATCAGCCCCCATATCCATCATCCCATTCGCCAGAGCAGATGTAGCATTACCGTCGAACCATGATCCAGTATAACTGCCAATAAAACCTTCAAGAACGGTTATTTGAGGATCAATATACTTTGCCCCCTGAACATATCCGCACCAGAACCGCCTAATAAATGGAATGTCCGCAACCGAAACAAAGCCAATGGTTTTACTCTTTGAACTCATGGCCGCCAAAGCTCCAGCTAGAAATGAGCCTTCATGTTCTGCCAGAACAAAAGAATACATATTAGGTTCATCATAGACAGTATCGAGTACAATAAATCTAGTCCCTGGATAATCACGAACAAAATCAACTAAGTTATCAAATTGATTACCATAAAGTAGAAACACTGGGGAGTATCCCCCATCAGCATATTTCTTAACACTTCTATAGTATTGCTCAGGTTCCAATCCGCTAACAACTTCTGTACAATTCAGCCCAGTCCTGCCCGAGAACCTTTTAACACCCTCGTGAATGGACACATTAAATGAATTGTTCTCAATATTGCCCTGATAAATCACCACAGGCTTAAAATTATCAGCATGAGCACAAACCACCTGTGCGAAACAGACAATAAGAAAAACAATCAAAACACAAAAATTACGCATCAACACCATTTCACACTCCTTGATTTTTTAATATGCACTACAATCACAAAGCTATAAACCTTTAAAAACAAAAAAACGGTCCCGAAAATAATTTTCGGGACCGTTTCATATTGAACACATATAAACTCTAATTGTTTTTATTAGGTAATATTACCTAGCAACTCTTCAGAGATATTAAGATGTTAGAGGCTAATAGGCTGAACCAGATCTCCCTTAAAAATCACTTCGCCTGAACGGGCTACAATAATCTTTTCGGCAGGAATTTTAGCTCCAGAATTCTTAAGAGCCTTCGCAGTAATTTTGCTCATATTGGAGCAACAAGGAACTTCCATTTCAAGAAGAGTGATGGATTTTAGACCTGCTGTTGCAAATATAGCGGTGAGCCTTTCGATGTAAAGATCGACGTCATCAAACTTAGGGCAACCCATGAGGACTTTGCGCCCCGGGAGGAATCTTTCGTGGTATCCGGGCATGGATACTGCGACACAGTCTGCGGTAAGCAGTAGGTCTGCGCCCTTAAGGAAAGGTGCTTCCGCCGGAACAAGTCTAAGCTGAACAGGCCAGTGGGTCAGATGAGACTCAACAGATTTGCCTTCAACATCCACAACCTTTTTGACCTGCTTGGATGGGTTGAAAGTCTCAATCTTAGAGCTTGAACAACCACAGCCACAGCCGCCGGATGCGGGTTCTTCTTTAGGAGCGCCGCCGAGTCTCAGACTTTCAGGGGATGGCATGTGCTTTGGCACTGCTCTGCCCTGCCCTTCGAGAAGATCTCGAACAGCATCTGGATCAAAATCGACGGTCTCAACTTCCCGGACAGTAAGTGCGCCGGTAGGACACTCGCCCAGACAGGCTCCGAGACCATCACAATAAAGATCGGCAACCAGTTTAGCTTTGCCGTCAACAATCTGCAATGCGCCTTCTTCACAGCCGGGAACACATTCTCCACAACCGTTACAGAGTTCTTCGTCTATATGGATGAGCTTTCTTGTAACCTTCATAATTTTTCTCCTGAACCTGAAAACCTGATAAAAATTTGTTTATTTTACGGCGGAGAAGGAAATTCCTCCCCCGCCGATTTTAAGTCTGTAATTAAGTCTATTCGCTATACAATCTATCCGAGGATAGCCTTAAGGTCTTCATCTGGAGTGCTGATAGGCATGATGTTGAAATTCTCAACAAGGAAGTTCAGCACGTTCGGGGTGATGAAAGCAGGAAGACTAGGCCCAATGCGGATGTCTTTGATTCCGAGGTGGAGCAAGGTCAACAGGATGGATACAGCTTTCTGCTCGTACCATGAAAGGATGAAGGATAATGGAAGCTCGTTCACGCCGCACTCGAATGCGCCGGCAAGAGCGACCGCAATCTGAACTGCGGAGTATGCATCATTACACTGTCCGATATCAAGCAAGCGAGGAATTCCACCAATGTCGCCGAGTTTTTTGTCGAAGAAACGGAACTTACCACAAGCGAGGGTAAGGATAATTGTATCTTCTGGAGCTTTTTCAACGAACTCAGTGTAGTAGTTACGACCAGGCTTAGCACCGTCACAACCACCGACGAGGAAGAAGTGGCGAATTGCGCCAGCTTTAACAGCGTCGATAACTTTGTCAGCTACGCCGAGAACTGCGTTTCTTGCAAATCCACAAAGGACAGTTCCTTTGTCGGTGTCAGCAGGGAAGCCAGGAAGTTCTTTTGCTTTTGCAATAACTTCACTGAAATCACCGTTAAGAACGTGAGTCACTCCAGGCCATCCGACAAGACCAGTGGTGTAAATGTCACCGATGTACTTTTCCGAAGGTTTCTGAATGCAGTTAGTTGTCATAAGGATTGAGCCTGGGAATTCAGCAAATTCTTTCAACTGATTCTGCCATGCTGTTCCGTAGTGACCGTAGAAATGGCTGAATTTTTTAAGTTCTGGGTATCCGTGACAAGGAAGCATTTCACCGTGGGTGTAAACGTTAATTCCTGTGCCTTCAGTCTGCTCAAGGATAGCACGAAGATCTTTCAGATCATGACCTGAAACTAGGATTGCCTTCCCAGCTTTTGCGCCGAGAGGTACTTCGGTAGGAACTGGGTGACCGTAAGTTCCGGTGTTACCAGCATCCAGAAGTTCCATTGCTCTAAGGTTAACTTCACCACACTTCATACAAAGGCCGACAAGCTCTTCCATTCCAAGAGGCTTGAGGGATGCAGCTAGTGCTTCATGAAGGAATTCGTAAACTGCAGGATCTTCCTGACCAAGAATGGCAGCGTGATCAACGTATGCAGCTACACCTTTAAGACCATATATAAGAATCTGCTTTAGTGAACGCAGATCTGGATTTTCATCAAATGAAGTTACTGAGAAAGCTGCGCCCTGTTTGCTGAGTTCAGCAGCAGTTGCACCGATTTTAGTAGCTCCGTCACAAGAGCATCCGCCCTTGATCTTTCCAGCGAGTTCGTCTCTTGCCGCAGCAACATTCTTAACGATAGGAATAAATCTTTCGTCATCGAAGTTTACATTTGTAAGAGTTGAAAAAACAGCTTCGGCAGTAAGAAGATTCACAGCTGAAGGGATTTCGATTCCTTCTTCACGAGCTTGAACTGCCACGGTTCCCAACTCTGCAAGAACACGGATCAGAAGATCCTGAATTGCTGAAGTTTCATCGGTTTTTCCACATACACCTTTAACGGTACATCCTGTGCCTTTCGCTGTCTGTTCACACTGATTGCAAAACATAATTTATCTCCTTTTCAGGTAAGTTGTTTTCCTATTCGTTGATTGCAGAATAGGCAGAGACCCATCGGAAGTATTTGATCCAAGTCAAAAGCTCTAATTTTTTATTAATCTTCCCAAATTATGCAGTTCGTAGGACACAAATCCATAATCTCTTCAATCTTTTCTTCGTCAGCACCCTCGGGATTATACACCTGAGGAATATTGGCGGGTCCCATGGTAAAAACTTCTGGAAATTCTTCAGCACAAGCTTCGCAGCCAATACATGTATCAATATCAATAGCTACAGTACGACTCATAATTTTCTCCTTTTTATTTTTTAAGATAAAAGGGGGCAATTCAAATTTACCCATATCACATCTACGATTAAGATTATACTATTACTGAAAACTTATTACACCACTACTGGCAGGCACTATCAATCAGCCCTGCCTTCTTAGTATTGTTAATAATAGTTACTATTTACATTCTGGCAACACCTAAGAATAAACAATGTAACGATATGACTAATACGAGAAAAATTTTACGGGACAGCTCTGAAGACAGAAATGGAAGTTTGTAACCCATGCATCCGCTCGCGCAAGGAACAACGCAGTCGCCGCATAAGGTGCATGAAAGGCCCGCGCGACCAGCTTGAATATCTACTTTTCGCAAGGCTCCGTATCTACAAACCTTACTACATTTACCACATTGGTTGCAGTCCGAGGAGATTTTCATCCTCCACGGCGAAAGCTTACCGAGTATATTACCCGCAATTCCCATGGGGCAAAATGCTGTGCAATGAATCATCATTCCCATGCGGCGGGAGAATATAAACATTACAAACAAGCTTACGGCGCCAAAAATAGCAGCCCATATAAACGCGTCAAAGCCGGAAACACCGTTCGCTCTTAGTCTCCACGCAACCGCGACAACGAGGACCAAAAGAATCAAACGAACCCAGATGAGCGCGTGAGGAAATTTTGCATCGGGACGCTTGCCACCGATCCGGCTACTGATATCGTCCCAAGCACCGATGTAGCAAAGGTGGCTACACCAAGCTGGCCCGACAAGCAGAACAGATACGGCAAATAGAATCGGCATAAAGAAACCGCTTCCGCGAAAAACAGGGCCAGCCGCAATAAGTGCTGGTACGGGAAGATGCAGATTACCAGTCATCAAAAACTTATCGAATCCGGCAATACCGAGAGCTAGCTGCAAAAAGAAAGCACCGGAGAATATTGACCAGATTAAAGGGCGCATCTTTTTAGCTCCATCCGGCATAAACATCTTGCCACCGATCCACGAAGCGTAGGTGGCAATTAAAAATATCTCAGCCCTACCCCAACCGGGGAAGAACCTATCTACTAGAAGTACGGGGAATGGTGCGTTACTGCGGGTCAGCTCAAGGAAAACGGCTGTCAGCAGAAAGATTGCGGCTTTAAACCACATTTTATCAAAGTCACGAATGAACCATTTCCTGCCTGCGGGAGCAAAAGGAAGAGCGGAACTAAAAAGAGTTACGGCAAAAACCACACCCATGATCGCGCCAAGGCGCATCCAGTCTGCACCAAGACTAATACGCATATTAATTAGTTCTGACCCTTTCAAAAGCCATATAAGTGAACCAGTGCCAAGGACTACAGTCGTGACAGCTCCTGCCCAGCGTTCTTTGGTCATTGCGAGGGCTAAACAACCAACAAAGAATGTTGCAAGACCAAAATCGCCGCCGCGTACGCTATGAGCACCAAGAAGCAAGTACGAAATGGTAATCAGAATAATAGCCAAAACCAGCTCCCTCTTAAATTGTAGGCTCAGTAAATAGAACCAGTGCGCAAACTTACACCTATCATATATGTACTAATCCTGTAATAATTTTTCATGACCAACCTTATCTATGATATAACCAAATCTTTTGCCTACTTCATAGTTTTCCATCCAAAGTTTCAGCCCCTTAGCAATCAATTCTAAAGCCTCAGCATCACTATAAACGCCCGGCAGCTCTGCGCCAAGTTTTGGATGACGCCCTAAACGTCCGCCAACTACGACTCTCCATCCACTGGATGAGCAGGAAATAACAGATTCAGGACAAGTCTTTGTGCAAAAGCCGCAAACCAAACATTTATCGCGGTTAATGACCACTTTCCCGTCAACGAGCTCCATCGCATCGTCAGGGCAATGTTCCACACATTCACCGCAGGTGGTACAGCCATCGTGCTCGATGACAGGAACACATGCGCGAATTAATCCTATATCTGCAATGTGAGGGCGCGAACATCCGTTTGGACAAGCTCCAGCATTAACACTAAAGATTTTATGCCGTGAAATATTATCCCCGAACTGCTTTTTAAGGAATTCGAGCCATCCGGTAGCGGCAACGGCCTCTTCAATTCTAGCAGCAAAATCGCCATCTACAGAAAGAGCGAATCTACATTCACCGCCTTTAATTCCCCGACAAATATTTACGATTGCCGATTTCTCCATAGTCAAACCTCTCTTGCATATGATATCAGGCTGTTAAATTGATAATTAACGAAAAAAGCACAACATAGTCTGACTTGAGTCAAGAAGCTAGACCATTAATTCTTTATAAGGCTATTTGTAATGAAAAAGACACATAATCTCAGCCAAATAAACTTGTTCGCAGGGCTTTCTGAAAGCCAGCTAGACAAACTTAATAGCATCGCAGTTCCAAGAAAGCTTGTTCGAGGAGAACAAATCTTCGATATGGGACAGGAGGCTAGCGGTTTTTACTGCGTTGAAGACGGTAAAGTTAAAATTTACCGGGAATCGCTCTCAGGCAAAGAGCAGATCATTCATATTTTCGGCGCAGGTGAAATTTTTGGGGAAGTGCCTGTATTTCAGGGAACCAGTTACCCTGCGAGTGCGATCACTCTTGAGAAGTCCACTTTACTGTACTTTTCCCGTGAACGATTTGAACGCATTATAAAAGAAGATCCAAGTCTTGCCATGAGTATGTTAGCATTACTTTCAGGAAGGTTGAGACAAATGGTGAATCAAGTTGCAGCACTTAGCCTTGAAGAAGTTCCCGGAAGACTGGCGAGCTATCTATTATTATTAAAGTCCACCCAGAACTCTAACATTCTGGAACTAGACCTCCCAAAAGGGCAAATAGCTTCGTACCTAGGAACCATACAGGAAACCCTTTCGCGCATTTTCAAGAAAATGAGCAAACAGGGTTTAATTAAAGTTGATAAGAAGACAGTAGAGATTATTGATGAAGCATCCCTTGAGCTGATTGCGAGCGGGGAAGAACAGCTTTAATATAGCAAGGTAATTCCATGCAAATGTTCATAAAAACATTACAGACATGCATATTTGTTTTATTTTTGACTGTGGCAGGACACAGTCTTTCCTTTGCCAATGATATTAAAATCACGAGCAGAGGGCTTTATTATTTGATCCCCGCGCACCGAATGTCTCTTTCTCATAACAACAATATTAAGGTCCTTAAAAATCACACTTTACTTAAAGAAACTACTGATATTGACGCGGCACTCGGAACATCTTTCGGCTTTGAGTTTATTTTAAACGGGACAGCCCCAGCATCGACCACCATCAAAATGAGGCACCCTCGTATCCCGTCTAGAACCGCGAAAGGGTATACAACCATTCATTCTATACCACTTCTGCTTGAGCCTAATAATACATATTTTGTCGGATGGGATTTTTCGAATCAGAATGAACTTCAATCTGGAGAATGGTCTTTTGAATTCAACTATCCAAATACTGAAATAGTTAAATTTAACGTCATCGCACCTGAGCCAATAGAACCAGCTAGTCTCACGAAAAAAGTTCAGCCAATAGAATATGCGCTAGGGACAATTGCTAAACCAGCCCTAGTACAACAAACTGAAACTATTCCCGTATATATGGTGAAGGGTGGAGCCTTTACTTCCGTAGAAATTGCGGAAAAGAATGCGCAAAACGTCAGGAAACGAGGTTTTAATGCATTCGTATTTGTGCGTGAGGATATAAAAACAGACTACAAATATTACGTAATTATAAAGATGTTCGACTCAAAAGAAAAAGCCGATAGCTTTGCTGCGGACTACCGAAATAAATTCCACAGACAAGCCATCACGGAAAGAATTGAGATGAAACGCCCCCCTGCTCAGCCGGGAACTGCTCAATAATTTAATGTAGCGCTTCCATCATAGTATTAGCATCTTCCCATGCCTGCGATACTAGCAGTGCAATCTGAGGTTTGGAATACTGTCTGTTCGCACCGACTGAATCGCCCTTGTGCAGTAGCTCTTCAGTAATGAGAGAAGAAAATAGAAATACGGTCAAATCTTTTAGAATTGGATCAGCCTTGATCCTGCGAGTCACGGCATGACCATCCATGCCCGGCATCTCAATATCCGAAACAACCAGCTGTAAATAATCGGTAATTGGACGACCTGCCGCTTCTGCTTTCCCTTTAACTACCAAAAGAGCATCCCATAATTCTTTCCCGTTAATAAAGGCATCAACAGAGAATCCACCTTTCTCAAGAGCCTGCTTAACAAGGTTGCGCATGGATCTGGAATCATCCGCACACATAGCCTGAAAAAATATTTCATCAACTTTTTCAACGTCCTTCAAAGATTCATCAGTCTTAGTGGAACTCAAATCATCAAGAGCCTGTTCTAAGTCTAAAACTTGAAGAATACGATTCGGATCGGTAAGTTTGACCGTCCCAATAATTGTACCCTCTGCGTACTTAACCATATTTCCTTGCAAAGATTCCAGCTCTTCCCAGCTAATGCGATGAATTCTATTTACACCGGAAACCAAAAAAGCACTGGTAACTTTATTAAATTCAGTAACGAGCACCATTCTATTTTCGCCGCGGACTTTATCCATTCTAAGCCAGCCGCTTAAATCTATAAGAGGTATGACGGATCCCATGAATTCAAACATACCCAAAACAAGAAGATTACTAGTATCAACCTGAGCAGGGCCTGTTTTCTTTAAAGATCCATCCTTGCGACCTGAAAAATTTTTTAAATCGTCCTCTTTTATTATCTTCTTAACTTTGGCAACGTTAAGTCCGAAAGACCAGCGTTTAAGTTTCTCTCCAGTCCCTTCATCAAGATATAATTCAAGAAGTTCAACTTCATTAGTCCCGGCCTTTAATAGGATCTTACTCGACATTTACTATGACCCCGCTCGTTAAAAAATAGCAGCAATTAATCTATAAAAACAATATATGAATGATAGTTATTACAGGTATTCAATTCCGTCTAGTATTGTTTTATAATGTGCAGATATAAGTAAAGCGTCACTCTTTTATTCTCGTTGTTAACAAAGATAACATTTCGTCAAAAACTTGGTCCCAATTACCTGGATTTTGCTGTCGAAATAGTGTCATGGAGGGATACCAAGGAGAATCAGAACGCCCTCTCATCCACCGCCAGTCCGGATTATATGGTAACGCAACAAAAACCGGAATTCCAAGCGCTCCGGCAAGATGAGCTACCGAAGTATCAACCGTTATAATAAGGTCCAGTTGCTGCATGACCTTAGCAGTATCCGCAAAGTCACTACAGCCCGAAGCTAAATCCCGCACCAAAAAGCCACACGCGGATTCATCCCGTTGAATAGAAGGCGCTCCTTTCTGCAACGAATAAAGCATCACCCCGGGGAGGCGCGAAAAAACAAAGAAATTCTCAACGCTTACAGAACGGTTGCGGTCATTTTTATGAGTGGGTTTTCCGGCCCAGACAATTCCCACTTTATACTTAATTCCGGGCGGTACATGCAGCGGGAAACCGGCATCAGCAGGGGGAATAATGTAAGGACAATCTGAGGGAATGGTGCTGATTTCGTGCTTAAAAATACGAGGCAAACTCAGCAGTGGAGCCTGGACATCAAACACAGGAAGTTTATCTCCGGCACTTACAATCTTATCAAGACCGTCTAGCCCCTTCAAAAGCGAAGTAAGCTCGGCCTGACACTCTAAAATAACCTTCCCCCCAACCTTTGCAACTTCAGCAACGTACCTGCACAAATGTAATGTATCGCCAAATCCCTGTTCACTATATAGTAAGATATGTTTCCCGTTTAACGGAGATCCGTCCCATAACGGTTGCTTGAAATGACGTACCTTTATTTCATCACGATGCCAGCGGTATTCATAACCTTCGAAACCATGAATAAAATCCCCCTTCGAAAGCAATGCCAAAGCTTTATCCCAATTAATACGAACATCCCCGGGCTTTGCTTTCAAACAAAAATCGAAAAGTTTGATGGACTCATCAAGCTTGCCTAAATCCTGCAAAACAAGCGCGAGATTGTAATAGGCGTCAATAAATCCTTTGTCTATCTTGAAAGCCTTGCGATGACAGTAGGCAGCTTCCTTAAGTTCGCCCAGATGACGTAAAACATTGCCTAAATTAGTCCAGCATCCCGGCGACTCAGGATCAATAGCCAGTGCCCTTCGATAACACTCTTCGGATGCCTTAATTTTGCCCTGAGAGCGCAATAAAACCCCGACATTTGACAAAATAACGGGCTCATCCGGAGCATAGGAAAGTGCCATGGCATAAAAATTAAGAGCCTCCTCATAATTTCCAGTGGAGTGATTCCTAACGCCCTCTTCAAAAGATCTGCGTCCGTTGTCCGGTAGATTTGCAAGCCAGTCGGATTTGGTTGAATCCCCGTTTGAAATATCCTGCGTATTACTTTTCATCGCTCTCTCATGGCGTAACTCATTGATCCCATGAACGGCTCCAGAATATATTCAAGAACCGTGCGTGTCCCAATATGAATTCCCGCAATAACCTGAATTCCCGGAAATAACCTGTAATAATTACCATCATGCTCAAAAAAGTCTTTATCTGTTACGATACGGACTCTGTAATATGTCCCACCCCGCTTAGTGGTATCGGCATCAGGGCTGATATTTACGACTTTCCCGTCCAGATTCCCAAAGCGGGCAGCATCACGGGAAGCAAGTTTAACAACTGCTTTCTGTCCACTTTTAACATACCCGATATCGCTAATAGGCAAACGAGCTTCAATGACGAGCTTATCACCAGCAGGAACAATATCCATAATAGTCATTCCCGGCCTAACAACTTCGCCAGCACTCATGGCATATAGAGTTTTGATAACACCATCCACAGGAGATCTGATGACAGTTCGGTTCAAATTGTCCTGAAACTTTCTTATGCGCTGAGAAAATTCCTCAAGCTCACGCCTATCTTCCTGCAACTCTTCTCTGACCGAGGCATAATATGAGTTCGAAATCTCTTTGATATCGGCCTGCGCCTGTATAAGTGCCGAACGGGCTTTTGCCTTCTTGGCGACGTCTTCATCAATGGTACTTTTCAGCTTTGACTCTTCTTTTAGAAAACCTAAATGCTTGTAGCGTGAGGTAAGTCCCTCTTCCAGCAATCCACCACTTATAGCAATCTGTTCGCGCAAAAGTCTCAGGCTGTTTATAGCGTTACGCTGGCGGGAAGAAATCTGCTTAATATCCTGTTCGCGCTGAATAATTTTTTCTTTTTCAGATTCTAAATCATTTCTAAGGCGATCTTTTCTGGTTTGGAACAGCTTAAGAGACCTTTCAACAATCATAGGAAATTCATCATAAATATCCTTAGGATATGCAGGAGCCTTTAGCCCCTTATCTTCTGCTTCAAGCCTCGCTATATTCACACGCAATGATTTTACGCGAACATCAAGTTCTTCAACGCTGGAATCACTAGAGGTATCTTCAAGAACAAGTAGTTCCTGCCCCTTGGCGACCGTTTCTCCTTCACGAGCGCTAATCTTTAATATGATGCCACCTTCAAGATGCTGAATCAGTTTTAGCCTTGAGCTGGGTATAACTTCCCCTTCGGCCTGACTGACAATATCAAGCTCAAAAAAGCAAGCCCAACCAAAAAATCCCAGACACATGGCCACACATAAAAAAAGGAAATAATGACTTGCGGCTGTAACTTCGCCAGAAATATGAAGAGCTTCTTTATTTATCATTTCACGTCCTCGCACCCGTCATCACAGCGACTCTCCTTCGGCGGATTGTTATTGTCATTTGCTTGTTCACCACGTTCTTTGGCAGGATAAAGCACCAAAGGCACAGGCTTTGTGCTCAGATCAATCAGCACGTTAGACCGCTCTGCTAGGCGTACATCCTGAGTAACAATAATTAGAGTCTTCTTGGCCTTAACAATGCTCTGAATGACCATATCCATAATCCGTAACCCTTCCGGGTCGAACCCTTCTGTCGGTTCGTCGAGCACACACACAGCACCCTGAACGGCCAATGCACGGGCAAGAGCAAGCCTCCTCCGAACACCAACAGCAAGTTCAGCCCCACCATTAATAACCGGAGCTTCAAGCCCATTCACACTAGTATCAAGATATCTTTTCAAACCAGCAGCTTCGACAATTCTTGCAACTCTTTCGTCATCTATATCAGAGCAATTCAAACAAATATTTTCTCGTATTGTGGCATTTAAAAATCTGGGTTCCTGCGGCAGGTACATAATCTGCCCTCGCCACCACGGAGCAGCCACTTGGCGAAGATCAACCCCTTCGACGAGTATCTGTCCCCTACCGGGATCAATCAATCCGAGTAACAGACGGACTAGGGTCGTTTTACCAGAACCATTGTGCCCCGTAATAACTACGATATCACCGGATTTAATATCTGCGCTAAGTCTTTCAAAAAGAGGTCCGGTAGATCCGGGGTAAGCAAAACCAAGATCTTTAATCTCAATACTGCCGCTGTATTTTTTCAAAACAGTTCCCGTCACAGATTCCAGAGGCTGACTCATGAATTCCTGCAAAGACCCCATCATAGATGATGCCTCTTCAATCATATTTCGTGACTTCATAAATGAAGCGGAGACAGAAAGAGCCTTACCAGAAAGAATGGATGCGCCGATAAGTCCTCCCATACTGAGAGTTCCATCCACAACCTCGCGCGCGCCGACAGCATAGACGAGCACCCTGAGAAGCATTCCCAAGGTCTGCAAGACAGCCTGCGCCCGTGTCCCGCTCTGCACCATGTCACGCTTGATAGTTTGAAGTTTTTCTACCTGACTATCCAGAACATTAGAAAGGAAACCCAGGCCACCGAAAGCTCTGACAGTATCCGCTCCAGAAATGGCATTGGATAAATAGCCCCGATGCGAAATAGATTCATTTCGCATGGAATCCATTAGTTTTTTACCTCGGCGCATGCTCAGCCAGCCAGCAAGAAGAGTACACGCAACAGCCAAAAGCGTTATCAATGCGATAGCCGGGCTAAGGAAAAACACAGCCCCGACAAAAAGAATAAAGAACGGCATATCAAGCACAGAACATATAACCGAAGCATCATAACCGGATTGGACAACCTGTATACCACTCATCAGTTCATGGATTCTGGCAGGAGAAATGCGGCCCAAAGTATTCATTTTGGCGCGGGAAAGACAGGTTAAAACTGCGGTAGCAAGCGCTTTGTCAGGTCCGACATTAACAGCTGAAGCGAGACGAACGCGAACAACAGTAAAACCATGACTGAGAAATCCGGCTATAAGCATTCCAACCGTGAGCGTAATAAGAGTTCCATCAAAGCCGTATCCGACATAGCGGTTAAGAACCTGTATGACAAAAATAGGAGAGGCAAGAGAAAGGATATTAATAAAAAACGAAGCAAGAGATATCTCAAATGCAAGAAATGGAACCAAAGATAATCTGCGCAACAACTCTCTCATCAGTTGATCCTCAGTTAATGTTGCCGAAGTTATCTACCCATAAAACAAGAAAATTCCATGGGCTAAACGCGCATGGAATTTTCTTTGCCGGATACCCGCCAAAGGGGAAACAGCCTACTTAAAGACCTCAAGGTTTATCAGACCCATCTGATAAAGCAGTCTGTAAGCAAAAATTATATTGTCAATGTCCGAAGTAACGCTTGCGCTTGTAGCGGTACTATAGTCACGCTCACCAACCAGAATATCGAGAAGCTCAACCTGTTCTCCGGTCGCTCTCTTTTTCTTGATCAATTCGAGAAACTCGGCAGTGATATTCGCCTGAGTTCTATACAGCTCCGCATTTTTACGAAGCGTCATGAGCTCAAGCCATGCATTTCTTACATTCTCTTCAACAGTACGTCTAACATCAAGAGTCTGCTTGCGGATCTCGCGCAGATTAGCTTTTGCAGACTGAGCACCCTGATATTCACTAAGACCGGTAAAACCGGTGTAGCTCATTTGCAAAGTAGCTTTATTTTCCATTCTTACGCCACTTGCACCCTGATCCTGTTCTCTTCTTTTGCCACCAAGAACAAATTCAAATTTCGGGAACAGAGTCGCTTCCTGAATATCGACTTCGCTATTAGATCTTTCTTTTACGTATCTAAGCTGAATGAGCATCGGGTTCTGTTCATGCGCCAGCGTAATCGCATCATCAAGAGATGCTGGCATATATGTGGAAGGGATATCTACAGGAACCATTTTATCTATTTCGTCAACAGTAACTGCATATCCATACACAGATTTATAACGGTTGCGAGCCATCTGCAATTGACGCTCGACTGTAACTCTGTAGGACATTGCCCCTGCAAGCTGAGCTTTAATCTGAAGTTCTTTATAAGAAAGACCTGCTCCCCGCTGAACGAGAATCTCTTCCATTCCGGAAAGGCGCTTCATACTATCTTCGGACTGAATGGCGTATTTAAGCATTTCTCTTGAGCGAATAAGCCCTAAATATGCATCAACACCCTGAATAATCAGCTCCTGCTTGGTTTGATCAAGCATAGCCTTATATTCATTCAGAACAGCCTCGGCTCTTGAAACTCCGCCGGAAGCTCCGCCGAAATCGTAGAGGAGCTGAGTTACTTCAATCTTTTCTTCGTTTCGTCCCTTATTTGTTCCACCACCCGGCTTGTCGATTTCTTCGCGTCCGCCCTCAATCGAAGCGTCTATACTAGGAGTCCAACCAGACCAGCTCTGAGAAACCAAATGTTCTGCGGATTCTACGCGAGCTTCCGCAGCTTTAATTCTATCATGAGTAGCGAGAAGATCCGTTAATATCAATGCAAGATGAGGATTTCCATCAACCTGATCGGGATTCATTGCAGTCATTCCTTCAGACATTGCAGGCTGCGCCGCAACCTCACCGAAAGATGCTGCCAAAATTAGAACTGCCATTAACAAGACAGGTAAGCGAATTATTTTCACGCTAAACTCCCAAAAAAAATCATATATATTAAAACATTAGACAAAAAAACCACACCTTCGCCTCTCTCATATACATAAATACTCGAGAAAAATCCAGATGATTAACTGTCTTTTACATGTTATATAATGGCATTATCACAGAAAAAATCAATCTTTTAATTCAAATTAGCATGCTAAAAAAAATAAAACATACTTTAAAAAAATTGTACGGATCTGACTCACTCCTCCTTTTCACAACAGGAATAGTGATCACAATCATAATTGCGGCCCTCTACGTTTTCAGGCCGCCGATACTGCAATTTGTTGATTATAAAATATATGATGAGTTCATGCGTCAAAGCCCGGTAGGCACAAAAACGAACATCCCTGTGATTGTAGATATCGACGATGAATCTCTTAATGAATTCGGACAGTGGCCGTGGCCCAGATACAGGATGGCTTTACTACTCGCCAAAATAACACAGGCCGGCGCCCTTTCAACTGGACTTGATATACTTCTTGCTGAGCCGGACAGAACATCCCCGCACGCTATTAAAAAAAGTTTGCGCAAAGAATTAGGCGTTACAATTGATTTCAAAGGATTACCCAAAGGGTTGATGGATAACGATCAGGTTCTTGCTGATGTCCTCTCGCAAGGCAAATATGTACTTGGATTTTATTTCGACTTTATGGATGGTGAAGAAGTCCACGCCGTAAAAACAGAATGCTTAGTAGCCCCAATATCTATTGCGCAGATTAAAACTGGCGGATCGCAATCTCTCGACAAACTAACTTTGGACGCACAAGGGGCAATATGTCCGCTTCCAGAGTTGACCAAAGCAGCCCCGCGCTGTGGTTTTTACAACTCCATAACCGATTTTGATGGAGTGGTAAGACGCGTTCCACTGGTAATTTCATGGCAGGGAAAACAATATCCAAGCCTAGCACTGGCAACGCTTATGCGCGCTACAGGCAAAAAAAACATCATAGCAAAAACGAGCATGCACGGGTTCGAATCCATTAGGCTGGGCAAAACAGTAATCCCTGTTGATGCCAAAGGACAAATGGCTGTCCGCTATCGTGGTAAAGGGATGCAATTTCCGTATTACAGTGCGCGAGATGTTTTGAGCGGAAAAGTTGGTGTGAAGGAGCTAAAAAACAAAATAGTTTTCATGGGGACCTCAGCGGCAGGATTGCGAGATTTACGAGTTACACCATTCGCATCCGACTATCCCGGAGTTGAAGTCCATGCCACCATTATCGACAATATTCTGACCAAAGATTTTATACTCAAACCCGACTGGGTTCCGGGACTTGAGCTTTTAATTGTCATTATCGCAGGCATTTTGACAACAATACTCCTGACTTGGACACGTACGCTTTTAATGGTTGTTCCGGTCGCGGGACTAGGCGGGGCAATCTTCTTCGGAGCACTATTCATTTTCAGAGAGCATCACACTTACCTTACTCCCATGTACGCTCTGATCACATTGGGCCTTAATTTCACCATACTGACTCTAATCAAATTCTGGAAAGAAGAAGGACAGAAAAAATTCCTACAAGCGACATTTTCATCCTACCTTGCTCCAGAACTTATTGACGAAATGTTTTCCAATCGCGAAATGCCCGAGCTAGGTGGTGAAGCAAGAATAATCACAGCCTATTTCACGGACATCCAAAGCTTCTCAACTTTTTCTGAAAAGCTCACAGCGACACAACTAGTCGAACTGCTAAACGAATATCTATCTGTAATGACCGACATTTTAATTGATGAAAAAGGTACCCTCGATAAATATGAAGGGGACGCTATCATAGCCTTTTTCGGAGCGCCAATGGATGTGCCGGACAATGCTCTGCGCGGATGCCGAGTAGCTGTTGCCATGCAAAATGCGAACAACATGCTTAGGGACAAATGGGCCAAAGAAAAAGTACTGCCCGGTGCACCAAATAGAAACACCAAAGGATTCCCCGAAGAGCAATGGGCGCCAGATGAAAAATGGCCGAAAGTAGTTCACAATATGCGTACGAGAATCGGCGTAAATACGGGCGAAATAGTAGTAGGAAACATGGGTAGTGCCATGCGAATGAACTACACAATGATGGGTGACGCTGTTAACCTTGCGGCTAGATTAGAAGAAGGCGCAAAGCAGTTCGGAATATTCAACGCGGTCAGTCATTTCACACTAGAAATGGATGCCGAAGATGAAGAGGGAAATCCCTGCAAAGTAATGGATCTGGTAGAAGCAAGGTTGATCGATAACATTCAGGTGGTAGGTAAAAATGAGGCTGTCAGAATCTACGAACTTGTAGCCATGAAAGGCGGCCTGACCAACGAAGAAAAAATCCTTTTTGACCTGTTCAATAAGGCCCGCGAACACTACGTTAATACCGAGTGGGATAAGGCCATAGAGCTATATAAAGAAGCCCAAAAGCACGAGCGTTTCACCGATACAAAAGTTACGCCGTCCGAAGTTTTCCGCTTAAGAGCCGAAGAACATAAGAAGAATCCGCCTGTACCAGTTGGTGAGGAATGGGATGGGGTTTATCGGATGACTAAGAAGTAAACATATAGATACAGAACTACTAACAAATAAAGCTCCGCACTCTCTTCAAAAGAAAGTGCGGAGCTTTTTAATTTTGCGAAAAGTTTTGGGAGTCTCTTATCTTACATCACCTAACCTTAAACACCCGTGCCCCGTCAGAACTATCTTCCACGTTAAATCCAGCCTCTATCAGCTTATCGCGTAATGCGTCTGCTGTGGCGAAATCCTTCTTCCTTCGTGCAAGCTCTCTATCCTCTAAGATTATCTTAACTTCTTCTGGAAGCGTTGCGAACGGCACAGGCATATTGTCATGATCTAATATTCCTAAAATATCATCGACTTCAAGTAACTGCTCTAGACATAATTGGGCCTCGGCACCGCATATTTTTGCTGACCCTAATAACGAATTTATGGCCTTGGAAAATCCGAATAGTATAGGCCAGAATCTGTGCAATTTCAGGTTATCATCAAGAGCCTGTGAAAGACCGCTTTTGAGCGTGAAAACTTCTTGGTCTATATCTTCTGAAATTTCACCGGAATCATTGGCTAACATGCTAAGTCCTGCGGCAAGATCCTGCAATTTCTGCTGATTCTTCACCCACATGGAAATGGCCTGCTCACTATATACTAATGGTTTCTTGTAAGATGATGAAAGCATCCACATACGTACAGCCATTGGCTGCCCAGCCTGCTCAATTAACTCGTCTACACACGGCAGTACCGGCCCACCGGGTAGCACGGGCTGCGCGACCATCCATACTTGCGGAGAAACTCCCGCCCCTGCCCATATTGCTCGTAGATTCTCTAAATGCGGGAACCTGTGAATCTCTCCGGCTAAAAGCAAGCTCACGCCCGGCAACCCTTCTAGGGCTGTTACGGCCTGCTGTAAGAACCAGCTCGGGCGCACATTTCCCCACTCGGTTTCGAGCACATCGCCTAGTTTGAGATCTTGTAGAGTTGCGCGTTTAAGCAATGTGAAATCGCGTGGATTTTCTTTAACGTAATCATCCATATCAACGGTCTTGCCGAGGCTGACCATATCAATATCCATGTTTGTCATATGCCCGTATCCCTTGTCGCGGGAAACATCAAAATATACTGAACGCAGTTTTTCATAAGCTAAACCATGAGCCAGCATAGTGCGGCAAATCTCGATGGTTCTATCCACACATGTAGAAGCCCTGCTAAAACGGATTGTATCGCGCACGCCTAAAATACCAGCGGCTTTTTCCATGGCTGTAGTAACTTCTTTGGCAAAGCTTTCACGACTAACGCCCCTATCTCGCGAAACAGCAAGGGTCTGATCTTCAAGATCGGCAAGCCCGACGAGAGCAAAAACCTTGCTTCCTTCACGCTCAAGATGACGCGCGAGCACATCGAGCATTACAATGCGGCGAAACGGCTCAGGATCAAATGGGTTGTCGAAGGACGGCCCCATGGTGAACATTCCTGTTTCCGCATCAGTGCCGGATAAGATTTTGTCTTCACCTGTAGATTGGTCAAAAATCTTCGGTCCTTTAAAGACCTGCGGACGGAAAAGAGGAGTCGAAAGATAACGCTCACCACCATCAGGGAAAATTGTTACAACCAGCCCATCTTCAAGTTCATCAGCAATGGCGGCAGCTCCAGACATCGCAGCACCTGAACTCATACCGACAAAAACGCCCTCTTCTTTCGCCAGCCTGCGACAACATTCAAAAGCATCAGCATCTTCAATACTAATGATGCGGTCCAACTTCTGCTTATCGTATATGCCTGGAGGATATGATTCCTGCATATTTTTAAGACCCTGAATTTTATGACCGGGCTTAGGCTCCACCGCTATGATCTGAATATCTTTATTCAACTCTTTAAGGCGCTGAGTCAGCCCCATGATTGTCCCGGTAGTTCCGAGACAAGCCACGACATGCGTCACCTTTCCTTCAGTCTGGTCCCAAATTTCCTGCGCGGTACCATTATAATGAGCGGCAATGGAGGCTGTGTTGTTGTACTGATCCGTCAAAAGATATTTTTCAGGTTCCTCACGGCAAAAACGATACGCCTGTTCAATCGCTCCATCAGTTGCAAGATGCCCCGGTGTCAGCAAAATATCCGCCCCATAAGCACGCATAATCATCTTACGCTCTTCGGACGCAGTCTCCGGCATAATCAACATCAACTTATAACCTCTGACAGCACAAGCCATAGCCAACCCTATTCCGGTATTACCGGATGTCGCCTCAATAATTATTTTATCAGGCGTAAGCTCGCCGGACTCCTCAGCCCGTTTAATCATGGCCCGTGCGACCCTATCTTTAATGGAACCGCCCGGATTCATTGCTTCAAGTTTAGCCAGAATCTTGACTTTTTTACTTGGATTCAAATGACGCATCTCAACAAGAGGAGTTCCGCCAACTAGTTCTAGTATATCTTTTGCAAACATTTTATCCAATCCTTTCAGGTATATAATTAAATTTAACTAAATAATGTTTTGAAAAACTTTATATGCTGTTTCTTCTGGCAGCATTTTTGCACATAACAAGCAGGACACCGTCAGACTAAATAGAAACAAAACTCTGACGTCCAACCAATATAGATAACAGAAAATTATTTCAACCGACTGCAAAGGACGGAATCAATGTCAGCTTACCCATTCCTGAAAGAAAACATCGAAGCGCTGGAAACATACAACCCGCCTCTTTACGCTTGGCTGAGCAGTCAGGATATTGACGAAGAAAAACTAACCCAGTGTTTATTTAAAAACAGATGGGAAATCCTCGACTGGAAAATGGAAAATGGAAACGGCATGTTCGAAGCAATGATGCCGAACTTCATATACAATGAATGGAAAGTTCCCGATAGAGCTGAAACAAGCGCAACTTTCATTATTGGTTGCAATGTCGGTTATGGACTAAACCATGTTCTGATGAACACACCTGACTCACATAAAGTTATCGTTTCAGAACCAAATCCGGTAATGCTGCTCGCCTGCCTAGGCCAGACAGACTATCGCCCATTCATGAAAAGCGGTAAACTCCATTTTTGCCCTGTCGATGAAGGCAATTTGATGAATATCATTAAAGACCTCGACCTTCAATTCGTATACGGCAAGATTTATTTACGCCTTGATATGCCAAGCCAGCAGCTCGGACCTGAGTATGCTGCATGGTCCACAACTGTCAGAAATAAGATGGAATCTTTCACTGTTGAAATGACCACCCTACGGTTGAAGCAGGATGTAATGGTCGGCAATGAATTGGAAAACTATTCACGCTCAGTATCAGACGGAACCATTTCCACCCTTAAGAATGCGGGAGCAGGACTAGGTGCTGTCATCCTTGGTGCGGGTCCATCCCTCGCTGAATTCGGGCCGCAACTCGCTGCAAATCCGGGCAACGCAATATATGTAACAGCTCTGCAAACTCTGCCTGCTGTTCAAAAAACAGGCCTTAAGCCTAACTTTTGTATCGGCCTCGATTACAATGATTCTATGCTCCGGGTATATGAACAGTTAGACAAAGAATGGGCTAAAGATATCCCGCTGATTTATTCAACAAAACTTGATCACAAAGTGCTTGAAGCATACCCCGGCCCCACCATCCCTATGTGGACACTTGGAGGTCTTGGAACATTTGCATTGAATCAGCATGAATACATATTCGATGCAGGTAGTAATGTCAGCAACACTTTGAACAGATTCCTTGACTGGTGCGGGTTCAACCACATCCTTCTGGTGGGTCAGGATTTCGCATGGAAAGGTAAAGTTTCACATGCTTTAGGCCATCAGAATGCAGGAGCTACTTTCCCTGAAAGTGCACTCGTTCGTCTCAAGAATGCAGATGGTGAAGATTTGACGTCCTCAATTCAGTACATGACATCCAAGCGCGAAATGGAAGATGACCTGAAACAAATTAAGGCTCCCGTCTATAACCTATACGGTGGCGGAGCGTTAATAAACGGTACTCGAAATGTAGACATGCAAAAAGTTAACATGAAAGGGATTCTGGCATCAGCACCCGGCAGCATGGACTATTTTTTGACAGCACTGAACATGGCCCGCACTCCGAAACCCGCGCCCCAATTTGATTCAAGGTGTCAAAAGTGGAACGTATCAATTAGAAATGCGACAAAAAAACTAGATAAACTTTTCCGCAAACTCTCAAAGAATCAGGCTGAAATCCATAAAACATTTCATGATGTTTATTTCTTCCTGCGGCAGGACCCGCTCTACCTTCCTTATCTCTACAATGAGATTCTGGACATGGCAGGCCTTGCAAGAGCAAAGACACACTACGAACAAAAAGATCTGCCTCATTTTAAAAAGATTGCTAAAAAGACAATCAAAAAGGTTAGATACATGGACCGCTGTCTAAATTTAGAAAATAAAAAAATCGCCGCCTGAAAGTCAGACGGCAATAAATAAGCTCCATACTTCCTAGATCCATCATAATGAAAAGACCTCTGACACACCTGCCCGTGTTAGAGGTTTTTTCACTTGAATAGCCAGCCATGCCCGTGTAAACCCTGCACATGAGCGAAACAAAACACGACGAACCATATTTTATGAAAGACGGGACTCTAGTTATTCCATTCTCCTGCCCTGACCACAGCTATAAGTACTGGAAAAAAGAAGGTAAACAGCTTTCAGAAATCCTTACAGACATGAATGTGGACAAAGAAACATGGCAAAGATTTACCTCGGATAAATTCCCCGAAGACGCTGTAATTGAAGCTGCCAGTGCCGCCGCAATTGAAGCTGAATCAGACGTTGAACCAGAAGTTGAGAAGGTCTAGGTTTATAGTGTGATAAGATTCATTCATAAATATGCCAGCATATGCCATTTTATACTGGCATCACTACCACTCTTGATCGGCCTTGCACTATTGCTCGGCATCTTCGGAAGTGAGACCGCAGTGACGGAATGGTGCAGAGCTCATGCTCTCGCGAACCCAAATTATAAATCCATCGCAAAAATAATCACAGATTGGGGCAACGCGGTATTCTATCCTGTCTACTTGTGGTTTTTAATTACAGGTATACGGCAGAGAAAAAAATCAAGGCTCAGGTTTGCGCTTGTATTTTTAGCGGTGCAACTTGTTGTCAGCCTGATTACCGTAAGATTTTTAAAAATCGCGATAGGACGACCACGCCCCGGCGAAGGGCTGCTATTTGAGCCTTACTCGACTCGCGGGGCGTTCAACTCACTCCCGTCCGGTCATACTTGCGAAGTTTACGGGGCATCACTGCCTCTTATTCTAAGATACAGAACTCTGCTGCTAACCTTGCTGTTAGGTTCCTTTGCAGCAGCTGTGGCTCTTAGCCGCGTATATCTCACATGGCATCACCCGAGCGATGTTTTCTTCGGCTGGATGCTAGGCTCGGTTGCGGGCTTTGCTACTCACCTTTTTTCAAAAGAGAATTAAAATGAATAATAAATCATCCCTCATATGGGATTTCATGGAAAAGAATCCATGGATCAGCGTGCTGATGCTTCTTGCTTTGCAATCTATGTTCACCATGGACTATCGCTCACTCTGGTTTTCAGACGAGGTCCGCTACGCAGAAGTGTACCATCAGATGAAAGATGCCAGTCACTGGCTGGTTATGTATCTTAATGGAGTCGCATACCCTGACAAGCCTCCCGTATATTTTTGGTTCCTGTCCCTAATAGACACCATTACTCCGGCAGACGGCATAAGTGTGTTCTTCCTAGGCTCAGCAATCTCGGCGGGAATATTTTTAGCATCAACTGTAGCTTTAGCTAAGACTCTCGGCTGCGGACGCAAAACTACCCTAGCGACAGGGCTGGTACTGATTACAAATATTTTCTTCATAGGCATTGCGCACTATTCGCGCATGGATCTGCTTTTTGCTAGTTTCATAATCTGGACAAACATTTGCCTATTCAAGGCATTCCATTCAAACAATGCACCGCGCTGGATTCTTTCCGCCTTCGCACTTATGGGCATAGCCACACTCACAAAAGGGCCGCTCGGCATAGTATTCCCGCTACTTACGGCGGTCTGCTACCTGTTCTGGAAACAGAACCTGGGCTTACTACGCAGTAAAGCTGTACTGAAAGGTACTGGAATCCTTGCCGCAATATTGCTCGCATGGGTGGTTGGCGCAATAATGGTAGATGGAACTGAATTCATTCATAACATTTTCTACAAACAGATATACCAAAGGGCTGTAAGCTCCTTCCATCACGAAGAACCGTTTCAGTATTACCTAGTAGCCTTCCCATTAGCGTGGCTGCCGTGGACAATGGCAATTTTCGCTGTTCCACTAAAAAAAATGTTTAATATGGAATACTGGAAAAGTCTTACCGCTCATAGAAAAAGCAGTGAAAACGATGGTAGAGATTGGGCATGGATTATGTTCATCAGCGGCTTTGTAATGCTGACCTGCCTTAGCATCAAAGTGCTTATCTACATCCTTCCACTATTTGCACCTCTTGCTATTCTAACAGCCAGAGGTCTTATGGGAGAAGGTGGTGCGGTTCCCGCTATTAATTCTAAAAAACTCTGGATCGCTATAGCATGCGTTTACCTGCTTCTTGCCGTAGCCACTCCATTTGCTGAAATACTGTTCCCGTTTGATTTTGCACTGCAAGGCCTTTCATTCACCGTTCTGATTTTAGGATTAGGCGGACTAGCCCTGCTAGCGACTAGAAACTCAGGCAAAAAAGTGGGTCTACTTATCATGGCAGCAACCATGACCCTATGGATTCAGCCTTTAGCACTAAAAACACTGCCTTCACTTGATCCCCTCATGAGCCCGCGCATGACAGGCGAAATAATGAAGAAATATGTAGAACAAGGTAGCTATCCGCTTGCACACAAAATATACTCCGGCATTTTCTCTTACTATGCAGGAACGAACATTCACGAAACAAGCGATTTCGCAGAGATTGAAAGGATTCTTGAAGAACAGGATAAAGTTATCCTCGTCATGCAGAGAAAATACTATGACCGCTGGGAAAATCGCCCTGACAACGTCGAAATAATCAATGAACAATTCATTTCTGATCGTCCCTATGTTCTTCTCCGCAAATAACTAGTACTACCCAAATCATATAAAAAGGGGTCGCTCAGATTTAATTCTGAGCAACCCCTTTTTTACGAAAATAGAATCAAAGCAAAAATTTAGTAGAATTATCTTTCTTTTTTGAGTTTTCAATTACATAACTGCATGCTATATTTAAGATCAATATAAACGTACTCCATTTGTTCATAACCCCAAATTATTTAAAGGGGAAAATATGCCGCTATCCAAGAAAAACATCCTCATTGTAAACGAAGATAAATCACAACTTGAAGCTTTGATAACAATGCTTCACCCAATGCGAGATAAGTGGACAATACATTCCGCCGATTCTTCTAATGAAGCATTGGAACAGCTTGAGATTCAACCCGTCGATATAGTGATCGTTGATTTTAATATCAATGAATCACCTAACGGGACTCTTCTATCAGAAATAAAAAAAAGCCAGCCCGGAGCTATCCGCTTCATTTATTCAGATCGTAATGATGCAGAAAATTCCATGGAATATGTAATGTTGGCGCATCAGTTTATACATAAGCCATGCTCCTCAGATGGATTAATCAACGCCATAAAACGAAGTCTCACTTTAAAAAATATTTTTCTTAACGAAAATGTTGCAAAAGCCATAACATCAATTGATGAACTTCCAAGCATGCCGGATCTATATATCAAGCTGGAAAAGGAACTAAGAAGTGAGGAAGCTTCAATACACAAGATAGGCAAGCTTATCAGCGAAGATTTAGGTATGACAGCAGGAATACTCAAGCTGGTGAACTCTTCCTTTTTCGGCCTTTATGCCACCATATCAAGCCCTGAAAAAGCTGTAGCATTACTTGGAACAGATACAATCAAAGGGTTGGTTCTCGGAATGCATCTATTTGAATCCAACAAAAATCGCGGCATAGATTTTTCAATTGACGAACTTGGAGAGCATTGCCAGTACACAGGACTGATGGCACGGATGATTGCTAAGGCTGAAGGAGGAGACAATGATGCCGCTGAGAACGCTTTCCTTTCTGGATTTCTCCATGACATAGGGAAGCTCATTCTCGCCACATCTTTTCCACTTGAATACGCGGAAATCCTTAACAATGTTCGCAGTGAAAACATGCCCATTAAGGACGTCGAAAAAGACATTTTCGGTTTTACCCATGCCGAGGTAGGAGCATACCTGCTCGCTTTATGGGGATTTGATGAGTCTGTAGTCGAAGCGGTCTACTGCCATCATGACCTGCCGCAATCAACCACAAGCGGTTTAACGCCAGCAGTGATCGTCCATGTGGCAAACACCTTCGAACACGAACTACACCTCCGCAATGAAGAATATGCCCCCCATGTTCTCAATGCGGACTGGCTGGAACAAAACGGATTTGCAGACAAACTTCTTCATTGGCTTGAAATCTGCGGAGAACAAGTTGAACAACAAGAAGCCTAGCCCGTAAAACGGCAGGCAATTGGCATTCTCCACCCAGTTCCGAAAGCTCGGGAGGTTATTTTAAGCCCCGGAGCGGCCTGTTTACGTTTAAACTCTGAAATTTTAATCAGCCTTAATACGCCTGTTACAATCTCAGGATCGAAACCTGTTTCACGTAAAATTTCCGTCTCAGACATATGGTGCTCAACCCTAAGTTCAATGATGCGGTCTAGCACTTCATATGGAGGCAGCGAATCTTCATCCTTCTGATCAGGGCGGAGCTCCGCGGATGGCGGCTTCTCGATGGTGGCTACGGGTATGACTTCACCCATCCCCTGTTCGTTTAGCCATCTGCAAACTCTAAACACCAGCGTTTTATAAAGATCAGAAATAACGGCTAACCCACCAGCCATGTCTCCATAAATAGTACAATAACCAACCGCAAGTTCGCTCTTATTGCCAGTAGTTATAAGCAGTGCGCCCATCTTGTTTGAAATAGCCATGACCAGATTTCCACGGATTCTAGACTGAATATTCTCTTCCGCAACATTATCAGGCAATCCTTCAAATGACTGAGCTAACGCCTGCTCAAAATTCCCCATAAGGTCATGTATCGGAATGGTCGTTGATTTAATACCCAGATTTTCCACAAGAGCTAACGAATCATCAATACTTCCCTTGCTGGAATAGGGTGAAGGCATCAACACGCCCAGAACATTATCAGCCCCCAAAGCTTCAGCGGCAACAGCGGCAGTTAAAGCTGAATCAATTCCGCCGGAAAGACCTAATACTACTTTCTTAAATCCAGTTTTTGCGAGATAATCGCGAACCCCGAGCACCATAGCATTCCACGCTTCAGACTCTTCGCAAAAATCATCTTCCTCTATTTTGCCTGCGCCGCTCTTAACATCTACAATGACTATATCGGACCGGAAACCCTTTCCGCGAGCAGTAAGTTCGCCATCACTATTAAAGGCACAACTCCTACCATCAAAGACGAGGTCATCATTACCACCCACCTGATTTGCGTATACAACCGGCACCTTATACTTTGCAGCAATAGATGAGAGCATCTTCTCACGCACATGCTGCTTTCCTATATTAAATGGAGAAGCTGAAAGATTAATCAGAACATCAGGCTTATTACTCATTATTTTAGGTAGAGGATTTCTTCCATAGCGCACGCCATCATTACAACTTTTGCGGTCATTCCATACGTCTTCGCAAATAGTCACGCCCATCTTGATGCCACCAAATTCAAAAAAATTAACCTCTTCAGACGGCTCAAAATATCTTTGCTCATCAAAAACATCATAGGTCGGCAACAACCACTTATAAAACACCCGAGGCACAGCTCCGCGCTCAATTAACCACGCCGCGTTTCGCAAAGGATTGCCACACTCATCATGATTAATGTCAACGCCGCCTGCAATCAGGGCAACATCTTCAGGAATCTTGCGAGATAGTTCCGCGACAGCATCTCTGCACCGCGTTACAAAATCAGAATTAAGCAGCAAATCCCGTGGGGGGTATCCAGTAATAGCAAGCTCAGAAGTTACACATATTTTTGCGCCACGCTCAGCAGCATAATCTACTCCATCTAAAATGAGCTTAATATTTCCTTCAAGATCCCCAACCGTGAAATTCAGCTGTAGCAAAGCTATTTTCATTATTTATAGTCCGTCCTTAATCTTAATAAATGCATTTTTATTTAACTTGCACGGACAAACTTGTCCATAATCCAATTTGGCTGCTTACTGACGCAGGCAACCGTTTAGTTTATCTTGCACTGAATATGCCGTAATGATAAAGAAATAAAGCAAATCATATTAGTATTTAGATTCCCACTTGTATCCTAAGAACAGCGGACTAAAATTGTTTAAAAATGACAAAGTTCAAACACGAATAAGCATAAGAATCGTACTTATTTCGGTGATTGCGTTCATAATATCAGGCGCTTACGACTATTCTTCTATGCGTAACAATATGCTTGAAGAACTTAATTTCAAGGCAGACGGCCTTGTCGAAAGACTCTCTGAGTCCTTGATTCCTCCTCTTTGGAATGTTGATCAATCAGCAATAAGCAGAATTATTTTATCTGAAATGAATGATGAAAGAATCAAAGCAATAATCGTAACTGAAGATAATGGGAAAAACGTTTTTGCCGGGAAAATACGTAATACAGAGTGGAGAATTATTGATTTTGTTGCATGGCCCCGTGGAGATTTCATTAAACGAAGCGCCCCGATTACGGTATTAAAGCAGCCGATTGGTACTGTTGAAATCTTTCTAAGCCAAAGATTTATTCAAGAAGAATTATACAACTCAATATTACAATCTCTATTTAGAACCATGTTGCTTGTCGTTCTCCTTATGGTGACAATTTTTGTCGCCATGCGGAAGATTCTTATTACACCTATTATCAAACTATCAAAAACAGCGCGCCAAATTTCTGTTGATAAAAACTACAGTGCACGGGTTGAGTTTAAATGTCAGGGCGAAATGGGCACTCTGGTTAAAGACTTTAACCACATGCTTCAACAGATTGAAGAACAGGATTTTAAACTTAAGGAAAATCGCGAACAACTTCAGCAAAAAATACAACAGAGTAACAAAAATCTAGCTAACAGTTATAAAGAACTCAAAAATATTAACTCTGAACTTGAGCTTGCCAAAGATGAAGCGGAAGCGGCGTCTCGCTCCAAAAGTCAATTTATGGCCAACGTAAGTCATGAAATTAGAACGCCGATGAATGCCATCATCGGCATGGCCGACCTAACTCTGGCAACAGATGTTACACCGAAACAAAACGAATTTTTAAAAATCATTGTCAATTCCGGACAAGTTTTACTCAGACTTATCAATGATATTTTAGACTTTTCCAAAATAGATGCCGGAAAACTTGAACTTGAGGAAGTTAATTTCGACCTCCATCAATTGATTGCCGATATTGCCGACCTTTTTGTTGAGCAAATGATAGCATCTGAAACAGAGCTTGTTATTGATATTACGCCGGACGTTCCCAGAAGAATAATGACAGACCCTGTCAGGCTCAGGCAAGTATTAGCAAACCTTACCGCAAATGCTTTCAAATTTACCAACGAAGGCAAAATAACCATTAAAGTTAAGGCTGAAACAATTGCAGATGGACGAACAGAGCTTCTCTTTGCGGTGAAAGACACCGGAATAGGAATTTCAGAAGAAGTGCAACCTCACCTGTTCAAGGCTTTTAAGCAGGCAGACGGATCAACAACTAGAAAATATGGTGGAACAGGCCTCGGACTGACCATATCCAAAAGAATTGTAGATATGATGGGCGGGAAGATCTGGGTTGAAAGTAAACTGGGCGAAGGGAGTACATTTTTCTTCAAAATCTATCCAGAACTAGTCCCCAATGCGCCGCCGTTAAGCTATCCATTGCCTGCTGAACTTCAAAATCAGCCTGTACTCATAATTGATGACAATCCAGCTGTACGATCTGTACTGGAAAAGTATCTGGAGCAATTTGGATTTATCCCTGAAAGCAGTCCTTCTGCTGAAGAAGGGATTAAACTGATAGAACTAAAGAAAAGCAATCCATATAAGTTTATATTAATGGATTTAAGACTTCCAGGTATGAAGGGAGATGAAGCTGCTCAAATAATCAGAAAAGATCATTCAAATGAGGATCTTCCTATTATTATGATCACCGCAACTGATATTAACAAGGCAACCGAAAAAGCAAAAAAAGTAGGCATAACGAAAGTACTAGGTAAACCCTTAAAACAAGCCATCCTTTTTGAAACTATTTTGAATATATTCGGGCATGATAGTGTCGTGAAGCAGATCAGTGAACCGGACCTCTCTAATGAAGGTATATTTGAGAATATCAAAGCATTACTCGTTGAAGACAACCCCATAAACCGTCAGGTCGCAATCCAAATTTTAAAGACTACAGGGATGACAATTGAATCTGCGGTTGACGGACTTGATGCAGTAAAAATGATCGCTGAAAACAGCTATGACATTGTACTTATGGATATACAGATGCCTAGAATGGATGGATATGAAGCAACTAAAGCCATACGCACGGAATTGAAATTGCCTGACCTGCCTATCATAGCAATGACAGCCCATGCTATGCGCGGAGATAAAGAGAAGTGTTTACAAGCTGGCATGGACGATTACATACCTAAACCCATTGATAAAAATCAAATGATGAGCACCATCAAAGCTCACCTGTTACCTAAACCATCCTCTGTAAAAGAGGACTCTGGACTCAAACCCGAAGTAAGCACTATTGCCAAAGAAGCTGATTTATCAAAATACCAGCAATTAGACATTAAAGAAGCTTTAGAACGAATAGGTGGGGATATGGATATTCTAATCAGTATCCTCAATAACTTTGAGACCTATAACTCAAACTTCGTAAATAAACTAAACCCCATAATTGAAAACAATGAGCTAAAAGAAGCGGGTGATCTAGCTCACAACCTCAAAGGATCAGCAGCCAACCTCTCGGCAACAGCCCTCTCTAAGGCAGCTCTAAGACTTGAAAGATCATGCAGGGAGAATAAGCAGGAAAACGCTTCTGCAGCTTTAAATGAAGTTGGAGTGAAGCTGGACCTGCTGAAAGCAGATATCATCGCCCTAACACAAAACATTTCTTGAACTGTCTGTTGATATTCATGCCGAATTAGGGCAGAAATCTCTCATCATAAAGACTTAAAGAGGATAAAAATATGGCTCTTATGTTCGGAAGTCCTGCCAGAAAAGGACGTAGATCTCAGGAAGACGCCAAGAAAGAACAGCGGCTTGAAATGGCACGCACTATGTACTTGGGCGGAAAACTTAAGATTGTTACCATTGAGGAAATTCCCAATAGAGACGTAATGGGAACTTTCGGGCTGGTCGTTTGTCGTAGCTACAACTTTGATAATGCCTTCTACGGGTTAATAGCTCAGGCAATAGATGCGAATGCAGACGCCATTCTCGGTTACCGCGAGGCCGTTTCATTTCATCCTGAAGGGGATAGATTTTATTCGTGCTATGGAACCGCAGTCAGGCTCAAAAAAGCAAAATAATTTTCAAAAAAAAGGGGAGCACAATTTATATTTGCGCTCCCCTTTTACTATTATTTTAAGATATTACTTATTTCATTCTACGCTGCAGAAGAAGATGGTCGGCAATAGTAAGCATTGCCATTGCCTTAAGAACAGGAACAATGCGTGGAATAGCGCAGATATCGTGTCTGCCACCAATCTTTATTTCCGCAGACTGACCTTCGCTATCAACTGTCTGTTGTTCAATACTAATAGACGGAATAGGTTTCACGTACGCCCTGACGATTATATCCTGCCCACTTGAAATACCACCAAGAATTCCGCCTGCATTATTGGACAGGAATCCTTTCTCGTTAATAAAATCATTATTTTCAATGCCCGTAGAATCTGCGGATACGCAACCTGATCCAATTTCTACGCCCTTCACAGCGCCGACAGACATCAGTGCATAGGCAAGCCTTGCGTCAAGTTTGTCAAACACAGGTTCGCCGAGACCAGCAGGAACGCCTTTCACGCAAACTTCAACAACACCGCCAAGAGTGTCACCTGCGGAGCGAACCTCTTTGATACGGTTTTCCCATTTTTCGAGAACGCTATCATCCGGGCTGAAAAACAATCGGTCACAAGCACCATCCGGATCTGTTATGACAGCATCAATACCACCTATGCGCACAGTATACGCGTTGCAAGTTATACCCTCGCCCCGCAATATTTCCTGCGCAACAGCACCAGCGGCAACACGGGAAACTGTCTCCCTGCCGGAAGAACGACCGCCGCCTCTGTAATCTCTGAAACCATATTTAGCATCGTAGCTTAGATCTGCATGACCGGGTCTGTAGACATTCATAATTTTTGAATAATCTCTGGAACGCTGATCCGTATTTTCAATATGGAAACCGATGGAAGTTCCGGTGGTTTTGCCTTCAAAAACACCGGATAAAATTTTTACTATATCAGCTTCCTTGCGAGCGGTTCCGGCAATGCCTGATCCAGGCTTACGTCTGTCCAGTTCAAGCTGAATAATTTCCTCATTCAGTTCAATACCCGCAGGACATCCGTCAATAACTCCGCCAAGACCGGGACCATGAGATTCACCGTAAGTGGAAACCTTAAACAGATTACCGAAAGTATTACCGCTCATTATTTTACGTCTCCATTCTCAATCAAATTAAATTCTTCTACAATTCCAGCACTAAGCCTTTTAATACTATCAGATCCGCTAACAGTAACCGTAGCCGAGTCTAAATATAAGCTCTCACGCTCTTCCAGAACCTCACGGACTTCTTCTGCCAATGGCTTACCTGTAAGCGAAGGTCGCTGACCATGTTCAGGGTTAGCCGACAAACGGTTGACCAGCGTATCAACATCCGTCTTTAAATAAACAGTAAACCCTTCTTTCAAAATTTCAATATTTTCAGTGCGGACAACAATACCACCACCACAGGAAACTACTACGTTATCAAGCTCTGAAAGGGATTTAAGGACTTTAGTTTCTAGATCCCGAAATGCATCCCACCCATTATATTCAACAAAAGAGGATATTGCGCACCCTGCTTTTTCAAGAATCACCGCATCACTGTCGTAAAAATCAAATTGCAATGCTTTCGCGACAACTCTACCCACCGTGGTTTTACCACATGCCCTGGGACCGATCAGATAAATTTTACTCAAAGGCTACTCCATACCGCAACAATATATATAAAAATGTTTGTTTTCTTTGTCGCAAACACCTAAAGTGTAAAAACAAAAACAAAATAACTTTATTTTAGTATTTAATAATAAAAGAAGTACAACAGAATAAACTGCATAAAGCAGCCTAAAGCAGTCAGTGAATCACCATTCTTAAACGTAAACATACCGGACTTGTCAAGCACCGGAGAGCCAGATGACAACATACAAAAGAAATACAATTATCCTGATTACCACTACCTTGATGCTACTTAGCGTTGCTTTTTTCAATTCCGCCAAAGCAGAATCGAACAAAGCAACTTGGACCTTCATGGTTGAAGGCATTGAACAGGATATCGTGGAACAGAACTCAGCAGTGCTAACTCTACAAAAAACCCTGCCCGCTATGGTCACAAAATTTAACCACAGCATAGACAAGGCAAAAGATAGGCTCGACCAACTAAAACTTCTCCGCGGACTAGCGAAACGGACCCCATGGTCATATAGAACAATCCTACTGCAGTTGGATGACCTTAACGATTATATTTTAAATGCTAAAAAGAATCTGCTCATTGAAAAAAACCGTCTCAAAAACATAAAGCAAGATATTGATATTCTGGCACAGTTAAATATCGATACCAGCCTGAAAGCTAACGTAAAAAAAGAACTGCTAAATAAAACCTACAAAAAATTTAATGAAATACATGCACACGCAAGTGTAATCAAAAAAGAGATAGATAAGTCCCTAAGTCGTGCAGACCGAGCCGTCGCAGCCATTGAAGAAAATAGAGTTCAGACAACTACATATTATAGAACAGCAATGGAAGATTTCTATTTTGAAAGTGGCCCGACACTGTTAGAACCTAGCAGTTGGCAGGATATCTCATACTCCTTCCACGAATGGAACAGAAGCCACTCTAAATTTTATTATCCATTGTTCGTATGGGTCAGCTGGACTGATTTCATGATCTACTTAGCTATCATATCTTTGGTATGCTGGGTCGTGCTTCGTCACGCAGTCAAAACATTGCTGAAACGGCCATCCTTTATAAAACACTCAATGTCTGCGTACAATTTCGGGCTGATGATGCTTTCAATTGGAGCGGGGATATTTATATCGCGCAAAATAACCCTCTTCACTTCAAACCAAATCACTGGCTTGATATGGACTGAACTGATCACTTTAGGGATTATTATTTGCGCCCGAAATTTTTTATGGGCAAGAGAGAAAAGCCAACCTGCCCCGCTAGTATTTACTCCAATGTTTACCCTCTGGGCTCTTATGACTGCGGGCGATATACTCCACATGCTGACCATGCCGGTAGATTGCATTGGTACCATCTGGATATGCCTCAGCCTCATTGCGTTAGCGGTGATGAGATCAAACAGAAAGAGGCAGTCATTAGCAATAACGAAAACGACATCTAAAGTTTCAATGTATATTCTTGGGCTGGGAGCTTTCGCAACCATCTTTGGATTAGGTGCCCAGGCCATGATTACAACGCAGGTCTGGTTCCTCTTCCTTGTGACGCTGCAAATATGCAACGCGCTAAAAACTATTATGACCGCGCCAGAAGTTCCTGATGCGGTTGAAGGATCTGATGTAGTTGAAGAATCTGGGGAAGCAAGTGATGGCAACGCTGCTGAAATAAAAGATGAAGCGGTTCAACCTGAAAAAGTTTGCCCAGGCGAAAAAAGACAGCAAAACCAGATGGTACAGATGCTATACCCGCTCTCGGTTTCGGTTATCATCTTTATGTTCATCGCATGGGCAATGGCATATATGGGCGGCATACCGTTTGCGAAGTTTGTTTTCAGGCACATGGATATTAAAATTGCCGGTGCGGCGATTTCGATTAAAAGCCTATTTTACATCCTGATTCTATTTTTCACTTCGCGTTTGATTTTGTTCTGGCTCAAAACACTGGTGTCATCGACATCTATTGCCGGACGCAAGCTTGAATCAGCTCTGGCGCATACTTTTTCGACTATCGGGTCTTATCTGGTCTGGGTAATTTTTATCATTTCAGCATTGTCCCTACTCGGAATTCCGATGTCGGCATTGACTTGGATAGCAAGTGGACTTTCCATCGGTATTGGTTTCGGGCTAAAAGATATTGTAAGTAACTTTGTTAGTGGACTGATTATCCTATTCGGCGGCTCCATTAAAAAAGGCGATACGCTGCAACGAAACAAGCTGATAGGAGTGGTTGAAGATGTTTCCATACGAAACACAACTATGCGCGCACTAGATAACAGCATGGTAATCATTCCCAACTCAAGCTTCCTCAAAGGTGAAATCGTCAACCTTAATTTCCGCGACTCTAGAATACGCGTAGCAATCCCAATCACTCTTGTTCCTGGATCAAAGATCAAAAAAGCAAAAAAAGTAATGCTCAAAATTGTTAAGAAACACCCAAAAGTTTTAAAAGACCCAGAACCGTCCATCCTTTTCAAAAGATTCGGACAGCTTGGATTGGACTTTGAAATCTATTTCTGGGTTGAAAAGTTCGAAGATCAATACACCACTGAATCCGAAATCGTTGATAATTTAGACCAGAGTTTTCAGGATAAAAAAGTTAAAGTCTCTTTCCGCGGAATTAAGAATAAGTACAAACCTAAAGGTAATGAAGCCGCTCAGTTGGCCGCACAGCGTGATGCTTTGAAAGAAAAACGTAAAACAATCAGTAGATATTTCAAAGTGGCAGCACTTAGAAAGCATAGAAATTTACCGAAACTTGAACGGGACAAACCAGTATAATAGTAAGCCCTTATACTGTAACTTCAACGCTCAAACAAAGTGTCTAGCTTAATTATAAGAAACCTCCTGAAGACACATCATCGGGAGGTTCTTTTTTTGGCAAAAAATAGCGGTCATGCAACTAAATACATGACCGCTATTTCAATTCTACAATACTTATTTTAGAAACTTACTATTTCTCTGTGACGGGATATTCGCCCCTGTGCCAAGCATGCCAACCACCGAGAAGGACGTTTACATTAGTATGACCAAGTTCAACCAATTCCTGCGCCACACGGGCGCTAGTGTATTCGTTAGGTCAGGCACAATAGATTATTATTTCAGCATCTTTGGGGATCACGCCAGCCCATGAATCTTCTGCGCCAGGCTTACCACGAATAGCGCCTGGAATAATCAGCTCACTTCCCCGCCAATCAGAACCGCTGCGAGAATCCACTATGACTAGCCCGTCAGTCCCTAGTTTGCTTTTAAGAGTTTCGGCTGAAACAGTATTGAAGCTATCCGCAGAAGCGGGACTTGCTGCAACGTAAATAGCAGTTACGGTTACAAAAACTGCAAATATAAATAGTAAAACAATACGATTTTTCACTTTTATTCTCCTTCTCATTTGGAGTTACAGGGATTATCGCTTCTAACATTTAGAAGTCCTTTTAGATTATCAGAATCTAGTGACTATTCAACAACTAAATGAGAAAAGGTCCTATTATAAAAGCTCCAAACTCATTATTCAATCACAGCCTAAGAATCCTTTTTAAGTATACGGACAATCGCAAATACAAAACTTATTAATACCATTACGCCAAACGCTGCGCCAAAATACGAATGAAATTCTGCCAGATAAAAACTCATTATTGCGGCGAAAACATGAAAAACAAATGCAAGCACAGACAAGAAAGGGAAAGCTCCAGCTTCACTGCTTGCGATCACATCCACTAAATCAACAACAGCGTATCCCAAGAACCAGAAACTTAATCCTGCCGCAATCAAATAATCCAAAGCAGGCTCTCCGGCCCAGCCTGTCGCCATTGCACCGCCAACGATCAGTGCCATAATTGATCCTACAATTTTACGGCTCTGCGACTCTCCTTTACACGTAAGGTTAGCAAACCTGCTCCCTAGAACGCGGAACACACCAAAAGTAGCAGCAAAAGTACCCAAGACGACTGTTATTGCCATAAGAATGCGGCCAGTACTTCCGAGTGCAATTCTGGCAACTTTAAAATGTGGTACATACGAATCAGCAATTTTATCTGGAGAGACGACAATAAGTGCTCCCCACAAAAAAAGGATAAATGCCAGCGCAGTAACGACAATAGAAGGAAATGAGGTATTACAATTCAGCTCAGATTTAAAAGCCAAGTCGAACCCGATGAAAGCGAGAACTGCAAGAAAAGTAATATTGAGCCACGGGGTAATACCTCCGGCAGGGAAAACGTCAAGCGGCCCTGCAAATCCTGAATCTGCAACCTGAGTAGCCATAAATGCAACATAGAAGAAACAACATACGGATATGGCGAGGGAACCGATAAAAACATATCGCCCTTTACCCGTTGGCATAAAACAAGCGGCTAGTGCTAGAGCAAGAATCAAGAATGATGCGCCAAGATTAGGAAACCAGAGGGCGAAAACCTCATTAACAGCATATCCGGCTATTCCGAGCGAAGATATAACAAGAGTTCCCAATGCAAAGACTCGGGCTGAATCTAATACTCCGAAGATAAAGGGAGAAAAATTGCGTGCATATTTGTGATCATAACGTTGCAGCATGGTCATCGAACGAGCAGTACGAAGCGAAAGGACGGCCATAAGAACGAGCAATACGGCAAAAACAATTCCTCCTTGCCCTGCTCCATTACCGGCGAGAGTCAAACCTCGTGGAGATAACATTACTGCCAGTGGGATAAATAGTTCATACATAAACCACCCCTTCGGAATCTAAAAAAAATCTTCCTGACCGAGCAATAAGCGGACAGGAAGACTAATAAAGTAAATATATAGCATGCAAGCAAAATCAAACTGACGAAAAATCATCAGAACGAAGCAAAACATTTATAAAAGCTATTTCTTAGAACGCTGAGACACATGCTTCCTTTGTATCAAAAATTGGCAAAAAGGATACAAATCCGGACAGGTCAAAGACTTCACGGATGTAATCTTTCAGAGAACAGAGAACCAGTTTACCGTCTCCGCCTTTAAGCTCTCTCGCAGCTTTAAGAAGAACACGAAGCCCAGCACTGGAAATATACTCGAGGTTTTCAAAGTCCAACACAATTTTGTTTTCTCCGCCTTGAATTGAACTCAAGAGTCTTTCTTCAAAATCGTTTGAAGTATTAGAATCTAGTCTTCCTTTAAGCGAAAAAACGATAACACCGTCATTTTTGTTTTCACCGACTTCCAAGCCCATATTATCCTCCGTTTTCATGCCATTACTCCTGCCCGACAACTCAAAAATAGCTACCGGCAGGCGGCTGTATAAATATGATTAAAAAAATTAAATATTTTTGGTCAACTTTAATCTATTCTTCCCATTATTCCATGAATACTCAATATCATCCATCATTTTCCGCATAAAATGGATGCCTAAACCACCAATCTTCCGCTCATCACAATCACATTGGATCTCAGGTTCAGGAGTTTCAAGAGGGTTAAATGGTTTCCCATCATCCTTTATCTCGATAAACATAACACCATCTTCAATAAGAAGCATTATATCGAAATTGTGTGAATCCGAAAAACATCCGTAACTGACAAGGTTTGTGAATAGTTCATCCAAAACGAGATTTACTTCGAAAAGCGCCTTTCCTGGAATCTCATTCAACTCACCGAATTTTTCAATATTCTCGGCAAGAACTTTCAACTCCGCAAGATCTGCTCTCAGCGAAAAAGACGAAGTTTTATCTTCACTTGTTTGTATCTGCCGATTATTACCCAAACCTTTACCCTCATCTTTTCTAATAACTAGATAAAAAAAACACTTTGACTACATAATAGATAAAAAACCCTTGTCCCTGCGTCAACAAAAAGGTAATAAATTTTTGAATGTTAGTTCGTTTTATCCCGTCATTTTTCGTTCTTAATGAAAACTAACATAATATATAAATTTGATCATCTTTCTTTTATGATCAAACTTTGACGACAAAGTTGACCAGCTAAATAAAAATGTAGTTGATTAATTTATATTATTTAAAATCTTTCTTCGGTTTATTTTCCGTTTTTGAACAAACAGGAGTTCTTTTGATGATCACTAAACGCCCCCTGATTTATTGGGTTAAAAACAGCAATTTCAAATTACAAATGATTGTGCTGGTTGTAATTCTGTTTACAGTTGGAGCTAGGTTAGTACCGCTTGAAATGCAAAAACTAATTATCAACCAAGCCATCAGTATGCGCAAAGTTGATCTTCTTATAAGATATTGTAGTTTTTACATCATAGCTGTTGTAGCTGCCAGCCTGCTGAAATACGCTATTACAACGTTACAGACTTACATCGGTCAGGAATCGTTAGCTAAAATGCGAAAAGAGCTTTACGCGCATATCCTGACACTTCCGCTAGGCTACTTCAGAAAAGCCAACCCGGGCATGGTTGTATCATCATTAATAACAGAACTCGCACCAGCTGGTGAGTATGTCGGACAGTCCATAGCGGTTCCTGTAACGAATGTACTGACTCTGATAACTTTTGCTGGGTACATGTTCTACCTGAACCCGACCATGGCATGTATCTCAATTGCCATGTACCCATTCGTTATTTATCTGGTCCCAAAACTCCAGAAAAAATCGAACAGAGCGAACAAACAAAGGGTTGATACTACTAGAAATCTTAGTAGTCATATTAACGAAACTATTTCCGGTATTCATGAGATTCACGGTAATGGATCTTACTCCATTGAAAATAGAAAATACGGCAATTACGTTGATCGCCTCTTTAAAATAAGAATTGTCTGGATTCTGTATAAACAGGGCATCAAAGTTCTGAATAATTTTTTCCAGAACCTCGGACCATTCTTCCTATTCTTGGTTGGTGGTTATTTAGCAATTCAAGGTAAATTTGACCTTGGTGCTCTGGTCGCTTTCCTTTCCGCTTACGAAAAAATTTACGATCCATGGAAAGAGTTGATGGATTTCTACCAAGTTCATAATGACGCAACAGTTCGTTACGAACGAGTTATGGAATACTTCGATGTTGAGCCTGAATTTACGCTCGAACCTGAAGGCAGAGAGCCAGTAAAACTTACTGGTGAAATTGACATTCAGAACCTCGGATTCACTGTTTCAGGTGGAATCAGACTTCTTAAACAAATTAACTTGAAACTAAAACCCGGAGAACAGCTCGCGCTGGTCGGATTCTCGGGTAGTGGTAAAAGTACGCTGGCTCAATGTGTATCCCAACTTTATAAGTACACCGGAGGGTCGGTAAAAATCGACGGCTATGAGGTCGATGAACTTACGAAGGCCGACATGGTTCAAAACATGGGTATTGTTGCGCAGGAGCCGTTTATCTTTTCAGGATCAATTAAAGATAACCTGCTTTATTCATGTATGGCAGTACTTGATAGAGATCCTGACAAAGAATCCAAAATGCCGACTCGTGACCATATGATCGAGTCCATTCAGCAAGCCGGTATATTTGTTGATGTTTTACGCTTCGGTTTGAACTCTATCGTCGACCCTCAAAAGGAAAAAGAGCTCACTGATCGAATCGTTATAACCCGCGAGAACTTCCACGCAGACTTCGGCGATAAACTTGCTGATCACGTTGAATTCTATCAAGACGGGCAATATCTGGATCATTCAACTGTAGCTGAAAACATCATTTTCGGCTCGGCTAACGATAAATCCTTTGCCGGCAAAGAGCTTGCTACAAATGAATACTTTATAGACTTCCTAAAAGAGGCACAGCTTGAAACACCGCTTCTCAGCTTAGGCCGTGAAACAGCGAAACAGACTGTCGATATTTTGGGCAATCTTCCTCAAGAGGAAGTGTTCTTCGAACAAAGCCCAATCCCGAGCGAAGATTTTGAAGATTACAAGCAACTTGTAGCCAGACTTAACCATAGCACCCTACAGGATATTAAAGGCGAAGACAGAGATATGCTTCTGCAGTTAGCCCTTAACTTCATACCGGGTACACATAAGATCGTCGCCCTGCCGTCAGTTCTAAAAACATTGATCCTTGATGGCCGTCAGATGTTCTTTAATAAGGTTTCTGTCGAAAAACCGGATACTTTCAGCTTCTTTAGAATGTCTGAATATATCCCTTCACAGACAATTTTGGATAATATCCTTTTCGGAAAGCCAAAAACGGATCACCCAAAAATTCAAGATGCAATTAACGAAAGTATGGTCCAACTCCTTATTATGGAAGACCTGCTTGAAACTATTGTCGAACTAGGTATGGGTTTTAAAGTCGGAACAAAAGGCGATAAGCTTTCCGGCGGACAGAAGCAGAAGCTCGCAATTGCGCGTACCTTCCTAAAGAATCCTCCAATCATGATCATGGATGAAGCGACATCAGCACTTGATAACCGCTCCCAGAACAGGATTCAGGGACTGCTCGAAACAAAATGGAAAGGCAAATCGACTCTTATCTCGGTAATTCATAGACTTGATACAATTAAGAACTATGACAAGGTTGCCGTAATGAAAGCCGGTAAGCTGATGGAAATAGGACCTTATGACGAACTGATTGCTAAAGAAGGCCTACTTTACGAACTTATACATGGAGCTAAATAGTCATGAGCGCAGAAACAAGTGAATATCAGGAACATCTGGAATTAATCAGAGAAGTCCCATATTTCTCTGGACTTGATTTGGAAGCTCAAAAACTTTTAGCATACCTATGTGTGCGCGAAACGTTTGCGCCCGGCGATATTGTTTTTACTGCAGGTGATGTTGATCAATCTGCTTACTACATTATCAAAGGTAAAATGGATGCTTACTTAGACATCAAAGACGAACCGGTCCAATCATATAAAGAAGATGATTTTGTTGGCGCTTTGACCTTAATTGGCGAATCCAAAAGATTGTTTACCCTTAAGGCGGCCGCTGATTCGATTTGTATCAGGCTAACTAAGGATAAATTTGAAAAAGTCAGAGAGCAATATCCGGAATTAAGCACTAAATTCTTACAAGCAGCTGTCAGCAAAATCAGCCGCCGAGAAGAAATATTTATTGCGAACTACGACACAACATGCAACGGGTGTAAATCAACCATCGGGCTGACACTCATATAAGTACTCAACGATTTTAATTTGACTGGAGGTTTCTATAATGAAAAGGGTTCTTTTTCTAAGTTTTGCCATATTGTTTCTGTTTGCAACATCTACTTTCGCTGCGAATGCTCCGGAATCCATTGCAGGTATAACTATTGGGCAAAATATCTCAACAGTTAGATCTTTCCTTGATAAGGATTCAATGAGATCACCTTGGCAGGAAGAATTCATCAAACGAATAGCCCTCAATGAACTTGAAGGCTACAAAGGTGGTTACGTCGTTATTGGCGACTGTAAGCGCAAAAACATAATTTTGAGAATGAAGTTAAAATATTCGGACAACAGTCTTTCTTTTTTCGACACATTGTACAGTAAACTTGAAAAAAGATTTGGTAAGCCTAACGACTGGAGAGGTAACCCCTTCGGTACTCTTAAGGTCTGGAAATGGTCCCTAAAAGATCCTGCTGGAAATATCAGCCTGATACTCCAACACTTCAGCGGCGATGATGACAGCATCACTAATGGCAATACTGTCCGCCTCTCCCGTCCATCCTGGATTGCAGAAGAGAAGGTTTGCTGGGAGAAAGCAAATCCCGAACCTAAAGAAACTCCAATACCTGCTAAAATGAAAGGTATGAGTTGGTATCTTCCTTACTAAGCATTAAGTTACTACATACGATTAAAAAGCCCTTTCAGTTTAACTGAAAGGGCTTTTTCTGGCCTAAGCAACTAATTACTCTACCCACCAACATTTACTACCCTACAATGAGAGAACACGGCCCCATCTCACGCGTGCAGATTTGTGCAGACTAATTGAGAAAGCATCAATCCGCAGATCAATATATCTAAGCACATAACTATCAAACCAAATCAACCGGATTCAAAGTAGATACTTTAGACAAAAAAAAGGCCCGACTCTTGCGAGCCGGGCCTTAACCAATCAAAGTAATCTACTATGACTGCTTGCTATTCAGCTTAATTTCCGAAGGGAAAACAGGTAGATACCTGTAACAAAGACTGAGTACAAGTACGCCGTAAGCGACGATCATTCCACATGTTGTCCATTCTGCCCAGTTAGGAGCATAAAACTCCCAAGTGTCGAAAGGCATAACAGGAATTGCAATGGTCTGAACGGTGAATACGTAACGGTTGATGCTAACGCCAACACAAGCAAGAATTCCTGCTGTGTATAGCAAAGCTGGGTTTTTGCGAATTGAAGGAGTAATCATCATGATCGCTGGAACGAGACCACAAAGTCCTAGTTCAACCCACATTAGCCATTTACCGTAGATATTACCGTAGAACATTTCGTCGAAAGTAAGGCCAACGGATGGCAGGTAGCCTGTTGCCCATGCCCAAGTATCAATGATCTTGAGGAACATGTACAAGCAGAGCATTGAGCCTGCAATTTTACCCATAAGGGCCTTAACTTTGTATTCCACTAATTTCTTACCAGTCATTTTTTCGATGAGGGTACATACCAAAACTGTGAAGATTGGTCCGGTACCTACAGCGGAAAGAACGAAGAGGAAGAAAGTCCAAGGCCAGATAAAGAATCCATCACGGAAAGCGTAAGGACGACCGAACATAACGCCGTACATACCGCCAAGTGAACCCTGGTGGAAAGTGGAAAGGAATGTTCCAATACCCGCAAACAATGCCATATTCACATGAAGGTGATGAGCAAAGTGGTGGACAAAAGGAATCTTATTAAGCTGCTTTTGTTCTAGGATCAACGGGATAAACTCGATGAGTAGAACTACACAGTAACAAGTAATACAGAAGATAACTTCTGTCAGCATGGAATGCACATTTGGATGCCAGTAACCGAACCATGCACGGATCGGCTGTCCAATATCCATTGTGAGGATAAGCATTGCACCGGAGTAGCAAAGAAATCCTATGATGACAGCAAGGTTTACAATATTTTTAAGTTGATCGATCTTGAGGATATATTTGAGGAACCCGGTAAAGAAAGCACCGGCCCCAAGTGCGATAACCGCAAGGTCAAAAGTAATCCACAGTCCGAAACCGAAGTAGTTATCAAGCCCTGTTACGCCGATGCCGTTAGCAAAAATAACAACAGCAGCATATGCTCCCCATAAGAAGAATATTGCTACAAAAGCCATCCATAAGGAGAACTTTGGCAATCCACAACGGGTTACGCCTTCGGGGAAGAGATTTCTATCCATAACTGAACTCCCTCCTAGTGCTTGTCTTTAGGCAAGTGGTTATCACTCTGCTCACGAACCCAATCACGACGGCTAATGTAATAGACCTGAGGGTCCATGCCGATACTTTCAAGAAGACGGAAAGCGTTCTTATCCTTAATAAGATCGTGGACCTTATGTTCAGGATTCTTTGAGTCTCCGAAAGAGATTGCGCCAGTGGGACAGGCTTCTAGACAAGCAGGTTTGTACCAACCGTCAGGAAGCTTATTCGGATCCATACCTTCAGCACGAGCACGAGCACGAGCATCCATAAGCCTTGAGTGACAGAAATTACATTTCTCAACAACACCGCGAGGACGCGTGGATGTATTAGGAGAAAGTGCTTTTTCCATTCCTTCAGGCCAGATTGGATCGAACCATCCAAAGTAACGAGCGTGGTAAGGACACGCAGCCATACAATATCTACACCCGATACAACGAGGATAAATCTGACTGACGATTCCGCCTTCTTCGTCCTTAGTGGTAGCCACGACTGGACAAACGGGAACGCAAGCTGGATTTCCACACTGCATGCAAGGTCTAGGAAGGTAAGCTGATTCCCTTTCAGGGAATTCCTTTCCATTGTTAAGTTCGTATACAAGCATCCAGGTGAGGGTCTTAAGTTTATTAGAACCGTCTTCCATGGGTGCTATATTATTTTCTGCCTGGCAGGACACCATACAAGATCCGCAACCGGAACACTTGTCTATGTCAACTACCATGGTCCATTTAGTATCAAATTCAATTTGTTGCATAACGTGAATCCCCTGACTTTAATTTAGGCGACGCTCACGAAAGAACTGGTCCAGACGGCCATGCCGGTTCCGGGCTCAGTGCCAACAGTGAGAATTTTAGCGATGTTGTCGCCTTTACCACGGGAGAATTCGTCCCATGCGGTATGACCGAATCCAAGAGGAGCGGCTATCACATCGTTCATTACGCCTTCGTTGATGTGGACTCTGGCAACACACTCTCCGCCTGCTCCTGAGAGCTTAACTGTAGAACCTTCAGAAGCATTAAGCTTCTTAGCAGTCTTACCGTTAATCTGTACGAAAAGGTCTTTGCCTTGCAGCTCGAACTTGCTGACAGTCACACAGTTCAATGGCGGAATAGCCATTGTAGAGGATCCGACGTTGAGCTTAGCATAAGGAGCCAGTGCAATCTCGCCACCCTTCGGCATTGTTACTGCCTTAGAGAGAACAGATGCAGCAAACTTAAGTGAATCTGATTCGGTTGAATCAGAAACGTAAGCAACTCCTTCCACAAGTGAATCCCAATCTGCACCAGCTTTTTCAGCTTTCGCCTGCAAAACTGCTTCAACAGATTCATATCCGAGATCAATGCCAAGTCCGCTTGCAACGCTAAGAATGACGTCTACGGTGGACTTACCGTTATAAAGAGGCTCTATAACAGGAGCACATGCGCTGAGCATTGTGGTGCCGACACCATAAGGAGTCTGTGCATCATCAAAACGCTCAAAGGAATGTGGGTTAGGCATAATCAAGTCAGCTATAGAAGCTGTTTCATCCATCCATGTGCTGAAACTTACGAGGAAAGGTACTTTTGCAATTGCTGCAGCCATTGTTGTGGCCTGTGGCATCGCATATACAGGATTCGCTTCGTAAGCCATCATCACTTCAGGAGCTTTAACTTTATCAGTAGCAACTGCTGCGAGGTAACCAGCAAAATCTCTGCTGGAAAGTTCTGCGCGGCTGGCTGCTGCATCAACAGCTAAAGGAAGATCAGCGAGGAGCTTCATTCCGCCCTGCTCACCAACTCTACCAAGAAGCATGTTGAGTGCGGAAGCTGCGATAATATCAACAGCACCTGCGCCCTGCCCGAATTCAGAACCAGAAATTACAAGCGGTGCGGAAGCAGACATAAGCTGCTTAGCAAGTCCTGCCATAACGCCAGGAGCAACACCGATTGCTTTTTCAACCTTATCAGGAGTGAATCTGGACATAACCAGAGTCTTAAAGTCTGCAAAGTCTGCTACAGAAGCGGAAGCTCCGGCATTAAGCATATGATATGCTAGTCCGAGGCTGAAAATAGAGCCTGTGCCAGGAGCAACAGGAACCCATTTATCGCTTATAGCTGCAGTGCTGTTCAAGAAAGGTCCGGCATAGACATAAACGCTTTCGATGTCACCGCCAGTAGGACGTTTGTCAGCGTATACACGCTGATTTCTAACAACAGAACCCCAAGAGTTCATTGCATCCGCTCCTACGAGCAGAACGAAATCAGAGTTATCCAGATCATAACCGATCTGGCCGCTACCGCCCATGTTTTCAAGAGCAACTGCTGCTGCCTGCTCATCACCAGGCATCAGGTAGCAATCTTTGCTTCCCATACCTGCTGCGAAAGCAGACAATACTTCGCTGGATGTTCCGGTTGCGTCGCCACTTACGATAGCGAGTTTTCCGGCCTGCCCTTTAACGGCAGAAAGTTTTTCGGAGAGCATTTTCTCAGCGTCATCCCAAGAGATAGACTCGTACTTACCGTCAGCGACCTTTTTCATAGGTCCCTTTACACGGGAAGGACTATAGAGAAGCTGTGCACCGCCTGCGCTTATTGCGTCGACGCCACCCTTGCTCATTTCATTTTCAGCATTTCCTTTTGCCACGTAAGGGCTGCCCGCGACGGACTTAACCATCAGGGAACAAGGGGAAGGGCCGAATTTGGATATAGTTGCGTGCTCAGTGATCTGTCCATATTTGAGCCTGGGAATCCAGGACCAGTTCTGGGACCAAATAGCGGCGTCATCCAAAGATTTCCAAATAACAGGCGTAAATAGCGAACCGACTACACCACCTGTAACCAATTGAATAAAAGTTCTGCGATCAATACCCATTGCAGTCCCTCACTTACTTATGGCAGACGTAACATGCGTTGCTGGTACCAACTTCCGCATGACAGCGTTCACACTGCCACATCTTCATGGTCTGCTTGCTGTAACCGCTAATCCTGTTTTCGTAATACGTCGGCAGGGTGTCGCTATTGCCAACGTCGGGATGACAATCGGTACACTCGAAGCCTTTATGCGCCATGTGCGAAAAGTATACATTATCCGGCTGATACTGATAGACCAGCCATGGAACCTCAACGTCCTTGTTCAGGTACTCGTTCACGTAAGTTTCTTCGGCTTTTGATTCGCCAAGAATATCTTCGTGACACTCAGCACACTGCTCATTTGAAGGAAGTCCCGCAAAGGATCCATCTTCCATAAACGTGTGACAAGATTCACAGTCCATTCCCTCACCTTCAACGTGTACCTTGTGACTGAAATCGATAGGCTGTGTTTTCTGGCTATAAATAACCTGTGGGAAAACCCACCAACCGATTACCAGGCTTGCAAGGACACCGATGAAGAAAGCTAGAACTCCTCCACACTGCTTCGATGCTCTTTTCTCCTCCATAACCTCGCCCCACTACTCCTTAAGTTTTGTGAAACATAAACACCAATTAACGCCATATCTTCTAAAATAGAGAATCTTTCTATGTCAAGAGAATATGAAACTTTTCACAAAGTTCTCAGACACAGAAAAACACCCTATCCATAACACAAGAGTACGTTTGGCACTTTATGCCCTACTAATTACATCTCAATTAAAATTCAAACGGTGAATAAAATTGAGATAAGGATCCAAGTTTGTTATCCTTTTCTGAAAGAATTGGATTTACTGATTTCCATTCAATTCCCAGATCAGGATCATCCCAGCGAATGCCTGCCTCGCTCTCCGGAGCATAACGAGCGTCGACCTTGTACATAAATTCACTTTCTTCAGTTAATGTTTCATACCCGTGTGCGAATCCTTTAGGAATGAATAACCTACGGAAATTTTCCGCAGAAAGCTCAATTTTGTATGTCTTAAGATAAGTTGGCGAACCCTTTCGCAAATCCACTACCACATCACTCACAGCGCCCCTTGTAACCCATACAAGTTTTGCCTGCGCATTAGGAGGAAGCTGAAAATGCAACCCTCTCAAAACACCTACTCCTCGGGAGTATGCATGATTATCCTGAACAAAATCGACAGCTAGCCCATTTTCCGCAAAAAAAGGTTTGTTAAAACTCTCCAAAAAGAATCCCCGCTCATCCCGAAATACCTTCGGCTCAATTACTACAAGCCCAGGAAACTCTGTCTCAATCAAATTCATGCATTCCTCCGATGAGAAGACAGTCGTCTTAAACAACATGTTCTCCCGATATTAGATGAGAATTAACCGAGTTATGGAAATGACACAACCTCATTTTTAACTTGAATGTAATATTTTTTTCAATCTACCAGAATCACCCTTATTCACATTTCCCTTATGGTCTGATATTCAAACGAAATAACCAAAAGGTTGAGGCTTGCTGAGCAATTGTGCATACAGCCTTAAAACCAATTTAAGACATTGGAATAACAAATGAATACAGTAAGCATATCCTTAAATTCCCTAGACATTATTCTTATCGTTATTGCTGCCGGATTAATCTTCCGCGGTCTTCTTCGTGGTATCGTTCGCGAGGCAATATCTGTTTTTTCACTGATTTTAGGATTTTACCTAGCTGCCAAATACCATCAGGAATTAGCACCGTATTTCGGAAACTTTTTTGATGGCCCCGGCACGGTTAAGGCTTTCAGTTACCTCTCAATCATAATAGTCACTGTTCTTATTGCCGCTATACTCGGGATACTCTTAAAAAAAATCCTGACCATATCCATGCTCGGCTGGGCCGATCAGGTTCTCGGAGGGGCATTGGGATTCATTGAGGCAGTACTAGTAGGTGGCATACTTATAGTTGTTTTAAATAGTTTTACGCCGAACGCTGATTTTTTAACCAAATCTCAGTTGGCTCCGAAAGTAATGACCGCCGCAAGTTTTTTAATAGGGTTCGCTCCAGATAACGTATTGGACTCTCTGGATATAAAATCTATGTTTCCCGATCAATCGGGGTTAACTGATAAAATTAAAGATGTGATATAAAATGAGCAATTCTAATTCTCTCGAAAAACTGAAGACCGTAATTTCCACCCTTCTCGGTCCAGACGGATGCCCCTGGGATAAAGACCAGACTCCGCGTTCACTTTGCGATTATGTTATTGAAGAGTCATTTGAACTGGTAGAAGCCATTCGCGCAGATGATTCAGAAGAAGCAATGGAAGAACTTGGCGATGTAATGTTCCTTCTTCTTTTCATTGCTGAATTATATGAGAAAAAAGGATCTTTTAAACTAGCCGACGCCCTTGATTCCAGCTCAGCTAAAATGATCAGAAGACATCCTCACGTTTTTGCCGACACCAAGGTTGAAAATCAGGAAGAACTTCTTAAAAACTGGGAAAAAATCAAGCGCAGTGAAAAGGACGATTCCAAGAAAACTTTCGATTCACTTCCTAAAGGATTGCCACCTCTATTAAAAGCTTATCGCATCAATTCAAAAGCCGCCCGCACAGGATTCACATTTGAATCGGATGAGCAGTGCGCTGAGCAGCTTGAGAGCGAATGGAAAGAATGGAACAGCGCACTTGAGTCAGGCGACGCTGCCAAATCCGAAGAAGAATTCGGAGATTACCTATTCGCTCTGGTTGAGCTTGGCCGCAGAAAAGGCATCAAAGCCAACAGCGCACTCGACATTACGAATAATAAATTTTTGAAAAGATTTTCAAAAATGGAAGATATTGCAAAAGAACAGAAAAAAGATGTTTCTGAAATGGAACTTTCTGAACTTAACGAACTTTGGAATAAAGTTAAATAAAACAGCTATTACGAAATAACAACCAATCTGATTGTCGAAAATCCTCAGCTCATTTTAATTGAGTTGAGGATTTTTTCTATTTTTACCCTAAAGTTATTTATGCTTTGTCCGAAAAGAGAGATAGGCAACAATATTAGCCTTTTCTACAAGGAGGTAGATATGGACATGTCAGCAATCAATTCAGGAGCTTTCACAATTTCAGCCGCAACAGAAAAACAGCTGTTCGGTGCTCAAGTTGTCGCCAAGACACTTGACTATATGAACTCCAGTCAATCAGGTTCAACAACAAACAGCGATTATGATTTTCAGAAAAGTGTCCTCGGCGCACACTTCGCAGGCAAGGGAGCCATTGCCAACATTAAAGCATAAGAAAAGAACTAAGACGCCTATTCAGGACAGAACACCGCCACCTATGACGGAGTTCTGTCCTGTATTAATAATCTAAGCTAAGCTGTTGAAACTTCCTTCTGCATTGTTTCAAGATAGCTTTTTCCGTGGCTCAAATAAAATGCCAACGGCTTACCAAAGTTTTTCCCGACCAAACCATCCACGAGCAGCCTGCTAACCTCTTTTTCAGCGAGCAAAACATTTTGCGACGCGAGAAAAATAGACTTCTCTTCGTTCGTCATCTTCTTTAAACGCATCCTTAAGGCAGTTCGGGCACGTGGCTGGAACATCCAGAATCGCATCAGATCCAGCGCATTGATAATAAATATCTTCTCTAAATCACTACCGGTTTGATGCATCTCGGCAATAAATTCTTCTGGCTCATAAAGCATATCGCGTCCATTACGTTCAGGAAACATCATTTCAAGCTGTGTATAACAATCAAAAACACTCTTGACTGTCCGGCTATAATCCCACAGCCTCATACGAATATTATCGGAACGATCCGCAATACCTTCGATTATTCCGGCAACCATATCGGATGCCAATTTCGAAATTACCGCCGCCCATTTCTGAAGTACAAGCTCCACGGAAACAATACCCGCCATGCCCATCATGACGCCAATTCCATCACTAAGCATAATTGCGATAGGTACGGAAATAATGGACCGCAACAAGTTCCAAATTGCAGCACTACGCGGCAATCCTCTAAACATATTGTGACTGAAAATATACAGCCCATTAGCCAGCCCCATGACCGCATACAACAGAATCGGATCAGTTTGAGTATTCACCCCGAATCCCTGATCGAGCAGTAACGTTTTTACAAAATAATCGAGCAATGGAACGGAAAATCCCGTAAACAACAAAGAGTCAGATATCCGGGACCAACTCACGTGATCATTCCAGCGTGACAGCGGCGAACGGATGAACCCTCCACCACCAAGTACCGCCTGCGTAACATTTCTCCAACCCGTAATTCCAAACCAGATGAATGCTCCGAAAAACCTGAGCAGCCACCAATCTTTTGTTAGCGCAAAAGTCAAAAATGCGGGAATAAAACCACATAATATTTTTAATCCGTTCTTAATTGAAGAGTTCATAAACCGAAAAGACTTTGAACTCCTACGCGGGATTAAATCTGCAACGCCGAATTTATTGCCAGCCTCGCTAAGACCGCCTAGCAAGGCAATATTGGTCACTTTTTTAGAACATGAAGAAAAGCGGGTCAGATGCCATTCTTCTTTTTTATCGTATCCGAATTTTTTAAGGAAAGGGACGTTCCGGATGAACCGCATCGAGCGATTATACAGCTTACTTTCGGACGATTTGGGAGTAAGCACAATTTCCAGCCTGACATCAGCTTTGACAGGGATAGGGCATTCACCTTCCTCAAGCCGCTTAAATACTTTGTTAGCTGCGGTAGGAGGTAAAGTATCGGCAACAACAAGGCCCATTCCACGAATTCTGCTGATAATCCCGGATGATCCACTCCCGATTCTCGCCTGCAATCTGGTTCCGCCATACATGGCGCTAAACGTTCCCATATGCGATAACACATTTCGTAAACACTCGAGAATTTCCGGATCTGCAACAGAACCCATTTGCTCTAAATCTAAAATAGCGCGAGAAATTATATTTTTCAGCTCCAGCAAATTACGTTCATTTAATGCCTGACGCAGCCCATGAACATTTTCCGCAATCTTAGCAGTTCCGAGAGAAATCCTTTTAAGATTAAATTCCTCAACATATCTGACCATTCCACCGCATTTATACAAAATACAAATAATGTCGGCGATAGTAAGTCCGTCAGGAACGAGGGTAATCCTTTTTTGTGAAGCTATAGTCCGAATTCGTTCAACAAATTTTTCGGGAGTAAGAGTCATAAGCACAGGAGGATCAGCTTCCTCGCATCCAACAAATCGACCATCAATAGAACAAGCAACATCTGAACAGATGAATCGTTCAAGAATTGTTTCAACTTCGAAGGAATTTATGGATTCCACAAGTTGCGCAATGTCAGACTTAGCGTTTCCTTCGGCTTTCTCATATTTGGATTTGAGTTCTGCAACACGCTCTTCAAGAGCAGGCATCAGCATTTCAAGGATATAGCGTCCCAAATGCAAAAATGAGGGCTGCCCTGTTCCAACAAATGCCAAAAATTCGGGCTCGGATATTTCAGGACAGGTGACGCCAAAATCTTCTTCGATAATTTTACGCTGAGATACATTGAAATTTTGCACACAACGAAGCACTTGTTTCTGCAACCAACGCGAAACTTCAAGCCCTTCAGAGAAAAATTTTACAACTTCGTTAGACTGAATAAATCGCTCAAAATCACGCCCGTTATCAAAGCCGTCCAGAGTCCAAATGAGTCCGGCTGTTCGATTTTGCCAACGAATTTGATATTCAATGCCGACCTTGACGGATATCCCCATAATCCGTGCGGCCTTATACAACTCGCGAGACTCAACAACACCTACATGATTATAGTAAACGACGGTCAAACTACGGATACCCTTAATCCAAGCATCCATAATCAAATGTGTCGGAGATTTGCGACCCTTACTATTCGCATCATGGACGCGGTGATCGAACGCAATATGATTCCACTCTTCGGGCATTTCGATCAGAAAATTACGATCGAGAAATTCGCGGATAACGCGGGGTTTTCCCGTTGCAGCCTCATGGAAATCATGAGCAAGTTGCAGACTGCGGGCTTCATCACCCACGGAACGGACGAGCTTCTTCATAATTTGAATAAGCACACGCGCAGAGTTCATCCTGAGCGTACCTTTCGGCATTGCAAGAACTTCATCGCGCAATGAACGCAGAGCAGAAATACGGCCAGCCACCCCTTCTGTTTCAAGAGAACTGATGAGATGAGCTACCGAATATGCTATCCGCAGCCCGCGAGAACCGACAAGTTCTCTGATTCCATGCGGACTCAAGTGAGGAGCTAGAAGATAACGATCATCACCGCTGGCAACATCCCGATTAAGAATATCACGCACAATTGCAAGCAGCTTATAGTCCTGATCATCAAAAAACATTTTCATATATATACCAAGCACTTTTGGTTCAGATTATTTATTACAGTTGTGCAACAATACCCAGAGTTATGAAAGGGTTCAAGGAGAATCGGAATATTTAAATCAAACGACACAACTATCTATTACAATTGACAATAAGAAGCGGGCGTGAAATGTTTTTTGAAAATAAAAGGCAGGAAAAAGACAATGTCTCGCAGTATAATTTACTCCATAATTTCAGCGATATGCCTGGGCAGCTTACCCATTTTAGTCAAGACTGGGTTAGCAATGGGCATGGAACCGATGCAAATTATACAATACAGGTTCACATTCGGCGCACTTATGCTCTTTGGATGGTTCGGAGTCACGCAGCCTGGATTACTTAAAATTACACGTAAAGCCCTGCTCAAAGCCATGATTTTGGGAATTGTGATATACCCCGTCCAGTCATTACTTTTCGTTAAAGCTCTTCAGCATATCCCAGCAAGCACAACTTCTTTAATTTACTACTTCTATCCAGTTGTAACTACACTAATTGCAGTAATATTCATGGGCTTACGTCCCGGAAGAACCTTACTTTACTCACTTTTACTCATTTTAGCTGGGTGTGGTTTGGTTTTTTACAACGCGTTCGCACAAAATTTAGATCTACGAGGAGTTGCATATGCTGTGGCTTGCTTGTGCACCTTCTCAATATACCTAACTTTAATCCAAATATTTACGCGTAACGACGACGCCAAGAGAATCGCTATTTGGGTAATATTCTTCATGGCTGTAACTTTTAGCCTGCTATCCTCTCCGCTTACCATTCTAGACCAATCACCCAAAGGATGGGCAATAGCACTAGGACTAGGATTTATCCCCACAGCGCTTGCGGTAAGCTTGCTATACCGAGCTATAGAATCTATCGGCAGCGCCTACGTTGCCATGTTCTCAACAATCGAACCAGTAACAACAGTGCTTCTAGCCGTCCTATTTTTAGGGGAACCACTTGAAGCAATTCAGCTTGCAGGCATGGCTTTAATAATTACAGGGATAATTGCACCGAACATGCACTTACTGAGACGAAGCGCGGTACTTTCAGAACCGATGCAAATCAAGAAAAGTCGCACTTAAAATCGCTCAAATATTTACTGGCGTCCATTTCCTCACCGCGAACATAATTATAAACATTTATGTCGTGCACAATTTGGAGCCATAGCGGATAAGTTTGGATCTGCATAACTGGCGCGACACTGTGAATTGCAGGATGATCCACCCAAAAAACAGTATTCAAATCTTCCCTTTTTTCTATCAGACTAACAAAGGCGTTTGTAACATCTTCGAAGTCATAAAAAATACCTTTTGAAAGTTGTAGTCCTTTAGTGAAATTTATAAAGAGAGCTTCCTTATCACCTAAATCTGTTTCTTTCATAGACTTCACAATGGAATGTAAACAACTGACATATTTTGCAGACAACGCATCGTCATTATCCAGTCTTGTTGTCAAAACCCAATCGACATCTTCCGTCATGCTCTTAATAACATCCTTCACATGCGGCATAACCGTATCAAATTCTCCGCAGAAAACCGGAGTGAAATTCTCGTAACGAGCATAGGCTTTGATTATTTTTTGATATAGCGGGGGTGTTTCTTCATCAAATAATACAAGCCATGTAAAATCCTGATTAAGCTGAGCTGAAACAGTGGGAAAGCAATATTTTTGAAACAGGTCAAACCTTTCCGCAAGCCATGAGATTTCAAGACGTTTTGGAAAAGGCATAGGCCATATTTTTACGTTAAACCGCGTAATAATAAAATGACGAAATTCCATAATTATTCACACTCCAAACAAAAATATATATAACTAGCAACATTACTATAAAAACAGTTTCACTTAACCATACAGAGCACTATCCCCAACACCTTACTGAATTGGTGCTGTAAGTTGCGCAATCCGCACAAAAAGACGGAAGAATGAGCTTTGCTCCTTCACTTCTTTTTCTGTAACAAGCGCGCTATGACTAAAATCTTTTTCAAGCATGCCAGCCACTTCACAGTTAAAACCTTCATTCGCAATCACAGCCGTAATTTCAAAATTTAATCTGAACGAACGATTATCAAAATTCGCAGTCCCAATAGTTGAGTAGTCATCATCAATAAGTACAACTTTTTGATGCAAAAACCCCTTATCATACCAATAAACCTTCGCACCGATCTCCTGCATTTTTTCGACGTAAGCCCAATGAGTTAACGTCACCAGCAGATTGTCCGTTTTACGAGGTATCAATATTCGCACATCAACGCCTCGCAGAACAGCCAAATGGAGCGCGGTAATAAACTGCTCGTCCGGTACAAAGTATGGGCTGACAATCCACAACCTGTCCTTTGCGCTCTGAATGCATTTCATAAAAAACAGAGTACAAGTTTCAAAGCTGTCTTCCGGGCCGGAAGGAAGTGCTAGAGCGGAGATGTTCTGACCGCTAACCGCTGCGGTTGGATTCCAATTGAGTTCAAGCAGCTCATCGCTTGCCCAATGCCAATCTTCATAAAATGAGACCTGAATAGACTGCGCTGCAGGACCAGCAATACGAATATGAGTATCGCGCCAATCACCGAAACCAGCAGCCTGACCAAGGTATTCATCCCCTACGTTATGCCCGCCGACCCAAGCTTCAAGACCATCAACAACAACAATTTTGCGATGATTTCTAAAATTCAACTGAAAACGATTTGCGCGCCCTTTAGTCGTATTAAACTTAAAAGCTTTAACACCCGCGCGGCGAAGCTCCTCCAGATACGTATCCGGCAAACCTATGCTGCCTATTTCATCATAGAGGAAACGGACTTCCACCCCTTCTCGAGACTTAGATATCAAACGATCTTTAAGCTCGTTCCCCAAGCCGTCAGCCTTCACTATATAAAACTGCACAAGCACATATTTATTCGCCCGCGCTATACCTTCAAAAATTGAATCAAATGTATCTTTGCCGTCCACCAGAAGCTCGACATCATTACCCGCTGTAAATGGAAGTTTTGCAATCTTCTCTATAGGTAAAGAAGCATCGCGCTCAGGAGATACCAACAAATCATTATCCCTTAGCTTTCTAAAATACTCTTTTGAAGCTTCACTGCTAAGAGCATGTTTAACGCGTAGCAAGTTCACAAAACCATGAAATTTATTGCGACCGAATATCCAGTAAACAGGTAGAGCCAAATATGGAAGGGCTACAAGGGCAAGCACCCAGGCAACCGCCCCCTGCGGAGTACGAGATTCCATAATGGCAGTGATCGCGCTGATAAGACCTAACAAATGGAAAATCAAAGCAATAGTGGCGAACAGTTCCAAGCTCATGACAAATCCTTCGTGAAAGTATTCAGTTTCATTCAATAAACATCAGGGTGCTTGGGTTCCATGTACATTATAAACGGGTCAACCTAAACAAGAAAAACTATTTACAAGAGGACATATATTGTATTTATTTAGTGCAGGAGGAAGTTATCTTTTCATTCACACGCTAACCTCGAACAACAAATACATCTATGCAATACATTATACAACTACCCATCATCCTAGCACTTCTATTCTGTGTGCCAATAGCATCAGCATCTCCAAAAGCTTCCCTAGAACATCTTTCTGGTACCGTGGAACTACAACGAAACGGACAGGATTTCTTCAAACAGGCAAGAATCGGGCAGAATGTAACGAACGGGGATATCCTGCGTACGGGTGTAGACGGTAAAGCAACAATTCGGCTTGTCGATGACTCGATCCTAAGCTTTGCGGCTGAAACAGAGTTTATGCTCGGCAGTGAATTAGCGGGAGTAAGCACGGAAGACGATCTAATCGGCACCCTTTTCCGTGGCATAACACGGGCAATACTCAAAAAGCGCAAAGGGTCATATATAAAGACGCCCACAGGCGCGGTAGGCATCAGAGGAACGGACATCACGCTGACTCACACTGGCGAGACTGGGTTCTATTTTTTGGATGAAGGAGCTGTCGAGGTCGGTACTGACGAAACAACCATCCCCCTAGATGCGGGAAACATGACTGCGAGCTATGCTAACCGCAAGCCGCTGCCGCCGTCACCATTTACCAAAGCTACAGGACTAGCGAAGGCACGGTCCACATTGTCCGCCCTCACATCCATAGAAATCCCACCATCGTTAAAGGACCATGCTAAGCTTAACGAGATTCTTGCCCGATGGATCATTAACTACGCCCACTATCTTGCGGATTCAGGACGGCATGAGGACGCCGAGACGGCACTACTTATCGCTGAGGATATAACAAAGTGCCAAGAAGTACAGGGTGAAATCCTGCTCCAGATCGGCGGGTTGTACGTCTATCGCCTCAATGACGTGCATGGAGCGCTCAGAGCGTATCGGAAAATCTTACGAGAATACCAAGATGCTCCGTATTTTGAAAAAGCTTTATTCGGAGCAGTTCGCTGTTTCCATCTGCTTAAGCAACAGGATAAAGCCGTAGAATATACGAAGTGGTATAAAAAGAAGTTCCCTCATGGAAAGTATATTCACGAGCTGGACGCCTTGATGCAGTAGCTTCATTTAATAATAGCAAAATGGTAATATACGTATCACCTACATTGAGACAATAAAAACTGATCTGCATCACTGTGCCGAGTAGTGACACAATTTTATTTGCAAAAAACCATCTTTTAGCTTGCCAAGCTTAACGATAATAATTACTACTTATTTCCAAGACACATTAAATATCAGTTTAATCAATATTCATTATTTAAAAATTAACGGAGATTACAATGACTAAGACACTTAAAAATTTACAGGACGCATTTGCTGGAGAATCTCAGGCTAACCGTAAATATCTCGCATTTGCTGAAAAAGCTGAATCCGAAGGCAAACCCGGTGTTGCTAAACTTTTCCGTGCAGCCGCTGCAGCTGAAACAATTCACGCGCACGCACATCTCCGTTTGATGAAAGGTATCGGGACTACTGAAGAGAACCTAAAAGGCGCTATCGAAGGCGAGACCTTTGAATTCGAGTCCATGTACCCACAGATGATTATAGAAGCAAAAGAAGAAGGCGAAAACGCAGTTCATCGCTATTTCGGGTTCGCTAATGAAGCTGAAAAAGTTCACGCAGAACTCTACACAGCAGCACTAGAAGCAGATGGCGATACTTTTGCTGACGCAGAATTCTACATCTGTTCAGTATGTGGACACACTCAGGATGGACCAGCTACCGAAAAATGTCCTATCTGTAATGCTGCACCTAAGGCTTACAAAAAAGTTGATTAGTAAGAACTAGAATTGAAATTAAGTTGAGCTTAAGCCGCCTGTTATGTGTATACGTAACGGGCGGTTTTTTTTGGGGAAGAATATTTTTTAGTGGTTACTCGAAGAGTTCGTCACATTGTGGAAAGATCTAAGACCTTACAAACAATTTACATCTTTTAATTTTAAAAAGAAGCAACTTACACAACGATCCTATCCAACTATATTTATAAAATTTTATGATTAATCTTGCTTCAACTTATTTTTTATAAAAAGAAGAAACCCGCTCGCACAAATATCAATTACCGCCCAAGCCTCTTTTGGAAAATGAAATTTTGCAAAGGGATTAAAAAGAACAGCTAGGACAACCATAATCCATGCATGTTTTGTATTCTTGCTTTCAAACAAAATATAAGCACACCAACTAAAAGCAGCACACCCTATAACCCGCAATAATCCATAGTATCCATACGGTAGCGGAAAGGCTCCGAGAAACAAGGCCGCAGCCACACAATAAATTACAAACTTAGGCACTATCACCTCCTACTTATTAAGAGATCTAAAAAATAAGCAAATTAACAAATGAAGTACTTCCCAAAATGCTTCGCTTTTTTTATTGAGTGCACATTTTCAATAATGCTAAGCCAAGATAATTAGAACAATTACTCCAGAACCTGCCCCTAATAGAGTTCCCCAAAACTGCCCTACGAATTTAGACCTCTGTGTCCCCGGTTCTGCCCTAGAAATGTAACTATGCGCCAACTCTGTTCGATCAGGCTGATGCCCAACAGCATCACGAGCTATCCCCATTAGCTGTATTACACACCAAAGTATTACTGTGATGAGACTTAAGGAATAAGCGTAGTAGTAAAGACCAAAGCCGGTAACACCGATAGCAAAAATACTAGAAATAAAAGCAGAAAGACCAACAGTCACAAATCCAATGAAACGAGTAGGTCGAAGATCAATTAGCCCACACAGTATGGCTAAAAAAGTTTGTATAATACTAAGAGAAAGTCCATAGACTAAAAGAATCAAAAAAAATGCCACTACATTGAAAATTATATTCATAAGCGTATGCCCCTCCGTGTGAGATATTCAATATCATAGTGACACAAACTTTTCGAGCTAAAACATCACACCACAAAACCCAAAAAAAGCCCCTAACCGTTAAGTTAGGGGCTTTTTAATATTCTAAACTTTTAGCTATAGCTACTCACTAAACCCAAATTTTTCAGTGTGAGTTTTTTTGACTTCACCTGTTGGTGAGGCTAAGCATTTATCACCTTTGATCTTGCCAAACACGCTCATAGCAGTTCCTACCATTGACGCCACATCACCTGCTTCAGCAGGAAGAATAAGAGTAGTAGATTCCTTAGCAAGATTTTCAAAAGCCTCTACATAACGCTCTGCGATACGCAATGAGGCAGCACTGGCTCCACCTGAAGTATTCAAAGTTTCACCCACAACCAGAAAAGCCTTAGCTGTTGCGTCCGCAACCATTGTAATTGCTTCGGCCTTACCACGGGCTTCATTCGTGAGTCTTGACTGTTCTCCTTCACTCTTAAGAACTTCATCACGCTTCGTCGCTTCCGCCTTATTAATGATAGCCTGCTTTTCGCCTTCACTGCGTGCAATATCAGCACGTTTCTGGCGTTCAGCAATCATCTGGGTTTCCATTGCAGCCTTTACACTTTCCGGCGGTGAAATATCTTTAATCTCATAGCGAAGTACCTTAATGCCCCATGAAGTCGCAGCTTCATCAATGGCCTCAACAACCTTCGCATTAATAGTATCACGTTCCTCAAAAGTCTTATCAAGCGCAAGTTTTCCTACACAAGAACGTAAAGCTGTCTGCGCAAGCTGAGCGGCAGCAAAATGATAGTCATCAATCCCGTAAGCTGCGGCTTTTGCACTCTGCACCTGAATAAAAATCAAGCCATCAATAATAACACCAACATTGTCACTGGTGATACAGCTCTGCGGCATGGTGTCCAACGCTTCTTCTTTAAGAGAAAATTCGTATGCAACTCTATCAAGAAAAGGAAAAAGAAAGTGAAACCCTGCGCCGAGTGTCACACGATATTTACCAAGCCTCTCAATAATTACTTCAGTCTTCTGAGGTACTATTTTTACAGATCTTAAAATTACTACAACGACAAATAAAGCGATCACCAGAAGAGCAATCAATGCAGGATTCATATAAAGATCCATATTAAAATCTCCAAATTACACATTAACAAATTTTGTAACCAGAAATGCAGTTTTGCGTTTATCTACCCACGATATTATTTTAACAGAGTCCCCTGCTGAAATAGATTGCCCAGAATCAGCGACAGCCTTCCAAATCGAACCACGGTATCTGATCTGGCCATAACCATTTTCTGGAAAATCTTTACTGGCTTCTGCAATAGCTCCGTCAGGAGAATCTTCAAGGTCACCGCTTACTTTAGCAGAAGTCTGCCCTTGAAACCAGTTCATAAAGACCTTGCGGAGAACAACAAGAGAAAAGACTGAGGCAACACAAAAAACGGCAATCTGCACAGATACTATTTCACTAACAAAAGCAGCCACAATCGCCGCAGCAAAACAGCCTAAACTGAAAAATATTATAACCATTCCAGGAACAGCAAGTTCCAACATAGCTAAAACAATTCCGCCAACCAACCACATTAGCCATAATGGATAATTTTCCAAGACGTCCTCCTTCTGGATATATACCAACAATAATAATTATTAGACCAATAAAGCGTATCTTTGCAAGAGAATATAACAATAACAACTACTTGAATTTTAGATACAACATTTCATAAACGCTTAACAATAAAGCCTTTAGCCACAAAAAAAGCCCCTAACTTATACAGCTAAGGGCTTTTCTAAAAACATCTTCCAACGATCTACATACTATATTCCAATTCCTTAAGTATATAATCCGTCATTTTACCAAATTCTGGAATAGCCCTGCTCCGAGGGCGCTCTATATTCACTTCCAGACTGTTTCGAATACGCCCGGGACGGCTCGCCATAATAAGTATTTTATCGGCGAGGAAAATAGCTTCATCGACGCTGTGAGTTACCAGTACAATTGTTTTGCGAGTTAACTCCCACACTTTTAGGAGCTCCTGCTGGAGCAGAATGCGAGTATGGGCATCAAGCGCTCCGAACGGTTCATCCATAAGTAATACATCTGGATCATTAGCTAGAGCGCGCGCAATTGCGACCCTTTGCCTCATTCCTCCAGACAGTTCATGCGGATATGCATCTTTAAAATCAAGCATGTTCACCATCCGTAAATGGCGAGTAGCCTCTTCATCGCGCTTTTCTTTTTCAACTCCGGCAAAATCCAGCCCCGCAGCTACATTATCTATCACCGAAAGCCATGGAAATAATGAGTATTCCTGAAATACAAGTCCAATCTCTCCGCACGGCTTAGTCACGGGGTCTGAGCGGTAATGCACTGTGCCGGAGGTTGCTTTTTCAAGCCCGGCGGCGATGCGCAAAATAGTAGATTTTCCACAACCTGAAGGCCCTACAATACAAGTAAAAGAGTTCTCTTGGATTTTCAGGTTTATGTTGTCTATGGCAAGAAATGACTCTCCCCGCTCGGTGCTATACTCTTTGGAAAGCTTTTCAATTTCGATTATCACATTCTGCTGTGTCATTATCTTGCCTGCCTGCGCCATGAAAATTTCTTATGCTCAATGCGCCTGAAAACCATATCCATAGACGCCCCGACAACACCTATTGAAATCATCCCGGCAATAACAATGTCGGTGGAAGCAAGAGTGAAAGCGTGAGTGATCATGTACCCTATTCCTGAAAGTGATCCGGGAAGCATTTCCGCAGAAACAAGACACATCCACGCAATACCAAGCCCGATTCGCATCCCGGTGATAATGGAAGGCATAGATGCTGGAATAAGAACCTTCATAAAAATTTGATACTCACTTGCTCCGAGCACCCTTGCGGAATCAATCAACGTTGTATTTATATTGCGTACACCGTGAATTGTAGAAGTTAGGATTGGATAAAATGCTCCGATGAAAATGATGAACAGCATGGAAAATTTAATATTGTTCAGGTAAATATACATCTGCCCAGTTTCAAGGCCAACAACCGTTGCCAAACTTGAAATTCCAAACCAAGCCATCACTAATGGAACCCACGCCAAAGGCGGAATTGGTCTAAACAAGTTTAAAAAACCATTAAAAAATTTGAAAATGAATCCGTAATACCCCATGACAATGCCCAGAGGAATAGCAACAAGTGCGGCAATGGCGTAGCCCATAATGACCCGCACGAGGCTTACTAATACATTGCTGATTAACGACCCCATGCTGATAAGATCTTCTGTTGGGTGACCCAAAAGGTCCGCAACCTGTTCTATTCCGGGCAGAATAACTTGGTTGCCTATTTGCCGGGCAAGAATCACCCATATGACGGCTAAAAGAGCCGGCGCGATAAGAGGTATGGTTAAAGATAGGGCTCGAGCTTTCATTTTATTCCATATTTCGGAGCGGAACTACTTTTGTAACTCCGCTCCGATAATTTTTATTAGCTTATTTTTTGAGGCTTTTTTCTACAAATGTGAAGTTGTAAAGAAGTGGTGTGGCAGTTTTAATATCTGCATCTTTCATCGTTCCTTTAAACTTGTTCATGCTGTTTAGCATGGACAAGAAAACAGCTTCACCCTTCATCCAATTCTGAGTGGGGTCAGTTGTGTAAATGATGGTTGATTTCTCAACGGCTTCGGCAGGAACTCCGATCCATTTGGCTGAAATTTCAGCAGTTTTAATCTTATTTGTGTTGCTCCATTTGGAAGCAGAAGTCATCAGATCTGTCATTGCCTGAACAATTTCAGGCTGTTCTGTGATCATCTGCTCGCTTGCACCCATTACGCAGCAAGGGAAATCAGTCCATTCTCCTGACGGAGGAAGGTCGCGGGAATCAAGACCAATGTGACCAACGTGCTTGTATTCGGCTACAGCAGGATGAGGAGCTGGCCCGACCCAACAATCTACCTGATTGCTGAGCAGTGCAGGAATAAGATTTGAAGTGGATCTGAGATCTACCATTAAAATATCAGCGTCTGCATCGTTAGGGTTGCCAGTTATTTTGAATCCGGCTTTATGCAATGCTCCTTCGAAAACAACGCGTGGCGCACTGGTTGGTGAATGATAGCCAATTTTGAATGGATTTTTAGAACCCTTAATAGCTGCAGCCACGTCTTTGTATCCGTTAACTTTACTGTCAGCAGGGAAAACCATGCTCATGCCGTCTACGTGCAAAGGGCAAAGGATTTTAATTTTAGTTCCCTTGTCAATTCCACTCATAAAGGCGGTGCTGGAAGCAAGCCCCAAATCAAGGCGATTCATGGCGAAAAGTGTTGAAGTTTCAGAGCCACTTTTAGATACGATGAAGTTAAGAACAGCAAGCGGTTTACCTTCGGCGGACATAAGCTTGTATTTCTGTTTAGGAACCATTTCTTCCAAATATGCACCAGATGTCTTAAACGCTTCACCTTTAACAGCGGCAACCATTAATGGAGTGTGGTGAGTTGTAAAAACATAACCTAGATAAAGGCTGGGAATTTTAGTTTTAGCAGCATGAGCTGCGCCAGTTCCGAGGCAGAATGCTACGAGAATGGCTGCGACAATTGTGAAAAGACTTTTTTGCGAAAATCTACTGGTCATGTTTCTCTCTCTTTTTTTGGTTACTCTGCAAGTTCTACGAACGCTTCAATACGAGTTCGCAGTTGTTCTATGTCTGATTCCGAATAATCGGTTTCAATGTGTAAAAAGGGAAGTTCAAGCTCTTCCTCAACAAAGCGGCGCAGTGTCGTAGATTCAGCATTATATGTATGACAACCGAGCCAAGTCATATCCACCACGGCATCCACCTTGAAAGTATCAACCATTTCTCCAATCGATTCAGGTCTATGCGGATTAGGAGTCATACATGAGCAGGGAACCTGCAGGTAGCGGCGGGCAAGAGCTTCATATGGATCACCTGTTTCATCTACAGGTAAAGTCATTCCTTTCAGGCCAGAGCAATTCTCCATGCAAACAACACGGGCGCCCAACTCCTCCGCAATGACGATTGCCTTGTCTGAGCCTTTGCCCATAGGGCAACCCGTCATCAAAATACGAAGTCCGCGATTAATCGGCAAATCCGGTTGCTTCAGGAATTCTTCAAGCTCAGTGCGTAGTGTAATCAAGCTGGTGAGATACTTTTCAGGGTCTACAACAAAGCTTTTGCTTTCTTGCACCGCAAGCATTTCATTTGCGTTCAAAGGAGATCTTTCATCAGCAGCTAGGACTGCCAAATCATATAGTTCTTGGCGTATTTTATTTTGGATAACGATCTGGTTATGAAGCTCTTCTTCTGTGACTTTTATACCGGAACATTCGAACAGAAACTTCTCCAGTTCGAGCAGTCCATCCATCCAATATTTTAAAGGAGCTGTTCCTGATTGAGTATGCGGAAGGTGCATTAAATGTAGCGGTTTTAGCTTACCCATCAGTTCATACATTTTCTTTTTGCCGTCACAGGTCGTTTCAGCAATTAGAATATCTGAGAAGCTAAAGAACGGGCAAGTATCAGTAACAGCATAGCCATAGCTCGATTTTATTAGCGGACATAGGCTTACAGGAAGTTCTCGTTCAGCCTCTTTAATTGGGGCTTGTTTTTTACCACAAAGACTGACGGGCACGATCCCCGCGGCTCGAATAAGTTCACTGGGCGCGTAGATGCAATAGACTCCAGCAATTTTATTGCCTTCTTGCTGCCATGCATCCAGCTCTGCAATACTGCGTTCTGAAAAAGAAATGAAAGGGTTCAAGTTCATTAGACTCAATCCTGTTATTTTTAATATATAAAACGGATGCTTTAATGTGCAAACGATTGAGGAATCCAATCTTTGAACACATCGTCAAGGTGTAGTCCAATTGCTTATTGCAATGACTTTAGCGGGTTGCGATTCGGTTTCATAATAAAAGGCGAGACCAATAAGTAAACAGGTTGTGTATAGCAAATAATGATAGGTGGGTGGACAAAAAACAAGAAAAGCCCCTAACTTTTACAGCTAGGGGCTTTCATTGAAATATGGAGGAGAGTGGGATTCTAATATATACGATAAGCGTTTGTTTTAAGGGGGTTTAGATGGTAATATTTTTGTGATTCACTCCTGCCCTAATAAACTTTACGCCTAGAAAAACTAGACCCAATTACAGAAAAAGTATTTTCAACTATGAGCAACACTTTCTCATCATGGCGAAATGCAATTTCTTCTAATTTTTTTAGCTGAAGGTTGTTAACCACCGTCATTAAAACATTTCTGTCTTCCCGCAAATAAGCCCCTTGGCCTTTCAGGAAGGTTCCGCTCTGCTTAAGTTCATGAAGAATATCGTGACAAATCATATCAATATTATCTGAAATGATAAAAACAACTTTCCTTTGGTTAGACATCGATAAAGTTTGTTCGACTACAACCGAGGTGATAAAAACAAGAATTAAAGAGGCAATAATTATATCAAGAGGCAATTCTAGCAAGCTGAAACTAAAAATAATCACATTAAAAACAATATAAACTTTACCGACCCCTATGTTGAATTTTTGAAATAAATATACAGCAATTACGTCCAATCCGCCATTTGAACCGAGAGAATGTAAAACCATTCCAGAGCCAAGGCCGACTAGAGCTCCGCACGCAATCGCCGCATACATTTGGTTTTGAACAGGCATGGCAATTGTAAGCACTTCATATGCAATAGTTGTCACAATGGTAGCATAACAGCTGTAATAGAAAAATCTTCTGCTAACCTTAAACCATGCAAATATAAAAAGAGGGATGTTTAAAATGAGATAAAGCCAGCCAGGCGTGAGAACTCCATAGGAGTAATAAATGAGTGATGCTAAACCAAAAATTCCGCCAGCTAGGAATTCATGAGGAACAGCGAAGCTTTTTAAAGCTATAGCACTGATTACCGATCCTGTTGAAATTAAAAAAAGATTCCACCAGACTGAGTAGCCAAAACTAATACTTAATGTTGGCCCTTTACCAAGAACTGATTTGATTGGTTCTAACATTTTTAATTCTTCTTTTAAGACATTGAGTACAGTGTTTAGTTACAAGTAGCCTTCTTCGTACTGCTGAAGTCTTGATTCGATCTCGAATTCACTCTGAAACGAATCAATTGCTGTTTCCGCAATATCCATATCTTTTATACTTGCAACATGACTTACGGCATCCCCTTTATGCACAAGGGGACTTTGCAGCTGTCCAATAATTATACCACTGACGGGCGATAAAATTTGGTACTCATATTCACCAAGAGGATCAGTCACAATTCCTAAAACCTGTTTTTTCTCCACAATATCACCAAGATTAACATGGGGTAAAAAAATACCGCTGGAAGCGGCCCTTGCCCATGTGGATCGTTTGGCTAACATCGGAACAGTCCGTTTTGAATTATGTTTTGCCTTGGGAAGCATGCCCAAATGGCGCATGACCCCTATAACTCCCTGAGTTCCGACACGGATGGGAATTTGATCAAACCGCATAGCCTGCCCTCCCTCGAAAAGAAGTAAGGGAATATTTTTATCATATGCGACCTTTCGTAATGACCCCTCGCGAAGCTCCGCATCAAGGACAACTGGCGCTCCGAAAGCCATAGCCATTTCATTTATCTGCGGATTGCTAACAACAGCCCTGATCTGCGGTAAATTGCTGCGCATATTGGACCCAGTATGAAAATCAATACCGTGCGTAGAACGAGCAACAACCTCTTCCATAAAAATTGCAGCAAGTTGACCTGTGAGTGAACCTGTAGGTGAACCTGGAAAAAAACGATTAAGATCACGCCTATCTGGTAGGTAGCGGGAACTGTTAACAAATCCAAAAGTATTCACTACGGGTACGGCAATAAGCGTTCCCCGTAGTGAATTAAGTAATTTCATTTTAAGCAGGCGACGGATAATTTCAACCCCATTAATCTCATCTCCGTGCACAGCACCGGATAGAAACAATGTAGGACCATCAAATTTACCGTGAACAACATGGACATTCATGAATAGTTCATTGCGATTATACAGTTTTGCAGCAGCGATATCGACGGTGCGGCGCTGCCCCGGCTTAATCAATTCACCTGCAATACTAAATGATGCCCGTTCTTTTTTCATCGTGCCCCGCGTCCTTGGTCCGGATTCTTACGGACATGTCGCTTCTTTTCGATAAATGCGATAACCATCTCAGCAATATCCTTGCCTGTAGCCTTTTCGATTCCTTCTAAGCCAGGCGAAGAATTGATTTCCATTACCACTGGACCATGATTTGAACGTAAAATATCAACTCCCGCCATATGCAACCCCATAATTTTACATGAACGGACCGCTGTTGCCCTTTCTTCAGGAGAAATCTTAATAACTTTGGCAGATCCACCACGATGCAAGTTTGAGCGGAATTCCCCCTCTGCTCCTTTGCGCATCATGGAAGCTACAACTTTATCACCAACTACAAAGCAACGAATATCTTCGCCGTTGGCTTCTTTGATAAATTCCTGAACAAGAATATCTGTTTTCAGACCACGAAAAGCTTCAATTACGCTGGAAGCAGCATTTTTATTTTCACAAAGCACAACTCCGATACCTTGTGTACCTTCCAGTAATTTAACTACTAAAGGAGCCCCACCAACCATCTCAATAAGGTCGTCTGTAAACATTGTAGAATGAGAAAATCCAGTTACCGGAAGACCAATTCCTTTGCTGGCAAGGAGCTGCAGACTGCGTAACTTATCCCGTGAGCGGGATATGGCGATAGACTCATTTACACAGTATACCCCCATCATCTCAAATTGACGTACAACTGCTGTTCCATAAAATGTAATAGAGGCACCGATACGAGGTATGACAGCATCAATACCAGTGATTTTTTCACCTTTATAGCTAATAGAAGGTTTATTTGAAGTGATGTTCATATAGCAGCGCAAAGGATCAATTACGCGTACTTTGTGCCCTCGGGCTTCTGCGGCATTAACCAAAGCTTTGGTGGAGTAGAGCTCTGTATTTCTTGATAGTATTATAATATTCATAACTGATTTCCCGAAGAGCAACGAACTGCTTTTTTTGCCAGTTCTTTACCCCAAATATAGCTTTTAGATGGATCAACAATCACTCTATTCTTCATAGCCGTACGCCCCAATAGCATACGAAATTTCATCGTGTCCCGATTAGTCAAGGTCATTTCAATATTCCATTCATGGTCCCCAAGTCTAACGGGGGTACTTATCACATAACGCTCTTCACTATGCCCGCCAGAATCAGTTACAATTCTGATATCAAGCACCTCAGCTTCACAAATGAGTTCCACCTCATTGTTACCCTGATCTGGATGAATGCCAAACCTAACCATATCAACACCATTGACCTTAAAAGGCTCAACAAAAAATGCATGCAAGGCAGAAGTGCGTGCCCCGGTGTCGACTTTTACTTTAATCGCCAAAATATTAAGGGCTGGCAGTGAGATCCACTCACGCCAGCCAACAATGATGTCTTTTTCCATGCCGCCCTTCTAGGGTATGAATATTAGATTAGCAAGCAATTATATTAGTGCTGACCGAAGAATTTTACGCACATAAGATTATATACTAAAAGATATGGAATTATTAGTACAGATATAGAGAAGTGCAAATTCTTAGCTCATACTTGTTAGGCAAAAAAAGACAGGAGGAGGGAAAGAGAAAGAAGGGATAAGTTGAAAAAGCAGCATTAAATTAAAATGACCGCAAAAACGCCAGTAAAGGAAGGCGGTTTTGCGGCCATGTTTCAGTTGGGATTACCAGGAATCTTCACTAAAGTCCCAACTATCATTTTCCCGCGAAACATCTTTAATTTTCACAAAATAGGTATCATCTTTTTCACGCACTAAAACTTTTGCTTCAACCCAGTAGTCTAGATACTCAGCCAAGCCCCGACCATTTGAATCAGGCTCAACAAGAAATGGTTCTTCTCCGTCAACCATAATTGCAAAATCGAATTTGTCATCCAAATCATACTGAAATGGAACAACTTGGCCATATATGATATCTAAATATTCTTCACTAGACACATTCGCCTCTTAATTTTAAAAAACATATTTTACACCACCAGCCCTTCTAAACTTCTTGCATAAACGAGATTTCCCTTGTTGGGGATAAAAAACTTATAGTGGCGGGAATGAATGTCGTAACCGACTGCTTTGAGAAAATATTGCATTGGCATAAAGTTTTTACTCTCTGGAATTTCACAGAAAAGCATTTTTCCGCCATGTAGCTCAACCTGCCTGTCTACTTCATCCAAAAGTAGTGACCCGATTCCGATACTCTGAAAAGAATCAGACACCACAATGCTATACAACTCGTAGTAATCCTGCTCTCCGGTAATTTTACCAAAAGAAGCAAAGGCGACAATATTTTCTTCATCGTCATTAACTACATGTGCTTTTACAAACGTACTGGAAGCCCCCCAACTGCAAAAGGCATTCTCCCATGCGGCTTCTTCCACAAACATCAAGTCTTCTGCTGTAAGAGATCGACATTCACTAGCAATGCCTAAAACAACTTCCGCTTCTTCTGGATTCAAGCCAAGGCTAAGCTTAAGCGGAATCTCAGAGGGTTGAACAATTGAGTCTTCATGTTCTATTTTTGTAGCTAAAGGCATTTGATTTCCTCACTATCCAATATTCAAACTGCAACATATAAATATCACTCATATTTCTAGGCAATTTAAGGCTGTTTATGCCGGAACGAGCCTATGGATTTACCCCACAAAGCAAAAGCATAAGTCGTGCCACCCCTAAGCGACTGATATAATACACATTTATTACAACAGAAGAATCAAACAGGAACCGAGAGTTCTTTATGAAATAGGAAAAAAGGGCAGGAATAGAATTTTACGGACCGTACTACTTATACTCTTATAGAGTTATACTAATAAAATTGGATAGATAAGCATGATAAACAACCGGCACCAAACAAGAACTGTCAGTTCCTACTAAATTACAGAAACAAGAACTATGAATTCTTGTGGGTGAAGATGCTTCTGGAAATTCCGTGCTTTTTCATGATTTTGTTTAATTGGCGGGTGCTAATTCCAGCTATTTCTGCCGCTTTGATAACTACTCCACTAGTTTTCGTTAACAACTCAGCAACATATTTTCTTTCAAATCCATCTATCGCTATTTGACGTGCCTGTCCCAATGGAATGCAAGTATTAACATGTTCAGTATGAAGGGAGGATGCTGGAAAAAAACTATTGGAAAAACTACGCACAGTAAGTTGACTTGTTTGTTCAAGGATACAAGCCCTCTCAATTATATTTTCAAGCTCACGCACATTCCCAGGCCATTCATAATTTAAAAATTCATCCATTACTTCAGGTGCAATTGAGTCTATTTTTTTATTCAGCAAGGCACTGAACTTATCTATAAAATTATGTGCAAGATGAAAAATATCTTCTTTTCTTTCGCGAAGAGGAGGCAGGACAATTGGAAAAACATTCAAGCGGTAGTATAAATCTCTGCGGAATTGACCGGAATTGCATAAATCTTCAAGATGCTCGTTTGTTGCAGCAATAATTCTTACATTGATAGGAATTGCCGTTTCTCCGCCAATTCGCTGTATGTATCGCTCTTGTAGAACTTCAAGTAATTTAACCTGTACTGAAGAACTGATCGTTCCGACTTCATCCAGAAAAATTGACCCAGAGCTGGCAAGCTCAAATCTTCCTAATTTTCTACGATTTGCGCCGGTAAAAGCCCCTTTTTCATGACCGAAAAGTTCACTTTCCACCAAATTTTCAGGAATGGCACCACAGTGAACGCTGATAAAAGGCTTATCACTGCGCATACTATGAGCGTGAATCAGTCTTGCAAAAAGAGATTTACCCGTTCCAGTCTCACCTGTAAGTAAAACCGAGGCTTGAGTCGCAACAACGTGCTGTACCTTCTTCAGAACTTCACGCATTGATTGATTATTTGTAGTGACCACTTCACAATAATCATCATTCCAAAATTTATCCCGCAAGTAATCAAGCTCAGAGTCACGCACATCAGCTTCGTGAGCTTTTTCAATTACAAGCTCAAGCTCTTCTTTTTTCACAGGATGAGTCAGATAATCGAAGGCTCCTGCTTTTACTGCTTCCACTGCATGATGAGACTGATTGCTTTTGGCCAAAACAACAACGGATGCCGACGGATGCATATCCCAAAGTTGTTCTAAAGCTTCATCCATCGTCATCTCCGCAGTAAGAATAGAGTTAATATCCACCAAAATAGTGTCAACACCCTGCTCTTCAACAGAAATTACTTTCTGCTCGAGATTTTCTTGATGGACGATGGTCCCTGCGCCTTTAAGTTTCTCAGCCAACTCATCAAGTTGCTGCCCTTCATGTGCAATAACAAGTAACTTCTGCATTACCAATCTCCTGAAAACAGACTTAACTGACTTAAGTGTAACACACTAAATTCATGAAATTTAGAGTCTTCTACAGCTAATCAATTGGGAAGCATGTTGAGCCTGCTCAGCAGCCTCTGATAAAAGCAAGATGTAGATATGAAGAGACAGAAAGTAAAGCGCAAACGAACTCTCATCGTCTTTCTCACAATTACATTTGTCATAACTACTGCTTTGTATGTAGATAGAATAGAAAGAATATCAGCGCCCCTACATAAAAATTCCGAAGGACATTCACAATGATAAAAGAACAAATCATGAACTCATATATTCAAAAAGCTTTGTTACTCACCTTTTCTATGCTGCTATTGGGAGCAAGCTACACACCAGCATATGCCACTCAAGATTACGAATTTTTAAGAAATAGAGTTCAAAATTATCAGGCTTTTGAGGCAGAAGAGCTTTCAACTTATTCTTCAGTCGAATCTTTCATTGTTCAATCGCAAAAAGAATATGCAGAGTCACTACAGGATTTTCAGTTTATTCTTTTTTCGGAGAGAGCTTCTATCGGCTCTCCAATTGATAGAAAGCAAGTAAAAATTAATCTAAATGAATTGCGCGAAACAATTCAAGACATAGTGGATGAACTTAATAATGCTAAGGAAGAATGCCTTTCGAGAATTGAAGTTCTTAAATCATTTGAACAGCTATCAGCAAATATGCCCACAGGTACACCTGTAGAATTAAGAAAATTATACCAGGTAAGTATGCGTTCTGTTACAGATTTACGAAAAAAGTCTAAGAGACAACTTTCTAAAATTAGCCTTTTGGAAAGTGAAGGACACAGAATAACTGGGCGTATAGATAAGCTAGAGCAGGGAGAGAAACACAACCTATTACAGTTGTGGAGGAGCTATTTCCTGACAGGCAAAGCACCTCTTTTCAGTTCTGACTTTTGGAATAAATCCTTTGTATACAAAAATTGGCTAAAACTACGAAAATCAGAATTCAAATCAGGCATAATTAAATATAAAGACAACTCCTTAAGACATTTATCCATATTTGCGGTCGTGCTATTCTTTGGCCTAACTCTCCAGAAAATAATAAGAAAAAAAGTCACTTGGCGATATTCGATACTAAACAGTCAGTTAAGAATTAAGGTTCTATCTCTTATCGCATTAACCAGCTTTTCTTTTTACATAGCAACAAGAATTGTATTCCCTTCTACTCTGGAGTCGTTGGCATACTTAGCATTCAGTGTTTTCTTTTTCGCCATTCTCAAACTCACAAAATATATTTGCCGAGATAGATATCTCATAACCAGTGGCAGGTTGCGAACAGCTTTTTTATTCACTGTCAGTGTATTCCTAATTGCACTTAATGTTCCCAGTAAATGGGTTACAATTATATTTTTAAGCTTTCTTATCTTGGCATGGTTCACAAGCTCTATAACAGCGTGGCGCAAGAACCGATTTAAGGGGCTGATTGAATCAGCAAAGAAAAGCAGTTTTTTAAGTCCACTTATCGTTGTAACTTTTTTTGGATTTGGACGATTAGCATGCCTGCTAGCTATTATATGGAGCTTAAGTGTCTTTATAAGATCTTTTGGGAGACTCTGGGGACAGATTCTATTTGGCAGCACAGAAAAAGGAGAAAAACTACTCAGAGGGCTGGTGAGCGGTTTGGCTGTACCTCTTGGATGGGGGATATCTTTTGCCATTGCCTACTATTGGCTGACAGGATTTTTTGGAGTGAATACAATTACGACCGCCCTGACGAGACAGATCACTATTCAGGACTACTCAATATCAATTGGAAGTATAGTTTCATTGGCCGTTCTTTTCTTCCTAACCAAAAGCTGCGTTGCAGCCTTCAATGTGTCTATAGAACATGTTGGAAGTAAGTGGCCCAAAGGAAAACGTGGTGCAGTTCCCTCAATGCAGACTTTGTTTACCTACGGGGTGTGGTCTTTATTTACAATTATTTCAATGCGTGCACTAGGTTTAAACCTGACAAGCATTGCGGTTATTGCCGGTGGTCTTAGTGTCGGGATAGGGTTTGGGCTCCAAAATATTGTTAACAATTTTATCAGTGGACTAATCCTTCTCTTCGGGAGGTCTATCCAGCAGGGAGATGTCATCGAACTGGCAGGATTATGGTGTACTGTCCAAAAGATTAATATCAGAACAACGTTAGTTGAAACGTTTGAAAATGCGGTGATTATGATCCCTAACTCTGATCTTGTCACAACCCAGATGACAAACTGGACCAAAAACAGTTCGATTTTACGCCGCGATATACTAGTCGGAGTTGCTTATGGCTCCGATACGGAAAAAGTCCGCCAAACTCTTTTAGAAGTAGCATCAAGCAACTCTCATGTACTGGATATTCCTGAGCCCTATGTTCACTTCAGTAATTTTGGATCGAGTAGTCTGGATTTCATCTTACGAGTCTGGATCGATGACATAGACTACGCAATCAGAGCAATGTCAGAGTTACGCTTTGAAATTGACAACAGCTTTAGAAAAGAAGGTATCGAAATCGCCTTTCCACAATTAGATATCCACATCAAAAATATGCCGGAATTCAAAGAGACAAAAAAAATACCTAGCACATAAAATCTACTCATATAATTTACAGGGGGAGAAACATGCCGCTACGGGTAATTGAAATCATAACACCAAGGGCAGACAAGGAAGAAGTCACAAAGACTCTGGAAAAACACAGACCCGATGAAGGTTATGTTTTCTGGTCCTCTCCCCTTGATGGTGACACCTCGCTCATTTTCAGGATGATTCTGGATATTCAGGATTCTGAAAATGTTCTTGATAGACTTGAAAGTATTTTTTCATGGAAAGAAAAATACCGTATAATTGTATTTCCGGTTGAAGCCACCATCCCACGATTAAAAAATCTGGATGAAGAGAAAAAAAATGAGCCTGAAATCGTAACACCGGAGTCGGAAGCAGAACCGGAAAAAAGAAGAAACAGATTAAGTAGAGAAGAGCTTTATGCAGATGTTCTAGACACTTCTATGTTGACCAGAAGCTATATGTTGCTTGTTACTTTTTCTTCCGTAGTCGCTGTCATAGGACTTATGAGGGGCAACGTTGCAATTATCATCGGAGCTATGGTTCTTGCTCCTTTATTGGGCCCGAATGTAGGATTATCACTTGCAACAACTCTCGGAGACGAAAAGCTTGCAAAAGCATCCTCTAAAACACTTATCTTCGGGATTCTACAGGCCTTATTTATTTCAAGCATAGCGGGATTTTTTCTGGATCTAAGCGACTTGTCTTCAGAACTTATAGCCAGAACAACCACAGACTTTTCAGATATAGTTTTAGCAATTGTTTCAGGGGCAGCCGGAATTATTTCATTTACTATGGGAGTCCCCACTTCGCTTGTGGGAGTGATGGTTGCTCTCTCGCTACTGCCCCCTCTAAGTGCCTGTGGATTATTCATAGGTGCAGGTCATACTGAATACGCAGTTGGAGCAGCAGTACTTTTTTTAGCAAACATAATCTGTCTCAATCTAGCGGGTGTAGTAACCTTTCTTCTCCAGGGTGTTCAGCCTTTGACGTGGTGGAAGCGTGAAAAAGCCAGAACCACAGCTCTACGTATTATTGCAGTATGGGGATTTCTTTTAACTGCGCTTATTGCTCTTTTGTATTTTGAATTTTTAAAATGATTCTTGAAGAGAAAACTGTATAGTTAACTTCATTTGAAACAACGATTGAGGTATACGCATGGCAAGATTTTTAAGAAATAATGAAGAAAAAGAAGGAATGCCTCCGGGATCACTCGTTTTCACTGGGCAACAAAAAGTAGCAGAACCGCAAATACGAATTACCACTTATGATAACTCGGAACTAAAAGACGAAGACATAAAAAAATATCAGTCTATAACGAGCCATACTAGCAGTGACAAAGTTACCTGGCTAAATATCGATGGAGTTCACGATTCAAGTTTGATAAAAACAATTGGTGAAAATTTTGACCTTTCCCTTATGGCTTTAGAAGATATTCAAGATACGGGACAACGTCCTACCATACAGGAATATCAAGATTATCTTTTTGCTACCATGAAAGTTATCAACACGGGCAGTGATGAGGAAAATGTCAGGGCTGAGCAGGTTAGCTTCATTCTAGGCGATAACTACCTAATAACATTTAAAGAACAACCTAGCTTAATTTTTGAGCCAGTACGTAAAAGACTTTTCAAACAAAAAGGTAAAATCAGACAAAAAGGACCTGATTATCTCTTCTACACACTCTTAGACTGTGTCTTAGAAAACTATTTAAAAGTCATTGAAAGAATTGGTGAAAGAATTGAGGACATAGAAGAAGAAGTAATTGCTGATCCAAAGCCGGAACAGCTTGAAGAAATTAATTTTTACCGGCGAGAAATTGCGTATATACGTAAATCCATCAGACCAGCTCGAGAAATAATATTAAAAGTAAATAGGATTGATTCAGAATATATTGATGAGAGCACTGCCCCATACTTAAAAGATTTAACAAGTATGCTTGAGCAATCATTAGACTCACTTGAAATTTATAAAGAAATCCTTGGCGACCTTTTCAGCACATACAATATGTCAATCGGTACTCGTTTAAATGAAACAATGAAATTCCTTACAATTTTTGCAACAATCTTCATTCCTCTCACATTTCTTGCGGGAATATATGGCATGAATTTCGAGCATATACCTGAGCTTCACTATAAGCATGGGTACTATGTTTTGCTTGGGTTGATGGGCGCTATTGCACTTGTAATGTTGGTGTATTTTAAAAAGAAAAAATGGATGTAGTTTATTTATTATGAGGTTCGATGCAAACATACACTCAAGGGACAAATACACGGGGATACATATAGACACTTCTTTGAACGCTCCTTAACAGTTAGTAACACCCTCAAAACTTCGACATCTTCATTGATAGCAATACGCCACGAGATACGCACCATTAAGCACAATCAACTCCCGAGTTCTCGAAACACTGCCAGCTCGGTCTAATTGTGGGTGCAGCTCTAAAGCAACTTTATTCGCGGATTTTGGATCATCTTGGCTTATATCTTCGTAAATTTAATCCAAATCAAGAAGGGACCGTTCAAGCCATTTAATCCTCGGCATACTTTGCCTCTAAATCTTCCTGCGGAGTCCATTTTGCTTCTGGTCTTCTAGCTTCGTCCAATACTTCCTGAATAGCCTTGACCTGCCACTCATTCACATCAAGGTAACTAGAAATAGCTTCACCAAACAGAAATGCCTTCGATCTATTAGTCGCCTGAGCCAGCTTTTCGATTCGCTCTTTCATTTCCGGAGTCATACGAATTGTAACGACTTCTCCCTTAGGTTCATTGCTTGCCATTTTTTACGCCCTCCATTTGTATTACAAATTACACAGCAATACTAAAACATAGTCTTTGTTTAGCAGATTGCAAATCGCACAAAGCAAGAAAAGCCCCTAACAATTAAGTTAGGGGCTTTTTATTGCCAAATGGCGGAGAGGGAGGGATTCGAACCCCCGGAAGGCTCACACCTTCAATAGTTTTCAAGACTACCGCGTTCAACCGGACTCTGCCACCTCTCCAAACGCAAAATGAAAATTGTCGAAATCGACCTAAATGTCAACCCTTATTTAGTATTAAAGGGATTTAAAATTCATTTATCTTTAAACAGTGTACAGTATATTGGAAATAAAGGTAAAATAAGGATAAAATTGTATAAAATTCAACAAAAAAACGATCACCTAGCTACAAAAATATTCCGCGCGATGAAAGACCTTCTCCGTATGCTCTGAGTTCTGCAATGGATTTGGTGTCCAGTTTTTTCATCAGGTTAGCGCGATGCTTCTCTACCGTCTTAACACTGATAATCAAAAGCACTGCAATTTCGCGGTTTTTATACCCAGCAAGAATATTTTTTAAGATCTCCTTTTCACGCTTGGTCAATGCATCAAGTTTTTCACAGCTGTCACTACGCCCCTTCTGCAAAAATCCCTTTGCGACCTCGCCCGATATCCCCGGAGCTAAATAGACCTTCCCATCCATGACAGTCCTAATAGCCATCACAAGCTCTTCGCTAGTCGAGTTTTTCAGCACATATCCGCTTGCGCCAGCATCAAGAGCTGAAAAAACATGTTCAACATCAACATGAGCCGTCAGTGCCAGAAATTTTAAAGACTTACCTTCTCCGGCAAGCTCTTGAATCGCCTGAATGCCGCTTTTAACCGGCATAGACAAATCCATCAGCACAACATCGGGATTTAGACGTTTGCACAGCCTGACACCCTCAAGGCCATTCTCAGCCATACCCAAGACGTTAATACCGTCTTGAGCTTTAAGAATAGTCTTAAGCCCCTCTCTGACCAGTGCATGGTCATCTACTATTATCACACCGACTTGATTCAAAATTTATCCTTGTAAGATATAAATCATCTCTAACCATTCTAGAAATATCTACGAAAAACTCTAATACAAATATAAAAAAATGCAAACTTATTGTAACGAATAGTCATTAGGTAACAATTAGTACTTAAAAAAAATAAAACTAGAAGCAAAATCTATTATTTCAAGTTACACACCCCACCATTTAATCACAAGCTTAGAATCAACTTAGCACACCTATAATTACACCAAACAATTCTAAGTATGAGCAATAACAATCATGTGGATAGGTCCGACGGGATAAAAAGGCTGAGAGCTACATTCAGTAAATGAACAAAAAAAGAGCAGTTGAATTAATTCAACTGCTCTTTAAACATTCGTGGCGGAGAGGCGGGGATTCGAACCCCGGATAGAGTTTAACCCCTATACTCACTTAGCAGGCGAGCGCCTTCAGCCGTGCTCGGCCACCTCTCCAGTTCACTTAAGTGAGTGTTGCGACTTGCGCTTCACCCGCTCAGGAGCGTCTAAATAGGAAATATACGCTCAGCTGTCAACCCTTTTCTACTATTATCTCGTTACTTTATTTTTAGCAGTCGATCTAAAGTAGATGTTGAGCGGAGCAATCTTAACATTCAATATCTTTCTAAGCTTGTTCTCAAGGAAACGATGATATGTAGGTCTGATCAATCGTTCATCATTAATGAAGAAAATAAAGGTCGGCGGCTCTTCGTCAGCTTGAGTCAGGTATTTAAACTTAGCTCTTCTGCGCTTAACAACCGGCGGCTGATGCTTTTCAATAACTTCTTTCATGATTCTATTAAGCGACCCAGTAGAAACGCGTAGAGAACATTCTTTCTTAAGCTTAGCAGCAAGAGGAAGAATCCCCCCAAGGCCGGACTTAGTAATACACGAAGTATAAATAACTGGAACATGATGCGCCATTCTCAGGGCCATTTCAAAGCCGGCGCGCAGTTCATTGCGTTCCTCTAAAGAAACCAAATCAACTTTATTTACCGCGATGATAAATGGAGTTGCTTCTTTTGCAAGAAAATCAATCAGCCTTTTGTCCTGCTTTGTAAGTCCACCAAGCGCATCAACAACCATAACGGTTATGTCAGCCTTCTTACTGCTCTTCAAGGCCCTGACAACACTGAATCTTTCTAATTGATTTGAAATATTGGTTCTGCGGCGAACTCCAGCAGTATCGACAAAAGTAAAAACTTTGCCACCGGATTCAAAAGTAACGTCAACACTATCACGGGTGGTTCCCGCAATTTCGCTGACAATAACTCTTTCTTCCCCAGTCAAAGCATTAACCATGGAGGACTTACCTGCATTAGGGCGTCCAAGCATAGCAATTTTAAGACCTTTCTTTTCGTTCTCTATTTCTTCGTCTTCAGGAATAATCCCTGTGTTCTCAGCAAGCTCGGCAACCTTGGCGCGCAAAGCTTCCAGATTAAACCCGTGCTCAGCAGAAACAGGCATGATCTCCATACCTAGACAATGAAATTCAGATAAAGCCTGATCTTCAAGTTCAGATCCATCAACTTTATTAACAACAACAACGATAGGTTTGTTGCTCTGGCGAATGTAAGCGGCGACCTGCTCATCAAGAGGAGTCATGCCGAGGCGTCCATCCACTACCAATAAAAGGGCATGTGCTTCTTCAATGGCTTCTCGAGCCTGATCAAAGATATCTACCTGAAATTCTTCGGAATCATTATCGCTTTCCATAACGAGTCCACCGGTATCTACGAGAGCGTATCTAACGCCTTCATAGTGACCTTCATCATAGATACGGTCGCGGGTAATCCCGGGCATATCATGAGTCAGTGCTCTCTTCTTTCGCAACAACCTATTAAATATAGTGGACTTACCAACATTTGGACGTCCTACAAGTGCTATGGTCGGCAACATGGCCAGCCTCCTGAAAAAAATATAACGTGTAAACCGTAAACCGTAGATGAAGCGTGTTACGAAAAAATAGTATAACTGAAAAAAGACGAGAAGACATCATCTTCCCGTCTCTGGTGTCTCAATGGCGGCATATGGCACAATAAGCCTTACTCTGTAAAGCCCCAATTGTAATTAGTCAAAACATAATAATTACAAAAAAGGGTTCGCAAGAACAATCTACTCCATTTACTCCATATGCTTCATATATTTAAACTAGCTAAAAAGCTTTTTAATTGCTTCAGTATAAGGAGGTCTTAAAACACCCTTCTCTGTGACAATCCCGGCAATAAGTTCATTTGGAGTCGGGTCGAAAGCGAAATTAAACACTTCCACCCCTTCGGGAGTAATTCTAGTATCACCAACATGAGTAACCTCACGCGGGGTGCGGTCCTCAATGGGAACGTCATCGCCTGTAGGTGTCTCGATATCAATAGTATAAACAGGAGCAGCCACGTAAAATGGAATGCCGAATTCTTTGGCAAGCAGTGCCACTCCGTAAGTTCCGATTTTATTCACAGCATCACCGTTAGCAGTGATTCTGTCAGCTCCGACAACAACTTTCTGAACCAGCCCTTTCTTCATGAGCAGTGCACAAGCGTTATCACAGGCAACCTTTACCGAAATACCATCACGGTGAAGTTCATATGCTGTGAGCCTTGCGCCCTGTAAGAAAGGACGAGTTTCATTAGCAATAACCTGAACTTTTTTACCCTGATCAATCGCGCCTCTGATAACTCCAAGAGCTGTGCCGTATCCGGCAGTCGCAAGAGCGCCAGCATTACAATGAGTCATAACGGTATCACCGTCATCGATCAGTGCGCCGCCGAACTTACCGATATCTTCACACATACGGATGTCGTCAACATGGATAACCTTCGCACGCGCAAGCCAAGTAGAGCAAAGTTCATCTAAAGAAATATCTCCAGCTTCTTTCCAAATCCCTCTCATTTCGCGAACAGCCCAGCGCAGATTTACTGCTGTAGGACGCGCATTTTCGATTTTATCGAGATTTGTTTCAAGAGCCTTTTTCCAGTCATCACGACCTGTAACTTCGCGCCCAGCAAGATAACATCCGTAAGCAGCTGTCACGCCGATAGCAGGAGCTCCGCGAACAACCATAACCACAAGGGCCTCGACGATATCGTCAGTTGTTTTGCAGTCAAACCAGTCTTCACGAGTAGGTAGGTAGCGCTGATCGAGAAGAACGAGAGCGTCTTTTTCCGCTGAAAATTGAATATGTTCGGTCATTATAGTTCCTTTTTATTACGAAAGTTTCTGCTGAATCATTTTGCTGACAATACCGGGATTGGCCTGACCTTTGGTCTCTTTCATGACTTGTCCCATGAAGAAGCTGACCAATTTCTTTTTACCGCCCTTGTACGCCTCAACTTCATTTGGATTGTCCGCAAGTACTTTATCAACTGCGGCTTCAAGACTGGAGGAATCAGAATTCTGTTCCAGCCCCTTATCCTTTACAAACTTGGCAGGATCGAGCCCTGCGGTGAAAATTTCATTGAAGATATCTTTACCTATCTTATTACTGATCACGTCTTTGTCGACCATTTCAACAAGTGTCGCCATCATTTCAGGCTTAAATTTACACTCGGAAAGACCAACTTCTGACTGATTCAGCTCTTTCATGAAATCGCCTTTAATCCAGTTAGCAACCTTTTTAGGTTCGTTGTATGAATCAAGAACAGCTTCATAATAATCAGCAATATCTTTTTCGGCGGTCAGAAAGTCAGCATCATCTTCGCTGATCTTAAAGTCTTCCTCAAAACGAACTTTGCGCTCAGCCGGAAGTTCTGGCTGTGCTGCCTGCCACTCGGCAAGCCATTCATCAGCAATAACCAGAGGAACTAGATCTGGATCTGGGAAATAACGGTAATCATGGGCATCAGCTTTGCCGCGCATGGAATGAGTAGTCCCTTTGTCAGCATCGTAAAGGCGTGTTTCCTGAATAATTTTTTCGCCGTCTTCAATAAGATCAATCTGGCGAGCCACTTCGTAATGAATAGCTTTGTGCACATTTCTAAAGGAGTTGATATTTTTAAGCTCCGCACGGGTACCGAACTCTTCCTGACCAAATGGACGAACAGAAATATTTACATCACAACGGAAAGATCCTTCTTCAAGGTTACCGTCACAAATATCTAAGTAAAGCAGAATACTGCGTAGTGATTTAAGATATGCAACAGCTTCTTCAGCATTACGCATATCAGGCTCACTTACAATTTCAATAAGCGGAACGCCTGTACGGTTAAGATCAACAAAACTCGCATTTTCAGCAACAGAGTGAATATTCTTACCAGCATCCTCTTCCATATGAATACGGGTAACGCCGATGCGTTTTTTGCAAGGTTCACCCGATTTATCTTCATAAGAAATATTAAGGTGTCCGTGCTCACATATGGGCAATTCAAACTGTGAAATTTGATACCCTTTCGGAAGATCGGGATAAAAGTAGTTTTTACGAGCAAAAATTGATTTCTTATTTATGATGCAGTTAGTCGCAAGCCCCATTTTTGCTGCGTATTCCATAACTTTTTCATTCAGAACAGGAAGCACTCCGGGCATACCGGAACAGACTTCGCACACGTTTTCATTCGGCTCTTTACCGAACTGAGTGGAACAACCACAAAATATCTTCGTATTAGTCTTAAGCTGAGCATGAACCTCAAGCCCGATGACTGTTTCAAACTGGACCATATACCGCTCCTTACAATTACTTATTAAACAGGTATTATCCTGATATTATCTTCTTAATGCCGCCCGGCTAATCAACAGCGAGACGGGAATTTTCTTTTTCAAATGATGAGCCGTGTACTTGAACTCATTCCCTGTTCCTATATAGTAGTCAAGCCGCGCCCCGCGAATAGCTTTACCAGTATCCTGAGCAAGCCCGAGTCCATTTACCCTGCGCGAAGGCTGTCCTTCTTTAGGGTAAATATCCGTGCGAAATGACACAATCGATCCGAGAGGAATCAACTTCGGATCAGAAGCGAGACTCACCATAGACCGCAAAGGTTTCCCTGTTGCCCCTAAAGGCTCTCCGCGAGTTATCTTAAAAAATATGTAACTCTCATTAGCAGCCATTATTTCCCACATCTGATCAGGATGGCTTAAAAGGTAGTTCTTAATTTTGGCGCGAGACAGCTGGCTCCTTTTCAAAATCCCTTTGTTGAGCATGATTTGTCCAAGCCCTTCAAAGGAAAGTCCATTAGTCCCGCTAAAAACCGCAGTGCGCAATCTGCCGTCCGGCAAACGCAATACTCCGCCCCCCTGAACATGCATATAGAACAAGTCCACAGCATCTTTAAGCCACGCAACTTCGAGTCCGCGACCTGATAAAACGTTCTTTACATCAATATCACGGCGGGAATGATACGGAAGAATCTTTCCGTTTTCAACCCTATAAGCTTTACGCAATTGTTCGGACCACGGATGAGTCTGTCCGGGCCGTGCTTTACGTAAATCTGGCGGCACACGATAAACAGGATATTTATACTTACCTGTCTTAGTCAAACTGGCATCAATGACCGGAGTATAATAACCTGTCATTTCCGCGCCGGACTGAAGCTCATACCACACAAAATATTTTCCGAGCAGCTCGGGATTCTTATCTAAACGAGGCAGCAAACGCTCTAAATCTTCAAGAGATTTCCGGACCTGACCCCACGTTAAACGCAATTCATTTCTTTTAAGAGCCAAAGCCCCAGAAGGATTTCGGCGGGCATACTCAATAGATCTTCTAATCTGCGGACCAAGCTGCTTCCATGAGCGCATTCCCTGAGAACGAATATCTATTCTTCGTGCAGCAAGTTCCGACGAGGAAGAAGGAAGCAGAGAATACTTAACAGGTCCGGACGCAACAAAATCATCTTTTGCGCGTTTGCTTTTCCAAGTTTTAGGCTTAGTGTTGGAATATTTTATTTTGCCTACGCTGGAAATTTTAGTTGCACACCCGCAAGCTAGAAACGAAAGGACACAGACGACTAACAGCGTTTTAATGAAAGGAGTTGATTTAATCATTTATTTTAAGGCTCAATGACAACGTCACTAAATCTGCCAACTCCATATTCGCGTCTACGTAAAAACTTATCAGCATTCGGCCCGATAATTTGTAATTCCCGATGACCAAGCTGTACATCCTGAGCAATGTGCATTTCCTTAGTACAACCGGTAGAATACGTTGCATCTTTACCAACCCATACCGGCGGAACTTTCTTACCCATCAGTTCAAAACTCCTTTCAATATCAGCGTAAGTCTGGAATCTCCAAATTGAGATTAACCCGCTACGCTGAACCTTCTCCCACATGAACATGAGATCATCAGCATCCATTCCCTCTTCGAAATGTTCTGCGGGATTTATTATATATGTATCTTCGAGGCGATCACGAAGATCGGCTACAAATGTCATCAAAAGTTCAATGGCAACATCAACTTGTCCTGGAATACTTCCGACAACCGCGCTGTAAAACATTACAGCTTTTCTCTCTGCTCTAGCCTGTTGCATCTCAGTGATAATCTCATCAGCCTTAGCTGTAATATCAGATTCGCTGAATTGATGAGCTGAAGGTGATTTAGCCTTAAAATCAAGTTTGAACTTACCATCTAAATCACGTTGGAAACACATAACATCCCGAGTAAAGAGATGTGTGTTTTTAATAAGCCTACGACGATTCTCCCACCCCTTCGCGAGAATTAAATCTGACTCTTTCCATGCTCTTGCAAAAGTGACACTACACCTGATTAAATTAAGCCTCTCTCTAGTTCCATCTGAAATGATAACCAGAGGATTTTTACGTAATGTAGCAAGGAGATCATTTTTGGAGACCCTGTCATCCGTCATGAAATAGGCACCTTTCAACGCTTCAGCAAGCACAGGGTCATTTTCGCTGTCCCAAAAAGTAGGAGAATCAAAAGAGAACCCCTCTTTAAGAGCCATGATTACACTGTGCCCCTGTCTGAGCAGAGACTTAACCATCAAAAAGTCAGCCATTAAACCGCCCGACTCATCCGGTATAAATAAAATTTTTAGCCCAGATCTATTTTGACTGAAAATATCTCTAGCGCTTGAAAAATCGATTTTATCTTTGGAAAAACATGTCGAATAGCGAGTAAGATCCCCTGAAAAAATATCTGAACACCAAATGTCTGGCAAAGTTGATAATCTAAAAATTCTTTCAAGCTCAATCATATCCAATTCAAAGCGCATATCTTCTAAGCAGTCACAATGCAGAGCAGGATAAGGGCACGATTCCATTGATCTCTTGAAGAAGTCACTATTAGTGTATGCTTTCCCTCTACTGGTCAAAATATTTTTGCGATTCAGGTATGGGTCATCAAGGCCACTTTGAGAAAGGAAAATTGTAACCATACCTTTGAGCAGACGACAAGGAATCAGAGTGGAAGCATCAATGGCCTGTTTAAATTTATGGCGGCAAAGATTCAAAATAAGTTTCCGCTGGTAGCGGTCTGCAACATGGGTTCGGACCAGCTTGATAAGTATTTTCCATACACTAATGTATTCCTGCAACAGATCAGAAGCAAGACCGGGTGTAACCAGCCTGTTGAACAACCAATCGGAACAAGGCGCGAAAACCTGATCATCATCCAAGGCAACCATAAAGCGAAGCTGTTCAGGAGAAGCATTCTTTATAGGATCAATAAAACTGGCAAGATGATTCGCTGTCATAAAATGAAGCAGCCACGCATCTACAGCAGGATCTTTCCCATAACGAACATCTTTAATCGATGTAAAATCAAATTCCATTACCATGTACGCGCTCCATTACTCTGTAAGAAAACCTTTGCTTCTAAGCTTTTCAAAAAATGTATTGCTGCGAATACGGGCCAGCAGCAAGTCATTATCATGTCGTTTCACAATTATACGATACCCGGTGTTAAGCGGATAAGGAGCTCTACCGTCCTCGGTTATGTACACATCTCCGCTAGACTCGGAAATTTCAATAATGAGTGGCCTTTCAGCAGGCAAAACCATAGGCCTGATACCATTTAAGAACGGGCAAACAGGAGTAAGGCACATTACCGGAAGCTCGGGATGCACAAGCGGCCCCCCGGCGGAAACATTATATGCAGTCGATCCTGTAGGAGTTGAAATGATAACTCCGTCAGCACGGATATTTTTAATCCATTGTCCCTTCTGTCCTATGTCGAAAGAAATAATACGTGCAACAGCTCCGCGGGAAATGACCAGATCATTTACAGCAACGCCTTTAGCGACAATTGCATTGCCGCACTGTATTTCATAATGAAAAGCAAGCCGATGCGAAATATCGAGATCATTGCTGAAAAAATTCTCAAGAGCAACTTCCCAATCGCCCGGAGAAACTTCAGCTAAAAAGCCTACTCTGCCATGATTGATACCGAGAACAGGAACTTTCCAGTCTATTACAACCCCAGCGGTGCTGATAAAGGTTCCATCTCCGCCTAATACGAGTACAAGAGAGCAATTTTCCCTATATTCTAAAACCTTTACACGAGCAGGAGGTGCAGGATGCTCAACTATAATAGATTGTACACCACGCGCAGCAAGCCAACTTGAAATTGTTATCCCAAGCTCGGCAGCAGCGCCCCCTCCGGCCTTTGTTACTATAAGTACTAAACCATGACTATCGGACATAGACTCTTACCTAGTAGAAAGAGGCCTAAGATTCAACCTTAAGCTTTCGTTTAATTGAGCCAAAACAAATGTTAACATCCAAATTAAAGACAATTACTAAATATTAAATCAGTTTTAAGCGAAGCTAGAAAGGTATTTTCAGAATAACGGATTGACATCCCGGCACAGTTTTCCCATAGTTAGTTATTGATTTTTTGCTAGGGACAATGACATCCATGGAAAGGATCACTGCACGCCTTTTAAAATTATATAAATTTATTTTTTATAGCAAAATCTGCATATTTCACGATCTACATGCTATCATCTTGACTGCAACAACCTCTATTTTATATTCTTTCACAAAGTTTCTTCTTTTTTATTAATTACCCTAAAGAATACCAACAAACCTGCCGATAAGGGTAATAAGAAGGAGTACAAGTAATGGCAAACAACCCTGCCGAAATAAGAAATATGCTGCGCACCTATGGTAAGCAGCTGACTAGCGCCAAGCGACTGGCCAGATTCAGGCGAGCCCTGAAGATGAGCGAGTCTGTTGACGTTGTCACTATTTCAAGGCAGGCAAGACGTCGTGAACTTGTAGAAAAGATTTCTAGAGAAATTATTGAAAACTTGATTGTTTCGGGTAATGAAAATCCCGTAGTGTCCGATATACTAGAACAGCTAGAGTTGGATTTTGGCGAAAAGTACTTATTTGAATACCCGCTTGACGGAAGTGATATTCAAGTTATTAAAGAGACCACTAATGGAATTGTTGACTTACCAAACGAGGAAAAGTCCCAAGTCATGAATAGGCTATGGGAAATAACTCTCGAAAAGGTAGACAGGACAATGCTTTAAATTGATGTGTTATTTCAGTACCATAAAAACAACACTTGGAAATCCCGGAGGGGATTATGAAAATAAACCAGTTTAACAACACCCCCCTCAAAGCCTACTCTGACAATCGGGTTAAGAACTCGACAGATAAGGCTCAGTCCCAGAGTGCAACCTCTGCGCCGACTAATGATGTGGTTAATGTTTCGTCACAGGCAAAGCTACTTGGTGCTGCCAGACAAACTGCTGCAAACAGCCCGGATACTAGGGAGCAGAAGGTAAACGAGCTTAGAGAACAGGTTCGCGCTGGAACCTACAAGCCGGATATCCGCAAGACTGCTATGAACCTTATCCGCGACGAAGTTGATTTCCTGCGCTAGAATAATATAAAAAACGCAAAAAAAACGGTGAAACTCAAAAAGAGCCTCACCGTAAAGATAGAACTGAGCTTTATAGATGGGTAACTAATACCCACCGTATAACCCGGCAACGCCCCTAAGGGGATTCATCGTCTGCCGGGCGAAAGTGTGTTGGGTATTTAGAGTCCACTTGGGGAATCTGCATACCGCGTCGCGCTTCCGAGTTGATCACTATAGGACCACCCAGATTCAAAGTTGTTTCATCCGGTCGTCCCGGAGGAATTGTTACAGTAACTAACACGCCTAATTGACGAACATTTTCAAGTCTGAGTATTCTTTTTTCAGCATCACTCAGCTTAACTTCGTATTCGTCCATAAAGCTGTATGGGTCAACGACGAGCAGGCCTAACCCTGGGTCCTCCATACTTTGCAACAACAAAAAAGGAGAGTCATCTCTGATCTGAATCAGAGTGAAATCTCTTTTTTCGTCAAAACCGATTAGACCACGGGAAAAGTAGATGATCGATTCTTCAGCGATCTCTCTTTCTCCAAGTCGAGTCCTGATTATTTTTTTTCTTTCTTTTGCCATAATTCGGTCGCAGCAAAGAGGTCCTGCTGTCTGTTTTCAAGCGCCATACGGTTCTGTTCTTTAATTTTGAGGTAAACCTCTTCCCTATAGACAGTAGTTTCTTGCGGTATTTCAAGGCCCAGCTTAACCTGCCGGCCCTGAACACTTAGTACCGTAATCTTTATATTGTCATCCAGGTAAAGAGCCTCGCCCGGTCTCCGAGTCAGAATCAGCATATTCTCTTGTGTGTAAGTAATCCATATTGGATTGTTTTTTCTTCCATGAAAACATCAGCCACTGCAGCGAACATTTCAGCTCACTGAAAATATCATACCGCATCATTACCATTACGGGCAAGCATTATACGGACAAGACTTTAAATTTTTGCTTATACATAGTTCAAAAGATTCATCTTCATAATCATCGAAGAGCTCTTAAGAACAGCTTCGTATACTATTTGCTGCTGGGTCAGCTTGGTCATAAGCTCACCGACATCAATATCTTCAATGTGTGAGATTCGTTCCTTTTCATTAAGCTCCAGACTAGAGAGAATATTGTCAGCTACAGCAAGCCTGTTCTCTCTACCACCGACATCAGCAACTCTGGTGAGCAAATGAACTTGAGACTCATTAAGACTAGCCAGGCTTTCCTGCACACCGGACTGATTATTCGTTTCAAGAAACGCAACCAGATTACCCATTGTTTCAAGAAGGTTCTGCGAAACCTTGGAATTACTTCCGGTAAGCATATTGTTGTTATTAAAAACAGCACTGGCATTTGACTCCCCAGGAGCCTGGTAGACTCCACCAAAAATATCTTTACCGACGTCATTGATCTGAATGTATTCATTTTCCTGAATCTGGACATTAATTGCAGCAGTGTCAGGCCTTACTACGAACTGAGCATTTGAGCTAAGTAAATTAGTTCCACCAGCTCCAGCATTAGAAAAAATTGTCAAAACTCCGCCGGGAATACTCAAAACAGCATTCGAAGCTACTCCATCAGCTGTTTTCACATTGCCCTCTACCCAATTAACTCCGCCATCCTGACTGAAGGAATAACTGATATTAGACTGAAGCCCACCTGAAGAATCTATCCGGACAACCACATCTCCAGAAAAAACGCCTTCCGCATTTGTTCTACCACCACCGAGTGGAGTGTTCATTCCAACAACATTAACTGCGTCTTCATCGTCACCCATATACTGAGCGGAAGGCCTGACCCACATCCATGTACCAGTGGCATCATTGGTGTTGGTTGCAGAGTTAGCGCGAACAGTGGTCCCATTTTCGAGATCCATAGTCACGCCGTCAAAATCCAGAGTATTTGTTCCGACAGCAAGAGTCTTGGTGATAAAAGTAGTTCCGCCATCCTTTGAATAGCGGTAATCAAGATTCTGTGCTCCGACATCTCCGGAATCTAAAAATTGTACAACAATCGTCCGGTCAGTATTTCCCTCAATGCTGAACTGCTGTGATGAAACATTGGAATCGTTAGTTGTCATCCCCAAGGTTTGCTTAAAAGCATTCTGATCAACCTTATGCCCAGCGTAAATACTCTTACCTTCGTATTCAGTATTTGCCAGAGATATGAGCTGCTGAAAAAGCTGACGGGCTTCGTAACTAATCTGTTCTCTGTTATCAGCAGTAATTGTTCCCGAAGCGGCCTGCTCGGCAAGCTCCTTGGCTCTGGTCACGATTGTTGAAGCTTGAATCAGAGTATTATCAGAAAGATTGAGCCACCCTTTGGCTGTATCAATATTGTTGCGATACTGCTTTACAGTCGCAAGAGTCTCACGGTGATTTAGAATACGCGCCATGCCAACAGGATCATCAGAAGGCTTATTAACCCTCTTCTGAGTCTGAGCCTGAATATTGCTCTCGACCAGATCAGTCAGCGATCTGTTCATATTAGACACGTAAGTGCCGAAAAGCATTTGTTGCGATACTCTCATAACCTTTCTCCATTAACCTTGTTCATTAATAACGCCACTTTAATTCTTCAATCCTAATATGGTCTGAAGCATCTGGTCAGCGGTTGTAATCAGCTTTGCTGCAGCAGTATAAGAATGCTGGAACTTAATAAGGTTACTCATTTCTTCATCAATATTAACGCCTGAAATTTCCTGCTGCCTTTGATCTAAATCAGTAGCCAGCGTCTGCTGAAAATTGAAATTAAACTTTGCGGTTCCGGTATCAGATCCCACTGCGGCGACAGTTGAATCATAATATTCAACCAAGGTTTGAGTCGTGGTGCCGTCAAACGGAGTTGTAATGGTTACATTTGCCTGAGCCATCTCTTTAATACTAAGCGCGGAGGTGTTGTCTCCAGTGTTAGCCTCACCAGCGCCGTTAACATGTCCGGCATTGATGTAACCTGCATCACCATTAACTGATGGATTAAGCGACAAATTTGCTGCGCCGTGTCCTGCAAAAAAGGTATTCAGACCGAGTCCGGCGAATAAACCTGAAGTGTCAGTTCCCATCTGGAATTCATAACCATCATTCGCGTCAATCTGTATCTTATGATTACTGACGGACGCATTTACATAGGTTCCAAAAGAATCATTAATCGCAGTCACCACATCATTCATTGAGTGCTGATCTGGGTCGAAATTTTCAACTCCGGGAGGAACAATGCTGCTGAAATTAATTGTCCCGAAAGATGCACCGGAAGCCAAATCTCCAGTTACTGAATCATAAAAATACATCATGGAATTTCCGGATTCCAGCTTGTCAGCAAAAGCTAATCCGGATGATCCGCTTCCAAGAGCTGTATCATCAGTTGTAACCGAGTATGTTCCTGCCATTGAATTGTGAGCCTTAAGTCCTGACCCCTGCGAATGAATTCTGTTTGTCTGCCAGATCATTTCGTTGGCCAGAGCATCCATGCGGGCCTTATATTCACCTACATGCTGATCTCTAAAGGAAAATAAGCCAGTCAAAGTTCCGCCACTCAGCCTTCTCGGATCATCTTGTCCAGTAAAGGATGTCTGCGGAGTGATATTCTCTTTTGTTGAAGTATTCTGCACCCAGTAGAGCGCACTCTTCGGAACAATTGTGAATCTATCACCCTTGCTGAAATTATTTACAGGAGAGGTACTTTCATCTCCTGTTTCTCCAAACCATATTTTAAGATCATCCACCTGAATGGCATTATCTTCACCGCGAGCGGCAAATGTTCTTGTATTGCCATCAGCATCTTTAAGCCATGTTGTTCCGCCATCAAGAGAGACTCTAAACGAGGCTGCCCCGGCTCCGGAGGCTACGCCCATGCCGTCATTAACAACATCAAGAGTATATTCGAATGCACTTTCACCGTCGAAATATGCTTTTCCGTCAAAATTTGATTCAGGAGTAAGGTTATTCTGACTACCAGGTCCATCATAAGAAAGACTGAAACCTCTGTCGCCATCAACTAAAGTCTGACCAGCCTTGGTCAGAATTGTCATGTCGCCCTTACCATTATCAATGGTCTTGGTATCCATCTTCTCAGAAAGTTCACGAATCAGACGCGCTCTTTCATCATAAAGAGCATTCGGATTATTCTGGCCGTCAATCTGCTCAACATTAATACGACCATTGAGGTCAGCAATTCGAGTTATTAGGTCGTTAGCTACGCCAACATCCTGTCTAATGTAATCCTCAACCTGCTGCTGATAACGATCTAGATTATCTTGCATGCCAGTGATGCTGCTAATCATATTTCTTGAGTCATCCAGAAGCTGCTGACGGGAAGCGGCATTATTCGGACGCTGGGAAAGATCCTGCCAATCATTAAAAAATGTTGTCAGATTAGAGTTGATACCATAACCGCTTGATTCGTTAAAAAGACTCTCAACACTACGCAGGTTATTATATAATGAGTCCCAACGTTCCCGCTCAGTTGCCTTATCGTTATAGCTATTTTCAATAAACTGATCAAAATTTCGGTAAACCTCAGCAGCTCTTACACCGGTACCAATCTGACCGGGCATCCCATTAATGCTCTGATTTTCTTCAAGTCGTACGTTACGGCGAGAATACCCTACAGTGTTAACATTTGCTATGTTATCACCGGTAACTTGTATAGAGGACTGCGAAGCAAATAAAGCTCCACTTCCTAAGTTAAAAAGGGCATTCACTCCAGACATTACAATCTCCCATTAATGAGCGTAGCTGGAGGTGCTACATTCTGGTATCTACCGCGTGCGGAGTAAACATTGTGACTCTTAGGAGTGATCTCGCGGTGCAGAAAATCGAGCATTGAAGAGGACTGTTCGAGCAAAGCCTGTGCAAGCTGCTGATTCTTAGCAGCCTGAACTGCGCAATCCTGTTCCTGCCCATCCATCTTAAGTAAAAGATTTTCAAGCTTAACTCTGTGTTCATCAGCGAGAGCCGGCAAAATATCTGTCAATCTCTCCGCGGCAGGGTCAATTTTTTGAGCTAAGGCTCTCAGTGACATGCGTTCAGAGGCTATCTGGCGCATAAGTTCCTGAATTACCATCTCCACAGAGGTTACTCCCTGTGGATCGTTCTTCATAAGTAAGGAAAATTCTTCCTTAAGAAGCATGGAAAGTAACAATACAGCTTTTGACTGCCTGCTTACATTTTCCTGTATGTACTTAATCATCTCATGCCTCCAACCTGCTAAATAGCTGTTTTAATTTAACTTACAATTAATAGTTCTTAATTTTTAAAAACCTATATTTATATTCCTGCAAGTTTCTTACCAATTACATCAGCGGTAACACCCTGCCCATAAACTTTCTTATCGTGTTCAAACTCAATCCTTCGTGCTAAATTTTCAATTCTTGCCATCGCTTCAGGCCTGCTAAGAAAGGTTGCTTCCTGCACCACGCCTTTTTCAGCTGTAACTTCAGCCCCTGAATCAGAATTGACGTTTTCGCGAGCGATCTTTCTTTCAACCCTCTGACCAAATGAAAAATCAGTATCATTTAAAGCTATCCCCGGCTTTGGAAGAGGAATTCCGGGAACGCCATCTAATCCTATATTTTCATGCGTACCGGTCTTGCGAACACCTTCTTTTGTTCCCTTGCGACCAACTTCATCAAGAGTCTTAAGCGCGGTGGAATTACCTGTTCCGGGCAGAGTTGCCTTGCTTGCATTATCAAGCTTGGATCTGAGCTGCTGGTAAAGCATATCGCCGAGCCCTATTCCGCCGCCATCAGCTAGCTTTTCGGAAAAATCCTTATCGAACATCGAAGTGTACTGCTCTTCGTAACTATTCTTGAGATAATCGGACTTTTGAACGCCTTTACGCATCTGCTGCCAGATTTTACCCATGAACACAGCTTCGAACTTCTTACATGCACTACGAAGACCTTCGTCAACATTTTCCCCGCCTGAGATTTTATCATTGAGCGAATTCAGCTTATTTTTGAACCCTAGGAGCTCTTGCCCCTCGGCACTTGCCTTAGCTGTTGCGGAATCATGTCCTGAGATAATCATGTTATATGACCTCCAGTTCTGCGTGCAGTGCTCCGGCAACCTTCATTGTCCTAAGTATGGATATGAGGTCCCGCGGTGTTGCGCCGATGGCGTTAAGCCCATCAACCAGTTCTTGTAATGTTGCACCTTCAACCAGCATCAACCTGTTGTTGTCTTCCTCAACCTGCAACTCTGTTTCAGGAGTTGAGACTGTCTCCGCCCCGACAGGTGCGAATGGCCCAGGCTGACTGACGTCTGCGCCTTCAGCAATAATGACCTGCAAGTTTCCGTGGGCAATTGCGACCTTGGTCAAACGTACATTCCGGCCCAGAACAATTGTTCCAGTCTTCTCATCAACAACGACCTTTGCTTTGACATCTGGTGTGATTTCGAGATTTTCAAGAGAAGCCATGAGCGGAACCATGTTCCCTCGGAAATTATCAGGAATAGCCAAATCTACAGTCGAAGCATCAACTGCGGTGGCATATTTTCCACCGATTGCGGTGTTAATTCTTTTAACCACCTGCATGATGGTTCCGAAATCTGACATACCTAAATTAATGGTAATTTTTCTTTGCTTATTAAAATTAAAAGAAACAGCCCGTTCAATTGTCGCACCATTAGGAATACGACCGACGGTTACAACGTTCTTTGATGCAGTGGCTGCTTCTCCTGTGGCAGAAAAACCACCTACAGTAAGTGCTCCCTGTGCAAGAGCATAAACATTTCCGTCTATACCTTTTAGAGGAGTAAGAAGCAGAACCCCACCGAACAAGCTTTTTGAATCACCTATGGATGAAAGAGTTACATCAAGTGGAGCTCCGGGCTTACCGGAAACAGGCATCTTGGCGGTTACCATTACAGCGGCAACGTTCTTAGGTTTAATGGAACCACTATCAACTTGTACGCCCATTTTTTCGAGCATGTTAACCATGGAAGTGATCGTAAACGCAGAGTTCGTTCCATCACCGGTTCCTGAGAGACCGACAACAAGACCGTACCCGACCAGAGCATTGTCACGCACACCACTGAAGGATGATATATCCTTTAGCCGCACAGCTTCTGCTGATTGTGCATGCATGAATATGACGAACAAAAGCAGTACTGCTGCCATTAACCCTGCTGGTATGCTGTTCGTCCTATTAACGCGTTTCATCTTATCCTCCGGTTTGATCAACTGTGACTCGAAATTTTAAGTTATATAAAAATTTAACTAACTAGAAAGGCCATACGTTATCAAGAATCCTTGAAAGCCATCCAGGTCTCTGCTTGTCTGCAAGAATGCCGCGCCCGTAAACTTCGATCTGAGCATCAGCAAGATAGTTGGACTGAACAGTATTGGTCGGTCCGATATCTCTCTGCCTGAGAAGACCGCGTACAACCAGAACCTGAGTTTCATCATTGATTCTGACCTGTCTGGCTCCCTCAACCTGCATTACATTTCCGGGAAGAATTCTTACAACCCTACAAGCAACTGAAGCTGTGAGAGTTGATTCATTCTTGGTTTCACCGGTACTCTTGAACTTATTAGAGGTATCGGACCCTATCAACGGGGTATCTCCGGCATTACCTTTAAGATTAAAAGGATCAACTAGAGCCATTGGGCCGCCATAAAAATTTGATACGCTCATGCCCGTCTTATTTTCGCGCTCGGCCTTCGAGTTCGAAGTATGCTTTCCTTTACTTGTTTCAGTAACGGTCACAACTACGATATCGCCGATCCTACGAGCTCTGTTATCGTCAAAAAGATAATCAGATCCGGCAGGTATAAAAAGAGAACCCGGATTACTGAGAGCTTCCGGTTCATACGAAACAGGAGGCGTCATAACCGGCATAGGTGTTGGAGTCTGCTTGGCAGGAGTGCATCCGGCACCTAAAAGCATTAATAGTGATACTGCCAATATTGATTTTTTCATTATTCCGTCCTCCACTTGTACTTACCTAACTAAAACAGTCTGAGCATTGACGACTTTACCAACGACTTTTCTCTTACTTTGCAAATTGCGGACCGTAATGCTCTGGCCAACGCCTGCGTCTTCTAAAGACTCTACAGGAACAGACAGTCGAATATGCTTTCCTCTGAAAACCAGAGAAACTTTGTCTCCCCTCGAAATAACCGGAGCTGGCTCTATTGAAGACTTCATTATGGGCTGACCTGTTCCAACCGGAATCTTGATTCTCCAAGGTCCGCCTTTGCCATCCCAAGCCCTGTTACCCATGTGGGCCATATTTTTATTTTTCCAAGTAATCAGGTCTGGTGTAATGACTTCCTTGCGATTCAGGGGGCGAACCGGACAAGGAACAGGTTTCCAAAGATCAACAAAAACTCCGCCTGAAATATTCCTTAAAACCTTACCATCGACACTCACAATTTCCATCCTGAAAGAGTTATTACCCGGAGCAAGTGTGCGTGGAATTTTAATCTTCAAACTGTCCATTGTGTCTGCAAAAAAAAGATGACTCGGTAATTTAAAGTCTCTAAATTTATGATCACCGCCCATCGCTTCTGCGTGCGGAGTCAAGACTTTGACAACGACTCTTTTGAGCTGTTCTTCGTCCATAACCTTTCCGCCAGACTGAACAGTCAACGTGGCGGGAAGCACGCAATTGGAAATCATATCACCGAGGTAATGCTTAAGGATGACCTTGAGCTTTTTGCGATTAACTCTTGTAGGCTTACGTCCGAAAGCAGGAGCATTCCACAATTCCACTTCTGAAAGATCTCGCTTAGTATTTACGGCTAAATCACCATAAAATTCAGCAATATCACCAAGTGTAACTCTAGGACCGTTAACCGTAGCAGCAGATTTGATAACAATGCGCCAATCGGAATTCTGCTTTGGTGAAGCATCAGCGGAAACAACGGCGAGAACAGTCATAGCTGCAATCACCAAAACTATTACTGACACCCTGCACAGGTTTATATATCTTTCTGCTAAGGTCATGAGAGTCACCTCTTTCCAAGTTGCGAAGCAGGTAATACCGCAAGCGTGCGATATTACCCACCGCTCGAATTATCGTTTGGTGTTGATAGCTGTCTGGAGCATAGAGTCAGATGTTGTGATGGCTTTTGAGTTAGTCTCATAAGCTCTCTGACCGACAATAAGCCCAACCATTTCATCAACTAGTTCCACGTTGGAACCTTCAAGATATCCCTGAGCGATGGTCCCGAATCTGTCGTCACCAGGAACTCCCTCAACAGGCGTGCCAGAAGCTTCGGTTTCTACGTAAAGGTTTTTACCCATAGCATTAAGTCCGGCTTTATTAATAAAGTCGTAGATAGGAACATCTACTGCGGCTAATTCAACACCGTTCTTATCAAGTGCAGCCATATGCCCTGTCTCAGAAACAACTACGTTTACAGCTTCCGGTGGAACTACAAATTCCGGCTGCAAAGTATACCCGTTAGAAGTAACAACACGCCCTTCATTATCGAGCTTAAAAGCTCCGGAACGAGTATAGGCATCTTCGCCGTTATGATTAATTTTAAAGAATCCATTACCTTCGATGGCAAGATCAAGAGGATTGCCAGTGCTTTCAAAAGACCCCTGACTAAAAAACTTGTGAATACTAACCTGCTTAACACCCATACCAACCTGCATACCGGTAGGAAGCCTGTTTCCACCCTGCACCTGAGTCCCTGCAATCTGCATGGTCTGGTACATAAGATCTTCAAATTCCACTCTACTTTTCTTAAAACCTTGCGTATTTACGTTGGCAAGGTTGTTCGAAAGAACATCAATGTGAGCCTGCTGTGCAACCATTCCAGTCGCTGCAGTCCATAGTGAACGCATCATAACTTCATCCCCCTGTGTTACGTTGCCCTACCGACCTGCTGAATGACCTTCTTGTCGAGTTCATCAGTGCCGGTAATCATTTTTTGATACATTTCAAAGCTGCGCTGACTTTCAATCATTGCAACCATTTCATTAATAACTTCAACATTGGACTTTTCGATATATCCTTGAAGTATGTCTCCGGTTCCAGGAGCTACTTCACCTTCTATAGAATATAAATTTTCACCCTCTTTTTTGACAGTACGAGGGTCAACAGCCTGAACAAAATCGAGCTGAGCAAGCTCCTGACCATCAGCGCGAATTAATCCGCCTTCGTCGATAGTAACTTCGGCGCGTGGAGGAATTGAAACAGGACCTCCAGATGCCATCACGGGGTACCCCTGCTCAGTAATCAAGTTGCCCTCAGGAGAAAGGGTAAACACTCCATTTCGAGTAAAAAACTCTCCACCGTCCTTTTGGACCTTGAAGAATCCATCGCCTCTGATAGCGATATCAAGTGAGTTTCCGGTTTTTTGGAGGGACCCTTGAGACATGTCGATAACTTCTTCAGATAGTCTAGGACGTGCCATAAGCCTTGGCTTCGGGAACATGTTTTTGTCCCGAATGAAAGACTTTGCATCCACTACGTAGTCATGTGCAAATTTTACAAAGGTATCTTCGAACGCACATGTGTCACGTTTAAAGCCTGTAGTATTAACGTTAGCCAAATTATTGGCACTAATACTAACCCTGTGTTCATTGGACATGGCCCCGAAAAGAGCACTAAATATACTGGTTTGCATCTATTTTCTCCTGAAAAAGGCTATTGCTTGAAACAGTACTTGCAAACAACAGGCCAATTCAAAAAAAAGACAAAAAAAAATAATCCCGACCAAGCATTAGCTTAATCGGGATTATTAAAATCTATATAAAGAAGAAATCTATGCAGTATAGTGTATGACCGAACCAGAGGACGCTTCTGGATAAAAACCTTGAGTTGCGTCTACTGAAATAATATTACCTGTGACGTTATCCGAAACAAACCCCATAGTGGCTTCGACACTTCTTGTTCCCTGTGTTGCTGGCGTAATTTCTACATGCCCTGCAAGTCCGGGTTCAAAATGACCGGGATCTCCAGCACGAATATGACCGGGAGGTCCTGCGACAATATGACCTGGAGGGCCTGCTACGATATTATCTGTGAGTATTGGCATAATCCACTCGCTCTAGTTTATGTGTTATCTATGTATAAAATAACACATGATCAGAACAAGTCAAATGAACATATCTAAAGCTGAAAAGAGTTGCTGAAAGCGTTAATTTTCAAATTCAGAATACCATTTGCAGATTCCTTATCTTATATGATAATAATATCCTCAGAAAAAACATCGTTTCCATCAAGCATCCCTTTCCACTCCTAGAGCCTTAAGGATTAAAAAAAATCACAAGGCTTGACATTGCAAAATGATGCGCCTAAGTTGCTGTCCTCGGTGCGAATGTATTTTAGGGTTTCTTTTTTAGGTGCGGACTTAGGCTTTACTGGCCTTAACTCATACCTGATATCTCGCATCGGGCCTCAAACTGTGACCTTTTGTAGGGTTGTAAGATGCTGAGGTGGGCCTTTTTCAGGTCCACTTTTTTTTATTTTGGTCGCCATGCGACAATAAAAACGGGGAATATCGTGGATCAAGGCTCATTAGCCAAAAAAATAAGTGAATTCGTGGAACCGGCAATCGAGTCCATGGGTCTTTCACTTTGGGGTGTTGAAGTAACTTCATCAAACCGCCCAGTTGTTATCCTTTATATAGATAGCGAAACCGGAGTGAGCATTGATCAATGCTCTAAGGTTAGCAAAGACATCGGGCTTATGCTTGAAGTCGAAGAAGTAATCGACAACGCATATGTTCTTGAAGTGTCCTCCCCCGGTTTAGAACGCAAATTTTTCAAACCAGAACAGATTACAGCGAAGATCGGTAAAAAGATCGAAGTTGTACTCACAATACCCATGGTGGACCGTAGAAAATTCCGCGGAATCGTAACCGAAACCGACGAAGACGGCCTCACACTTCAGCTTGAAGATCAAGACGATCCGGTAAAGCTGGAATGGGACAGAATTAGAAAAGCAAAACTCATTCACGAGTTTAAATAATAATAATCAGGAATTTATCTGGCTTGTCGGTACACATTTTGTGCATTGAACAAAGTACCGGAGCGGAGGAGCGATATGGGTTCTGAACTCAAGAAAGCGATTGACCAGATCAGCAAAGACCGTGGAATCGATAGAGATCTATTGGTAGATACTCTCGAAGAAGCAGTCCGTTCTTCTGTAGCACGCAAATACGGCGATGCTATGGATATTGAAGTTAATTACAATGAAGAAGTCGGTGAAATAGAAGTATACCAGTTCAAAGTGGTAGCCGCAGAAGTCACTGACGAAATCAGCGAAATTGTACTTGAAGAAGCGAAAGAGCATGATCCTAACGTTCAGGTTGACGACGAAATGGGCTTTAAGCTCAAAATCGAAGATCTAGGAAGAATCGCTGCGCAATCCGCAAAGCAGGTAATCATTCAGCGTATGCGTGATGCAGAGCAAGAAATTATCTACGATGAATACAAGAGCCGCACCAACGAAATCGTTAGCGGTATCATTCAGCGCAGAGATCGTTCAGGCTGGATTATCAACCTTGGAAGAACTGAAGCTGTGTTGCCAAAAGGTGAGCAGATTCCTCGCGAAAGATACAAACGCGGAGATAGAGTTCAGGCTTTCTTGATTGATGTGCAGAAAGAAGCTCGCGGGCCACAGATTACTGTTTCCCGTTCACATCCTGATTACATGACAGCACTTTTCAAAAGAGAAGTACCGGAAGTTGACGATGCAACTGTTAAAATCATGGGCGTTGCCCGTGATCCAGGCCTTCGTGCCAAGGTTGCCGTAAACTCACTGGACAGAGATGTTGATCCAGTCGGAGCATGTGTAGGTATTCGTGGTTCCCGCATCCAGAACATTGTTCAGGAACTCCGCGGTGAAAGAATCGATATCGTTGTTTGGAGTCAGGACATTGCTGTCTACGCTCAAAACGCACTTTCCCCTGCTGTCATCGCAAGAATAGCCGTTGATGACGAAGAGAAGATTCTCGAAGTTGTAGTTCCAGATGATCAGCTTACTGTGGCTATTGGCCGCAAAGGGCAGAACGTTAAACTTGCTTCAAGACTACTCGGTTGGAAGATCGATATATTCACAGAGAGCCGTTACGGTGAAATGAACGCAGCAAGTAAAGGCATGGATCAGCTTGCCAGTGTTGCTGAAATCAACCTTGACAACTTTTTTGCTGCCGGCTTCGAAACAGTTAACCAGATTGCCCGTGCTTCTGAAGAGATCCTCATGGTCATTGAAGACATGACTCCTTCAAAAGTATCCGATATCAAATCAGCTATTAAGCTTCTTGGTATGGGTGACGATGACGCGGACTACTTGGATGACATGGACGTAGCAGAAGCGCCTATTGAAGAAACTGTAGGAGATGAAGAATCTCTTGAAGTGGATGAAACAGAAGCTGAAGCTGAAGTTGAAGTTGAAGTTGAAGTTGAAGAAAACAACTCCGAAGAAGATCAAGCTTCGGAAACAGATAAAGAATAAGTGGGTATTTGTCTTTGACCGGAATGGATAGCACTGACAAGGATTATCCTGTCAGATCGTGCGTGATTTGCAGGCAGCGATTTGCCAAAAAAGACCTATCTAGGTTTGTTATCGGCAAGGAAGCTTCCGATGACGAATTAATTCCGGACAACAAGAAGATAATGCCAGGACGCGGATACTATGTCTGCGAAAGCGATAAATGTCAGGACAAATTTAATTTTTTTAAGCCGCGCAAGAAGAAATTTAGGGGGTAGTGTTATATGACTGCAAAGATAAAAGTTAAGGAATTGGCCGCCGAACTAGGCGTCAATCCCAAAGATATTCTTCAAAAGTTGCGAGACTTAGGAGTACAGGCCAAAAGCACTGTAGCGGACATCGATGACGACTCAGCCAAGGCTGTTCGCAAAGAGCTCGCTGGAGCATCAGCCAAAGTAACTCAGAGGGAAGTTCAACCCGGAGTTATTGTACGTCGCCGTAAAGGTGGCCCAGCCAAAGCAAATTCTGAAACTCCAGAAGCTGAAAAGCCTAAGGATAAGGATTCTGATGCTACCACAGAGGTAGCTAAAGAAACTCCTGCAAAGAAGCCTGCTAAAAAAGCTGCTGATAAGAAAGTTACTGATGGATCTAAAGCTGATGAAAAGGCTCCTGCTAAAAAGAAGAAGCCTAAAAAGAAGGCTCCTGCTAGAGCAGAAGTGCCTCTTGCAAAAGTTATCAAGCCAGAAGATCTTGAAGCGAAAAAACAAAAAGAAGCAACTCCGGCTGAGAAAGCGGAAACACCCCCATCTGCAGAACCAGCCAAAGAAAAGGCTCCTAAAAAAGAAGCTGCAAAGAAACCTGCTGCAGATAAAGGCAAGCCTTCTAAAGATACAGCTGACAAAAAAGAAGCTAAGCCTAAAGACGCTAAACCAAAAGACGGCGAGCCTAAAAAGAAAAAGCGCAAGAAGAAGAAAGAAATCGAGCCGCCTAAAGTTAAAGTTATTTCAAGGCCCGATCCAAATCTTCAGGCTGCACAGCGCGCAGCGGAAGGCCCTTCCGGTGGAAAAAGACCTTCTCCTGGCGCTAGACCTAGCGGTCCCGGTGGAAGACCTGGTGGTCCTGGCGGAAGACCTAGCGGTCCCGGTGGAAGACCTGGTGGTCCTGGCGGAAGACCTAGCGGTCCCGGCGGAAGACCTGGTGGTCCTGGTGGCCCTGGTGCAAGACCTGCTCCTGCAGGAAGACCAGTTCCCGGAGCTCCACAGCCTGGCGCAGATGATGGTCAGAGCAAGAAAAAGAAATTTAAGAAAGATAAGCGCGTCGTTGAGTTCGGTAAGGACCATAAGAAGACCGGCCAAGATCGCGATATGGAAAGTAAGTTTCGCCGTAAGAAAAAGGGCAAGAAGGGTAAACGTCAGGAACAAGAGCCTGTCGTCCAGAAGCCGCTTAAGGCAGCTAAGCGTAAAGTTAAATTCAACGAAGCAATCAGATTGGCCGACATGGCTCATCAGATGGGACTTAAAGCGCAAGAGCTTATTAAAACTCTCTTCGCTCTTGGAGTCATGGCTACAATCAACCAGTCACTTGACCTTGATACAGCCACCTTGCTTGCAGCTGAATTTGAATACGGAATTGAGAACGTATCCTTCTCCGAAGAAGAATTGCTCGTTCCGGCCACAGAAAAAGATGACGAAAAGTCACTTATGCCTCGTCCTCCCATTGTTACTATCATGGGACATGTTGACCACGGTAAAACATCACTGCTTGACGCAATCCGTCACAGTACTGTTACCGATGGAGAAGCTGGCGGCATAACACAGCATATTGGTGCTTACCACGTAACCACCGAACGAGGAGATATCGTATTCCTTGATACTCCGGGCCATGAAGCTTTCACCACTATGAGAGCACGTGGAGCGCAGGTTACTGATATCGTAATTCTAGTCGTCGCAGCTGACGACGGAGTTATGGATCAGACCCGTGAAGCAATAAGCCATTCTAAGGCTGCCGGAGTTCCCATTGTTGTTGCAGTCAACAAAATGGATAAAGAAGGCGCCAACCCAGAAAAAGTCCAGCGTGAACTTGCTGACTACGACCTCGTCCCCGAGGACTGGGGCGGAGATACAATGTTCGTTCCTGTATCAGCTAAACAGCGTACAGGTCTCGATCATTTGCTAGAAATAGTTCAGCTTCAGGCTGAAGTCCTTGAGCTTAAAGCTAATCCCAACAAAGCCGCTCGCGGTAACGTCGTTGAAGCTAAGCTTGATAAGGGACGTGGTCCTCTAGCTACTATCTTGATTCAAGAAGGAACCATCAATCAGGGTGATCCTTTTGTTTGTGGTCTTTACCACGGACGAGTCAGAGCTATGTTTAATGACCGCGGTCAGAATATTAAGACAGCAGGTCCCGCCTTCCCAGTTGAAATTCAGGGATTTGACGGAATACCGCTAGCAGGTGATGAATTCATCTGTGTGTCTGACGATAAGAATGCTCGTAAAATTGCTCAGGAACGTAAGCTGAAACATCGCGAACGTGAACTGGCAGGCAAGTCTAAAGTGACTCTCGAGTCATTCCTTGCTTCCAAACCTGATCAGGAAGTTCAGACTCTCAACGTTGTCCTTAAAGCCGACGTACAGGGTTCACTTGAAGCAATTGCTGAAGCTCTCGCAAAACTTGCTACTGATGAAATTAAAGTTGAAGTCATTCACGGCGGCGCAGGTGCAATCACAGAATCAGACATTCTGCTCGCATCAGCAAGTCAGGCCATCATCATTGGATTTAACGTAAGACCTACAGTTAAAATCAAAGAAGTGGCTGAACGTGAACAGGTAGAAATTCGTTTCTACGACATCATCTACAAGCTCGTCAGCGAAATTAAAGATGCGATGGCTGGAATGCTCTCCCCTGATATTAAGGAAGTATATCTCGGTCAGGCAGAAGTTCAGCAGACCTTCTCCGTACCGAAAATCGGAACAGTTGCAGGTGTTAAGGTTGTAGACGGTAAGCTCACAAGGCATGCTAAAGTTAGACTGCTTCGTGAAGGAGTCGTAATCTACACAGGAACCTTAACCTCACTGAAACGCTTCAAAGATGACGCCAAAGAAGTTGCCAAAGGGTACGAATGTGGTGTTGGACTTGAAAGATACAATGACATTAAAGAGGGCGACGCAATCGAAGCCTTCGAAGAAATCGAAGTCGCAAGAACTCTCGAATAGCAATTATAAGGGGCGGCACATGTCGCCCCTTTTTTAAACTTTCAAGCACAAAATGATAATCGGCGTACTTTCACTTGAATTCAGACTTCACGGTAATAATTCTCTTAAAGGCAAACGAAAAATCTCACTTAGCCTGAAACAAAAATTGCGCAATAAATTTAACGTCTCCGTATCAGAAGTCGAAGCGCAAGACTCCCACGAAAGATTAGTTCTAGCTGTAGTGACAGTCGCGAACGAAACTAGTAAAGTAGATAGCAGATTATCAAAAGCCCTTGCAATGGTCGAAGCCATTTCTCCCGCAGAATTGATAAATTGTGAAACAGAAATTTTTAGTTCCTGATCGTTTCGGTCAGGATAATTTTTTTTTAAAGGTACATAGATATGAAAACGTCCACATCACGCCGCTCCATCAAGATGGGTGACATGATTATGCGAGAACTCGCTACAATGCTTATTGAAGATGTTGCTGATCCACGCCTCGAAATGGTTTCAATCAGCGGTGTTAGAATCAACAAAGATTTGAAATACGCAGAAGTTCTTTTCACTCTTTCAGGTGATAAAGAAAAAATAGCCGCGGCTCAGCAAGCTTTACAGAAAGCAGCCGGCTACATGCGCAGCACTCTCAGTAAGCGCCTTAGAGTTAGACAGGTTCCGCTACTCACATTCATTCACGATAATTTTCTCGAGGAGATGGTCTATGGAAAATCCATTGAAAGAAATCTGCCAGATTCTTAAGGGTGAAGACGATTTTCTCATCGCTTCTCATTATCACCCGGATGGTGATGCTCTTGGTTCCACAGCCGCCCTCGGATTTATCTTAAAAGCTCTCGGAAAACGCTTTCGTATTTACAATCAAAGCGGCGTTCCTGAGGCAATGAAGTGGTTTACCCTTCCTTCTACCATGCTTACCGAAGTCCCTAAAAAGTTCGACGGCTGGTACATTATTCTTGATTGTGGAGACGCAGCGCGCATGGGTGAAACTCTCATGAATGCTATGGACCCTGAAAAGTCCATCAATATTGATCACCACATGGGTAACTCCGATTTCGCGACCATCAACTGGGTAGACACAAACCGCCCGGCTGTTGGTGAGATGATTACACTCATCGCACGCGAACTTAAAATTTCACTGTCAGGTCCAATCGGCGAAGCAATATACTTATCTATTGCAACCGATACTGGATTTTTCACTTACGGCAACACTAAGCCGGAAACCCTAGAAATTGTGGCTGATATTCTCAGACACGGTTTACAGCTTGACGAGTACGTTCCGAAAATTCGCAATCAATGGTCGATGAAACGTATTAAGCTCTGGACCATTGCTCTCGCTAAAATCGAGCTGTACCATGATGATCAGACAGCAATGATCTTTGTCACTCAAGAGATGCTCACCGAAACAGATACAGGTGGACCAGACTGCGAAGGATTAGTAAATTTCATTAGAAGAATTCGTAATGTTCGTGTTGCGATTGTCGTTCGCGAAGATACTCAGCATAGATTTAAATTCAGCCTTCGTTCATCAGGGCCTGATAATGTGCAGGTTGTTGCCTCAACTTTCGGAGGTGGCGGCCACAGAAACGCCAGTGGCGGAATGATCGAGAATACTGCAGAGTATGTACGCAATAGGCTTACTGAAACTCTTTCTGAAAAGCTTTACAATATATAAAGGAACATCCTGTGGGAAGAAAACCTCGCGTAAGCCCTTTTCAAAAACATGGCGTGCTTGTTCTAAATAAGCCAACCGGACCAACTTCTGCTGATTGCCTTAACACGATTAAACGTGAATTAAAGCAATCCAAGATTGGACATGCCGGAACATTAGACCCTCTCGCCGAAGGTGTTTTGCTTGTAATGCTCGGCCAAGCAACCAAACTTGGACCATATTTAATGGGACAAGATAAAATTTACTCTGGAAGTCTAATAATCGGAAGAACTACCGACACTTACGACATTCAGGGAGAAGAAACTTCGTCCAGTGATGTTTCAAGCATTACAGAAAAAATGGTCGAAAAAGAAATTTTAGCATGGAATGACTTGACTAGTCAGCAGGTTCCTGCATATTCGGCTGCTAAGCACAAGGGTAAACCACTCTATGAGCTTGCTCGAAATGGCGATGAAATTCCTGTTAAAATTAAAAGCATTAAAATTTTTGATGGTAAACCGCTAGAAGTGAGTCTGCCAATGGCCCGTTTTCGAGTAGGGTGCTCTGCCGGCACCTACATTCGCTCCCTCGTCCACAGCTTGGGGATACGGCTCGAATGCGGCGCAGTAATGGAATCACTTAAGCGTGAAGAAAGCCGACCGTTCACGTTGGCTGAAGCACATGATTTAGATGAGGTTCTTAACGATCCTGACGGTTTTGAGAGTCGTATTATTCCGATTGCGGATGCACTTCCTCATTGGCCCAAATTCACTGTGGGTGAAAAAATGGCCGCCGATATCAAGAACGGAACAAGAATCCCAGTCGAAAATGTGCCTGGTGCAGCTGGATCATTAGTAATTGAAGGTGATAGAGCTATGTTTCTTGATCCCGAGGGCATTCCGCTTTCATTAGCGGAGGCCAAATACGTTGATAACAACTTGCACTGGACTGTTCTTCGCGGCTTGTGGGGTTGATTCCCTGTGGGATTTAGACTTCTAGCACAAACAAACATTCGTGTTACAGAACGCGAAGGAGGGTACCGCTGTGGTAATGACCGCTGAAGATAAGGCAAAAGTAATTGAGGAATACCAGTTAACACCAGGAGACACAGGTTCTCCAGAAGTACAGGTTGCACTCCTGACAGCTAGAATTTTGTATCTTACAGGCCACTTTAAAGATCACAAAAAAGATTTTCACTCACGTACTGGACTCCTGAAAATGGTTGGACAGCGCAGAAACATCTTGAAATACCTGAAGTCTAAAGACGTTCAGCGTTACCGTGATCTTATCGCAAGACTTGGTCTTCGCAAATAAGCAGTTGTTTAAGGGGAGGAGCGATCCTCCCCTTTCTTTTTTATACGCTCTAAAATTATATTTCCTTAATTCCATACATATTATAATGTTTGAATCATACGAAATTAATTTACAAGGCAAATCAGGCAAACACACTTTTAGTTTTTTTTAAGCCCGCAGAAACTCTGTTAAAGGCGCTTAATAGATACTAAAATATTAACGGTTTCTGGCATCCCCTTATGGATTTTTAGTTGGCTAAGGAAAGGGTTCAGATTCATCTGAAATCTTCCCTGAGCCGGCTAGAAAATTCGGGCTGTTTCTGATTCCGTTTTTCCAAATTTATTTACAACCAAACTCATGAGGAGTTTAAATGTTAGTACCTTTTGAAAAAACCTCAGTAATGGGCCAAGTAGGCGCATTAGACATCAAGATCGAAACAGGCCGTATGGCGAACCAGACCAACGGTACTGTTCTTATTCAGTCCGGTGGAACAGTTGTTCTTGTCACTGCTGTAAGCATGACAACCAGCGAGCCTAGAGACTTTTTCCCTCTTACTTGTAACTATCAAGAAAGAACTTACGCAGCAGGCCGTATTCCCGGTGGTTACTTCCGCCGCGAAGTAGGTCGTCCTTCTGACCGTGAAACTCTTGTTTCCCGTCTTATGGATCGCCCTATCCGCCCAATGTTCCCTAAATCTTTCACCGACGAAGTACAGGTTATCGCAACCGTCCTTTCCGCTGATAAAGATACCAACCCTGATGTCCTGGCTATGACCGGAGCTTCCGCGGCACTACATCTCTCCGACATGCCTTTCAACGGCCCAATCGCCGCTGCAAGAATCGGAATGGTAAATAACGAATTCGTTCTCTACCCTACATATAAAGGTATCACTGACGGCAGCGATCTTAACCTCGTATTTGCAGCAACTCGCGACGCTGTAATCATGGTTGAAGGTAGCGCGCAGTTCCTTTCTGAAAACACAATCGCTGAAGCGCTTGAATGGGGACATGAGCAGCTTGCTCCAATGTTCGACCTTCAGGACGCTCTCAGAGAAAAAGTCGGTAGACCAAAAAGAGTAATTGCTGATGTTGTAAAGGACGAAGAAGTTATCACTCTCGTTACTGACAACTTTGCTGCTGACCTTGATGCGGCTTTGACAATTCCAGAAAAAATGACTCGTAGAGCTGCAAAATCTGAAGTTAAAAAGAGCGCAGTTGCATTCATCACCGAGAAATTCCCTGAAGAGCCAAAAAGAGCTAAAGCTGTAAGCGAAGCTATGGGCGCACTAGAGAAGAAAATCGTACGTGGACGCATCGTTGAGAAAGGTATTCGCATTGATGGTCGTGATTTGACCACAGTTCGTGACCTAGCCATGGAAGTCGGCACATTGCCAATGACACATGGTTCCGGCTTGTTCCGCAGAGGTGAAACTTCAGCTCTAGCAATTTGTACTCTCGGTAGCTCTCGCGACGAACAGAGATTTGAAACTTTGATCGGTGACGATACTAAACGTTTCATGCTCCATTACAACTTCCCTCCATATTGTGTTGGTGAAGCTAGATTCCTTCGTGCTCCATCACGCCGCGAAATCGGACATGGTATGCTTGCTGAGCGCGCACTGACTCCAGTTCTTCCTTCAGCAGAAGATTTCCCGTTCACCATCCGTGTAGTTTCCGAAATCATGGATTCTAACGGTTCATCTTCAATGGCTTCTGTTTGTGGTACTACTATGGCTCTTATGGACGCTGGTGTGCCAATCACAGCTCCTGTTGCTGGTATCGCAATGGGACTTTGTCAGGAAGGCGACGAATTCTACGTATTGACTGACATCCTCGGCGACGAAGATGCACTCGGCGATATGGACTTCAAGGTTGCTGGTAGTGAAGAAGGTATCACAGCAATTCAGATGGATATCAAAATCAGCGGAATCCCTGCTGAAGTTCTTCGCAAAGCACTCGCACAGGCGAAAGAAGCTAGAATGCTTATCCTGAATGACATGAAAGAAATCATTGCTGAGCCAAGAAAACAGCTTTCTGTTAATGCTCCTCAGATGCAGGTTGTTAACATCAACCCTGAGAAGATCAGAGACCTGATTGGACCTGGCGGTAAAAATATTAAAGCGATCACTGCTGAAACTTCTGCGGACATCGACATCGAAGATTCCGGTAAAGTTTCCATTTTCGCTCCTACACTCGAGTCTCTTACTAAGACTGTACAGATGGTTGAATACTACGACCAAACGGCAGAACTCGGTAAGAACTACGTAGGAACAGTTAAAAAGATCCTCGAAATTGGTGCAATCGTTGAGATTCTACCTGGCCTCGAAGGACTTCTACACGTTTCCCAGATTGACGTTGAGCGCATTGAAAACGTAACAGACGTTATTCAGCTCGGTCAGGAAGTAACTGTTAAGGTTGTTGAAGTTCAGCCTAACGGACGCATCAGACTTTCCCGTAAAGCATGGCTCATGGAACAGGCTGGACAGGAAGTTGACCTCGACAGATTCAAAATGCCTAGCGGCGGACGCCCTCCAAGAGGCGGACCTCGTGACGGTGGTCGCGGCGGACGCAGATAAGCTTAATTACTTATAGATAATTTAAAAGGCTCTGAAACTAAAAAGGTTTCAGAGCCTTTTTTTAGCCAAAAAGTATTGGGAGTCTTGAACCTTTAATTATCCTTAACTTCCTGCTTACCTTCCTCATATCCCTGCTTGAAGTCATCTGGAGCCTGTTTCACTGTTTCGGTCGCCTTGCCGGTTTCTTTGCCCATCCATGAGCACGCAGGGATCACAGAAAACATAAACATTGCCAGCATAATCATACAAATTGTTTTTTTCATGAATCGCTCCTTTAATTATTCAATTTAAAACAAAGCTATCTAATTTAAATATTGATTCATAATTACATAAAACTATATTTTCATGAAATATTATTTTCAACAATATCCAGTTGAACAGTCCTTCAAAATTTTGATCAAAAGGCTCTCCCATGACAGCTATAATACACTAGAATCCTTAATTGAACTACCATTGACAACTCTTACTTAACGCTGTTAGCGATGATTAAGAAAATTATAAATCAACCTAAGCTTGCCTGAGAGTTCAATTGCAAAATATAATTCCGCAATCCTTGAGTAATAGTAAACCATCACGCAATTTACAAATAATCTTGATATTATTTTTAACCATCTTCCTGCTTCATGGAAGTTCAGAACAAACTGAAGCTTCCGATAATCTTCCGAAAACGACAACTTCAAAAGATGGTTCAATAATTTCTTATGAGACATACGGAGAAGGCGATCAAACGCTAATTTTTGTGCATGGCTGGTGCTGTGACAGCAGATACTGGCGAGAGCAGATTTCTTTTTTTTCAAAGAAATATAAGATGGTGCTTGTTGACTTAGCAGGACACGGACACTCATCTTCAGAGCGTAAAAATTACACAATGAAATCATTCGGGGAAGATATTAAGGCTGTAATAGACGCCACAAATAGCGATAAAGTCATCCTTATAGGGCATTCAATGGGGGGGCCAGTAATAGCAGAGACAGCGCGATTAGTTCCAGATAAAATCATTGCTTTAGTTGGGATTGATACCCTTGAAAACATTGAATATCCAATGACCGACAAAATTAAAGGCCAAATACTTGGCCCCCTTGAAAAGAACTTTCGTAATGGCTGCAGCAATATAGTGAATGGAATGTTTTCAAATTCAACAGACCAGTCAATTCGTAACTGGGTAGTTTCTGATATGTCAGCGGCGCCACATGCTGTAGCACTGAGTGCCAATAATGCATACTTTGATCAGTATATAACTGGAGAATCTGCAAAGATTTTTGAAGAAATTAAACTACCCATATATTGTGTAAATGGCGAAATATGGCCAATCAACTACGAAGCAAATCGCAGGCATATGCAATCATTTGACGCAACAGTATTGAAAGGAGCTGGGCACTTCCTGATGTTAGCTAGGCCCAATGATTTTAATGAAGCTCTAGATAAGACCATCATTAAAATATTGAAAAAACATAAATAAAGACAAGCCACTCACTCTAGTGACATTGGCCACAATCTAAATTTTAATTACATATATCATATTTTGCACATTATAACCTTTCATCAATAACGCGCTTAGTCTTAGCAAAACTTCTCGGTAACAAACCGGGCTTAAGTATTTCTACATTTGCCCTGACGAGAATTAGTTTACGGATTTTATCACAAATGGCTTTTGCAAGGTTTGCATCGTTATCAGCCGATACACCAGGCTTGCGCTCAACATTGACAGTCATGTGATCAAGTCCCTGGCGGCGTTCAAGTAAAATTTGATACTCAGAACTTGCTTCAGGGAAAGCTTCAAGCACCGACCCAATCTGACCGGGATATATATTTACAGCCCTGAAGATAAACATATCATCACTGCGGCCTGAAATCATGTCATGACGAGGCATAGAACAGCCACACGCACACTCTCCCGGAATAATGCGGGTCAAGTCACGGGTACGGTAACGTACGAGCGGAGAGGCCTCCTTACTAAGTGTAGTAACGACAAGCTCCCCAATTTCACCGTCCGCAACAGGCTCAAGAGTTACGGGGTCGATGATTTCGGCGATATATTGATCACCCCAGTAATGAATACCGTCCTGAGCCTGGCACTCAATCCCTGCCCCCGGGCCATATAATTCAGTCATGCCTGATATATCATGACTTGATTCTAAACCGAGAGAGTCTTCAAACTGTTTACGCATTTTCGGAGTATGCGCCTCGCCACCGAAGATGCAGCGCTTGAGCTTAAGCTTATCAGTCAATCCGGCTTTGCTAGCCTCTTCACCTAGTAACAGCGCCATTGAAGCCGTTGAACAAAGACATGTAGCCTCAAGATCAACTAAAATCTGCAACTGAATTTCGAGCATCCCCGGGCCGACAGGTAACGTCATTGCGCCAAAATGTTCTGAGCCGAGCTGAAATCCTGCTCCCGCAGTCCATAGCCCATAGCCCACACAAACTTGCACTCTATCAAGAGTTGTAAGTCCGGCAAGCTCGTAACATCGGGCAAACATATTCTTCCACGTGTCGATATCCCGCTGAGTATATGATAAAATTTTGCGTTTGCCAGTTGTTCCACTTGAGCCATGAATTCTGACGACATCCTCTTCCGGAACAGAAAGAAGCGGAAGCGGATAACCTTCTTTGAGATCATTCGCAGTAGTGAACGGGAGTTTTCTGATATCATCCAGTGTTTTTATATCACCAGGTTCAATGGAATTGCCTTTGAACTGAGCTGCATAAAAAGGACTGTTCTGCGCAGTGTGAGATACCGTCCACTTGAGACCTTCAAGTTGCTTTTCCGCCAATTCGTCTGGCCCAAGCTCTGGAATAAATCTATATTTGCCGCTCATTTCTATCTCCTTGAGAACTTGTTCTATCCTGATAACTATCGTATTCACGCCCGAGTGACTTTGTTAAACTAATTTTTTTTACAGGAAAACCCGAAATATTCGCGGCAACCTGATTAACGAGCTATTATCCCCGGTTAATCTTATGAATCTATATCCCTCAGCCATTTCAAACGCAATGTTATGCAGTGCCGTTTTAATAGGTGCAGTGCTAGGCAGTTTCTACGCCTGCGCTGTCTACCGCTACATTGCAGGCCAAACGTTAATAAATCCACCTCGCTCAATGTGCCCTGACTGCGGACACCAAATCAAGTGGTATGAAAATATCCCTCTGCTGAGTTATATCTTTCTCAGAGGAAAATGCTCAGCCTGCGAAGTTACCATCAGTCCGATGTACCCTGTCATCGAATGCGCTTCCATCCTTTGGGCAGTACTACTAATGTTTGCATATGGCCCATCAGGTCTATGGATAATGTATATGTTCTTTGGCGGGTTGATGATCATAGCATCTTTTATTGATCTAAAAACCTTCATCCTGCCAGATATAATTACCATTCCCGGATCAATACTGGCTATACCCTGTTCTGCCCTGCTCACAAATCTGGGTTGGGAAGGAGCTATTCTGGGCGCAGGAATCGGCGGTGGTTTATTCTGGTCGCTTAGACTGCTTTATCGAGGACTGAAAGGAGTAGAAGGACTGGGCCTTGGCGACGTAAAAATTATGTTTATGATCGGCGCATTGGCAGGACCGCAAAACCTGCCACTCGTGATCACCGTTTCCGCATTTACCGGACTTTTCTCGGCGCTTATTATGATGATGGTAGACAAAAAACGTGAATATGGAAGCATGATCCCCTTCGGACCGTTTTTAGCTCTAGGATCAATGCTCAGCACCCTTTATGCGGAGCCATTCTGGATTTGGTATCTGCAAGGATAAAATAAGCCTAAAAAACAAAAAAGATTAAGCCCAACCTGAAACAACGCGGTCGGATTTAATCTTCATATAAATTTAACCAAAAGATGAACATAAATTTTGACAAGCAAAAATATCAGCTACCGAATTTAAGATTTTGAAAGAGGAAAGGGGAAGTCTTTGCGGACTTCCCCTTTTCAAATCGAAATAATTAAATTCCGAAGGGACCAAACTTCTTAACGTATTCCTGAAGTTCTTCCCAAAGGTGCTCGGAAAATTTGTCGTATTTTTCAGCAGCAGTGTCGTAGCTTTCTAGCTTTTTAACAACGTTTGCAGCTTTGTCGTATACTGTTTTAAATTCAGCTTCATCCATGCCTGTCATATCCATAGCTTCTTCTTTAGAAAGATTGCCAGTATGGACAAAGACTCCGGACATAACGCCCATCATCTTTTTTACATTCTTCTTAGCCATCACATACCCCTTAAAAATAAAGTTAAATTAATCCTTGTTATTCGGAATGCAATTAACATCATTTCCCCCATTATTGCAAGCAATTCAACGCCCAACATCTATCAAAACAAAGTTTTAGAACCATACATAACTGTCGCAGCATAAGTCATCATTGCCTTTTTCGTACGGCGAACGTATTATCTTTTTTTAAACTTATTAAATAAATACACATATGAATAAAATAAACAATAGCATTTGGATTAACGCAGGCGAAGCTTCAGGCGATATGCATGGAGCAAAACTGGCAGCCAGACTGATGAAGTCAGACCCTGACCTGAAGGTTCTCGGTATGGGCGGCTCGGACATGGAAAAAATAGGATGCGATATCCGTTACCCCATGGAACTTATTTCTCTAGTAGGGTTTACAGAAGTTTTCCCTAAACTACCACGGTTATTAAAACTTTTTGGCCAAATAGGAGATATTCTGAAAGCAGAACGTCCTAAAGCGGTCATTTTAATAGACTGCCCAGACTTTAACTTCAGAATAGCCAAAATTGCGCATAAACTTGGCATCCCTGTATACTATTACATCACGCCGCAAATATGGGCATGGCGACAAGGGCGTGCAAAATTTCTACAAAAATATGTACGTAAAATTTTATGTATTCTTCCCTTTGAACAACAATTCTTCAAGGATCGCGGTGTAGATGCGCAGTATGTCGGGCACCCGCTATTAGATATTCTTCCACTCACAGAACTTGATGCAATCGAACCAGATCCGCACTTGGTTGGCATCCTCCCAGGTAGCAGAAGTAAGGAAATATCCACACTTCTTCCTGAATTCGCAAAAACTGCCGAAAGACTTCTCGCAGAATTCCCGTACTTAAAATTCGCAATCGCACGCGCTCCGGGTGTTACTGAGAAAAAACTCCGCAGCTTCTGGCCCGCAAATATTCCAGTTACTATTAACCAACCTGAAAACCGCTACCGTTTAATGCGAAATTCAAGTGTAATTATGGCGGCATCCGGCACGGCCACTCTCGAGTGCGCCCTCATCGGCACACCAACCCTTGTGGCATATAAAATGTCCGCATTTTCCGCATTTCTTGCCCGCAGGATTATTTCTGTAAAGTATGTAAGCCTTGCAAATTTAATTTCCGACAAACCTATCCTACCGGAATGTTTACTCGAAGAAGCTACTTCTGAGCATTTTTACCCATTCATGAAAGAATGGATCGGGAACCCTTCCGCCGCTCTAGCTACCCGAAATGAACTAAAAGATCTTCGCAAAATGATAGGAGAACCTGGAGTTGCCGAAAGAGTCGCGGACATAATTGAAGATGATTTGAACTCAATTTAAGTTCGATTAAACTCGCTTTAAACCTTCACAAGACCCAAAAAAACCTCCGGACCCAATGTCCGGAGGTTTTTCTGACTTTGAACAATACGAAACAGCCAACATGACTATTTCGCATTTCACAACTAATTTACAATTAAACCATTCGTAACCAGCCGAATTTAGATGACTAGTTACGTTACATTCCTGCCGTATAAAAAACCTCCTGAAAGCATTACTCGCTAAAGTGGAAAGACACCTCAGCTGTCAGGATAGAGTGCACATCATCAAAAATTTTAATCGATAATACCACTTACCTAGCTTCGAATAAAACCTAGAAAAAAAAAATTCAAGCAAAATTTCAATTACTTCTCTTTTTTATTTTAAAAAAGACTTTTTTTCCTACTATTTCAATAGAAAGGGAACATTTATCCCACCCCTAAAAGCCATAAGACACTGTAATTCGTCACTTTTACTATCATAGGAACAGAAGTTGCTTTCTCTAAGGGCATATAATCAGGAGGAATCAAAATGGAAATCAGCTTTGCAAATGATCTAGTTAACGGTCACGCTAGGAATGAAAACATCAGTTCAGGAAAAGGCCATGCCACACCTGTTCAGACACGTGCGCAGACAATCGACACAGTTTCATCTAATATCAGATCCGGAATGAACAGTCAGGATGTAGATCCTGATCAACTCCTTGAAAAAACTGTTGAAGCTTCCGCACAAACAGGTGGCATAAACGAAGCACACGACTTCGACATGGCCAGAGTAATGAGACTTCTGTCTGATCCACTTCTTCAAGAAGATACTCCAGACTAAATTTCAAGCAGAACCATTCTTGCTTAAAATGTTTTTTCTTCTCGCATGCAATACGATTTTCATGCCGGATTATAGTTATTTTTTTTGGCAAATCCCCGTTTTTACACGATTCGGGGCTTTGCCTTTTTTTATGCAAAATGGTAATGATTAGAAGTCACTGCCATTAAAGAATTACGTTTAAAATATATGAATGATATTAAGCTAATAAAATCGCCTGAAAAACCGGCTTTCGGTTATCCTCCAATGGAATCCAACTTAACACCTCCAGAGCCTGTTAAGTCCGATCCTTTGTGGTCTGTTCCTACTGCAGCAGAATGTATGCAGCACTGGGAAGATTACAATATGTTCGACAACATTAAAGCTCACAGTACACAGGTCGCAAAAGTAGCTGTCTCCATTGCTTTGATGGCTGAAAAAGCGAATGTTCCCGTGGAGGTAAAGACCGTTCAAGCATCTGCCCTTCTTCACGACATTGCTAAAAGCTATTGCATAAAACACAGCGGGAACCATAGCCAGCTAGGTTCAGCATGGACCATGCAACTGACTGGGAACCCCGTTATTGCAATGGGCGTGTTGCATCATGTCTTCTGGCCTTTCGAGCCAGATGCTGAAAAATATTTCCTCCCGCTTCTTGTAAGCTACGCCGACAAACGCGTAATGCACGACACCATGACTTCGCTTGAAAAAAGATTCAGTGATTTAGCCGTAAGGTACGGTAAGACTGATAAAATCAAGCAGAGAATTAGACAAACATTTGAACAGGCCCTGATCCTTGAACAGCGGCTTGGCAATTTAATCGGAGTTGATCTCAATGCATGTTCTTTTGATAGCGGGCGGTTGGTCTGACGAACGGGAAGTGTCCTTGAGCGGAGCAAAAGGCATACACAAAGCCTTACTTGAGCTTGGACATGAAGTCGATTTTTTAGACCCTGCAACAGATTTCGATACACTAATAGACCGCGCTGATCACGCTGATTTTGCTTTTATAAATCTCCACGGTTCGCCAGGAGAAGACGGTCTGATTCAAGCAATGCTGAATCAAGCATCCTGCCCGTATCAAGGATCTGGACCGGAAAGTTCTTTTCTGACGCTTAACAAAGCTGCGGCAAAAACAATTTTTGATAAAAATTCTATTCTCAGCCCTAAGTGGGAATTGGTTTGCCCTGCTAAAGAATGCAAGGGAATTGAAAGACTTTCTCCGCCAGTGTTCATTAAACCGAACTCAGGCGGATCAAGCCTCGGAATGACTCTTGCGCAAAGCGCAAAAGACATGACAGCAGGGATTGAAAAAGTTTTCAGCATGGGCGACAGCGCACTGGCTGAAGAATATATTCAGGGAATAGAAGTAACGTGCGCCATCCTCGGAGATGCCCCCTTACCAATTATCCTTATTACGCCGCCTGAAAATGCGGAGTTCTTTGATTACCATAGCAAATACGCCCTTGACGGGGCGAAGGAAGTCTGTCCGGCACCGCTAGAAGATTCGCTGACAAGGGAAATTCAGGAAATAACCCTTAAGGTGCATAAACTTCTTGGACTGAGCGGATATAGCAGAGCTGATTTTATAATTTCTAACGGAGTCCCATACCTTCTGGAAGTAAATACTCTTCCGGGAATGACTCCTACCAGCCTTGTCCCGAGAGCAGCAAAAGCGGCTGGATACTCATTCTGTCAGTTAATCGAAAAACTTATAGAACTCGGACAAGAAAAGCTGAAGTAACTTTTTTTCAACGTCAGGACCATTACATGTCACAATCTCTCAAGCTTCGGACAGCCTCGTTTGTCTACGACCTCGGTTGGAAAGCCGCCTTACCATTTCTACACAGAAACGAAAGGCTGCGCGAAGGATTTGATCGTAGAACCCTAAAACACAGCCTTCCTCCGCAAGCAGATGTATGGATTCAGGCGGCATCAGCAGGCGAATCAAAATTAGCCTCGCGCATCTTAAGTAATATAAAAGCAGACAGCCCTACTAAATTTTTATTAACCACAAACACGTCTCAAGGTCTCTCAGAACTTGAAAGAATGGTGCACAGACTTACACCGAACGCCCGAAATGTTTCTGCGACAACAACATACTTCCCCTTTGATATGCCCAGTCTGGCTATCAAGGCACTAAAAGCCGTTAACCCTAAATTAGTGGTTTTACTTGAAACTGAAATATGGCCCGGATTTCTTCTAGCATGTAAGGAACTCGGAATAAAAGTTGTAATAATCAATGCACGGATGAGCACCAAATCCCTCGCTGGATATATGACATGGCCTTCATTTTTCAAAACCATTGCGCCTGAAGAGGTTCTTGCAATCTCACCCAATGATGCAAGCAGGTTCAAGACTCTTTTCGAGATAGACAAAGTCAACTTGATGCCCAATATCAAGTTTGACAGCACAGCGACAGTTGCTCCGCTCGCTTATACCGCGAATCCTCTTTCGTCCATTTTCAAACCCAAGACTCCATTCATAATACTTGGCTCCATCCGCAAGGAAGAAGAATCTCAAGTTTTAAAGCTCACTGCTGCTCTCAAAAAAGAAAGACCGAAGACAGTGATAGGCCTTTTCCCACGCCACATGCACAGAATTGATGCATGGAAAGAAATGTTAGATCAGAAAGGTCTTCCGTGGATTCTCCGTTCGGAAGTTGAGGGTAAGATACCCTTCGGCCACATTGTTCTATGGGATGTATTCGGAGAAATGCTTTCTGCCTTTTCTCTTGCACGAGCTGCTTTTATCGGCGGAAGCCTAGCCCCTGTCGGCGGGCAAAATTTTCTGGAGCCGCTTTCGTATGGCGTAACTCCTGTTATTGGACCCTATTGGACGAACTTCAACTGGATCGGAAAAGAAATTTTTGACAAAAAACTGGCTAGACAGGCTGATGACTATGAAGGCGTTTTAAAAGATCTTCTTCTTATTAGTAAAAAAGCCCCCAAGCCGGACAAAGTTAAAAAAGATTTTGAGAAATATCTTGAAAACATGCGTGGCGGAACAGAAATGGCTTGTGAAGCTATTCTGCGTAACTTGAGCTAAAGGATAATAGAAGATGAATTTAGTTTCAGGATGTTACGGAATTATTCCGGCACGCTACGAATCCAGCCGATTCCCCGGCAAACCTCTGGCTGATATTTGCGGGAAGCCTATGTTCTGGCATGTTTGGTCCAGAGCCAGCAAGTGTCCTGAAATGAAAAAGGTTGTCCTTGCAACTGACAGTACCTTAATTATGGACGCAGCCGAAAAACTGGGAGTCCCGGCTGTAATGACAGCAGACACTCATACTAGCGGCACGGATAGAGTTCTTGAGGCGGCAAGAAAATTGAATCTGCCAAAAGACTCAATTGTTGTTAATATTCAAGGTGATGAACCTTGCCTAGCTCCGGAAATGCTATCTGATTTGGTCAGCCCTTTTGCGGATAACAGCGTAAGAGTTACAACTCTTGCCTCACCAATCAGCGCGCAGGAGGCTCTTTCCTCCGACAGAGTGAAAGTCGCACTTGCCAAAGACAGCAGAGCACTATATTTTTCGCGTTCTCCCATACCTTTTTCTCAGGATGGTAAGGGAGAATATTTATTGCACATCGGCCTATACGGCTTCCGCATGGAAGCCCTTGAAACATTCGCCAGCCTGCCTGCTTCCCCGCTTGAAAAAAGGGAAAGGCTTGAACAGCTCAGGCTGCTGGACAACGGAATATCCATCCATGTCACGGTTACAGGACACTCCTGCCACGGAGTCGACCGCCCGGATGACTTGGATACAGCCATAAAGATTCTTAAGAGGGAACAAATATGAAAGCCATCTTGGCACTTGAAGACGGAACTTGGTTTGAAGGTACATCCTTCACCGGCCCCGGAGAATCTGGCGGAGAAGCCATCTTCAACACTGGCATGACCGGATATCAGGAAGTCCTCACCGACCCATCCTACACCGGACAGATGGTCTGCATGACCTATCCGCTTATCGGTAACTACGGAATAACCAAAGAAGACAACGAATCTTCTAAAGTTCATGTTGCCGGATTTATCGTTAAAGAATGTTGCAAAAAGCCTTCAAACTGGCGTTCTGTTATATCACTTCCTGATTACCTTAAAGAAGCAGGAATTATAGGAATTGAAGGAATTGACACACGCGCTCTGACTCGCCACCTCCGTATTAACGGAGCCATGCGTGGAATCATTTCCACTGAAGAAACCGACCCTGAAAAGCTAGTTGAAAAAGCAAAAAGACTTCCTCTAATGGAAGGTCAGAACCTTGCAGATACAGTGTCTTCAGATTCTTGCTATGAGTGGAAAGACAACAAACCTGTCCCTGCCGATGTTTCCGCAGGCTACAAATGGAGCGGAGACGCACCCAAACTAGTGCTCATTGACTACGGTGTTAAATGGAACATTATTCGTCTTTTAGCGAATCAGGGTTTTCAAATCCTATGTGTCCCTTCAAGCTATAGTGAAAAACAGATTCGTGACTTAGGTCCCGACGCTATATTTCTTTCCAACGGTCCCGGCGATCCCGCAGTCCTTGACCATGCTGTTAAAACAGCTCGTGCTCTTTGTCAGGACTTCCCGACAGCAGGTATTTGCCTTGGACATCAGCTTCTCGGGCTCGCGCTTGGTGGTAAAACTTTCAAGCTGAAATTCGGTCATCACGGTTGTAATCAGCCTGTTTTAGACTTGGAATCCAATAAAATTGAAATATCTTCACAGAACCATGGTTTTTGCGTTGACATTTCTGAGTGTTCCGATCTTATGATGACACATAAAAATCTGAACGATGAGACGTTAGAAGGGTTTGCTCATAAATCCAAACCAATCATCGCAATACAGTTTCATCCCGAAGCAGCTCCCGGTCCACGCGACAGTGAGTATTTCTTTTCCAGATTCCGTAATCTAGTAAAAGACGCTCTAGGTAAATAACTCTCCTAAATTATAAAAGCGGAGAAAATATGTCCGGTGAACTTACAAACGCCCGAAAAAAATTAGCTGGAGTATCAAGCCTTTTAAAGCAGCAAAAGGCTATGCCTGCTGTTCAGGCTGTATACGATGCCGTTGTTGCGATGCTTCGCGGCTCTTTGATGAAAGCAGAAAGAGAAGAATTTCAAGAACTTCTTGATAGCGCGGTACACATCCTTAATAGCGACAAAAAGCTACGTGAAGATTATCCGCTGATTATCAACTATTCTCATGGGGAAGAAAAGGTTCTGATGGAAGTTCTGCGCGAGCTCTTAAAAGAGTTGCAGGAAAAAGTCAGTAATAACGCTCAAGACCTTTTAAAAGCCATGAATGCTAGAAAGCAAACGTTGCTGACACAAGGGCAAGAGCTGATAGAAAAAGGTGACATCCCTGAAGCAAACATCCTTTTCAACCAGCTTATTAGCGAATTTAAGGATGACACAGATCTAAGAGCCGAAGTTGCTGACAAATTCATCAAAGCCGGACTTTACGAAGACGCTCTTGGATACCTTGAAGATGCGCTAGCCAATGACCCTAATGCGATATTCCTGTATAATCGTATCGGCATTGTTCTGCGCAAAATGAAAGATTTTGCAACCGCAGAAAAATACTATCTCAAAGCTTTGCAGTTAAATGATAAAGATGAATATCTCTATTTCAACTGTGGTCGTTTATACTACGACTGGAAGCAGTGGGATAAAATGGCAGAAGCAGCTAAAAAAGCAATTGCGATTAATCCGAACTTTTCCGAAGCTGAAAAAATGCTCAAATTTGCCAACAAAAAAATTGGCATGTAGCAAATTAATTTGATCATAAAATTATAAAAGCTCAAGTCTCAAAGCAGTAAATCTGCAACAGAGCTTGAGCTTTTCTTATGGATACACCTATGAAAAATTATATCCTTCTGGACCGCGACGGCACAATTATCTTCGACAAACACTACCTCAGTGATCCAGAGGGAGTTGAAATTATACCGAACGCCGAAAAAGGTCTAAAAATAATGCTTGAAGCCGGATTTGGCCTTATTGTCGTGACTAATCAATCAGGCATAGGAAGAGGATATTATTCAGTCGAAGATATGAATAGCGTGAATAGCAAAATGGAAGCGCTACTATCAAAAAGCGACATCAAATTTGATGCAATATATCACTGTCCGCACACACCGGATCAAGCATGTAATTGCCGCAAGCCCGCAACAGAAATGTTCGACAAAGCCATCGCTGAATTTAACTTAGAACCAACTCAGTGCTACGTTATAGGCGATAAAATATGCGACATAGAACTTGGTCTAGCTAAAGGAGCAGACGCAATCCTTGTCCGCACAGGGAAAGGGCTTGTCGAAGAATCCGAATGTATCGGCAAAGCCACATACATCGCCGATGACTTAGTTGATGCTGCTAATTATATATTAGGAAAATAATTTTTATTTAAGCGTCTACCATTGTTTCTGCAGTTTCTAAGGCGGCTTTAAAGCTTTCTAAGGATGCTTTTCCTGTTCCCGTAATATCGTAACCTGTCCCGTGATCAGGTGAGGTTCTTGGGAATGGCAACCCTAGCGTGATATTTACTGCTTCGCTGAAATGTAAAAGTTTTAACGGAGCTAAACCCTGATCGTGATACATGGCTAGTACGGCGCTATAAGTGCCCTGCGCAGCAAAATGGAAAATAGTATCGCCCGGGAATGGTCCTTCTACGTTTAATCCTTTCGCATTCGCCTCTTTAATAGCCGGCTCAATAATATCAATTTCTTCACTACCAATTCTGCCCGACTCACCCGCATGCGGGTTAAGCCCACATACCGCTATGGGTTTATCCAACCCTAATGACTTAACAAGCTGATCTGTCAAATCGAGACAGCGTAAAATTCTTTCCTTCGTAATCAAAGCCGGAATATCTACGAATTTAGGATGTGTGGTAACGAGGCTTACCTTGAGCTTCGGCCCGCCAAGATGCATGCACACATTCGCACGCCCGACTCCTGATCTTTCTGCGAGAAATTCAGTGTGCCCCGGAAAATCAAATCCAGCCAATTGCAACATGGCCTTATTTAATGGACAAGTCACAAGCCCAGAAACAACCTTCGCTTCGAGCAACTGCGTCGCAGTTTCAAGAGCCTCGCCAGCACCACGACCGCCTTCAGGGACCGCAACGCCAACTTCCAATTTATAATCTTTAATCTTATCAGGGCAATATAAATAATATCCGGCCTTAGCTCCGACAATCTCAGAAGGATCGCTAATTTCCTCATAAAAGGGATCAAGACCAAGCCGCTCAAGATGGTACTCCAAACTATTGGCAGGCCCAATCATCAAAAAAGATCTCTCAGGCTTACGCTCAGCAAGCAATCTACAAACAAGTTCAGGTCCTAAACCATTCGGATCACCAAGAGTAATACATATATTCTTTTTCATAATTTCATCCAAAATTAATATTTAAAAACTTTCACTGAAGTAGCCGAACTTACCCAATACCATTTCAAATCAGTTAGCAAGGGTACAAACATAAAAACGGAGAAAAGCTCCTAAAATAGAAGCTCTCCCCGTTTTAAAAAAAACGAGCAATAATAAAACAAAAATACCGCCTTAAAAAGACCCCACGACTATTCAGGCCGTAAAGCGACAGCGCCAAGAGGTGGCAATGTAAGTTCGAGGTAATATGGGAAAGCGCCAATTTCTCCGGCTTTGCGAGCGTTTACTGCACCGACGTTACCAACATTGGACCCGCCATATATTTCTGCATCGGAATTGAAAATCTCTTTCCATTTTCCGCCCTGTGGACACCCTAAACAATATCCTGTGCGTACTACCGGCGTAAAATTGAAAACCCAAAGAATGGGCTTTTCGTCTTCACTTTTACGTAGAAAGCTTATGGTAGACGACCTGAAATCGCTGAAATCAACCCATTCAAACCCCGACCAATCGTTATCCTGTTTATACATGGCAGGATTTTCTTTCATGGTCCGATTTAAATCTGAAACGGTATTTCGTATTCCTTGATGCGCGGGAAATCCGAGTAAAAGCCAGTCTAATTCTTTACGGCAATCCCACTCGTTCCACTGACCAAATTCACAGCCCATGAAGAGCAACTTTTTACCGGGATGGGCCCACTGGTAACTGAAAAGTAAACGTAGGTTCGCCATCTGCTGCCACGTGTCGCCGGGCATTTTAGATAGCAAGGCTCCTTTTCCGTGTACTACTTCATCGTGTGAGATAGGTAAGACAAAATTTTCACTGAATGCATATATCATTGAGAAAGTGAGGCTGTTGTGATGATAGGCACGATGAATTGGGCTTTTGCTAAAATAGTCGAGAGTATCGTTCATCCAGCCCATATTCCACTTGAAGGTGAACCCCAGTCCGCCTGTGTATACTGGACGGGACACACCGGGCCATGAAGTTGATTCTTCGGCAATCATCATAGCGCCCGGGAACTGATCATGGACAACCGTATTGAGCTGCTTGAAAAGCTCGATGGCTTCTAGGTTCTCATTACCGCCATGTTCGTTAGCAACCCACTCACCCTCTTCTCGCGAATAATCGAGGTAAAGCATAGATGCAACAGCGTCGATACGAATTCCATCAATATGAAATTCCTTCAGCCAATAGAGCGCGTTGGTCAGCAGGAAATTACAAACTTCGTGCCGTCCAAAATTGAAAATATATGTGCCCCAGTCAGGATGCTCACCTTTACGAGGATCAGCATGCTCATAGAGAGCCGTACCGTCAAAACGACCAAGTCCCCATTCATCTTTAGGAAAATGACCCGGCACCCAGTCCAGAATAACGCCAATGCCTTCTTCGTGACATTTATCAATAAAGTATTTGAGATCGTCAGGAGATCCGTGCCTTGAGGTCGGGGAAAAATAATGACTGGTCTGATATCCCCATGATTCATCGAGAGGATGCTCAGCAATAGGCATCAGTTCTATATGTGTGAAACCCATATCTTTTACATATGGAATAAGTTCTTCGGTTAACTGACGATAAGAGCGATAATCCCACCCTTCTCTGCGCCATGACCCGAGATGTACCTCGTAACAGGAAATTGGTTTCTCGAGCGGGATTCCGTCTTCTCTGCGCTTTGCCATCCACGATTCATCGGCCCATTCGTAATTATCCAGTCCCCAAGTAACGGCGGCGTGTCCGGGACGCATTTCAGAACGAAACGCGAAAGGATCTGTTTTGGTCACCTCGCGCCCATCGCTTTGAATGACTTGATATTTATACATCTGGCCGGGAGTAACATCCGGCACAAACCCCGCCCATATGCCGGAAACACCGACAGGCATCAAAGGATTAGTGCGGCTGTTCCACTCATTAAAATCACCTGCCACGTAAATATTCTGTGCGTTCGGCGCCCATACAGCAAAACGGTATCCTTCCTTTCCATCCTGCACATCAAAATGCGCTCCGAGAATCCGGTAAAGATCCCAGTGCTGTCCTTTACCGAACAGGAACAAATCAAAAGGAGCTATGTAAACGGGTAAAGTTTCTGGCATGAAATATTAATCCTCAGATTTACGGGAATTCTCGAGACATTCAATATAAAACAGACAATCTTTCTGAGTGCAAAAGCCACTTCCAGCCCTGGCGAAACAATCAAAATTGCCTTCGACTCTCTGAAGCAAGCGAACAGCCTTCACTATATCCAGCCCTTTCACATCTACGCCAAGCCTTCTGGCTAAGTCTTCTATCATTTCACGTGACATAATTTTACCTAAATTCTCGCGCCGAGTTTACGGTACAGTTTAATATACTCATCAGCCGAACGGTCCCATGTAAATTGTTTCCGCATGGCCCGGACAATCATCTTGTTCCACTCTTCCCTGTCATGCCACGCCTCAACAGCCTGACCTACTGCGGCTAGAAAAAGATCCCCATCCGGCTCCGCAAAGGTAAATCCGGTTGAATCATCGGCAGGATAAGGCGTAATAGTATCACAAAGCCCTCCCACGGCGGTGGCAACAGGCGGCGTGCCGAATCTAAGAGCGTAAATCTGAGTGAGGCCACACGGTTCATAGCGAGAAGGCATCAGAAATATATCTGATCCGGCCTGAATTGCATGAGCTAAATCTTCAGTATATCCAATCTGCACGCTCATTCTTCCAGCATACTCTTCCATAAGTTCAAGGAGCTGTGCTTCATATGCAAGATTACCCTCACCAAGCACAACCAGTCCAACATCTTTTTTCATTAACTCAGGTATGAGTTCAATAAGCAGATCCACACCTTTCTGATCCCGTAAACGGCCTATAAAACCGAGGACGGGTTTATCTTCGAGGGCATCCGACATAAAAAAATCACGTAGCATGCTCTTCTTACATACCTGTTTCCCGCTGATATCATCAGCCGAATAACAGCACGGCAAAAATTTATCTTCACACGGGTCCCACACATTGTAATCAGCGCCATTCAAAATGCCTTCAATTTTTCCACTATGACTTGCTAAAAAATCTTCAAGCCCACAACCGAATTCTACTCCAAGTATTTCGTCCGCATAAGTAGGACTAACGGCAGTAACTGCGTCACTGTATGCAATACTTGCTTTAAGCATATTGAAATCGCCGTAAAACTCAGCACCATGCATTGACCAAGCTTCGGCAGGAAGACCGGATTCATGAAACAATCTTTCGGAAAAACGACCTTGAAATGCTAGATTATGAATAGTCGCAACGGACTTAGTGTTCTTCCAAAAAGGATCAGTCAAACGTTCAAAATGTAAATAAGGCGGAACTAGCGCAGACTGCCAGTCGTGGGAATGAATAACAGCTGGCGGACTGGGCAGAAGTCTCGCCCATTTTAAAACAGCTTTGCAAAAGAATATAAATCTTTCACAATTGTCGAAATAGTCGCCGTTATGCGTATTGTAATAATGGCGACGATCAAAATATTCGCCTCTAGCTACAAAATAAACAGACATCCCATTATAATCCGTCTGATAAATCTCTGCAGTCGTCGAAGGCCACGGATATCCCACAGGCAAATCGGAATAAACGAGCCTCAATTTATGACCGTCTAAATTCATGCGTCCATAAAAAGGTGTAATAACGGCCGTTTTAACCCCTTTTTCGTGAATACTTGGAGGTAACGCCCCCATAACATCGCCGAGTCCGCCTGTTTTTGAAAAAGGATACATTTCCGAAGTCACGTATAGAACGTCATGCACTGGGCTAGCTCCCTATTATTTTATGCCTGCTCAACTGAATTACTGACGGAAGCCGCTGCTTGCAACGCTAGAACTCTTGTTGAAAAATCATTCAAAATATCTCTATGATCGAAAACTAATTCAGGTAAATCCCCAAACTGATAAAATTTTGCACGCCCCGCATCATCTCCCGCTTTTAAGCAATCAATGCAGCGAGCCACAGCGCTATAAGTAACACTTATGGTGTGCTGCCTTTCATCACGACACGGCATAGAGTAAACCCCGACAAGTCCGGTAAGCACAACATCAAGGTTAGTTTCTTCTTTTGCTTCCCGAACAGCGGCAAACTCAAGAGTTTCACCGTAATCAACAAATCCTCCGGGTAACGCCCAACCCAGCGGCGGATTCTTCCGCTCAATCAACACCACTCCCTTACAGGGATCATATATAATGATATCGACAGTAGGAACCGGATTTCGGTATACAGCAACATCTTCTCCACAATGAGGACATGGCTTTGATCCGAGCATATTGAATAATCCTGATTAAAGTTCAAAGCAAAAAATTAGAAAAAACAAACAAATCAGATAAGTGGCAACTCGGCATAATTATTAACTCATATGCTTTTTCATTACAAGCGAATACGATTCTTTTTTATGAGATCAAACGACAACTAACTTTCTGCTGTTCAAATTATTGAACTATCTAGTTATCCCTTGCACGCCAACGCTTTTGAACCTTTTTAAGTGAGCTGATTCATTATCGCAACAAAAAGTTAATAATCCAGCTTAAATACGCACGTATCACCAGAACAGTTACAACGGTGCGACTTTCCGGTGCTAACCATAGATACAAAACGAAAAGCCCCACCGTTGATTATTCGGTGGGGCTATTTTTTCGATATTAATCTCAGCAAAAGAGTGAAGGTAATTAGAATATAGCAACACGCGTGCCAAATTATTAAAAAGAACAATTTGACACCCAAGCACTCGTAATAACTAACATTACACAAAAACACGATTAGTCGTATATCTGTGTAAAAAGTTAAAAATTTTATACTTCATAATTAAAAACAGCAGATCCATTGGGTTTTGGGTTAAATTTTTTGAACCTCAACATGAAAACTGTTCGCGAAGATACTTTTGATTTACCCAGGAACTTAGACTTAACCACCAGTTCTTAAAAAACTTCCCCGAGGACTTTAGCCATATTTTAGCACTTCAAGAGTGCAACGTTGTCGGCATTACAGATAGATTATCACAGGGGCTTGTAAAAATGGACAGGTAGAAATAGGCCCGTAATTGAAGTTCCCATCGATAAGCATGTTCATGCACTTTTAGACTACTAAGTAGACAGTGGAGGGCTAGAAAATCGAAAAGCCCCGCCGTTGATTACTCGGTGGGGCTATTTTTTCGATATTTTTCTCAGCAAAAGAATGAAGGTAATTAGAATATAGCAACACGCGTGCCAAGTTTTAAAAACCTCAAATTTAAACTATAATCGCTTGATAATATTAACTTTTAATTCAAAATAATCTACAGCTGTATCGCCGCAAAAAGTACAACATTTTATACTCAAATAATGCATACCCTTTGTTTAAGCTGTTTCCAGTTAAATATTTTGTACCATCAAAAACAAAAAGGTCTGCTCCTTTAAAAAAGAGCAGACCCGATGAGGAAATTTAATATGAAAAGTTTAATCAATAATTGTAAATCCAGCCTGAGTTAGTGCGGAACGAGAAATCACTCCATCACGGAGAACTTTTACTCTGCCGTTAGGGAAAGGCTCTACTACAGTGGACGGACTACCACCGCGAGGAGCGGGATTACCGTCAAAAACACCTTCTACCGAATCAGTTAATTCGCTATCAATATCCTCAAGCTTTTCAGCAGCATCCTTACCGCTAAAATTAGCACTGGTTGCAATAAGCGGAGCGCGGGAAGAAAGACAAAGCTTGGAAGCAATAGGATGTTCACTCCACCGAACTGAGGTGTAACCACGTGAGTCCTTCACAGCAGACGGCAACTCACTGCGCGCTTCAACTAAAATAGACAAAGGTCCGGGCCAGAATACTTTTGCTAGTTTAAGCACATCAGGCGTCGCATATTTCGTAACAAGCTCAAGCTGTTCCATGCTACCAATGATAAGAGGTAGCGGTTTTGAAACGGGCCGTCCTTTTACCAAAGAAACACGATTTGCAGCCCCCTCATCACGAGCATCAGCTCCAAGGGCAAAAAGAGTCTCGGTGGGGTAAATAATCACTCCGCCCGATCTAATTATTTTAACGGCGTCAATATTGGTCATCTTGATTCTCCGATCATTTCAGTACGTACGAAGCGAATACATATAACAGCTTTAAAGCGTATGTCCAACATCTTTTACAATGCGCAGAAATAAAGTAGTAAAAAACCATATTGAGAACACGAAACGCCGTATGGAGAAATTGATGCCCCCTCAAAACCCTGAATTTACCACTTCTGATGTCAAACTTTTTTTGAATGAAATGAAAAATGCGGTTCCATTGTGGGTTCTTGGGACCGAAGAATACTCGCATCAATGCGAACTTATTAATACATTTCAGCGCCTTTCAGATTCAAAACCTTTTTTTACGATTCCATGCCGCGAAATAGCGCGCTTAATATGGATGCAGAATCCACTAAATAACTATGCCGCACAAAAGTTTTCACAACTGAGTGATATAAACACTCCTGATGAACTCAAAAAATTAATTAATTACATTTCCGCTATAAATATGAACTGTGTTCCTGTTGAAGATTTAGACATTCTGCTTCAAACAGGCGATAATCCTTTGATAATTAAGCACCTTTTCCCTTTATTGCGCGGACCAGAAGGAATAGCGTTCCTAGCCCACTCATGGGACATGCTACTACGCTTAGGTAGTGCCGAATTAGTAAAGTCAGCGTTAGAAATGACCAACTGGAACGACCAGTTAACCCCTTTAAAACATAGGTTGTATGCGCAGTATAGTTTTTTGTACCGACCTCCATACGAAGCGTTGGACTCGGTTGAAAAGCTTGATGGTAACATATGGGGGCAGTGGAAAGAGTACATTAAGTGCGAGCTCTTATTAAAAATCGACGCAAATGATGAGGCTATAGCCACCCTTTCCGCGCTCTGGAAGAATAATATCTGGAATTTAAACTGGGGGCTAAAACTTCACGCATTACTAAACCCCATTGATACATCAAATATTTTAGATTTATCGGATGAAGTTTCAATTCTGATGTACTCATGGAACAACGGGAACCTGATAGACAATACTCTTAAAAACGTAGCCGGATCAAATATAGGTAGGGCAAAAGTTTTCGCCCTTAACAATGGATCAAGCGACAACACGGGGGACGTAGTCCAAACAGCCGGAAAACTCTTTCAGGAGGGGCAATATGATTCAATTCAGTTGCCCGTAAATGTAGGAGCTCCTGCGGCTAGGAACTGGCTGCTTGCAGAACCGGAAGTCCGCAAAGGCAAATGGGCCGTATTTTTGGATGACGATGTTGAATTGCCGGAAAACTGGCTTGAAGAATTACTTGCAACCGCAAAAACATATGGAAACCCGGGAGCAGTAGGCTGCCGGATTACATCGACCGCAAAGCCTACATCTCTTCAATCAGCAGATTACCACATGCTACCGCCCGGAATCGGGGAATCTCAGATCGAAGGTTTAACCGAAAGAATTATGATTTTTAATAATTGCGGATCGAATTTTGATTACGGACAATTTTCATATACCCGTCCGGCTATGCACGTCTCAGGATGCTGCCATATGCTGAACCTTGAAGCCATCAATAAGAGTGGACCATTTGACGTCCGCTTCAGTCCTACTCAGTTCGATGACCTTGAGCGTGATTTACGACATTATCTGGATGGGCATGAACACATATATGCAGGCCAGCTTCGCATAGGGCACATTCAGCATTCAAGTCTGGCAAAAGCAAGTAACATGCGCGGTATGGCGCAGGTTTTCGGCAACAAGATTAAGTTAGAGAGCAAGTTTAGCGAAGCTGACGTCGAAAAGATGTTCTCAAAAGACTTAATATCCCTCTGGACGGATACAGAAGCCAAATGGAGAGAACTGGCGACCCATCTCTAACGGGTAAGCCAATCATCTACGAACCCTTCCATCTCTTCCGTTGGAAAAGAAGGTGAATCGTACATGCCCTTAGCATATCTCTGCGAAAAACCGTGATACAAAATTAAGGCTGCTGCAACAGAGACATTAAAGCTCTGAATCATGCCCTGCATGGGGATATAAACTTCATCAGGCACGAGCTCAGCAAGTTCGGGGGCTGTTCCGCTATGTTCATTACTGAGAATAACCGCAGAGGGAACGCTTAAATCAAAGTCCATCAACGGTCGTGCGCTTTCTGAAAAACCGGTTCTAAGAACCTGATAACCTTGTTCTCTTAGTGAACCGACCATTTTGACAGGATCAGTATGCTTAGTACTCTCTACCCATTTTTTACCAGAAGCCGAAGTTTTATTAGCAAAATCCGGCCACTGGGCAGTGGTATAATACAAATGAATACCATAAACGCCAAACGCATCACAACTACGCAAAATAGCGGACACATTATGTGGATCCCAAACATTATCAACGATAAGGGTTAGATCCTTCTGGCGCTTTTCTAGCACTTCCCTAATTCTGGCTTCTCTTTGAGGTGTTCTCTTCTTTTCCATGGCGCATTAACTACTCAACCTTTCCACAGTTTGCAAGTAAAGCCGTAAAGTTCAGTTTTAACAGTGAAATTATTTATTAATTAATTAATAATTATTGACTATATATTGATTAAAAAAACACTATGTGTAAGTATTATAATATAATTTCATTAATGGAGGCTTTAATGAGAGCGCTAATCGCCGAGGATGAATTTGTCGGCAGAAAACTTATTTCGACGTTTCTTTCACCGCTTTTTGAGATTGATATTACAGTAAATGGAAAAGAAGCTTTAGAAGCATTTAAGATAGCTTTCAAAGAAGGAAAGCCTTATAAACTGATTTTTATGGACATCATGATGCCTGAAATGGACGGCCTTACTGCCCTTGATGCAATCCGAAAGTTTGAAACAGAGAATAAAGTTCTAAGCAAAGATACAGTTAAGGTGTTCATGACGACTGCAATAGATGACCCTAAAACGGTAATTCGCTCGTTCCATGATCTTGAAGCTTCAGCGTTTCTAGTAAAGCCTCTGTTAAAAGAAAAACTTTACGAAGAATTAGAAAAAATAGGCCTCCTAAATAAGTAATATCGGGTTTCACGGAGCTACAGATGAGCGATGACGATTCATTAGTTGAAGAATTCTTTTCAGAAGTTAATGATAAATATTACCCTCAAGTCCTTGAGGGGATTGACCTTCTCGACGAAGAACAAATAGAAGAAGGTATTGAGATTCTCTCGCGCCCGTTGCACACAATTAAAGGTGTAACAGGTTTTATGACAGGCTTTGAGCCTGCGTCTGGCTTTACTCACAAAGTTGAAAGCTTTCTGAAAAAAATGGAATCGGGCGAGGTCGGAAGAAAACTTCCGCAAATAGCATTAGCCATTGAATCTGTTAACTCAATATTTATCCTCATTGAACAACTGCGAAATACTGGAACTTATGACCAAGAATTTACATCATCCATCGAAAGTAGACTTTTAGAAGAAGGTAAAGCTGTTGCAGGACCTGTCGACAGCGGACTGAACCCTATAGAAATTGAGTCGATAGACGGTACTGAAATTATAAGCCTTGCAGTCAACAGACTTTACCTTGCCAGCCAGCGCAATCCCGTCAAAGAAGTATTGCAGGGAATTGAAACCGGCAGCCGAGTTCTTTTTGACTTCAGCAACACTCTCTCCGTAGGTTCATCTCTTTTTGAAGTTATTGCCTCATTTTCCCAAGACCTTGAAATTGGAATCGTTGGCATGAACAGTTTATGCTCAGCCAATTTTCACACTTGGGGATTTTCGAGACACCTCACAGAGTATGACAATAAAGAATCTTTCATTTCGAACAATCTTTCTGGAGCAAATGTATAATGAAAGACAGTATAGCAAGCTGTATTGAAGATATACAAGAGACTATTATCAATCTGGAACAAGGCTCCGGAGATATTAACAATATCATGCAAACCCTTGGTCTTGCGAATGTAAAAATACCATCTGCGCAGGTTATAGCTTTGCTCGACATGTTGGCAGACGGCATAACCCCCGTGACGTCGGACTTAGTAACAACTCTACTTGAAATCACCGAAGCTCAGAAAAAATTATTTTTCTGCATTGCAGGACTTTTGGATAAAGGAGCCGCGCCTGTTGACTGCAAAACCAAGGAAATTGTAGCCGAACCAGTTCTAAAAGTAGATCTCGCTCAGACTGAAGCCGCAGATCTTGACGCATTTGAACAACTCATGGCTAAAGAATCCGGGGAAATAGCGGACGAAACTCTAACCGATGAGAATCAGCCGCAAGAAGAAATAAAAACCGAAGAGCCTCAGGTTTCAGTTGCAGCTTCGCAGATCAAATCAGAAGAGAAAACTGAAAAAGTAGCACAGTCAAAATCTAAGAAAAAAGACAAATCACAAGCAATATCTTCAATCCGCGTTTCAACGCAGCAGCTTGATTCTATCATCGAGCTTGTCGGTAAACTGATGGTTACACATGCTGTGATAGCACAGACCGGAACCGACAATATGGCTAAAATTTCCGTAAGCCTCGGCGAGCTTGATAAAGTAATCCGAAGCCTGCAATCTGAAGTGGATGAAATAAGACTTGTTCCTTTAAAACAGATCTTTATGCCCATGCACAGACTCGTTAAGAGCACATCCCAAAAACTAGGCAAAAGAATTAAGTTTAATGTCACAGGCGAAGAACTGGCTCTTGATAAAACAATTGTCGAATGTCTTAACGAACCCCTCGTCCACCTGCTCAGAAATGCACTTGACCATGGGATTGAGTCTACCGAAGACCGCCAAATGTGCGGAAAGGATGAATCAGGAACTGTCAGCCTTTGCGCAAGCAGAAAAGGCGAATTCGCCTACATCGAAATAATTGATGACGGTAAAGGACTTGATTCAGAAGTTTTACTTTCAAAGGCTCTTGAACGTGGACTCGCCGACCCGGAAAAGCAATATACCGAAGAAGAAATTTTCGAGTTTATCCTCCAATCAGGATTCTCAACAGCTGATGCAGTGACCGACATATCAGGCCGCGGAGTAGGGATGGATGCGGTTGTAAGCTCTATTCAGAACACTCTTGATGGTAAAGTTTCTATTAAAAGTAAACTGGGTAAAGGATCAACTTTCACCATTGCCATTCCTCTAAGCCGATCTGTTAATGAAGGTATTGTTGACGCGCTGATTACCTCTGTAAACTCCGAAATCTTTATTTTCCCAAGTCGCGAAGTTCTCGAAGTATACGAACCGAACCTGAAAGAATTTGCCCTTCTGCCAGACGGACGCGAAACTGTTTCTGTTAGGGGCAAGATTCACCCGCTAATACGGATGCATACTGTCTTTGATTATCCTCAACCACCCGAAGGGCAGCTTTCAAAAGTAATCCTAGTGAAACTTGGAAAAAACAGCGCGGCAATACTTGTAGACGATGTTTTGCGCCAGCAAAAAGCTGTTGTTACCGGGTTCACTTTGCCTGTAAACACCATCTACAAACTCCCCATACTCGGCTTCGGAATGATGGGAGAAAATGACGCATTGGTTGTAGACACTGAGACATTAATCAATACTCAGTTGGGACTAAGCGAGGCTGGAGTATAATCATATTTTTCAATAGAAACAGACTAAATTTCATTATTTAGTGAGAGATCAAAAAGCTTTGCTCCCTCTCCTTTGTCTGCTATAAATCCGAGTTCACGCAAAGCAAAAGCACACACAACGATTTTTTCCGCAGGGATATATTTGATGAAAAAAGGCATTCTTCTCGCAGCTCATGGTTCGAAAAATCGGGCCGCCAACTCTTCTCTCAGCAACATACTTAAGCTAACAAAAGCTGAATACCCGGATATCCCCATAAAAAGTGCGTTCACATCCTACCATGTGCGCCAAATAATGAAAAAAAAAGGACAACCACTTCCCTCGGTTGAAGAAGTCCTAACGTCTATGCATGAAGACGGAATTACCCATGTAGTGATTCAATCACTTCATGTTATTCCGGGTATTGAATTTCATCACATCACTAGAATACTTAATAAAATTGAAAAAGGTGAGATTAACTTTGAGAAGGCAATCTTCGGACAACCTCTTCTTAGTGATGAGCAAGCGGTTGATGAAGTTTCTGACATCATTTTATCCCTTTTGCCGGAACGTGACCCCCAAAATGACGCTTTAATATTGGTAGCCCATGGCTCTCGTCATTCAGGAAATATTTTTTACCATAAATTTAAATTAGCACTTGAAGAAAAAGATAAAAATGCATTTTTAGGAGCTGTAAGTTCTCCCACTGACATCTATGAAATAAGTGATAAAATTGAAAAATCAGGTATAAAAAGAGCATTTCTCATCCCACTTCTTTTCGGAGCAGGCAACCACGTCCAAATGGACATGGCTGGGGATCACGATGAATCATGGAAGAATATAGTTTCTGCAAAAGGAGTTGAACCAATTCCAATTGTTCGCGGAATTGGTGAATTTGATATTTTTGCCAAACGCTGGATGGACAACCTGCGTAATGCTATCAAAGAATTGGACAAATAAATCTACTGCCTGTTTAAACGATAAAAGACTACAGACACGCCTGCTCTTGCTAAACAGCCTCCTCGCATATATGTTATGCTGGTACGGACAACTTTTTCCTAAAAACGACTACAATGAAAAATAATCTGACCGTGAATGTTCATGACGGAACAGTCCTTGAACTGACACCATCAACTGAGCTTAACCTTGCTCAACTTCTATTTCTGAATGGAGCTTTTAACGGAGTCCCTCTCTGTTCGGGCATGGGCCGTTGCGCCTTGTGTAAAGTCAGATTCGATTCTGACGCACCAACTCCCCTGAAAGAAGAATTAAAGAAATTCAGTTCAGACGAAATAGAATCCGGCTACCGCTTATCATGTTTGCACAAAGCTAACGCAGGAACCGTTTACCTCCCGCAGCCAGAGCGCGTTGTCCCAAAAATTTCTGGTAAATTCGCAAGCGGCATACCGGATAATCTTTCACTCGCAGTAGATCTCGGGACCACGGGCATGCACTGGGCGTTTACATTAAACGGCGAAATAGTAACCTCTGGCCAAGAACTAAACCCGCAAATCGGCCTCGGCAGCGAAGTTATGTCCCGCCTTGCTTTCGCGCAAAATCCTGAACATTGCAAAATTTTATCGGACCTTGTCACAAGCAGACTTGCCGAGATTATTGAGCAGACCGCGCCCGCAAAAGACATGGTCATCACGGGCAATCCCTCAATGATCTCAATTCTTGCCGAGGACAACGTCGAAGGACTAAGCCGTGCGCCATATTCACTTCCAAGTCCGGGCGATGAGATTCTATCACTTAATCACAATCTTCCAAAAGCTTATGTACCTGCCCATCTAGCCCCTTTTGTCGGAGCAGACATAACAGCAGGCATTGTTTCCCTTAATTTTTCAGACGCAGTCCCTGAGCCGCCATATCTTTTTGCGGATCTAGGAACTAACGGCGAATTTGTCCTCTGCCTTTCACCAGATGAATACATTGTGTCATCTGTTCCCATGGGCCCAGCGCTCGAAGGCGTAGGACTATCCAATGGCAGAACAGCTGGACCGGGTGCTATTTCATCTTTCACCCTCACCCCGACCGGACTTTCTCCATCATTAATAAGCGAACCGGACAGCCGAACCACTCCGGGTATTACAGGAACAGGATATCTCTCACTCTGTTCTATTTTACTAAAATCAGGAGTACTCACCCGCGAAGGACAATTCTCAAATGGAAACACCCCTTTTGCGGCGCGACTAGCCCAAAAAATAACAGAACTACACGGCTCTCCGGCCCTTAATCTTGGCTTAAATTCGGAGCTTTTACTCCCTGCTTCTGATATAGAAGAAATATTAAAAGTCAAAGCCGCTTTCAATTTAGCCACGACGGCCCTGCTAGATCAGGCCGATATGCGCCCTTCTTCGCTGAATTCCTTAATTCTAGGCGGAGCAATGGGACAGCATGTAAATATTAATGATCTTGTAACTACTGGTTTTATTCCTGCTGAAACAGGTCCTATAACCCGCGCCGCAGGCAACACCTCCCTAGCAGGAGCTGTAATTCTCACAAATAATAAAAATGCTCGAGATTTCGCGTCAAATCTACCTTCCCTAACTACCGTATTGGAGTTAGCTGGAGAGCAGGATTTTGGACAAAAATACCTCGAAAGGATGATATTTCAATATGTCTATTAGAGTCACATCACTTTTCCCATTACCACAAGAAAAAGTCACCAACACGCTAGAATACTATGAAAAGATATTGGATCAAGCTGCGCCTCTACGTGCAAGACACAGAGAGGAAGTCCACTACGCTATCCGCGATTTATCAAAAATGCTAACAGGTGACCGCGCAAGTTTACCCAAAGATTATATGGGTGATCCACGCACATTTAATGCCTACTTACGCTTTTTCCTACCTTGGAATTTATACAGACTTACCCGCCTTTTTCAGGGCATGGATTTCGATCTGCCCAACGACGGCGTCATCATTGACCTCGGAGCAGGACCACTAACTGTCGCGCAGGCTCTTTGGATTGCAAAACCTAATCTTCGTGAAAAACGGTTGACCTTCATCAACGTTGACCGTTCACCGAAGCCAATGCGCGAAGGTCAAAAACTATTTGAAGCTCTTGCGCCCAAAAGCCCTTGGAAAATGGTTAACGTCAAAGGCGGCCCATCATCCAAGGTTCGCGAAAAAGCGAACCTGCTAATCACCGCAAACATGGTGAACGAAGCTTCATCCGGAATGCGCACGCCCCTTCCACTATGGGCAAATAAATTCTCTCAGCAGATAAGCAGAATGCTCGCACCTAAAGGGAAAATACTCATCATTGAACCAGGCATCCGCCGTTCGGGCCGCGTTCTTTCCCTTTTGCGTAATGAATTTATCGAGAAAGGACTTTCAATTCTAGCTCCATGTCCACATCACGAAGAATGTCCTATGAGCGGCGAACAAGGGAAGTCATGGTGTCATTTTAACTTTGACTCGACCCATGCTCCAGAGTGGCTACAAAAGCTCGCTAAGAAATGTCGCATGGAAAAAGATAATGTCAGCATGAGTTTCCTATACGTAGGACAGGCAGATGCCCCTACTCCAGTGCCAGAAGAAAACAGTATGCTCATACGAACTGTTTCTGAATCATTTAGAATTGACGATGGCGGATTTGGGCAATACGGATGTGCCGCAGAAGGTTTAATTCTTCTTCTAGCCAAAGGCGAAGCAAGATCCATTTTCCCTGGTGGGCTCGTAGGAATTCCAACACCAGAAAAACTGGAAGAAGATCTAAAATCAGGCGCGAAGATTGTTGAGCTGCCGACTCGCGCAATTCATAAAGGTGCGAATGCAAAGCCTTCTGACCCGAAATCTGATCACAAGTCAAAATCTGATCGAGACTCAAAACCAGTTGAACGCTCTGGTTCAAGGCCTGATTCAAGAAAAAGTCATTCTCCAAAGGACGCATCAGATTCTTGGACGAATTCAAAAAAAAGTAATTCTCCAAAAGATACATCTGATTCTTGGACGAGTTCAAAAAAAGAGTCCTACAAAAAGAATAAACCTCCCCGCAAATAAGGGTGGAAGGATAACTTCCGTTGGATTTTATTGATCTGGGAATTATTCCCCATGGCGAAGCTGAAAAAATTCAGATTGAAAAACTTAATCAGGTTATGCAATCTGCTGCGCCTGATGCTCTCTTCCTGCTAGAGCACCCTCCCGTGGTGACTCTCGGCAGGCAGGGAGGGCTAGACAACCTAATCATAAGTGAAGACGCCTTGCGAAGCATGGGCGCTGAGGTTGTTCGTACGACCCGTGGTGGAAACATTACTTGTCACTATCCCGGTCAGCTTGTTATTTACCCTGTGATGCGTATTGAGAAGCGACGCGGCGGCATTAAGAAGTTCTTTCATGACATGGAAGAAACTGCTATCCGAACTGCAGCACGGTTCAATGTTTTAGCTAGCAGAAGCGAAGGTCAACCCGGTGTATGGGTTGGTGACGGCAAGCTCTGCTCTATCGGAATCGGGGTAAAAAAATGGATCACTTACCACGGCCTTTCATTTAATATTTCCCGCGACATGACACTTTTCAATGCTATAACCCTTTGCGGGTTGCATGGCGCACACCCGACATCCCTTTCTGCTGAGGCGGATAAGGATATTGACATCGAGGATGTTAAAAATGTCTTTAAAGAAGAATTCAGAAGAATATTTGCGGATTCCTTCGTGGCTTAGAGTTAAGCTTCCGGCGGGTAAATCTTTCAATGACACGGCAAAACTTCTGGCTGACCTGAACTTGAATACGGTCTGCCAGAACGCGAAATGTCCCAACACATGGGATTGCTTTTCGCGCAAAGTCGCCACGTTCCTTATTATGGGGTTCGTGTGTACCCGCAACTGTGCCTTCTGCAACATTGCTTCGGGTGATATGGATCCGCTGGATGCGGACGAACCGCGCCGTATTTCCGAGGCAGTCTCAAGACTCGGTCTCAAGTACGTAGTGGTCACGTCAGTCACGCGCGACGACCTGCCGGATGGTGGAGCTGCGCACTACGCTGAAACCATCACGCGCATTCGCACCGACCATCCTAATTGTAAGATTGAAGTGCTAATTCCAGATTTCCAAGGTAACCTTGATGCGCTGAAAACCGTCATCAAAGCCGCTCCTCATGTCATCAATCACAATGTGGAAACTAGCCCAGATCTGTACTCAGAAATCAGGCCTCAAGCCGATTATCAGCAAAGTCTTGAGATGCTGGATAGAGTGAAAACGTTGAGCAATAGTATTCCTGCGAAATCAGGATTAATGGTAGGCCTAGGCGAAACGGATGAGCAAGTTTACAAGGTTATTAAAGATCTCGCGGAAATAAATTGCGATATCGTCACTGTCGGGCAATACATGCGCCCATCAAAAGAGCATCCGGCTGTAAAAAGATACGTTGAGCCGAGTGTTTTCGATGAATATGCCAAATACGGGAAGTCATTGGGGATAAAAAATATTTTTAGTGCGCCGCTGGTTCGCAGTAGTTTTCAAGCTGCGGAATCGTTTGATAAGTTATAAATAAGATTTTTCAACTAACTGATTAGTAAAATTTATCAAGATTACTATTGGTCATCTAATTCTTTTAATATTTTCTTAGCGCGTGAATTGCCTTGATTGGAGGCTTTTACTAACCATTTCTTTGCCTCATCTTCATCTTTGAGACTATCTTCTCCTAAAAGGAGAAGGGCCAATTCAATTTGAGCAGCAACAAGCCCCGTTTTCGCGAGCGGAAGATATATATCTTTTGCTTTTTCAGAATTTTTAGGAACACCAATTCCATGGTTATAACAGTCTCCCATAAAGAGAATTCCTAATCTATCCCCTTTGTTTGCGGCTTGGCTGACAAGTAAAAAGACCTTTTTATAATCTTTAGGCACACATATTCCTTTATAATACAAGGCAGCCATATTGCGCATTGAAGGTGCATATCCATAATCAATGCTTTTCTGATACATCTTAAGAGCCATGGTGCAATTCGCCGCAACTCCCAGTCCGCTTCCATAAAAAAAACCCATTGCACCGATTGCCCTTACATATCCTTGTTCAGCAGCTAAACTATACCACTTAGCTGCCTTCCTATAGTCTACAGCTCCTCCCAATCCTTTTTCATTTAGAAAACCTAATTGGAATTGTGCATGCACATTTCGCTCTTTCGCCAATGCTGACAAAACTCTACGCTCGTCAGAATAGTTTTTAGTTAGATCGTAAAACCCAGCATAAACTAAAAATTTAAATTTATCGGAAGCAAAATGATCTATATAAATGGGTATTGCTGGACCTAGCACTACACAACACATTACAAAGAGAACCAAAGCCTTATTTCTTTTCATTTTAGGAACATCAAAATCAAACTTTAAAAAAAGAGATAAAGAACTTTTGAAATTTGCAACTAAAGAATTCCAACCAGATACATTATCGCCCCTCTCTCCTCCCGCAACCAACCTGCACACAAATATAAAATAGTCAGCCGAAAAACCGATTAGAGGAATCGCAAAGGCAATCATGTACTGTGTAACAGTTTTCGAAATAGAGAAAATGAAAACAAAAATCATCAGATTCATTATCGTAAACATAAATTTTGTAAGTATTGTTTTAATTATATTCATAAAACCTCTTTATATCTTTTAATAGCAGGAATCCCCGTCCCCATTAGGAACAATCTGACGAGTCATCTTCATGTATACTTATCTGCAAACTCAGCTGAAATTCCTTAATTACGACCTTAGCCCTGCCAGCATTATTACACGAATAAATTAACTAATTCTGGTTCTATGCAAACACTTGTGTCTTTACAAGTGTATTCTCAAAAAAACCTTATTTTGTGATGCAGGAACTCTTGGCAAAACAGCTCTTATTATGGACAAAAAAATGATTAACGAATATCACAATTATGCAATGCAGCTACTAATTCAGTCTTGAAAATTGCGCCCAAGTTTTACATAATTTACAATTCACACCAATCCTGCAATTCATATTTGCAAACGGTTAATCCGGCACATAAAGTCGGATAATCAACCGTTATAGCTAGGAGCAAATAAGTGGCAATAATCCCACAGCAGACCGTTCAGTTGAAACAAGTTTCTCGTGGAAATTTCTTGATGAGTAATGTGCTTAAGCACAATGTTCTATTTAGAGAAGGAACCAAAGGCGAAGCCGCTTACATTCTGACTGAAGGGAAGATTGAAATATCCGGTACTGTTGAAGGGCATAATAAGGTCTTTGCCAATCTCACGCCTGTTTCTATTTTCGGCGAAATGGCTCTTTTTTTAGACGAAGGCGTACGCACCGCCACGGCAACTGCTCGTGAAGATTCAAAAGTCATTGTAGTCACTAAAGATGATTTCGATGAATATTTGCAGAACTCGCCCAAAGTTATCACTTCGATCATCACGGTACTCGTTAATCGTCTTAAATCCACAACCCAGAAAGCTATGAAAGTTCCGAGCGCAAACATGGGCGTGGTTCGCATGCTTGATATGTTTATTGCCAATGGAGCGACAAAACTCAAATATGAATCAACACTTAAATCCCTTGCGGATTCATTCCTGACCACGACAGACACCATTGAGCAATACATCCAAGAGCTAGCGGAACAAGGGCTGCTTACCGTAACCCAAGATAGCAACGAGCGGCGTGTTATCCATATTTTGGAGCAAGATCTGTTCAAAACAGTGGTACAAAACAAGAAAAACAAACTTTCTGCCGAACCGCCCTTGACCTAGAACTAAAGAAATCAATTTCCCCTAAACAATATATTCATTATTGACAAAAGAGTTCGCTGCCGCTTACGCAGTAACTGAAGGTTGCAGTATTCAACAGCTTATTAATCGTTAGAATACGCCTTGAATAAATGGCTTGCCGCATGCCCTGATCACTTAATAAAAAGGAGAAGGAAATGCCTAAATTTGTTATTGAACGCGAAATCCCCAAAGCTGGAGATCTTAAAAAGTCAGAATTGCAAGGAATTTCACAGACTTCATGTGGAGTATTGCAACAGCTAGGGCCACAGGTTCAGTGGGTTCAGAGTTATGTAACCGATGACAAAATTTATTGCATCTACATAGCTCCAGATGAAGCTTCAGTCCGCAAACACGCCGAAATGGGCGGGTTTCCGGCAAATAGCATCTCAGTAGTTAGATCTATCATCGATCCGACCACAGCAGAGTAAAAAGTTTCACAATAAAAAAAGGTTAGCTAAATTAATAGCTAACCTTTTTTTATTGAAAGATAGTGCAGAATTGCTGCAAAAATTAGTAATTACAATTCGCCTATTCAAGCTTACGAGTAAAATCCTTAACAGTAATTTCTATAGTAGGAATCCCGTTAAACTTGTCGATCTTGGGTGAAAAAGCAAAACGCATCTTTGAGCCAATCAAATTCGATCCCAATTTCTCAGCAAGCCGCCATGCTTTGGCAGTCATTTTGCGCTTCTTATCCAAGTCCGAAATGACCAATTTCACATGCTCTTTGCCCATGGGCCTACGCTCCATAATTTCTACAGGCGTGGTGGTGAAAACAGGTTCAGGATTACCCATGCCGAAAGGCTGCATCAGCTCCATCTCTTTGAGTAGGACATAATCTACTTTTTCCAGCGGTAATTCTTTATCAACTTTGAGTGTCGGCTTTAGCGGCTCCGGCCCAACAGTATCAAGCACCGCTTTATCGAAACCTTCTTTAAGTTTCTCAAAGTTTGCAGCAGGGAAAGACATACCAGCAGCCAGCTTATGACCACCAAAATTTGTAAATAAATCTGACATCTCGGTTAACGCCTCATGAATGTGAAATTCACGGGTAGACCGTGCAGACCCTTTGATAACGCCATCATCTTCGCAAAGAATAATGGTCGGGCGATAATACTTTTCTACAACGCGTGATGCGACAATTCCAATGATTCCGGGATGCCAGTCGGGAGAGAAAAGTACCAGTCCTACCCTATTATGAGGTGGACGGGATTGCTCTTCAGCCTGCGCGAGCGCCTCATGTAAAATGCGATCTTCTTCCGCGCGCCGCTCAGTGTTAAGTGCGTCAAGTTCCTTTGCTATGGGACGGGCAGTTTCCATATCATCGGCAAGCAGCAACTTAAGAGCCTTGTCAGGATCACCCATTCTACCAGCTGCATTTATTCTTGGAGCAAGTCCAAACCCTACCTGCCCTGCCCCAATTGCGGCAAACATATCATATTTGCTGACAACTTTAAGAGCAGCCAGACCGGGCCGCTTTGCTTCTTTTAAAAGGAGCAGTCCGTTCTTAACTAAAATTCTATTATGACCTTGCAATTCAACAACATCGGCAATGGTACCGAGAGCTACCAAATCAAGATATTGGCGTAGATCAGCAGGTTCACCCGGAAGAAGACGATTCATTTGCGCCATGAGCATAAACGCAACGCCAACACCCGCAAGAGTCGCGCACGGGCAGTCATACTCTTTGCCGTTCAATGTTTTCAGCCTGGGATTGCAAATAGCGGCGGCTGGCGGAAGTTCGTCACTTGGTAAATGATGATCGGAAACAACTACGGTCATTCCCATTTCATTTGCGGCAGCAATCTCTGCGTTATTCGTAATTCCGCAGTCAACGGTGAGTAGTAGCTCCACCCCGTCATCACTTAATTTCTGTAGATAAGGGATATTTAGGCCGTAGCCCTCTTCAATTCTATTTGGGAGATGATGAGTGCACTCAAAACCGCGGGCTTCGAGAAAAGTTTTAACAAGGGCAGTTGAAGTAATGCCATCCACATCATAGTCACCCCACACAGCGAACTTTTTGCCAGCCGCAAGGCCGTCTACGAGCACCTTGGCTGACTCTTCTACTCCGGGTATTTCCGTCGGTTTGCATAAATTTCTAAGACCGGGTGAAAGATAAAAATCCATTTCAGCGCGAGTTTTAAACCCTCTATTCCATAAAATTTCAGCGAGCAGTTCGGTAATGCCTAGCTCCGCCGCAAGTATCGGTAAGGAAGAAGGTAATTCTTCTTCGCTTCTCAGCTTCCAAATGGATGGCAAATTAAACTCCGTTATGATTTATGGGAAAAAGAGATTTGGACTAAAAATTAAACTTCATATCAACAACGACATCGCTCTTTTTCTTTTCTTTTGTAGCGCTTTTAACTTTAGCTTTTACAGGAGCTGTCGGGGCAGCAGCATCTTCAACCATAATAACATCGTCTTCACCGCACCCAATATCTTCCATATATTTCAAAAAGCGCCCAGCTTCTTCATGTCGCGGATTTATCTGAAGGCTTTTCTGAACATACTCAAGACATTCCTGAACCTTACCCTTTTCAAAATATGCGCGGGCAATATTCAAACACAAATTTTCATCAGGTTTGCTCATTTTTTCGGCTTTGTGGTAATAATCTAGAGCCTGACCGAGCATACCGTTTTTGCGTAAACTAATTCCAAATTCGTTAAATAAATGCTTATGCTGAGGCTCAAATGTGGAATCGAGTACCACCAGACGCTTAAAAATATCGCTAGCGCGGTCAGTTTCACCCCGCGCAAGATATGTTAGTCCCAGCCCAAAATTTGCCCGTACATTATGCTCGTCAATCTCTATTGCAGAACTAAATTCATATTCAGCGCTGTAATGCTCCGATCTATCACGGTGTAGTTCCCCGCGAGCAACAGTTAAATCCAGCTCCTTCATCCGAGGTAAAACAACTTCAAGATAATGTTCAGGTTCAGGTTCATAATTATTGAGAAAAACTTCCACAGTAACAATCGTCTTCATACCAGATGGAACATCATTCTCATTTAAGGGCTGAACCTCAACAGTCTTATCCGCGAGTTCTGTAACATACCAAAACATCTTTTGAGTGGTACGTTTCGTAGTCGTACCAGTACCCACACTTGCATTCTGCACAGTTGAGAAAACGCCCTGAATCATGACATTTTGGCCTATCGACATTTATCTAACGGTCTCCAGCTAAGAGTTCATTTCGGCAATAATTCTGCGAGCAGCTTCTGCCGGATTATCAGCGCCAGTGATCGGACGTCCTACAACGAGAAAGTTAGAACCTCTGCTGACAGCCTGAGCAGGAGTTACGACTCTGCGCTGATCATCAGAAACACTTGCAGGCCTGATTCCTGGAGTCAGGCATAAAAAGTCGTTACCACATTTTTCTTTGACGGCTTCAACTTCTAGGCCGGAACAAACAACCCCGTCCAGACCTGCCTGCGATGAAGCAAGAGCCAGATCAAGAACAGCATCACCTAGTCCATTTGGAACCGCAAAAGGAAGATCTTCTTCTCCCATACTTGTGAGCACGGTAATAGCCATGAGCAAAGGCCCTTCATTACCTGTTGCGGCTTCTGCGCGCCCTTCACGAGCGGCAATTGCCATACGTTCTCCGCCCATTGCGTGAAGGCTGAGCATATCAGCTCCGCCTAGAGTTGCGGAACGCACAGCACCTTTTACGGTGTTTGGAATATCAAAAAATTTGAGATCAACAAAAACTTTAAAACCCATCTCTTTAAATGTGGAAATGAGCTGTGGTCCTTCCGCACAAAAAAGTTCAAGACCAACCTTAACCCACGGAGCAACTCCGCGAACTTTCTCAGCCATTGCAATGGCGTCCTTGGCATTCTTAAAATCGAGGGCAACAACTAATTCAGACATACTACTCCCAACTGCTTAATACACTTTCAAGAAGTCCCGGATTGGTACAGGGACGATTTTTTCCGGCATGATAAATAGCTCTAAGCTCTGAGTAAGCTTGTTCAAGATCATCGTTAACGATCCAGAACTCAAACTTAGGAGCTGAAGCCATTTCTTTCATAGCATTTCTTAGTCTGCGAGAAATAACCTCGGCAGAATCGGTATTTCGTCCTTCAAGGCGAGACCGTAAATCAGAATAAGACGGAGGCATCAAAAAGACAAATATCCCGTCAGGCATAGTTTCCATAAGCTGCATTGCACCCTGAAAATCTATATCAAAAAGAATATCCATACCTTTAAACAACATTTTTTCAACAGGCTTTTTGGGAGTCCCATAAAAATTACCATGGACCTCTGCCCATTCGGCAAATTCACCTGCATCCCTTTTGGCGATAAATTCCTCAGTGGACAGAAAATAATATTCCCTGCCGTGAGCTTCACCTTCTCTAGGCTCGCGAGTTGTACACGAAATGGAAAAGCCCACTTCTGAAAATTCCTTGCGAAGTTTCTGCACCAGAGTGCTTTTCCCGGTACCGGAAGGAGCACAAAGTACTAGCACCTGACCCTTTCTGGGCGGTCTTGAAATATCAGTCATTATCAACCTCTTCAGATGTATAACGATGTCCGATAGTTTCTGCCTGAATAGCTGACAGAATTACATGATTGGAATCCGTCACTATAATTGAACGTGTTTTACGCCCCTGAGTGGCATCAACAAGACGTCCTTCCTGCCTTGCATCTTCACGAAGCCTACGCATCGGAGATGAGGAAGGATTGACAATGGTAATTACGCGGCTGGAAACCACGTAATTACCGAAACCAATATTAAGTAATGTTTGCTTTTGCATTTGCAACCAAACTATTCGATGTTTTGAACCTGCTCACGGCACTTTTCAAGCTCAGCTTTGAACTCAACAACTACGCGGCTGACTTCAATATCCTGACATTTGTTACCGCAAGTATTGATCTCTCTGAATGTTTCCTGAAGAAGGAAATCAAGTCTTTTACCTGCATCCTTATTACCCTCAAGAACTTCAAAGATGCGATCAAGATGAGCATCCAAACGAGTAGCTTCTTCTGAAACATCAAGCTTATCAGTAAGAATCGCTACTTCCTGAATCATTCTGTCTTCAGAGTATTCCGCGCCAAGAGTTTCCATCATATTAGTAACTCTTTCAATAAGAGCTGCGCGTCTCATTTCAAGAATTTCAGGAACCTTAGCTTTAACGGTTTCGCCGTATTCTTTAAGCAAAGTGAAGCGTTCTTTAAGGTCGACAACCATGTCATCACCTTCGGCTTGTCTGGACTCGCGCCAGTTGGCAAGAGCACCTTCAAGACCTTTAGCGATGGAAGCGGCAAGAGCTGGGTCCGGCTCGCTTGAAGCATCTCTCCACAATGAGGATAGGCTGAAGAGTCTATTGTAATCAGGAGTGAAATCTACGCCATCAGCAGTCGCCATATCGCGAACCTGTGTGATCATAGCTTCTGCCTGGAGTTTATTCAGACCAATTCCGAGAAGCTCTGCGCTGAAAACTTCAAGGTTCAAAGAAATATCTACTCTACCGCGAGATCCATATTTTCTGACCAATTTTTCCCAGCGGGATTCGTATCCGCGAAGGAAACCGGGCAATCTCCATTTAAGATCAAGGTAGCGAGAATTAACGCTACGAATTTCCCAACAATGAGACCATTTATCTTCAGTAGTATCAAAACGTCCAAATCCAGTCATGCTTACAGGCATTTAAGCCTCCTTACTTTTTAAATATCATTTAAACAGCATTATCGTTTATGCTGCTCATCAATTTTATATTATCATTTTATATCAACAGTCCGACTTAGATAAGACGAACAATCAATTTGTCATCAACAACCTTTACAGGAGCAACTTTCACGAGTTCACGTGGAACAGTTCCTTCAAAACCTTCCTCAAAAACACAGGTAGAATAAAACTCGCAAATACCTGTATTCTTATTTTGAAAAAGGATTCGCAACGAATCTAATTCAGAAATTTTATTTAAAAATTCAATCTTCTTTTCTTCGACTAAACTACGCAAAAGAGCACCGCGTTCTTTCTTCACAGAACCGTGCAATTGATCTTTCATCTTTGCCGCCGCCGTGCCCGGCCTCACTGAATACGGGAAAACATGCGCATAAGATAGAGGGAGTTTACGGCAAAATTCGAGAGTATTATTAAACTCTTCCTCAGTTTCACCGGGAAAACACGTCAAGATATCAGCTCCAAGCCCGAAAACGGGCCATATCAGGCTTAACTTCTCAATAAATGCAAGCGCATCCTCAGCCTTATAATGCCCCCTGCCCATCCTTTTAAGCACGTTGTTATCGCCGCTCTGCAAGGATAAGTGAAGTTGTGGACAAATTAATTTCGAAGCTGAAAAAATTTCCAAAGCACGTTCTTTCAACTGCCCCGGTTCAAGTGAACTGATGCGAAGCCGAACTTTACCGCCCCACTCTGAGCCGAACTCATTTTCAATCCGCTCCATGAGATCCCAAAAATCAGGACGCCCTTCAAGCTCAAGACCATAATGACTGAGATTAATGCCACTAATAATCATTTCTCTGAATCCGGCCGCAAGTAGCCGCTCAATTTCGGCCAGCACATCGTCCATTTTTCTACTGACACTGGGCCCGCGAGTAAGAGGAACAATGCAATATGTACAGCGATGAGAACACCCATCCTGAACCTTAACTACAGCTCTTGTTCTCTTATAATCTTTGATTGCATAAGGCTGAAAGATTGTTTCCGCCTCGTTATCTTTAGGCTGACTGTCAGGCTCACCAGCTGTACCAGTAAGTTTCAAAAGATCAGCCTTACGTTCCTGCGGAATGACTTCAATAACACCGGGAAGTTCAGCTAGCTCAGTGCCGAAAACTTGCGCAGCACAACCTGTAACGATTATATTAGCATCAGGGTTGCGGCGGTTAAGATTACGAACAACCTTACGCAAATCCTGCAAGGCCGATGCGGTGACAGCACATGAGTTGATCACAACTTCATCAGCATCTTCATCATTTACACCCTGCTCAAAACCCATCTGCACCCAGCGCTGGCGTATCGCTTCACTCTCATATTGGTTGATCTTGCAACCCATCGTGGTGATCCAAAATTTTTTCATATTTCTACCTAAGTTATCCTGATCATATAACATGGAGCTTTAAGATATTAAACTCTTAACTTTGTACGCCAGTGATACCTACTTACCTTTCAAACGTTGAAGCTTATCAGCTTTCTTTTTGCGTCCGGCCTTACTCAGCTCTTTTTGCTGAGCTTCATCCAGAACAATAGGCAAAGGCTTAGGCGCCTTGTAATCAAACTTATCTAAATGATGAACAGAGAAACCTCCGCCAAGCTGCGTCTCTATCTTTTCAACCTTGGCTACATCCTCGGTTGCGGTAAAAAGAAAAGCAACACCCTTTCGGGACTTTTCGTTGATCATTTCTATACGATGTTTATATATTTCAACAGTATCTGGGATATCATAATTAATGACATGTGTAATAGATGAGCATTCAATACTGCGCGCATCAAGGTCAGTGGAGACCATAATTTTAAACGTGCCACTCTTAAAACCATCAAGCGCGCGCATGCGTTTACTTTGCGCAAGATCACCATGCAATTCAGCTGCATTAAACCCGTATTTTATAAGCCTAGCGGCAAGCCGGTTCGCCCAGCGCTTAGTCCTGACAAAGATCAGAACACTTTCTGACTCAATGTCTTCAAGCAAGGCTTTCAAAAATTCCTGCTTGAGATGAACAGGTACAGGACAACAAATATGCTTAACAGTTTCAACCGGGGCTGTATTTGCAATTTGAAAAATTTCAGGCTGATTTAATACTTCGGAACTTAGTATACTCACTCCCGCATGCAGTGTTGCAGAAAACATCAAATTTTGACGTTTAGAAGGCAGCGCTGCCAGAACAGTTTTTATATTATCTAACAAGCCCATCTCAACCATACGGTCAGCTTCATCAATCACAAGTGTTTCAACTTGCGATAAATCAACCTCACCACGAGCTATCATATTAGATAGCACAGCAGGACAAGCTGTTAGCAGTGATACTCGGGAAATATCTTTAACTTGTTTTGCAGGATCAGCTGAACAAACAATCCCACTGCGCATTCCAGTCTGCTTACCGAAAGATATAAATTTATCATGAATCTTAAGAGCTATATCACGAGTAGGAGCTAAGACTAAAACGCGGATGGGACCACGAGTTTCAGCTCCATTTTTCACCAAATTCTGCAAAATAGGCAGTACAAAGGCTCCGGTTTTACCGGTACCCGCCTGAGTAAAGCCCAGCACGTCGTGACCAGCTAAAACAGCGGGAATAATTTTCTCTTGAATCAGAGTAGGTGTGTCCTGACCAGAAGCGCGAACCCCCGAAGAGATGCGAGAATCGAAGCCAAAAGAATCAAAACTCAAATAAAACTCCATTGCCGTGATAAAATATAATGCCGTGCAGAGCGCGCGGACTATCATATATTTATTACGCACTGTAAAGTGAAATGGATTACCGTTCAAACATAAAAAGCTCCTTCGGCATATACATACCGAAGGAGCTTTCCGAAATTCTATCTGAAACAGCTAAATTTACCAGCGATGAGAAAGGCGGGTTTTGGACCATTCTGACAAATATGGCATGAGTTCATTACCAAGTTCATGGAGTGGCACAATATTCCCTTCAATAATAATCCCCTGCGGCAAGAGATTCATTTCATGATATTCTTTCGGCCCAAGGAAAGCTGTGTTCTTTGCGAGCAGTACTGAAACATTCATTTCCTTACAAAATGCGATAAGGCCTTCAGGAAAAAATCCTGCGTTCGCAATGTTCTCACCAAGTGTCCCGAAAAGAGTTTTACTGATGGAAACAAAATGTTCCCTGCGTAAAGGCTGATGCATAGCGGCGACCATTTCATTCGAAACGAATGTAACCTGCTTATTCAAAAGAGGTTCATAATTACGACAATCCCTAGCATCACCTAAAATAATTTCAGCTAAGCCCAGTTCTTTAAAAATTTTGTAGCTCTGCAATCCGACCATTTTATCATACTCAATTCCATAAAGAGTGATATCTTTAAAACCGAGTCTGCGGGCATGAATGTGCTGAGCAAGTAGTAGAATTCCGGTTCCTGTTCCGATATCAAGACCAACGTATTCATCTGATTTCGTAAGCTTAGGAGATATTTTCTGAGTAATAATGGAACGAATAATATGGCTTGTCTTAGTTACATCCGCAAGCATTCTTAAAGAAAATGACCACTGACGTAGGTAATTCATCAGCTCAATGTTATCATCCGGTTCATTAAGACTGCTATGACGACTGAACATTTCACAAAGTGCACTAATATCCTGAAGTGGCACAACTTCATCAAAGCTACCCTTGTGGACATAACAATAAAAATATTTGAGAACCATACCCATAATCATATAATCTGTAACAATTACGGTAGGGTCGCTTAGCGTATCAACATCTTTAAGCAGTGAACTCTCAGTATAAAGTAATGGGTCGATGACCAAATCCTGTGTGAATTGGTGCGGGTAGCGAACTTTTTCAGCTTCCATGGCGGTCTGTTCCTGCATCTCCACTATCTCCTTGCAATCATCAATATGTTAAAGAGGCACTCTTTGCCCTTGCCCCCCATATTGCACAGACCATACCCAAACTTTGCACACCTCCGCCCTCATGCAAATTTTTAAAAATTAAACATGTTATATTAACATGTTACATGGTAAATATTTTTTTGGAAGACCTAAAAAAGCCGCTTTCAAATAATGAAAGCGGCTTTTAGCAGGAAAAATATTCACCTTAGAATTTACGGAAAGATCCTCCCGAAGGATATCTACGTCTGATGGAATCTACCACGCCAATATGCGCGTTGAACGGATTATCCGGGACCGCAGCCTCGAGTATCGGGACTAAATCATGTTGCGGAAACCTTTCTATATGAAGGTTATATCCCTTAACCATAAGGTTTTCGAGGTTCACACTATCTAATACATTATAGGCTAATAGCGTTTCGAGCGCTTCTTCATTACCGGACATTTCATATTCATTCCACAAAAGGACAGCGAAATAACCATCAAGCCCGGTAGCATCACCACGGTCCATGCCAAAATATTGTTCAATGCCCTTAAGCCCGCCTGTAATTCCAAGCGACCTAAAAACAAAACGTAAATCAATATGAGCTGCATTAATTTTAATGCCGAAATATTTCTCAATAAAAGGCACATCAAAACATTTCCCATTGAAACTTACGATCATGGGATACTTAGCAATCTCATCTTCAAAGTCATAAAGATTGCGCCCCTGAACATAAGTTTTCACTTCACGTCCATTCCAGAGAGCTATGGTCGTAATATCGCAGGAGTGGGCATCTGTGCCTGTGGTTTCTATATCTATGTATGCGATGTTGTCCTGAAAATGCGAATACATACGCCACTGATCTGATGCCGGAAGTCTATCCGCAAACCAGCGGGGATCTCTCCCTTTGAGCCGTTCCAAAGATTCACTGCACCCTTTTTCAAGAGCACTGATTCTGGCATCTGAAAACGGCATGTCAGCACCTTTCATAATGTCTGACCAATTACTGATTCCGGAATCCCATATTTTGGATTCGGTGACATTCCCGATCCCTTCAAGATGACAAAAAGTTCTTTCAAGCATATCAAACCTTGCGTATATATTTATATCTGTAGTTAAAAGAGCCGCAGAGCGAAGTTTTAATTTACCATCAGACCACTTCGATAACTATTCATTGTAGCGCTCAATAGCGGTAATAATCAATATAGTCCAGTTCGAAGGCGACATTGACAATTGATTGGTTTGGAACCTACATGAATAAAACTTACAGATATATTTTTGTGATCTTATAATAGTCATGATAGGACATATATAATGGAAAATTTCGATTTTCAATCCATATTAGATAAATTAGACAAGCTTGACTTCAAGCAATTGTTAGACAAGCTAAATTTACAAGGATTATTAGATAAGCTGGATTCAATGGTAATCGGACCTGTCATAGAGCTTTATAAGTCTCTCCCACCTGAATCACTGCCAATAGTTCTCACTCTTGCAGGCGGAATCGGACTGTTTGCCGCGATCATTGGCTTCATTGTCCTGCGACCATCTCCAAAGAAGAAAAGTAGTGCTTCGGATAAATCCAATAATTTTATCGCATCTTTCAAAAATAACGGTGTAATATTAGATATCGCAGAACCTGATGCACATGACAATTTACTCGCGCGCGCGGTTATCACCGACATTCAGGAAGATAGACTGCACCTTGAATTAGTAGAAGATCTGGGACTATCAAAAAACACTGAACCCAGACCAATGCTGATCATGTTCCCGCCTGAGAAAACAGAGACCGGATCAGTTAACAGCTTTAAGGCCGTAATTATTTCTGTGGATTGCAGAACGGAAAACTGCGGACGGATAACAATCAGCATCCCGAACAATTTTTCCAACGTGAAACGCCGTCGGCATAAACGTAAAAGAGTTATCGATCAACAATTTATACGGGTCAAGATGTGGCTCGGAGCACCTGACACAGACGACGCCTCTTTTGCAGACGCAGTTCCAGACCTGGCAGTAAATTCATATGATCCGAGGTCCGGCGGTCACGAAGATAACGAAGTTATCAATATTTCAAACGGAGGCATCGGAGTCCGCACTCCGCTAATACTGAGCGAAAATAAATTTGATTCGGGAACCGATGTGCTCATTAACATCTTCATGTTCAATTTCCGCCAAAAGGTTTTCAAGCCATATTGGTATGCAGGACAAATCCGCACAGTTGAAAATATTGATAGAGCAACTTGCCGACTAGGAGTTGAATTCACCATGAGCGGAACTCTTCGCGATGAAAATGAACAGTTTATTGATTGGACAGAAATATAGTTTTTAAACGGATAAAACCCCGACAGGAATAATATTCCTGCCGGGGCTAATCATGTCGTACCGTCATCTAACGCAAAGGGCTAAATCTATAAACCGGTCTATTAAGTTTATCCGACCTTATGGATGTAGCGGTTCTTCACAAGTGGAGTTCCTTTCGCAACTCCTAAATATCCGCGACACCGCGCTCCATCCTTTTTGACCTGGCCAAGATCCTCTTTAAGAGTTGCATGCAACTTCTTTGCTTCTGAAGTAAGCTGTCCTTGAAGAGACTTAAGTTTCTCAAGCTTACCCATGATAGCCTCAAGACTCACACTTTCTTTAGTTTGCAAGGCCTGACTGGTATAAAGATCTCTTTTTTCAGAAACCTGAAAAGCTTCTTCAACTTCTCCGGCTATCAGATACTTCATTTCCTGATGACCCAAATTCAAAGCCTGATCCAAAAGATTTAAAGTATCAGCCATGACAGTTATCCCTTCGCTGCTGTCCTGATATCTTCACGAATTGCGGAAATAACATTCTTCCACTTTTCAACTGAAGGCAGGAATTCATATTCAAGTAAATCTGCAAGCAAAATCCAATCTTCATTTTCTAGCACTTCAGTCATTTCAGTGAAAAGACTGGAAAATTCATCTACAATAGGCTCAAAACCAATTTCTTTGCTCAAGGAAAATTGATCCCTTAGAGTTCCGACCATGCCGAGGAAGTCTCTAGTTACATCAAGAAGATCCTGATATAATTCAAGAGCTTCAGCATCGTCAGCCTGTCTAAAAAGTTCCGCAACCTGCTTACCTCCGCCCGCCATGATATTCACGACTTTGTATAGTTCGAGGGTAATGCTGCTAGCCATTTCTACAGTGGTAGAGCTTTTGATTTCGAGAGATTCCACTTCAGAAGTTTCGATATCTTCTGACTGGTTTGGGTAAATTTCGCTGAAAGGTTCTTCGTTTACTAGCACATCAGTTACGATGCGGTCAGCAAGAAATCCCTGTTCGATAACACTTTCAAAAACCTGTTCTAGATTCTCAAAACTTCTAATGTCCATGTCCCTTTTTTGTCCATCGATAACGATCATGATTACTCTCCTTCTAAAATTGGTACGTATTTTTTTCCGGTTAGTCCGGTACACAGGAGAATATACAAAAGCTATGCCAACTTACTCAAAAGAGGAATAAAGAGCAGAAACAAGCCCTCTGTACCGCTCCAGAAGCAGTGCAAGTCCATCCATGGAATCATGCGCTCTGGACTCGAAATACCAAAGAGATGAAAGCACAACAAGCTCTGGATTTGATGAAAAAATATCGTGTATTTTCTGGAAGTTAGCTAAAAATTTTACTTTCATACTTTCAATAGGATTTGCCTGTAGCAGCATGGACTGTTTGGTTAAAAGAAACAGCAGGTCGCGGGCTTCAGCGAGAGGCGGAATAAGCTTTGATCTAAATTCGGAAGATGGGACAATATCTGCTGGTTTCAAGGCGGAAAGGTCTTCCTCGTCAAGAAAACGACGATACAAATCCCTTTGAATCTTGATCCACTTATAACGATCTGAACTGTCATGGCCAGATAGCGAAGTAAGCGCCATAAACCCTTGATCATCACGCCCGGTAAGATATGCGCGAGTCCCCGTTTCTTGGGGGCTATCCCACTCTCCAGTCGTCAAAAAATGTGCTACAGCATCAAATACGTAAGCCTCGCTGACTTCATGGCGGCACATATTATCACTTGGACAAGGAACCCCGAACGAACATGGATGACAATCCACATCAGGCTCAAGGCAAAATAGGTTTTCCGCAGCAGGACCGGTATCCCACGGTTGCGCGGTTGCCAGAAAAATAGCGACAACAGGTACGCCGCGTCCGGCAGCAAGGTGCATTGTTCCGGTATCATTAGTTACTAAAAGATCAAGCTTCCCAAGCACGGCAGAAAGTTCCGCTAACCCAGTTTTACCCATAAGATTAATGTATGGGAATGTTGCTCCCTCAAGAATCCTGCTACCAATATCCTGCTCACTTTCTGTTCCCAAAAGAACCGGGACCTTGCGTAATTCATTCCATAATTTATTGCCTAGTTCCCTGAAATGTTCGACAGGCCAACGCCTGCGATCTTCACTCGCTCCGGGCTGAAAGCCAATATAGCCTTGCACGGCATCAACTTTCGCACCTTCATATATAGGAGGTACAAGTAATTCATCCGCGACAGCGTTCATCTTAATAGATGGTTCGGCAAGCTTAAACGGTACAGTGTCACCAAGCCCTGCAACTCTGCTAAAGAGATCCACTACATTAAAAGGACTGGCCCCTCTGTTCGCGGACGCAACTTGCAGAAATCCGGCCCAAGGCGAAGTATCAGCATTGAATCCGAAATTATCCACGGCAAACCCGCGAAGCTCGCGGACCTTGCGGCCACTGCGGGTAAGGCGCATAGCAAGTAGACGGGCCGGAAGTGACGGCGTTAGGTTAATGATGAGGTCTGGATCTATTTGCTCTTCAATTTCAGCGCAGAAAGATTCGAATAACAGCAAGGCCTCGCGCCAATCACGGTCAAGCGCGGCAAGGACGGAAGCTCCGGGCAGGGCAAAAGTACTTGCGACATCGCGCATAAGCGCTGTTGTGCCTGAAAAATTATCAAGACACATTATACTTGGTTCATATCCCGCAAGCTTAAGCCCGGAAATAACGGGCTGAGTCTGGAGCAGATCACCGAAACGAGTAAGATTTATAACAAGCGCTTTCATCAGATGGAGCTTCCTTTCTTTAATCTTTTTAAGATAATATACCTTGGTAACATCAGTATACAAGCTCGGGCAATAGCAACTAAGGGCCGCAAACGGCAACTTTTTCAGATAAACGGGCAATTCAATCCGCCAAACGGTGGTATACTCCGCCCACGTTTTATTCCTGCCGTTTATCGAAAAGCATGTGCATCAAAAGTGAAAAGTGTATATAACTAGCTCATCCGGTCAGAAAAACCATTTGTGGGGTTACAAACCGGATAACCCTTTTCTGCATAATCAGGCACCTATTAACTCTCAGGAGGTTCAGCACATGACTAAAGAGAACAAAATTGAAAGCCTTTCTACTGAAAACAGACTTTTTAATCCTCCGGCTAACGCAAACGCATGCGTGAAAAGCCTTGAAGAATACAAAGAAATTTATGACCGCTCCATTAATGACATGGAAGGATTCTGGGCCGAGCGCGCAGAGGAACTAATCACATGGGACAAAAAATGGGACACCGTTCTTGAATACGATTTCGACAAACCGGAAATCAACTGGTTCAAAGGCGGAAAATTGAACGCGTCTGCAAACTGTCTTGACCGTCACATTGAAAATGGTCGCCGTAATAAAGCTGCTCTCATCTGGCAGGGAGAGCAAGACGACGAAGTTAAAGTTTACACATATGATATGCTTCACCGTGAAGTTTGCCGCTTTGCAAACGTTCTTAAAAAACTTGGAGTAGAAAAAGGCGACCGCGTTTCTATCTACCTTCCAATGATTCCTGAACTTGCTATCGCAATGCTTGCATGTACCCGTATCGGCGCACCGCACACCATTATTTTCGCAGGATTCAGCTCAAACAGCCTTCGTGACCGCATCAATGATTGTGGCGTTAAAGTTCACATCACAGGAGACGGCGTACTTCGCGGCGGCAGAGTTATTCCTTTGAAGCCAAACTCCGACGAAGCACTCAAAGAATGTCCGACAGTTGAGCAGTGTGTTGTTGTTCCAAGAGCCGGCAACGAAGTTGAAATGGTTGAAGGTAGAGACAGACTCTGGGGCGAGCTCATGTCCGACCCGGATATTTCCAACGACTGTCCTTACGAACTCATGGATGCAGAAGATCCTCTTTTCATCCTCTACACTTCCGGTAGTACTGGTAAACCTAAAGGCGTTTTCCACACAACTGGTGGTTACATGACCTACGCAGCTCATACTTGCCAATGGGTTTTCGATATGAAAGATGATGATGTTCACTGGTGTACAGCTGACATCGGCTGGGTAACAGGACATTCATACATCGTATACGGACCACTCGCTCTCGGTGCAACCAGCATCATGTTCGAATCCGTTCCGACCTATCCAGATCCAGCAAGATTCTGGCAGGTTTGTGAAAAGTTCAGAGTTAATATTTTCTACACCGCTCCTACTGCCATTCGTGCTCTCATGCGTGAAGGCGACCAGTGGGCTGAAAAATATGACCTATCCAGCCTGCGTGTTCTCGGAACAGTTGGTGAACCTATCAACCCCGAAGCATGGATGTGGTACCACGATAAAATCGGTGATAAAGATATCCCGATCGTTGACACATGGTGGCAGACTGAAACAGGTGGGCACATTCTTGCGCCTCTACCTTACGCAACACCGACTAAGCCAGGCTCCGCAACACTTCCTCTGCCAGGTATTGATGCATCGATTGTTGACAGACACGGCAAAGAAGTCGGGCCTAACGAAGGCGGATTCCTCGTTATCAATAAACCTTGGCCTGGAATGCTTCGCGGCGTTTGGGGTAATCAGGAAAGATTTAAACAGCAGTACTTCCAAGGATTCCCGGGCGTATACGAATCCGGTGACGGAGCTCGCGTGGACGAAGACGGCTACTTCTGGATCATGGGCCGCGTAGATGACGTTATCAACGTATCCGGCCATAGACTCGGAACAGCTGAAATCGAATCCGCGCTGGTTTCACATCCGAAAGTTTCTGAAGCAGCCGTAGTTGGTATGCCTCATGAAATTAAAGGGCAGACAATTTACGCTTACGTAACTCTCAAAGCAGAGTTCGACGAAGATGATGATATGACCAAAGAACTGCGTATGCATGTTCGTAAGGAAATTGGACCTCTGGCTTCGCCGGAAGTCATCCAGTTCTCCCCATCTCTGCCTAAAACCAGAAGTGGTAAAATCATGCGCCGTATCCTTCGTAAGATTGTTGAAGGCGACACCGCTAATCTCGGTGACACCTCAACCCTCGCAGATCCGTCAGTTGTGACAGCTCTTATCGAAGGTTACGATGAAATCATGAAACCTTAATATTAAGGTAACATAGTCCGGATCAGCCGGGAGTTCAGATGCTTTCAACTATTGCACGGTGGCAGTAATAGCATCCTGAACCCCGGCTTTCTTATGTCCAAAGACAAATTTAACATCACGTACATAGATTCTTGCTTGCAAAGTCGCATCTAACTGATATCATACTCCCATTCTCTTTCGGCAGAACCTAATTTCTGAATAAAGGAGCTTGTGTGCGACGCCAAATTCAACAAATCTTTCAAGGTGAGCCAGTTACCGAAGGAGCCGGAGTAAAGCTCCATCGCGCTTTCGGATACTTTGAGGCATCACTTTTCGATCCATTTCTGATGCTGGACGATTTCCGTTCACACAATTCAGAAGATTATATCAAAGGTTTTCCATGGCATCCGCATCGCGGCATCGAAACCATCACATATATACATAGTGGAGATGTAGAGCATGGCGACAGCCTTGGAAATGAAGGGACTATTTCGTCTGGATGCGTCCAGTGGATGACTGCCGGAAGCGGTATTGTTCATCAAGAAATACCCAAAGGAGATGAAAACGGAGCCATGCTCGGTTTTCAATTGTGGGCGAACCTGCCTGCTTCCCATAAAATGATTGATCCATATTATCGTGAAATTACTAAGGCTGAAATCCCTGAAGTTGTGCGCAATGATGGAACAGTTATCAAGGTAATTGCGGGCGAAATAGACTCCGTTCGCGGTCCGGCAAGAAATATTGCCATCAATCCGCAATACTTCGATTGTATAGTTCCCGCAGGACTGGAATTCGTTCATCCTACTATTAGTGACTACACAGCCTTCATATATATTATAGATGGAGATGGAACTGTAAACGGAACTGTCGTTGAAAACCGCTCGCTCGTATTATTCGAAAAAGGCGACGAATTTGGTGTATCCGCGGGTGAAGGCGGAATACGTTTCTTGCTTATGACTGGAAAACCTTTAAATGAACCAATTTTCTGGCGCGGCCCCATCGTCATGCACACCAAGGAAGATCTTGATCTTGCTTTCCGTGAGTATGAGGAAGGAACATTTGTTAAAATCGGTATACCAAGAGGAAAATAAAATGAATTTCAACGAGATTCTGACCAAAAGAAGAGCCGTTAATTATTTCGATACCGAACGCGATGTAGACGAAGAGCTATTGAAAATAGTTATTGAAAACGGAGCAAAAGCACCTTCCAGTTACAATCTCCAGCCGTGGAAGTTGAAAGTACTGCGTGACAATAAACAGAAAGCAGTACTTCAAAAACTTGCCTTTGATCAGCCCAAAATAACCGAAGCACCTGTTATACTCATCGTTCTAGCTGACCGTGATGGTTGGAAAGAAGGAAACAACTCACTAGAAAGCGTTTTCAAAGATTTTGTCAGCTCTGGAAAAATGCAACCCGATCAGCGGGACTGGTTTTTAGGAGCAACCACCGGTCTTTACGGACGAGACACTGAAGCGGCACAAGCTTTTGCCAATAAAAATGCCGGATTATTCGCCATGTCGCTGATGTATTCCGCATCCGCGCAAGGTCTTGAAACTCATCCAATGGACGGGTTCGACCATGACGGAGTTAAAAAAGAATTTAATATACCTGATAATTTTTGGATTCCTATGCTTATAGCAGTCGGTTACCTGAAACCGGGTGTAAAAGTTCACCCAAAAGGCTGGCGTCAATCGTACAATGATATGCTTTTAAAATAATCACCCTGCCAGCGGCAAATTTCGGCCATAGGCGGTAAAAATTTGGCGAGAAATACTTTTCCGTAATTTTTCATACCGTTCACCGAATATGGAATGCACTGGTAATTGATCTGTGGTTTAATTCATAAATGAAAAGGCGCTCACCCGCAGAAGTGAGTGCACACAATTGAAACAGCAGAAAGGGCTTTTTTTTCAATCTCAACACCGGGGGCAAGACAAATGAGTGAACAAAAAACAATGAACAGATGGTTTGTAGTACTGGGAGCAATTCTTATTCAGCTTGCTCTCGGGGCAATCTATGCATGGTCTGTATTTACTCCATCTCTTATTCATGACGGATGGACAAAAATTCAAACTCAAGCAGTCTTCTCTATCGGCCTTGTAACTTTTGCCCTCTCCATGGTTTGGGCTGGTAAAAAAATGGCTGTATGGGGTCCTAAAAAACTCGCAATGTTGAGTGGGATTGTTCTTGGAGCAGGTTACGCTCTTGCAGGAATGTTCGGCGGAACCAGCTTCCCGGCTCTTTGTCTATTTATCGGTGTTATCGGCGGAGCAGGTATCGGGTTCGGATATGTTGTACCTATCGCAGTTGGTATGCGCTGGTTCCCGGATAAAAAAGGTTTCATCACTGGACTTGCTGTTGCAGGTTTCGGATTCGGTGCAATGGCGTGGGTAAAACTCGCTGGGGCATGGGGGAATCTCATCAGCGATTTTGGCCTTTCCATGACTTTCTCTATCTATGGAGTCTTATTTTTTGCAATGATAGCACTCGGCGGAACATGGATGGTTTTCCCGCCCGAAGGATGGTTGCCAGAAGGATATAATCCAAAAATAACATCCTCCGGTAAAACTGCGAAAAAAGAGGTTGATTTCTCATTCGGAGAAATGCTTAAAACACCACAGTTTATCCTTATATTTTTAACTTTCACTGTTAGTGCTGCGGCAGGCCTTATGTCCATCGGCCTTATGAAACTTTACCCGATGGAAGCACTTCAGGCACAGGGACTTTCAGCTACAGAATCAAGTGCAATCGCTGGAACTGCAATGGCTGTGTTCTTTAGCCTTGCAAATGGAATAGGCAGAATTGCATGGGGCACCGCAAGTGATAAACTTGGGCGCAAAATGTCAATCTTCCTGATGACTGCAATTCAGGGTGTCACGCTACTTGCCTTCACAAGCATGGCTGGACATGAATACTTACTCTACATTGGAGCAACAATAATCGGCTTTAACTTCGGTGGTAACTTTGCTCTCTTCCCGACCATGACAGCGGATACTTTCGGGACCAAAAATGTTGGGCAGAACTACCCATACGTATTCTTAGCGTACGGAGTGGGCGGAATATTCGGTCCAATGCTAGGCGGACAGCTTGGCGACCTCGGCAACTTCCCAATGGCTTTCACCATTTGTGGAGCTTGCTGTCTCTTAGGGGCCGTTGCTATCTCCCTCGTAAAGGTTCCAAAGAAAGTACTTTCAGGACAGCCTGAATCTGCCTAATAACAGTTTTAACTAAGCGGTCATCAAATCCCCCGCTGACCGTTTCCTTAAAAAATGGGTTAAAAATCCCTGCCTGTGACAATACATAGGCAGGGATCTTTTATTTAAACCAAGCAAATCATCTCCCATTTTAGGGTAGATATGCTTGACAGGTCACAGGTCAATCACTAATTCTCTCTTGTTACTGCAACGCGCAATTTTGAAGCCGGAACAGACTTTTTATCTTCCGGTCTTTTTTTATAATGGCACTTAATTTCAAGGAGAGTTCTAGTGGGCTATAATGTAAAGCTTTTTAAACTGGTTAATGGCGAAATGGTTATCGGTAAATGGGATGCAGATAAAAACATCATATCTGATCCGGCTGTACTTCAGACTGTTCCTGCTGAGCAGGGCGTACAGATGATGATTCTACCTTTCGGCTACCCCTTCGACAACGAAATCGAAGGAGAACTCGACGGCAAGCACATTATGTACGAATACAAAAATTGCCCTGAAGATGTTTCTACTAAATACCTCGAAGCATCCAGCAAGCTTACGCTTACCTCCGGTGGTCTAGGCGGCGGAATGGGCGGCGGTAACGTTTCCGACATTTCCAGTCTTCTCAAGAAATAATTAGTTCGGGGAGTCTTAAGCAAGGCTCCCCTATTTCGATTTTCCGTGTTTCAAATTTCATGATCCAAATTCGCGATATCTATTTCCAATATATATTTCCCGCTTTTTAGCGGATAACTTTTTTGTACAGGTAATACACTTGAAAAAGCTACTCCCCCTCCTGCCCCGTCCTACACGTTATCTTGGTTCCGAATGGGGAACCGTTCATAAGGACTTAGCTTCTGTCAAAGTTCATATAGCTCTTGGTTTTCCAGACCTATACGAAATTGGGATGTCTTACCTTGGACAAAAAATCCTCTATGAAATCGTGAACAATAATCCAGATTTCTATGCTGAACGCGCTTATGTTCCTTGCCAGGAAACAGCAGGAATAATGCGCGAGCATAATGAATTGCTGGCAACTCTTGAAAGCGACACGCCTCTAAAAGACCTCGACGGTCTAGGCATCAGTCTGACGCACGAACTGTGCTATACCAACGTGCTCTACATGTTAGATCTCGCGGGAATACCACTTAAATCAGCCGACAGAACTGAAGACCACCCGCTTATTATTGCTGGCGGCGGCGCTTGTTTCAATGCGGAACCAATGGCGGACTTTTTCGATGTCATGATGATCGGTGACGGAGAAGAATCAATCCTTCGCGTTCTCGAAACTATTGCAGACTGTAAAGAAAAGGGACTGGGAAGAGCAGATAAACTTACGGCCCTTTCAAAACTCGCAGGCATCTACATCCCATCATTTTTCGACCCCGATAATCCAGGTGATTTTTTCGTAGAAAAAGCCATCGTCGATGACCTTAATCCTATAGATTTCCCTGAGAATCAGGTTCTTCCATATGGTAAAGCAGTCCACGACAGGCTCACTCTTGAAATTGCAAGAGGGTGCACCAGAGGGTGTCGCTTCTGTCAGGCAGGTATAATCTATCGTCCGGTTAGAGAGCGCACTCCCGAAACGTTGACCAAGACATTAATGAAAGGCCTTGATAAAACAGGGTACGAAGAGACATCATATCTATCACTCAGTACGGGCGACTATTCTGCTCTCGATACACTTTTTGCGAAAAGTTTCGACCACTGCGCTGCTGAACAGATTTCTATTTCTCTACCATCCCTGCGTGTTGGTTCACTTTCCGCTCCCATCATGGAACGTATTGCAACCATCAGACGTACCGGCGCAACACTAGCTCCAGAAGCCGGAAGCCAGAGAATGCGCGATGTAATCAATAAAGGGATCACCGAACAGCAGTTACTCGATCATTCTAAAATGCTATTCGATAATGGCTGGCAGAGTATCAAACTTTATTTCATGATCGGACTGCCTACAGAAACATTTGAAGATCTGGATGCAATCCTCGACCTTTGCGTAAAGGTTCGCGACATCGCAGGTCCGCATGTTAAGGTAATGCAGATATCCGCCGCAATTTCTCCTTTCGTGCCCAAGCCGCACACGCCATTCCAGTGGGAACGCCAAAGCTCCCTTGATGAAATTAATGAGAAACTTGATTATCTGCGCGAAAAGTTCAGCAAATATAAGCGCATCAAGCTCAAATTCCACATTCCACGCATGAGCTTCCTTGAAGGCATTTTCTCACGCGGAGACCGCAAACTCGGTCCTGTTGTGCAGAAAGCGTACGAACGCGGCGCCATCTTCACAAGCTGGAAAGACCATATGAGTCTGCCCGAATTCCTTGAAGCAATGAAAGAAGAAGGCTTATCGCCTGAAGATTATCTCGCAGCACGTGATATAGATCAAAGACTTCCATGGGATCATATTTCCAGCGGTGTCAGCAAAAAATTCCTGATAACAGAAAAAGAACGCGGTTTTAAAGGTAAAATTACCGGAGACTGTCGTTACGAAGAATGCCGCAATTGCGGAGTCTGTGAATTTGACGGGCGCAAGTCGCTTCTTACGGAGCAAGCTCTTGAAAAAGATATCCGCCCGAAGATGGTCTTCACTGAAAGTGATCAGTCTGGAGATGTTCCTCCATTTGTTCAGGAAGAAAAGCCTGACCTCGGAATCAAAGGTAGCCAGTTCCGCATCTGGTACACAAAAACGGGAACAACAGCTTACTTAAGTCAGCTGGACCTTGCTCCTGTTTTCGAAAGAGCAATGCGCAGAGCGAAACTTCCACTGACATTCTCTCAAGGATTCCACCCCATGCCGCTGATATCCTTCGGACGCGCACTGCCAGTGGCCGTAGAAAGTCAGGCTGAATGGATGAACGTAATGTACCGCACTGAACTCACTTCAGAAGAAGTAGTTAAAAGACTAAACGAGCAAATGCCAATAGGTATTCTCATGACCAGAGCGGACACACTTACACTTTCACGCAAGCAACCACAGCCGCAAATCGAAGATTTCGCCATTACATTTAATGGTGAGGATGAAGCCGTAGCCGCAAGAATGGCTGAACTTCGTAATTTCCTGGAATCAGAAGAATATGTGATCAAGCACAAGACGAAAAAAGGATTCAAGGACAAAGACATTCGTCCTACCGTACAAAGCTATGAAGAAGTGGCGCCAAACAAAGTCATCATCCATTTTGATTGGACCAACCTCTACCTTAGCCCGACTAAAATGCTCGCGGTAATATGCCCAAAGAGTACGCTGCTTGATTACTCTTTAATGAAATTGGATCAAAGATTTGAGTAAACATTAATATCAACAAACGCTAAAAAGCGGAATTTCGTATACGAAATTCCGCTTTTTTTTATTCATATCAAACGAAAACTACCACTCAAAAAAAGGTTCGCCTTCCTCAGTTATGCTTACGGTCACAATCTTATAAGCATCTCTCAGGTCTTCATTCGCTCGTTTAATATTTATAATGATAGCTGCTTCCCCGATTTTAAGAAGCTTAAACTCAAAGCGCCAACGACCAAAATCACCAAGCCTACCGGAATCCGCTTTTAGAATATTATACTTTTCAAGATTCACAAGCTCAGGGTTAAAAGTGACACCATCAAAAAGGTATCCACCCGAACCTGGATTTCTCATATCAAATGCTACAGAATCCCCGGGCATCATTATCAACGCCATTTCATGTACGCCATCAAGATCATATTCAGGAATAGAATCTGCGAACGGATTTAACGCGGCACACCCTGAAAAACTGAGCACAATCAATATATACGCAATAAGCTGTACAGCCCTGTTTTTTTTGCCAAAACGCAACAAATATTGACGTTTTTTTAAGGAATGGATGTTTTTAAACAATAAATTATTTTTCATAAATCATTTCAGTGAGTTAAAGATTTGAGTAAAAGTCAAATCGAGTGTAATACTATGCAATGCGTACGGCAAGGGGAAGCAGTGCGCAGAACGGTTTTTTATTTTTCATGTTTCGATGTAACCTTTTATCGAGCGTCATTCGTTAAAAGGATGTCTGATTTTTCATTATCGATTTTACCCTTTCAAGGAGTGTGAGGATGAAACGTTCATTAGTATTTCTATCTCTTGTGGTCATTCTGACCCTCGGCCTAGTCGGCTGCAGCTCAGAAAAAAAAGATGAAGCTCCTGCCAAACAGGACTCTGCTGAAACCACAGCACCAGCTGCAGATGCAGGAAAAGTACTGAAACTGGCTATGGATGCTGATCCAGTATCTCTTGATCCTCAGGTACAGCTTTCCGGTGGTATGATGCAGTATGCACACATGGTATTTGATCCACTCGTTCGCTGGGCAAAAGATGGTTCCTTCGAACCTCGCCTTGCTGAATCATGGGAACAGATTAACGACACAACCATGCGTTTTCACCTTCGTAAAGGTGTAACTTTCCATAGCGGAAACCCATTCACAGCTGAAGACGTTGTATGGTCAATTAACCGCCTCAAAGTCAGCCCTGACTTCAAAGGTCTATTTGAGCCTTTCACTGAAGCTAAAGTCGTTGACGCAAACACTGTCGACGTAATTACCAAAGAGCCTTACGGGTTGCTCCTGAACATGGCTACTTACATTTTCCCAATGGATAGCAAATTTTACACAGGTAAAGACGAAAGCGGAAAAGACAAAGCTGCTATCGTTAAGACTGGACCTTCTTTTGCTAACACCAACGAATCCGGAACAGGTAAATACCTTGTTGCTGAACGCGAACAAGGCGTTCGCACCGTATTCAAAGCTTACCCAAAATACTGGGACAAAGCTGGTAACGTTGAAACCATCATACTTACTCCTATTAAGAATGACGCTACTCGCGTAGCAGCTCTTCTTTCTGGCGATGTTGATTTCATCATGCCTGTTCCTCCTCAGGATCTTAAGCGCATTGAATCCACCGAAGGACTTGAGCTTGTCACAATGTCCGGATCACGCATCATCACCTTCCAGCTTAATTCTGAGCGTTTTGAGCCTTTCAAGAACCTTAAAGTTCGTCAGGCTATCATCTACGCAACAGACAACTCTGGAATCGTAGAAAAAGTAATGAAAGGTTTCGCAACAGTTGCAGCTCAGCAGGGTCCAAAAGAATTCGCTAGCTACAATCCAGCTCTTACTCCTCGTTACGACCTTGCAAAAGCACAGCAGCTCATGAAAGAAGCTGGTTACGCAGACGGTTTTGCGTGTACTATGATCGCACCTAACAACCGTTACGTTAACGATGAAAAGATCGCGGAAGCATTCGTTTCCATGCTCGGTAAAATCGGAATCAAAGTAAGTCTCAAGACTATGCCTAAAGCACAGTACTGGGATCAGTTTGATGCACGCGTTGCTGACATTCAGATGATCGGTTGGCATCCTGATACTGAAGATTCTGCTAACTACACAGAATTCCTTCTCATGTGCCCGAACTCTGAAACAGGATACGGTCAGTACAACAGCGGTCAATACTGCAACCCAGAAGTTGACGCTATGACCATCCAGACTCAGACTGAAACAGACACAGCTAAACGTAGCGCTCTTCTTCAGAAAATCGAAAAAACACTTTATGATGACGCAGCATTCGTTCCTTTACACTGGCAGAACCTTTCCTGGGCCAGCAAGAACAACATGAACACTGGTGAGATCGTAAACGTTCAGAACTTCCCTTACTTCGGCAACCTTGTCATCAAGTAACTGATCTTCTTAACCTAATACAAATAACAAAGGGGAATCCTAATCAGGGTTCCCCTTTGAAATGAAGTGCATATGTTTGCTTTTATAGTTCGAAGACTCGCGCAGGCGATCATAGTAATGATCGTTATTGGATTCATAGGTTTTGCCATTAAACAAAGTTTTGGCGACCCGATCCGAGAAATTACCGGTGTTTCAGTTTCAGTAGAAGAGCGGAATAAGTTGAGAGAGGAACTCGGCCTGAACGATCCATTTCTGGTTCAGTTCAGCAGATTTATCAAAGGAGCTATGCATGGCGACATCGGCAGATCCTTTTTTTATAAAAAATCTGCTCTCAAGGTCATTCTTAGCAAAGCCCCTGCGACTCTTGAATTAGTTTTCTGCTCTGCCCTTATCATCGTATTATTTTCGATACCTCTAGGGATATATTCTGCTATTAATCCGCGATCAATATTCTCGCGAATTATCATGGGAGGGTCGACTCTGGGAGTTTCTATTCCCGTCTTCCTGACCGCAATTTTGATGATATACATTTTTTCGGTAGAACTGCACTGGCTGCCCTCATACGGACGTGGTGAGACTATCAACCTCGGTGGCTGGCGAACAGGACTTTTGACCTTAGACGGTCTCAAACACCTAATTATGCCTTCCATTGCTTTGTCATCAATCATGCTACCCTTGTTTATTCGCCTTATACGCTCTGAAATGATGGAAGTCCTTCAAAACGACTACATCAAATATGCATGGGCTAAGGGGCTTGCTCCGCGCCGTGTATTTATTGTTCACGCTTTCAAAAACACGCTTCTTCCAGTTATCACCGTCGGGGGTGTACAGCTTGGAACTATGATTGCGTTCACCATTCTTACTGAAACAGTATTTCAGTGGCAGGGAATGGGGTTCATGTTCATCGAAGCGGTGGAACGCGGCGATGCACCTCTCATGGTCGCATATCTGGTTGTTGTCGGATTGATCTTTGTCATTGTTAACACTTTGGTTGACGTCATTTACGGCCTTGTCAATCCGCAAGTAAGAATTACGGGGCGAAAATGAAAACTAGATCTCGTTTACAAAGATTTAAAGAATCATATTTTCTACACGACTTTTTACGCGACCCGGTCGCTCTTACCAGTTTCTGTATTCTAGTTGTGTTCCTCGTATTAGGATTTGCGGCGGCATTTATCGCCCCTTTCAATCCATATGACGCCATGAACATAAACATTATGGATGCAGAAATTCCGCCTGCATGGCTGCCTGGTGGAAATCCAGACTTCCTATTTGGCACAGACGGGCAGGGAAGAGATTTATTCTCAACCATGCTTTACGGCCTAAGAGTATCTCTGATTATCGGCTTCGGAGCTGTCGCTCTGCAGGCATTCCTCGGAATATTCGTCGGACTTATTGCCGGATTTATGGGCAAAAGTGTCGAATCAATCTTGATGCGAATTGCGGATGTACAGCTTTCATTCTCAACATACATGGTTGCTATCTTTATTTCGGCAATCTTTCAGGCGGCTTTCGGTCTTGCAAAATATGAAGAGATTGCAGTTCCACTACTCATCCTGATTATCGGATTCGCGGAATGGCCTCAGTATGCACGAACCGTCCGAGCATCTGTACTGGCGGAAAAAAAGAAAGAATACGTTGAAGCCGCTAAAGTTATAGGGCTCTCAAAAACACGTATAATGTGGAGACACGTTCTCCCCAATACACTTTCTCCGGTATTTGTTATTTCAACGATTCAAGTTGCGAATGCTATTATGAGTGAAGCGGCCCTGTCTTTTGTCGGACTTGGAATGCCTGTCACTCAGCCATCACTTGGTTCACTTATCAACGTGGGTTTTGAGTACATTTTCAGTGGTTCATGGTGGATAACTATGTTCCCGGGAATTGTACTTGTTGTCCTCATTCTGGTTATCAATTTACTTGGTGACTGGCTTAGAGATTTCCTGAACCCCAAGCTGTATAAGGGATAATGAATGCAACACTTACTCGAAGTAAAAGACTTAAGCGTCGAATTCGCGTTGCGGACTGGAGCTCTAAGAGCTGTTCGTAATGTGAGTTTCACTTTAAATAAAGGTGAAAGATTGGGGCTAGTTGGAGAATCTGGTGCAGGCAAATCTGTAACAGGCTTTTCAATCATCAAACTGATTTCACAGCCAGGTTACATCTCAGGTGGATCAATTCTGTTTGAAGGAAAAGATCTGGCTAAAATGTCCAGTGAAGGAATTCGCAATATCCGCGGCAACAGAATCTCCATGATTTTTCAGGACCCGATGATGACCCTTAATCCGGTTCTCACCATCGGGACTCAGATGACTGAGACTGTTTTGGCGCACATGGATGTATCCTATAAAGAAGCTGAAAAGATTGCTCTTGAAAAGCTCAAAAAGGTTTATATCCCTTCACCACGAAAACGGCTTGCTCAGTACCCCCATGAATTCTCCGGCGGAATGCGTCAGCGCATCGTTATTGCGATCTCGCTACTTACTGAGCCATCCCTGATTATCGCGGATGAACCGACTACAGCTCTTGATGTTACCATCCAAGCGGAGATCATGGACTTGCTCCTTGAACTCTGCCAGACGGACGACATGGGCCTTATCCTTATCACGCATGATCTGGCTGTCGTTTCAGAAGTAACGGAAAGAATTGCAGTCATGTACGCAGGTAGTATTGTCGAAACGGGGCTGACCAGCGAAGTGACCATGAATCCCGCACATCCTTACACAAAAGGACTCATCGCGGCATTGCCGCAGAGTGGCGGAGCTGGAGACAGGTTGACTCAGATTCCAGGTGCAATGCCCTCACTGATAAACATGCCGTCGGGTTGTCCGTTTCATTCCAGATGCACCATTTGTACGGACATATGTAAAGTTGAAGTTCCGCAGCTTGAAGCAAATAAATCCGGTACCTTGGTGGCTTGTCACCATGCCGATAAATAATAGAGATTTGTCATGCAGACCGATTCCCTCGTAGAAGTAAAAAATCTGGTTAAGCACTTCGATATTTCCGGAGGATTGCTTGATCAGTTAACAATGGAAAACGGACGAATCACGCGCCGCCATACGATTGTTCAGGCTGTAAACAACATCAGCTTTGCAATCAAAAAAGGTGAAACTTTGAGCGTGGTTGGCGAATCCGGCTGTGGTAAATCCACACTTGCCAGAACGGTTATGGGGCTCTACCCGCCTAACAGCGGTGAAGTTCATTATGGAGGCGAGCGTATTGATCAGCTTTCTTCCAAACAGATGCTTCCCTTCCGCACAAAAATGCAGATGGTTTTTCAGGACCCATACGCGTCACTAAATCCGCGTATGACTGTCCGCCAAATAGTTGAAGAGCCAATCTATTTTCACAACAAAGGTATTACGCGAGGAGATGCAAAAGATCGTCTTCACAAAGTAATGCGCAGTGTTGGAATGGACCCTGAATGGGCAAACAATTATCCACATGAATTTTCGGGTGGACAAAGACAGCGCATCAGTATCGCACGGGCGCTTGCTGTCGACCCTGAATTTATCGTAGCAGATGAGCCTATTGCGGCCCTTGATGTATCAATTCAAGCACAGGTTCTGAATCTGCTCATGGATGCTCAGGAAGAGCGCAACCTGACTTACCTGTTCATCAGCCATGATTTATCGGTTGTTGAGCACATCAGCACCAGAGTTGCGGTTATGTACCTTGGTTGTCTATGTGAACTGGCTCCGGCCAAAGAGCTGTTCTCATCACCCAGACATCCGTATACACAGGCCCTGCTCTCCGCAATTCCGACAGTTGGCGGAAAACGTAAGAAGCATATCCATCTATCGGGTGATGTTCCTACGCCAATAAACCTGCCAGCAGGCTGTGTTTTTAACGGCAGATGTCCACATGCTAATGACCGTTGTCGAATGGAAATACCGCAGAGTATGAAAGTCGGCAGTGAAGGACTGGTTGTCTGCCACGCAGTAGAAGAAGGCCGTATATAACTTAAGACAGTTAATAAAAAAGCCTACTTGAACGCAAGTAGGCTTTTTTATTAGCTATTATCTTTTAAAATATATTTCCAACGTTGAAAAATTCAAAATTATAATAAAGAAAGGCAGTAATAATATTCTAATCGACATATCATCAAAGTATGCTTATATTACATACTCTTCAGCAAATTATTTAACTACTAATTACAAACAATTATAATTGAAATTTTTACGCCCACCCTCTTATATTGTTAAGGTTGTGAGCAGTAGAGTTTTAAAATGCGGTTGTCCGCAAAGCACCGAAAACTTTTTTGATGTGTAAAGTCCTTTTTTTTTATCGACAATTCAGCATATTGCAAACTTCTTTTATGACTACGTAAACATTTTTAGAATTTGTCTCATAGGCTGAGATTTCTGATTCATTCTGTGGAGAAAGAATATATGGACGATCTTAATCAAGTGCTCGGGGTCTTTTCCAAGAACACCCAGGAAAAGACAGGAGCGGGAACCACCCTCCAAAAAACCGCGCACAAAACATACTACTATGTCACCCGAACAGGTGTTGACCAGTATCATGTTCAACCTTTAAATGAGAGATTTATACCTTCTGGGATAATCACAACCCTGACGAAAAGGCAATTTCTCACGACATTCAGTCCAGAAATAGATTACTACGAAAAAAAGACTCTTCCTGCATTGAAATCTCTAAATGCAAAGATTTTGAAAGGCGAATCCTTATTTGCAAAGGGCGAGCTTGATGAAGCGGAGCAATCTTTTGCCAGAGCATTACTCATTGACCCTGCTAACCCCAAAGCAAACTTAGGAATGGGTTCGGTTCTCTGCAGCAAACAAAATTTTACTAAACTTTCTAAAATAGTTAACAAACTATTAAAGAATGACTCTGTTTTTGTAGAAGCACAAAGACAAGAATTTAATCTCTTTGCTATCTCTTTACGCAAGCAGGCTCTTTTTGAAGAGTCCATAAATTTCTATAAGAAAGCTATCGAACTAAATCAAGATGATGAAAATCTTCATTTTAATATCGCAAGATCTTACTTCGACGCAGGACAACCAGATGAAGCTTTAAGCCACATTGAAAAAGCTTTAGTCATTCAGCCGAAGTTAGAATGGGCGCACAAATTTAAAACTTATATACTTAAGAAGACAAAAAAATGATGAGTCAAAGTGCCAAATTAAAGGCAGCATGTACACCAGGACTTAGAGTCGCAGTTGAATTGGGAGGTCTTAACGATAAAGCCCCTTCCATAGTTCTTGGCGGTTATCCCGCAAAGTATGTTCTTCTTAAAGAACCTATGGTTCACCCCAATGATAAAGCTATTTGGTCTGAATACCTATACTCAGGCAATGAAGCTACTGTGCGTTATATTTTCGAAGGTGTAGCTTCAGGCTTCAAAACAAACATCATAAAACTGATCAACTCTCCAGATAAAATACTTTTTTTAAAATATCCCAAACGCATAGAGACTTACAATCTTAGAAGACACAAGCGAATTAACTGCTTTCTTGAAGCAGATATCGTAATCGAAAAGCAAAAATATCTTACTATTGTCGAAGATCTCAGCAGTAGCGGATGCGGAATTACTTACCTCAAAGACGACACATCTATTTTTCCTGAAATTGGAGATGACGTTAAATTATACTGCCCTTATTTCATTGAAGAAAAAGATGATTTTATCCCGTGTAAGGTTCAAAGAGCCACGAAAGATTCCCGCAAAATAGCTCTAGGTTTAACCTTTAATAAACCTTCCCCTGACATTCTTATTAAAATTCAAGATTACGTTGCCACTGTCCTTCAGCACTCCGCTTAGCCTGACTAAAAGAGAATAACAATACTCCTTACGTCGGAGATTAAACCTTGTTTTCTATTGAAACTAAAAAAGATCAAAACTGCGATTAATATTACGCGGATTTGATCTTTTTCTTTGTGGATATATCCTTTTTGTAAAAAGCTACTTACGCTTCTTAACTGAAATTATCTGCCCTATTATCTAAACCTATTTACATCTAGTTCTAAGCTTATTCTATTACTTAACTGTAAGTCCTAAATCGCGTAGCATAGTCAAGTCATTATCAAGACCCTGCCCAGATACGGTTAAGAAATCTCCTACCATTAGCCCATTACATCCAGCGTGAAAGATGAATGATTGCAATGAACGTAGCGATCCACGTCCCGCAGCCATTCGAACTTCAGAGTGAGGATTCACGAGCCGGAACATTGCAATAGTGAGTAAGATCTCAAGCGGCTCCAATGGCGTATTATTTTCCATCGGGGTTCCAGGAATCGGCACTAAAAAATTAAGCGGTATGGAATCAACCTGCTCGGTAGCTATAGCGACAGCAAGTTCCACCCGCTGCTCAAGACTTTCCCCAAGACCCAGCAAGCCACCGCAGCAAACTTCGAGTCCCGCCTTTTTAGCATTACGCACTGTCTCAATTCTTTCTGCATAGCTATGAGTTGTGCATACGGTCGTGAAAAAGCTCTCAGCGGCCTCAAGATTGTGATGATAGCGAGAGACACCTGACTCTTTAAGCTTTTTCAAGCTATCAAAACTCAAACACCCAAGTGAAGCGCAATGCTTAAAAGCCCCATGTTCAAGATTCAATCTATCAGAACATTGCTCTTGCTTCTCCGCTTCCATTTCGGAAACAGCCTCACAAACGCGATTTAGCGACTTACCTTCTAATGCTCTTCCGCTGGTAACATAGCTGAAATATTCAAGTGGAGCTTTAGCGCCTTTCTCGGCACATTCTTTAATCTGATAGGTAGACATAAGCGGGTAAGTTGGAGCTGGAACGCCCTTAAAATGGCTTGACTGAGCACAGAATGAGCAATCCTCTGAGCAATTTCCACTTCGCACATTGGCAATTGAGCAGAGCGAAACTTCCTTGCCAAAACGAAGTGATGTCACCTTATGTGCGGCGTGTAAAATTTCCGCCAGTTCACCATGCGAAGCTCTTAAAATGGCTAAGGCTACATGCCTATCTAGTTGCTTTCCGGCGTGAATTGCATCCCACATAGCCTGCTTTTCTTGTCTATCCATTGTAACTTACCTTACCCCTGTAAACTTACCACTTCGCAAATCGCAGAAGTGAGAGCTTCAAGCTCAAGGTTGGAAATAACATAAGGAGGCATCACATAAATGAGCTTCCCGAAAGGCCGGACCCAAACACCCCGCTTCACAAATTCAGCCTGAATTACGGCCAAATCTACAGGCTGTTTCATCTCAACAACACCTATAGCCCCGAGACAACGAACTTCAGCAACGGTCGAGAGGTTTGCACACGGCGAGAGACCTGCTTCAAGCATCGTTGTGATCTGCGGAATGCGTTCTTTCCAATTACTTTCAACAAGTAAATCTAAGGATGCATTCGCAACAGCGCAGGCTAGCGGATTAGCCATAAAAGTTGGCCCGTGCATGAAGACTCCGCCATCAGATGAAATCCCCTGCGCGACTTTCTTAGTGGCAAGTGTTGCAGCAAGAGTCATATAGCCGCCTGTTATGGCCTTACCAACACACATAATATCGGGACTGATTCCGGCTAGATCACTGCCAAACATGACCCCGGCACGGCAAAAACCTGTCGCGATTTCATCGCAAATAAGTAGAACGTCATGCTCATCACACGCCGCACGCACCCTTTTAAGATACTCGGGAGAATAGAACCGCATACCGCCAGCGCCCTGTACCACAGGTTCTAGAATAACAGCCGCAAGCTCATGTGCGTGAGTTTCAATTTTGCTTTTGAAGTCCGCAAAATCTTCGTCACTGCACCCTTCGTCATAACGACAGGAAGGTGCGTCAGCAAAAATATGTTTAGGTAATACTGAGGAGAATAAAGAATGCATTCCGTTTACGGGATCACACACAGACATGCATCCAAGCGTATCACCGTGATAGCCGTTACGAATGGTCATTATCCGATTCTTTTCAATACGGCCTGTGCCCTGAAAATACTGAATGGCCATTTTAAGCGCAACTTCAACCGATACCGAACCAGAGTCCGCAAAAAACACGTGCTGCAGCGGGGCGGGCGAAAGGTCAACTAATTTACGGGCTAGGGTGACAGCTGGCTCATGAGTAAGACCACCAAACATGACATGAGGCATTTTCTGAGCTTGATCACAAAGAGCTTTAGTGAGCACAGGATTATTATACCCGTGAATAGCACACCACCATGAAGCCATGCCGTCAATAAGCTCTCTACCGTCTTCAAGGATAATGCGAACACCATCAGTGCCGGCAACAGGATAAACAGTTAGCGGTTCAACAGCAGAAGTATATGGATGCCAAATGTGATCTCGATCAAAGCTAAGCATAGGTTCGTTATTACTCATTTGTGCTCTGTAATCAGGCTTGTGCGGTTATTAAATGAAACAGTGAAATGCTGAAGGATCTTAGAATGTGCTAACATCAATACAAGAAAGGGCACGGTCGACTTTTTCCCAGCAACAAGGATCATCAATATTCCAATCTGGAATATATGGAATAGAGCTTAAAACTTTAACTCCTGCAAATTTTTCTATGGACCGAATATTATCTTCAGCCATACCGAATTCGGATGGTACAGGACCTTCGCAGGAAGTCATGATCACGCCGCAAACAGATACTCCGGCCTGTTTTAAGGCCATCAGAGAAAGTAAAGAATCATTGATTGTGCCTAGCTTATTTCCGGCAACCAGAACCACAGGGTACGAAAGTTCTTTCATGAGGTCCAGCATAGTGCTTTCCCCGTTCAGAGGAACTAAAATCCCGCCAGCCCCTTCAACAAGTAGCGTTCCTCGCCTTTCAAGCGATCGCACTTTTCCGGCAATAAAGCTGACATCAAGTTCAACGCCAGCCAGTTTTGCCGCCAAATGAGGAGAACAGGCAGGCTCAAATATATAGGGACACTGAGTTTCAATATTCCACTCAGCTCCGGCACTTCCATAAACATCCCCGTCAGGCGAATCCAGTTTACCGTTTGGCTGAAGGACTCCGCCGGATTGGACGGGCTTCACAGGCAAAACCTTCGCGCCAGCCTTTTTAAAAAGCCTCGCGAGTCCTGCTGTGACAACTGTTTTACCGATGTCTGTACCTGTTCCTGTTATAAAAATACCGGGACTATTCATACTGTTGTCTAAGCTTCTTTATTTCTGCCGGACTCGATAACATCAATCGGATCTTCGTCTGATGTTTCAGCAAAAAACAAATTTTTATCGTATGGCCCGTAGTGTTTTTCATCGCCGACAAGGGTGAAAAATTCTATACGCGAATATCTTTTACAACGCTGATCGCTCACCATAAATTTTTGATAGTAATCAAATTTAGACATAGAATGAGTGGATTCGATGAGGTCGATGACCTTATCCGCGAATTCACACCATGCGTGTGCTACCCATTTGCCGTCTTTGAAAATCCAGCCATGAACTACTTCTGTCTCAATATTTTCGCTAGCCCCTTCAAGGCAATATTCATAGGCCGAAGGTTTATTACGATCACGCATTATTTGCTCTCCTTGTTCATATTATCAAGAGCCATTCTAACCGCGCCAAGGGCGTTTCCGACCTCGTGATGTTCTGGATAAACGGCTTTAGTGTGTAATTTTTCAGCGACTTCAGACAAAAGACAATCGGCCGCAGCTCCGATTCCAACAATCGGCAAGTTCAAAGAAACATCAAATCTCACCAGCGGACTAGCTGAGCGTCCTGCAACTATTCCTGCCATATTGCCGCCAATTTCTTTACGAACGATATGCTCAAGCATTGCGTTTTCTATTTTAAAACGGGTCATATCCAGTACTTTTTCAGCAAATTCATCACCGTTAAGATCAAATTCAATACCCAAAACAGCAGCACCCGAAACGGACATTTCACGGTTACCGATGTCTATTTTATTTAAAACATGAAGTGCGTCAGTCGGAGTAAAACCGACTTCATCAACAACCTGAACACGAACCAGCTTCTCAAGTTTTGTGCTGAGAGTGATTTCGCCAAGATCTAGTCCTTTCATAATCTGCCCGAAAGTAGATGGGCCATTTTCTGCAAGATAGATTAAAATCTGGTCCTCAGGATTTTCAGCAACAGCAGGGCCGATTTTGATCAAACGCGCATCATTTCCTTTTCCAAGCCATTTCTCAGGAAGCGGAATATCTCCCGCCATACATAAAGGAACAACTCTACCCGGCCCAACTTCAAGATTACCAGAACGGGTAATGCGCGAAAAACTATCCCCGCCAACGCCGACTGTAAACATCTCAACGGCTTCAACATGGGTTTCCCAATCACCGATAATGCTACCGCTATCCTGAATGGTCGGTTTTGAATTTCTGATTAAAGTAACATCCGTAGTGGTTCCGCCTACGTCAACAATCAGAGCATCTTTTGCGGGAGAATACACACAACCATAATAGGCAGTAGAAGCAGGCCCGCTTGCAAAAGTGTCAGCTGCGCGCTCAACGGCTTTTTCCATGCTCATAGAGGTGGCATTACCGCGAATAACAACAACTAATTTACCAAGTTTACGTTCATCAAGAGCCTTGCCGACTCCCTCTAGAAAATCTTTCATCACAGGCATAAGGCGCGCGTTTAGTACGGTTGTGGCGGCCCTTTCTTTCTGTCCGGCTTTAGTACTTATCCGATGCGAACAAAAAACAGGTTTTGGATCGGTCATTGATATAGCTTTTTCTGCGATGGCTTCGTGAGCTGGATTTTTAATGCTCATGGCGGAGCAGACAGCGTAACTGTCCACGTGCCCTTTCATATCGGTGATGCCATCTACCAAAGATTCAATATCGAGCGGATCATATTCTGCTCCTGTCACTTTATGCCCGCCAGTAATATAACGGACGGTAACAACTGGAAGCCTGACAACTTTGCCAGATCCGATGATGAAGAGTCCAACCTTGGCGCCCTTATTTTCCACAACGGCATTCGTAGCAAGAGTTGTTGAAACAGAAACGAGATTTACCTCGGCAGGATCAATTCCACTTTCAGCCAAAGCTTTATCGAGCGATGCGGCAAGTCCAAGGCTCAAATTATGATGAGTCGTAGGTGACTTAGCAGTAGCAACAACGCTTGAATCCGCACATTTAACAATGACGGTATCGGTGTAAGTTCCCCCAGTATCAATTCCAATTGCATAGCCGTTTTCAAAATTCATATATATATATCCTTCACTCATTATTGTGTCTAACTAAGGCAAGTTCAAAAAAAGACCTCCAACCAGTGCTCAGTACTGATAATGCCGCTTTTGGCGAATGGCAACCTCTATGATGGATTCTTATACGAAAAAAGCGACTACTACCTCAGTAACAGTCGCTAAACATATTTAACAATTCAAGCACTTTTTAAGTAATAATAATTCCCGCATAAGCTACTACGCTTTCAAAATCACCAGTAACCTTGCCTGAATTAGTGTACTCAACTAATCGCCCGCCACTGGCTCCCGCCTTTTGAACAGCATGCATAGCCATAGTCATAGGAAGAACTCCACACATGCTTATGTCATTACTAGACACCGCAGAATAAAGCCCTTCAGGGTCCATACGAATCACAGCTTCGAGCGCAATAGAATCAAGTTTCTTAGCCTGATCTGCGGTAATAAAATGACTCATATCCGAACTGACTACGATGGAAATATCACTATCACTTTTGGCAATAATCTCAGCAAGAGCATCTCCAGCTTTTTTCAATATCCCCGGCGCGCGTTCTGATACACATATTGGAACGATACGGGTTTTCGGATTTACATATTTTAAAAACGGAATAAGGACTTCGAGAGAATGTTCACGACTATGAGCAGCTTCATTTGAAACAAACCCAGCGCCGCATTCAATGATTTCTTTGGCAAGAGTTTCATCAACATCAAGCTTGCCACCGGGAAATTCCCAGCAACCCCGACCCCATACCGATAAAGGTGCTCCGAGTCCCGTATGGTTAGGACCTAGTAGAATAACGGTAGGAGCAAGCGAAGCTTCGGATAGTGTTTTACCACATGTTCCGCCGGAAAACATATAGCCGGCATGAGGGAGCATAACCAATCTATCATATGGTAGCTTTGCACATTTAGTCCGCTCGCCAAGATATTTCTCGATTTCTATTTTTAGTTCCTGAGGATCATCGGTATAAAAACGTCCGGCTACAACGGGGGTCCTGTCCATATCCACCTGCCTTTATAAGATGTTATGACCTTAATAAACTAGGGCTATTAAAAAGACGGTCCTGAATCAAATTTTGATGCATCACGCTCAATTTTGCGAGTCGCAAGGGCTGATGTGGCCAAACGTCCATAAAGATCATCAGGGCTCTTCTCGGCAACCTCTTCCATCAATTTCTTCCATTCTCCAATGGCTCCCGCCTTCTCATACAGCTGAGCCAACCTGAAACGGGACGAGGCCCATTCAGAATCGGAAATCGGAATATACTTATCATACTCGGCAGCCCATTTTAAAGCCTCCCTGTATCTACCGGAACTTTCCGCAGCGAAAATTGTCATAAGAATACAATCTTTAATCTTCTCGCGGTCACCACCGGTTTGAAGCAGCATAGCAAGAGCTTCCTGAGCATAAATAAAAACTTTTTTAAGCTCTTTCTTCTTCATAGCAGATTTTGCCATATAATACATGGCATATGCACGTGAAGATTCCGGCAGTAATAAATTGGAGGCAAGTCCAGCCCAAAGAGGAGTACTAAGCTCTGTTTCACCAAGATTTTCAAAGGCCATAGCCTTAGCAAAATCAATATGAACACTCTGCTTAGGATCAAGCTTCCAATTGTTTCGTGCGAGATCTACCAGTTCTGTAACATTGGTCCAAGCCTGCTCCTCAACATATATACCAAGAGCCATATCAAGAGCCATAGCTGAATACTTAGGCACCTGTTTTTCGGTAAGATAGCGATCAATAAGTTTCAGAGCTTCATCTGGCTGTTCTTTTTTCCAATAACTTAAGGCGACACCCATTCTGGTTTCGTCGTTTACGCCATCACCTTCGTTATTTTTCTTGCCATAAGAATTCCAGAATTTAACGACTTTGCCGTAATTTTCATCCTGAACAAGCTCCGGAACAGCTTTATCAAAAACTCTATGTCCAAGCTCACTGGCCTTCATGCGCAAAGTACTCCTTGGATATTTATCCAAAAAGTCCTGCACTGAACCAAGACACTCGCCATACTTTTGGTTCCAATAATACCACATTCCAAGCTTAAGCTGAGCAAGAGGAGCAAGAGGGCTGTTCGGGTGTTTTTCGATAATCTGTGTGTAAATTTTCTGAGGTTTCAAATTGTAAGGACGATCAAAAACCTTATCCATCTGAGTCATATCAGGATTGTCATAAATGCCTTCTTCCGCGAGACGCATCATGGAGACTAAACCACCTTCTTCTTCCGGATAATCTTTTGCAGCCTTCTCGTAGAGATCTTTTGCGGCTTTAGTATCACCGTTTTTCAAGTAGATATCACCTAAGCGAGCTAACACTATATCATTTTCTTTAGCATCTGGCGCAAGGTTATAAAATGCCCAGTAGTTTTCTTTAGCATCATCAACTTTACCAAGGCGGTTCTGCGTATTTGCGGCCATCAGCAAGAATTCTAGATCTTCAATATAATATCTGGGCCAGCGTTTATCAATATAGTCAATAATTTGGAAAGACTGCTCGTTATAACCTAAAGCATCAAGTGATTTAGCGAGACCAAGGGCAGCTTCGCGTACAACCTTGCTATCAGGATAAGTCTGCACAAGGTTCTGAAATTGGTCTGCGGCTTTTTCGTATTCATGAATGCCTAGGTAATATTCGCCCCAATAAAAACTAATGTAGGGGATATTAAGGTCATTTGGATACTGAGATTTTAGCAGATTAAAATACGCCTTGGCTTCAGGCATATTTCCAGCCTTCAAGTTAATTAAACCAAGATTAAGCAAAGCCATCGGAACGTTCGGCGAATTTGTATCGGAGTTCATAGCTTCCATCCATGAACTAGAAACATCTCCAAAATTATTTAGCAGGTCATCTTTATGAAGCTCAGTAAGAGCTTCCGCGTTCCCGTAAAGCGCCCTTATTCGGAGCTCTTTTGTCAGGTAGGGCATAACAAGAACTTCTTCATACGCTTCAAGCGCAACAGGAATTTGACCATCTTCAAGAGCACTTTCTGCAACGAGCATGATCCCTCTGGCGATTTTCAACTTATCCTCGAGGGTAAGTTCCTTCGGCTCACCATCCTCACCTTCAACGACATCACCATCTTCAACAGGAAAGGCATCAGTATCATCAGTCGCAACATTAGCAAGATCGACATCATCTATAGCATTAGCATCTGTTGCATTAGTGTTTTCAGCGTAAAAATCGTCTTCGGTTGCATTTTCAGCAGCTCCAGAATAATCATCCCCGCCATCATCAGAAGGAAACTCATTATTGACAGCAGGAATAATATCATCCTGCGGCGGAGGGGCAACGCTACCAGAAATCTGTCCTGGAGGCGGAGCAACACTGCCTGATACCTGAGACGGAGGCCTAGAAATTTGGCCAGGAACACTACCTGCGTCTTGTACAGGAGGGCTTATCGGCCTACCAACAGCCCCCTCAGGGTCAAATTCATCACCGCTGGCATCTTCCATGGCCATATCATTAGGAGGTTGAACATCCGGCGGACTGATACTCCCCGTAACAGAGCCTGCCACCTGACCACCAGGAGGAGAAACTTGGCCACTAGCTCTTGCTGATAGTTCAGATGTATCGACAGCCACAGCTTCAGCAGGGCCAACTTTAGAAATAGGCGAACGGTAAGTATATGGAACAGAATAAAAAGGTCGTTTCGTAACTACTGGGTCAGGCAGAACAATTTCGTCCTGCACAGATTCGGAGTCTTCATCATACAGACTTTCGCCCTCTGCCTCAGGATCTATATTGATTTCATCAATGATTGGAGGCTGGGCATTCTGCTCGGCAGCAGCGCTTTGAATGGCAGGCTCAGCCGCAGCTTCTTGCTTTTTAGCAGCCCGTGTTGCTTTTTCTTTTGGCGTACGCCATTTTGAACCAATGGGATCGCGGAAAAATTGTAAAATCATTTCCCCATTGCCGGCCGGTATGCGAATAAAACCAAACCCGGTCGTTCTGGTCCCAATCACAAGAGAACTAGGTCCCATTTTGATGGAATCAATAATGCGCATACCAGATAACGACATGGGAGTAGGAAGCTTTTCCGCTCTTAATGATCCAGTAGGAAATTGTATTGTGAGTTGCTCACGTCCAGTTCTACGGACCGTGGCGGATAGATTCTTCTGGTCAAAGACAAAACGAAGGGAGTCCATGTCTGACTTGGTATCTACAAAATACTCCATAGCCAAACCAGGATAAGGGCAGACGAGCCATATAAAGGCCGCCATCAAAAGAGTCCGGAATAACCCGGTTAAATTGCTGATCATCACAATCTGGTATTTCTGCAATATTCTTGCCTACCTTGCAAAATCAACAAATAAAAATTAAAAACTTTTAAATTTCCAGTTTTCTTTTTTTAATTTTCTCAATGAGCGTGGTCCGTTTAACTCCTAAAAGCTCAGCAGCCTTATTTTTTACGCCATCAGCTTTTTGCAAAGCTTCAATGAGTATTTTATCCTCAATTTGTTCAAGAAAATCTTTAAGCCCCTCACTACTGTACTCTTTCATGTCGTCCAAAGTAGGCCATACAAAACCCATCGCCTGAACAAGATCAGCCGCTTTCTTTTTCGGCTCCCTGCCAACATCTCTCAATATTTTTTCAGGCAGATCATCAGGTGTTACCACATCCTCATCACAAAGAATGGATAACCTTTCCATAAAATTTTCAAGCTCGCGGACATTGCCGGGCCATGAATATGAAACCAGTAAATCAGCGGTCTCGCCGCCAAGTTTCATAGTGCATCTATCTTTATCCACACAGAACCGAGACAAGAAATGTTTAGCTAGAACAAGCACATCTCCGCCTCTCTCGCGTAGTGGAGGAAGGTGCATAGGAATTACATTTAGACGGTAAAAAAGATCCTCACGAAATCTTCCAGCAGCAACTTCAGCTTCAAGGTCACGGTTGGTTGCAGCGACGATTCGGACATCGACTTTTTTAATCTGAGTTCCGCCGACCCGTTCAATTTCTTTTTCCTGCAATACGCGTAGAATCTTAACCTGTAGGCTAAGAGCCATTTCGCCGATCTCATCAAGAAAAATAGTACCACCATCGGCAAGCTCAAAACGCCCGGGGCGTGAACGAATAGCATGTGTAAAAGCGCCCTTCTCATGCCCGAATAATTCTGACTCCAACAATTCTCCGGGAATAGCTCCGCAGTTCACAGGAACAAAGGGTTTACCTTTGCGCTTGCTGTTCTGGTGAAGCGCGCGAACTATCAATTCTTTACCAGTGCCGGACTCACCTGTTACCAGTACAGTACTATCGGTAGGCGCAACTTTTCCAAGAATCTTAAATACATCCTTGAGGGCAACACTAGTGCCAATTATTCCGTCTAAATTAAGAGCCATCTGGTCTCCGAAAATTATTCTGCGCACAAAGACAAAACGTCACTCCGTGCGACCATGGCCTGACTGCCAAATAACTACTAAAATACCATTTAAACAAAAACTTACATAATCACTGTCAATGAAATGACACAAAGTCAATATGGAAGTTAACTTTTATTGCCCTCTACTCCATCTCCTCAAGCTCTTTTCCGCGTGTCTCATTCACTACGAACATCACAAAGAAAAACGAAATTGCGGCAAAAAATGCATACATAGAGTAAGTTATGCCTAGTCCTGCCCATTTCACCAGTGAAGGGAATGAAGCTGAAACCATAAAGTTCGCTATCCACTGAGCGCCTGCCCCAAGAGCCAATGCGGAAGCCCTGACCCTATTGTTAAACATTTCTCCAAGCAGAACCCAAACAACAGGTCCCCATGAAAATCCAAAACAGAACACATAAACATTCGCCGAGATCAGAGCGGTAGTAGCCGCCCCTCCAGATAAGGCAGGATTTCCAGTGACATCGAGTGGCGCGTTCGCAAAAAGAAATGCTAGCAAGCCGAGGCTTACAAACATCCCCGCGGAACCAAGTAGCAACAGGGGTTTACGCCCGACACGGTCAATAAATGCAATCGCCACCAAAGTTGTTACGATATTTACAACGCCTGTGACGACCGTAATCCAGAGTGAATTCTCTTCGGTAAATCCAACACTGCGCCAAAGCATGCTACCATAATAAAAGATCACGTTAATTCCGACAAACTGCTGTAAAACAGAAAGCCCCAATCCGACCCAGATAATAGGCGAAAACCCGTAACGCCCTTTTAAATCGGCAAATGAGGTTCCGCTTTCAACCTTAAGAGTAACTTTAATCTCTTCAATTTTCTCTAAAACGGATTCACCCAAAACCCTCCGCAATACAGACTCAGCTTCCCGTTCACGCCCAGTTCCAATTAAATAACGCGGGGATTCCGGTATCATCAGTGCGGCAAAACCATAGAGCAATGCGGGAGGCACTTCGGCCCAGAACATCCAGCGCCACGTTTCAGCGCCCATCCAAAGCACCATATCTGCTGAACCGCCGGCAAATTTAACCAACATATAGTTGCTAAGCATTGCTACAAATATACCTGTAACAATAGCTAACTGTTGCAACGAACCGAATCGCCCACGAAGCTCTGCTGGAGAAATTTCTGCAATATATGCTGGAGTGATAGCACTAGCCAGCCCGATTCCGACCCCGCCGACAAAACGCCATAAAATAAAGTCCCATATGGTTATCGGAAATCCCGACCCGATACCGCTTGCTGTAAAAAGGAGCGCGGCAAAAAGCATCGGCCTTACTCTTCCATACCGCTCCGAAATTGCGCCGGACCCTAAAGCTCCGACAGCTGAACCGACAAGAGCAAGCGAAACCGACATCCCCACAAGTACAGGGCCAACCTTAAAATGCTCTCCCAGAGCAACGACAGCCCCGTTAATAACCGCAGTGTCAAATCCGAAAAGAAATCCACCAAGTGCCGCGGCAGCGGAAATCAGTAAAACAAATATCACACTGGCAGACTGTTTCTCTTGCGCAGGTCCATTAACCATATTCGGGCCTCTGAGTTTGAAATATTATTGAATACTTAAAAATCAGTAACATACCCACCAATATAAAAAAAGGCCGGCGCATACACAGTATGCGCCGGCCTAAGAGATAATTATTTCAATAATTGATACTAGCTATTTCTACGGGCTATTTCTTTAGCAGGAATAATCCCTGTGGCGGAAGCGGATACAATATTACCAGCAACACCAGGGCCGTCACCGGCTACAAATAGGCCTTCGAAAGCAGTTTCAAGCTGAGGACTTGTTTCTACCTGAGTTGAGAAAAACTTAATCTCAGGAGCGTAGAGTAAGGTTTCTTCGTTAGCCACGCCCGGAATAACTTCATTCAGTTTTTCCAGCCCTTCAATAAGGTTTCTAACAATACGCTCAGGAAGAGCCATTGCGATATCACCGCAAGTGACATTCTTCATGGTAGGCTCAATGAAACTGTTGCGAACGCGGTTCCAAGTGGAACGACGCCCTCTTTTCAAGTCTCCGAAACGCTGCAAGATCGGCTTACCGCCACCAATGATAGTAGCAAGTTTACCAATAGATTCTCCATACGCATGGTTATCTGTAACAGGCTCTTCAAGCACTACTTTTGAAAGAAATGCGAAGTTAGTGTTTTCAGATTTTTTACCCATGTATGCATGACCATTAACGCAAACGAAATCCTGATAATTCTCCAGAGCAATAAAACCGCCCTGATTTGTGCAGAATGTGCGAACCTGATCATCATAGGTATTGGTGCGGATAAAGAATGTCGGATCGTAAATAACTTCGCAAAGATCGCGCATAATATCTGCGGGAACTTCAACACGAACTCCAACTTCAATACCACGCTGAGTGATAGCTAGATCATGCCTTTTAGCAAGCGACCCCATCCACTCAGACCCAACTCTTCCCGGAGCAAGAATTACATTCTTAGCGCGGTATTCACCACGATTTGTAATAACACCGGCAAGAGCACCGTCTTCAATCAAAATATCTTTAACATCTTCGGAAGTATGGAAAGTAACTCCACACCCTTTCACATATTCAGCCATTGCCGCAATGTGATTTGGAAGGTTGTCACTTCCTAGATGCTTTTGCTTAATCAAAAGTAAATCAATGCCGTTCTTAAGAGCATTTTTACGAATATCTTTGGCTGCTTCCATATCAGTCGGAAATACTTTCCCGTCCATATTGAAACGGTTAAAAATATCTTCGGTTTCGTCGATAAGATCTTTGGCTTTCTCAACAGACATGAACTGGGTCAAATCTGTTTTACCTAGCTTATGGATGTAGTTAAGTTTTCCATCGGAAAACAGCCCTGCCCCACCAACACCGGAAAGGATATTACAAGGCTTGCATTTAATGCATTCCTGATCTCCGGTAATAGGACAGTTTCGTTTAAGCGGTTGTTTACCTTTTTCGATGACGAGAACATCGAGGTCAGTATTTTCTCCAAGGTAGTAAGCAGCGAAAAGCCCTGCCGGACCGCCGCCTACGATGATTACATCAAACTCTTTCTTCCCGGTACTATTCGGGCTCATAATATTCTCCAATTAGGTCTTTTTTTCTGCACTGACGGTTGCCGCGCGAAATTCCCAATATACGTTAATATTCAACAAATCTCAACATTGCAATCTTTTTTTATATTTTCCATAAATACTCCTTTCAGAGCTTTTAAAAACGATTTAGTATATTTTTTAATTAATTCGGTTTTGACACTTGACCCCACGGCGTTACTTTCCTAATGCTGACAAAAAAACCACAAGGAATCCGCCATGAGACTGACCACAAGAAGCCGATACGGAACAAGAATGATGCTAGACATTGCCATGCACTGCGGAGATGGACCTGTTCGTATCAGCGATATTGCTAAGCGCCAGGGATTATCCACAAAATATCTCGAGAAGCTAATTCGGGAACTCAAAAAGGCTGGATTCATTTCAAGTAAGCGCGGCCCCGGCGGAGGACACACCTTAGCTATACCCCCGAGAGATATTTCGGTCGGAGGCATAGTCAGATCCCTTGAAGGCGATATCGGACTTGTAGAATGTCTAGATAATGACACGCTCTGTCAGCGCATAGATGACTGCCCGACTCGTGAAGTATGGGTTAAAGCAAGTAATGCAATGTACGCGGCCCTCGATGAAATAAGCATTGCCGATATGCTCAAAGAAGGCTCTTTCTGCGTCAGAACAAACCCATTTAAATAACCCCCGCTATTCATATTATTCACGAAATGAGTGCATTCAATTATGCTCTCGGCTTTAACGTGGGCAAGAGTTATGAACAATCTTTTCCACAGAATGTTCATAACTACATCTAATTTGAAAGGATTACCCGCCTCCGAGCCTCTATATCTTTCGATCTATAGAAACACCTGATCAATACCCACTGATGTTATCAATATTAAATATTGGACCTTTCACGTCTGGAATTCTATAAATGCGCTTCAATTCCCCATAATTTTAAAGGAGAATATTATGTTTGCGCCCAAAAAAATCTTAAGTGTTTGTTCAGCTATTCTTATGACCCTCATCTTGGCTAGCTCTGCTTTTGCCATGAAAGATGAATATAATTACATGAATGCCGAGTCCTTACAAAAAGCATTAGATCAAAATGCTGCGATCACTATCGTAGACATTCAAGTTGCTGATGAGTTCAAAGATCACCACATCAAAAACGCCATTGCTACTTACGCTTACCCGGTAAAATCAGCGGACGACAAAGCTAAACTAACCGACTCCCTTTCCCAGATCAAAAACAACGACCAGCCTGTTGTTGTAATCTGTCCACGAGGTAAAGGCGGAGCGGAACGTACCATTAACTACTTGGCGTCCAATGGAATTCCATCTTACCGTTTGTTTGTTCTTACTAATGGTCAGGACGGCTGGCCTTATGCGGTTGAATCGAAATAATTTTTAAATTTTATAAACATGAAAAGGGTCGGCAGAATTATCTGCCGACCCTTTTTTATTACCTTTAATCTAAACAACAATACTTGCTAATTCCTTCTTAATTCATCTAAACTTTCAAAATGACATATAAATTAATTATACTAAGCGTTTTAATTTTGCTGGCGACGCTTTTTATTTCAGCGTGCTCAACGAGTAAGCCTAATAATCTTGGTATTAAGAACGGTAAATTTGCTGCATGCCCTAAAAGCCCAAACTGTGTTTCGTCACAGGCTATTGACGAGAAGCATAAAGTCTTTCCTTTAAGCGCGCACGGCGACATCGAAAATGTGATGATAAAACTTGCGGAAAGCATCGAGCAGATGAACGGAGCAAAAGTGGTGGAACGAGAAGGCCCCTACCTTCATGCAGAATTCACCAGCAGTATAATGAAGTTTGTCGATGATCTGGAATGTTTTTACGAAGAAGATAAAAGCGAGATTCAAGTTCGATCAGCATCGCGGATCGGTTACTCTGACTTTTCAGCCAACAAGAATAGAATTGAAAAGCTACGCAAAAAGTTCGCCGCCATAGCTCGAACAATTAAGTAAGCAACGGCGGCTGGGGTGCGGGGGCAGTGGAGCCCTCGCCCCGCTGTCCCCTGTATTTATAATGTAAGTACGATTTATTTTTTTTCAATACTTGCAAAGGCACAATGATTGTGAATTGACTCAAAACTTTCCACATCTACTTTGTACCATGAAATTTTAGCTTTGTTTTCCAACCCCTTAGCAGCATTTCTCACCACATCTTCAACAAAGGTAGGATTTGAAAAAGATTTTTCTGTTACGTACTTTTCATCCTCACGCTTAAGAAGAGAATAAACCTGTGATGATCCAGACGACTCTGCAATCTCAATCAGATCCTCCAGCCAGACAAACCCCTTCGAGCGGGTCTTTATATGGACAACAGCCCGCTGACTATGCGCCCCTTCATCACTGATAGCTTTTGAGCAAGGACAAACGGTCATAATAGGAACCTTAACGCCCAACGTAAATTCCAACTGCCCACCAACAAGCTCGCCTTCCACAGAACAATCATAGCTCATAAAACCTTTACGTCCGCTCACAGGCGAGGTTTTCTTCAGACAAAAGGGAAAACACAACTTAGCATGTGCACTTCTAGCTTCAAGTCTTCTCAGTATATCATTTAACAAATTGAAGAAGCTCTTATAATCCAATTCTTCGGTCCAGTCTTCAAGAGCCTCAATAAACCGGCTCATATGTGTACCTTTAAAATGAGCTGGCAAGTCTACAGAAAGAGCCACCTTAGCCATGGTATGCTGACACTCAGAAGCACGGTCGCGCACAACAAGAGGGAGAGTGAGATCGCGCACCCCTACCCGGTCTATGGCCATAGCTACTTGAGATGGACTGTTTTGAACGTCTTCCATTATACTCCAACGACATCACGTTGATGCCTTATATCTTATAGTACCCGTTAAACGAGAGTCTCACCTGTTGTGGTTAGCCCGAGTTTGCCGTGCTTAACCCCTTTGGTGGAAATAAGTCTATGTGCCAATTCTTTAATTTCTTTCCCGTCACCTTTAAGAACGAGAACTTCCAGACAATTGTCGTGGTCCAGATGCACATGCAGAGTAGACATTATGAGATCATGACTGTCGTGCTGTAGCTCTGTCAGTCTCTGAGAAAGCCCGCTTTGATGATGATCATAAACGAGTGAAAGAGTTCCGGCCATTTCGCCATCAGTCTCATCCCATTCCTTTTCTACCAGCATATTACGAATCAAATCTCTGATTGCCTCAGAGCGGGTCTGATAACTTTTTTCATCGCAAAGCTTATCGAATTTTTCCAAAAGATCTGAATCCAGAGACACTCCGAAGCGTATAGTTTTACCCATTTCAAACCTCCGTATTAATTCTTAAATATCCCCGGTACAACTTCGCGGATATTAACTGTCATTTCAGCGTTGCAACAGGCGGCCTTTTCGGTAAGCGGCAAAGATGTTTTCCAGCCCAGACTGTCTAACTTCTCCCACACAGGGGTAGAAATATCCCGGACGGGCTCTGCCATCCAAATAGTTCCTTCCGGCTTTAATACCTCCCGGAATAACTTCTCTAAGGGATCAAAAAATCTTTTCTCATAAAGAACATCTCCGCCCCAGATATAATCGAAGGAGCCTTCAGAAAGGGCATGATCCCTCCAATCCATCTGGAGCCAAAGAGGCTGTGTAGTATTATTTAGTTCGGCATTATTTCTAGCAAAATACAGTGGAGGAAATTCATAATCAAAAGCGACAACATCCGCACCCAGCGAAGCTCCGATAACAGCGGTTAATCCCAGTCCGCACCCGAGATCAAGGCACTTCTTACCCTTGATTAATTCTCGGTTCCGATGAAGCCATTCGCCAAGCAATACACTCGCAGGCCAAAGCTCTGCCCAGTATGGCAGACGCTCGTCATCACCAAAGTCATCTTCACCGATAGAGTTCCACAAACTTTCCAGATCGGCACTACGCTCGATTTTCCACTCGCGCCCGGCAGTATTAACTGCAATTATTTCTCTATCGCCTGAAACCCAATCCATTTAGGGCTACTCCTGAAAAATATAGCTTACTTATTTCGTTGACATATTATATGTAGGGGACATCACAAATTGTTTGACAAATTCTTAGCAAAGCAAAGAACGTGCTAACTTCTTTTGCGTATGCTTTTCTTCGCCAAAACACAATAGAGAGTAACACGAATCACACGGTTTCTGTTTTTAGTAAACATTCAAGTTTTTTGTTATCTAGCAATTTAATAGTAAAATTTTCTTATTTAACTCCATAAGTAAGGCTTTTATTTCTTAAGTATGAATGCTATCAGGAAAACGTCTTCGTAAGAGGACTCTTAAATAACTTAATCAAGTGCACCCAATAGAGGAGGCTTTATGATCCCTCAGGAACTTCTTTACGCCAAATCTCACGAATGGCTCAAAGTTGAAGGCGAAAACGGAACTATCGGAATTACCCATTTCGCTCAAGAACAGCTTGGCGATCTTACTTTCATCGAACTTCCAAGCGTGGGCGATGTTTTAGAAGCCGGCGACGAATTCGGTTCAATCGAATCAGTAAAAGCAGCCAGCGAAGTTTACATGCCTGTTGCTTGTGAGGTCACTGAAGTGAATGAATCCCTCGAAGACGCTCCTGAAAAAGCCAACGATGATCCTTACGGAGAAGGTTGGCTGATCAAAGTTAAAATCACCGGCCCCACCGACGATCTTCTTGATGCCGCAGCTTATCAAGCCGTAACAGAAGAAGACGCTCACTAATCAGGGCGCATCCACTAAATATAATATTCACCATCTTACCCGCAAACCGTATTCGGTTGCGGGTAAGTATTTTTTTCAGGAGGACGAAATGCCTTACGTACCTCATTCCCCGGAAGAAACTCGGGAAATGCTTGAAGTTATCGGCGTAAACTCCGTGGACGACCTGTTCGCTGAAATTCCAATAGAACTTAGACCCAAAAGCTTTAACCTTCCCAAAGGTATGAGCGAAATGGCAGTTCTTGAAAAAATGGAAAAAATAGCAGCCAGAAACACCACAAACCTTACCAGCTTCCTCGGAGCTGGATTTTACGACCACTTCATTCCCACTGCAGTCGACGCACTAATTTCCAGAAGCGAATTTTACACAGCCTACACACCATATCAGCCCGAAGCGTCCCAAGGGACTTTGCAGGCTATCTTCGAATATCAGACTGCAATGGCGAGACTTTTAGATCTTCCATACGCCAATGCATCCGTTTACGACGGTGGAACAGCTCTGTACGAAGCCACCCTGATGGCAGTACGCAAAACCAAACGCCGTAAAATTATCGTGAGTGAAGCACTCAACCCGATCTACAGGGTCATGCTCGACTCATACACCACAAATCTGAACCTTGAACTGATAACCGTACCGCACAATCACGGGCGTACAAATATCAAGTCCCTTACAGCAATCATCGACAAAGATACCGCAGCTGTAATTGTTCAGAACCCGAACTTTTTCGGTTCTGTTAATGACTTCACAGACCTGTTCACAACAGTGCACGAGCACAAAGCGATTGCAATCATGTCCACCTATCCGGTCCTTCAGTCTGTACTGAAAACTCCGGGCCAAATGGGAGCGGACATTGCGGTAGCAGAAGGCCAGAGCATCGGCCAGCCGTTATCTTTCGGTGGCCCATACCTCGGAGTCATGACATGTTCTAAAGCCCTCGTTCGTCAGATGCCGGGCCGTATGGCCGGACGCACTGAAGACGGCGAAGGTAAAACTGGCTACGTGCTGACCCTTCAAGCTCGCGAGCAGCACATCAGAAGACAAAAAGCGACCTCCAATATTTGTTCAAATCAGGCTCTTTGTGCTCTACGTACGCTAATCCATCTTTGCCTCCTTGGTGAGGAAGGAATGCGCCGCACTGCCGGACTTTCAATAGAACGCGCTCACTACGCAGCAGACAGACTTACCTCAATCGACGGAGTTGAACTGTTTACAAAGGGGCCATTCGGTAATGAGTTTGCCGTCACCCTTCCCGTAAATGCGTTTGAAGTGATTGATAAACTGACTGAACGCGGCATCATTCCAGGCTTCCCGCTTGGACGCTACTACGAAGGTCTCGAAAACGGTCTGCTTATAGCCTGCACTGAGAAAACAACGGAAGAACAAATCGGCATATTTGCCGAAATCCTGCGGGGGACATTATAATGAAAACCGTATTTAAAAAATCCGTTCCCGGGCGCGAAGGTGTATGGCCTGAAAAGCCTAAATCCAAAATTGAAGATTTTATACCGGCAGATATGCTCCGTGAAAGTTCGGGCATGCCGTCCTTATCTGAACTTGACGTGGTTCGCCACTTTACGAAGTTGTCCATGAAGAACTTCGGGGTAGACTCAAATTTCTATCCTCTCGGTTCTTGTACCATGAAATACAACCCCAAGTTCACAGAACAGGTTGCGGCACTACCCGGTTTTGCAAGACTGCATCCTGTCATTTCACAGCTTAAAGGAGCTGGACGCCATTGTCAGGGCGCACTCGAAGTTGTCTTTGAAACCGAAAGAATGCTGAGCGAACTTTGCGGAATGGCAGACTTCACCATGCACCCTATGGCTGGAGCTCACGGAGAACTGACAGGTGTAATGCTCATTGCCGCCTATCATAGAGATAAAGGTAATAAGAAAACCAAAATTATCTGCCCTGACTCCGCCCATGGAACAAACCCAGCATCAGCCGCTATTGCCGGATATGACGTAGTTTCGGTTGAATCCCATGACGGCATAATCACCCCTGAAGCACTAGCAGAAGTACTTGATGATGAAGTCGCTGCAGTCATGATGACCTGCCCGAACACACTCGGACTTTTTGAGACTCATCTACCAGAAATCGTTAAGATGATTCATGAAAAAGACGCTCTACTTTACTATGATGGCGCAAATATGAACGCTATCATGGGTAAAATGCGCGTAGGTGATGCAGGATTTGATGTTGTGCATCTCAACTTACACAAAACTCTCGCCACCCCTCACGGTGGAGGCGGCCCTGGTTCCGGACCTGTCGGAGTTTGCGAAAAGCTGACCCCCTTCCTTCCTATTTCACGCGTTAAAAAGTTGGAAGATGGACAATACTACCTCGACTACGATGCACCGAAATCAATAGGATACGTTGCTCCTTTTTACGGTAACTTCGGCGTATATCTGAAAGCATATGCTTACATGCTGCGCCTCGGTCGCGAAGGTTTGACCAGAGCTACTGAAAATGCAGTTCTCAGCGCAAATTACATGCGCAAAAGACTCGAAGACGACTACGAAATTCCTTATAACCGTATCTGCATGCACGAATTTGTAGCATCTGCTGTCAAGCAGGCTAAAAACGGCGTTCGCGCTCTGGATGTGGCTAAAGCCCTGCTCGATAAAGGGCATCATGCACCAACCATCTATTTTCCACAGATCGTAAAGGAATGTATGATGTTTGAGCCAACGGAAACTGAAAGCAAAGAGACCTTGGACCAGTTCCTTGATGATATGATCGAAATCGCAAGACTATCTGACTCTGATCCTGATTTTATCAAAAATGCGCCGACAACACTTTCTGTCAGCAGACTTGATGAAACAAAAGCAGCCCGTGACATGGTGATCACTGATGACATCGAATAATTTACCCACAGGAATCCGCACTTACGACCTCGTTGTCGTAGGTGCGGGCCCGGGGGGCTTTGACGCTGCAACAGAGGCGGCCGCACTTGGCATAAAAGTAGCCCTGATCGAAAAAGATTTACTTGGCGGAACCTGCCTGAATGTGGGCTGTATTCCCACCAAGTTATATCTCGGAGCAACTTCTCCTGTTGAAGACCTTGCTGCGCAGGTTAAAGCTAAAGTTGCAACTGGTGATATTCAGATAAATTTTGAAGTGCTTTGTACCAAGAAAGACCGCTTTGTTGCTGGAACTCGTAAGGCCATGACACAAAAGCTGAAAGCTCTAGGGATAGATTTTTATCCAGCTACAGCCAAAATTCTTGAACCTGGCAAAGTGGAAGTTTCCCACCCTGATGAAAAGGCTGTTTTAGAATATACAAATCTTGTTCTAGCGACTGGCTCCCACCCTACTGTTTTTCCAGGACTAGAACCTGACAACGAAACAGTTTTAGATAACTCTGGATTTCTTGCATTGACTGAAATGCCGGAATCACTCCTCGTTATCGGGGCTGGTTTTATCGGTCTTGAAATGGCGCAGATTGCCCATAGAACAGGAACCAAGATCACAGTAGTTGATGCCCTTGACCGCATTGCTGTTTATGAAGATCCCGAAGTGTCCAAAACGCTGCACTCAGTGTTCAAACGACACAAGTGGGATATTAAACTCGGTGTTAAGGTTAAGTCAGTCACGGCTGAAAACGGCAAAGCAGTTCTACGCACCGAAGACGGCGACGAAATTATTGCAGACAAAGCCCTCATAGCCGTAGGTAGACGCCCGAATTCAAAGGATCTAGGTCTAGAAAATTGCGGAGCGACTACAGTCGGACCCGGCTTTGTGAACATAAACGAAAATCTTGAAGCGGCCCCGAATGTCTACGCCATCGGCGACTTAAACGGGAAAATGTTGCTTGCTCACGCAGCAAGTCATCAGGCTGGTTATGTAGTCCGTAGAATTGCAGGTAAGGACACCTCTCCTTACACTCACGCACCGATTCCTTCCATCCTTTACGGATCACCGGAAACAATGCGTGTGGGTAAAATGGTCTCCGACCTTGAAGGTGAAGGAGAAGTAAAAGTTTCCTCATTCAAATTGGTAGCCAATCCGATTGCTCAATCTTACGCTCTAACACAAGGTTTCGTAAAAGTTGTCTGGCTGGATGATAAAGTCGCGGGAATAACTGCCGTCGGGCATCATGTTTCAGGATTCACCACCGCAGCAGCAATGATTGTTCAGGAAGCGTGGACAGAGGATGATCTGTATAATATCATTTTCCCGCATCCGTCCCTAGATGAAGCATTGCTTGGTGCTTTAAAAGCAGAAAGACAATCTCCTAAATAAATCAACACCAGCGTTGCAGGATACTGCACCAAATGTTAACTTAGGTCCCGTAGAAGAATTTTCTTCTACGGGATTTCTTTTTTCCAATGGATTTATTATTTCGCCCCAGCATCCTATAAAATAGGAATATCATTTGCTAAAATACTTATTCACAGTTCTACTTTTGCTCTCATTCTCACTTGCTATTCCAGCCTTGGCAAAGGACAAAATTTCCTTCGTTACCTTAGATTCGGCGCCCTATTCATATATGGAGAACGGACAGATCAAAGGACCGGGTCCGATCATTATTAAAGCCATCTGCGCAAAGCTAAATGTTGATTATGAAATAAAGCTTCTACCGTGGAGACGTGCCTTAATAACGGTATCCAGGGGACTTGCACAGGCTGTATTTTTTCTCAGCGAAAATGAACAAAGAAAATTGTGGCTTGATTTCAGTCCACCAATTTTCCAAACAGAATATGGAATATTCGAGTGCAAAACCAACCCTATTAAATATAAAAAAATAGAAGATTTAAAAGGGAAAATGCTTGCAGCCTTCACCCCGTCGAATGCTCTTAATGAATTAAGAATCATAAATGAACAGCTAGGCGGGCAAATAGAAATAGATATCACCGCCGAAAGCCTTTCACCGTTTAGAAAACTAAACGTGTGCAGAGTCGATGGAATTTATGCGAACAAGGATGTGGGGATTGCTACCATTCAAAAAGAAAATTTCAATAACATTCAGTACGCAGATACAATCAAAAAGTTAAATTACTCTATAGGCTTTTCTAAAAACCACACTCCTCCGGTATTCGTGAAGGAATTTAATAAGCACCTTACACAGATGAAAAAATCAGGTGAGCTTGCAAAAATATTAAAAGAATTTGGAATGAAAGCTGCTGAATGATCGTACTAGCAGTACCCTTCCAATATTCCAACATAATTGATTAATAAGGCATAATAATTTTTAACAGGATCAATAGAACAAGCCGCTACAAAGCCCTTTCTGCATAATATTTTAGAAACAATATCGAATTAACCTTCTAAGTAGTTCCAACTAACAACACCACTTTTCGCAAACAAAGGGGGACTCTTTGAAAATAAATATATTCATAAGTGCCTGCCTCGTTGTACTATTATCTCACCATCAGCACGCATTTGCTGCCGAAAAAATAACCTTTGCCACTCAGGACTTCCCTCCATTTTCATATTTAGAAGAAGGTGAAGTACAAGGACCGGGGACAGAAATTATAAACATAATTTGTAATAAGATGGGAACAAATTATGAGATAATCCTTCTCCCATGGAGAAGAGCTCAAGGAATGATCAAACACGGAACTGTACAGGCTCTATTTTTCATTGGAAAAAATGAACAGAGGGAATCGTGGTTAAAATTCAGCGAACCTATAGTACAGACTGAATATGGTTTTTTTGAGTGCACTACCAGCCCCATTAATTATAAAGATATATATAGTCTCAGAGGAAAGCGGATAGGAGTATATGGTCCTTCAAATACATCCAATGAGTTAAAAAAAATAGGAAAAAAGCTTCAACACAGGATGACCATTGACGTAACTCCAGACGACATAGCTCCATTCAGAAAACTCTCAAAAGGCAGAGTTGATGCTGTTTATTCTAACAAAGCTGTAGGCTTTGCCATGATTGAAAAACTCGGATTAGATAACATTCAATTTGCTGGCCAGAATAAAAAGTTGAACTACTACATGGGCTTTTCTAAGCAGTTCGCCCCATCTGAATTCATAGAGAAATTCAACAATAACCTACGTGAAATGAAAAAATCAGGCGCACTTAAAAAAATACTACAAGAATACGGAATGACTGAAGCTAAATAATTACCTAGCTCAAAGCGTACCGCTCAATTTCGTCCAGTTTCAGCAAATAATCTTCAGTATAGAGCGGACCATTCGCAGTGAATTCTGTCACGTTTACACGATGTGCCTGACACCATGCGGCGAGAGTTGGATTTTTCCAGATCCGTCCGTATGTCTTAATCATGTGTAAGGTGTTATGACAGACAGGATTTAAATGCGCAGACTTCACCAATAACGCGGTATAATCTTTTTCCAGATTACTAAAAAATGATCCAATTGCACGCGCACATGAATAATTCGCGCCGGATGAAAGCATATTCAGCAATTCATCTTCTTCAAATTTCTCTGGCTGCCACTGTAAAGACCATTCATCAGGAACAACTTCGCTTACAGAGTAGCTGATTTGCCCAGTCTCTTTAAACTCTACTATTTTACGGGCAAGAACAGGCCACATGGAACCCACATGCTCAACATCTCTGCTTGCATGAATCCCTTTAATTACATCACCTTCTTCGGCTAATTTAAATTTCATAAAGGGACAATGCGGTTCAATTCTTTTTTCAGAAGCTGCCCAGATACCGCCAAAAACTCTATCCATATCAAGGACAGTTAAGTTAGAAACATTATTTTCCCAGCGATTGAAAGCTGTACCGCTATATTTATAGGACTCGCCCCACCCTTCGAGATAGGAATATGGATCAGGCCCGAATGCTGGATGATGAGAAAGTCTGGAGACAACAAGAATAGGAATGGATGGGAATTTATTACGCAGATTTACCAGCATTTCCTCAAAGCGCTTCAAATACGAAGCAGGATTAGTCTGAATCATTCCAAACCCTGCCATCATCCATTTTTCGAAATCAGGATGATGCTGCCAGACTTTAGGGTCAATAAAAAATATGTAGTTCTGTTCTTTATTAATAAAAAGAGGACTACTCTCATGGAACAGATTAATAACTATAGCTTCCGGCTGAGCTTCATTTTGCGAAATCATCTCAAACTGATTGAAAAGAGAGCGGTCATGGTAGAAGTCACCAAGCCCGAGCGTCTTATCCTTTTCAAGCAACTCCAGAGGAATATTCCCCGGGGAGCTGTTATATGTAAACGGAGAAGCAAGAACTCTATAAGTGCATTCATGTCCCGCCTCGCGAACAGCGCGGCTGAGGAAATCCATTTGACAGTTTCCTAAAAAGTAAAGCATTGTAAATCCTAGCTAATTGTTGGGATATTTTTCAAAAATTAATTTGCCTAATCTCACTCTATTGCCGACCAGCAGTCAAGGCTTTGTAAACGTGCCTAATATTATCGTTGAAACATTTGTCCTCGGCCCTCTTGAGACAAACTGCTATCTGCTTACTTGCGGCCGGGAAGCTGTAGTAATTGACTGCGCTCCTGAACCTTTACCGCTTTTAGAAGCTATACACTCACGCGGTTTAAAAATCACGGCAATATACCTGACTCATATGCATCTAGATCATATCGGCGGAGCAGCCGAATTGCAAAAAATGACTGGCGCACCTGTATTTGGAAATATTGATGATAAATATTTAGAAAACGTGTCTTATTTATACGGTGGATCTAAAGAATTCGAACATGTTTTTGATCTTGATATTACAGACCTAAAAACAGGCAGACAGATGGTCTTCGAACAGCCCATGATGGTGCTCGATACTCCAGGCCATACTCCGGGAGGACTTTCATTCTTTTTCCCCACCATCGGCTCAGTTTTCGTGGGTGATGTAATATTCATGATATCGGTAGGAAGAACGGACTTCCCCGGTGGAGACAGTGAAAAACTGCTAAATTCCATTCAAAACAGAATTTTTATCCTACCGGACGATACTAAAATTTATTCAGGACACGGTCCTATGACCACCGTTGTGCACGAAAAAGAGAACAGCCCTTTTTTCTCGTAACGAACCCCCATAAAAAAACAGCCCCGCTGGTAAATCCCGCGAGGCTGTTCGTTTCCGTCAACTTTATAGGAACTAATACTGTAAACCAAGTTCCTTTTTAAGGTGCGCGAAATCAATATGAGACTCAACAAGCTCAACGCCATGCTTAATTTTAGCAGGTTCGCGTAATTTGTGCCTTGAGAGAACATCTTCCATTTTTTTAGCAACGGAAAAAGTATCATCCCTGACGACAATAATAGGCGTGCCCAATACTTCGGAACGAGTCAGAATAATATCATTAGGATAAAGATTTCCAGTCAGCACCAAGCAAGGACACTCTCCCTCGAGCGCAACCAGTTGAACATCAGATCTATCTCCGCCGACAATAACGGCTGAATTACGATGCTTTCTAAAATGCGTCATGAAATTTTCGACCTGCATGGTGCCTATTAAAAAACTTTCCACAGGTTGGTCACTTTTGCTGTGAGCAGAAATTATTTTACCACCGAGATGATCCGCAAGATCACAAACCTTAATAGTTCCCATGAGAGGATCTTTAGGAATTACGCCCAAAACCTTAACCCCTTTTCTTTCAAGAAAAGGCTTAATTAAGGACGTAATCTCATCCATGAAGGTAGGAGGAATATCGTTCAGGATGACCCCGATCATATTATCGCCGAGTGTTTCCTTGAGAACGACAAGATAATCATAATTTAACTCTTTTTGAAATCTATCTATAACGACACATTTCACATCAAGAGTTTTAACAAGATGAACCCCGTCCACTCCGCAATATTTTCCAGAGTACATGGAACCAGACCCTGCAACGAGAGTCAAATCCTTACCCGCACTTATTTTCGCATATGACTCGACGATAGGCGTAACATGGTCCTCAACCTTTCCGTTAAAAGCTGACACCTTGAAATCGTGAGTAACGACGACAGGAGTAACAACTTTAGCGGGGTTGGATACACCTAGTACCTCTTGAAGAAAGAACGCATCCTCGTCACCTAGTCTGCCATCCACCTCAACAGGGATAGCTCCAACAGGCTTCATATAGCCAAGACTGACACCTTGTTTTTGAAAATGTAAGCCAAGGCCCATAACGATCATATTCTTACCGGAATAGCCGCTAGTAGAGCCTATATATAAACCGGGCATGAAGGTTACTCCTTAAATTTGAAATTTTTAACCGATTGTCATACGCATATTGGCGACAACCGCCCCATCAGGTCCCGCAATAATGGGACTGAACTCTGCTTCTTGAATCTCAGGTATATCTGAAGCCATCTGAGAAACCATAAGCAAAATATCTTCTAAAGCACCTAAATTGACAGCAGTCCCGGCCCTTGCTCCCCGTAAAATAGGATAAGCCGTAATTTCGCGAATCATTTCCTGCGCATCATTTAACGCAAGCGGGGCAAGCCTTGATGCTACATCTCCTAACATCTCTGCGTGAATACCGCCAAGTGAGAACCGGATAAGCGGCCCAAACTGGGCATCACGGCGAAAAGAAATTTCTACTTCGTGCGAATCCTTAGGCCCCATCGCCTGAACAAGGCAGCCAGTGATATACGCATCTTTACGTCTGCGCGCGGCACGGGCTGTTATTTGCTGAAATGCGCGTCTAAGATCTTGCGGCGTATGAATATCCGTAACGACCAAACCAAGATCGTCTTTTCTAGATATCTGCGGAGAAGCCACTTTAAGGACTACGGGATACCCGATTCTTTTAGCCGCCTTTGCCGCCTGATTTGAAGTGCGCGCAAGCACCGTTTCCGGCACAGGCAGTTCATAAGCTGAGGCTAAGTGCTGCGCATCCAATTCAACAAGTTCCATCATGCCGACTCGTCTGGAATTTGCTACAATACTTTTCGCTTTAGCAATATCACGCCTAAAACAAACCTCAATGGGCCAATCTTTATTCTGCCATCTGTAGCAACAAGCCATCGCATCGAGACTTCTCACTGCTGACTCAGGAAAATCATAACACGGAATTCCTCCATCTCGGAGCAACTTTCTAGCCCCCTCAACAGAAGCATCTCCCATAAAACATGCTACGATCGGCTTTGTAGAATTCTCAGTCGCGACAAGCAAATCCGCGGCAACTTTTTCCACTTGGTCTAAAATATTTGCGGCTGGGGTAAGAATAACCAGTACGGAATCAAAAACATCGTCCTCAATTACCGCTCTGATTGTCTTTGCATAAGTTTCCGCATTCGCATCACCGATCATATCAATAGGATTGTACAATGCAGCATGCGGTCCCAGAAAATCTTTCATCTTTTCAAGGGTAGCCGAGGACGGGCGCGAAACATTAAGAGTCCCCTTCTCACACATATCGGCAGCAAGAATCCCTGGACCACCGGAATTTGTAACAATAGCAACGTTCGGTCCTTCCGGCAGTGGCTGACATGAAAAAGCATGAGCTAGATTGAACATATCTTCAATATCAGTAGCCTGCAAAACACCGGCTTGATTGAACGCTGCGTTGTATGCATCAGTTGAGCCAGTCAACGCACCGGAATGAGCTGATGCAGCCCGCGCACCGGCAGCCGTTCCGCCAGCCCTAAGCAAAATCAAAGGCTTCTTACTGGTAGTATCATAAGCGACCCGCAAAAAATCCTGTCCATCTTTCAAAGTTTCACAATAACCTACGATAACTTTCGTATCTGGATCGGTGGCAAGATAGCTCAGCATTGTAGATTCACTGAGAACTGCCTTATTTCCAAGACTGATAAACTTTGAAAAACCAACGCCTTCACTATTTGCCCAGTCGAGAGCGGTATTGCAAAGAGCTCCAGATTGAGAAAAGAATGCAATATTGCCATGCGTGGTATAGTCAGTAGCAAGACTTGCATTCATGAAAACAGAAGAATTCATCAGCCCGAGACAATTGGGTCCCAATATGGCCATCCCGCTATTCTTTGCGATCTTAGCAAGACGTTGCTCTAGCATATACCCTTCGCGCCCGGTCTCACCGAACCCTTCTGTAGGAACGATCACCGCGTGAACAGGAAGTTCAGCTAACATTTCCACTGTACCGACAACCTCGGCAGGAGATAGACAAATAATAGCTAAATCGGTAAAACGGGGAATGTCCGAAACAGAAGAAAACGACTTAATTCCAAGAACTTCTTCACCTTCACCATTGACGGGGAAGATTTTGCCCTTATATCCTGAGGCAAGAAGGTTGGACGTTACAATGTTTCCGGGATTAGCCGGATCTGAAGTAGCCCCGATAATGGCTATAGATGCGGGTTCAAAAAGAGCCGCTAATGATGAATAAGATTGCATTATTAATATATATAAATTTAAGCAGGGTTTTATGGAAGAAGAGTTTTTACGCCTACAGCAAGGTATCCACTATCGATTTTCGCAAGTCAAGCATTTAGCTACAGCTTTAACTCATAGTTCGTGGGCAAATGAACAGGTTGCCCCCTGCGAAGATAATGAAAGACTTGAATTTCTCGGCGACGCAGTCCTAGAATTATGCGTAACCGAAGAGCTTTTCAAACGATTCCAAGAGGCTCACGAAGGCCAGCTAACGAAAATTAGATCTAAGCTGGTAAAAGAAAAGAGTCTTTCAACCGTGGCCCTTGAACTGGGCCTTAACAATTTTTTGAAGCTGGGAAAGGGCGAAGAATCACAGGGCGGCAGAATGCGCTCATCCCTACTAGCTGATACTATGGAAGCGGTAATCGGAGCAGTTTTTCTCGACGGGGGTTACCCCGAAGCTTGCAAATTAATACTAAATTTATTTGAAGACAAATGGCCTGAAACATTCAAAATCGAAACATCAAAAGATTTTAAAAGTCAATTACAAGAAGTCACTCAAGAAATATTTAAAGAACGCCCGACATATGTGCTAAGCGGAACCGCAGGCCCTGAGCATGAAAAAGTATTTCAAGTAATTTTAAATTTGCCGACTGGAAAAATTTTTGAGGCGGAAGGAACAAGTCTAAAAAAAGCGGAGCAAACTGCGGCTGCGACAGCAATTGCTTATTTGAATTCCAAATATCCCGACGAATGTGATCCAAAAGGCTAAGGACCGGGAGGTGGTGATCAGCCATCCTCCGCAGTCCTTAATCGTCACCCAATATGTCAAGCGGACTTATCCGCCTATGAGCTGCATTGCCATCTTAGGCAGTGAGTTGGCCTGGGACAGCATTGCTACTGCGGCCTGAGTGAGAATCTGATTCCTGACAAACTCGGTCATTTCAGTTGCAACGTCCACATCAGAGATACGAGACTCTGAAGCCTGAACATTTTCAGCTTGAATGGAAAGGTTGGTGATAGTGTTCTCCAACCTGTTCTGCATAGCACCGAGATTCGCACGAATCTTATCTTTTGAAATAATCGCCTGCTGAATACTCTCAAGAGCCTGCTGCGCAAGAGCCTGAGTTGAAATCGCAGTCTGTACACCGAGAGCAGAAGCGGTAGAAGTAGCTACTGAAATGTAGTAGTAATCTTCTGCGGAATCATTACCTGCTCCGAAGTGAACCTTCAATGGACCTGTGGAGTGCACGCCGTTTCCGTTGTGCGCAGAGGTCGGCCCTGACAGGTTACCGTTGAGCAAATGAATTCCATTAAAATCTGTTGCGTTGGCAATACGGGTAATTTCCGATGCCATTGCCTGAAATTCTGAATCAATGATCAGGCGCTGATCGGAGTTGTAAGTACCGGTAGATGCCTGGGTTGCAAGTTCTTTCATGCGGATGAGTTTTTCATCGATAACCTGCAAAGCTCCGTCAGCAGTCTGAATCATAGAGATCGCGTCATTTGCGTTTCTCATTCCCTGATTCAAAGATTTAACGTCTGCTCGCATAAGTTCGCGAATAGCCAGTCCGGCTGCATCATCTGCTGCTGTTCCTACTCTTAGACCTGATGATAGACGTCGGGTGGAAACGCCTAGATTACCATACGCTTGATCGAGATTTCTCTGCGCGGTCATCGCCATAAGGTTGTGGTTAATGACTAAGGACATATCTGAACCTCCTTGTTGTTCACAAAAATCCGTTTTCTTAACCAAGTCTTAGCAATGGTAATGCCAAGAATATTTTTATTAACAAATATAAAGACTTATATAGATAGACAAAGTCTAGACTTCTAAAAACTGGCAACCCTAGTCAATTTTTTCCCGCCTGCCTAAACCAGGTAAATAGCCCTATTAAAGACCCAAATGACCAAGACACTAATACGCGTAACACACCGATTTAAATAACTATTCACATTAAATTAGCACCGCACACGGTTTCTAGGATAGGAATTTTATTCCATATTCTTGGCATCCATCAGAGTCAGCTTTCCGGCAAAAAGAAATCCCCTCTTCCGAAACGGCACGTTTCGGAAGAGGGGATTCTGGTAACCGTGCAACCGAGGGAGTCAATCCCGGCTACGGAGGTTGTAAGAAAGGAGCTTTCTTATATTTTCAGCATCTTATCAGGATACATTAGAGACTATTAACGCTTGAGCTGGATGAGTTCACCCATCATTGAGTCAGTTGTTGTGATAACCTTTGAGTTCGCCTGGAAACCGCGCTGAGTGGTAATCATGTTTACAAATTCCACCGCAAGGTCAACGTTTGAAGCTTCTAGGGAGTTTGAGGCAATTGAACCCTTTCCTCCGGTATTTGCTCTACCAGTGAGCGCATCCCCTGAATCTCTAGTTTCAGAGAAGAGGTTACCCCCTTCCCGCCGGAGTCCCCACCGATTATTAAAGTCGGCAATGGTCAGGGCGTACAATTCAAGAATCTGTCCATTTGAATATCGTCCGGTCAAAACCCCATCTCTATCGACAGATACATTCTGTAAGAAACCAGCAGTGTAACCGTCCTGAGATTGGAATAATGTTGTTGAGCCCGTACTATAACTGGTCGAGGCCAACGCACTGGTTTCAACTTGCCCGTAATTTGGTATTCTGGATATATCAGTAATATCTGTTCCTATCTGCCCAGCATTTGAAATAGCGCTTGTGCCGGTATTCCAACCTTTAGTTATACCACTTCCCGATAGGTCCTGGTTACTGAGCCCGAAGTTCATTTCAATAGTTGAAGGACTAACAGAGTCAGTAAAACTAGCATTTGAAGTGGACAAGAAGTTCGCAGTCAATAACGGAGCGCCATTCTGCGAGAAGTTCGCAAGTGTCCAGTTGGAAAGGTTCTTAATACCACTCGCCGTTACGCCACTCTTAAGAGTAAATGCAGAGGTCCCGGTCAGGTCTCCTGCCGCGTTGAAGGTCAAAGTCCCGGTCATAAGCAGACCTGCAGCAGAAGAGGTTGCGAAAGGGGTGGTTCCGCTTATAAGGCGCCCATCATCAGCAGGAGTACTAGTAACAATATACTCCCAGACCTTCTTACCACCAGCATTACTGAGTGTGACCTGATCATAATAAGTGGTCACGTTATGAGCAGAACCATTTTCATCATAAACTTTCATGGTGGACTGGTACCCGTACAGAGAATCACCTACTGGTGGATCTGCGGTTCCGTCCCACGCTTCAAAGAGGGAGAAAAATGGATTGGTCGTACTAGAAGCATGGCTTGCCTCCCCTGAATCAAGGTTGGTAATCATGTTAATACGCGAAGTAGCCTGCGGGGCAGACTGGAAATTTTCTAGCCTGATATCTGTCGGCACACCTACAGTTCTTACAGCGGCTGATGCAGTGGTTGCGTCACCTGTAGCAACTCCAGAGGCGGAAGTTTGAACTTCCCATCCCTGCAGCACATAACCGTGCGGATCTGTTAGATAGCCGTCTTTATCGAAACGGAAGTTACCAGCTCTACTGTAGTAGACGGTCTCATCTTCCTTTGGCTTTACTATAAAGAAACCCGATCCCCCGATAGCGAGATCTGTTGCTTCTGATGTTGTTTCAAATGATCCCTGTGCAAAGTCGGCATAAATTGCCCCAACCTGAACACCTCGACCAACCTGCGCTGTGCCTGTCGCAGTTGTAACATCCTGACTAATCGCATCTTCAAAATGCATCTTCGCACTTTTAAAACCGACAGTGTTAACGTTAGCAATATTGTTACCGAGAACAGACATCTTGTCGCCGTGTGCCTGTAGTCCTGTGATACCTGAAAATAATGATGCTGATAAACCCATGAGAAACCTCCTTTAAGTCCCGTTGACTCGTGGTTGTATTTAGCTCGTAGTTCCGTCAGGACTATCCGCAACAACCGTGGGACTGACAACTTCTCTAATATTGAGGAAGTTGATGTAACGACCGTCTTTAAGATGCAAAAACTGTTGTCCGCCCTCAGAAACGACCCCTGAAACTTCACCACTGACTTCCGTCTTAACCATAACTGGTGCGCCATCGACATCTTCTGCTGCCATTGCAATCGTGTAGACCCCGTCCGGCACATCATTTCCAGACCAGTCCTTTCCGTCCCACTCAAATTCATGGGTACCTTCGGCTTTTGTGCCGAGCTGGACTGTTCTCATGAGATTCTGATTCTGATCATAAATATTAATAAATGCATTTGCTACCGGCTCACCCAGTCCGTAGAAAACTTTACTAATCTTATCATCGGCACGGCTTAAGGAATAACCTTCTGCCTTAACTTCCTTGCCGATGAAGCCTACTGCGGAAACCATCTGTTCCTGAGCTCCATTGTTAGCCACACCTGTCATAGTCGTATTAAGCTTGGTAAGCTGTTCAAGACTCGAGAACTGCGCCATCTGCGCCATGTACTCTTTATCTTCCATGGGATTTGCAGGATCCTGATTCTGCATCTGGGTCAAAAGTAGTTTTAAGAAGTCGTCGCTTCCCAACTGCGTTTTGTGCTCTGGCATATTGCTGGCGGCCAAATCGGCTTCCGCTCTGCCTAGTATGTTACTATACCCTACATATCCCATGACTCTTACCTCTCGTTTTTCGTTAAGCGACTAAGTGTAGCCCACTTTGGGAAATTGTTGCCGCATGCTCTATATTTTGCATATCTTGGGCCAAAGAGGTTCCTTCTTCTCTAAGAGTCTTCCAACGCTCCTTCATTCCGGCCATAAGCTCCTGATAATGAGCACTGTTGTGATCCTGTGCGCCATTCCATGAATCCTGAGTTTCCCTATCCGCAATACCGGTCTGAACTTCAAGCTTTTCTACCTTAAGCCCCTGTTCTTCCAGAACTTGCCTAACGGCTTCCAGCTGCTCTGCAATGACCTTTGCAACCTCTGGGCTTTCAGCTCTTATGGTTGCCTGCACTTCCTTATTCTTAACCTGAATCATGACATTGACTGTACCGAGTTCAAGCGGATTAAGGGTAAGAGTAAGCTGCTTAACGCCTTGCCCAAGGTTCTTAAAAGCACCGTCCTGAACCTGTTCGAGAACATTTGACCGGGCAGTATTTGCCCACATGCTACTTGTCTTGCCGGACTGAGCGGCAGTTGCAGCTCCCTTAAGAGCTCCCATGCTACCAGATCCAAATCCTTCGCCCATAAGAGCGGACTCTCCTTTGAGAGTGGACCCGTCAGTCAGCTTGCCGAAAAAGTCGTTCCAACTTTTAACATCTTTGGAATCTGTAAGAATATTTTCAAGCCAATGCTTAGCTGTATACTTAGTATCACCAGCCATTGGATTGTTACCATTCTGATTATTCTGATTAGTTTGAGCGTCACCCTTAGTGCTGCCACCAAATGCATTCTTATCCTGAGCATTGCCATCAAAAGCATTCTTCTGATTACCGGCGTCAGCATTCTTATCGGACTTGCCATCTAGGTTCTGCCCTGAATTAGCTCCTGAATGATTTGTGGTACTGGATGAGGCCGTCCCAACAGTATCCTTGCCAGTCATTACGGAATGACTATTCTCAGGCTGCCCTTCGGCAGTTGCAGGCTTATTGGTTTCGCTAATATCTTTACCGACTCCCATGGAGTCACTAATGACCTTAGCAGAAGCCATGCGGAAATTATCAGGAGTCTGGTCAGACGCTTTATTCATAGCATTCTGTAAAGAGTCACTAACGGTCTTAACTAGCTTGAGATCCTTCGCATCCTGAGCTTCGGCATTCTCAGCCAAGGCTTCCCCTAGCATTGCGAATCCCTTCTTAGCAGAACCGACTGTAGCTCCCTCTTTCGTTAGAAGCTGAGTAAGCTGAGAAGTCTTTTCACCGGAGAGCTTAAAAAATGTACTAAGAGTCTTCGTTTCATCTTCTGAAAGCTGGAGCTGCTGAGCATCAGGAAGTGAGGCAATCTTGGCCTGAACCTGATCGAGCACATCCCCCATCTTTCCCTGAGAAATTTTTGTGAGCATTGCCTTAGATTCATCTGGAGTGAATCCGAGCTTTGAAAAGAGGGAATGCATATTCTGCTCTTGAACAGGATTTAGCTTGAAACCCTTTGCAGACTTCATCATCCCGGTAAGCTCGCTAACCATTTCGCCATAGCTAAGACCGCCCTTGCTCATGACTTTTTCTTCGAGGTCAGCAATGTCCTTCTTATCTATACCGTGAGCTTCAAGCTCTTCCTTGATTTCGTTCCAGTCTTCACGACTGACCTTGATGTCCTGAGGCTGCTGATCAACAGACTGATTTGCTACTTCCCGAGCGGCATCTTCGATATATTCAGTAGTACTACGAACCTCTTCATCAGCATACTCTATGGTTTCGCTTGGCGCGTCTTCATAAGTAGAACGGATGTCGGCAACAGCTTCCTGCACAGGCTGATAGACACTTTCGAGACCAGCCTCTTTGTTTGAGTAAAGAAAATCATCGAACATTGATGAACGATAAGAGTCTTCAATCAGATTAGATCTGTCTGTGTTCTTTGCCTGGTCATTAGTACTTTGATCGAAATGTGGAAGTATTTGCATTTTGTGCTCCTCAAGACCTCTTCCTTCACAAGGCGTGCCAAAACTGAACACGCATTATTACAGCATGTTACATGAAGCTATGACAGGCAAAAAGGGGAAGATTCTTCCGAGCGGGGAAAATAGTTCAGCGAAAATCAGCTATTGCTAACGATGGAAGCAAGCCGTTCGTAGAGGGATAAAACTTTAATCCATGACGTCCGTTCATAATTATTATTCTGAAGAAAAAGATGAACATACCCGGCGAATTGACGAAGAATTAGAGGACATGAATTCCAAAAATTATCGGAAAGAGGAGTACTTTTAGCCAGCCCTTTGCTGAACTCACTACCTAATGCGGGCAAATGTGAGCGCAACTTCTGCGCCAGACGCGGATGATTTTCACGGAAATCTGCCCATACCAACTTGGCGCAGGACTCGTCCCACATACCGAAGGACATGCCGAAAAATTCCTGCCAGAAAAGCCCAAGTTTATCTCCCGCCCCGGAAGAATGTCCGCTGAGGTGTTGCAATTTATACAGCCCGCCCGTTCTCTGAGAGGACGAATAAAGGCGCAGTCCTGGCAAAGACGTTTTTAAAAGCGCAGACTTTTCATCGCGCATCATGCTCTTTGCAATCGCCGCAATACGCGAGGGTACAAAGGGATCATGGCAATGAAGTCTATTCCGCGAACATGCCCAGCAACCGAGCGCACAGCTCATGGTAGAACGCAGAACATAATGATCGTTCTGATAAGGACCAGTTTCCCAAGGGTTAACATTACCCATAGAAAGGTTCAGCACCTTAAGCCCAGACCATGCCGCAAGGTGCATCGGTCCAGTATCAGGTGTGATGAAAAGTTGTAAAGACTGGCCCACGGCAACAAGCTCACCAAGGTTTAACTTGCCCGTCATATCAAGAACAGGGCCACCCGAACCGCGCGCAACCTCTGCGCCAAGTCCAGTATCAGCAGGGCCGCCAAAGAGCACAGGTTTCATGCCACGGCTAAGTATTTCAGAGCACAATTCAGCCCAGAACGGAACAGCAGGACGCTTAGATTCCTCACTAGCGCCGAGGAAAAGGCCAATGCGTTTATCTCCACCATGTAGGGTACGTGGATCTGACCAAGAAGTGCGGGAAATAGTATCCAAAGGTATGCAGTCAAGCGCGTTCAAGTCTGCCCAGTGAAAGCGATTGTGCCGATTATTATGAACCACACTTGCGCGGTAAAGTTGCCAATCGCCAAGGATATAAGCATCACCGTCCGAATTAAAAACCGGACCAAGTTTACCCTCTGCGCTAAGCTCGCCCGCAAGAGATGCGGCTTGCTCACGGATGCTAAGATTTATGATCAGCTCATACTTTTCTTTGCGAAGAACGCCAAGGCCCGCCCAAGGAAAATAAACCACTTGCGGGCTTATGGGCATAAGTGGGCGGAAGAACTTTTCCTCCGCAACAACCCAAATGGGGTGACCGGGGTAGGTTCTCTCAAGCCACAGAAAAAGCGGAAAGGAAAGGATTAAATCCCCCATTCGCTGCATCTGAAGTACAAGTATCGGGCGCTTTGACATGGGGGGAGCTTACAGCATTTTTGCTTAAAATTCCACGGTCTAGGTTGACCTAAGATCTTTTTATCTTCACTATCATATAGTTCGAAATAACAACCTCAACCCAAATCATAAATGACAACAAAATCAAAAATATCCCACCCACTAATGCCTTGGGCAGTATGGGCCATAGCCACTTTATATTTCTTCTACGACTACATGCAGCAGGTCGCCCCAAGCGCAATGGAGCCCCAACTTGCCGCGCATTTTCACGCCGATGCGGCCTCGATGGGACTTATTTCATCCGTATATTTCTATTCATACGCACTCATGCAAATCCCTATCGGGATCATGGCAGACAGATTCGGCCCGCACCGTCCGCTTGCTATTGCCGCCGTTATTTCTACTTGCGCCGGAGCTTTTTTCACCTACACAGCCACACCGACTGAGGCAATCGGAGTTAGAATAATGCTTGGTGCTGCGACAGGCTTTTCCTTCGTATCCTGCCTAAAGCTAGTATCCAACTGGTTCCCGCCCGAAAAGTTCGCGACCATGGTTGGCCTTACTAATATTATAGGCATGGTCGGAGCGGTAATGGGCGAAGCCCCACTCACTCGCGCCGTGGCCGTTTCAGGCTGGCAGGGCACAATCCTCGGCATTGCCGCATTCGGCGGAATTGTCGCACTTTTAATAATATTTCTCGTGAAGGATCACCCTCCTGTAATCATTCAAAAGCACACCTTAGCGGACAAAGGATCTGGATTAGCCGAGGCACTTACCGCGCTTAAAACTATCGCATTCAATCCGCATGCATGGCTTAACGCCAGCTACGCCGCTACTATAAATATGATCTACACAGGTTTCGGAGCATTGTGGGGGACATCCTTCATCGCGAAACTTTACGGCATTTCATCCACTAATGCGGCGATTGTAGTTTCCATGCTTTTTGTTGGCGCAATACCGGGCAGTTTCTTTTTCGGGTGGCTTTCCGACAAACTAGGCAAGCGTAGTTTACCCATGATAATTGCCGGATCTGGCGGACTTGTTTGTGTAAGCGCAGTCGTATATTTGCCCGGAATCCCTATGCAATTAATGTACGGACTTATGTTCCTGCTCGGCTTCTTTTGCAGCGGTAATGTTGTCGCCTACGCGTATGGTAATGATATCAGTCCCAAAGGGGCCAACGGGATTTCGCTCGGATTCGTTAATACTTTTTTGATCGGAGGAAGCGCGCTAGCTCAGCCCATTATCGGCTGGATGCTTGTGGCAAGCTCCCACGGAGCAAAAGAGTTTACCCTTGCGGACTTCCGCTACAGCCTATCCATACTAGTCGTGGCTAAAGCGGTGGCACTTCTAGCGGCGCTTACTATCGGGCGTACGAAGTCCAAATAGTTTAAATTTGCTATGTAACGTTAACCTCACAACTACCCCAACAAAAAGCGCCCGCCCGAGAATATCTCGGACGGGCGTTTTTTTACATTATATATAGGTCTAGTTAACGCTAGGTCTAAATCCAATCACCGCAATTAATCGTCTTTATGTTCACAAAACTTAACAGGAACATTCTCAACGGGCCCATTAAGCGGCCCTTCCGCTATGGGAAGATTAAATAATCTACGAATAGCGAGTCTAATATCTTCAAATATCATATAGAATGATGGAACTAGTAGCAGGGTAATACCTGTTGCAAAAAGTATCCCGAATCCAAGTGATATTGCCATCGGAATCAAAAACCGCGCCTGCCTTGATGTTTCAAGAATCATCGGAGCAAGTCCGCCAAAGGTCGTTAACGTGGTTAACATGATCGGACGAAAACGCGCTGTTCCCGCCGCAAGCACAGCATCATATGCACAATGCCCTTTGCGCCTCATTTTATTCACATAGTCAATGAAGACCAGCGAATCGTTAACCACAACCCCGCTAAGGGCAACGATACCAAACAAACTCATAAGACTCAGACTGTACCCCAGAAGAATATGCCCTATTACCGCTCCAACTATTCCGAAAGGAATACAGAACATGATAATAATCGGCTGGAAATAACTCCTGAAAGGAATCGCAAGAAGCGCATAAATACACATCATAGCCATTGCCAGACCTGAAAACAGACTATCGGTACTTTCCTGCATCTCCGCTTGTTTACCTTCAAGAGAAAACCCAAGTCCCGGATAGTCAGCCTTAAGCTGTGGCAGAATATCAGTCTTAACCGAAGCAAGAATCTGCGAAGTTTCTTTACGCGGCGTCACGTCCGCACTTACAGAAACAACCCTTCGCCCGTTTCTACGATTAATTGATGTATATGATCTTCCACCTTTAATTTTAACAACTCCTCGCAAAGGTACATCTGTACCTTCGGGAGTTCTAATCATCATTTCTTCAAGATTATACTCGGAAACCCTTTCAGATTTCGGCAGCCGAACCATGACCTTAACTTCATTCCGACCGCGCTGCTGACGAAGAACTTCAGCCCCATAATAGGCGGCGCGGACTTGGGAAGCGACTGCTTGCGGAGTTAAACCCAAGCTTCGCCCTTCTGGTAAAAGCTCAAAGTCGAGCTGTCTTTTACCTGGAGCATATCCGTCATCAATATCTTTTACTTTAGGATACGTGGCAAGCGACTCCGCCAGCGAAGATGCCGCATGTTCGAGCACATCCACATCACTATGACTAAGTTCAATTTCAAGCGATCCACCGGACCCCGGACCTCCGCGATCTGATTCAAAAAGGACTGATTCAGCCCCAGCAAGAGGCCCCATTTCACGGCGCCACTGCTTTACAAACTGATCAGTTGAAATCTGTCTTACATCAGCATCGGCCAGAAAAATCTGAACCTTGAGAACGTGACTACCACTGGCTTTACCACGCCCTGCCCCACCAATTTTGGAATATATTCCACGCACAAGCTCATCGCCGCCGTTTTGGTCCTTGACTATTTTAGCCGCACTAAGAGCTTTATTCTGCACTTGCAGTGTTACTTCTTTCGCAGTTCCATATGGCAAATCAACGGTTAGGTAAGCATAATCGGATTCGACCTTCGGAAACATTGTGAACCCGAGACGTCCACTTTTAATATATGCAAACGCAATCACCAAACAGGCAATCCCTATAGCCACTGTCAAATATTTCCATGCGACAGCTCTATCAAGAATAGGCCGATATACCTTCTCAATAAAGACAAGCAAACCCTTGGATACCTTCTGCTGGTTCCGTAAGATAAAGCTCATTATCTTCCCCGGCTTTTTCTCACTACCGTGTGCGAGATGAGCGGGAAGAACAAAAAGACTTTCAATTAATGAAACCGCGAAAACACTACACACTACCAAGGGGATAATCTTAAAGAACTTACCCATGACCCCCGGAATAAAGAACAGAGGCATAAATGCGACAATATTAGTGAGCACACTAAACGTCACAGGCATGGCAATTCTTTTAGCCCCTTCATACGCGGCTCTCTGCCACGACATGCCTTGTTGTCGCATGGTATAGACATTTTCCCCGACAACAATGGCATCATCAACAACAATACCCAGCGAAATGATGAAGGCAAACATTGAGATCATATTGATGCTTGCTCCCGCGGGAGAAAGAATCAGCATTGCCCCAAGGAAAGAGATCGGAATTCCCATGGACACCCAGAATGCAAGTCTTGGCTCAAGAAACAAAGCCAAGAAAATGAACACAAGAACAAGTCCCATGAATCCATTTTTAAGCAAAAGATCCATACGCTGCCTGAACACATCAGAGGAATCATTTCGCACATCAACATGTACGCTGGAAGGTAAACTTTTGTTAAATGTTTCCAGTTTTGCGTGGACCGCATCAGAAACAGTTATCGGAGTCTGAACTCCAACTCTATATACATTTAAACGAACAGCTGGTTTTCCATTATATGAAGTAAGGTTATCGTCACTCTGAAAGTCTTCTTTTACATCCGCAATATCTTCAAGCAGAACTTGTGTCCCGTCATCTCCCGTGACAACGGGTATACGGGCAAATTCTCTAGCGTAATCTTTACGCTCCTTAAAACGTACAAGAACTTCCCCGGACTCAGTTTTGATGCCACCACCGGGCAATTCCACTGAAGCGGCATTAAGAGTTTTTGCAACGTCAGTTAAAGTAAGATTATACGCACGCAGTTTATCCTGCGGAACTTCAATTGATACCTGCAAACCACTCACTTCAGAAAGATCAACTTGAGTAATGCCGGGATCGCTGATCAACTCTTCACGCAACTGCTCTGCCAATTTACGAAGAATCAAAGGATTCTCGTCGCCGTAAACCATTAAAGTCAGAACCTGGCGCTTATGACTGGAAGCTTTAACAGAAGGGTCTTCCGCCTCTTCAGGGAAAGAGGTAATACGATCAACTTCACTCTTAACATCCTGAGCCAGTTGCTGAAGATCATATCCTTCAAGGGCTTCAATAGTAACAGAACCTTTACCTTCAGCGGCAGAACTAGTTACTTCCTTTACACCATCCAGTCCGATAACGGCTTCTTCGACCGAGAGCACAATACCCTGCTCAACTTCCTCAGGACTGGCTCCATGATAAGTAACTGAAACTGTTACAGTATCATCTGAGAACTCAGGAAAAATTTCCTGTTTAATGTTGAAGGCCATCAGAAGACCACCAACAAGCAGAATAGCCATCAAAAGATTCGAAGCGACCGAGTTACCCGCCATCCATGCAATGGGGCCGGTTATCTTTTTGTTATTCTCAGCCATCATTATTATCCCTGTCTACTGCAGACACATTTTCGCGAAGCCTCATTCCCTGCAAAGGAGTAGAAATATCAGTGACAACAAGCTTCTCCCCTTCGACCACACCTTTTTCAAGGTATATATAATCCTGATCACGCCAAAGCGGTTCTACCTTTCTAACTTCAAGTTCGCTATTGTCGTTCATGATCCAAAGTGTATCGCCGTCCCGGTACGCGGCACGCGGCACAGCAAAAACACTGTCTAAATTTCCACTGTCGATATATACATTAATATAGCTTCCAAGAAGCAAAGGACGAACACCGGGGGTTCCCTTCAAATTCAAAGGGTCTTCAACAACAACAATAACGCGCGCCATACGTCCCTTTGATTCAAGAGAAGGTAAAAGACGTAAAACACGCCCCTCTCTTTCAAAAGATTTTCCGTTACTGCCGGAAATAACCCGCGCAACCGAGCCTTTAAAACCATTTGCAACACTTGGAATTACTATACGATCGAGGCGATCGACGGGTACAGAAACCATCACCCAGAATTCGTCAGTGCCAACCATGGTGGCGATTGCTTCCTGCGCACCAAGATTCGCACCGAGTCCAGCATCTTTAGTCACAACCATAGATGAAAAGGGAACCTGCACCCTTGTTCGCGAAAGATTCACACGCGATTGGCGCAATTTGGCTTTAGATGCGGCAAGATTTGCTTCGGCTTTTTCGAGGTGAGGTTTTCTAAGAGCTAATTCGGCTTCCTGTATGGTCCCGCCAGAAGATTTACTAAGAAGCTTCCACTCACGACCCGCTACTTTTTGATGTCCTCGTTCAAGCTTAAGATTATACTCAGCTTCAATAACAACAGACTGCTGTTGCTTTAAGGCAAGCTCATAATCCAAAGGATCAATGCGTAAAATTTCTTCACCCTTTGCAAAATAACCACCAGGAATGAAAGATTCGCTCACGGAAATAACTCTACCCGCAACCTGAGGCTCAAGAGTAATGTTACGCGAGGCTTCAACAGTTCCCATAACGGGAGTCCAAATTCTAAGTTCCTGCGGTTTCATGCTGGTAACATTTACTAAAGGAGCAGATATTACCGGAGCTTTTTTTCTGGCAACTGGCTTAGTTTTAATGAGCATCTGCGCACCGAATATTGCTAAACCGATGATCACAAGAGGAACTAACCCTTTAAGACCTAGGTTTTTTACGTAATACATTATTTTTTTTGTCATATTTAAATATCCTTATTCTGCGGAAACGGTTTTGATCTCTACTTCAGCCATATCGCTCTCTTCACGGGGAAGCTCATCAGCAGACTGAAGTGAGTCGGTCCAGCTTCCGCCAAGTGCGCGATATAGCGAAACCCTGTACAATAGAAGATTTGATTCATCCTCAACAATATTTATCTCCAAACTCTGAACACTAAGCAAAGCATTCAAAACCGGAAGATACTCTTCAAGCCCCTGTAAATAACGGGAACCAGCTTCGTCCAAATTTTTCTTTGCAGCTTCAAGCTGATTTTTACGAGCGGTGATGTATTTCTCCTGCCATGATTCCTGAATCAAAGAATCTTGAACTTCTTTATATGCGGTATAAACGGTACTTTTATAGTTCACTAACCTCTCGTCTACGACAGCCTGAGTCCTTTCAACTTCTGCAGCACGAAGGCCGCCATCAAAGATTGGCCCTGCAATGGAAGCGGCAAGCCCGACCATCCAACCACTGAAAATATTTGCTATCTGCGCACTGGTTAGCGCAGCATTACCCGTAAGATTAAAGCTAGGCAGTCTATCCGCTTTTGCGGCAGTAATAGCCCAGTCTGCAGACTGTAATTTAAGTCCAGCAGCGCGGATATCAGGGCGTTTTGCGATAAGATCAAAAGGAATTCCAAGCCCCGGAATAGGATCAAGCTCCGGATAAACGGATGTCTGAACTTGCACAGTTCCGGCGGGGCGCCCCATGAGAAGTGCCAATTCGTTAAGCAAAAGTCTTTCACGTGATTCGATTGGAGGAATTAAAGAATTCACACGTGCGACATTTTCACGTTGCTGATAAACGTCAAGCGCGCTGGCAAGGGAGTTACGGAACCGAAGTTCTACAACCTCAAGGTAAATCCGGTTTGTCTCAACCTGCTGCTTAAGTATAACTTTTTTCTGGCGCTGTGACTGAATTTCGAGCCACCTGGAAACAACTGCCGCAGCAACAGTCATCGCCGCAGCACTAACATCTTCACGGGAAACAAGGTAATCCAATTGGCCGGATTTAGCCTTGGCCTCAATCTTTCCCCAAACATCAATCTCATAAGAAAGAGTCAGACCAAGCTCATGACTATCAGTTGAGGTAGAACCTTTTTTACCCTCAGTTCCGTCAGAACCGGTCATAGCGTTATTCGTCTTACCAAACCCATCGAGGGTAGGATATTTACCTGCTCCTGACTTAATAGCAGTAGCACGAAGCTGACGTAATTTTGCCCATGCAATGCGGATATTAAAATCAGAAGTGAGAGACTCTTCAACAAAGCCGTTAAGCTCTGCACTTCCAAGTCTTTCCCACCACTTTCCACTCTCTTGAGGTTCAGTGGAATAGAGCGAGTACGCTAGAGGGAGCCCCATTGGTTCGCCCCCTCTAGGATCAGGCTTAAAAGGGGAACAAGCTGACACGCTAAACACCGTGATCAAGCTGTAAATTAAAAATTTGTATTTAAAAGAGGCCATAAATAATATCTCCGTTACGATCCATTTTTTCATTAACTACAGCAAAGAAGAAAAAAGAGTATTATGCTGATGATAAAAATTGTTAACAAATGTAAAAATAACGCTTTCTCTCTTTGCATGAAACGATTTGTAAGAGTATCTCAGTGTTATGGAAAAACAACTATCCATCCTCATAATTGATGATGATTCTAAGCTTAGAGATCTGTTAACCCTATATCTTGAGGGATACGGATACGTGGTGAAAACTCTCCCGTCCGGCGAAAAATGTGTTGAAACGGTAAAATCCGTTCACCCGTCAATTATCATTTTAGATATAATGATGCCCGGTAAAGACGGTCTTGAAGTCTTGCGAGATTTACGTCCACACTCAAATGTACCCGTTATCATGCTCACGGCAAAAGGAGAGGATACCGACCGCATAGTCGGCCTTGAACTGGGCGCTGATGATTATATGTCCAAGCCATTTAACCCCCGCGAACTCTTGGCTAGGATCAAAGCGGTACTTCGCCGTGCTCAAGATTCCGAACGCAATGGTAGCTCTAAAAATTCCAACACAATAAATGTAGCAGACCTAGTTCTGAACATACCCCACCAAAGATTAGAGATAGAAGGTGACAAGCTTGAACTCTCTTCTACAGAATTTAAACTCTTGCACGCGCTGATGGAAAATGCGGGAGAACCGCTCACCCGAGATGATCTCATGACCTCGGTTTGGGGCAAAGATTTTAACGCATTCGACCGCAGTATCGACGTACATATAAGTAAACTGCGGGCGCTTCTAAAACCGTATCAAAATCACGAATCTCGAATCAAAACTGTATGGGGAACCGGCTATTTATTCGTGGGTGAAAAATGAAAATAAGCAGGCTATACCTAAAAATATTTCTAGCATTCGTGCTTGTACTCATGATTTCCGAGTTTACGGTCATCTGGATAATTCATTCAGGCTGGGGTGGCAGTCCCCGCATGAAGAGAACTGAAGGCCAGCTTATGACCGTTAAAAATCTCACTGAAATGGAGATGGACTTAAATCAACTTTCTGCCGGAAAAGAAAGAGAAAAACTCACTCCCATACTGAAAGCTCTAAGCGATTCTTTCCACGCGAACGTCTGGATCACAGGACCGTATTCTGAAGTAATAGCATCCTCAGAAGAAAAAATTCCGGACCTGACTCTCCATCTTGAAGATGACCCTATAAAAACGCCTGAAGGCGCATATATATATAAAGAACGCAGCAAGGGCATGAAATCAATTTACGGAACATATGTTTCAAAGCGCCCGGATGGATACCCGTTCACCTACCATATATTTCACCCATGGAGCAGATTCGAAGAAGAAATCTGGTTCCTGCGCGGACAGATTTTAATCACAATATTAGCGGCTATCTTCCTGCTACCGGTGGCACTTAGAATCATCAGGCCAATCAAAGAACTCACCGAAAAAGCGGCAAAACTAGGCCAAGGTGATTTAACACAACGCGTAGAAGTGCGCGGAAAAGACGAAGTGGCGGAACTGGCAAAAACGTTCAATCACATGGCTAGAAGTCTGGAAAAAATAATCAAAAGCAGCCGAGAGCTTACAGCCAATGTCTCGCATGAATTAAGAAGTCCGCTAGCTAGAATGCGCATTTCTCTCGAAATGATAAGGGAGCGTATTAACGACAAAAAAACTGATCAATGCGAAGTGTTTATCAGTGGTATGCAATCTGAAATAGCACACATGGACATGCTAATTGGTAAAATTATTGAATTTTCCAAGCTAAATATGCAAAAAGACCCACCCATGGAAGATTCTATTGATCTGAATTTATTAATTACTGAACTACTCGATCAGTATCAACCCACTGCGGACCAAAACAACTTTGAAATAAAAACGGACCTTGTAGGCATAAAAATCACTGACTGCAACCAAAACGGTATTAGAGTAATTTTGGATAATGTTCTTGGGAATGCCTTTAAATACACTGAGCAGAGCGGTACTATCATGATCGAATTGCGAGCTAATAAAGATATTGAACAACGAAATGAAGCTGTTATCAGTGTCACCAATACTCATGATCCTATTCCAGAAGACGATCTAAAAGAAATATTCAATCCTTTCCATCGTTTAAAGGGACATGACACACCGGGTTATGGGCTAGGCCTTGCGGCGGCCCAAAAAATAGCATACATGCATGGAGGTTTGATTCAGGCTAAAAATACTTGCGAAGGTTTCACAGCAACAGTGACTTTACCGATTGCAAAAGCTTAAAGCTTTACCTTGAGCAAGAAACACCTTATTTATCTTAAGTATGAATTTCGCATTCCGAATCAACCTCAAAACAACAGTAACATGAACTTCTTTTATTCCATCATATTAGTGCTATTATTGTTCGCCCCTGCGCCAGCAAACGCGACAGAAATAATTCCTGTTGCAGGTAACAGAAGTACTAAGCGGAACTACAACAAATTAGTAGAAAGCAAAGGCGGTGATCCCCTTGCTATCATGAATTACGAATCGCCATATTCTACACGGCCAGCTATCTCAATGTTACTTTTAAAGCAGGCCCTAACTTTAGGGGGCTTGGATTTGGATCTTTTTTTTATCACCTGTCCAAATCCAGGAAGATCTATTACCGAAGTAAAAAATGGGCGCGCAGTCGTATATTCGTCTGATATTTGGGAACTAGACTTTGATGATTCCGTGTACAAAACTGCACCAATCATACAGCGCGGAGAATTTCAGAAAGGGCTTTACGTTAATAAAAGTTCGGCGTTTATGAAAAAAAGCCCCTCCATTCTATCCATAAAAAATAGCATCCCTTTAGTCGAGCACACTTGGACCACTGATATAGAAACCTTAAAAAAAATAGGGTTCAAAAACATACAAACTGCACCGCAATATAATCTCCTTTTCAAAATGATGAACAGAGACCGAGCAGACTTTATATTATTAGAATTTCCACTCGATAAAAATTTAGATATTGAAAATAATGATGGTGACTTATATCCCATTAAAAACGTGAAAATTGTGTTTCCACACAGTGGGCATTTTATGGTTTCTAAAAACCACCCGCAAGGGAAGATCGTATACGAGGCTCTAGAAAAAGGGCTGAAAATCATGCGAGAAGATGGAACAATAGAGCGAGCGCTGAGACAATCACACATAATTAATGATGAAGTTAAAGATTGGGCAATTATTTCTCCGCCCCATTCGCTTCCATAAAAAACTAGCAACTTAGACGTGTTATAAACGCCAACAATCCTGACTTTCTACCAGCTTCGCCCTCCGACGTTATTTTATTCATAATTTGAGCTTTACTTTTTAAAAGTGTTTACTTACATCTCTTTTGGGGAAACATACCCCACCGAAGGTATAATTTAAAAACACACACTCGAGTATGAACAATAAAATATTATTTACCATAATTTTAAGCATATTACTTACACCAACATTTGCCTTATCTTCTGAATGCATTTCGGTGGCAAGCTATACTGGAACCATAAAAAGTTACAAAAATTACATAGAATGTAACGGTGGAGACCCTCTTGCAATCAACGATTACGGAGCACCGGGAATAACTCGAACAATGCTTTCAATTCTCATTCTTGTTCAAGCGTTACATGTCGGAGATTTTCCCTGCGAAATGGAGTTCAAGAATTACCCAAATTCAGGGCGCGCTATATCTGAAGTAAAAAAGGGTAACGTAACACTTCTTGCTGAGGATATGTGGAAAAGTAATTTTGACGAATCAGTGTATATGACAGCCCCCCTCATCCGAGCAGGAGAGTTTGAAAAAGGTATATACGTAAAAAAAGATTCGCATTTTCTAAACACGACCACACCATTAAAATCTCTAAAAGACCATGTGCCGCTAGTTGGGAACACATGGACGACAGATATAGACCTATTAAGAGAAATGGGATTTACGCAGATTGAAACCGCACCTAGATATAACCAAATTTTTAAAATGATGGGGAAGGGTCGTGCCGATTTTTCTCTTATAGAATTCCCAAATCGCGATAACTTGTCACAAACAGTCGAAAACGTAGAACTACACCCCATTCCAAATGCAAAAATAGCATTCGCAGACAGCAGAAATTTCATGGTTTCCAAAAAACATCCTCAAGGTAAAACCGTATATACGGCGCTTGAAAAAGGGATGAAAATATTAAGAGAGAATGGAACCATCGACCGCGCACTTAGGCAGTCCGGCGTAATTAATGATAGAATTAAAGACTGGGCTGTTATTTATCCGTAAATTAGGAAATGAATAGTTTTTAAAGGGAAGTCCAGAGGAGAAACCTTCCTAAAAAAGTTCCCCCTCTGGTCGCCGAAGGCCTATCCTATTTAAGTCCAAACCTTCATAAATTCAGCGCTACTTTTACCTTCATCAATATGACGAATAAGAGCAGATCCGAAAACCGCCGCGTCGACCAGACCTTCGAGCTGTTCTAACTGCGACGGGTGCTTTAGGCCGAACCCTAGGGCTACGGGTATATCAAATATTTCCTTCGCGTGCTTAAGCCCTACTTTGATCTCTTCAGGCAAAGAATCGCGATCGCCGGTTGTTCCGAGCACTGATACGAAATAGCAGAACCCGTTCCCGCCATTTGCATATAGCTTCATACGCTCAGGCTCAGTATTTAAGCCGACTAGAGGCACTAATGCTACCTCGTTTTCAGCGAGCAGATCACGAAAATCAACACCCTCTTCGAAAGGTAGGTCAGCAATGATTAGACCATTTACTCCGGCGGCGTTGGCATCTTTTGCGAACTTTTCAAGTCCATATTGCAAGACGGGATTGTAATATCCCATCAGTACGATGCCTGCGTTTATCTGCGGACGAACTTCAGCAAGTCCTTCGATAATCCATTTAAGATTAACTCCTGCATCTAGGCACTTCATAGAAGCCGCTTCCACCACTGGTCCATCAGCAACAGGATCGGAAAAAGGCATTCCAATTTCAATTATATCTGCGCCATTTGCGTCTAGCTCTAGAATTTCTTTCCAGAACACTTCCTTGGTTGGATATCCACCGGGAAGAAACGGAATAAGAGCTGTGCGCCCTTTTGCATTGGCATCATTTATTTTATCAGCAAGTGTTGTAATACTCATTTTATTTGCTCCACTATTTTCCGTGCTGCGCAAGGTAATCATCCAAGATATCCATATCTTTATCACCACGACCAGACAGATTAACAATTACATTTGCATCTTTAGGAATGATATCTTTGTTCTCGATAGCCCACGCTAGTGCATGTGAACTTTCAAGAGCAGGAAGAATTCCTTCCTTTTGACAAAGCATCTGGAAAGCATTGATAGCCTGACTATCGTTGACCATGCCAAACTCAGCCCTACCAGTATCATGTAAATGAACATGTTCCGGCCCTACTCCTGGGTAATCCAGTCCAGCGGCAATAGAATGTGATGGAAGTATCTGCCCGTCATCAGTCTGTAATAACAACGTATTCATTCCGTGAAGCACTCCCGGAGTACCAAGATTAATCGGTGCTGAATTTGTACATCCAGGCTTCCCAGTTCCGGCAGCCTCTACGCCCACTATCTTAACGGATTTTTCATTAACAAACTCGTGGAACATACCAATTGCATTGGACCCGCCACCAACACAGGCAACGACCATGTAAGGCATTTCGCCAGTACGTTCTTTAAACTGCTGTTTAGCCTCGCGCCCGATTATAGACTGGAATTCTCTGACTAAAAGCGGGAACGGATGCGGGCCTGCTGCTGTTCCGAAACAGTAATGCGTGGTGCGCTGATTTGCGATCCACTGGCGAAGCGCCGCATTAATAGCATCTTTCAATGTCTGGGTGCCGGAATGAACCGGAATACATTTAGCTCCAAAAAGCTCCATGCGGCGTACATTGTGAGACTGACGTTTAACGTCAGTTGCGCCCATGTAAATATCACATTCTAGATCAAGGAGGGCCGCGGCTGTTGCTGTTGCAACCCCGTGCTGACCTGCTCCGGTTTCAGCGAGCATCTTTGGCTTACCCATCATCTTAGTAAGCAGAGCCTGACCAACTGTGTTGTTGATTTTATGCGCTCCGGTATGTGCTAGATCTTCGCGCTTCAGCCAGAGGTTGAAACCAAGTTCGCGTGAAAGATTTTGGCAATGAGTAAGAGCTGTAGGACGTCCTACAAAATTCTTGAGTAGACTGGTGTATTCCTGCTGAAATTCTGCCGACTTTAAGATTTTACCCATAGCCTCTTCAAGTTCTAGAAGCGGAGGCATGAGCAGTTCAGGCACAAACTGTCCACCAAAATCTCCGTAGTATCCTCTTTTCATGACTGATTCCTCTTATTTGCTAAGTGCACTGAAACAAAAGCTGCACTCAATTTATATTTATCTTTTATACCGGGGCTGACTTCAACGCCGGAATTAAGGTCAACACCACTCGGCTTCGCAGCGCTTATGGCACCCATCAAATTTTTAGCTGATAACCCGCCGGCCAATAGCCATGGAATACGAATTTTCACTTCTGAAAAGATCGAACAATCGAGTGGCTTCCCATGACCTCCACCAGAACTTCCTGCGTCGAAAAGAAGATAGGTGCAATGCGGAGTAAAACGGTCAATATCCTCTTGAAACTCTTTCACAGAGTCATACCGCTGCGGCCAAAGAACTTTAATAATGCGGTTCTTTCCAACGGCGTTACAAAACTCTTCGTTCTGCCCGCCATGAAGCTGTGCATAATCAATCTTGCCGTTTTTTAAAATTTCAAGAACTTCTGCCGCGCTCTGCTTTACAAATACACCAACTTTATTGGCCTTTTCGGTAACAATTGAACTGGCAAAATCAACATCAACACAACGAGGGCTTGATTGATGGAAAATAAAACCTAAAAAATCAGCGCCCAATTCTTCACACGCATCTACATCTTCAACGCGAGTCATACCGCAAACTTTTATGAGTAAGGTCATCGTACTGCCCCCGCAACCAAAGATGCCAGTTTATTTTCAGGACTCGCGTTTGACATTATCGAGGTTCCGACAAGTACGCAGTCATAACCTAGTTCAGCCATTTTCGTGCAATCGTCAGGCTCATTAATGCCACTGGCGCAAATCCATATTTCATTATCATTGCGCTCTTTAATGAACTCGACTGACCGGCTCATATCGATACCGAGATTATCAAGATCACGATTATTTATTTGAATAATCCGCGCTCCGGCATTCTTCGCACGCATAAGGTCCTCCATATCGAAAGCCTCAACCACCGCATCAAGTCCGGCAGCATGAGTTTTATCAATCATTTCCTTAAGCAAAACGTCATCTGCGAACATTCGTACTATAACTAATAGGGCGGACGCTGGAGTTGACGCTGTCTGGACCACTTGCAAAGGATCAACCAGAAAATCTTTACGCAGCATGGGCAATCCGCACGGCTTGATTTCATCAAGATAACCAAGGCTACCTTTGAAATAAAGTTCTTCAGTCAAAACTGAAATTGCAGAAGCACCGCCCCGTACGTACATATTAGCTATATCAACCGGACCAAGCTCAAGGTTGATAATACCTTTTGATGGAGAGGCTCTTTTATATTCGGCGATAACTTTCATGCCGGACTTGTCACGCTTAATTGCATCAGCAAACGAAGGTCGCTTACCGGTGTAAAGCGCGGGAAGTTTATCTTCCGCCTCAAGCTTGCGGAGCATGTCCACTTCGCCCTGTTTGCCTATGCGAAACTTTTCAAGCATTTCCTAATACTCCTTACTTACGCCAGTGGATACTTTGGCTTTTGCTTTCTCAATTCCATCGGCAAGACTGATTCCATCAAGTAATGAAATCGCGGCCCCGAGGTTTAATGCTACCATATCAAGCATAGGCTGCGGAGCTGTTCCCCTCAGAACTTTGCGTATAGTTTCAAGCGCATTCTTGCGGTCTGTAACTGCGACATCTTTCGGATCTGAAATCTCAAAACCATAGTCAGCAGGATTAATTTCAAGTTCAGTGAGTGTGCCATTATCTACAAGAATAGCTTTATTAACACCAAAAGGTGTCAGCTCATCAAAATTACCAGCTCCGTGAACAACATAAGCTTTTTCAACTTTTGTCAAAGCGAGAACTTCTGCCATAAGGCGCATAATTTCAGGTCTACCGACACCCAGTACCTGATGCGTAGGGCGGGCAGGATTTAAAAGCGGCCCCATAAGATTGAAAAGAGTTGGAATACCAAGCTCTTTCCTGATGGGTCCGACTATGCCGAAAGCTGGATGATAGTTGGGCGCAAAAAGGAACACGAAATTCTCACGCTCAAGAACGTCAGGAACATCTTCGGCAGTTGTTCCAACTGGAATTTCAAGTTCTTCCAATATGTCAGCACTTCCGCACGAAGAGGATACGGCCCTGTTACCGTGTTTAGCAACCTTATATCCCATATCGGCAAGATACAAAGCCACCGCAGTTGAACAGTTAAAGCTATTACTCCCATCTCCACCAGTTCCGCAGGTATCAATATAAGGACCGCTCAAACCTTTAACGAGTTTTGCTTTCTTAAGAGCAGCCTTTACACCCGAGGCAACTTCTGTCGCGGTTTCACCCTTTGTGCGCAGCCCCATGAGCAAAGCTCCGACCTGCACATGGGAAACTTCTCCCGCAAAAAGAGCTCTAAAAACCGAGTCCGCCATATCCTCTGAAAGATCATTGCCTGCGGCAAGTTCATTTAAAGCCGAGGCTACACATTCCGCCATTATACTTCCCCCATATCCTTATATTCTTGAGATTTGCTTAAATATTACCATCAAGGAAGTTCTTTAGAAGCTTCGGCCCATCTGGAGTCAAAATTGACTCTGGATGAAATTGCACTCCCGCCCATGGACGGTCTTTGTAGCGCATTCCCATTACTTCTTTCTGATCAGTCCAGGCAGTGAGTTCCATCATATCAGGAGCGTCATCAACATTCACAACTAAGGAATGGTAACGACAAACCTGAAACGGATCACCCAGACCGCTAAAAAGCCCATCATTATTATGGTAAACTTGCGATGTTTTCCCGTGCATGATGCGTCCCGCACGGACAACTGATGCTCCGCCGAATTGACCGAGAGTCTGATGACCGAGGCAAACACCAAATACGGGAATGTCCTTTGGCAAGCGCGACAAAAATTCAAGGCTCAGCCCTGCGTTTTCCGGACGACTTGGTCCGGGAGAAAGACAGACGCGCTCAAGTTTACCGGATTCAGCAAGTTCCAGAATTTCTTCGCGATCATTCCTTAGAACCAGAGGCTCAGCACCTAACTGCTGAAACGCCTGCACCAAATTGAAAGTGAATGAATCGTAATTATCAACAAGCAAAAACATCGCCACCCTCCGACTGCAAAATTTCCCGTAAAACTCTTGCCTTATTATTGCATTCTTCCCATTCCATTTCAGGAATGGAATCATAAACAATTCCAGCCCCTGCCTGCCAATGGCACTTGCCATCTCTGACCCACATGGAACGGATGGTGATACCAGTATCGAGGTTAATGGAATCTTTATCCAAACCGATGAAACCAATGGCTCCGCCGTATGGTCCACGGGGAACTTCTTCAATTTCAGCGATAAGTTCCATAGCTCTGATTTTCGGAGCACCAGACAAAGTGCCCGCAGGGAAAGTAGCCTGTAAAACATCTATCGCATCGTGGTCGTCGCGAAGATCCGCTTCGACATATGAAGTCAGATGCATGACGTGGCTGAAATATTCAACCTGCATAAACTTCTCAACGCTCACAGTGCCCGGTTTTGCAATGCGCCCGAGATCATTACGGCCGAGATCAACAAGCATCACGTGTTCCGCGCGCTCTTTCGGATCGGAGAGAAGTTTTTCGGAATTCTTGCGGTCCCCAGCAGCATCGGCTCCTCTAAGACAAGTCCCTGCGATGGGCCGAACCTCAAGTCTACCCCCTTCACAACGAGCCATCATTTCAGGTGATGATCCGAGCAGAATCTCTTCACGGCTGAACTTCATATAGAACATGAATGGAGATGGATTCGCCTGACGAAGTCTACGATAGAGGTCAAAAGAATCTCCGCTGAACGGCGCGGAAAAACGAGTGGACAAGACCACCTGAATGCACTCACCTTCTGCGATAAGATCTTTAACTTTTTTAACACCTTCAATATATTTCTCACGTCCCGGAGAAACTGTAGGTTCACCAACGACTGTCGGTTCACATTTTCTATTTAAGTCCTGAGGCGTGAATTCCGGTTTTGCTCCTTCATCTAAAGATAGAAAGCAACAACGATGCTTAAGATGGTCAAACAATACTGCGCGTCCCGGCAAAGCGAGGCGGACCTCAGCATCTTTAGCCGGGATTTTATCTGCCAACTTAGGCTCGAGCATCCCTGCGATACCATAACCAAGAGTTCCGTAGAGTCCTCTCGTTAAAGCCGGAAGCGGACCAACTTCTTTCTGAGTATTCACGTGCAGAGCTTTCATTACAGCCCGAAGACCTTCAAGAAAGTCCATACCGGAATACTGAGCAAGCCCTGCCAGACGAGAATCAGCACATTCAACAGAAAGCTTCCCGCGCACAGGAGTCAAAGAAAGTCTAAAATCCCAAGCGATAAGACTGTAACGCCCAAGCCTTCCATCAACCTCAGCACTTTCCAAAAGTATTCCCGGTGCATCCCCAACTAGTCCTAGATAAAGACTGATCGGAGTCTGCACGTCAGCCGGCAACCATTTGCCATACTGCGTCAATTCAATTTTCATATATTCACTCCATTTTTTTATTATATAGTAAGTACTCGCTTAAAAGCGACACATAAAAAAAGCCGCACCCTCTAGGAGAATGCGGCTTAACTTTAATTTAAATGCTATTCTCCTAGTTTTTGTCTTCGCGCCACCACCAAGATGCACGTTCGGAAAGAAGATCCATATCTCCTGACGCAGCAAGGCTTAGGAATGAACGAAACAAACGAATAGCTTCAAGGCTATACTGATTTGCACCAGAAATAGTTACAAAAAGATCACTGTCCTGTGTCACCATTTTCTTCGCAGCTTCAAGCCTGCGTTTAAAAGATGGAGTCACATACTTTTCAATATTAGGTAGCTCTCTCGCACATGCAAAAAATGCTATGGAGGAGCTGAAGTTTAAACTTTGAATCATTGCCATTGCCCGGTCGTGCTCTTCTTCTGTTGATTCGAATGCGCCAAAATCTAGCCGTTCAAAAAAATCTTTGACAGCAGGAAGTGAAGCTTGATCTCCATCACGCTCTGCAACAAGAGCAACCGTTGGATCAAAATCAACAGGAATGGTAGGCCCGAACAAAGGATGGGTTCCAACCACAGGACCGTCATAAGCTCTGATCATCTGCTGCAACGGACGCCCTTTAACAGAACCTACATCAGAAAGAACCGCCCCTTTTTTCATATGCGGTACAACCTTAGGAAGCACCTCATCCATAACGGTTACAGGAATACAAAGCAGCACAAAGTCGCTCTTAGGAAGAAGGCGAGCCATCTCTTCCTCGTCAAGAGGCTGATCAAACCGGTGTACGAGAATACCCGCACGCTCGGCTTTCAGGGCGAGAAATCCGCCCATCTGTCCTCTTGAGCCGATTACGGCTATGCTGTGAATTCTGTCAAACTCAGATTCCATTTAAGCAACCATTACCTTTTTTAATTTTATCCCATTCTTTCCAGAAATTCGGGAATGACTTTCTAACGCAATCCGGCTCTTCCGCAATAGCATCGATACCCGCTAAGCTGAAAATAGCCGTACTCATTGCAAGTCTGTGATCATCATATGTCGAAAAGACAATCTTTTCACCCTTTTTGAGGGGGCTAGGATTAATTTTAATAAAATCGTCGCCAACTTCGGCGTTTCCGCCAGCTCGAAAAACTTCTGTAGCGCTTGCATCTAAGCGATCACATTCTTTAATACGTAAATGAGCTACATTAGTTATAGTAGTAGGGCTATCTGCAAAGGCGGCTGCTACTGCTACTGTCGGAACTAAATCAGGACAAAGTCCCATATCAACTTCAATGCCGTGGAGTTTTGATGGATAAACCGTAACCCCGCAAGAGTCGCTTTCGATTTTAGCGCCCATAGCTTTCAAAATATCTATAATGGCTCTATCGCCCTGCAAAGAATCAATGGCCAAACCATCAATCCGAACAGGATGCTGCCCGACAGCTCCGGCAGCCAAAAAGTATGATGCGTTACTCCAGTCACCCTCAACACGGCAATTCTCGCTGTAATATTTTGAAGGCTGTACAACGAATCTAATCTCGCCTGGAATGACCTGTTCTACAAGGCGCCAATCTGTCTGCACCCATTTGCCATCTTTAATAACTTCGACAGCGAATGACACACCGAAATCTTCCATCACATTCAGGGTCAAAGCAACATACGGCCAAGATACGGCTTTTTTACCGACAACCTTAATCGTTGTGCTCTTTTTCGCATATGGAGCGGCAAGAAGCAAACCGGACAAATACTGGCTACTTTCCTCAAGTGAAATTTCCATTTCACCGCCGCTGAAACCATCCGATTCAAGTATTACTGGCGGATATCCTTCTTTCTCAGCAAAAGTAACTTTCACACCTTGAGATTCAAGCGCGCTAGTTAATTCACCGATAGGACGATCGTGCATGCGGGGTGTCCCCTGAATGCGAAACAACCCTTTGCCCGCTCCTGCAATCGCAGTGATGAGTCTGCAAGTTGTCCCAGAATCCCTCATCTCGAGGATAGCAGGTTCTTTCTCGCCACCTTTGGGACCTCCGCTCATACCTATTACTATAGTAGATCCGGATTCCACGCTGAACTCAGCACCCATTGAGGTGAGGCAATCCATAGTGCGCTTAATATCATTACTATCAAGTGGATCAAGCACCACTGTAGTTCCTGCCGAAAAAGCGCCCGCAATAAGCGCTCTGTGTGACAAAGATTTCGAAGAAGGAGCCTTAATTTTAATACATGTATCGGAAGACATCCGTTTATCCCTGTGTTTTCTTAAAAGCAGTTGTAAGAACTAAAACTTGCTGCCGCCCTGCGAACCGCTAGGATAACTACCTAGAATTCTGAAAGTAAGACAGCGTTCCTTGAGTTCATCAATAATACTTTCATACTCATCGGTGCTTAGATCACCTTGAAGATCCACAAAAAACATATACTTCCACTTTTCGCCAAGGAAAGGACGGGATTCAAGCTTGGTCATATTAATTTTTTTGCCCGAAAGGACACTAAGAACACCAACCAATGCACCCGGCTTATCAGGCGTGGTAAAGAGGATAGTTGTTTTATCTCTTTTACCTTCAATACCGGGCTTAGGCCCAATTATCAAAAATCTTGTCCAGTTGTCCGGCAAATCTTCAATTGCTTCGGCAACAACATGAAGACCAAAAATATTTGCGAGCTTAATGTTACCCAGAGCCGCGCAGGAATCATCGCCATCCGCAACCATTGAAGCTGCTTTAGCTGTTGAATCCACGGACTGTAGAGTCGCATTTGGCAAGTTGGCGCGTAGCCAGCCAGCACACTGCTCAATAGCTTTGGAGTGCGAGTATACAGTCTTGATCTTATCCAGTCCTGATCCTTTAGTAATAAGGCCATGACTGATGCGGCTGTAAACTTCATCCTGAATAAAGACGGGATAACGCATGAACAAATCTACGTTCTGCCCGACTGTACCCTTGAGTGAATTTTCAAGAGGAATGATACCTAGATCTGCTTCCCCTTTAGAAATTGCGACAAAAATATCTTCAAAATTATTCTTAGGAACTAGATCAGCCTGACGGCCCATGTGCTCAAGACCTGCGAAGTAAGAAAATGTTCCTTCGGGGCCGAGATAAACCACTCTTTCAGGGCGCTGTAATCTGCGCGAAGAAGATATGATCTCACGGTATATACCCTCAAGATGCTCTTCTGGAAGCGGCCCTGGATTTCTATCACTAAGCCCTTTAAGCACTTCTTGCTCACGGAAAGGCTTAAAAATCTGGTCATCAGATCCAGCCTTTACTGCCCCGACAGATAAAGAAGCTTCAGCCCTTTTATTAAGTAGCTCAAGAATCTCTGTATCGAGAGAGTCGATTGTTACCCTGAGACCATCCAATTGTTCTTTTTTAGAATCTGACATTTCCTATTAGTCCTCGACGATTTCTTCACTGATGCGCATTCCGAAATGGCGACCAGCATCGTCTAAGCGGCATAAAATTTCGTCGCCTGGCTTGATTGTTACTACACTTACAGGCTCACCTGCACCGCTTACTACTCTGATTGTTTCTGCGTTCTGCAAAAAGACCTTACCAGTTGCAGGACCCTCAGGGGTTGCAACTTCGGCAGTAATCAACAGCATTGGTCTAACTTCAACCTTACAGCGGCCTACGGTTGCAATAGAAGTTTTACCTTCCGCATCAACTATAAGGACTTCTGTACCAGAAGCGAGCTCTTGAAGATAGGTTGTGCGATCGCCCGGCATCTGTGCGTAGGCATGAACAGCTCCGGCATTAACGCGAAACGGGCGAGCAGCAACGTATGGGTTGGACTCAGTTTCGCCATGTACCAAAAATGTAAATGCGCTTGAATTACCGACTAGCATTCCCTGCCCTTTCTTAAGCATGGAAATAGTATCAACACAAACACGGTGACCAAGTCCTGCGGATTCAATCTTGGTAATTTTAGCTTTCTGTAAATCCATGTGACCCTGACTGAGTTTTAGTTCAGCGACAATTGCTTTCAACTCATGTGCTGCTTCTGGAAGAACAACAATGGTATCTGCGCCTCTTTCAAGAACTCCTGCGGCAAGAGTTGCGCGGTCTAGTGACTCAACTTCAAGAGCAAGTTTATCGACCTGTGCAAGAATGTTTTCAACTGGGATAATTTCCCACCCTTTAGAAAGACAAACTTCTGTGCCATCTTTTGCTAGATCAATGGCGATGTCTTCATCACTCTTCTGATTAATTGCGACAAGCGGCATTTCTTCGGGAGTAATAACAACGACTCTGCCAAGTTCAGTTATCTCATCCTTGTGCTCGGACTCAGCAAGAACGGCGTCTACACCGGACTCGAGAGCTAGAGTCAAAAGGTTTTTATCGAACGGTATTGCTTTGTATACTATCTTTTTCATCATGATTTCCAATTATGTTATTCGCCGATGTATTTAAGAGCAGCTTCAACAGTTTCATCCTGATGAACCACTTGGCTGAGAGCTTCTACCAATCTTACGCGGTTCTTATGCTGGAAGACATTACGTCCGACAGAAAGACCGGAACCACCTGCGCTGATTGAATCAGAAACCATCTGGAGGAAAGCGCGAGTTGAATCAAGCTTTGGTCCGCCAGCAATAACAACCGGAATACAAACGCCATCAACAGCGCGTCCGAAAGATTCAGGATCACCAGTGTAGGAGACTTTAACAATATCAGCACCAAGCTCTTCACCGGCACGGGCGCAATGAGCGACAACATCTGGATCGAACGCATCTTTAACTTTTGGCCCGCGAGCGTATACCATTGCAAGAACAGGCATCCCCCAACTGGAAGCTTTAGAAGCAACTTCTCCGAGATCACGAAGCATTTGAGTTTCAGTTATATCACCGAGATTTACGTGAACACTTACAGAATCAGCACCGAGACGAAGAGCATCTTCTACTGAGCCGACCAAAGTCTTCGCATTAGGGGTAGGAGAAAGTGATGTACTTGCAGAAAGATGAACAATAAGACCAACATCCTGACCTTCACTACGATGTCCGCAACGAACAAGGCCTTTGTGCATAAGAACCGCATTGGCTCCGCCAGTTACCATATCACCAACAGCATTACGCATATTTTCTAGTCCGGAAATAGGACCTTCGCTGATACCATGGTCCATAGGGACGATTATTGTTCTTTGAGTTTCTCTATTCAAAATCCTTTCAAGCCTGATCTTTTTACCAACATCCATCGTACTTCTCCGATTGTTTTTCCCTTATCCCAGAACCGCTTACCTATGGCGGCCTCAAATTAAAAAAAAAGGACCGCCGACGAGTTATCGCCTGCGGTCCTTTTGTAGAGGTAATTTGCTAAGAATTTTCTAATTTCTCACGAGCAAACCTCCACGCGACCACAAGCGTAGGTGCACCAAAAATAAAAGAAATAGAAATATGAGAGGCTGGCGCCTGTGGTGGTGGTTAAAGTCTGCATAGACATTAAGTAACCACTCCTACAAAAAAGAGTCAACAACTTTCTTTATTATTCTACTATCATTAATATAATAGACACTTATTGTTAATCCCACCCTAGTTTAAAAAGATACCCCACGTCATTTATTACTTTATTGTCAAATGTAGGGTGTTTTTAATATACAAAAAAGTTCATTAATACATTTTTGTAAGAGAGTATTTTTGCCCATTTGAGTTAATATCAGTAAATACAGTCACTTACAGAGTTGGCATAGTACATGCTTAGTGAGAGGCAACCCTAAAGCAATTTACACCCCCGAAGGAGGAGGAATCTATGTCTTTTAAATTTCCATCTATTAACCGTAAAGTATCAGCTATCGCAGCGATGCTAATTGTAGCTGCACCAACCGCAGCCTTTGCAGGCGAAGAGTATTTGACTCAGACCCACGCTAACATCTTATGGACACTTCTTGCAGCCATACTGGTTATGTTCATGCAGGCAGGCTTCGCATGTGTTGAAGCAGGATTCACTCGCAGTAAAAGTGCCGGTAACATCCTCATGAAAAACTTTCTTGATTTTTCAGCCGGATCTATCATCTTCTTCCTTTTCGGATTCGCACTGATGTTCGGTATGGACGCAGGCGGCTTCATCGGAACTTCCGGCTTCGGACTTGAAGGCGTCGGGCTCACTGATGCAGACGGGCAGTGGACTCTTACCTTCTGGTTCTTCCAGTCAGTATTTGCCGCAACAGCCGCAACAATCGTATCCGGCGGTATCGCTGAGCGTACTAAATTTAGCGGATATATCCTTGTAACCATGATCGTAACAGGACTTATCTACCCTATTTCAGGCCACTGGGCATGGGGAAGTCTCTGGCTCGGCGACGCGGGTTCAGGCTGGCTTGAAGGGCTAGGATTCATGGACTTCGCTGGATCTACTGTAGTTCACTCAGTAGGTGGTTGGATCGCACTCGCAGGAGCTATCGTTCTTGGACCACGTATCGGAAAATACACAGCAGACGGTAAAGCAAAAGCTATCCCCGGACACAACATCCCAATGGCTGCACTTGGTGTGTTCATTCTCTGGTTCGGTTGGTTCGGATTCAACGCTGGTTCCACAACAACTGCGGACGGCTCTATCGGCCTCATCGCATTAGTAACAAGCCTCTCTGCTTGTGCCGGAACACTTGGCGCAATGTTCACATCATGGTTCAGATTCGGCAAACCTGATATTTCCATGACTTGTAACGGAGCACTTGCAGGGCTCGTAGGTATCACCGCAGCTTGTGCAACTGTATCTCCAGCAGCATCCATTATCATCGGCCTTATCGCTGGTATCCTAGTAGTTCTGTCCATTGAATTTATCGACAAAGTACTCAGAATTGATGACCCAGTTGGTGCAGTTTCCGTCCACGGTGTATGTGGAGCATGGGGAACACTAGCTTGTGGACTCTTCACAACTCCAGTTCTCAACGATGGCGTAGGTGGACTCTTCTACGGCGGCGGATTCGCTCTCGTAACCCCACAGCTTATCGGAATCGCAGCATGTTTCGTATGGGCATTCGGCGCAGGACTCATCGCTTTCGGCCTAGCTAAAGCAACCATCGGAATCAGAGTAACAGCAGAAGAAGAAATGAAAGGTCTTGATATCGCTGAGCACGGTTCTGAATCATACAACGGCTTCCAGATCTTCACCAACGAATAGTCATACTAGACGAGGATAATAAAAATGAAACTCATTATAGCATATACACGGCCCGAGTGTCTGACTCCAATTAAACAGGCTCTTTACGCAAAAGGCATCTACACCATGTCAGTGACCAACATCCTTGGTTCAGGAAGAGGCGCAGGATTCACAGAGACCTATCGCGGAGTTGTAATGGAAGTTAACCTGCTCAAAAAAGTTCGTCTCGAAATCGGACTCACAGAAGAAAAAGTTGAAGACGCAGTAGCCGCCATCAAAACAGGTGCTCATACTGGTAAAGAAGGCGACGGAGTTATCTTCGTACAGGATTTACCTAGAACCATCAGAATCAGAACTGGCGAAGAAGCTCTATAAAATTAAAAAAATCTAGTCAGACTTCCCCCCCACGAAGGTAAGTCAGACCAAACAATTCCTGATGACCACCCACATCAGGCCACCCTCCGGCCGAAAGAGATTTACTCTCTTTCGGCCGGACCCTATAGCCACTCTTATGTACAGCAAATCAAAAATATCAATTCACGAAATCATTGAAAGAGAATGTTTGGCAACCATGTTTCAGCCGCTCATTTCAATGAATAGAAAGTCAGTAATCGGCTATGAAGCCCTCAGCAGAGGGATCAACCCGTACACTGAAGAAGTAATCTCGCCTCTTGATTTATTCGCGATGTGCAAAGATGTGAAGACTCTAACCAAGTTAGACCGAGCATGCAGAAGGAAAGCCTTTAAAACCTTTGCTCCCATATTTCATAAGGATCGCTCTCTCATTCTATCCGTAAACGTTGATGCGGCAGTACTTGGCGAGAACACGCTAAGTCTAGGCACCACAAAAAAGATGATCAGCGAATTCGGCATAGCAGCGAACAACATTGTCATAGAGATCATTGAATCCAAGGCTGGAACCGAAGATGTTCTTAGCCGCTTTGTTAAAAACTGCCGCAAACAGGGATTCCTCATAGCATTGGATGATATCGGTACAGGCCACTCAAATCTAGACCGTATACCAGCTCTAAAACCGGACATCATTAAGATAGACCGCTCGCTGATCACCGACATCGACACTAAATTTCACAACTACGAAGTCACGCGCTCGCTCATTAATCTTGCTGAAAGAACAGGTTCCCTGCCCCTCGCGGAAGGTATTGAAACAACACAGGAAGCCTTAACCCTTATGCGGTTAGGAATAGACGTCTTTCAGGGCTACTATTTCGGCAAGCCCATGAATGCTGATAATGTAGAAAAAGACCACACTGCGCCCATAAAATCTGTCGCTGCAAGATTCAAAACTCACATGATGGAAAAGCTAGCCTTAAAAAAGGCACGCGATAAAAATTACAAACGAGTTGCAAAACAGCTTAAAAGTTTACTCCTCGAGAGCAAAAATACTAATTTAGATTCAATTCTATCATCATTTATAGATGAGAACAGTCACATTGAATGTGCATATATTTTAAATGCGCGCGGCAAACAGGTATCACAGACCATATGTAATCCTTTCAGACTTAAAGAAAACAGACGGTTAATCTATCAGCCTGCCCCCGTTGGAGCAGACCACTCTCTTAAGGAATACTATTTAAATATTCGCTCCGGCAAAGCTTGGCACACAACCTGCCCATATATATCCCTTGCCTCGGGGAATACGTGCATAACAGTTTCTACAAAACTGGGCTGCGGAGAAGACAGCAAAGTGCTTTGCATCGACATAAGCACTAATATTAATGAGTAGTTATTATTTTAATTTTCAAATAAAGACTTTTCAAGTCCACCAAGTTCAGAGTACAAATTCTGTGAGCCTAATCTATTCTTTTTACTCTGGATTTAATAATGAACACCCGCACCCGCGAGGGACTTTTTTTTGCTGCCGCCACATTTATCATGTGGGGGCTTCTTCCTATCTACTGGAAGGCATTAAAAGAAGTCGCCCCGCTTGAACTTATCTGCCACCGCATTGTGTGGTCTTTTTTCTTTTTAGCCTTTGTGGTTACTGCCAAAAAAGGCTGGACCGAAATTCTTACAGCTCTCAAAGATCCGAAGGGTAAAGTATTACTAGCCGCCAGTAGTTCTTTAATCGCAGTGAACTGGTATACTTTCATCTGGTCGGTAAGCAACGATCATGTTGTTGAAGCCAGCTTAGGCTATTATATTAACCCCCTCGTAAACGTTCTTTTGGGCTTCATCGTCATGGGTGACAAGCTTAACAAGTTACAAGCAACCGCAATTGGTTTTGCCATCGCAGGAGTTCTCTACTCTGTCATAGACCTTGGGAGATTTCCCTATATTGCAATGACTTTGGCGGTAAGCTTCGCCCTTTACGGACTTGTCCGCAAAGTTATGAAAGTTGAATCTATTCCGGGCTTATTTGTTGAAACAGCAATATTGCTCCCCCTAGCCGGAGGCTATCTGCTATGGCTAAACAGTCAGGGCAATCTCAGCTTCGGTAATATAGGAATAAAAGAAACAACCCTTCTTCTCGGCGCGGGAGTAGTAACGTCTATACCTCTCATTACCTTTGCCAACGCAGCAAGGCGCTTAAAACTAATGACTCTGGGGATGTTCCAATACCTTTCACCAACACTAATGCTCCTGCTCGGAGTATTCATGTACAATGAACCGTTCAGCGAGGCTCGTCTGGTTACGTTCTGTTTCATCTGGATAGGGATTGCCATTTACCTTTACGACGGTATCCATAAGCATATGAATTCAGTTCAAAAAGCAAATATATAATAGTCCATTGACCCCTCATGTCATTATGATAAAAAGTACTTAAGAATTAACGTAAAATCTCTGCATCTGAGGTTTTACATCTTGCATATTTCCTTTATGTTATAGCATCAAATGTGAATATTTATAAAAAACAACCTTATATTTTTACTTACAAATTCTCAGGAGAATACGATGAAAACACGTATAGAACATGATTGCATTGGAGAGATGAACGTCCCCGAAGACGCTTTATATGGAGTGCAAACTCTTAGAGCCGCTGAGAACTTTAAAATAACTGGAATTCCAATTTCTCACTATCCGCAAATTGTTAATGCCCTAGCTTACATCAAAAAAGCTGCCGCTCTTACTAACAATGAGCTTGGCAAACTAGAAGATGACAAAACAAAAGCAATAGTATTCGCATCCGATGAACTGCTGAGCGGTAAGTACCATGATCAGTTTATTGTAGATATTATTCAGGGCGGGGCCGGAACTTCAACCAACATGAACGCAAACGAAGTTATTGCGAATGTCGGACTTGAATTCTTAGGTCATGAAAAAGCTCAATATGAACACCTTCACCCTAACATTCACGTAAATATGGCGCAGTCCACAAATGACGTTTACCCGACATGCCTAAGGCTCGCCCTTCTTGAAAAGATGAACTTGCTTACAAGCGCAATGGAATATTTACAGAAAAGTTTTGCTGCAAAAGGCGCTGAATTTTCGCACATTTTGAAAATGGGAAGAACTCAGCTTCAAGACGCAGTCCCTATGTCACTCGGACAGGAATTCAACTCCTACGCCATTATGATTGGTGAAGATATTGAAAGAGTTCGTGAAGCAAAAGAACTTATCTGCGAAATCAACATGGGCGGGACAGCTATCGGAACAGGTCTTAACGCTCCTCCGCAGTATGCAGAAAAAGTGACCGAAAAACTTAAAGAACTCACAGGTTTTGACTTAATTTTAGCCCCTGACCTGATTGAAGCCACGCAGGACACAGGAGCCTACGTTCAGCTTTCAGGTGTTCTTAAGCGCGTTGCTGTTAAAATTTCTAAAATTTGTAATGACCTTCGCCTCCTTTCCTCCGGTCCTCGTTGCGGATTAAATGAAATCAATCTGCCGCGTATGGCTCCTGGTTCCTCAATTATGCCTGGAAAAGTTAATCCAATTATCCCTGAAGTCGTGAACCAAATTGCATTCACCGTTATTGGCGGCGATGTAACCGTAACTATGGCCGCCGAAGCTGGACAACTTGAGCTTAACGTCATGGAACCAGTTATCACTGCCAGCCTGCTAAATTCACTGACAATCATGCGCCGAGGGTTCAGAACCTTAGCTGACAAATGTGTGTCCGGCATAACTGCAAACGAAGATGTATGTAGAGGATATGTAGAAAACAGTATAGGACTGGTGACAGCCTTAAACCCCTACATCGGCTATGAAAAATCAACTGAAGTAGCTAACGAAGCCCTTAACACAGGCGGGTCGGTTTACGACATTGTTATCAAGAAGGGTTACATGTCCAAGAAAGACTTGGACAAAGCGCTCTCTCCTGAAAGCATGATTCATTCACATCCACTGACACTGGAACCACCTTGCTGCTAATTTTATAGAAAGGTCTGCAACTCTACCAGAGTTGCAGACCTTAAATATTGCCATTCAAACTTGACTCTCAATCTTTACAGGAGACCTGAATGTCTGACAAAAAATCCGTATCCGCGATGACAATGATGTTTGTTGTTGTTGGTAATATGCTCGGGGCAGGAATACTGGCAATTCCTGTCAATTTATGTGCAGCCGGACTATATCCGGCGCTTGCAGCAACACTGGTGATGTGGGTGCTGATGACCTACACTGCTCTCATTTATGCTGATCAGAAAAGCTTAACCTACAACGAACATGCTGACCTACCTACATTCTTTCACGAGGAACTGGGGGCAATCGGAAAATGGGTTAGCATCGTTGCAAATATGATCGTTCTATATGGGGTACTTGTAGCTTACCTGGCTGGAATTTCCGCGATCATAATGAGTTTGCAATCAACGTTATCAATGTCCGTTGTCATGATTATTTATTTCATCGTAGTTACAAGCATGACAGCTTTCGGCATGACAATGATGAAAAAATGTACCCCAGCCATGGTTATCACCATGTGGATTACCTTTGGAATGCTAGTTTTCATGGTCGTACCCGATGTCACTGCAACAAATCTCGAGCACTTTGATTGGACCTACGTCCCAGCCGGATTGCCTGTTCTGTTAATGGCTTTCCATTTCCACAATATCATTCCAAGTATCTGTCGTACGCTTGATCATGACGCAAAAAAGATCAAGACAGCAATCATAGGTGGTACCACCATCGGAATGTTCATGAATCTGACTTGGCTGTTTGTTGTTCTGGGAGCGGTTCCGCTGTCGTCACCTGACGGAGTTGACCTGATCTCAGCCTTTGCTAAAAATCAGCCAGCGACAATTCCACTAGAGCAACTGCTTAAAACACCCGCATTTACTTATGTGGCACTAGTTTTTGCTTTAGTTGCAATGTCGACGGCGTTCATGGCGAATGGAACAGCTCTTATGAGTTTCATACGAGATTTAACTGCCACGTACATGGGCACAAAGAATAAATCACTAGTCTGGTGTTTGTCCTTCATACCACCACTTCTAGTCGCTCTCATTTATCCAGATATTTTTCTCATCGCCATCAACATGGTTGGCGGAGTGGGCGAATGTATCATCTTCGGGATTTTACCGGGATTCATTGTTTGGAAATATTCCACACCTGGAAGTTTCAAAAGGATGAGCGGAATAGTCTTAATTGTCTGTTTCAGCGCAGTCTTGCTCATTGAGCTTGGACAAGAAACCGGCCTGCTTCACCTCAGCCCGGACGTAGAGTACTGGACTCATCCGCTACGTAATAGAACTCCTTAATATACTGACTAACACAGCAAAAGCCCCTTGCAGAACTAAACTGCAAGGGGCTTTTATATAAAACATCAAAATTTATTTTTCTTAAAACTCAACCTTACTTTTTACCTTCCACTCACCAAGTTCCCTCTTAAGAGTATACAACGAATTTTCGGTAACTAAATTATCTCTAAGATCGAATATAACAGTATAATCACCCTTCACCCAAAGTTCTACTTCTGTCGGCGTATGAGTTCTAAAATTGTAGCGTAAGCCTGAGGTGGAAACGATTGCTTCCTGATATTTCTTAAGCACTCCGCGTTTATCAAGCATCGCCCTGAAACTTTCAAAATATGAACTTTCCCGCAAAAATTGGGACTCAACGAACATGCGCGGGTACTCTTCACTGATAGTAACAAAAGCGGTATAAAACTTATCAAAAAATGTTTCTATTTCAGCCCGTAAAATCTTTTCCTGTTCTAATTTTGCCATCTTTTCAGCAAGTATTTCTTTTTGCTTGGCTGACAGGTAACGTTTTTCAGCTACAATCTTTTTGCTCACAACCAAAGTCGCCAATTCTTCTGTGGTAGGATCATGATACTCTACTAAAATCTCAGAAAATCCTGCAACACTATTGGTTGCGTTTGAATACACGGAATCAATCGTAAGTTCGAGACTTTTAGTCATACACTTCACAGCTTCAATCTTCTGCATCCTATCAGTCTCTTTAAGGATAAACGACTGCCGATGCACCCCGCCGAAAGAAACTCGCATACCTTTAACTTTACTAATTTCCTGATCTGAAACATCCGAATCAAATCCGTTCCTGAAAACAACAGAATCGACAACAACATCTTTAGGGAAAACAAACTGTAACCATTGGCCCGTACCGTTGCCAGCAACATTTTCAAGCCAGCCAGTTGATTCATCCCCATCAGAAAGAGAACTCGCATTAAACGAACTTGAGCCAGCTTGCGGGACAAATGATGAAACTTTAATTTGCACAATATCAGCTTCAGTTTCAGCCTTGGCTTTAGCGTCAGCACTACACAAGCTAGGAATTGCCATCAAGATGGCTACTATAAAAAATAATTTGCGAATCATATTTAATGCTCCAGAAAATTTTCAAACATAGAAAGAACTAACTTAAGTTAACCCATGATTGAATAAAATAGCAAAAACAAAAAAACGCCCGTTTCCCTTGAGGGAAACGGGCGAAAAGAGCAGAATCTGCTTATATACTGGGATACTACCAGCGTGGGCGTTCTTCGCGAGGCTTAGCTTCGTTAACCTTGAGGTTACGACCGTCGAAATCTTTACCGTCAAGACTACTGATAGCTTCGAGAGCACCAGCATCGTCCATTTCGACGAAACCGAATCCGCGAGGGCGGCCTGTTTCTCTATCTTCAATAAGTTTAACAGAAATGACTTCGCCGAAAGCTTCAAAAGCTGCGCGGACGTCGTCTTCACTAGCGGACCAGGGCAAGTTGCCTACATAGATGTTCTTAGACATTCAATATTCTCCATAAAAAGTAATGATGCATGGCACTCATGTGCCACAGATATAATCCAAGGACAGCATACAAGATGCGTAACTGCTCCTTGATATATCTGTCTTAATCGAAATTCGGCGCCTTCACAGAGGTCGCCATCCAATTAAGGAATACATTGAGCCAATCGCTACAAAATGTCAAGAGGAATTATCTCCGAAATAAATCTAACTTTCAGAGACGTCCCCACACAGATCAAGACACTAAAATAATTAGCGTTTAGTACGAGAAGGAGCCCTACTTGTGCGCCTGTTGCCAGGTGCGGAAGGACGTCTTTTGTCAGAGCCGTAACTTTTTTTATGCTTGGCCGGAGCAGGTCCTCTACGGTCCATTCCCGGCACACTTTTAATAGGCTGATCGTAATCGAACTCTTCAACTTTACGACGGTCAATCTGCCTGCCAACAATTTTCTCTATTTCACGCATTAAGCGTTCATCTTCTTTTGTTACAAGACTGAGAGCCATACCACTTCGTCCGGCGCGGCCAGTACGACCAATACGGTGAGTGTAAGTTTCAGCAGTATCAGGCACATCAAAGTTAATAACATGAGTAATGCGATCACAATCAATACCGCGAGCTGCGATATCTGTAGCAACCATGACTTTAAAAGTACCGTCTTTAAAGCCATCAAGCGCACGCTGACGCTGATTCTGACTCATGTTGCCTTGCAAAAATGTCGCTTCGTGTCCACGAAAACTAAGCTTTCTAGCCAAGTTTTTAGCACGATGTTTTGTACGGGTAAAAACAAGCATGCTATCATACTTAGTCACGTCCAGCAGGGCTTCCAAGAGACCGACCTTAAGCTGTGGGTGCACAGGGTAGAAAGTATGTCCAACGCTTGTAGCAGGTGCAGTGTTCGCAACTTGAACAGTTGCCGGATTAACAAGAATCTTTCCGGCAAGCTCACGAATATCATGTGGCATAGTCGCTGAGAACAGCAGGTTCTGACGATTAACAGGTAAACGTGCAAGGATTTTCTTAATGTCAGGCATGAAACCCATATCAAGCATACGGTCAGCTTCATCAAGAACCAAAGTATCAACCTGATCAAGCTTAAGTACGCCCTGATTCAGGAGATCAATAAGTCTACCCGGACAAGCTACAATCACGGTAGCTTTGTTAGCGGCCTTAATCTGAGGATTGGCGCCGACGCCTCCAAATACAGCTGCGCTGCGGATGCCGGTCTGTTTTCCAAGAGAAATAAAATTTTCGTGAATCTGCAAAGCGAGTTCACGTGTAGGAGCAAGCACCAATGTGCGACAAGGCCCCTGCTTAGGAGCATTGCTGGTGAGCAAGCGCTGTAAAATAGGAAGTGCAAAAGCAGCTGTCTTTCCTGTTCCTGTCTGAGCAAGGCCCATAACATCGCGACCGCTTAAAACTTCCGGGATAGCACGAACTTGAATTGGAGTAGGAATAGTATAGCCGCAACCGATGATGCCAGTGACAATGCGCTGGTCAAAAGAAAATGAATCAAAATTCACAAGTAAATCCTAGTGTGAAAGGGAATTATATAACGACGGCGCGTGACAGCGGTCGTAATCCGATTATTTCGGAGGGTATTTATCTGAGGCTCTGGAACATGAATTTGATCGTAATCCGGCGTATGTGCGGAGTAGTTTGCCAATGGATGGCAAAGAGGATTTCCGTGAGTCCAGTCACGCTGAGGTGTGGGTTATTTACTCACTCTACTGAAAAAGTAAAGACATATTTGTAAAAAAAATAAAAAAAACCCATTCGAATTACCCCCTGCCAGCAATGACATCAGCTAAAACGAATGGGCCTTTATGATTCAATATACTAAAAAAATAAGACTAAATTAATCGACTTACTTTAGTAACGGTAGTGATTAGGCTTGTATGGACCTTCAGCATCAACGTTAATGTAATCAGCCTGTTCTTTAGAAAGAACTTCAAGCTCAACGCCAAGACGCGCAAGATGCAGACGCGCAACTTCTTCATCCAGTTTTTTAGGCAGAATCATAACAGTTGGCTCGTATGTGTTCTGTGCAAGGTCAATCTGAGCAAGAACCTGGTTGGTGAAGCTGTTACTCATAACAAAGCTAGGATGGCCTGTTGCGCAACCAAGGTTAACCAGACGCCCTTCAGCAAGAACGATTACAGACTTACCAGACTCAAGAGTCCATTTATCAACCTGCGGTTTAACTTCAAGCTTCACAGCTTTAGAATCAACTTCGAGGTAGCTCATTTCAATTTCGTTATCGAAGTGGCCGATGTTACAGATGATAGCTTCATCTTTCATCAGCTCAATGTCTTTGCCTGTGATAACGTGGTAGTTACCTGTGCAAGTAACAAAGATATCACCGCGTTCAACAGCTTTCGCCATTGGAGCGACTTCGAATCCTTCCATAGCAGCCTGAAGCGCACAAATAGGATCAATTTCAGTAACGATAACGCGAGCACCAAAACCACGCATGGACTGAGCACAACCTTTACCAACATCTCCGTAACCAATAACAACAACGATCTTACCAGCGATCATAACGTCAGTTGCACGTTTGATTCCGTCAGCAAGAGACTCGCGGCAACCGTAAAGGTTGTCGAACTTGGATTTAGTAACAGAGTCATTAACATTGATAGCAGGGAAAAGAAGTTCGCCAGCTTCAAGCATCTGATAAAGACGATGAACACCAGTGGTTGTTTCTTCAGAAACGCCCTGAACTTTCTTGGCTATTTCTGTCCATTTAGTTGGATTTTCAGCAACAGAAGCTTTCAAACGGTCGATAACCATCTGAAATTCTTTGTTGTCATATTTTTTTTCTAGCATGGAAGGATCTTTTTCAGCCTGAACACCTTTGTGAATCATGAGAGTAGCATCGCCACCGTCATCAACGATAAGGTCAGGACCGGAACCGTCAGGCCATGTCAAAGCCTGCTCTGTACACCACCAGAACTCTTCAAGAGTTTCGCCCTTCCAAGCGAAAACTTTAGAAGTTCCGTTTGCTGCGATAGCTGCTGCTGCGTGATCCTGAGTGGAAAAAATATTACACGAAGCCCAACGCAGGTCAGCACCGAGCTCAGTAAGAGTTTCGATAAGCATTGCAGTCTGGATAGTCATGTGCAAGCTGCCCATGATTTTGAGACCTTTAAGAGGCTTTTCTTTACCGTACTTTTCACGCAGGGACATAAGACCCGGCATTTCACGCTCGGAAAGCTGCATTTCTTTGTTGCCCCAATCAGCAAGAGACATATCCGCTACTTTATTGTCCATTTTAGGATCTAATTTAAGCATTACAAACTCCATTTTTTTTGTAGGCTAATGCCCACTATTTTTTTTCAGAAACGTAAACCAAAACAGTAAGACCTTCTTTCACAGGGAAACGATGAGTCTTTATTGAACCGAGATCGGCCTCATCCATCCACCCACGAAGCTCTTCCTCTGTAAAACCTAATCTGCGATCACCAAATTCTGTCCGCATCTTCTCATTTGAGTGCATCACAAAATCGGCCACCACCAGCCTGCCTCCGCTCGATAAAGCTCTTGCCGCCTCGGCTACAGCTTTATCAGGATTCGGCAAATGGTGAAGAACCATCGAAATGACCGCGAAATCTGCTTCCCAATCCCGAAGCGGCAAATGCGTAAGCTCGCCGATACGAAGACTAACTCCGGAATTTTCGCCTATCCTATTAGATGCAAGTTCAAGCATCTTCCGGGAACTATCCACACCGATAACAGATTTACACTTAGAAAGCATATCTCCGAGCAAAGATCCGTTACCGCACCCAAGGTCCACACCGACCGAACAGTCGTTCATGAAACTGAGTACTTCGGAATTCAAGTTGAAATCACCAAAAACCTCGCGCTGTAAACGCTCCCAGTCTTCAGCAATTTCATCAAAAAACCTACGTGTTTCCAGATTGCGCTCAGCTAAAACTTCAACAACCCTTCGCTTATCTGCTAAAACTTCATCCTCATTTTCAATCAACCAGCTAATTGAATCTGAAAACCGCAGACCAACACCAGACTGAGCCAACCTGTAAAAATTCCATAAACCTTCGCGCCTTGATTCAAGCAATCCGCTCTCATGAAGAATCTTGAGATGACGGGAAACACGCGGCTGAGACATCCCTAAAACCTGGACGACTTCACCGACGTTTAGCTCGTTATCGCGGAGCATAGCTAAAAGCCGCACTCGTATTTCATCTGATAACGCTTTGCTGAATTTAATAATTTCCATCAAGACCCTCACCCTAAAGCGACATAAGAAGTGGTTATATAAAAACATCTTTATATAACAATATAAACACTGCCTATCCTCCAAAATTAATATCGTCAAGCTTAAAAACTTGATTAGTGGATTTATTCCGCAATCCCATTTAAGTAGCATCGCAGTTGTATTTCAGGAATTACCAGTGCTTCACACAGTCATAGACAAATAAAATATCTACACAAACAGAACCCTTTGCAATTCAGCGGATAGATGTATATAGTTAGAAATTGAATAAACACATTATCTCAAACTGCCCTTATGGTTAAAAAAACGAAATATACAGGACCTAAAAAAAGGTTCTTTCACCCCCGCCAGCGCTCGCTATGCACTATGGGCGAAGCTATGACGGAGTTTGTTTCTACCCTTGATGGTAAAAACAAACTCAGACTTGCTAAGCTTTGGAAGGCATGGCCGGACCTTATGGGTGAACTTGCTGAGTTCGCAAAACCACTGGGACATCGAAAGACTACATTAATTCTCGCAGCAGAGGATTCTGTTGCCGCGCAGGAGCTGACATACTTCGCTCCAGAGATTTTATTGAGAATTAATTCGTTTTTTGGCGAAGAAGTCTTTGACAAGGTGCTATTCGAGCTGTTAAACGGCAGGGTTCCATTGGGTGGGTACGAATTACAGCGAACTCACTTCCAAAGAGCCAAGGTCAAAAATCCCGGAAACATTGGCGGGATGAAAGACAAATTTGATCCAGAATCGGCGGTCGGCAGATGTTATCTGAAGTACGTCCGTCTATTTGAAAATTCATAAGATTTCACGGCCGGAGACGGCCCTAAGGAGAATATCATGAGCGAAGACAAAATCACATTAGAAGGCCTAGCACTTAAGAAGCCTCTCGACAAAATGACCACTAAAGAACTCCGCGAGATCTGCATCAACAAGATGCCTTTGATCGCTGGCGTATCCGGAATGGACAAAGCAACTATCATCACCAACGTTAAAGAATTTCTCGGAATCGTTGAAGAAGAAGGCGCTGTCTCACCTTACAAAGATCAGATCTTTACTATTAAAGGCCAGATCAAAACTATGCGTGAAGATAAAGTTAAAGCTGAATCCCGCAAGGATCGTGACCTTATCCGTCGCAAAATCAACAAACTGAAAAAACGCACTCGCGCAATGGCGAGAGCAGTTTAATCTTATTTTCAAAATATTTGAAGATTACTGTTGACAGACTGAGAGATTCCAAATAAACACTCATTTCTGTTGCAGGGACATCGTTCAATTGGCAGGACAGCGGATTCTGATTCCGTCAATCAAGGTTCGAGTCCTTGTGTCCCTGCCAGCAACATTTTTTTGATTAATGCGTCCCCATCGTCTAGCCTGGCCTAGGACACCGGCCTTTCACGCCGGCGACAGGGGTTCAAATCCCCTTGGGGACGCCAAATCAAATTAGTGAGACTCGCTAAAGCCAATAGAGTCGTGCTGGCTGCAACAACATTACCCGCTTCATTTACGCGATCAGGCTCGCAGAAGCAGGTACGATTTTCTAGATGCGTCCCCATCGTCTAGCCTGGCCTAGGACACCGGCCTTTCACGCCGGCGACAGGGGTTCAAATCCCCTTGGGGACGCCACGAATTTGAAAAAGGACTGAATCGCAAGATTCAGTCCTTTCTTCGTTTTTGAGGGCACTCAGATATTGCCCTCACAAAAGCAAGCCTCGTTTGTGACAACTACAAGTTTACAATTAGAGAGTCACTCCTCATACAAGACAAAAAACTCTCTACCACCTCCTACAGCCACCTAATCAGCATTTTCAAGACAGCAGTCCATATTAGTAAGAACGAAAGCTTACAGACGGTATTCCTAACGCAAACAAACAGTAAGTTTGTTAGACAATAAATACTTCAACATTTTTTAAATTTTGTTCGATAAGTTGTTGACAGAACACCCCTTTCCACATAGAACCACTTTCGTTGCAGGGACATCGTTCAATTGGCAGGACAGCGGATTCTGATTCCGTCAATCAAGGTTCGAGTCCTTGTGTCCCTGCCACACAAATTTCTTTTAGATGCGTCCCCATCGTCTAGCCTGGCCTAGGACACCGGCCTTTCACGCCGGCGACAGGGGTTCAAATCCCCTTGGGGACGCCACTAAAAGAGAAAAAGCCTTACGTTACCAAACGTAAGGCTTTTTCTCTTTTGTATGTCCGCACATAAAAAGCATCTAAAAAAGGACCATTATCTAAGCGCCTGAACCACCCCACTGTGCGTAACAAATCTCACAACTCCATCACGGTCAACCAGAATGGCCCGCGGCACCTCATCAACTTTCCTGACCATCTGCACCTTGCCGTCAGGAGTGACCCTGAATAGCCTTTTATGGGTATGCGACATTACATACACAGAATTATCCGGCGCAGCCGCCATACCGGAAATATAACCGAATCCATCCGCTAAAAGAATCTTCTCATCATCGGCATATACAACGTGTACTTTCCCTTCCGTCTGGTCCGCAATGAAATAGCATTTTTTACCAGTAGCAACCAACATCCCGCTCGTGGCTTCATAGACTCCTGCGAAAGTAAAAGATGCGCATGCGATTACAAACAAACACGATACTACGCAGCAAACCATTACCCTTGAAATTTTAAAAGTCATAATGACCTCCTTGCTGTTTCATATGTTGTATGGCACGTTATCATACAAATCCAATACCATTTAACGACTTAATAATACCAAAAAGGTATCATATGAGAATGCGCCAATTACGCTACTTTGAAGCCGTAGCAGAAGAACTTCATTTCGGAAGAGCAGCTGAACGTTTGCACATACAGCAACCTCCGCTCAGTAGACAGATTCAAAAATTAGAAGAAGACCTAGGTGTGCAACTGTTCGATCGCACAAATCGAAAAGTTGAATTAACCGACGCTGGTAAGTATTTCTTGGAAGAAGCGAAAGGAATGCTAAAAAATCAATCACGCGCGCGGTCTACGCTTCAAGCAATGGGAGACGGCAATGCGGGTAAACTTCATGTAAGTTTTGTTTATTTAGTGCTGTCGACAGCTTTTCCATCCATTATTGCAGATTTCATAAAAAAATATCCAGCAGTTGAAGTCGCCCTACACGACGAAACAAGCTTCCAGCAAATTGAATCTGTAAGCGATGGGACGCGCCATATTGGTTTTGTCACGCTTAACCTTGTCGACCTCAAAGATTTGTCACATATTATTGTGCAGCGAACTATGCCTCGAGCTGCAATACCCGAAAATCACCCCCTTGCAGTCCAAAAAAGTGTTACTCTTCAAGATCTTTCTAAAATACCTTACATCTGCAGCACTGATTCTCATTGCAGAATGCGAGTAAAAGAAATGGAAAAAAGGTTTCAAAACGAAGGATTGGAGCTAATGCTAGGGATGAGATACAGGCGCAAACATACAGGTTCTGTATTCGTTGCAGCCGGACTTGGATGGACTATCACCAATGAGGGATCAGAAAGGATTTTACCGCAAGGCATAACTCTTAGACCTATCGAAGCGGACCTTCCTCCATTCGAAGTGGGGATGATCTGGGACCCCAATAGAGTAACACCGTTAATACAGAATTTCCTTGATTACTACAGAGATAGTATTGAAGATTTATAATTAGCCCTTCGAAAATAATATTTTGAACTTCACGAAAATGATATTAATCAACGGACCAAGTTGATAAGAAAACGGTATCAACAAATAAATTTACTTGATGCTAACCATAAATTTTTAGAATATTTTATCATATAATAGAATTAAAGGTGATCCGTGCAGAATAAACCAACCATAACTATCCCAACCGAGCAGGAATGCGAGCGGCTTTTAACCGAAGTCTTCAATATTTCTGAAAGCGAACTTAATAACGCACGACTTGTTAAAACAGTCGCCATGCGCATTGGTCGTGACCTGAAATGGCTTCGCGACAGAGGGCCGAATCTCAGCCTGATTAAAGCAGGATCTATTTTGAGCGCCATTACTATCGGTAACGATAAAGATACTAAAGACGGCTGCGCTAAACTTATAGAGTTGGGCTACTCAAATATTACTGAAATTGTGGACCAAAATAAATGTCCCGATTTTTCAGAAGGTTCTTCCGTTTCCGAAAAAGAGATTATATTTATAGCGGACAAGCTGGTTGATGAAGAAGAACTTGTCAGCGTTGTATATAAATACGACCATGCAATAGAAGCTGTTAATAATGACCCGCAAAAATCAGCGGATTTGAAACGTAAAAAAACAATCGCACTTAAAATAAAATCAGCCATTGAACGTGAAACAGGTAAGAATCTGGAAGAACTCGCCATCGCGGACAATGATTAGTCCCGAATAGGTACAAAAGAACATTGGAGAGCTGTCATGGGAAAAGGCAAGAAAATTGAAAGGTCCATAAAGCCGGAAGAACTGCCCAATTTTCTGCGCCAAATGGCTGATGCAATTGAATCGGGTGGAACTGATGCCATGACTAACTTCACGGCGATCGAAGGTTTTAAAAAACTCAAGATTAAAATCAGCCAAGATCTAGAAAACACTATCATCAAAATAAAAGCAAAACCTGAAAAGTGCAGTCCGCTATCCGCGCAGGAAAAACAGGGTACGGATCATTCTCAGACGCCTCAAACTCCAGCAAAACCAAGGTACACAGACCTTAAAAAGCGCATGAAAAACTCGTTTAAAACAATTTTTAAATCTATTCATGCTGGAGTTCTCCCACCTGAGAGGATTGCAAAGCAGTTCATCGAGGATTCCAAATTAATGGTCACTTATGAAGGTCATGGCGAAAATTACTATGCAGAATACACCGTTGCCTGTGATGAATTTGTGAGCGCTCTTGAAAATAAAAACATCGAAGATGCCCATAAAGCGTGTGACAGCCTGAACAACATAAAAGCCCATTGCCACTCTCAATATAAGTAAGAATACAATGAATACAAATAATGTGTGCGCTGAAGATGTTACGGTAGACCCTGAAATTTCCGATGAAGATCGCGAAATTTTCTTCATGGTTATGTCAACGGAGCTTGCCGACTGGCAAATTCAGCAGATAGTAACCCCTTCTAATATTTACCCTGAGCAGGAACAGATTCTCGCCGCACACTGGCATCCAGAATTTGTTCCCATGAATTTAATCTCTCAGCGAATCGGCGCAATGTTCCCGAACTGCAAAGACGAAATGCTTATTCCGACTCAACATAATGAGATGATGAGCTATGGCGATTACACTGGAGTGGAAGTGGACTGTTACGCCAGTGGTTTCAACCAGAAAGTTCAGCTTTTGCTACATTTCGAAAATGAAAAAATTGAAAAAGCGCACGTTTTAAAATCCATGCTGGCACACACATTTAAATATCGCTCATCGCAACTTTTTGAATTCATGGATTCCATCACTAAGCCCATCGAAAAAAGAGTACGTGAAGCTGCACGCAAAACCGGAGCGGACAAAAACCTCGTTGAAATGGTCAGAATCTACGTAACAAAAATTCAAACCATGCTAGACGAAAATTGGTCCGACATTTCTAAAGCTTCCGTAAAAAATAAACTGCTCAAAAACTACTTTGATGCCATGCGCCCCAAATATGGCAATACTCTTATTAATAGAGCGCAGGCCTACCTCAAAGCAATTAAAGCACAAGTTAAAGCCGATTTTTCGTTAAAATTTTTCTATAGAGCAACTGAAGTAATCGAAGAAACGCACGCGCTCGGCGGATGTGTTGTTATACCCCATCCCGAAGAATTTTGGCCCATTTTGCTCGCTAAATATGATGTGGATGGCATTGAGGCATGGAATCCTCAATCTCAAAGGTACACCGACTTCCTAATATCAGTCATAAATGAACAAAACATAAACCGCGCAAGTGGAAGCAAAGAAGTATTCATATTCATGGGCGACGACTGCCACATGAGCGAAAAGACCAAAACTCTCAGCACACAGGATCCGGTAAAAGCTGCCAGAGAAATAGGACTACAACCAGCATGGGATGATCTGAATATCAGAAAAAAACTCATCATGGCCGGCATAGACAGGCATTCGATTATCAGGGAATACAAAGCACGGCTTGCCGGGTAAATACTTCCATCATTATTTAAGATGTTTGAAAAATTTCACGGATTTAGTCTTACACGGAGAATTCATACCAATGTTAACATTTGAAGGTTTAGACGAGAACTTTAAATTTCTCGTCTTTGAAGTAAGAAAACAGATCAGCGCGACACGACAATTCGTGCAGTCCCCGTCACGATCTCTTTTCCGCAAAATCACATCGCGCGACGATCACATTGATAATCTTAAAACCATTATCGAAAACAAAAGCTATTCACGCATAAACAGAGATACTGAGCTGGATGATAAAACTCTAAACAAAATCAGAGCAATTCAACTTGCCTCGGTTAACCTCGAAAGAATCGGCGACTATTGCGTTAATATTGTTAATCAAATGGCTTACCTTGAAGACAAAAATTTTATTAACCGCTTTGAGTGCCCTGAAGCTTTTGACATAATCGAAGGTACTACAGACCTAATTGATAAAGGGTTTACCGAAGACAACATGCCCCTAGCCCTTGAAATATGTAAATCAGAAAACAGTCTGGACTCGCTCTATAAAGACAATTTCAATCGCATCATGGCGGAAATGGGAAGTGGTAAAAATATACCCAACCTTGTCACAGTCCTTTTCATTTTCAGATACCTTGAAAGAATCGGCGATTCCCTCCTGAACATAGGTGAAGCAATCATTTTTTCAATCCTAGGTGAGCGCATCAAAATTGAACAATTTGAATCTTTGCAGCAAACCCTCTCAGTTTCAGGCTACGACGGTTCATTTTCAGATATTGATTTTCAGGGAATCTGGGGATCGCGATCAGGATGCCGCATTGGACACGTGCAGGCAAAGGATAAAGAAAACGGACCACCTGTCGCGCAAGGAAGTATTTATAAAGAAGGCAACCTTGATAAGATTAGAGGAGAACGGAAAAACCTTAAGATATGGAGCGATAAATTCCCAGGCATGGTTCCAGATGTCTTCGGGTATCATGAAAGTCCTGATGAAAATAAAGGTTCAATGCTGGTCGAATTTTTGCCGGGATGCACACTTGACACCATGCTTCTTACTTCTGATGATGCAGATATCGAGAACGGCCTGTTTACATTAGAGCAAACCCTGCGGCACATCTGGGTGAAAACCATAAACCCAACCCCTTTTAAAACCAGCTACATGGATCAGCTCAAATCCCGTCAACCGGGAGTGTTGCAGGTTCACCCTGAGTTTTACCGCTATGCTAGATCCCCCGGATCACCAGAATTAATATCATCAGAAGAACTCATCCTAAAAGCTATGGGGGCAGAGAACGATATTCCGGCCCCATTCTCCGTATTCATCCACGGTGACCTCAACTGTAATAATGTTGTATACAGTAATAGTGATGAAAGAGTGCGTTTCATTGATCTTCATAGGTCTAGGGATTTCGACTATATTCAGGATGCATCAGTCTTTCTTGTATCGAGCTTTCGCATGCCCGTCTTTGATCGGCCCATACGGAACAAGATCAATGGCGTAATCTCACGATTCTACAGTTTTACTGAGGAATTCGCGCTGGAACACGAAGATTCCACATGGCAGGCACGCATGGCACTTGCCTTAGCCCGTTCCCTCTATACATCCACACGATTCGAGTTTAATTACGGCTTTGCAAAAGATATGTTTAGCCGCTCCATGTTCCTCCTTGAGAAGGTAAACCGCTACAACGGTAAATGGGACGAGTTCATTCTTCCAGAAGACATTCTTCACTATTAATTTGAGCGGCAAAAAAGGACAACTCATGAGAATAGGCGTAATAGGGATCAAAAATGCATGGTCCACGGAACAACTTGCTGAAGCTGTTGCACGCAAAACGGGACAAGAAAAAATGATTTATGAGATGCAAGATATTCGTCTTGATCTCCCTTCTGGAAGAGCTGTAATCGATGGAATAGACCTTTCAGAACTTGATGGAATAATAATAAAAAAGATCGGCAGGCAATATTCTCCGGACTTGCTGGACCGTTTAGAAATGCTTCGCCTGCTCGAAGGGCGCGGAGTCAAAATATTTTCATCACCAAGCAGCATCCTGAGAGTTTTGGACCGGCTGAGTTGTACCATTACCTTGCAACTTGGTAACATCCCTATGCCACCGACCACCATCACCGAAAACATAGATCACGCTCTTGCTGCGGTGGAAGAATATAAAGAGGCAGTCTTCAAGCCATTATACAGCACGAAGGCAAGAGGTATGTTTGTACTTAGTCCAAACCCCACGGCCCGCAACACCATCGAAGAATACAGCAAAGAAAAAAAGATACTCTACATCCAAAAAACAATAGATTTCAAAGATCGTGACCTAGGAATAGTATTTCTAGGCGGAAAATATGTAACTACCTACGCACGCTGTAAGGCAAATGGTTCTTGGAACACCACCACAGTAAATGGCGGAAAATACGCCCCCGTAGACCCCTCGAAGGAAGTCATAGAACTAGCGCGTAAAGCTCAGTCCCTTTTTAACCTAGACTTCACGTGTGTGGATGTAGCCCTGACAGACGAAGGACCACTGGTCTTCGAAGTTTCAGCTTTTGGTGGATTCAGAGGGCTTCTTGATGCGAGAAACATAGACGCGGCGTCTTTGTACGCGGACTATGCAATTGCAAGGATAAAAGAGTAGCATGACAACTATAACACGAGCCGAACTTGTAAAAAAATACCGTCATGATTTTCCGGCGACAAAAGCTCTGTTTATGCGCTTTGACGACCTCACAATCGAAGTACGGATTAACACGGGAAAACTACACTCATATCTGGAAAACTACTTCAAAGATTTCTTAGAATCCAAACGAAAGTCCGACATTTTAATCACCGTTCACGAATGCCTTGCTGTAGACCTAAGCATTGATTACACCGTGAAACAACCTGATCATGGTAAAATTAACATCAAGGAAGAATTTTCGAATCTTAGCGATGGAACAATCGTACGCAAAATTCTTACAGGTATGGTATTCGGTTTCGGAGATGGGGATAATATCGCAATCGGACCTTGCACCGAAAACTCAAATCAAGTGATTAATTTCATTAACACCCGCTTCATTGAGCATAAGCTTAACCAAGGATGCTTTCTAGGTCATGCCGCAGGTGTTATTCAGAGCGGACGCGGTCTGGCTATTGCAGGATTCTCCGGAATGGGTAAATCGACTCTAGCCCTGCACCTGATGAGCAAAGGTGCGACCTTCGTCAGCAATGACAGAGTCATGGTTAAAGGATCAGGGGATCGGCTCACTTTTTACGGAGTGGCGAAACAGCCTAGAATAAATCCGGGCACTGCGCTTAATAATCCAGATCTGCTACCAATCATTCCTTTAGAAGAACGTGAAAATTTTGCTTCTCTTCCAAAGGCAGCACTTTGGGATTTAGAGCACAAATATGATGCTCTTATTCGCGAGTGTTTCGGCACAGAAAAATTTATTTTACGCGCGCCGATGAATGCATTAATAATCCTGAACTGGCAAAGGAACAAAAGCGAAACTGTCATTAAAGTAATTGATCCGCTTAAGCGAAAAGAGCTACTTCCCGCTTTCATAAAAGAGACTGGGCTGTTCTATACTCCAGACTCTTCGAGTAAAATTAAAGATCAAGACATTGAATCCTACGCAAAACTTCTTTCCAAGACTACCGTTATCGAAATTAGCGGCGGTGTAAATTTTGATATGGCGGCAAAAATGTGTCATGAGTTCATGACGCGCGGAACTTTTCAGCCCACCACGGCGAAACACGCATAGGTTTTTTTAAACAAACATGGAAATCCGGCAATAATCCAGTCGATTTTCCGCAACCTCAGAGGTATTGCATGAGTAAGGATAAGAAGAACAAAGTCACTGTTAAAAAAACTATGACCAGTGATGAAGCTGTGGCGTATCTCAGAGATATTCTGAAAAAATTTAAAGAAGGCAAAATAAATTTGTCCACTGACGATAGCAAATTAACTCTTGCACCCACAGATGAAATAAGCCTCGAAGTAAAAGGTGGATTCAAGCGCGGTAAAAGCAAATTAAGCATGAAGCTGGTGTGGCAAGAAGAGGAAACTCCTACTACCGTCATGATTGATGCAGACAAAAAAGAAGCTAAGCCGAAAAAAGCGAAAGCTAAGCCTAAAGACAAAAAAGAAGATGAAGATAAAAAGCCGAAAAAAGCTGCAGCCAAGACAGTAAAACCTAAAGCTAAAGCTGAAGCTAAACCGAAGGCAAAGGCTAAACCCAAAGCTGCTCCGAAGGCAAAACCTGCCACAAAAAAAGAAGAAGAGTCTAAATAAGAAGATAAAGCATAATTTTCTAAGACAGATTAATAGCTGGCCCCTCCCTGCATATTTGCACGGAGGGGTTTTCTTGTTGGTGCTCTAAAGTTAGAAAAAAGATAACTATCTGCATTTAATAAGTTAAGAACACAGCACGCCTCACTCTAGTTGACAACAATTATCAAGTAGTTAGTATATTAATGAAGGTGGTTGCACTTTCATAAGGAAAAATTAAATTTAAGTGAATATATTGCAATGGAGGACAAAATGAGATCCCTCACCATAAAGACTATTTTTTTTACCATTTTGTTGACTATTGCACTTGTTCTATCCGGTGCAACCGCTAACAGCGCAAGTTTCAAGTTTGAACTTGATAACAAGGGAAAGACTTGGGAACTCGGCAACACCAATTATCTAGGTTCGGTTGGATTCAAGAACCTTGATATCACTTCTACCTTTACTTTGGCTGACATCCAAGGACAGCTTAGTAAGGGATCAGCCGTTAAGTTTTATGCAGGAACAAACTTGAATGGACTAAATGAGTTCGTCCAGTTGTCGCCATCCACTGAGTTTGATTACACGGGTTCGACAACACAGACCGTTGCGAACGCCTTTTATATTGAATTCACCCCTAAGAAGATTCAGTTGAATCACTTAGGTTATGGAGGGTCCAAGACATTGAAGGATAATGGCAAGATGGGATTCCTCAGCGCTGTTCCTGCACCGATTCCGATTCCCGCTTCATGGCTAATCATAAGCGGAGGACTGCTAATCATCACAGGAGTAAAGCGAACATTATCGTAAACAAACATAATAGATAGATTACAATTGAAGGCCGCCCATGAAAAAGGGTGGCCTTTTTTATTTAGCCAAAAAGACTAGCCAATTCTGAAAAATGATTTATCTTTTATCACAATACAATTTAATGCATCGCAGCAACAAAATGCAATTAACTTCACTTTTGAGCTGAACACTTACTAAACCCTGGCCGCGCTGACAAAACAACAGTTCAACTAGCAACAGCCCGTAGATTTAACCAAAGACATAGGACCTGAAAATGATGCCAGTAACAATCGATGCAAGTCTGTGTAATTCTGATGGACATTGCGTCCGCGACTGCCCCGCTTCCATTCTTATTATTAATGAAAAGGGACAAGCGCCAGTCGTAAATCCTAAAAAAGCTAAATTCTGTATAAACTGTGGGCACTGTGCTTCGGTTTGTCCTACCAATGCCATTACTTTGAACGCTTTTGCAGACCAACAGCCCGTCCCTTACACCACCGAAAACATAGCGGACTATGCATCAGTCGAAGCTTTCTTTAAGAGCAGACGCTCAGTTCGCCAATTTAAAAAGACACCTCTTACTATTGATGAAATCGGTGAACTGATCCACTTGAGCGCATACGCTCCCTCCGGTCACAATGCCCAGCCTGTATCATGGACAGTCCTTAATCAGCCTGAAAAAGTTCAGGAACTCGGAGCACTTGTTATAGATTGGATGGCTGAAATGGTCACCACCAATCCGGCTATGGCTGAAAAAATGTTTCTCTCGGCTATAGTCTACGCTTTTAAAAATGGATCTGACATAATCTGTCGTAATGCTCCGGCTGTTGCAGCAAGCTGGGCACCAACAGTTGGTATTACCCCAGATCTTGATGCCATCATCGCCGCCACTCACCTCGAACTTGCCGCTCACGGTAAAGGGCTTGGCGCATGCTGGGGCGGATATGTATTGCTTGCCGCGAAATTCCACAAACCCATAAGAGATTTCCTAGGCGTGCCTGAAGATCATAGCCTACATGGTGTAATGCTACTGGGACATCCTTCAGTAAAATACCATAACGCGCCTCCACGTCACAAGGCTGCCGCAGAAAAGTCGGGAGAAAGGTACATCTTCCCCGCTCGTAAAAATGAGCATTAGAAAAAGCAGATTTCACTAAATTTAATATTGATACAAAAGAAAGTCTCCAGCTTGTTTAAGCTGGAGACTTTCTAATCAGATTTAACATGCTTACCCGGACGAAAAGCTGTCTTCAAAAATGATGGGGTAAATATCCTAAAAGGGTTTTTAACCAGCACATCGGGCATCAAGTGATACCACCGGTAGCCAAGGCCGTGATAGACTTTCTTTGCTAAACACCCGTATCCGGTCTGTTTCGCGGCCCAGATAGCTGCGTCTCTCTGACAACGCGAAGCAGCTACTGCTTTAAAAATCTTTTCACTATACCCTTTATCCGCGAGCATTTTCTTTATTCTCAAGTATTCTCTATGCCTGCTAATTATATCAGCAACGGAAAAGAACGCTCCGGTCACCCAGCTAAGCGCAATCGCGGTGGATGATAAAAATCCAAAGCTGTGCCCATCGCGATAAAACTCTGCAGCAAGCCACGCTAAAGTCACGACCATGCCGATGCATAAGCCTAAAACGAAATGAGGCAACGGGGCTACCCGCAAATAATTATTATGCCTAACGGCAAAAGACTTTATCATCGAAATTTTACCACATTAAGTCATTTATGTTGATTTCATCCGCCACGGATAGGAAATAACACCGTAAACGCTTACCTTCAAGCAGTTCTTTGTGACAAAATATCTAGAACATAAGTTGCCGAAATAAATCTTCAAATTGTAAAATAAAATTAGGCAACTTTTTCAAGCTCTGCTAGAAGATCTTCAAAATTAAATGGCTTAGTAATGCGATCATCCATACCACACTGCTTACAACGCTGCCAATAATCATCATCATTGTTAGCAGTAAGGGCGACAATTCTCACAGGAATATGAAGTTTACGAATTGCCGAAGCAGCTTCAAAACCGTCCATCACAGGCATCTGAAGGTCCATAAAAATTATGTCGAAATCTTCTTCGGCGGTAAAAATGTCAACCGCTTCCTTGCCGTTTTCAACAATGGTAAATTTCTCGACATTATATTTCTCAAAGATTTTCCGCAATAGAATTTGATTCATTCGACTATCTTCGGCAACTAACACTTTCACTTTTGACAAGTCTGTTAGCTTATTGGACCTTTGTACCTCCAAAACTTTCACATCTGAGCAATTTGGCAAAACACATTCCTCAATAGGCAGTGTAAAGTAGAAAACCGCCCCACCTTCGGGATTGCTTCTTGCTTCTAGTTTGCCACCCATAAGACTTACCAACCTATGACAAATAGCCAGCCCCAAACCAGTTCCACCAAATTGCCGAGTAATTGAAGGATCGCCTTGAATAAATGATTTGAAAAGAGATTCAACATCCTCTTCAGGAAGGCCTATCCCCGTATCAGAAATTTCAAAATAAAGTTTACGCTTTTTTGTAGGATTGATTTCAGGCAACATTTTTACAGTCAAGATAACAGAGCCTTCACTTGTAAACTTAATCGCATTTCCAAGCAGGTTCACTAGAATTTGGCGCAATTTCATGCTGTCAATTCTAATCACATGAGGAAGCCCCTCCGCCTGAAGGACTACATTGAAATTTTTGTTTGCAGCCCCAATGTCCATAACATCGCGCATTTCTTGCAAAAACGGAGACAATTCAAGAGGCGCAACTTGCATTTCCATGTGGCCTGAACCCATTTTTGAAAAATCAAGTATATCATTTACGATACCCAGCAAACTATCAACGGACGATTTAATGAGACGTATATGTTCGCTCTGTTCATCAGATAAATCCGTTGTTTCAATAAGTTGGGCCATACCTTTAATGGAATTCATCGGAGTTCTAAACTCGTGACTCATATTCGCGAGAAACTGTCCTTTGGCTTCGTTTGCTCTTTGCGCTTCTTCCTTACTTAGACGCAATTCATTTTCAATATGCTTAATCTCTGAAATGTCCTCGACAGTAGCTAGCACCCTCTTCCATGAATCTTCATATCCTGGAATCATGGTACAATTCACAATAAAGTACTGCTCCTTACCATCTTCACGGACATAATAAAATTCGCTACGGTGATGCATCACCCCGGAAACCAAATCAAGAAGAATTGTCCTAAAATACTTCCATGACTTCTCTGTAAGATATGAGGAAAAACCATTTTCCAGCAGCTTGTCATGCGACTTTAAACCAAGAAATTCCAAAGCCAAATTATTAGCAGAAATAATTTTAACCAGCTCTAAATTACTGAGAACATCATCCATAGAACCAAATAAACTATTACGAATATCTTCAATAGTTGTATCTTCACACGAGTCAATTCTCTCTTTCAACCTTGAAAAATCGAGTTCCCACAGCGCTACAGGAGAATTATCAAAAAGAGAACGAAGGCGATTCTGATTATTAAGAAGTTTTTGTTCAGCCTTTTTACGAGAACTTATGTCTATAACAAACCCTTCAATATACCCCGAAGTTTCACCGTCCGATTCTACAAGCCGTATATCCCCTGATGTCCAGAGCACAGAGCCATCTTTACAAACCCATTGGGCCTCATAACGAACAACTTGACCGGACTTTTTAAGCTCACCTACAATATTATCCCAATCCGCTCTATTCAGAAAAATTTGGTTTCTGACACTGCTAACCGAATTCATCAAATCGTCAGCATCATTGTAGTGCAAAAGATCAACCAAGGCATTGTTAACAGTCAAATATCTCCCATCGAAATCGATTTGAAATATTCCCATGGGTGTATTATCGAATATTTCTTGATATCTAGACTCAGCTTGAACCCTGAGACTGTCTGCAAGTTTTCTACCCTCAACTTCGTTCTCCAAAATCAATCGTTGCTTATTAATAGCATCTTCACGTCTGCCTGCTTCAGAAATACGGGCTTCGTACACCTGACGCATGATGGTGGATCTTACCAAGTAATAACAGCCACCTGTAATGGAAAGGAAAAGGACGATTGAAAACATCAATAAATTCTGAGGATCAATATTTCCGAAAATTTCATGTTCTTCAACTAGGCTTACAACATTGAGAGATGTTTTTTTTACAGGAGAAGATATAGCGAGATAATCCACTTTACGTCCGGACTTCCCGGCTTTAAGTTGAGTCACTCCACTCCAGTCTCCACTGAGAACGTCCATAAGGAGCAACTGCCCGCTCTGGTGAGCGGAACTACTTGAGATTGCCAAAACAACATTCTCAACAACAAGGAAATCACTCCCGACAGAAGGAGAAGCGGTCATATCGCGAAGGCTCTCAAACAAACTTCCAGCTCTCACCCATCCGACAACAGTGCCGATGCTCCCAGTACCATCAATTATAGGCATACTGATCAAAATTGAAAAGACTCCGCCAATATTTCCCGCCCTAAACGATACGTCTTCACCTTTTGCCGCATATTTAGCATAAATATCATTATCGAGAATTAAAACACACTCACTATCCGTATCCGCAATCAAATCCCCGTGGCCGTCAAGAATCGCTATTTTAGCAAAAACCTGCTCTATCCCTAAATATTTGGTATAAACAGTCTCTACAATTTTATCACACACACCACTAAGTTGAGTTGGTTGTTTTTCATCATGCTCAGTAGAGCCTATTGCAATCGCATTTTTTGCTAGCGACATGATATCAGCATTAGACGCAAGATCATTAAGCTCGGTCAATCTTCCAGAGAAGAAAAAACTCACTGCCATAGCTCTTTTGGCTGACTCGCCCACAAAAAAAGATCTCGCTGTTCGCCTTACCTGTAGCTGTGAACAGTAGCTCGTCCAGAGCAAATAACCGATAAGCCCGGCAAAAAAGATTACCGCACTAATAAAAAATAGCCGGAAACGAAAATAATTTGGAGAGACTTCTCCGTATTTAATATCATTTACCATATAATTTCTAAGACCCAACTAATTCTACTGCTAATAAATTCATGATTTAAGCTTAACATCTCAAAAAAGTCACATATTCAATTTATAGTTTACAATAAAACATGTTAAAACCCACACCTATATTTAACCACAAAGAACTATAAAAGACATTACAAAACATCATATTCAGCAGGTTTAAATATATGACGCCCACAAGGATTGACAATGAGTCTCATTTTCAATAGAGATTAATTCAAGAACTAATAAAAAAGGAGAAACTTATGTGCGCAGCACTTATTGGTGGGATGGATCGGCTAAAAAGAAATTACATCACTTCTGCTAAGGAGCAAGGGATAAAGCTTAAAGTTTTTACTGGAAAAGAAAATAACGTTACCGCTATGCTAGGAAAAGCAGATCACGTGATAATTTTTACTAATCAAATATCACATTCTGCAAAAATAGGTGCGGTTAAGTATGCAAAGGCCAACAATATCCCCCTGCACATGTTTCACTCGTGTGGCGTTTCGACTCTTAAAACGTGCCTGAAAAAACTATGATCTATAGTGCAGCCTCGCTTAAGCGAAGAGAACGCAATACTTCAAGATTCATTCTATCAGCCTCAAATCCAGCATCATCACCTTTAGGAGTCTCAAGAACCTTTGGAATGGTAGAAAAACGAGCATCATTAATAAGGGATCTGAATCCTTCAATTCCGATTTGGCCCTTACCTATGTTCTCGTGACGATCCTTGTTGCTCTCCAGCCCTTCTTTACAATCATTTAAATGGAAAAATCTTATGAAATCTAAGCCGATGAGACTATCAAATCTTTCGAAAACTTTTTCATAACTTTCAGGTGTCCGCAAATCATATCCTGCTGCAAAAGCATGACACGTATCAAAACAGACTCCCATCCGTTCCGTATAGCCGGAATCCTCTAGAATCGTAGCAAGCTCACCAAATCTACTACCTAAATTCGTTCCCTGCCCCGCTGTGTTTTCAAGAAGAACCCTAACCTCTTCGGTCTCGGACATAGCGATAGCCTGATCAAGATTAGCGACATACCGTTCAAGAGCTTCAACTTTCCCTGAACCAAGATGTGATCCGGGGTGCGTCACAACATATTCGATTCCAAGGCGTTCGGTTCTGGCAAGTTCCTTCGCAAAAGCCTTCATTGATTTCTCAGCACTTTCCGGTTTGGGCGAGGCTAAATTGATTAGATATGAATCATGAACAGAAACGGGATAATTACCCCACTCTGCCCTGCGTACTTTAAAATTTGCGACCAATTCATCGTCCAGCGGCTTAACTTTCCACTGCCTCTGGTTGTGAGTGAAAATCTGCAAAGCAGTCCCACCAATAGACATTATCCTTTCAACAGCCTTATCGAGTCCGCCGGTAATCGGCATATGAGCGCCCAAGTACATATTGTATATAGATCCCTATTAACTTTAAAAATTATAAGCAGAAAACGGACAAAACAATAAATCAAATGTTCTGGGCTATCCCCATCAGTACAGGTGCAAGTAGATCAGGATCAATAAGCGGGGTAGATTTTTCGGAAACAAGCTTACAATCAATGATCGTCAGGGGCAGCTTTTGAATAGCTTCTAAAGATAGTCCCCCTTCGTAATTTCCATTTTCCGAATCAATTAGTATTGTAGACAAAACAGATTCGCCAGGAATTTCAGCAGCATTATCCATTCTCAATATTTCAAGCAGTTTTTCAACCTGCATGGGCACATCATGCCCGAAAAGTTCAGGATCATGTCCCATATTAGGGATAAATATTTTTGGGCAGTGATTTCTGGATATAGCCTGCCCCATTCCTCTCGGAATAAGGGATGCAAGTATACTCGAATAAAAACTCCCCATGGGATACACTATGAGATCTGCCTCTTTAATAAGCATCATAGCAAGCGAGGAAGCATGAACAGAACTGGGCCACGGGTCTTCAACACCGGAACAGGCCCACATACCATCTATTGGAGATGAAACAGGAGGAGCTTCCTTGCCGGTAAATAAATGCTGTCCGGCAATTACTTCACCATCAAGCAATCGAACGGCCAGATGCCCGCTATCCATAGAAGCAGCGCGAACGACCCCCCTAGCCCGAATGAGTCTGGAAAATTGAGCGATGGGAGGAGCTAATACACCCTTATGAATCATATATCCGGTAGCAAGAATGATATTGCCAAGGCAAGCATATGCTGGATCAAATCTACCGTCAGACAGTTCGATAAAGCGGGCAAAATGATTTGAAAGAATCTTACAAACCACTTCTGAAATATTTTCCATTAACGGATGGGTACCGTTTGCCAAATGAGACAGTTCGCCATTAAGAGCTTCTTTATCCCCGTATTTAGGAAAACGATAAGCGAGCAACCTTACAATTTCTGATCTCTCAGGTGAATCAAGATTTGCGAGCGAAATAAGTCTATTCCGGATATCGCCAACAGCAGGCATATCAAAAATTTTTCGCAGTTCGGCAGAACTACCACCGGAATCAAATGTTGTTATAATATAAGAACACTCGGGATTAACATCAGCCAAGCTTCCGGAAAGACCCGCAAGAGCTGTCCCTCCACTGAAAAAAACAATCCCGGGATGATCCTTTACCACATTTCTCTCCTATTAACAAAAACAAAACCTACAAGGGCTGTTATGTATTAACTTTTTTAAGCAGCCATAAGCACTGCTTAAGGACTATGCCTTCAAATATCCGCCCCGTCTACTATCAGATGAGGAACGGTACAAGGTACAATTATCCTTTGACTTTAAAAGTACCATCACACTACTCATTATCATGACTTGGAGGAAGTAAAATGGAAAATATTTTTTTGAACATTCACGGATTCGGCTCATCCGGGCAGAATTCCAAAGCTCAGGCTCTGATTGCCTCTTTTCCTAATCACAAATTGATTAGCCCAGATCTTCCCACTGATCCGCAAGAAAGTTTAAATATTCTTGAAAAGATAATATTTGAGAACGGCTCCGACAGAATAATTATGCAAGGCTCATCCATGGGTGGATTCTACGCTCTGGTAATGCATTTAAGGCACAATATTCCAGCATTACTGATAAATCCTGCCCTTACACCTGCGGCCCTTGTCCAGTCGAGAGTGGGTGAAATGTATGACTTTAAAAACGGTAAGAAGCTCCTCATAGAGCAAGAGCATGTAGAAATATTTGCGCTTATAGAAAAAGAAATCACTGAAGCTCTCACCTCAGGCGGCGTAAATAAAGGTGACGTTCTAGCTCTTATCGGTGAGCAAGATGAAGTATTAGATCAGAACATAATGAAAGGAATACTTGCAAAACTCGGCGCGGAAATCATTTCATATGACACCGACCATCACTTTGCAGGCTATGACAAAATAACTGAAAATGATCAAAAAGTTAGGTCTTTTTTGTTAACTCTCCGTTCTTAATATGGTCTAGCGAGTGCCCTTTAATGATAGGCATCATATCATTCATTTCATTGATATAGCCGTTCTCCAAAGTATTCACCTCAAGAATGTAAGTCTTGAAAGTCAAATCCATTGAAGGATCACTGAACTTGTGAAGACTGTAACAGGGAGCGGATAAGAACCCGCGTCTGGCTTTATGTTCGCCGCCCATTCCTGGATCGTATAGACGGATGTTGTTGGCAATAGCCCATTCGATCGGAGCATAGTAGCACAATTCAAAGTGTAAAAATCTTACTTCTTCAAAGCAACCCCAGTATCTGCCCCAAAGCTTGTCGCCAGCAAAAACGAACATAGACATAGCAATAGGATCTGGACTCCCTTCTTTAAACGCAACAGTGAAAAGAAGATTTTTGCGCATATACTTTTGCAGACCGTCAAAGAAGCTTTCATTCAAGAATTTACAACTCCAGACACCGAACTTATCGTTCGTTGCGGCATAGCACTTATACATCATTGGGAAATATTCATCAGGGATGTCATCCCCCACGAGTGTCTCGATTCTTATATTTTCGGCATTAAGCGACTTCCGCTCGCGGCGGACAGTTTTTCTGCGGTTACCATTCAGGGTAGCCAGCCACTGTTCATAATCTGCGAAATTATGATTTTCCCAGACGTATCCCTGATGCTGCCATGTGGCATAGCCGTGCGTTTCCATTTCAGCCGTCCACTCTGGATCAACAAAATTAAATGCACTGCTTCCAAGGTCATTTGCCGCACAAAACCTATCCAAAGTCTGACAAATCAAGCGTACTATATGCTCAGAATTAGCGTCAGGAGCAATCAAAAAGCGGTATCCAGAAGCTGGAGTATAAGGACTCATCCCAACAACTTTTGGATAATAAGTTATGCCTCCTTTCTGAGCCACTTCATACCAGACACGGTCAAAAATAAATTCCCCTTCACTTTGATCTCGCACATATAACGGAACAGCAGCAACAAGCCTGCCCTCATGACGGACAAGCATGTGCGCACTAAGCCATCCGGTTTCGGCACATATGCTTCCGCTTTCTTCAAGAAGGCGCAACCAATCCCATTCCAGAAAAGGAAAATCGATAAGACTCGCAAGCCCATTCCATTCGTCTTTATCAACGCTTGTAACGGTATTAGCCCAAGATATGTCATAACCTTTTAAAATATCTGTCATTATGCGACCTTCATTATAAATGTTGCCGATTTATTCGCTGATCTCATCAAAGAATAATGCATACTTTGAAAAATAGCCCGCAACACTCTCCATAAAACCTTTATTGGTATTAGAGTAGTCTCCTCTTTTCCATACCATAAAAAGGTCCATTGTAGGAAATTCATCCCGTATTGGAATCAGAGTTATCCCTTTCCGAAATACGCGGCTGTTATCAGGCAAAAAAGTAATGCCCATCCCAGAAGCAATTAAAGCGGCAGCGCCGGACAATCCGGCTACCTCTTGACTTATTATCGGCACCAATCCCTTTTCACTGAAGGCCTTAATTATAGAATCATACAAATCAGGCTGACCTGATCGAGGAAATAGTATCAACTTTTCAGGTGCAATATCTTCTAATGATAAACTTTTTTCACTCGCAAATTTATGATCATCAGGGACAGCAATTGCATGTTTTTTTGAAAATAATCTTATGGAAGCAAGTCCATCCATCCCATGTAAAAAAACTGTAGAAAAACCAACATCAAGCTTACCAGAACGAATATTTGCAAGTTGTGCAGAAGCCCCAAGCTGACTAATTTGAACGGACACATCGGGGGACCCCTGCCTGAAAGCCCGTATGGCCTCTGGCAAGGGGCTATCCATGGCTATCTCCATAAATCCAACATTCACACAGCCAAATTCACCTTTCGCCATTCTGGCAACAGTAAGAGCCGCAACGTCTGCCTGCGCCAAAATAGAAACGGCCTGATCATAAAAATACTGCCCTTCCGCAGTAAGTCTAACTTTACGGCTATTCCGCTCAAGCAATCTTGCTCCGATTTCTTCCTCAAGACCCTTTATTTGCTGAGAAAAAGGGGGCTGAGCTATATGCACTCTGCTTGCGGCCCGCCCGAAATGCAATTCCTCTGCAACTGCAACAAAATATCTAAGCTGTCGTAATTCCATTTCTAAAAACACCTGATAATCATTTTTTAAATTTTAAATTTGCCTAATTAATTATTATCAAACGGAGCAAATTCATGAAAGGCTTTATTTTTCAACAAAATACTTGTAATAGCTCGCACAGCTCATTTTTGGTAGCTACAAAAAGAACAAACAAGGAGACCCAAATGAGTGATCCACTAGATAGTTTATTATCAGAAATTCAAATGAAATGTGACAATACGGCCGTAGACATGTTCGGCAAAGAAACAACTATCAGATGGAAAAACCCGTCTTTTGCCGCAACAATGGAAAACCCTGATGCAATCGGGGAAGTAAAAGGTACATGCGGAGACAGCATAAAAATATTCCTTCTATTTGAAGGGGACAAAATATCTGAAGCATCCTTTTCTACAGACGGGTGCGGAGCGACCATCGTGAGCTCTGATGTAGCCTGTGAACTCGCTATAGGAAATAACATTGATAAGGCTTCTGAAATAGGAGGAGAAGAGATTATTGAAGTGCTAGGAAAAATACCGGAAGACAAAAGGCACTGTGCCCACCTTGCGTCATCGGCTTTGCAGGATGCTCTTGGAGTATGGTTGAATAGAAGTTCTAACTCTTAAATATTCTTTTTTTTCTGCTTGGCCAGTTTATTTACGTTGTAAATTTCAAAATATTTCTGACCAAATCAATCTTCTTGATCGGTTTTGTAAGATAACCATCATATCCGTGATCAATACGGTGTTGTATATCTTCTTCGATTTCGTTTGCTATCATAATAACAATGGGAGTATTGGGATACCCATTCTTTCTCTCATAACACCGTATTTCTTTTGTAGCCTCATATCCATCCAAAACGGGCATGTTGACATCCATCAGAACTAGATCAAAGTTGTGCTTTTTATACACATCTACAGCCGTGCGGCCATCAGGCACAGACGTAATTCTGAACGGAGTATCTTTCAGGTAAAATTCGATCAACCTTCTATTATTGTCAGAATCTTCAGCAAAAAGAATTCGTGTTGATAAAAGTACTGCTTCCGACTCTTTCACCAAACATTCCATGGAATCATTTTTCAACACCTTCAGCATTGTACTCTGCAAAACACCTCGTGTCATGGGCCAGCGAATGCTACCCTTCACCCCAAACAATTTGTTAACAATCGGGCTATTGCAACTTTCACCTGGAGAGGAAGAAAGCAGACAAACATCCGGCTCAGAAAAAGTCATACATTCTTTAATGGCTTCAACTTCCCCAAGCCCATCTGTCTCTCCAAATTTCTCAGATATAATTATAAGATCAATTTTTTTATTGTTTTTTTTAAGCTGCTGACAAGCAGATATGCTATTCTCTGCTAAAATACATTCTGCGCCCCACTTTTCAATGCACGCACAAATATAACTTCTAACAACATGGCGCGGATCAACCACCAAGATATTATGACCGCGAACAACTTTTTCGATATCGGCCATTTGCAAATCAATATCATCAGCCTCACCCACAACTATTTCAACATTAAACTGTGCACCACCTGAAATGCCATTTGAAGCCGAAATGGTCCCGTCCATAAGTTCTACAAGATTTTTCGTAATGGCAAGCCCAAGCCCGGTACCACCGAATTTACGAGTTGTAGAAGAATCCGCCTGCGTAAAATTTTCAAAGAGGAGATCGACATTCTCATCTGTAAGACCGATACCCGAATCAGTTACAACCAGATGTAAAATAACTTTGCCATCACTCAAAGCATCACTGCTTATGTCGAGCGTGACAGCCCCCTCATCTGTAAATTTAATTGCATTACTCAGCAAATTCATAATAATTTGCTTTATTCTTGTTGGATCTCCCACAAAGAACGATGGGGTAGAGGGATCTATATGGCAATCTAAAGATTGGTTTTTCTTCCACGCGCTGACAGACATAATCCCTGAAACTTCATCAATCAAATCATCCAAACAAAACTCGGTTTTTTCTATAGTAAGCTCGCCGGCTTCAATTTTTGATAAGTCTAAAATATCATTAATAAGTTCCATAAGAACGATACCGGAATCATGAAAAATATTCACATAGCTATTCTGTTCAGCGTCAAGAGAAGTATCCTTAAGCATATCCGCCATCCCAAGAATTGAATTCATGGGAGTACGGATCTCATGACTCATTTGGGCAAGGAAACTACTTTTAGTTTGACTTGCAACCTCAGCACGAGCCATTGCCTCTTCCAACTGTTTAAGGGTATCTGCCATATGCGCGGAGTTTCTCTCCTCCATCTCATTAGCCCGAAGTAATTCTGCTGCATAGCGCTGCAACTCTTCATCATCATTTTTTCTATCAGTCGCATCACGAACAACATTAAGCAAAACATCTCTGCCGTGATACTTAATCTTTCGGGAACGAACTTCAGAGTAGACCGTTAGCCCCGACTTAGTCATCATAGGGCATTCAAAACTATCCGTTGTCCCTCCTCCCATAATGTCATTTAACACAGAGCGTAAAGAAGCCCGTTCATGCGCCGGAACCAGCTCGAAAATAGTTTTAGACAGCAGTTCGTTCTTAGAATAGCCAAGCTGATTAGTAATTTGGATATTTGTTTCGAGGAAAAGACCATCAATATCTGTAATACAAACAAGATCACCAACATTATCAAAGTAAAACTGATAAACCTCAAGTCTCTTTGCTCTGCGTAAGGCTTCGAACATATAAGACAAAGACCCTTCAAGCGTACGGATCTCGTAAATTTGGCTCTCCTTACCATTTATATTTACATCAATCCCTTTTGAAACATTCTCCACGGTGTCAGTGATGTATTGAAGCGGTTTTCCGAGTTTGCGACTGATAAGGAGTGCTACAAACATACATATTCCAGAAATCACAACAAGAAAAGGAAGTGAAAGATAGAATGCGTTCGAAATAACTTTGAAGAGCCGCTCATCTGAAACGAAATAAGAAAGTCCGGGAACTAGTGAACTTCGGAATAGAGCACCCTCCAGCTTACCGTCGAGACTAGCTTGAACCATTTCATCAGAAATAGCTTCATTTATGCCTAAAGAAAGAGGCTTACCTGTGAGAAAATCAAAGGCTCCGCCTTGATCGAATAAAATAATCTTTCCGCCTGTACCGCTTTCAACAAGCGAATCAAGCCTCGATTTAGAGGCATCAACAATGCAAGCAGCACTACCGACAACTTTAAGCCTACTACGAATAGGTACAGAAAAAACAGTAACCAATCTCCCGTCAGAAGATCGGCAAAACGTACAGCGATATGGCGGGTTTTCCAGAGCTTGCCTTACAAGAGAGCTATCGAAATCTTTAGATGTAGATGAAAAAATTTGATCATCACCTTTTTTCAATATAAAATAATCCACCCCTGAAGGAGTTTGATCGTACCCTTCAAGCTTTTCAATAAGCGGATAATCAGCTCCGAGCATCATCGTGACTCGAATTGAATTATCTCTGCTAAGTTCACCAAGCCTAGACATAGCCCTATTCAAAAAACTATATACTTCAAGGCTTTGCACCTCTCCTTCAGCTCTGACACGGTCATGAAATTCAGATTTAAGGCTTGTGAAATAACTATAAGAAAGGACTCCGCCAATAGACAGCGCAGAAAGTAGTGCAATGCCGCAAATAGCTGCAGCCATCAACGTAGACAAACTATAATATTTTCTACTTGTTCTATTTTCGACTGGTTTCAACAATTAACTACCTGTAAATTGCATCGGAAGCCATTAGTACGTCGTTAGGAATGGTTATTCCAAGTTCCTTGGCGCGCTTAAGATTAAATACTAACGCATAACGTTTGGCATCCTCAATAGCGATGTCTCCGGGCTTAGCTCCATTCAGTATTCGTCCAACCATAGTGCCAGCTTGCCGCCCCATGGAAATAAAGTCTACTCCGGCCCCACCAAGCATTCCAAGACGGGCAAATGAATAATTAAGAGAAATAGACGGTTTCCGGCAATTCTTAACTGTCCATTGGATAATTTCAGTGGCGGAATATACTTGCCCGCTCTTATCTTTTAGAAGAGTGGCTGCGGGGTAAATAGTCCCAATATCGGGATTAGAACACCCTTTTCGAATGATGTTGGTATAATCTTCCCATGAAGTAGCAATCTTAATATCAAAAAGGACATCTACGCTTTCTTCCGAAAGTTCTATATTTACTTCCTTCAAAACAGCTTTTCCGGTGGGAGATTCATCAGAAATAATTAGCGCCCGCTCTAAATCGGGGATAATTTTCTTCTGAATCTTAAACGCCTGCACAAAATGAAGTTTTTCATAAACACCAGTAATATTGTGGCCAGGTTTATTGCGAGAATCCATCCATTTTACAATTTTATTGTAGTCTTCCAACTGCCCATTAAGCCCTGAAAAAACCACAGCGATATTAGAATCAACAAGACTAAGTGCCACCGTCCTGAATGCATTATCATCTAAAACAACAACGACGTCAGGATGAACAGACTCTATTTCAGCCAAAACAATTTTTGCTTGCTTATCAACTAAGAGACTAGTATTATTTACTTTTTTAGTTTCCATTGCATAAAAATGAATTTTAACATCTTTATCAATCTGATACCCATCACTGGCAATAGCTTCAAGAAGTCCCTGATACTGCGGCAGCCCGCAAATATTATCATACGCATAACTACTTACAATGAATACTTTTTTAGAATCGGGTGCTTCCGCAAATGTAAAAGGACATAGCAAAAGCACGCCAAGTACGAGTGTTAAACACAAGCCGAATACCCTTTTCATGCAAGCTCCGCATTCAGACAATAAATACAATTAAAAAAGAATAAAACCTATTACGACTCATAATTGTTAAAAGCATATCACTTTTTCATACATTCTAAAACAAACATTCACACCACTTAATGATTCAACATATAACATCACTAAATTAAATCGGCTTACACTACTGTAATTTAAAAGTTGCGATAATGGGTAAATGATCAGAAGAATCTATACCGTGTACAATTTCAGAGTCTAAAATAGTCATAATTTTAGAGAAATACATAAAATCATAACGATGTTTACGTTCAGGAAATGTATAATAACTATGAATTGATCGAGCATCAGAAGATTTAGAGCTATACAATTCTGAAATTGTTGGAATTTCATCCCACAAATGTTTTACGAAAGGAGGTTTGGACATATCGACAGTGGGAATAGGAGTCCCTCTTATATAAGCTTGAAAATTAAAATCTCCTGCAACTATAAAGTCGCTGCCAAGGGTTTTTCCGTTAATCCACTTTGCCAAATATTTGATCTGTTCAACTCGTGCGGCTCTGCTCCATACGCAAAGATGTACATTATAGATATCAATAGGCTTCCCTCTCACTAAAATGGAAACACGCTGCATGGTCGATTTCCATAACAGGGGATAATAAAAGATATTTAATAATTTGTTTTCAAAATTAGGCTTGCAGGAAGTAAGGGTATAATCATTAGAAGATATGGGGAATTTAGACAAAACAACAGTGGCCTTAACAATTTTATGCTCCTTACGAAGCGGAAAGTATAAGTCCCAATCAACCACGGGGGCAGCATATCCCCACCCCAGGCGGTCCATTACATACTCGAGTTGATCCATATAGCTAGTACGTTTAGATTCTAAATCAACCTCTTGTAATAAAACAACATCTACGTCTTTAGATTTAACCAATTCAATAAATTTATCTAAATTTTCAGTATAAAAATATTCGGGATGATCATCAGCCAAAGTATCCTGCATTGGCCCAGCAGCAAAACCAAGATTATAGCTAAGAACGGTCAGTTTTCCGATTTTAGTATTAACATCATTTGCACCATTATCAAACTTAAGAACCGTTCCATGCTTAAGATCACTTATCTCAAATTCAGGACTGGTATACCAATTAAAAATCAACCAGCACGCAACCACAAATACCATTATCAACAAAACGGCAAAAAGCGGTTTGAAAAAAGCATAACCTAATGTCATAACAGCCTCTTCTGAGTAATTTAATTATTGATAAAAAAGTGATAAAATTATCTTTCCATCCGCAATATTACAAAATGAGCAAAATCCAATATCCAAAATAGAACTACATAAGACATGAATCTTGTTATTACTTGTTTTAGATAAACATATATCTGTCATTACACAAAGTAGTTCATTTAAAGTTACAAAAAAAAATAAAAAATAGGCGTATCAAATATTAATTTGATACGCCTCATAAAATTCACATTATGTGAGAAATGAGAATATAAGTCTTAGCTGTTATAACCTCATCTCAGTTACCCCTTCTATTGCCCCTTGGGGAAAAATAAAGGGCAATTTTTGCCTTCAATTCTATCAAATTCAACAACACGCTTAATTTTAACCTGCCTTGAATTAAGAGACGAATAAACGCTAATTCCAGATTGTAAAAGCAACGCACCACTTATAAAAACTAACCCCAAAGCCAAAACCTTCCTCATGAGCTACCTCCAATAGGGATTAATTTTCCATACCCGTATTCGTATGCAAAAAAGAACCCAGTCAGGAGGCTATTTTCAATCTAAGGACACTTTAGTTTCATGATTTCTGTTTGTGTATTTTTTGCGCGCTTTAGCTTGTCACCACATGAATATTCTACGTACAGATATTTACCCTTTCCAGGGTAAGGATCCCCGCAAATCTTACTACCTACAATAATTCTGCAGGCCTTTTTACCGTCACAAAGTTCAACCAAAGCACCTTTTGCATCACAAAAATATTGCTTATAACCGAGTTCATTACCTAGTTCAAAACTAACATTGCCATATTTCGCACTTTCGATTCTAATTGAATCTTTCGCAAAGACAGGCTGCACTTCATTATCAGCCGCTTTTGCATTCACGTAAGAAATAGATTCAACGCTATCTTCCGAAACAGGAACATCGATAACTTTTCCATCTTTTAACGTTATTCTCATTTCAGCACACAAGCTTGTTGCTAAAATCAGAACGGACAAAACTAATACCAAAGGAATTATTTTCCAGTAAAGACGAATCATGCTATTCTCCTATGCAAACTTATTTTTTTCATCCTATATTAAGTTATTAAAATTCGCCAGTAAACAGAATCTAATAAAAGGAAAATCAATGATCAAAACAATGATCTTAATTCTATCAATCATGATCATATCCGTATCAAGTGCTTCTGGAAAAGAAGCGTACCCTCCTTCAACGGGTATAATGCCGATATTCCCTTTAAGTCAGCCCCAAATTGCCAACACTACTCCTACGGAAACTAAAGTTGAAAATTACAAGGCATCTAGGTTTGTTGGGAAATTCACAGGTAAGGTTATCGTACACTATCAAAACAAAATGGTAGAAACGGCTGCGAGCATAACAATAAGCTTGGATCAAAAGGATCTTGCTAAAAGTGATTATGATTTTTATATTGTTCCAGCAGATGATACTTTTTTAGAACATGAATGGGATTTAGACGGCCTTAAAGTCAAAAGATCTGTCACTATCTCAGGAAAAACTATATATATAACTGATATTATCAACTATGTAGAAGATGGTGGCAATTCACAAATTAGATCATTAGTTTTCAACTCAGACTTTTCAGGGGTAACATTTCTTAAGACTGAATTTGATGATGCAAAGACTAATCCCGCAACTGGGCAGATAATTGGACGATTTACCCGCATTAAATAAGATTAATTTGTGCAGATAACCATATTAATAATTTGTTAATTTGCTTTTCTCGCTCATTATCAATAATATATCCTTCTAAGCTATAAAATATGGAGATACCATTTATGTATATATTAAAAAAAGGCCAAGACAATAAGTTTCAAGACCTCATCCCTTTAGGTGAAACAGATTGGCCTGACCATGTTAAAAAAGAAATTTGCGCCTTCTTTAAAGATGCTGGTGTAGAAGATCCTCTGAAGCAAAAGCTCGTAGAACCGGGACTTCAGGGGTTTAGGCATAAGGCAAATAATGATGATATAGACTGGGATGATGTGGTTGCATATTTCAAATATGAAGCTTTAAGCGTCCTTGTAATGCATGATAAGAATTTCAAACAAAAAGCGGAAAAATTGTACAAGGAATTTTTCTCTGATCATAAATTTAAAGTATGGAATAGGGATTAAATTCAAAAAGCCTTTATCGGGAAGATAAGTATTTCTAAAGATATAATAGAGAATAAATAACTGTAGAAGTAGAAAATTAAGAGAAACCTAATGACCGCGAAACCTTCTATGTTTCTTCCTCTTCTTGTTCTAATGTTGTTGCTTTCAAGTGTATCTGTCTATGCGTCCCAAATAATTTCTTTTGCTTCTTTCCCAATTCCTGTTCTTATACAAAACTCGAAAAACGGAATCTTCATTGAGATAGTCAGAGAAGCTTGCTTAAGACTTAATATTAAGCCCGAAATCCTCATCTACCCACCGAAACGCTCATTCAAATATTTCAGTGAAAACAAAACCCAAGCATTTTTTCCCGCAATCCCTTTTCATGTAAGCGAACAAATCGTCACGACGACGCCCTTCCATTATAAAAGGGCTTTCGCTTTTACTAAAAGAGGAACTAAAGCAATAACAACCGTGGCTGAGCTAAAAGGAAAGCGAGTTGGTCTGACTACTGGATTCGCGTACCCACCAAACATAGTAAATGACTCTGACATCACGGTCGATTTTACTGAGTTCTTTCAAGCAAGCCTCAAAAAATTACAAGCAGGCCGCATAGACTGCTTTATTGGAGACCCGGACATAACTCTTAACGCAATGAGGAAGCTAAACTTTTCATTAAGCTACGATTTAGAAAAACCCATTTATGAAGAACCGGTATTTATAGCCTTCCATAAAACCGCTGCCGGTATAGAATTAGCTGACAAATTTTCCCTAGCTATATCAAAAATGCTGGATGATGGTACGATCCTCAAAATTAAATCGGGCCTTCACCCCATAAGTTCACAGCACCCTGTACTAGAAAAAAAAGTCGTAGAGAGTAAGTAGAGACACACTACTTAGGTAAACAAAAATCAATATCGAGACCTTGAGTCAAATTGTGGAGCGCCTTTTCTGCTCCATCCCAGCCAGCAGCACACTCAGGGCTTAAGCTGACCGTTAGAATTCCTATCACGCCTGAATCAAGGGCTACGCGTAAAGATTTCGCAAAATCCCTGATATAAACATCAGTAAAAAGCCTCTCCATCTGCCCATTTCCCATCCTTCCAAAAAAATAATCAAGATCTAGATTAAATATCCACTTTCCTGTCAAGTCACTTATTGCGGATGGAAATTCCCAAGGTTCATAGACTGCATAGCTGATATCTTTCGGCGCAGAACCTTTTCCATGCGTTGCAAACGCCCATCCGGATATTTGCTCACGATATTTCTCAATAAATAAGCCTAAATAATTATCCCACCTGAAAAGCGGTGTAACTGCAAAGAAATCGTTATCGTAACCGCATGCGAGATAATCTTCGATGTCCATGGATTCAAAATCATCATGAGGAAAGTGTGCATAATCCTGAGCAGAAAACAAAGCATCAAAATGTCTGTCTACGTGAAAGACATTCAGAGGTTGTCCCTCTTTTATACTTTGAATCCAGCACCAAAGAGCTGCTCTATGGTTATCCATTATGAAAATATTTTTATCGTTCCAAAGAAAATTCAGCTTTATAGCCATAGAGTGATTACGGCCTTTAAAATCTACAATCCATTTTCCCATACGTCCTCCACTTAATTCTTAATCTAAAAAAAGCATTACCTTTCAAGGACTAAAAAGGAAAGAGAATCACGTACCGAAATACGCATCATTTCTACTTCTAAGCGTAAGCTGAAGACCTAAATACATGACACTTACAAATTAAAAAACAGCAGAAAAGAGACATGCCGCCTGAACGGCGGCATGTAGGAAGAAAATGGATGGGAATCAATTGAAGGAGTGTGTAAAAGGCAGTCACTTTCCCGGTAAACAACAGGGGGGAAGTTTACCGAAATTTACAAAATTTGTGTTCTCTCTGAACTAATTTCAACTCAGCTATTTGCAAGATAAAAATGAGTACGCGTAAAAAGTTTTAATTTCATTTAAATCTAGGATTTAAATTACTCAATGCTGTTACTGCAAAAATATACAGTTCTTCTGTTACTTCAGGCTATCAATGCTAAGAGGATTCCCACAATGCGGACAGGCTTTGACAGTCTTTCCAAAAGTAGAACCCATTATCCAGAAACGTGTAAACCAATCTTCGGATCTTTTACTATGGTACTGAACAATTACCGGATTCCCACATTTGCAATATCTTTCCTGCATAACAACTCTCCTGAAATTCATCTGATTGACATGGAAGCATTCACACTTCCTCCGCAACTCTTGACATGTGACAACCTAAATCAACCACAACACAACCTCCTTGTCAATCATAAATTGACTACTTAGTTATATTTAATTAACAAAGTAAACATCATTTGACAATAAAAAAGCGAGATCGCAGTGTAGACACTAAACGAACTCGCTAATAATATACTAACTTATTTGACTTTAATGATATTCGCGCGAAGCCCACATCACCTGACCGAGCACTCTTACGTTTTGCAATTCATCTCCGCCAAGAAAAATAGGTGTATAGTCTTTATTATCGCTGTGAAGCACTATTTGACCTGGGCGCTTTTCTACACGCTTTACCATAACAGTATCTTCAACGCCGATAGCATATATTCCACCAGCTAAGACATCTTGCTTAGACTGATCAAGTAAAACAACATCACCCTCTTTTAATTCAGGCTCCATGCTGTTTCCATAGACTTCCATCAGCACCATATCTGAAGGATTTCCCTTCGTTCCTATCCAATCTTTACGAAAAGCATAATATCCTTCTACCTCACCGCCAGTCTCAAAAGACCCGCCCCCAGCTGACAACCTTGCAGCAACTTTAGGTATTCTTGCAAAATCGTCTGCAAAAGCTTCGGAACTTTCCTCCGGGTGTGGCAACCCGACGCCAGATTCAAGCCAAGTTGAATCAATATTATAACGGACAGACAACTCTAGTATCCATCGTGGAGGGACAGCTCCCTTTTTCTTCACCAAAGAAACAGCAGCCCGTCCAACCCCTAAAACTCGGGCAAGAGCAGCCTGCGTAGAAATGTCGGTCTGCTCCTGTAAGCGTTTGAAGAATGAATCAAAATCTTTATTTGTCATTACTCGCTCCAATCAATCTTAATTTAACATGCGTTTATCTATGATTAACTCATGAGCAATTTTGGCGCAACCATTTTATAAATACAGATTGCTTTTCAAACCTGAAGGTATGTAGTAATGACTTTATATATTATACGGAATAAATCTGGAGCCATACGACATGACCAAGGGAAGAGATATGCAACATGTTGCAGCAGAATATGCAGAGCACTTCGATTTTGACTTTGGAGAGTCAGGAATGATACTGACTATTGCAAAGGAAGCCCCCTCTGAAATCTCTTCTATGCTCAAAGATTTATTCGGCAACAATTCACAGGAATCTCTCGTAAAATTATACGAAGCTCTTAATATCATATCCGAAGCTGATGACGTTTTCAGTTGTGAAGTTGATGAAAAAGTCATCAGTTTGCCTCTTTTTTGCAAAGTAGTCAGACACTTAGACAAGGCCACTGGCAAATAAACGAAGTCTGCTAGCTAAACAAATTTCTTAAAATCTTCCGCCCCGCTTACCACCGATAAATTCGCTTCAAGCATTTCCAAGCTAACAGAATCCAGTTTTACCTTTATTCTCTGCCCCATTCTGAATGACTTACCTGAACGCTCGCCCACAATCATCTGACGATCAGGCCAGAAAGTATAATAATCGTCGCTTAAATTTGCTAATCTAATCATACCTTCAGCCATAACACCTTGGAATTCTACCCAGAATCCAAAATCTGCCATAGAAGAGACAATCGCGTCGAAAGTTTCACCGACTCTATCTTTAAGGAAAATAATAGTCAGGCGCTTGAGTATTTCACGCTCAGCTTCCATGGCAACTCTTTCGCGTCCACTTAAGTGAGCGCCAAGACTCGTAAGCTGTTTCTGAGCAGGCATGGCCTGATGCTGATCACCAAGCGTAACTTTTAAAAATCTATGAACAGCAAGGTCGGCATAACGTCTGATTGGCGAAGTAAAGTGGCAATAGCATTCGGAAGCAAGCCCGAAATGACCTTCGTTACCAGGCTCATACTTAGCTTGTTTCATTGAACGAATGAGCATCCTGCTGACCAAAAATTCCTGATCCTCACCTACTGCGCTGCTTAGCACTTGCTGCAAAGCCTGCGGTGTCACGGCGTCTGGAATCTCTCCGGCAACACCCATTTTATTCAATACCTTGAAAAAGTTTCTCAGCTTTTCTGGATCTGGGCCAGGATGCACACGGTACAAACACGGCATTTCACGCGCAGTAAGAAATTCCGCGACAGCTTCATTAGCCGCGATCATAAATTCTTCGATCATCTGATGGGCAAAATTGCGGGGTCTTGGGCAAATATCAACAGTAATTCCCTCTATATTAGAAATAATTTCTGGTTCAGGCAGATCAAACTGCAAACTCCCACGCTCATTCCTTCGCGCATTAATCTGGCGGGCAAGTTTTTCCGCGACTTCAAGCATCGGAATAACTTCTTTAATCTTTTCGCGCTCTGCTTTGTCACCCTCGATAACAGCATTGAAAACCTGATCATAAGTGAGTCGGGCATGACTACGGATTACGACAGGAGCGAAGGTCGAAGACTTTGGAACGCCATTTTTATCAAACTCGATTGTTGCGTTCATGGCGAGGCGTTCAACATTGGGATTAAGACTGCATAGCCCGTTACTAAGGGCTTCAGGGAACATAGGTTCCACTGATTTCGGGAAATAGTATGAGTTACCGCGTCTGCGAGCTTCACGGTCCATGGGCGTTTCCATTGCGACATAATGACTCACGTCCGCAATTGCGACCCGTAAGCGGTATCCGGTAGGAGTGGTTTCGACATGAATTGCGTCATCGAAATCTTTTGCGGTAGCTCCGTCGATGGTGACGAACTGAATTTCGCGCATGTCTTCGCGAGTTTTATAATCAGCTTCGGTTGGCTGCTCAGGCAACTTACCTGCCTGAGCAAGCACAGACCCTGGAAATTCAGTAGGAACGCCGTGATTTGCCTTAACAATAGCTTCCTGCACAAGAGTATCATCTTCGCGTCCAAGGTATTTAAGAATCTTACCTTTCCACAAATCAGACTTAAGACGCGCGCCGGGCGCAACAAGCAAAATATCTCCGCGAGAAACTTTTGAATAATCGAATTCAGCTTCCACGTTTTCTGGAACATCAGCCGGGCTATTTGCTTTTTCAAAAGCTTCTTTGCCGACATTCTCATCAATGTGTTTTTTCTTCTTCGGCTTAGGTTTAACAGTATTGCGAGGTTCAACCAGAATGCCAAAATCAAGCCTTGGATCTGTTGGGTTACATAACAGCCCACTTTCGCCCATAGGCCCTACGACTCTAACCGGAAAGACCTGTTTCCCCCGTTCTAGCACAGCAACAATGCGCCCTTCGGGGTTCTTGCCACGGCTTTTACCACCGATGAGTGCAACAGAAACCCTGTCTCCATGCCACGCATCACCCATTGCCCGAGGGCTGATAAATATATCGTTGCTACCTTTATCTTCGCGAATAACAAATGCAACGCGGGATCTTTGAACTTGTAATTTACCAATTATAAGATCCATTTTTTCAAGCAAACCATAGCCCCTTTTGGCTTTGACAATGGTTCCGTCATTGACGAGATCAATGAGTATATTCTTTACAAATTTACGATGTTGTTTTGTGAGTCCAAGTTTTTTTTGAACTTCGCCACCTGAAAGAGGTCTTTCGGCTGCGCGCAAAACTTTAAGTACTTCGAAAGGCTTAAGCACGCCTGATTTCTTTGATTTTTTTCCCATGATATTTATCCTGATTCTAAATTGTTGTGATGTAAATAAGTAGCTCAAACGGCTACATGTTTTCGAAGATTATATAAGTTGATCTTTTAAAATTCGACTGCGATCTAGAGATCGCAATTTTTTACAAATCTATTCTGAAATTTTATGTAAACGGCATAATCTAAACGCTAGTTATGCATACTATTATTAATTGATGCGCACTTTTATTTATGCACCTTTATTTACGACTTCTTATTTAAACACTTTCATTTTCACCGATACGTTCCTGCGAATATGAATTAAGTCTGTCACGATTCCACCAACTATCAAAACCGCAAGACTCAGTTTCGTCAAAGAAAATTGATTCTGAAAATTCAACTCGAAGGTCAATTGTATAAAACTCATCACACCCTAGGGCGCTTAATTTGACTGCATCTTTAGGGGTACATATAACTTTTACAAAATTATATTGACCATTTTCACGCGCAATGAGTTTAGCTTTGCGCCTGATATCATCCACATCCTGTGCTCGGTACGGATGATGATCCTTAAATACAAGGTGCCCAGCTGGCTCCTGACGCATAAACTTAACACTGTCGTCAAAGAACTGTTCAGGTTTTCCGATCCCTGAAACCAATAGAAATTTATCGCAACCGAAAGGTGCAGAATCACCACTTTTTAAAGATATTAAGCTTTCCGCTTTCAAACTAAATTGAAATACAGGTTTCTTAAATTCGCCCAACCTTTCTGTTATCACGCCCTTCATGGAATTAAAATCCGCAACCGAGCTCTTAACGAAAAAGACATCTGCCCGGCACAAAGCATCTTCCGTTTCTCGCCATGTTCCTCGCGGAATTACCTTGTTCCAGCCGTCAGTAAAATCATCAGGAGTCATCAGTACAAAGTCTAAATCGCGCTGGACAGCCATATGCTGAAAACCATCATCCAGCACAATTAAATCAGGCTGAAAAGACGCAGTCGCCCATTTACCGGAACGCTTTCGGACAGGATCAACAATGACCCGCGCATAAGGGTTATCAGTTGCAAGCATTAAAGGTTCATCACCAGACTCTTTTACTGGGGTCTCAGCAGTGACCAGACATGGAAATTTTTTGGGAGATGCACCGTATCCACGCGTAAGAAGAGCAGATTCCATTCCCTGTTTATGTGCCCATTTCAAAAGCCACCCGGATAGCGGTGTTTTTCCACTACCGCCAGACCCTATATTCCCTACGGAAACACACGGGCATGAGGGATTAAAACGACTAAAGACCCCCCTGCGAAAGAGATTAGCCCTGCACCCCATTATAGATCCGTAAACATGTCCTGCCGGAGTCAATATGGGACTGAGAATATTTTGCGCGGTACGTAAACAAGCCATTAGTTTCTCACCTGAAAAATCAAGGGGAACCTCGCGGCTCCCCTTGTTACTATTAATCTCATTTTAATACAGACACTTAAATGAACATCATATATTACAAACAATCATCTGCACCAAGTCAATTAGAGCAAATCATGCTCGCAAATTAATTGCGTGAAGAACCCATAAATCTTAGTAAGAATAAGAACAAGTTGATGAAATCAAGGTAGAGTGTCAGCGCGCCCATTATTGTTCCGCGTCTGAGAGCAACCTCATCACCTTCTGGAACATTTTCGCCCATAATCCTAAGCTTCTGAGAATCGTAAGCTGTAAGACCAGCGAATACAACGACTCCAATTACGGAGATCACGAAATTCATTGCAGAACTCTGCATGAACATGTTCACAACAGAAGCAATAATAATTCCAAAAACACCCATCATCATAAAGGTGCCCATGCCAGTCAGATCTTTCTTTGTAGTAAGACCGTAAATGGATAAAGCCGCGAACATTCCAGCTGTGACAAGGAATGTCTGAAAGATAGAAGATGCGGTGTAAGCAAGCAGAAGAACGGACAAAGTTAAGCCGTTAAGCCCACTGTAAGCCATGAATAAACCAGTTGCAGCACTGGCAGAAAGAGTCGCGATACGGGCGCTTAAGTAGAAAACAAGCCCTATTTCACCGACGAGAGCTGCCCAGAACAGCATGGTAGGACCAGCTACTCCGGTTGTTGGATTAACTGAATAAACCATATTCAAAATGGCTGGAGTTGATGCGGTAAACCACGCAACAGCAGCAGTCATCAAAAGTCCCAAACTCATCCAATTATAAACCCCGCGCATAAAAGCGTTCAGGGCTTCCGGTTTTGTCTGAATTGAACCGGCAGAACCAAATCTAGTCATAATTTTCTCCTCACAATTTTTATTATCCAATGAAAATAAACAGGATAGCTGACAAAAGCAGCCCCTGCCAATATTCAAAACATTCTATTTCTTCCAACCATTGTGAACAAAAGATAGTCACCTTCTTTGAAACAGGCAAGACATTTAGCTCAGAATAATCTTTTCAAGGTTAATGATCACTAGTCGCTAATATGTTTTTTAAGAACAGGCACGAAAAGAGTCATCACAAGCGCAATGGCTCCAGTAACAAGGCCAATCCTCATAAATAGATCTCCATAAATAATCAGGGACTTGGTCGCATGAATGCCCCCTTGCGGAACACTTGCCATGGTTGCGATAAACCCGCCAAGCACCATAGCAACGGACTGAAACATAAACCATGCTCCCATCATAAATCCCATAGATCTCTCAGGAGTCAAACGCGCAACCATTGCCAGCCCCAGCCCGCTGACGAGCAGCTCTCCCAAGCTTTGAAAACAGTAGCTAATAACAAGCCAGTTCCCATCAATATAACCGGTAGCATCAGCTCTATACTTAGCCACCAGCGCCAAAGTCAGAAAAGACGCACAACACATAACCATTCCAAGCGCGAACTTACCGGGCAGAGAGAAGTCTTTTCCCGACCTATCAAGCTTAGTGTAAACAACAGCCAAAATGGGACTGAGGATCATTATCCAGAAAGGATTCAATGCCTGAAAGGTTGCAGCCTGTACGGGCATTCCAAATATTGAAAGATGAACATTTCTTGCGGCAAAAAGATTTAGCGATGTCGGCATCTGCTGATACAGTGCAAAAAACACGACAGCCTCCACCATCAAAATCAAACAGATAATTAAATTCGAACGTTCGTGAGGCTCAGCTCGGTAAATTTCCCGAATATATAGACCAGCGACAACGACAACCGCAGTATAAAGCAGTTCGTGCGCAACAGTCAGGTGTTTCAGCAAAAGTGCTGACACTGCGGCAACAGCGATTGTCCCGATTATTGTAATACCGCAGTTGCGAAAATGGAGAGGTTTAAAATCTGCCTCCGAACCTATCGGATCAAGTATTCTTCTAAAAATTATGTAGTTAACAACGGCAATCCCCATGCCTATGAAACAAACAAAAAAACCGGCATTCCAGCCGTATATTTCCTGTATAAACGGGCAAAGAGACATGGCCGCGAAAGAGCCGATATTGATAGCCATATAATAAAGAGTAAAAGCCCCGTCCACTCGCGGATCACCTTTGTCATAGAGTTTTGATACAAGGGCCGAAGGATTCGCTTTAAAGAGACCATTACCCGCAATAATTATCCCGAGAGCCGGATATAAGAACCTTTCACAGTCAATACCGAGCAACCCATACCCAATCGCAAGCACTATCGCCCCGAGAAACATGGTCCTTCGGTTACCAAGAATTTTATCCCCGATATACCCACCAAGGCACATAAAAGCATAAACGAGAGCTGCAAATGCACTGAAAGTAGTATCCGCAAGTTCATCCGTGAACCCCAGCTTCTTGACCATAAACAAAACCAAAAGGGCCTGCATTCCATAATATCCAAACCGTTCCCACATCTCGACAGAGAAAAGCAGGTAAAACGGCTTAGGGTGCTGAAATGGACCGGATGAGCTCTCAGACATAATATCTCCTTAAATGCCATAATACTGATATGTTCAATTTTATACGACAGATAACTCAAAAATGCGAGAGATTAAGAAAGCCCCCTGTAGACTTGGATCCACAGAGGGCAATTAAACAAATTAGAAAAAAACAAATCTAACCCATAAAATCCTGAACCCACCTGAGTAGACTTAGTGAAATAAGTATAGCCCCTTCGGTACGCGTGACCTTCCATCCTGTACGGATGAAAATTAATACAAGCGCGACCATGCCGACCAAAATAGCCAGTCCGGGTAATGCTTCGGGAGAAACTTCAAGCGGACGCATGATACATGTCAGCCCGAGCACACCGGCAAAGTTGAAGAAATCACTACCGATCAAGTTACCAAGCAACATTTCATTGCGTCCTTTAAGGGCCGCAGATAAACAAGTTACCAATTCAGGAAGAGATGTTCCGGCGGCAACAATTGTCATCCCGATGACCCAATTGGATACGCCAAAATGAGTCGCAATTGCGGAGGCAGAATCAACCATAAATTCGCCGCCAAGCGCGATTGCAACAAATCCCGCAAGAAGTTTAGTATAGTCTTTCCAGTTCAGATCAACTTCTTCTTCATCCCCCTTCGGAATTCCTGCAAGAGACTTAGCAGCACGCTTGCTGTGTACAATTAAGTAAACAATATACGTTATGAGAATCGACATGAGCAGAAACCCAGCGCCGCGCCCAAGGTTTCCTGTGTAAGCAAGCCCCAGAATAAGCGCAGTGGTAGCCAGCAAAAGAGGCGTATCACGAAAAGCAAGAGCTCGCGTGGTCGGAAGCGGTTTAATCAGAGCCATAAGCCCCAAAATGAAACCTAGATTAAAGATATTAGACCCAACTACATTAGATAAAGATATATCCGAAAGCCCTTTGAAAGCCGCAGTTGCGGTGACAAGAAACTCAGGAGCGGAAGTACCGAAAGCAACAATGGTAAGTCCGATAACAAGATCTGATACGTGGTACTTTTTAGCTATTTTAGACGCGGAATCAACAATCCAGTCCGCGCCAAACCAAAGCAGAAATATACTGATAAAAAAATAAATAGAATGAGAAAGCATTAACCCCTCCGGGAATGAAGAAAGTATACAGTATAAAGATTAGTAATTATTTCTACGTTTTGATTTTTCAAGCTCAATCTTTTCGACTCTAAACTTATCCCGTCCTATTTTCCACCCTTTTAGCCCATCAATGTTTGGCCCTGCAAAAACGACTTCAGTTTCTTTTGACGGAACAACAGAAACTTCGCTTTTCCCCTCTGGCCCAACAACTTCAACGACTACTTCCCCGTCTTCATTACGAGCCTTCGCTGAAAATGCAGCGGTAAATGCGGCGGCAGAAAGGATATCCTGTTCAGACCATGGCTCGCCATGGAGACTGCGCCCTAAACTGAGCGGGCCAGTGAAATCTCTTACTTCAAAAGTGTAATCATTTTCGCGAACTAAAGATTCTAAGAGCTCGTTATCCGCCTGATTTCTACCGACAGCCAACAGCTTATTGCCAGCCCAGTACTGCCTTCCTGCAAGCACGAGCTTGTAGAAATTAATATCAGGGGTTTCGAGATTTTTGAGCAAAGGTAAAATTCGAGCTGTATTTTCGTATTCTGTAAGTTTGCAACCGCCCGCAGGAGTTGGAATTACGGTAAATCCGTAATGTTTCGCCAGCGCAAGCTGATCTTTACGTCCGCGTCCACTGATGCGTGGAAGTTTTTCTCTATCCACCAAGCCGGATGATTCAACAGGGGTTATGGTCTGCGTTTTTGCACAAAGCGGACGCAAAAGCAGGTCCTTAACATCAGCATCATTTTTAATGGAATTAAGTGATTCCTGACGTTGAGACATTGGCCGTTGTCCGAGTACTTCACCGGAAATGATGAATTTAGCACCAAACGGTTCCATCATGGCGCGTGCATGGCGAATCATCATAATCTTACAGTCAACACAAGGATTAATCAGCTTACCCATGCCATGAGCTGGAACATCAAGCATCATTTGTATGTATTGCTCACTGATATCGACAGGCATAATCTCCACACCGTAAAGATCCTGCCATTCTTCAATTTTCTCAGGATTGCCGAAAAACGGCGTGATGAAGTGAAGTCCGAGAACTTTGAGTCCCTGATCCTGAATAACCTTGCATGCTAATATACTATCGAGGCCCCCTGAAAAAAGGGCTAGTGCGTCATATTGTTTGTTCATAGGGGCGGCAGTACCTTCATTTTTTATAAACTGCAACCGCTGTATAACGTACCTCTACCTTATAAAAGAACCGTTAAGCGGCCCATTATAAGAAATATTTTCAACGATTTTAGATCGAATAATATTTTTTATATGAACGTTAAAGATTGCGTTATTTACGCCGATTTGGTATCGAAGGCAGTTGCTTGATGTGGATACCGCATCCCGCCCGAAAGGGTTCTTGTGCATGTGACAATCACTTGAAAAAAATGCGCCAAAACATCTAAGCCAAAACTGGAGAAAACATGAGTAGAAAATCAGCAAATCCCGCAGAACTTCGCAAGGAAGCCCTGAATACAGCACTTACCACCATTGAACGCAAGTTCGGTAAGGGCTCTATCATGCGCCTTGACTCTGGAGCTATACAAGCCATCCCCGTTATCCCAACAGGATCCATCAGCCTTGACCTAGCTCTCGGCATCGGCGGTATTCCTAAAGGTAGAGTCACGGAAGTTTACGGACCTGAATCATCAGGTAAAACAACGCTGGCCCTGCATGTAATTGCAGAATGTCAGAAAAACGGCGGTACCGCTGCCTTCGTTGATGCGGAACATGCTCTTGATGTTAAGTATGCTCAGAGACTCGGAGTTAATACCGATGAACTTCTCATCTCTCAGCCTGATTACGGTGAGCAAGCACTGGAAATAACCGATCTGCTGGTCCGCTCAAGCGCAGTAGATATCGTTGTTATTGACTCCGTTGCCGCGCTTATCCCGCAGGCCGAGCTAGAAGGAAACATGGGTGAAACTCAAGTTGGCGGACAGGCAAGACTTATGTCTCATGCCCTCAGAAAACTAACAGGAACTATCCACAAATCTAATTCGGTTGTACTTTTCATCAACCAGATCCGCATGAAGATCGGCATGGCTGGATACGGTAACCCGGAAACAACTTCCGGTGGTAATGCCCTCAAATTCTACGCATCAGTACGTTTTGATATCCGCAGAATCCAGACCCTCAAAGACAAAGAGGAAGTCTACGGTTCCCGCACACGAATCAAGATTGTTAAAAATAAAGTTGCACCGCCATTCAGAGAAGCACTTGTTGACATCTTATATGGTACAGGGATGTCTCGCGAAGGCGAAATTATTGACCTCGGTGTAGATTATGGAATCATTGACAAGAGCGGCGCATGGTACGCTTACGGTTCTGAAAGACTTGGACAGGGTAAAGAAAATGTTCGTCAGTTCTTGATGGACACCCCTGTAATGCGCCAGGAAATTGAAGATAAAATCCTTGTTCATCTCGGAATGAAAGAAGCTCCTGAAGAAGCTCCCAAAAAAGCTACGAAAGAGACTACAAAAGCAACTACAAAAGCAGAGAAGGTTGACGAAGCCACTCCTGACGAGTAGAGCCTTTTGGCCCGACTTTAGATTAATCACCCCGGCCACCCGGGGTTTTACGAATAAAAGCCGCAAATATAAACCAGAACTAGTTCTAAAAATGTTTATTTTATGTAACATTACATAGTTCTAAGGCATTAGAGTTTTTACGGAGACAGCCCATGAAGGCCAGCGAAATAAGAGAAAGATTCCTAAAATTTTTCAAGGAAAACGAGCATACTATTGTAAGCAGTTCTTCTTTGGTTCCTAAAGATGATCCAACCCTGCTCTTTACTAATGCAGGAATGGTTCAGTTCAAGAAGACTTTTCTTGGACAGGAAAAGAGAGAATATGTCCGCGCAACTTCATCTCAGAAGTGTTTACGCGTAGGAGGCAAGCATAACGATCTCGAAAATGTAGGCCGTACCGCTCGCCATCATACTTTCTTTGAAATGCTGGGCAATTTTTCTTTTGGCGACTACTTTAAAGAAGACGCCATCAAATTTTGCTGGAAATTCCTTACTGAGGAATTGAAACTCCCTAAAGACAAGCTATACATTACGATATTTAATGACGATGATGAAGCTGGAGAAATCTGGAAAAGAGCCGTCAACGTTTCTCCTGACCGGATTTTCAAACTAGGTGAAAAAGAAAACTTCTGGACCATGGGCGATACTGGCCCTTGCGGTCCATGTTCAGAAGTCCATATTGATCAGGGCGAAAACATGAGCTGTGGTCCCAATTGCGGGATCGGAAAATGCGACTGCGACCGCTATCTTGAAATATGGAACCTCGTTTTCATGCAGTACGACCAAGATGAAAAAGGCAACCGTGTGCCGCTTCCACGCCCATCCATTGATACAGGAATGGGCCTTGAGCGCATAACTGCTGTTTGTCAGGGCGTGCAGTCTAACTACGAAACAGACCTCTTTCAGCCTATGATCCAAGCTGTGGCAAAGAAAGCTGGTGTGAAATATAAAGACGACAAAGAAATAGATACAGCGTTGCAGGTCATTGCCGACCACTCCCGCTCTATCGCATTTCTAATAACTGATCAGATCCTCCCTTCAAACGAAGGTCGGGGTTACGTACTCCGCCGTTTGATCAGACGAGCATTCCGCTTCGGTCGTCTTCTCGGGCTAACAGATCCCTTCCTCCACGAGACAGTCAGAATGGTTGTCGCGGACATGGGCGGACAGTTCCCCGAACTTAAAGACAACAAAGATTTCATGGCCCGTATGGTCCGTGAAGAAGAAGAAAGATTTAGCCAGACTCTCGACAAAGGCCTCATCATTCTCGAAGACGAGATGGAAGCCCTTAGAAACGATGGTAAAAATACAATTTCCGGAGAGCTAGCATTCAAGCTTTATGACACTTTCGGATTCCCGCTTGATATCGTTAACGATGTCACCGAAAAGCACGGATTCACTGTTGATGAAGTTGGCTTTAAAGCGGCTATGCTTGAGCAGAAAACCCGCGCGAAGAAAGCTTGGAAAGGTTCTGGCGAAAAGGACGCTGCGGCTATTTTCCGCACTGTTCTTGAAGCAGGGCTCAAAAATCAATTCACTGGTTATGGTGAACTGGTAACTGAATCCCGAATCGTTAATCTCCTCACGGAAGAAGGTCAGCACACTGAGCGCATTACACAAGGCGAAGGCGGTTGGCTGATCACTGCGGCGACTCCTTTCTATGGCGAGTCCGGTGGACAGATGGGCGATTCAGGCCAAGTCGGAACCATGACGGGGAATGCCGATATACTGGAATCAGTTAAGGCTTCTCAAGATTTGACCGCTTGTAAAATTTTTGTGAACGAAGGCGAGCTTCTTCTCGATCAGGAAGCAAAGCTGGAAGTAAATGATGAAATCAGAGTAGCAACTGAGCGTAACCACACAGCGACTCACCTGCTCCATGCCTCCCTAAGAAAGATTCTCGGGGACCATGTAAAGCAGTCTGGTTCACTGGTTGGTCCAAACAGGCTCCGCTTTGACTTTACTCATATTGCAGCCATGACACCTGAAGAAGTCAGGCAAGTTGAAAATGAGGTGAACCGCGCCATTCTGGCATCAACAGCTGTTGATGTACAGGAACTAACCAGCAAAGAAGCTGTTGAAAAAGGCGCTACCGCACTGTTTGGTGAAAAATACGGAGATGTCGTTAGAGTTGTCGACATTGCCGGAGAAAGCATGGAACTTTGCGGTGGTACACACATAAAAACAACTGGCGAGGCCGGAACATTCGTGATCCTATCCGAATCAGGCGTTGCTGCGGGCATACGCCGCATTGAAGCAGCTACAGGCTGGAACTCACTCGCGTTCTTACAAGGACAGCGTGACGAGCTAAGCAAATCTCAGAACATACTGAGAGCTGCTCCCGGTCAGCTTGCAGATAAAATCGCAGCCTTGGTTGCACAAACCAAAGAACTGACCCGTAAGAACGATCAGTTGCAGGCTAAGCTTGCTTCTGGTGCTGGTGCGGATCTTATGGGTTCTGTTGAAGAAATTGGCGGCATTAAAGTTATTGCAGCCAAACTTGAAGTGACAAATGTTAAAGCCCTGCGCGATCAAACTGATGCACTGAAATCCAAACTGGATTCCGGTATCATTTGTCTGATGGCCGAGGTTGAAGATAATAAAGTTTCCCTGATCATTGCAGTGACCAAAGACCTGACAAGTAGGTTTAAGGCTGGTGCACTGATCAAACCCGTTGCAGCAGAGGTAGGCGGCGGTGGCGGCGGCAGGCCAGACATGGCACAGGCCGGTGGTACCGATCCAAAAGGAATTGATAAGGCTTTAGCTACCCTCAAGAAGGTTATTGCCGAATCTTAAATAAAACCGGGAAGAGACTATTTGCTCTTGACAGCAAACGAACATTATATGTATAAGTCCCATTCCCCGATTCTACGTAAAGGAGCATTTTTAAATGAAAACATATATTCCAAAGAGTGAAGACATCAGCCGTGAATGGTACGTTGTTGATGCAACCGACATGGTACTTGGCCGTCTGGCAACAAGAATCGCTACAAAGCTCAGAGGCAAGGACAAAGCAATGTTCACACCTCACGCTGACACTGGCGACTTCGTCATCGTTCTTAACGCTGACAAAATCAGAGTTACAGGCAACAAGCTGGATCAGAAGACTTACTACAAGCACACAAATCACCCTGGCGGAATCAAATCCAGGACTTTGAAAGAAATGCTTGAGAGAAAACCTGAAGCAGTTATCGAAATTGCTGTACGCGGCATGCTTCCTAAGAGTAGCCTCGGCAGAAAGATGCTTACTAAGCTTAAAATTTACACGGGTACTGAGCATCCTCACGAAGCACAGCTTCCTAAGCCTTTCGAATTCTAATTACAGGTGGATAAAAAAATGAGCCAAGATTTTAATTACGGTACTGGTAAAAGAAAGAATGCTGTAGCACGCACTCGCATGTACGCAGGTACAGGCGTGATCACAGTCAACGGCAGACCTTACGAAGATTACTTTCCTCGTAAAACTCTGCAGATGATTGTTCAGCAGCCTCTTAAATTAACAAAGTTCGTCGGCAAATTTGACATCACAGTCAATGCTGATGGCGGCGGAGTAGCTGGTCAGGCACAGGCTGTCAGACACGGCATTTCCCGCGCTCTTCTCGCTATGGACCCTGAGCTTCGTCCTCTTCTTAAACGTGCAGGTCTTCTGACTCGTGATGCTCGTAAGAAAGAACGTAAGAAACCAGGTCAGCCAGGCGCACGCGCAAAGTACCAGTATTCAAAACGTTAAGTCATACAACGACTTATATACGTCTTTATTTGGGCGGAATCGTTTATTCGATTCCGCCTTTTCTAGCGTTGTACAGTAAGACAATTAGCAAAAAAGTTTAAAAGCAGTTTCATACATTCAGAATAACAAGACAAATACAAGAATACAGAACCTGCTAAATTGTAAGATTTAAATACCATTAATTAACAAACATCAACAATTCTAAATACATAATTTTCTAATTTACTATTTAAAAGATTCTATAACAATTAAGCACTAGTAAATGTTGTGAAAAAATTATATCCAATACGAGTTGTTGAATAAATTAGTAACAAAGCAGTAGCAATATGAACTCTGGTAATGTCCCACTCTACGACAAAATATTTTTTGCCCGGCAGCCAATTCTACAGCCGGACCAATCTCTGTGGGGATATGAACTTTTCTTCCGCAACAGCAGTTCTGCAACAACCGCAATTATATCTGATGACTACAAGGCAACTCTAAATGTTGCTGCAGATTCCTGTTCAACTCCAGGTGAAGAACTTCCTAGCGACGTAAAATTAGTTATCAATTTTTCTCATAAATCCATTGTCGAAAAAATACCTTATTCGCTACCTGCAAAGAATACTGTTGTTCAAATTCCAGAGATGACTCCGCCAACACCAAATCTTATTAAATCTTTGCAAGAGCTCGCTCACGACGGGTATACAATTGCAATTGATGATTTTGAAGGACGTCCGCAAGGCGAACTTTTTATAAACTACGCAGACGTAGCAATTGTCGACATTAAATCAGCGACAGAAGAAAGCTTACATAAAATCCACTGCATAGCACAAAAAGCAGGCGTTAAGTTAATAGCAAAACGCGTTGAAGACATGTCCCACTTTCAATTGGCTCAGAAATTCGGATTTGCATTTTTTCAAGGATTTTATTTCAAACGGCCTGAAAATATCGCTGGCAGGAAACTACGTCCCAGTGAAATAGTCAGATTAAAACTTTTCAAACTCATCGAAGATCCAGCTCAAGATTTTACTGCACTAGCAAAAGCTTTGCAAAACGATGTTTCCATCAGCTACAGGCTCCTGACTCTGCTGAACTCACCTACTTTCGGATTCAAGCAAAAAATAACTTCTATAAAACAAGCCATCGTATTAGCGGGATGGACACTTATAAAGAACTGGTTACGGGTTATCCTTCTTACCGACTTGACCTCAAGTGGCAAGAGTTCCGAACTACCACAGCTGGCCACTCAGCGCGCAAAATTTCTTGAATTAGTTACAGCAGAATCCAAAAACAAATTACAGCCTGAATCAATGTTTTTGCTGGGACTGTTTTCTCTGCTTGAAGCAATGTTTGACATGCCTATGGCATCAGTTACCAAATATTTACCTCTGGAAGCCGACCTCCGCGCAGCACTATGTGGGGAAGAAAACGACTACCATAAGTATCTGAATTTAATTACTCATTTCGAAGAGGCTCAGTGGGACGAACTTGAAGAATCGATCCTGAAACTCGGACTTAACCCAGTGTCCGTTTCTCGGAGTTATTACGACTCAACACGCTGGGCAAATGGTTTCTTCCAGACTCCAGGTTCCGCGTAAGCTGTTGGAGGGTATATGAAAGACTGTTGTTCTGTTGGTTCTCATAGCAATCTCAATATTTTGATTGCGGGTAAAAATCCGCAACTACATTCATTAACACTTGAACTTCATAATCAAGGTCACTCCGTCTCCATAGCAAAATTTGCTAGAGAGACTCTTTTTATTTATGCGAGCCAACAACCGGATCTAATCCTATTCGGTGAATTTGAAGATACCTTCGAAACGTTCTCATCAATACGTGATATAAATCCTGCATCAAATGCTCTTTTTTTATTAGACGTAAATAAACCGGAAGAATTCGAACCCCTTTTTGAATTTCAAAATGTTTCATATCTTTCTTCCACAGCGTCCATATCTGACATCATCTCACATATTTCAAAATATCAGAAAGAAATCGCCCGTCAAAAAGAAATCAAAGACAACTCCAAACTTTACGATTTGATTCTACAAGGGTTGCCATTTCCAGCGCTACTGATATGTGCTTGTACCAATAAAACTATTTTAGCAAACAAATCTGCTCTTAAAACGCTTCCGATCAAGGATTCAGATTCTATAGTTCCCTTTATTCCATTTCTTGCTGAAGAAGTGCGCAATAATCTTTTCACCGATCAAGAAGCGTATCGCATCCACTCACTTAAATCCGTTTTTGCTTATGATCGTTTTTGGGATCTGACCATTGAACAAGTCGCGCCATCTGTGTTCTTACTTCTATCTCTAGATGTAACGGACCAGCGCAGACAGCTCCAAATCAGAGAAGAAATGGAGCGTATAGCGCGCCACGATTTGAGATCGCCTACTGCGACCATTGTAGGAATGTCGCGAATACTCGAAACAGAAGCCGATATTAATGAAGAATATCAGCCTCTAGCTAAAATTGTCCGCACCACAAGCGAACGAATGATTCGTCAGATTGATACATCTTTGACCCTTATCAGGCTCGAAACTGGATCACTTGTTGCTGACGCACATCCATTTAATATTTTTAGAGCGATTACGGCTGCTATCGGTGACGTAAGCCAAATCGTTGAAGAGAAGAAACTTAAGATCGAGTGCTACCTCGACGATACTCCCTTACAGGATGAATGCCCGGTGGTCTGCTACGGAGAAGCATCCCTTATCATCACCATGTTCTCTAATCTGATTAAAAACGCGGCTGAAGCGGCTCCGAATGATAGCATTATTAAAGTAACTATGCGGGACAAAGACAATCAGATAGTTACAACAATTCATAATCTGGGCGAAGTCCCCGAATCCATTAAGAACAGCTTCTTTGACCGTTATGCAACTCATGGGAAAAAGAATGGAACAGGACTTGGCACATATAGCTCAAAGCTAATCGTCATGGCCTCAGGCGGGGATCTTTCTTTTACCAGTTCATTAAGTCAGGGAACAACTCTTACTGCCACTCTCCCTAAACCTCCCGAAAACTAGAACAGGAATTAACAACAAATGCCTTCTAAAAAGAAACCGCGCCCACTACTCGTATACGCGGACAAAGACGGACAAATATTCGATCATCCAGAACTTGAAATGATATGTCGCCGAGGCGATGAATTATCACAGCCTAAGCCAGAAGAATATATCCCACTTCCACCTGACAGCGAATTTTTTCTGCTACCCGGAAGAATCCCTATCGGCCTTGATCCTGAAACAGGTGAAGTTGTTGAAATTGAAGGGACAGCGGTTGCGGCGTTTGCCTGCCCCGGTCTTACTCTGACCGGACTTGCCGCTTATGGAAACACTGACGATGCTCCGGTTTTGCCAATGTTTTCTTACGGAGCTGTTGGTTTTGCAAATGGCAGATTCTGGATCACTGCAAAAGTAGTCGATGAAGATAAAAGACAGGTTTTTACCAAAATTCCACGACAAAAAATAGATTCAGGTGCAAAACGTCTTATGAAAGATATGCCTGAAAATCGTCTGGTCCGCCATCTAGCAACCTGCGCGCTGACTTACGGCTGTCCGGCCGCTCAGAACCTTGCCCTAGGCAGATTTGAGGCTCCCCTTCCAACCTCGCAAACCTGTAATGCGCGTTGCATCGGTTGCATATCCGAACAACCCGAAGAATCTGGATTTCCATCCACGCAGGAACGAATCAAATTTACACCGACAGCCGACGAAGTAACTGAAATAATGCACTACCACGCCAAACGCGAATCGAGACCTATATTCTCATTCGGTCAGGGTTGCGAGGGTGAGCCATTAACTGAAGCAAAGTTACTGACAGAATCAATTCGCAAATATAGATCAGAAGGCGGCAAGGGAACCGTTAACATAAACACTAACGGATCTTTAACTGCCGCAATACAACCCCTTGCTGAAGCTGGACTGACATCTATAAGAGTCAGTATGAACAGCTTTCTTGAGCCAGTGTACAATGCGTACTACCGCCCGAAAGGGTATAAATTTGAAGATGTTATTGCTACAATATTTGAAGCTAAGAAACATGGCATACATGTTTCGCTTAATTATCTGTTCTTCCCGGGAGTGAATGACACCGAGAACGAAACGAATGCACTGATTAAGGCTGTAAAGGAATCAGAGCTTGATTTTATACAGCTACGCAATCTAAATATTGACCCAGACCTATACATGGAACTTGTAGAGCAATACGATTTCGGCCCCGGAATGGGCTTCAATAATTTCCGCAAACGCATTAAAAAAGAATGTCCGTGGATAAAATTTGGTTATTTCAATCCATTCTTGGGTTAAGAACGGCCCACGGGATGGAATTGAAAACACCCAACCAAAGCATCAAACAACCGTCAGAATTGCATAAAGATTCTGGCGGTTTTTTAGTTTTCAGACGCCAGCCACAGGTGTATGTAGTAATTTATGAATAAGCGCCGCTTCCACATTTTTATTATCGCAATCCTGCTAATGCTGGTTATGCCGCATAATGCTAACTCAAAAGAGTCAAGCAACTTCGGTGTTAACTATCAGTTTAACGTAGACTTACCAAAAGCGGGCCTATCCGGGATATTAAAAGGATATCTTGTCCATATTCAAAATAACAATTTCAGATTCGAGGGAAATTTCAACCCCGAACGATCTCCACTTAGAAGCGGCCCTATCCGCATTCGTACAGAACTAAGCTTAGAAAAAGACAGTGTTGCTTTCCGTAAACTCTCAATTCGCATTGCAAGCCTACACCTAAATATTCCCGAACTTGAACTGCACAACCCGAACATATCGATAACCGGTAACGGTGTTTTTTTTACGGAAAATAAAACGGCCAATTTCACCGACCTTAAAATAAAAGTCGGAAACCTCCCCATAATAAGTGCAGGCTTAAATTATTCTCCAAAATCAGATGGAACTCTTTCCTTAAATATTTTTGATCCACTTCCTCTACTGCAGGAGATTGCGGAAAAAATTCTAGGAGAAGCCGCCTCAAAATGGGAAAAAGAGGGTAAACTAGATCTGTCACTAAGTGTGGCCAAGATTAATTCAGCTCCAGAACCTAAACTTTTAGTTAATTTCGAAAATCTTTCAGCTAGTTCTCCAGACGGATTATACCTTGTGGACAGCCTCTCTGGATCACTAAAATCATCTCTGCCACTTGATGATTCAAAAATTAGCGCAGTATTTAATATTAATACAGGTGAAGCTCTCTTTAACACCCTTTACCTAGACCTCAACAAGAACCCGCTAAAAGCAGCCATTCTCGCTACCCTACCTAATCGTGATGGTGCCATTTCATCAAAAATTGATGTTAACTGGCAAGATATGGGTAGTGTCAAAATCGCTACTAGAATTAATACTGCTAAAAAAAGATTACGCTACTCAGGTACTGCAGACATTAATATTCCGTATTTAGGACGTCCATTTAAAACACTAATAGCCGACCCTTTTTCCCTTGCTGATCTATCTGCGAACGGGACTATAAACCTAACCTGTAAGTTCAACGGCTCACCTTCTGAGGCTATCATTAAGGGGATTGTCGGCCTCACAAAAGGCAGCTTCCATTCCTCCGACATAGAATCTAGAAACGTTTCAACTGAACTTCCATTTGCAATTGTACTTGGTAATGACTTTCTGCCGCAGACAAGCGATAAGATTAAAAAAACAACACAGGGAACAATCCGCCTCGGAGAAGTCCGCGCAGGACCACTGGTTTTAAAAAATTTCAACATTCCATTATCTGTATCTTCAAACGAAGTTATTTTTGGGGAAATACCATTAATTGCTCTAAGCGGAGGGCAGCTCAAACTTGTCGATGTTCAGGCAGAAAATCCGTTTTCAAAGGACTTTGTTTTGAGCGGTAAACTGAATTTGAGAGATGTTAACCTTTTACCATTATCACCTCCTTCGCTTCCTGTGGACGGAATCCTCAACGGAGATTTGCAATTCTGGCTTCTTGCAAAGACCTTCTCCACCGAAGGCTCCTTTTATGGTAAGGTTTACGGTGGGGACATGGAAGTTTCTGAAATTTTCGCTGAAAACCCATTTTCTAAATCCAGACAATATGGTGCGGATTTCAAAGTTAATAATTTAAAACTTATCCCTTTAAGTAAGGCCCTAGACATAGGACGAATTACAGGAAGGATGAATCTTGACCTGACAGATTTAGTTGTTGCATATGACCAGCCTGCAGAATTTAAACTTATCGCAGTTTCCATACCAGACGCTGATTCAGATCAGGAAATAAGTTTGAAAGCTGTTAACACATTGTCCGTAATCGGGACAGGGTCGGGCTTAACGGGGGCCGGGGTTGGACTTTTTTCGCAGTTTTTCCGCCAATTCAGTTATGCAGGGCTTGGCCTTGAGTGTACTTTAAACAATGACTTATTTAAAATTAGAGGGTTGATCAGAGAGGATGGAATCGAGTATATTATTAAGAAGCCGCCATTGTTCGGCATAAATGTCATCAACAGCAACCCTGAAAATCTTATTAGCTTCTCAGACATGCTTAAGAGACTAAAAAGAATTTCAGAGTAGCCCAAAAATAATTTTACAGGAGATTATCATGTTAAAAAAAACCGCACAGGTTTTAACTTTAATGACTTTATTTGCGTTTGCTGCATGTGTCACGGTCAATATCTACTTCCCAGCTGCGCAGGTGGAAAAAGCCGCAGAAGATATTGTCGATGATGTTTATGGGACCAGTCAAGACCCAGCTAAAACTAATGGGGATAGCTCAGCCCTGCCATCATTTTTAGCAATGCTCGCGCCATCTAATGCTCATGCACAAAGCGTAACAACTTCAGATATAGAAGGTCTGAAAAAATCAAATTCGGCAATCAGGGGACTTAAGCAGAGTATAGCTGCAACTCATCAGAAGCTCATACCCTATTACAACGCTGGAAATATCGGCATCGACAATAAAGGATTGCTCAAATTCAGATCCAATGACGGCCTGAAAGTATCCGACAAGGCAAATGTTCGCAGACTGGTCGCTCAAGATAACAAAACCAGAAAAGAACTATACGCTGAAGTCGCAACATCAATGAACATACCCGGCAGTGAAATTGAAAAAATAACTAATATTTTCACTGATGTTTGGCAAAAGAAAGCGCCCGCAGGCTGGTGGATTCAAGATGCATCCGGAAACTGGAAACAGAAATAACGTCAATAAAACCAAATAAAGAAAGCCCTGAAATTAATATTTCAGGGCTTTCTTATTAGAACAAAATAAATGTGAACTGAATCGGACTAGAAGTTAACGTTCACCTGCTCAGAATCACCATCGCGAGCAATAGTTTCGCCAATCTTCCATGAATTGATATTCATGCCACGCAATCTGTTAAGCACATCTTCTTCTCTGTCTTTCTTTACAATCATGATGTAGCCGACACCGCAGTTAAAAATCTGCAGCATTTCAGGCCAGCTCAGATTGCCCTGCTCTTTCATCCAATTAAAGACAGGGAGAACATCCCATGATCCAAAATTAATCTCAGCTGTTACCTGATTAGGTAAAACTCTCGGCAGGTTATCGTAAAAACCGCCGCCAGTTACGTGAATCATTCCTTTGATATCAATATCACGGGAAAGACTACGTACAACATCTGCATAAATTTTTGTCGGCGTCATAAGCGCTTCGCCGATCTTAGTATCTGTTCCAGGAAGAAGATCATCAGCGGTCAGACCAGATTCATCATACAACTTGCGAACTAAAGAATACCCATTAGAATGGATACCTGAAGACGCCAGTCCGATAATGGAGTCACCGATTGTGATAGAGGAACCATCAACAATATTCATATTATCAACCATACCGACACAGAAGCCGGACAGGTCATATTCTCCGTCAGCGTAAAAACCAGGCATTTCTGCGGTTTCTCCGCCCAGAAGAGCACATCCAGAAATCTTACATCCTTCAACTATTCCGGAGAGCACTTCTTCAGCCACGCCGGTTTCAAGCTTTCCAGTTGCAAAATAATCCAGAAAAAATAAAGGCTTAGCACCTTGAACAAGTATATCATTAACGCTCATAGCCACAAGATCAATACCAATGGTATCGTGCTTGCCCAAAGCGAAAGCGAGTTTTAATTTTGTGCCCACTCCGTCGGCTCCAGCCACGAGAACGGGTTCGTCCATCTGGGTCAGGTCAAGCTTGAAAAGCCCGCCGAAACCACCAATGTCCGTAACCACACCTTTAGTAAAAGTGGAACCCACCATACCTTTAATGCGACCTATGAAATCATTTGCCGCGTCGATATCAACACCGGCGGCCTTGTAAGCATCAGAACGACTTGCCATATATTTATCTCCTAATAATCTCTTTAAGAAGTGATTGTATATGCTTAAATCGACAAGATTTCAAGGAACATCAGCCCTCTTTATGCCGAAATATTCACCGTTAAGGACCGCAGCTTGCATCATCTGATAAGGCTGATTATTAAACTTCAAACACGTGAAGTATCAGAAAAAGCAACACAACAATCATCAAACAAAATGCATTAATTACAAATGCTTATATACTATCGCAACGTAATGTTTCAAGTAAAATAAGCAGGTGTCATTTTTCAAACAGTCTGATATACTATTACACGGAGAAATATCATGTACAAGAAAAGTTTATTATTCTTATTTATTATTTTGAGTCTGACTTTTGTAAGTACTGCTTTCGCAGGTACAAAATTTATTAATAAAGACACGGCTAAAGACCGTGAAAATATTACGATGGGTACCAGCGGAAAGAGCAACGACATTTCCATAAAGTCCAGCAATAAATCAAATATTATGAGCACTAAACCAAAAGAAAAAAAAGATGAAGAAATAGACCAGAATATAGGTCCGATCCTCATCGTTCCAAAAATAGAACCATAGGGACAACAAATAATGCTACATCCTGCTCGGCTCTGGAAACAACTTAAAAACAATAAAGTTCAATGCCGCCTTTGTAACCATTTTTGTGTCATCAAACCTGATGATCACGGAATATGCGGAGTGAGACAAAATGTTGATGGCTCACTTTTTACCAAAACATACGATCTGGTTGCGGCAATAAATATCGATCCCGTTGAAAAAAAGCCGCTATACCATTTCCTACCGGGAAGCGATACTTTCTCCCTTGGTACGCAAGGGTGTAATTTCGGCTGTGAATTCTGCCAAAATGCATCATTATCACAGCATCCGAAGTCCGGACGCGCTGTTACAGGCCAAAAAGCCACGCCGGAGACGCTTGTCGAAGCGGCTCTTGCTCACAACTGCCGATCAATCTCTTATACATATTCAGAACCTACTATTTTCTTCGAACTGATGCAGGATACCGCAAAACTGGCTCACGAAAAAGGTTTGAAGAACATCATGGTCTCAAACGGATTCCAAAGCCCAGAATGCCTTGACGAACTTGGCCCCCTCATTGATGCAGCGAACATTGACCTTAAGAGCTTTAACAACAATTTCTATAAAGACATATGCAAAGGTAGCCTCAACCCCGTGCTCAAAACCCTGAAGCACATAAAAAGGCTAGGATGGTGGTTAGAAGTAACAACCCTGCTTATTCCCGGTAAGAATGATGACATGTCTGAAATAAAACAAATGGCCAAATTCCTAGCAAACGAACTTGGTGAAGAGGTCCCGTGGCACATTTCGCGGTTTCATCCAGACTACATGATGCAGGACCTCGCGGTAACTCCCATGAAATCCCTTGCTCTTGCTCGAAAAGCAGGAACAGATGCAGGACTGAATTATGTATATATCGGTAATGTCTCCGATAATGAATCGTCCACAACCTTCTGCCCATCCTGTAAAAAAGAAATTATCAGCCGCCTTGGCTTTTCTATGGAAAATAAAGGGGTTGAAAATGGAATGTGCAAGTACTGTGGAACCCACGCCAATGGAGTTTTCGGAAAAGAACAGCTTAAGTAACAAATCAGAGTGCCCTCCTAACACCCTGTAATAACTGAACGCACGCAAAAAGAAAGAAAATAAACGTAAATTATCTTAAAAAAAGCTTGCCAAGCAAATGGGTTTAAACTATCCCCTCTCTTGTGCACAGCGCTAGTGCAGCAAATTACATCAGTCGGGGCGTGGCGCAGTTTGGTAGCGCGCCTGCTTTGGGAGCAGGATGCCGGGAGTTCGAATCTCTTCGCCCCGACCACTGAGAATACAAAGGGTTAACTAAGAAATTAGTTGACCCTTTTTCTTATGGTAAGCTTTTTAGATATTTGGTGTAAGAATCATCCTCGTCACAAATACTACTCAAATCCATCCGCATCCTTCTGGTCAAGTTGTTCACTGCATTTCTAGTCTTCATGCCCACAAATTTATTAAATTCCTCAAGTGTACCTCCGAATTTAGCCATCACCACCTTTGTTTTTTGGCAACTACATATACACTATACCTATGCAGATTGATTATGTTATGACGCTGTTAGTTTATGAATAATCGTATAGATCATAAGGAGCGACTATGATTAATTTTCTATTTGTGCTGAGCAAAAATGAGAATGAAGCGGCTACCCGTTGTTTTCAATTTGCAAAAATTGCTCATGCTAAGGGACATCATGTTGATATGTTTTTCATTGATGGCGGTGTGGAATGGGCTGTTTCCAGAAACGACCTGACCCAAAAGACTCTTACCGGAGATTGCCCGCAGGACTATCTGCCATACTTGATAGAAAATGAAGTTAAGGTAGGCGTATGCACACCATGTGCGAACAATCGCGGACTAGATGAAGCAGCCTTCCATTCTAACATGCAGTTAGACGGTGGTCCTCACCTGATAGATATGGCATCGGAAGCGAAGGTCTTCAATTTCTAACAACTGTTCCCAACTAATATTTTTTTAATAATTTCAATGATCATATGCCGCGATACTGCTTTACTAGTAAGATCTTGAAAGTTCGAATATTTTCACCTCAATGACATCCATTAAAGGGTTAACTAAGAAATTAGTTAACCCTTTTTTTGTGGAGCCCCTAGCAGTTCTAAAACAATCATATCGTCTAGCAAAATACGTTTAAATTTGAAAACAAGTAACAACAATGATTGACAATAATTCCCCTACGAAATATACGGCTTTTATACATGTCAAATAATATATAATACCTTTAATTGGAGCGAATATGCGTTTATTATCACTCGGAGTTTCACTCATCATGCTTTCACTTATTTCTGCTGTACCAGCATTTGCCGCTGAAGATATTAGTGGTGATGTAATCATGTTCCATGCCGGAAGCCTTTCCGTCCCTCTAGCAAAAATGGAAAAAGAATTTGAAGCTATGCACCCCGGAGTTGACATCAAAAGAGAGGCTGGTGGTTCTACCAAAATGGCTCGTATGATTTCCGAAGTGGGCAAGCCTGCGGACATTATGGCTTCTGCCGACTACGTAGTTATTGATAAGAACCTTATCCCCAAATATGCTGATTTCAACATACGCTTTGCTACAAACCAGCTTGTTCTCTGTTATACAGACAGCAGCAAATTCGCTTCAGAAGTTAATGCTGACAACTGGTATGAGATCCTTCAAAAGCCTGGAGTAATATGGGGACATTCTGATCCAAACCTTGATCCTTGCGGATACCGCAGTGTTATGGTTCTACAACTGGCTGAAAAGTTCTACAACAGCCCAGGTCTTTACGACAAACTTGTTTCAATCCGCAAAAAAGAGTGGGTTCGCCCCAAATCTGTAGAGCTCATTTCCCTGCTTAAAACAGGTAACATGGACTACGCATGGGAATACCTTTCCGTCGCAGTTCAGCATGGCTTGAAATACATCACTCTTAATAAGCACATCAACCTTTCCGACTACAAATATAACAAGTTCTACGAACAGGCTAAAGTAACCGTAAGCGGTAAAAAGCCCGGCACAACTATCGTCCGTACCGGTAAATCCATTACTTACGGCATCACTGAGCTTAAAGATGCACCTAACAAGCCTGCGGCAACAGCATTTATGGCTTACATGCTTTCTCCCGAAGGCGGCCTTAAAATCCTGAAGGAAATGGGACAGCCTCCCTTTAATCCTGCGATTATTCCAGACAAAGCAATGCTCAAAAACATGCCTGAATCCTTGCAGAAACTCGTTAAAGTAAAAAAATAATCATCTCACAAGAACTGAAAGCCGGACGTAATTTCGTCCGGCTTTCAGTTTAGTACCTTATGAAAAAATTTCACAACATTTCTGCAAGTTATATCATCTCTGGCTTCCTAGTTCTCGGCTTTATCCTCCTCCCACTAAGCCAGTTAATATTTGGATCAAGCCTTAAAGAAATAACCGAAACCATCATGGATAAGGATGTCCGCGAAGCAATCATTCGTAGTATGGCCTGCTCCGGCCTTGCAGCAATAATAGCTTTTGCCATAGGCACTCCCTTTGCGTTCCTTCTGGCTCGGAATAATTTCAGAGGAAAAGAAATACTTAATTCCATAATCGACTTGCCAATCATGATCCCGCATCCTGTTATCGGCATCGCCCTATTGAGTATTGCCGGACGCAACCACTGGATAGGGCAAAGACTGTTGGATTTCGGAATCCGCCTCATGGGAACATCCACAGGAATTGTGGCGGTTCTGCTATTTGTCGGACTGCCCTTTTATATAAATGCTGCGCGTGATGGTTTTGAAAGTGTCCCGGAACGGCTAGAAAAAGCGGCCCGTACTCTCGGAGCAAGCAGAAGCCAGACATTCCTTCGAGTCACATTTCCACTGGCATGGAAATACCTTCTCACAGGAATGATCATGTGTATGGCGCGTGCACTCAGCGAATTCGGAGCAGTAGTGATTGTTGCCTATCATCCGATGGTAGCCCCAGTACTTATGTACGAACGGTTCACAGCTTACGGGCTAGCCTACTCCCGTCCTGTGGCAATTTGGCTCATTTTCATTTCACTCATTCTGTTTGCAGCACTCAGACTTCTTTCAAGAGGATTAAGGGGTAACGAAGCATGATTACCATTGAGAACCTAAATATAAATCTTCCAAATTTTTCTCTTGATAATATTAACCTTCAGATAGACGAAGGTGATTTTTTTACACTACTCGGCCCTACCGGATCCGGAAAATCTGTGCTGCTGGAAACCATTGCAGGACTCATCCCGGTTTCTTCCGGATCAATTAAAATTAATCAGAATGATGTAACACGCACAGTTCCAGAAAAACGTGGTCTCTCTATTGTTTATCAGGACTATGCTCTTTTTCCGCATCTCAGTGTTAAAGACAACATTACTTTCGGAGCCAGATATAAAAATATCGGACCTGTTAAGGCGGACAAAAAAGCACTCGAACTGGCTGAAATGCTGAACATATCGCACCTGCTGGACCGCACTCCCCGAAACCTTTCCGGCGGTGAAAAACAGCGAGCATCCATAGCCCGGGCTCTACTGGTCGACCCTGCAGTTCTGCTGCTGGATGAACCTCTTTCCGCTCTTGATCCTTCTTTCAGACAGGAAGTTCAGGACTTACTTAAATCTATTCACAGGGAAACCGGGATTACTTTTGTAATGGTCACCCACGACTTTGACGAAGCCCTCTATCTGGCGACGAATGGAGCTATCATCCAAAATGGGAAATTAATCCGCAAAGGATTAATACGGGATATTTTCAATACTCCCGGATCTGAATTTGTAGCAAATTTCGTAGGCATGACAAACATTTACAAATGCTCTCCTGAAAATGGTTGTGTGCGCTTAGGGGGGATGCTCCTGCAATGTGAGAAACAAATAAGCAATGAAAAATGCCATATAGCATTCAGACCGGAAGAAATTATACTCGGAAATGAACTGAACGAACAAGAATCTCCGAACACCTTTGAAGCGATAATAAAAGCCATAACCATCGGAGGGTTTCATGCAAGGGTTGCTTTGGATTATGCGGGAATTGAAATTAATACCCTTGTACCCAGAAAATTAATCCTTAATGAAGCTCTTGAAACAGGGGCTAAAATAAAAGTCGCTATACCTCCTCAAAGTATACACCTTTTTTAAACATAGCCCCTATTCGAAACCTTTACTCACTCAAAACCCTATAAACAATGCAAAAAAGACTTGCCAAGCATATAACTTTCAACTATCTCATCTCTTGTGCACAGCGCTAGTGCAGCAAATTACATCAGTCGGGGCGTGGCGCAGTTTGGTAGCGCGCCTGCTTTGGGAGCAGGATGCCGGGAGTTCGAATCTCTTCGCCCCGACCACTGAGAATACAAAGGGTTAACTAAGAAATTAGTTAACCCTTTTTCTTATGGGGAACCGGAAATTAATCTAAAATTAGACTTTATTCATTACGCTATTGCCGTATAACTTCCGTTTTTTTCTGCTAAACCTTCTCCAACGTAGCTTTATGAAAAGGCGTACCCCGACTCCAGACTTCATATTTTTTTAATTTAGTTGACACTTCTTTATATTCTTATACAGTTACTTAGTTAATATAAACACAACTAATATTTTCGAAATCATGACTGAAGTAATAATAATTATAGCCATAGCACTTACCGTGGTCCTTTTCAGAAGAGGCAAAAGGGTAAGAAATCATCCCCCTGTCTGCAACTGTTTTGGTAATAACAAACATACCAAACAGATACACTCAGAACTTCAAGGCTGCCTTACAGATAACTCAATCTCTTTTTACATATGCCAATGTAAGATATGCGGGGGATTAACCGGCCAACCAGTCGGTCCTTTCAACAAATTCATGGAAAAAGCTGAACCTGAAGAAATATCAGAAATACTTAACAAATTTTATAAAAACATGAAGAATCCTTTATAAACAAACTCACAGTTTCTACCCCTTCAATCTCACAATATCAGACAGGGCAAAACTGCCCTGTCTTTTTAATTTTCATACCCTCGCACTTCCAAATCCCACCAAACATCCTAAGAACATTACTATTCGCGAACAATATATTATGACTCCCTTTGTGCCAAAACAGCACTAATAGAGCCATGCATTGACGGCTACCCATAGATATTCTTTATTGTGCCCATCGTGACATAATAAAGTTTATCTATGGAGACCAGCATGAATCTCGAGACCGCCACAACACCAAAAACAGACATACCTGTACATGACGATTCAATCGGAACTTATTCCTACGAAGAGTTCTTCGAAGCCGCTAGACGGTTTCACGGATATCCTGCTCCGGGTTTGATGCTTGGCGGGTACATGATGGAAGAGGCACGCAGGCATATCCCAGAAGACACAATCTTTGATGCTATCAGTGAGACCTCATGGTGTTTACCGGACGCAGTGCAGATGCTCACTTTTTGCAGTGTAGGTAATGGCTGGCTCAAGATCAAAAATCTCGGCGTTTATGCTTTGTCACTCTACGATAAACATACAGGCAAAGGCGTCCGCATCCGTGTTGACCCTACAAAGCTTGATGCTTGGCCTGAAGTTAAATCTTGGTTCTATAAGTTAAAGCCCAAAAAAGAGCAGGATACGGAAAAGCTGCAAGATGAGATTCGTCGTGCTGGCGCTTCTTTTTGTTCTCTTGAAACAATTCAGATGAAACCGGAAGTGATGGGCCATCGCAGTAAAGGCGGCATCACAACTTGCCCACTATGCGGAGATGCATATCCCGGTTCGTTTGGTGCAATATGTAGAGCCTGTCAGGGAGAAGGTCCGTATCTAGAGCGCGAATCAGACCAAAATTTAAAAGTCGAAACACTTCCTCGCGGACTTAAGTCAGTCCCTATCAGCGAAGCCGTTGGTAAAACTGCCGTACATGATATGACCCGCATTGAACCAGGTGTGAGTAAAGGACCTGAGTTCTTTAAAGATCATAATTTCAGTGCCGGAGACGTTTGTCGCCTCCAACTGATCGGGAAAAATCATATTTACGTTGACGAAGGCGACATTCCAGAAGGCGAATGGATTCACGAAAATGAAGCCGCAGAAACTTTCGGACGCATCATGTCTGGAGACGGCATCGTACAGGAAGGCCCCCCACGTGAAGGTAAAGTTACACTAGTAGCTGGTCAGGATGGGATTCTAGTTTCAAACGTTGATATGATGACGGGCTTTAACCTCGTACCTGACGTAATGGTCGCTGCCCGTAAAAATGGAACTCTCGTTAAAAAAGGCACTCGCCTTGCGGGAACAAGAGCGATTCCACTTTATATTTCACGCAATAATTTTTCGAAAGCTGTCTCTTCACTGGACGGCGCACCTCTCTTTAAAATCGCCCCACTACGCAAAGCTAAAGTAGGATTACTTATCACTGGCGATGAAGTCTTTAACGGACTTATTGAAGATAAATTTGAAGCGATCATCACTGCAAAAGTGCAAGCGCTCGGCAGTGAAGTCATCACAACATTAATTGAACCGGACAACCGCGACAGCATTCGTGATGCAGCGAAAGCTCTCATAGAAGATGGCTGCGATATGATCATCACCACAGCCGGAATGTCCGTTGACCCTGATGATGTGACCCGCCATGGATTAATGGATGCCGGAGTAACAGACTTACTCTATGGCGCTCCCGTTCTTCCCGGAACTATGCTTCTGCTCGCCCGCGCAGGCGAAGTACAGATCATCGGAGTACCAGCCTGTGCATTATTCTTTAAAAGTACCAGCCTTGATTTAGTTCTACCTCGCATGCTCGCTGGGCAATCCCTAACACGCAAAGACCTCACAGCATTCGCTGATGGCGGATATTGCATGGAATGCAAAACCTGCACGTTCCCTAAATGCCCATTCGGAAAATAAGGAGAATGAAATGCAAGAAGTCACAGCTAATCCAGAGTTTGAATACTTAAATAATCAGCCCGCGATAGATTCGCATAGCCCTACAATCCGCCTTCACCTTTGGCTTGAAGGTGGAGAAGGAGTCTTCTTTGGCTACGGGCGGCTACTCCTTCTAGATAAGATAGAACAATGCGGTTCTTTGAAAAAGGCTTCCGAAGCGATGGGTATGTCCTATAGGGCTGCGTGGGGGAAGATCAAACAGACCGAACAGGTTCTTGGTTTTCAACTGATTGAGCGGGTTGGAAGTAGGCGCAGCGGTTACCGTTTGACTGGAGCCGGACGACTCGTGCGGGACAAATATTTTGAGTGGTTCAGAAAAGTCGAAAGCGATGCTCGTGCGCGTGCCGACGAAATTTTTCCGTGGCGTTCAAAAAGCTTCGGAGAAGCTTGACGCCCTCATATGTGTTTTTATTAACATATTGGAATCATTGACTTTATTTTAATAGTATTCTTCTATGCGAGAATAAACACAACTATCAGACGGATGCTCGCTATATGCAGTTATTTGTCAGGTACAAACGCGGAGGTTCCCCATGAATATTTCACGGCGCGGCTTTATGAAGCTTGCCGGGGTAGGAGTGGCAAGCATCAGTTTAAGCCAACTGGGATTAGATTTATCCCCAGTTCAGGCTTATGCCGCCGGACTTAAAATAGAAGGGGCTCAAGAAGTCATCTCTATTTGTCCATTCTGTGCGGTCAGCTGTCACTTTATCGCCCACGTCAAAGACGGTAAAATTGTCAGTACTGAAGGCGATCCAGATTACCCGGTCAGTGAAGGTTCTCTCTGTGCAAAAGGCGCAGCAATGCTCTCCATGCACAACAGTCACCACAGATTGCAGAAACCTAAATATCGTGCTCCTTACAGCGATAAATGGGTAGAAAAAGAGTGGGATTGGGTGCTTGATAGAATTGCTCAAAACGTTAAAAAAACTCGCGATAAAGACTTCAAAACCCACAATGCTAAGGGGCAGGAAGTTAACCGTGTAGAATCAATCTTTCATCTCGGTTCATCCCAGATGGATAACGAAGAATGTGCACTAGTCCATCAGGGCGTGCGCGGTCTTGGCCTGGTGCATTTCGATCATCAGGCAAGGATCTGACACAGCGCAACAGTTGCGGCTCTGGCAGAGTCGTTCGGGCGTGGTGCGATGACAAACCACTGGTGTGATATTGAGAATGCAGATTCTATCATGATTATTGGTAGTAATGCAGCAGAACATCATCCAATTTCATTTAAATGGGTCCTTCGGGCCAAAGACAAGGGCGCCACTGTTATGCATGTGGACCCTAAATTCTCCCGTACTTCCGCGAGAAGTGATTTCCATGTACCTCTCCGTTCCGGTACAGATATTCCGTTCATGGGCGGAATGATTAATTACGTTCTCTCCAACAAACTCTACTTTAAAGAGTATGTTGCAAATAACACAAATGCTGCTTTCATCGTAGGTAAAGATTACAAGTTCAAAGACGGCTTGTTTTCCGGCTATGATAAAAAAACACGTACATACGACAAGTCAAAATGGGCTTTCGAGCTTGATGACAAAGGTGTACCAAAGCGCGATCCTTCATTGAAAGATCCTCGCTGTGTTTTCCAGATGCTTAAGAAGCATTACTCACGCTACTCTCTTGATAATGTATCTAAGACAACAGGCGTAACCGAAGAGAATCTTCTTAAAGTTTATAAGACTTTTGCAGCGACTGGTAAGAAAGATAAAGCTGGAACCATCATGTACGCTTTGGGTTGGACCCAGCATACTGTCGGTGTACAGAATATCCGCACCAGTGCGATGCTTCAGCTTCTTCTCGGTAACATCGGTATTGCCGGTGGGGGTATCAACGCATTGCGCGGTGAGCCTAATGTTCAGGGTTCTACTGACCATTGTATTCTGTGGCACATTCTACCCGGATACCTTCCTATGCCTAAAGCTAGCATGCCTACCTTTGAAGCATACACCAAAGCTACCACCCCTGTTAGCCATGACCCAGAAAGTGCTAACTGGTGGCAGCATAAGCCTAAATACATGGCAAGTTTGCTTAAATCATGGCGCGGCGATAACGCTACTGCCAAGAATGGTTTCGCTTATAAAATGTTGCCTAAAGCAGATGATGGTGAAGATTACTCATACATCTTCCTATTTGACCGCATGTACAAAAATGAAATTCGCGGTGGATTCGTTTTCGGTACAAACCCCGCTCAGAGTGTGCCGAACTCGAACAAAGCCCGCAAAGGTCTAGATAATCTGGACTGGCTGGTTGTTGCAGAACTGCATCACACTGAGACATCAGATAACTGGCATCGTCCAGGTATCGACCCTCTTAAAAATAAGACGGAAGTATTCCTTCTTCCTTCCGCTCAGCGTGCTGAAAAAGCAGGTTCCATCAGTAACAGTGGTCGTTGGCTACTGTGGCATTATGAAGCTTGTAAACCAATGGGCGAAAGCAGAAGTATGGGCAACATATACGTGGATATTATTAACCGCGTTCGTGGACTATACAGTGCTAAAAATGGTGCATATCCAGATCCTATCCTGACACTCGACTGGCCTTCCTTCTATGACGCAGAAGATATGGCTCAGCGCATCAACGGCAGGTTCACTAAGGATGTTGAATTCAAAGGCAAGAAATACAAAAAAGGACAGCAGGTTCCTTCATTTGTAGCACTTGGTGATGATGGTTCAACTTCAAGCCTGAACTGGCTGTATTCTGGAAGTTACACTGAAGAAGGTGGTAATAAAGCTAAACGCCGCGATCTATCACAGACTCCAATGCAGGCGAAAATCGGCTTATTCCCGAACTTCGCATGGTGTTGGCCTGTTAACCGCCGCATCCTTTATAACCGTGCCTCAGTTGATGCCAACGGTAAGCCTTGGAACCCAGCAAAAGCTGTTATCGAATGGAACGGCAAGAAGTGGGAAGGCGATGTTCCTGATGGTGGATGGCCACCAAATGCAACTGGTAAAGGACGTTATCCATTTATCATGCGCAAAGAAGGACACGGACAGTTGTACGGCCCCGGCCTGCAAGACGGTCCTTTCCCTGATCATTATGAGCCAGTGGAAACTCCGATCACAAGTCATCCGTTCTCTAAACAGCTGAGTAGCCCTTGCTACAAAAGCGTGAAGAGCGACATGGATAAGCTTGCAAAACCGGGTGATAAACGATTCCCGATCGTTCTTACCACTTACAGCATGACAGAGCATTGGTGTGGTGGCGGTGAAACCCGTAACGTACCAACACTCCTAGAAGCTGAACCGCAGCTTTATGTTGAAATGAGCCCGGAACTAGCCAAAGAAAAAGGCATCGACAACGGCGAAGTTGTTGTCGTGGAAAGTATCCGCGGTAAAGTTGAAGCTGTTGCAATGGTTACTGTTCGCATGACTCCATTCAAAGTTAAGGGCAAAATTATCCACGAAGTGGGTATGCCGTTCTGCTTTGGTTGGACCACAAAAGGAGTTGGCGACGCAACCAACCGTCTGACTCCTGCTGTAGGTGATCCAAATACTACTATTCCTGAGTATAAGGCCTGTCTTGTTAATGTTAGCAAGGCTAAAAAAGTCACAGAGCTTGTGTAATTTGCAACTAAGCCGGGTCAGCAGACCCGTCCGATACGGAGTAAAAAATGCCTAAAGCATTCTTTGTCGATACATCGAGATGTACGGCTTGTCGCGGTTGCCAGATAGCCTGTAAGGAATGGCACGATCTACCTACGACAGCTACAAAACAAAACGGAACACATCAGAATCCACCTGATTTGAACGCTTCAACTTATAAATTGGTACGTTTCAGCGAGCATCGCATAGACGGCAAGGTCGAGTGGTATTTCTTCCCCGACCAGTGTCGCCATTGCCTTGATGCTCCTTGTCTGGAAGTTGCCAATGGTTACGTGGAAGGTGCCGTTATTCAGGACAAAAAAACTGGTGCTATTATCTATACTGATCGCTGCAAGCAATTGAAAGAAGATGAGTGTGAAGAAGTTACCGAAGCTTGTCCTTACAACGTTCCACGCCGTAATACTGGAACTGGAATGATGATGAAATGCGATATGTGTATTGATCGTCAGCAGGCAGGACTTATACCTATGTGTGTAAAAACTTGCCCGACAGGAACCATGAACTACGGCGACCGCGCTGACATGTTAGCGATGGCTGAGAAAACTCTTGTGAAAGTCAAAAAAGAATACCCAAGAGCCTCAATCGTCGATGCTAAAGATGTTAACATTGTCTACCTGATTCAGGATACGCCAGAACGCTACTACGAGTTCGTAACGGCTGATAATTCAGCTGTAGGCCTGCCTATGTCTCGCAAGAACTTCCTTGCCGGCATGACTAAGCCCGCAAAGCGCATCTTCGGATAGTCGAATCATAAACCCGGGGCCTGAATTTATTCGGGCCCCGTTTTAAGCAGGAGTAGATTTTTATGGAAATTATTCAGACCCCCTCAGCCAGTAAGCACGATGTACTAACTGGACTCCTTGCTTTGCGTGAGAAAACTCCCGCTTTAGAAAATATTTTTGATGCTTTTAGTCCACTGCTAAAAGCGCAGGAAGATGGGCGCATTCTACTTGAAAAGTGGAGTGATTTTGAAATCCCTGAAGCTGACGCACTACGCTTTGAACAGGGAGTGCCTATTCTAGCTGGTATGGATATGCCTAACCTAGGAAACTTTTTTCCAGAAATTTTTTGGACAATGACCACTGCTCTTGCCAAAGGAATGCCCGCAATAGCAGATAAAGTTACAGCTATAATTGATGCCCTGAAAGATTCAGATAGCCTCAATGAATTAGCAAGATCCGTGTGGGAAGAAGATAACAACGCTATCGAAGTTTTTGCTAAAGATGCAAATGTTGATATCGCAATACTCACAATTCTAGGATCACTTTCGCTCAAGCCTTTCATGAATCGTATGAAAGATGAAGCCGCAGTAGAAATCGAGAACATGTTTTGGAATAAAGGATATTGCCCGATCTGCGGCTGTTTCCCAGACATGTCATTACTTAAGAAGCAATTAACCGAAAACGCAGAATACATGGCAGGCCACGGCGGACAACGCTGGATGCATTGCTCATGCTGTGATCACCAATGGCGCATCAAACGAAATATTTGCCCATGGTGTGATAGCGAAGATTATAAAAAGCTGAGCTATCTTCAATCCGAAGAAACAAAAACAGAGCGTGCGGATATTTGCGATACCTGCAAACGATACTACGTCACCATCGACACCCGCGATTTAACAGAAATGCCTGATCCGCGCATCGCGCCGCTAAGTTTAGTGCATCTTGACGTTAAGGCGCAGGAAGAAGGTTATGAACCTATGGCTGAGACTTTGTGGAATTCTTTGTAGGGGATTTGATGGGATAAGGGTAATTGGAAAGAGATAAAAAGAGGGTTAACTAAGGGATTAGTTAGCCCTTTTCTATGGTTCTACACCAAACAAAACCAGTTCTTAAGAAAGATGGCCCACAAACATAAATTTAGTTGTTTTTTAAGGTATATAAAACAGCATCGTCTTGTTCCATATGAATAATTCCTAGCCCCGACGCAATTCTATAGCTCATAGTAATTAGCCTGCCATCGACCTTACCATCCCCCTCAATGTATATAATTTTACGATTTTGACCACACGGGATACGATATGAAAATACTGGTTGTTGACTACGACCTTGTCAGCAGAGCTAAGAGGGCGAACCATTTCGATAAGATCAAAAAAGTCTCTCAACACATTTTAATATCAGCACCAATGTCAATGCTATAATCATTTCTCGTGGTCAAAACCTTGTAAGAGATCTATTTAAATACTTTTATCACATCAGAAACAGTCAACTTTCTTAAGCGATAGTTATTTATTTTACATCTTGGCTATGATATTCTTCCCAAGTACTAAAGAGCCAAATTATGTCATGATATAAAGTTGATATCTAAACTTTCAAAGAAGAAATATATGATAAAAGCAAGTGCCGAAATTACAATGCAAAATAAATATTATAAGCATTATTGCTTTATAATATTATGTGTTTTTTTCTTAATTATTTCCGCCAAATCTTCATTTGGAGCTACGCAGGAGCAAGTTAGCAAAGTAGATAATATCGAAGTTGAATCCATCAAAAAGCGAATTCAGCTTTCTGATGCAGAACTCACCTGGCTCACAAAAAATCAAGAAGTAATCATACGAGTTGGAGATTGGCCTCCGTTTATGATGACTGAAAATGGAGTGTCAGGAATCGCCATAGACTATCTCGACATTATATCCAAAGTACACAACATCAAATTCAAATATATCACTCAAAAAGATATTTCATGGCCCATGGCTTTAAAAGAGATTCAAGAGCGTAAAGGTGTAGATATGGTTCCCGCCATTCAACCCACCGCTGACCGTAAAAAATATATGGATTTCACGGTACCATATCAAACATTGCCATGGGTTATAGTAACACGTAGCGATGCTGATTTTGTAGGAGGGTTGGAAGATCTCGAAACAAAAAAAGTTTGTGTACAAGAACGATTCATCCTGCAAAAACAAATTGAAAAAGAATATCCCTCATTCAATTTACAAATAATAAAAACCCGTACCCCCACGCTGGACTCACTTAAAGAGGTCGCGACCGGCGAATCGTACGCTACCATCAATGCCCTTCCTGTGGTTGCTTACTTTATCCGGCACTATGGGCTTTCAAATCTTAAAGTAGCAGCCCCCGCGAAATTCAACGATCTTGAATTAACTATGGGAATTCGCAGTGATTGGCCCGAACTGACTTCACTCATTTCAAAAACAGTCCAAGCCATGTCTCGCGAAAATGTAGATGCAATACAAAACACGTGGCTATCAGTCCAATACGAACAAGGTTTCAACCCTAAAGAAGTAAAGCGCTGGGCACTTCTTGGAACGGCATTCTTTGCTCTCATTATTATCTTGTTCACGATAATGAATCGGACGCTTAAAAGACAGGTTGCGCAACGCACTAAAGCCCTTGAGGCTGAACTGGAAGAGAGAAAACGCGTTCAACAGCACCTTAAATCTAGTGAAGAACGATATGATATGGCCCTCCGCGCAGTAAGTGACGGACTTTGGGATTGGGACTTAAAAACAAACAATGTTTATTTTAGCCCTCGATATTTTGAAATGCTTGGCTATGAGTCTAATGATTTACCACAAGCCTATGAAACATGGGCCATGCTGTTGCACCCTGAGGACAGAGAGCGAGCCGAAAAGGTTGTAAAAACTTACATAAAAAATTTCTCTAAAAACGACCGTAACACTTTTTTTTCGCTAGAGTTCAGGATGAGAACAAAAGATGGCCAATGGAAATGGATTTTAAGCCGCGGCAAAGTTGCAGTTACAGCTGAGGACGGAACACCGCTAAGGTTAATCGGCACCCATGTGGATATAACTGAGCAAAAAAAGACCGCACAAGTAATGGTTCAAACTGAGAAGATGATGTCTGTTGGCGGCTTGGCAGCCGGCATGGCGCATGAAATTAACAATCCTCTTGCAGGAATACTAGGAGCTGTTCAAAATATTAAAAATCGTATTTATACGGATATTGAAAAAAACACGTCTGCGGCAAAAGAATGCGACACGGATTTGGAACACATTAGAAAATACTTCGCTCACCGGGGAATAACTTCTATGCTTGAAAGTATTCAAACAGCAGGAGTGCGTGCCTCAACAATAGTACAGAATATGCTTCAGTTCAGCCGGAAAAGTAACAAGAATATTGAGTTCCATAACCTTGCTGTTCTTTTAGATAAAACAGTAGAATTAGCCGCCAGCGATTATAGTTTAAAAAACGATTACGATTTTAAAAAAGTCATAATCAAACGAGAGTATGAACCTGAAGTGGCAAAAATATGCTGCCTCGGCAATGAGATACAACAAGTTTTTTTGAATATCCTGAAAAATGGAGCTGAAGCGATGGCGGGAAAAAATTATACAACAACATCCCCCATGTTCTTACTTAGAGTTAAAAACGGTGAGAATGAAATAATAGTCGAAATTGAAGACAACGGCCCAGGCATGGATGAAGAAGTCAGAAAAAGAATCTTCGATCCATTTTATACCACAAAGGATGTTGGCAAAGGCACAGGATTGGGACTATCAGTTTCATATTTTATTATCACGGAACAACACAGTGGTACGATGGAAGTCGAATCAACTTTAGGAATGAACACCAAATTCATCATAAGGCTCCCTATGGGGGGGGGGCATCTAAAACACACCCACTAACATCTTAATTCCAAACCAAATCAGCCCCGTCAAACAATAGATTATTCGCAAATAATTAACGGGAGACGATATAAAAACACGCATCTATCCCCAAAAAACTTAGTTCAGCAGTTTTAGCTACTTATTTAAGTTTCCCTCTCCCACTTTATAAAACAAGTCACATCCCCATTTTTTTCTCCAACAAGTAATATCTAATCGTTCTGCTTTGTGGCAAAATACAGCCTCAAAACAAAACGAACCTTCCCCTCTGGGAATTATTAAAAAAGGACACAGATATGTGGGGAATATATTCAGCTCTCAAGGCCGCTTTTAAGCAGAAGCGCAAATGCCCACGATGTGGGCATATTCAGCTCGTTGATATTGCGCATAAAAACAAATCAAAAAAGTGCTCAAAATGCGGAGAGAATATCCCCGTACCCAAGACCCAAATATAACTCATTGACGCGGTCCTACAACCATGAGTTTTTCTTTTCCAGCTGCATCTTCCTTTAATTCACTCGCCCTTTATAAAAATACGCGAATAGCCATTTAACCAAACAACAAAAAGCTCACGAATATTACATTCGTGAGCTTTTTACTTTTCCGCAATAGCGAAGTCTTATCTATAGAGCAAAGTAAACTAAACAACTGCCCCTTGAGATCCCGTGTAAGCTTCGTTATTCTGTTCCTGATATGCGCGCATAGCCATTCTTGTTAGCGCAGACTGACCGTCAACTTCGCCGGCCCGACCCATGGGACCTTGGCCGCCTTGTCCTTGCCCCTCAGTTTGTCCGAAAACGCCAGCGAGACTCTGGTCACCATCTGTGAAAGCCTGTCGCAATTCTTCAGTTGAAACTACTCCATCCTGATTCAAATCATACTCATCATATTCAACTTCGCTGTCGCTATCTGACTCCGAAGAAGATGAAGACGGGGTAGAACTTGCGGCGGCGCTAGAAACTTCTGCCCCTGGCGGTGGTGGAGGTGGTCCCATCGCGGACTCCAACTCTTCACCTGAAATATTGCCATCACTATCGCCATCTAACACATTGAACAGATCTTCGGATAGGCCACTTTCTTCCATGCTAATCTGACTGTCACCGTCTAAATCAAGCTCATCCATGAAAGAATCAAGCATGTCACCCTGTCCGCCCTTGCCTCCGCCACCCTGCATCATAGTGCTTAGCTCGCCCATCCGCGCCTTTTCTTCGTGGCGCCTTTCCATATCGGCTAAGACTTCTTCTTCTGAAACCTGACTATCACCATCTGTATCAACAGAGGCAAACATGTCTTCGCTCATACTTGATTCTTCAAGACTGAGCAGGCCGTTTCCGTCTCCATCTTTCTTTTCAAATATCGAGCTTACTAAATCTTCCTTGCTCCCGCCCTCACGCGCCTCGCGCATTTTGGACATCATATCGGGAGACATGCCCGAATTCATGTAACTACCAACACCGAAAATACTCATGACCATCCTCCTTGCTCAAATTTACCAATAAAAAGGTGGCAAAAAGTGCCACATTTATTCCTGATTAAAATATGAGCAAGATGCGTCCCACATTATATTAAGAAAAATTAAGAACTCTAAAGACGATAATATAAAAAATAGGGCTTCCCAGATCAAACTGGAAAGCCCTATTATCATAAGCTTTTAATAGAAGTAGATTGTTTTATTAATTCTTATAAAAATTTAAACTTTATATCATTGCACTCTGCGAACCGATATATTGTTCACTCATCTGGTTATGATATCCTCGCATAGCCCTTTGAGTCATTGCGGATTGCTGACCTCCAAAATCATTTAATGAAGGTCCATTCTCTCTCATTTCTCTAACGCGTGCGCCATTGGCACTGAAAAGCCCTTCAACACTCTGACTACCCTGACCCGCAGCTTCTTTAATCTCGGCTTCCGAGACAATTCCATCCTTATTCAGGTCATATTCGTCAAACTCTTCTTCTTTATCAGAGCTCCCTTTTCCACCACCTGATCCAGAAGGGTTTTGCAAACCGGCAATCTCGCCCATAGATTCTTTAAGTTCTTGACCTGAAATTTTTCCGTCACCATCTACGTCAAGAACCTGAAAAAGTTCTTCGCTTAGACCGCTTTCTTCTAGGTTAATCAAACTATCGTCATCGAGATCAAGAGCATCAACGAGAGACTCAGCGTTAGTGTCATGATTTGCATACTGCTTTAGGCCTTTACCACCGCCCTGCATCATCATGCTGAGTTCGCCCATAAACGCCTTTTCAGCATGCCGCTTTGCCACATCACCTAAAACGTCTTCTGAATTCCGACCATCACCATCTGTATCAACAGAGGCAAACATGTCTTTGCCCATGCCGGCTTCTTTAATACGGGCTAATCCGTTTTTTTCTCCATCTTTCTTTCCAGATATCGCACCGACAAAACCGTCCCGATCCCCGCCTTCGCGCGACTCACGCATTTTAAACATCATATATGGGGACATCCCCGAATTTGTATAACTGTCAACACCAGAAATACTCATGCCTGTCCTCCTTACTTCCCGTTAACTAAGAATAGGGGCAAAAAATGCCGCGTTTATCCCAGATTAGAATATCTGCAAGATGCATCCCATATTTTGGTAAGAAAACTATAAAGGTTCATGTCACATCATAACCAATGATAGACCCGTCCCACTAATTATGATTAAATAGTTAAGAATAAAAATGTTGTTCATTTCACTACATAAGATAACATCAACCTATTTTTGCAGAATGTTACCACTAAACAGGGAAAAATAAGTTATGGATAACAACGCATACGACTCTCACTCCTTGGAGCCAAAAACTAATACCACATGGCTACCGATCTTTATTGGAGTGCTACTCTTTACTTTGACCTTGGTCTTCTGGTGGACACTAAGAGAAGCGGATCGCACAGATACTAGAAACCTTGTGAAGCAACATGCCGACAAACTTTCAGCCGATATTCAAGCTGATCTTCGCTCCAGAATCCCAGCTTTACAACGTATTGTGGGCAGATGGGAATTTAATGGAGGAACATCTAAGGCTAGTTTTCTCGACGATGCAGGGCATTACATTCACGACTTACCGGGGTTCCAAGCTATAGGATGGGTCGACAAAAATTTCCGTGTTACGTGGATTGTTCCGTTAATGGGGAATGAACAGGCCGTTGGGCTAGATCTAGGTTTTGAAAAAAACAGACACATATCTCTCGAAAAAGCAAAAATGAGCAAAGCTCCAACAATGACGGACACCATTGAACTGGTCCAAGGTGGCAAGGGGTTTATTGTATATTTCCCGATATATGTTAATCAGACTTTTAATGGCTTCATCTCCGCAGTTTTCAGAACACAGCCATGGTTGGACCACATATTTAGAACAGAAGACACATTCAATGATTACAATTATTTCGGCGTAAATGTAGAAATAAACGGAGCCTCTATTTACAAACCGAAAGGGTGGGATGAGCTTCAGGAAGATCCTTTTGATGAAACTACATCCGCTGTAATTATGGACCACCAATTTACTATCACGTGCCGCCCTACTCAATTGTTCATAGATCACCATCATAAAAGTTATCATCCCTCAATAGTCTTATTTGTTGGAACAATTCTGACGCTTCTTATTTCTTTTGTAGTCCACTTACTCCAAAAAACATCTGCAGAAGCGTGGCGAACATATTCAGCTCGGAAAACATTAGAATTCGAAGTGCAAAACCACGAAAAGACAACAAAAGAGCTTCAGCATGCATCTGCCCGATTAACTTTGGCCGCAAAAGCCGGGAAAATCGGTATATGGGTTTGGGATATTGCTGCGGGCACTCTGACATGGAATGATAGAATGTTTGAGCTATATGATATTCCGCCTGACATTAACCCCAACTACGAAACGTGGCGTGGATCTCTTCATCCTGAAGATGCTGACGAAGCTGACACCAAACTTAAAGACGCTGTCGAAGGCAAAGGAACTTTTGATACGGAATTCCGTATTATAAATTCGAGCGGAGAAATCAAATATATTCACGCTGCAGCAAAAGTAGAACGCGACGCAACGAATAATCCAATACGTGTAACTGGCGTAAACTGGGATGTTACAAACCAGAAAGAAACCGAAGAACAAATACGTCACATGGCCACACACGATGTCCTGACAGGTTTACCAACTCTAAAACTTGCCAAAGACCGAGTAGGTATGGCCTTTGCCATAGCCCAGCGTAAAGAATTGCTGACGGCAGTAATGTTCGTCGACCTTGATGGCTTCAAAAATGTTAACGACACACTAGGGCATGATGCCGGAGATGCTGTACTGCAAGAAACAGCCAAGAGACTGCTTTCATGCGTGAGAAAAGTAGATACAGTCGCCAGAATTGGCGGCGATGAATTCTTGATTGTTTTAAATGAGCTAAATTCTAAACAAGATATGGAAACTATTGCCGGAAAAATTGTTACATCTATAGCAATACCATTTATTCATAAAAGCAACCAAGTCACCGTGGGAGCTAGCGTAGGAATAGCTGTATGCACAGCATCCTGTGCGAAAAATGACATCGAAAGGCTTATTAAGGAAGCTGACGAAGCTATGTATTCCATCAAAAAAACCGGTAAAAATGGATATGCTTTTGCTGAGTCTGAATATTTAAATACGGATGAAAACGCTGACATATAACTAAAAATATAACGACGTCTGCTGTACGAGAATAGGCTGGTTAACTTAATTGTTAGCCAGCCTATTTTTCTTTCTACTGCCCCCCTCTCGAGATACAAATTTACTCTCACCAATAGCCGAGGGCACTCAATAGACATAAGCATATTAATTTGACATTAACCTATATTAAAACTAACTAGCAATATCTATTCAGCTATCAAAGTATTCTTTAAACATAATCCAACTAACAAAAAGGAAGAAATACTAATGAACCTTAAAACAATATCACTTCTGCTATCAATAGGACTAATCTTATTTGGAGCGAGCGGTTGCTCGGTATACATGGCTGCAAATCAAGATGATGCAAAAGAAATGTCTATCATAACCGAAGGTCAGCCGAGATCTGTTATGCTAGGAGAATTCGGACAACCAGTCAGCACCGTTAATAGAGCTGATGGAACTGTTGAGTATGATGTCTTTTCATTTAGAGATGGATATTCAGGCGGAGCGAAAGCCGGGAGAGCGCTGTTCCATGGAGTTGCGGATGTATTCACATTGGGCTTGTGGGAAGTTATAGGTACTCCCGTTGAAGCTGTCGCAAATGGTGATCAAATGTCGTACAAAATATTCTATGATGAACACGGAGAGGTCTCAAATATTGTCCCCCTCTCAAAAGATGCACAGAAATATGATAGAAAACGGACAGGGCGCGCAGCCCCACAAACAACTCAATCCGCAGCGAACACGCAAAAGACTGAGGGTTTAAAACAAGAAAGCCACTCAAACTAATCACACGCTATAGAAAACAAATTACCCTGCTCCCTCAAAAAAACAGGCTGGTTAACAATCAAGTTAACCAGCCTGTTTTTTTAGATTGTTCCGCATCATAAACCGTTAGAATTTAGTCCCTACCAACAACGCAAAAAAGCGACTAATTAGTGTGTAATTACTTTTTTCAAGTGTTTTTAGAGACAAAATAAAATAAAATATCAGCCAAAACCTTAAAAAAATGATCAACGATCCCTTTGAGATACTAGAACTCTCTAGTGAGATAAAATCTAAGTATAGCGATCCGATATTTTTTTTAACAAAGTACATATTATTAAATCAATAAAATCCATCAGCCCAGTATTTTTAACAGTTAAGACTATTATTTTTTGCTTACCGCAGGTTTTATCACAGACTATTTAACCCTTAAATAGAGGGCAAAAAAGAGTAGTGTTTTTTTCTTATATCCCCCTTGACGAGATCGCAAATAATAACATACCTAACGAGCAGGTAAAATTACCCATCAAGTCGGGAGGTATTAATACCTCCTACATAGATAGGTAATGAGGCGCGTCGAATCGATGTGCCCGGGTTTTTTATAATGCTGACTGCTCCCGCTGAGGGAATATGAGTCGGCGGGACCCGGAAAACACGAGGCGAGGCAACGAAGGGAGTGTAGCATACAGCTGCATAGTCCAATGCTTTGAGAGAGGGGAATCGAAATTATGGCAAACGGAAAAAAATTATTGCGATTGTCCAGTATTCTACTCGTCCTTGCTGGGGTGCTCGGCTTCCATATGGAAGCTATGAGCATGGTAGGAACCCCGCAGGCCGAAGGCAAACAGCGTCCTGATCTTATTATGATCGACGATATTGCTGCTCAGGGAAAACTGGAATTGCCCGCAGTCGTGTTTTTGCACGATGCACACACCAAGGCGGTAGCAGAACAGGGTAAAGACTGTACTGCATGTCACCAAAAAAACAAGGATGTCACTTCACTCAAATTCATGAGATATGAAGACGGCACTCCAGACGAACTCAAGGAAATTTATCACAACGGCTGTATCAGCTGTCACGTGAAGGATGCCGCTGCAGGCAAGAAAACCGGCCCTCAGGTCGGCGAATGTCGCAGTTGTCACCAAGCTGACCCTGAGTACAAAGCGGAACGCGCTAAAGCGAGCATGGATAACACCTTGCATTTCCGTCATTGGGACTCAAAAATCATCAAGAATGATGCAGGTCAGGAAACAAACTGTGGAAGCTGTCACCACGAATACAATGAGCAGAGCAAAAAGCTCGTATACGTGAAAGGACAAGAAGAAAGCTGTACTGTTTGCCACACCGCCAAACCTGAAGGTGATGTCAAACTGAACACTTCTGAAGCTTTCCACGGCCAGTGTGTAACCTGTCACATGGAATTAGCAACAGCCAAAGCCAAGAAATTCGGCCCAGTACAGTGTGCCGGATGTCATGGCCTTGCTGAAGCAGCAGACATTAAAGCTGACGACGCTCAGTTGCTGAAAAAGATAGGCGGAGTTTTACCTCGTCTACCTAGAAAACAGCCTGATGCTGTCCTTCTGACTGCTCCGGCTCCAAAAGATGCATCCGCCAAGACTGAAGTCAAAGGCAAAATGTATCCGGTAGCTTTCAATCACAAAGCTCACGAAAATAACACAGAATCCTGTGGATCTTGTCACCACCAGACTCTTAAAAAATCCTGCTCCGAATGTCACACCGCGCAGGGTTCTAAAGAAGGTGCTTACATTACTCTCGATAAAGCAATGCATAACCCAGACAGCGCACAGAGCTGTGTAGGTTGTCATGCTCTTAAACAGAAAGATCCTAACTGTGCCGGCTGTCATGAATTGATGGCTAAAAAGACCATTCAGTCAGAAGCGACTTGCGCTGTCTGTCATGAAGTACCTCAAAATGATACTGACCCAGCAACTCTAGAAGCCTCCGCCAAGGCAGATGTTGCAGCAGCTCTTATCATTGAGAGACCTACTTCCCCGACAATGCTTGATACTGCTGACATTCCTGAATTCGTAAACATTGATGTAATGTCCAACGAATACAAGGCTAGCAAGCTTCCTCACCGTAAGATTGTCCTCACTTTAGTTGAGAACATGAAAGGCAACTCCTTAGCTAATACGTTCCACAGCACACCGTTGACTGTCTGTGCAAGCTGTCACCACAACAGCCCAGCATCTAAGACTCCTCCAACTTGTGCAAGCTGTCACGCCAACGCGTCACAGAAGACCAAAGACGGACGTCCAGCACTTAAGGCAGCCTATCACGGCCAGTGTATGACATGTCATGAAAGCATGGAACTTAAGAAGCCTGTTTCCACTGACTGTTCATCCTGTCACGAACCGAAAAAGAACGGCTAGCCCGAAGGAGAACTGATAAATGTTACGCAGAACATTCCTCGGAATGCTAGGCACAGCCTGTGTGGGAGCCTCAATTCCTGGTGTAGCTTCGGCTAGTAAGGAATTTACCGGTCACCCCGGCAGCAACGGCGTTCTTTTTGACGCCACGCGCTGCATAGGTTGTCGCAAATGTGAAGAAGCCTGTAATAAAGTCAACGACTTGCCCGTTCCGGACAAGAAGTATGATGACTTAACAGTGCTCGACACTAAACGCAGAACCGATGCCAAGACTCTTACTGTAGTCAATAAATACAAGGCCGATAAAGGCCCTCTATTCCGCAAGTCGCAGTGTAACCACTGTTTGGAGCCAGCATGTGCTTCAGCTTGTTTCGTAAAAGCATTCAAAAAACTGCCTAACGGCGCTGTCGTCTATGACGAATCAGTCTGTGTAGGTTGTCGCTACTGTATGGTAGCATGCCCATTCTCAATACCAGCTTACGAATACGACGAGCCTCTTACTCCTAGAGTAATGAAGTGTACCATGTGTGCGCCTCGCTTAGCTGAAGGCAAATTGCCTGGCTGTGTTGAGTCTTGTCCTAAAGAAGCCCTAGTTTACGGCGAAAGAGATGAACTCATCAAAATCGCTCGCAAACGTATTGAACGCAATCCCGACCGTTACGTTGATCACCTTTACGGTGAGAAAGAAATGGGCGGAACCAGCTGGCTTTACCTCTCTGGAGTACCTTTCACTGAGATCGGAATGCGCGAAGATTTGGGAACCAAATCTGCACCTGAACTCACTGCAGGCGCACTAGCTTCTGTACCTATGGTTGCCGGCCTCTGGCCTGTGCTTCTCGGTGGTATCTACGCTATCAGCAAACGCAAAGACAAAGTTGCTAATGAAGAGAAGAAAGAAGCGGTTGCTAACGCTATTGCCAAGGCAAGCGAACAGGCAGAAAAGACCCTTTCTGAAGCCCTTTCAAAGGCTGATGTCGCTAACAAGCGTCAGATCGAAGTAGAGGTCAAGAAAGCTGTTGAAGACGCTCTGACTCCTAAAGAAGAAGAGTCTGACGAAAACAGCGAGGGGGAATCCTAATGTCGAATCCAGGCAATCCAGGATCTAAATCAAACCTCACCGCATTCAATGTAATTGCAGGCGCAATCATTGTTATGGGTCTGGTCATTACTGTTCTCAGATTCACTAAAGGCCTCGGCGCTGTCACCAATCTTGATGACAACAACCCTTGGGGACTTTGGATCGGATTTGACTTGCTCTGTGGTGTTGCACTTGCAGCTGGTGGTTACACAACCTCCGCAGCATGTTACATCTTCGGACTTAAACGCTTTCACTCCGCAGTCCGTCCGGCAATTCTAACCGCCTTTCTTGGATACGCTCTGGTTGTATTTGCTCTGCAGTATGACCTTGGTCGTCCTTGGCGTTTGCCGTACCCAATCTTTGTCCAGCAGGGAACAACATCACTGCTCTTCGAAGTTGGTTTATGCGTAATGTTATATTTGACAGTACTGTTTATCGAGTTCACTCCAGCCATGTTCGAATGGCTAGGCATGAAGAAAATCAGATCCGTTGTAGTCAAATTGACTCTGGCTCTAACCATCTTCGGCGTAGTGCTCTCAACTCTGCATCAGTCCTCCTTGGGAGCACTGTACACAATCGCACCATCTAAGTTGCACCCATTATGGTACTCAACTTATCTGCCAGTGTTCTTCTTTGTGTCCAGTATCGCAGCAGGTCTTTCAATGGTAATCTTCGAAGGAACCCTTTCCCATAAGAAGCTGCACCGCATGATGGATGAGGAATACCTCAAACACCACGACGGAGTTGTTCTTGGATTCGGTAAAGCAGCATCTTTGGTGCTCTTCGGATACTTCGCCATTAAAATGATCGGACTGGCATATGCCAACAACTGGCATTACCTGACTTCAGGCTACGGCTTGTGGTTCATGGTAGAAATGCTCGGTTTTGTTGCATTGCCGTGTTTCCTCTACGCTGTCGGTGTACGTGAAAAGAATTTGGGCCTTATCAAGAAAGCAGCGATTATAACTGTTCTCGGTATCGTTCTTAACAGATTCAACGTTTCACTTGTCGCGTTTAACTACCACCTGCCTTCATCTGAAAGGTACTTCCCTACCATGATGGAGATCGGAATCTCTGTCTTCGTAGTCACTCTCGGTGTGGTTATCTTCCGTTTCATTACCACTCGGATGCCTATTTTCCACGAGCATCCTGACTACAAGGGCGAACACTAGTCGCTGTAAGGAGAAATCAAATGGAAATATTCAGCCTACAAGAGTACTACACTTTCACCAAAGGTATCGTGTACTTGCTCATGGGCGGGGCTCTTATCGGAGTTACTCTGTTCTGGCAGTTCCTGATGGGTGGCAACAACAACGACGATTAAACTAGCAATAGTCTGATCGATACTTGAGGAGATAAAACATGTACGATTTTCTAACAGGGCCTATGCTCTGGCTGACATTCGCTGTCAGCTTCGGTGGCCTGTTGGTGCGCATCGTGCTCTACATAAAGGGCCTCAACCAGCAGCTTGACCGTGTCGCTTACCGCGCTCACATGGGTTATGGGTTGAAAGGTGCGTTTAATTCAATCATAAGCTTCCTGAACCCTGTAGGGGCACGCCTCTGGAGGATTCGTCCAGGATTCGCACTGATGTTCTTTGTATTCCATATTGGGATCGTGATCACACCGATTTTCCTGATCGCCCATAATGTAATGCTACAAGAGAACCTCGGTTTCAGCCTGCCAGCTCTACCAACATGTGTAGCTGACATCCTGACTTGGGCAGCAGTCGTAGCCGGTCTATTATTGACATTGCGCCGCGTTGCTTTCCCTGAAGTAAGAATTCTAACTACTGGCTATGATTACCTGATGATGGTGATAACTCTAGCTCCTTTCGTAACTGGCCTTTTGGCTAGATACGGAGTCGGTGACTATCAGTTCTGGCTTACTGCCCACATCATCACTGGTGAAATTTGGTTGTTGAGCCTGCCCTTCACTAAGCTCAGCCACGTTGTTCTGTTTTTCATGTCCCGCGCACAGCTCGGAATGGATTACGGTATCAAACGCGGTGGCATGAAGGGTTCCTCGATGTCCTGGTAACAGGAACCGATTCATTCAGACTCATAGAGGAGAAGCACAATGCCTGAAGGAATATTATGTAATAAGACCCCGATTAAAACAGATGAGCAGCTTAAGCTGGTTCTTTCTGATAGTCGCGGTACTAAATACTACGCAGAGATGTTAGAGTTGGAAGTCGATTCCGACGCTCTCTGGGCGCTAATACAGAAGACAATGAAATCCAGGACCAAAACCTGGTTTGAAATCTGTGCCCATTGCGGACTCTGCGCCAATAGTTGTTTTCTATATCAAGTTAATGGTCGGATTCCTCAGCAGGTTCCGTCTTACAAGATTCAGTCAACACTTGGCGAAATTGTTAAAAAGAAAGGTAAAGTTACCAACGAATTCATGCGTCACTGCATGGACGTAGCATGGTCACAATGTACATGTTGTAACCGTTGCGGCATGTACTGCCCGCACGGAATCGACATGGGTGTCATGTTCGGTTACTTACGCGGCCTTCTTTACTCTCAGGGATTCGTTCCTTGGGAACTTAAAATCGGTTCCGGTATGCATCGCGTTTATCGCGCGCAGATGGACGTTACCACTGAAGATTGGGTTGAAACCTGTGAGTGGATGGCGGAAGAAACCGAAGAAGAATGGCCAGGTCTTGAAATTCCCGTGGACAAGCAGAATGCAGACATCATGTATACCTGCAATGCCCGCGAACCTAAACATTACCCTGAAGATGTAGCTGAAGCAGCTATTCTCTTCCACGTAGCCGGTGAAAACTGGACAGTACCTTCAGAGGGTTGGGAACAAACTTCCCTTTCCATGTTTGCTGGAGACTGGGAATGTTGTAAGGATAATGTACAGAACGTATACGATGCCATTGAACGCTTGAACCCTAAGCGCGCAACAGGCACCGAATGCGGACATGCACATCGTGCGACTGTAATCGAAGGACCATACTGGACAGGTCGTCCAGACGGTCTGCCTCCTGTTCCATACATTCATTATGTGGAATGGCTGGCTGAAGCACTTCGCACAGGCAAGCTCAAAATTGATCCTGCAAAAAGAATCAAAGAGCCTGTCACATTACAGGATTCCTGTAACTACGTGCGTAACCAGGGACTTAAAGATGTAACTAGAGAAATCATCAGTTATATAGTTGAGCCTGGATACTTCGTTGAAATGTCGCCGACCAAAGAACACAACTACTGCTGTGGCGGTGGTGGCGGATTCAACGGAATCGGCATGTACCGCGAACAGCGTAACGTTGCTCTACGTACAAAGATGGATCAGATTCTCGACACCGGCTGTAAGCTGGTTATTGCTCCTTGTCATAACTGCTGGGATGCCATTCGAGATCTTGAGGAAGAGTATGAGATCGGAATTCGCTGGTCCTTCCTTAAGCCCCTGATCATTGGTATGTTGGATGTGCCTGAGCATATGTTGCCAAAGGACGAAGAGTAACTCCGACCTTTATTGGCAAGAGTGTAGCATCAACAGTCCGCAACTAACGAGGTGTCACATGTTTAAGAAAATTATATTGGCCACGACAGGTTCCCCGGCAAGCTTCGGCGCTGCCCGTGTAGCTTTCGATATGGCTAAAAGATACGGTTCGGAAGTAACGATCTTCCATGTTCTGGGAGTGCCTACAAAGGCTTTCTCTCACGTAGTAAATGATGTCCGTACTGGTGAAGAAGTTGAAGTGGATGCAGATTATCTAGCTTGGGTTGAAGAAGAACTCAAGACCACTTACGCTAAACAATTCGCTGGTGCTGAAAATGCCAAAATAGTGCTCGCAACCGGAATGCCGCCACGCGAAATTCTGCGCGAAGCACGTAGTCAGGATGCTGACCTTATCGTTATGGGCGCAAGCTCAGGCGATAGCGCGAAGTACCAGAGAGGATATCCTGGAAGCACACTACAGAAAGTAGCCAAGGCAGCTCGCTGCCCTGTTCTTACTGTACACCGTGAGTCCGCATCCTACTGGGGCGGCTTCTCCAACATCCTATTTGGAACGGACTTCTCTAAGCAGGCAACAAGCGCATTTAAATTTGCTCTTAACACTGCCCGCGAACTAGACTGCGACCTGACCATTTTCCACGCGCTGGATATCAGTGGTAAGGTTCTTGATCAGGATCAGATTGAAGAACAACTTATTGTCGCCCGTAAACGTATCCGCGCAACTTACGTTCCGCAGATGGGTGATTTTAAGAACTTCGATATCGAAGTCTGGGAAGGAGCTCCTTACGTGGAAATCGTCAAGCTTGCTCGTGAAAAGCAAGTGGACCTGATCGTTATGGCCCATCACGCACACGAACTTGATGCAGAAAAAGCAAAAATCGGTTCCACGGTGGAACAGGTTATTGTTAGAGCTAACTGCCCGGTAGTCAGCGTCAGCAAGCCGGACAAAGTTTAATACAATCACTATCCGCATCCGGCTAATTTCGGACGGATGCGGAATTTAATATTTGCCTGTTAATTCTAGCTTCACCAGGAGGATTATTATGTCTAAGAAGATTTTAATCGTCGATGACGACCAGGAAATTCGTTCTTACTTGAGCGAACTATTCGGGGACAACGGATATGAAACCGTTACAGCTGAAGATGGTAAAATAGCTACTGAAGTTGCCGAAAAGGAAAATCCAGATTTAATCACACTTGATCTGGAAATGCCGAACGAATGGGGCCCACGCTTCTACCGCAAGCTGTCCCAAAACGAAAAACTAAAAAGAACTCCTGTTATCGTAATCAGTGGTCTTAATGCCAACCAGTATGCAATTCCTAAAGCGATTGCGACGCTGACTAAGCCATTTGATGCAGATCAATTAATCGCGATTGTTAAAGAAACAATCGGCTAACTGCTCAAAATAAACGATCCGGCCGGTTTGTAACACGCTACAAGCCGGCCGATTTACATTGATAGGGCTCACTGGTAAGCTACCGCTTTTCTCCATCGTGGGAGACAACTCCCGTCAATTAAACTCACAGGTGATAAGCATGCCCAAAAAAATAATGGTCGTTGATGACGATCCAGACATCGTCGATTACTTAGTTAACGTTTTCGAAGACCACGGATACCTTACTTGCCGAGCTTCAGATGGCATTACAGCATACGATGTAGCCATGGCTGAAAATCCGGATTTAATTACTCTTGATCTCGAGATGCCTCATGAATGGGGTCCTCGTTTTTATCGCAGATTAACGCTAGAAGAACAATTTTCAGACATACCTGTTATCGTCATTAGCGGTTTATCGGGCATTCATCTGGCAATAAAACGAGCTGTTGCCACAATAAAAAAACCTTTTGACCCGACTGACGTTATCGAAATCGTCAGAAAGGCTCTCGGTGATGCTTAGCAGCTTTATGTTTTTGGAGGATAAGGATGGACAGCAAAAAACTAATTCTCGTAGATGACGAAGAAGGCATTAGACGCTTTCTCGGACTCACACTTGTAGATCTTGGATATACAGTTAAAACCGCCGAAAACGGTCAAGCTGCGCTAGAACTCCTTAAGACCTTCACCCCATCTATTATTCTCACTGACATAAAAATGCCAATGATGGACGGCATTGAGCTGCTTAAAACCGTTAAACTTCAATCCCCTGAAATTGAAGTCATCATGCTTACCGGACACGGGGACCTAGACCTCGCCATTGAATCTCTCAAATTTGATGCAGCTGACTTCATAACCAAACCAATTAACGACAAAGTACTTGAAATATCCTTGGAGCGTACGCTGGAAAAAATCCAGATGAAAAGTAAGCTTCGTGAATATACCGTGAATCTTGAACGATTGGTTGATGAGAAAACTCAGCGCATAGTAGAACTTGAACGCCAAAACGCAGCGTGTCAGGTCATTGAGGGTTTAAGCGGAGCCCTTACAAGCGCTTCAAATGAAATGGAATCAGGATCAGGTCTTTTTAATGAACTCCCCTGCCTTGTATCCATTCATAATAGGTATCTTGAAATTGTATCCGCGAACCAGCTGCTAAAAGATCGCCTCGGAGATGTTGTCGGGCTAAATAGCTTTGATATATACTCCGACCGCACTTCTGCTGGAAACGCCTGCCCAGTTCAAAAAACATTTGAGACAGGCAAAGGACAAAGAAGTAAAGAAACTTTCCTGACTAAAGACGGCGAAGAAATACCAGTTACAGTATACACAGCTCCAATTGCCAATAAAGAAGGTGAAATTGAGCTTGTCCTTGATATTTCTGTAGATATGACAGAATTACAGCGCCTTAAAGATGAATTGTTAACAACACAGCACAAGTTTGAGCGTCTTTTCGATGAATCCCCATGTTATATTTCGGTACAGAATAAAGATTTTACCATAGCTGAAGTTAACCGCAGATTTAAAGAAGATTTCGAAGATATCACTGGTTCTCACTGCTATAAAACCTACAAGCGAAGTAATGAACCCTGCGTAGAATGCCCAGTCAAACTAACTTTTGGCGACGGTGAATCACATCAGATGGAAACAGTGGTTACAACCAAAAAAGGCGAGCAAAAAAACGTTCTGGTCTGGTCTTCCCCCATACGTGATGCATATGGAAACATTAATCAGGTAATGGAAATGTCCACCGACATCACGGAAATCCGACGTTTACAGGATCACCTTACATCACTTGGGTTCATGCTCGGTTCCATGTCCCATGGTGTTAAGGGAATGCTGACAGCATTGGACGGAGGCATCTACAGACTTGAATCAGGACTACGTAAAAATGATCAGGATCGCATAGACTCAGCAACAAAAGCACTGAAAAGCACTGTAAACCGCGTTAAAAAGATGGTGCTGGATATTCTCTACTATGCCAAATCTCGTGAACTTGAGATGGAAACAGTCGATGCCAGCAGCTTCCTTACCGATACAGCTTCACTCGTTGCTATCAAGGCTAAAAATGCGGGTGTAACTTTCATTCAGGATATCCCCGACAATCTCGGCCCGATCAAAATTGATTCCAGCGCGATGTCCGCTACGCTCGTGAACTTTCTTGAGAATGGTGTCGACGCTTGCGAAAATCCTATTGAACGCAAAGATTACTCTTTAAGCTTCTCAGCGGCACGGAGCGATAATAATCTTGTTATCAAGATCACCGACACAGGCATGGGCATGGACCAAGAGACTGCTAACAAGATCTTTACATTGTTCTTTTCCTCAAAAGGGAAAAAGGGGACTGGCATTGGTCTTTTCATATCAAATCAAACCATTGAAAAACACAATGGGAAGATATTAGTAGATTCAGAATTAGGTAAAGGAACCAGCTTCACAATCACTATACCCTGTAATATTTGAAAATATTATTAATCATTTCTGACTAAACCTGAGTAAGTTGATCGTTGTAATCAACGGTGGATGCATCCTTTTCCATAGGCTGATTTATTTATAAATGACTGTTCAGCCTCTTTCATTCTCTTCTGCATCCTGCTATTGGGCTACTGTTAACACAGGTATTTTAGACAATTCAACACAGATCTGAGACATATATTCATGAAACTAACTACGCGAAGCAGATACGGTGCGCGGCTATTATTAGATATAGCCCTACACTCCCAAAATGGCCCTGTTCCAAGCAAAGACTCGGCCAGACGCGAAAAAATTTCTCTTAAATACTTAGAAAAAATCCTAAAAAGGCTCAAAGAAGGCGGATTCATAAAAGGAAAACGTGGCCCCAATGGTGGCAATATTCTCCTTCTTAAGCCCGAAGATATATCAATTGGAGCCATTGCTCAGATTTTAGACGGCCAGGATAAAATTTTAGATTGTGTGGGAGATGAGACGGCCTGTCCACGTTCAGCGGTTTGTTTACGACGCTCTATATGGGACGATGCAAATCAGGCAATGTACAAAATGCTCGACTCTTACTCTCTGGCAGACCTAATGAAAGACGCTTACCTCTGCCCTGCCGAAAGGATGGAATAGCACACCGGTTCACGGATCGGACAACCTAAGGGAGGCCGTGTCGTGTTCAAGAGATTTAGCGAAAGTTTAATCATGAAAATGATTCTATCAGGAGGAATTATACTTCTCCTGAGTGTAATGTTCTGGACAAGCTTCAACGTGGTCTTTTTCAAAAAAAATGTCACAGAGAATGTGATGTCTGACATTGCGATGCTGTCAGACACTGTTCTACTCAGCCTCCACTACGCCATGATGCTCGACTCGAAAGAGGACATCAAAGAAGATATCAACAACATCAGTAAGCAGCGTGAAATTAAAAGCATCCGCATATATAATAAAAAAGGGCGCATTGTTTTCTCCAACAAGCCTGAAGAAGTTAATGCTATTGTCGACTTAAAAACGCCCTCATGCTGGACCTGCCACCAATACGACCCGATTCCCGCGACCATGAGTTTAGCGCAGCGCAGCCGAATGCGAGCAGTCGACGGAGAAAAATCCATAAGCATCATGACACCCATTACCAATTCCATGGGATGTGCACCCGGACCTTGTCATATCCACTCTACCGACGAACGTCTTCTAGGTCTGTTAGAGATGGAAGTTTCTACAGAAAAGAAAAGCGCCATGATTCTCACATTTGAGCAATCAAATATTACCATTGCCATGATTGTTTTTATTGCAACATTCGCAGCACTTTTCATTTACGCTTATAATTTTATTTTTAAACCTATTCGAAAATTGATTGCAGCGACTAAAGGCATCGGTGCAGGAAAAGAATTTGAAGTTATTGAACTTGATCAAACAGATGAAATTGGAGCCCTTTCAGATGCATTCAATATGATGGGGCGACAAGTTCAAGAAAAACACAACGAACTGCGCGAACAAAAAGAAGAATATCGCGATCTTTTTCATAATGTTCCATGCCTTGTAAGCGTCGTTGATCTCAACTTTAAGGTTATTCGTCATAACAAAGCTTACGAAGAACACTTCGGCAAACCTGCCGGAAGGCATTGCTACCAGATAAACAAAGACCGTGATCAAAAATGTGTAGAATGCCCGGTTGAAAGAACTTTTTTCGATCTCACATCACACATGAGTGAGGAATCAGGTCTTTCTAAAAATGGAGATCCTATCCATTGGATTGTCTACACTTCACCTATCAAGAACCGCTCTGGCAAAATTATCGCAGCCATGGAAATGATGCTCGATATCACCCCACGTAAGAAACTTGAAGAGCGTCTGGCCATTTCTGAGGAACGCTACCACGCCATATTTGACTCCATTCCCGGTGCAGTCTTTGTGCTTGATGCTAACACATTAGAGATTTTAAACTGCAATGATCATGTTGCCGAAATATACGGATATTCTTCTACTGAAATATTAGGTAAACCCTTCACTGAGCTATTTCGTGAAGATGAAAAATCTGATTACAGTCATCTTGTTACAATCAAGAAAGAGATAGGCCCATGCACACAGCTAACTAAATTTAACAAACAATTATACGTGATGATGCGCATTTCTCCAGCTCAGTTTCTTGATAACAAGGCGCTGATTGTTACCTGCAGTGATGTCACTAAAAAGCTCGAAGCTGAACAGCAACTCATTCAGGCCAGCAAAATGACTACGCTTGGAGAGATGGCTTCCGGCGTTGCGCATGAACTGAATCAACCGCTCGCGATTTTAAAAACAATAAGCAATCTGCTCATGCGTAAAGTATCCCGCGGGCAAGTTGTAGATCCAGAAATATTAAACGAAATGGCTGAAGGAATTGATTCACACGTTGACCGTGCAAGTAAGATTATCGAGCATATGCGCGAATTCGGGCGCAAATCCGATCTGCGAACCATGCCGGTACAGGTTAACGATGTGTTAACTCGTGGATTCGAATTCTTCAGTCAACAACTACGAGTTCGTAATATTGATGTTGTTTGGGATCTTGATGACAATCTCCCTCTGATCATGGCTGACTCAAACCGACTTGAGCAAGTGGTTATCAACCTGCTAATCAATGCCAGAGATGCGATTGAAGATCATTGGGAAAAAAGTTGTCCCTTGTCAAAAGACAAGAAAGTTTACCTCACAACGTACCACACAAGAACAAGAGTAATTATAGATATTTGCGATACAGGGGGAGGTATACCTGAAACCATCCAAGACAAGCTGTTCGATCCATTCTTCACAACCAAAGATGTGGGAAAAGGCACCGGACTGGGGCTATCCATATCATATGGTATAGTCCAGGATTACAAAGGAACAATTCAAGCTTCATCAAAAGAAGGTGCAGGCGCCTGCTTCACAATTGCGTTCCCGCGTGAAGATATTGATGGAAAAAGTATTTCTGAGTAGGTTGCCCCTTCAAACGCAAACCACGCCTTAGACTCAGGAGATTTCATCATGCTTGATTTCGTAATTGAACCCATAAATTTCATAATAGCATTCATCAACGCCATGGGGCTTGGCGAACAGGTATCCATTGCCACCGGACTTATTTATATTGTGCTAAGCGTCCGACAGAATGCTCTATGCTGGCCGTTCGGCATTGTAAGCGTTGCGATATGGATGGTCGTTGTATTCCAAGGAAAGTTATACTCAGATGCATTCTTGCAGTTCATATATGTCGTTCTAGGGTTCTACGGCTGGTATCAATGGGTTCGCGGAGGGGATGGTCACGAACCGCTTAAAGTACGAAAGATTGATCGTAAGTTATCATGTCGTTTAGCCATAATCGGACTTCTGACCTTCATACCACTCGGATATGTTTCAGAAAATTATCTTGGAGCATCGTTCCCATGGTGGGATGCTCTGACAACGGTCATCAGCCTTATTGCCCAATACCTGCTCGCGAAAAAATACCTCGAAAACTGGCTCCTATGGATTACCGCAGACACAATGTATATCGTCATTTATTATCTCAAAGGATGGACCGGATATAGCGGCTTAATGACGGTCTACACCATCATGGCTATTATCGGTTTCGCGCAGTGGCTCAAATCATATAAAGTAGATAGATCGGTAGAATGCCAACCCGCATAGTTATTCTAGGCTCAGAATCCACCGGTAAAACAACGCTCGCGGCAAAACTTGCTGAATATTTCAAAGTGGATTTCGCAAAGGAATACCTGCGAGAATATTTTGAAATGAAAAAAGGAATTCTCACGATTGAAGACGCCATTCCCATTGCAATGGGCCAGCTAGAAAATGAACGCGAGCTTGAAACAAAAGGGGATTACCCTCTTATCTGCGATACCGACATAATCTCATCGATCGTTTATTCTAAATATTACTTTGGCGAATGTCCGGCATGGATAGAAGATCAATTCAGCAAAAGAAGCCGCACTCACTACTTACTTTGCGACATAGACGTCCCATGGGTTGCAGATGGGCAGCGCGACAAACCAGAGGAAAGAGAACATATGCAAAATCTTTTCTTGAACGAACTGCGCGCAAAAAACATGTCATTCGACATTATCTCCGGGGACATAGAAACCAGAGTAAAAAGGTCTGTAAGTATCATCAGTGATTTATTAAAAACAAACCTCCCTGATTGATTAATCAATAATTCACTCATAATAACCGATTAAAGAGAATTTTATACGGCAAATATTGCGCGTTGCTTAATATTCACCCGTATTTTCTTGATTTGATAACCTTTCTGTGTCATCCTTAATTGACTTCATCTGAAGATCAATAAGGAGATTATAATGCGAAAAAAATTATTGCTGACTTTAGCAATCGTGGCGTGTTTTGCGATCGGAGCAACAGTTGCTCAGGCCAAAACACTGACTCTGGGCCTCAAGGGAGAACCTACTTCTCTTGATCCTCACTTTCACAACGTATCAGCCAATAATATGCAGGCTCTGTATATCTTTGACAAGCTTATCCGTCAGGATAACAGACAAAAACTCCAGCCAGGTCTTGCAGTGTCCTGGACACCTGTTTCTGACAAAATTTGGGAATTCAAACTCCGTAAGGGCGTAAAATTTCATGACGGTTCTCCATTCACAGCTGAAGATGTAAAATTCACACTTGAACGTATTCCTAATGTTCCCAATAGTCCTTCTTCTTTCACAGGATTTGTAAGCACAATCAAAAATATTGATATCGTAGATGCTAACACTATCCGCTTCACTACAGAACAACCTTCACCACTTTTGCCAAGACAATTGGCAGCATTCACCATTATTTCCAAAAAGAACGCTGAAGGCGCATCCACTGCAGACTTCAACTCAGGTAAAGCTGCAATCGGAACCGGGCCTTACTCTCTAGTAAAATGGGACCGTGGCGACAAAATCACATACAAACGCAATGATGCATACTGGGGAGAGAAGCTCCCATGGGATGAAATCGTCGTTAGGCCTATCACTAATGACGGAACTCGCGTTGCAGCACTTAAATCTGGCGACGTAGACCTTATCAACTTTGTGCCTCCAGCCGATGTTAAACATCTCGAAAAAGATTCCAAAATTCACCTTTCTGAGTCTCCTTCTACTCGTCTCATTTACCTGCACCTTGACTCTGACCGTGATGACTCCCCTACCGTCACAGGTAATAACGGCGAAAAGATTAAGAATCCTCTGAAAGACCCACGTGTACGTAAAGCTATTTCTAAAGCTATCAACCGCAAAGCTATTGCAGCACGCATCATGGACGGCCTTGCTGTTCCTGCAAGCCAGATGGTTCCAGATGGCTACGAAGGAACAAGCACAAGACTTATGCCTGAAGCGTACGATCCTAAAGGCGCAAAGAAATTGCTTGCGAAAGCAGGTTACCCTGATGGATTCAAAATCATCATCCACGGCCCTAATGACCGTTATGTAAACGATTCTGATATCGCTCAGGCAGTTGCTCAGATGCTCACCAAAATCGGTATTAAAACCGAGGTTAGCACAATGCCTAAGAGTGTTTACTTCGGTAGAGCTTCCAAACTGGAATTCAGCCTCATGCTATTAGGCTGGGCAACAGATACTGGCGAACAATCTAACTGCCTAGCATCTTTGCTTCATACTTACGATGCAGAGAAAGGTTTCGGCTCAGCCAACCGCGGTCGCTACTCTAACGAGCTGCTTGACTCAACACTCGAAGAAGCTCTTGTCACAGTTGATAATGACAAGCACAACAACTTGATCATCAAAGCTACTGAAATTGGTATCGGCGAGACCGGAATCGTTCCTATTCACTACCAGGTGAACGTATGGGGAATGAAGAAAGGACTCGATTACAATGGCCGCACAGATGGTTACACAATCCCGCGCGAAATCGTTTCAGGAAAATAACAATTCAAATAACAGAATAAACTTGAGGGGCGTACTTGTACGCCCCTTTTGTAGTGGAGCGATAGCCCTTTATGCTCGCATTTTTGATTCGTAGAATTTCACAAAGCGTCATGGTGCTGCTTGTTATGTCAGTGCTAGTCTTCGTGGGTGTCTTTTATATAGGTAACCCCATCGACATTTTGATTGCACCAGATGCAACTCCTGCTGAATATGCACGCGCAGTAAAAGAACTGGGTCTTGATAAACCCATGCTCGACCAATACTGGATATTTTTAAAAGACGCAGTGCACGGTGATCTCGGTAATTCCTTTGTATATAATGAGCCTGCACTAAAGCTTATTTTACAAAGAATGCCCGCCACAATGGAACTTGCGGTAACAGCAATGCTCATGGCGGTCTTTATTGGTATACCGCTGGGAATGCTCGCGGGAATCAAGCACGACACAATGCTTGGCCGATCCATTATGCGCTTTTCAATTTTAGGATTCAGTCTACCCACGTTCTGGGTGGGGCTTATGTTCATCATTCTTTTTTCCGTTCAACTGGGCTGGCTGCCTTCCGGCGGTCGAGGGACCACGGTTGAACTGCTGGGAGTTCCCGTAAGTTTTCTTACATGGGACGGCATACAGCACTTAATTCTCCCGGCCATGAACCTCGCACTTTTCAAAACTTCGCTGGCCATACGGCTCAGCAGAGCCGGAGTTCAAGAGAATTTACAAATGGACTATGTTAAATTCGCCAAAGCAAAAGGGTTATCAAACACCAGAATCATCGGCTTACATGTCATGAAGAATATTATGATACCGGTCATTACGGTTCTGGGCATGGAGTTCGGTGGACTTATCGCTTTTGCCGTTGTTACTGAGACTATTTTTTCATGGCCCGGCATGGGTAAACTGGTCATCGACTCAATCGGAGTGTTGGACCGTCCTGTAATCGTTGCATACCTGCTGATTACCGTGACGATGTTCATCATCATCAACCTACTCGTTGACATCATCTACTCCATACTGGATCCCAGAGTTCGTCTGGGCGACCACAATTAGGATCAAAATATGGCAGACATAAACGAAGTGAAACAGCCGGATTTTAACTCAGTGCAAGGCGATGGCGTCTTACCCGTGAAAGAAGAATCCTTGCTGGTACAATCACTCAAAGAATATTTTGAAAGCAAAACAGCAGCCATCGGACTAATAATTCTAACGGTGATGATTGTAGTGGCTCTTCTTGCGCCTTACATTTCTCCGCAGAATCCATACGATTTGATGAGCATAGACATCATGGATTCCAAGCTCGAGCCTGGAAGCAAAACCATGGACGAGTCTACCACCTTTGTTCTGGGTACAGACAGCCAGGGTCGCGACATGCTCAGCTCCATTCTTTATGGACTTCGCATCAGTCTCGGAGTCGGCGTACTCAGTACAGTAATCGCTCTTATCATCGGATCAATTATCGGGCTGTGGGCCTCATTTATAGGAGGCCGGACCGACTCATTCATTATGCGGGTAGTTGACCTGCAACTGAGTTTTCCAGCAATTCTGGTAGCACTCATACTGCTGGCCGTACTTGGTAAGGGCATTGATAAAATCATCCTGTCTTTGGTCATTGTACAATGGGCGTATTACGCCCGCGCCATACGCAGTAATGTTTTGGTAGAACGACGAAAAGAATATGTTGAAGCGGCAAAATGCCTTGGATTACCGCAACGTCGGATAATGTTCGGACACGTTTTACCCAACTGTACGCCAGAATTAATTGTTATATCCACAGTAAAAGTTGCAGGAGCCATCGCGCTTGAAGCGACTTTGTCTTTCCTTGGACTCGGGATGCCCATCACTGAACCTTCTCTAGGTCTGCTGATTGCAAACGGCTATAAGTACATGCAAAGTGGGTACTACTGGATCAGCTTCTACCCGGGTGTTGCTCTGCTCATTCTGATTGTAAGTATTAACCTCGTGGGTGACAGACTACGCGACGTATTGAATCCGAGGCTAAAAAAATGAGCAATGAATTACTCGACATTAAAAAACTGGAAACATTTTTCTACACCCGCGCAGGCATTGCTAAGGCCGTCAACGGTATATCTTTAAGCGTTGATAAAGGTGAAATAGTTGGTATTGTAGGAGAGTCTGGTTCCGGTAAATCCGTAACAGGATTCTCGATCATGGGGCTTGTTGACCCTCCCGGAGAAATTGCGGGTGGCAGTATCAAGTTTAAGGGTGAAGAAATCATCGGGCAGACCGAAGAAGAATGGCGCTCATTCAGAGGAGCCAAGGTCTCCATGATTTTTCAGGACCCGATGATGACTCTGAACCCTGTTCTTCGTATCGATACTCAGATGATTGAAGCCATTCGTGCCCATGAGAAAGTAAGCAAGAAAGAAGCTAGAAGACGATGTGTTGAAACTCTCGCAATGGTCGGAATACCTTCACCTGCGGAGCGGATTAAATCATATCCGCACCAGTTTTCAGGAGGAATGAGGCAGCGAGTGGCAATCGCCATCGGCCTTCTAAACAAGCCCGACCTGATTATCGCAGATGAACCGACAACAGCTCTGGATGTTACCATTCAGGGACAGATTCTATCTGAAATGCAGACTCTCTGTCGTAAGACAGGCATGGCGCTAATCTGGATTACACACGACCTGACAGTTATTGCCGGACTGGCGCACAAAGTAGCTGTTATGTACGCGGGCAAAATCATCGAATCAGGCAATGTTCAAGAAGTTCTGGACGAACCATTACACCCATATACTCACGGACTGATAGGCTCTGTACCGAGCCGAAATAAACGAGGCCAACCTCTTTATCAGATTCCGGGAATGACCCCTTCACTGATTAATATACCTGAAGGCTGTTCATTCCGCATGCGCTGTCCGCACGCGGACGAAATATGCATGAAAGAACCGGATGAAACAATTTCTGACAACGGACGCATGGTTCGTTGCCACCACCCTCTTTAAGCTAAGCCTGCACCAACAAATGGACGTTATATGAGTGATGACAAGACCCCTTTTATCAGCTGTAAAAACCTCAGCCGAGTATTCGTTAAAAAGCTCGACTTTGCAGGGAAAATAGCAAGAACCCTCGGTTCTAAAATTCGTGAAGAAAAAGTTCAGGCTGTCGATAGTGTCGATCTAGATGTTATGCCCGGCGAAGTTCTGGGACTAGTAGGCGAGTCCGGCTGTGGAAAGTCTACGCTAGGACGGATGCTTTGTGGAATTCTACCTTCTTCTAACGGGGACATTTTCTATAAAGGCAATAATGTTAAAAAGATGTCTACTAAAGAGGCGCTACACTACGCCATAAACGTTCAAATGATTTTTCAAGACCCATATGCGTCACTAAATCCGCGCAAAAGGGTAAATCAGATTATTGGCGAAGCTCCGCTATACCATGGGTTGACCACAAAGAAAGATCTCGATTCATATCTGGAAGACGTAATGCTGCGTTGCGGCCTTGATCCAACTTATAAGAATCGCTACCCGCATCAATTTTCAGGTGGCCAGCGTCAACGGATAGGTATTGCAAGGGCTATGGCTGTTCAGCCGGAATGTCTGGTTTGTGATGAATCTGTTGCTGCGCTAGATGTGTCTATTCAGGCCCAGATTTTGAATCTCTTTATGGACCTACGCAAAGAACTGAATTTAACATGTTTATTTATCAGTCATGATTTAGGCGTTGTAGAGCATATTTCAGATCGCATAGCAGTTATGTATCTAGGTAGAATAGTTGAGATAGCATCAGTTGAAAAACTTTTCAGCGAGCCATTCCATCCATATACACAAGCGCTTCTAAATGAAGTGCCAAGGCTGGATAAAAGAGATGTTGATTTCGCACCCCTGAAAGGAGAAATACCCTCACCTCTTGATCCACCAGAAGGATGTCACTTTCACCCACGCTGTGCTCACGCAATGGACATATGCAGAAAAGTAATTCCAGAAATTAAAGAGACCGCTCCGGGCCACAAAACCCGATGTCATCTTGCAGATGTATAAGCTAAAAACATTTAGGTTGATGTATACACCCGACATACGATCATCCTTTTGAGCATATTATATTGCTCTGAAAAAAAGGGAACCTGTTTACAGGTTCCCTTTTCAATTTCTAATATGCGTAGTTTTATTTTTAACTAACAAAGATTTCAGGTTCGCGCCGCTCAACACAATTTGTTGCTAGCCATTTGGAAATTTCTAAAATACGAGGAACTTCCATTTTTCTCGAGTCATAAGTGCAAACTTTTACACACGCGCAACACAATATACAATTATCAGAATCGGTTATTACGTCTGATCCAACAGTTATTGCCCCCGTCGGACAAACTCTTTCACATGCTCCGCACAGCTCGCAATCTTCCTGCGAAAATGGAGTTACAACTTCACGATGAACTCGCTCTTTGTAAGGGGCATTCCCCGGCACTTTTAGTTTGGTCCCAATTGGTAAGGTGTTGCTTACAAAATTAGCAGCCAACTCTTTTCCAAAAGATTTGGCTTTTTCAATATCTACCGCATCGGGCCTTCCCATAGCAACTGGCGTAACTTTAGTCGAATAAGAATGTTCACCAATAAAAGCAGCTGCTCCAACAGGCTTAAACCCAGCAGCTTCCGCCAAATCAGTCAGCTCAAGCAATGCATCTTCGTAAGCTCTGTTTCCATAAACAACCACAGTAACTACGGGAACTCCATCTCCTTTAAGGGATTTTAACCTATCAAGGACTATAGCAGGCAAACGCCCAGCATAAACGGGAGATCCGATAATGACCAAATCATCCTTCGTACAATTTAAATCAACTGCAATGCCTTCATCTTTAGTCACATCACAAACGGTTAAATCTTCTGCTCCAATTCCTTCCGCAACAGCGTCAAGTATGCGCCTAGTGGTTCTAGTTGGAGAAAAACAGATTAACCTCAGTTTAGAACAAGCCATAAACAACCCCTAAATACCATGCCATGCTAAAAAAACACCGGACGTCAAAATTGCTGTCCGGCCTAAAATATATCTATAATAACTATTTTGTTAAACTGTCCCAGTCCGCTTTAAAAGAAGCCAGCCCCTGATCTGTGAGTGGATGCTTAGCAAGCTCACTAATTACTTTATATGGAATAGTCGCCACGTCTGCGCCGATTAATGCTGAATCAAGGACATGGAGCGGATTACGAATGGACGCAACCAAGATCTTGGTCGGAAATTCGTAGTTATCAAAAATTGTTCTAATCTGAGAAATAAGCTCCATGCCATCGTGAGAGATTCCATCAAGCCTTCCAACGAAAGGACTAACATAAGTCGCACCAGCCTTTGCGGCGAGTAGAGCCTGTAAAGGAGAAAACACGAGTGTTACATTAGTTTTCATACCCTTTTTATACAAAACCTTAGTCGCAACCAATCCCTCGGATGTTAAAGGAACTTTGATCACAACATTTTCACCAAATGAGGCTAAATCTTCGGCTTCCGCTATCATTTCTTCAGCAGTTTCACCCATAACTTCGAGACTGACGGGCCCTGTAACTTCGTCACAAATCAGCTGAGCCTGCTGACGCCAATCCCCGCCCTCGCGAGAAAGAAGAGTTGGATTTGTGGTCACTCCGTCAAGAAGACCTTGTTTTTGCGCATTTCTGATTTCAACAATATTCGCGGTATCTAAAAAAAATTCCATATTTTCTCCTGCTCAAATATAAAAATAGAGCCATAAAAAATCTCACATTGCGATAACTCCAAGCCCACATCAATTTAATTCACGCACTGTTTTCATATCTCAAATGTGCAATGAGCAAAAGTACTATCTTCGAAACTTGCTAGAAGTATAACATCCTTCAACCACACGATATTATGCAACTATACGCAAAAATCACAAATTAAAAATAGCAGATGTATGTTCATTTATCACATTTCGTTGACAATAATTGTTGAAGTGCGTAAACACTTACGCACTATGAACGTATCTTATTCAAGTTTTTATATTTTCAATTGGTGGTGGCGCATTTAATGCGTCGCGTGTAAGTTACGTTCTACAAAAAGTAACTAACAAAAAGTTTTTATAACCGCGACAGTGTAGACTGATCGCGGTTTTTTATTATCTGCGACACACTGTCTAAAAAGAGATTCAGGAGAGAAAAAATGACTGACAATGCAACAATCAGTGCAGACGGTTTTTTTGGAGAATACGGCGGACAATTCGTTCCCGAACCGCTCATTCCTATCCTCAATGAGCTTGCCGATACTTATAACAAATACAAAGATGACACTGAATTCAAGCGGGAATTTGAATACTACCTTGCAAAGTACTCAGGCCGTCCTACCCCACTATACTTATGTTCCAATCTGACCCGCGAACTTGGCGGAGCTAAAATATATCTCAAACGCGAAGACTTAAACCACCTTGGCGCACATAAAGTAAACAACACCCTCGGCCAAATCTTACTTGCTAAACGCATGGGCAAAAAGAAAATTATAGCCGAAACAGGCGCAGGTCAGCACGGCGTAGCAACAGCAGCCACAGCGGCACTCATGGGTATGGAATGCACCATTTACATGGGCGCAGTGGATGTTGAAAGACAGAAGCTGAATGTATTCCGTATGCAGATGATGGGCGCAAAAGTTATCCCTGCAACATCAGGACAATGCACACTTAAAGAGGCCGTTGACGAAGCTCTCGGCGCATGGATTCAGGACGCAAAAGACACTTTCTACTTGCTGGGTTCAGCGGTAGGACCTCACCCATATCCTCTGATGGTCCGCGATTTCCAATCTGTTATCGGTAAAGAAGCGAGAGAGCAGATTCTTGAAGACGAAGGTCGCCTGCCAGACTACTGCATCGCCTGCGTAGGCGGTGGATCAAACGCTTTAGGACTTTTCTCTGAGTTCGTTAAAGATGAGTCAGTTAAACTGGTCGGAGTAGAGCCTGCAGGGCGCAGCCTTGAACCGGGCGAACATGCCGCGACACTTTGCCTCGGCGAACCGGGCGTAATGCACGGATTCAATTCTTACATGCTAAAAGATAACAAGGGTGAACCTGCACCTGTTTATTCAATATCTGCAGGCCTCGATTACCCGAGCGTTGGACCTGAACATGCGCACCTCAAGGACCTCGGCAGAGCCGAATACGTACATGCTTCTGACAAAGAAGCGGTAGAAGCATTCTTCACACTGTCCCAGAAAGAAGGAATCATTCCGGCCCTTGAATCATCTCACGCGCTTGCGCATGCGATGAGACTTGCACCGACCTTATCTAAAGACAAAATCATCATCGTTAACTTGTCCGGTCGTGGAGACAAAGACGTAGCTGAAATTGAAAGCTTGATCAGCAAAGGCCAGTTTGAAATGCCTTAAACCTGATAAATCTAAATCAGGAATTTGCTTTAAAATATAGAAATCCGGTCTGCCTTACTAATGAGGAAGGCCGGATTTTTTATATCGTTTTCAACGCTTGCCGAGGTGATACTTTCATGCTTTACTAGGATAACTTAAAATAACCTCGGGTTAATATACTTCAAACCATTTCGACAATTAAAAGGATATATGATGAAAAAAGCATCTATAATTTTACAAATTGTTATTGCTTCATTACTAATGACGGCATCCCTTGCCCTTGCAAACAAATTTGAAGTAGATCCACTCATTAAGCAGGCCCTTAAAGTTGTACCTAAAGGGGCTGAACTCGTTGCCAGCCAAGGTGGCGAAGGCAGTGCATTTGTAGCGTACACGTCAGGCGAAAAGAATTATCAATTCACACTTTCCAGTGATCTTGACCCACAAATTCCTGATGCAAAGAAATTTAAATACAAAGATAAAGACGCTTTTTACTTTAGACCCGGCGCAAGAGAAATTGGCGGACTGATGATCATTCTAAATTCTGAAAAGAGCCTGGTGATTATCTACTCATCCGATACACCCGAAAATAAAAAAGTAACGTTGGAAATAATGGTTCAAATTGCCGATCAGATGAATCTAGATAAAATTTAGTTTTTTGCAAAAAGAAAAGCCCCTTTCGAAAATAATTAGAAAGGGGCTTTATTACATCCTATATCAATATGTACTATGGTAACGCTTTTGGATCCATAACCCATACATCAATGGGAAGCTTTGCATATGTAATAGCCTCATTTAAACGTCTCAAATACCTTCCGTCTTTATCCTTATCTACAATAAGAACGACTCCGGCACGTTTCCCTGTGCACGAAGCATAATACAGCGACTGCCCAATAGCCTCCGCCCACTTGCGTCCAAAATCCATTTCCACCGCGTGTGTCTCTGTCAAACAGTCAACCCGAGTAGCATCAGGTAGACGAAACTCCACCTCGCCATGGTTTTGATTGCACCACAGGTCTTGGTAATCTCTCTCCGCACCAAGACTTGGAACAGATATAGACAGAAGAATAATTAATGCCATACATGCTTTCATTTGAATAAATATAGCATGCACGAATCATTTCATCAACGCATATTCTATTAAAATATTGCTAAAGAATTAATTTAGCAAGACCCTGCTCTAAATCTCTTTTAAGGTCATCAACATCCTCAAGCCCTATATTCAACCTAAAAATGGTCTTGCCCTCGTAAGCAAAAGGATTGTCCCTTCGGAACTTGCCACCAGTGATAAGACTTTTGAATCCACCCCAGCTGTAACCTAGTCCGAACAGCTCGAGATTATCTACAAACGAGAAGTGATCCTTCTCTTCATATTCATCTTGAAGAGTAAAAGCAAAAAGCCCGCTCGATCCTGTGAAATCTCGTTTCCAGAGTTCGTGATCCGGATGGCTTTCAAGAGCGGGATGAATTACTTTATCGACCATTTTATGAGTAGCCAGCCATTCTGCAACATCAAGCGCAGACTGCTCATGATGCTTAAGACGAACATGTAGAGTCCGCAGCCCGCGCAAAGCCTGATAGCAATCTTCTTGCGGCGCAAAAGTCTCAAACAGACCGCAACTTTTACTAAATATATCCCAATGCTCTTCCGTTGTAGACACAGTACCCAGCAAAATATCAGAGTGGCCCGTAATATACTTGGTGGCTGACTGGATGGAAACATCCACACCAAGTTTGAATGGATTTAGATAAAGAGGAGTAGCCCACGTGTTATCAATAACGCTGACAATTCCTTTTTCACGGCAAACTTTGGTTATGGCAGGAACATCCTGAATCTCGAAAGTGTTGGAACCGGGCGATTCCATAAAAACTAAGCAAGTTTCATCTTTAATGTACTTGCTGATGTCGGCCCCCGCATTGGAGGGCAGGAAGCTAGTGGTAACCCCGTACTTCGAAAGGAATCCATTGCAGAAATGACGGGTAGGACCATAGACATTATCACAAATAAGTATGTGATCGCCCTGCTTGGTATAGGCTAGCAAAACCATTGCAATAGCGCTGATACCAGACTGAAAAGTCTTACATGCATATGAACCATCTATCGCGACCATGGCGGCTTCGAATGCGTTCTGAGCGGCAAGCCCGTTTGTACCGTAATCGATCCCTTCGAACTTGCCCTGATTTGCCGCAAGCATGTCGCCATAGGAATCAAAAAGGACAGTAGACGCACGGTGCAAAGGAGGATTGATAGTATTAATGGACTGGCGACCTTCCTCGGTTCCGCTGGTGACAAGATCAGTTGCAATTTTACGCATTGGGCTAGGCTCCTATTTCCAAAAAAATTTCATCTAAAATAGAAAAAGGGAAGCTCCTTGATAACAGGAACTCCCCTTTATATATCAAGCAATATTCTAAAATCAGTACATTTCACCCAGTTCAGCTTCAATCATTTCAAGCGGGAAATCTTCTTCGATAACCGCATGACCGAGCTTATCAAGAGCGACCATAACAACTGATCCATCTTTAACTTTCTTATCGCGCTTCATCAGTTCCATAATATCTGTAGAACTGACTTTCAAGCTGGAAGTAGCAAGGGATAGTCTGTCCATTACATCCTGATGTAACTCAAAATCAGAATCAGAAAGCATTCCGGCGCGGTTGCAAGCTCTGGCAACGACTCTCATGCCGTGTCCAACGCATTCACCATGAGCAAGTTCATAGCCGAAAAAAGTCTCGATGGCATGACCAACAGTGTGACCATAGTTCAGTATGCGCCTAAGTCCGCCTTCTTTCTCATCTCTGGAAACAACGTCAGCCTTGATTTCGCAGCAACGCGAAACAACCACAGACATAACTTCTTTATCAAGAGCAAGAACCTTATCTGCATTATCCAGCAAATATTCAGCAAACTTTCTATCAGCAATAAAGCCATGTTTAACAACTTCACCAAGCCCGCTCAGGATTTCCCGCTCAGGCAAGCTCCTAAGTGCGGAGATGTCTGAGTATACGTGCTTGGGCTGATAAAACATGCCGCAATAATTCTTGCCACCCGAAATGTTCACCGCAACTTTGCCACCCACGGAGGAATCAACCTGTGACAACAAAGTGGTCGGAACCTGCACGAAATTAATTCCGCGCATATAGCTTCCGGCAACGTAACCGGACAAATCACCAACAACGCCGCCGCCAAGTGCCACAACAACATCCTGACGGGTAATTCCAGCCTCGAGCATAGCTTCAAGTAGGGATGCAAACACATCCAGACTCTTGCTGTTCTCTCCGACTGGCACTGTAAGCAGAAGCGGATCAATATTTTCAAGAGCAAGCTTTTCGACTAGACTTATCCCGAAAAGCTCACGAGTATTTTCATCACAAATAACAACAGGAGTTTTCCCGTATTTTTTTGAGCACAAATCCGGCACAAGGCTATCCATAACCCCGTCACCAACATCTATTCCGTAAGAGTTATCAAACTCTCCCTTCAAAGTAACTTCAACCTGCGGCATTACTTATCTCCGGCAAGCATTGTCTCCTGCTGACGCAAGGATTCTTCATGAATGTACTGGAAAATACGAAGCATGAAATGCTCATCCATACCGCGGGCAACGCCTTCGCGAGTACGTTTTTCAACAGTCTTCTTCCATTGTGCAGGCTGTAAGAGTGCAATGCCTTTTTTGCGCTTCATTTCACCGATTGTACGACCTATTGCCATACGCTCAGCGAGAAGTTCAACGATTGATTCGTCAATTTCATCAAGTCTGATACGTTTATTTTCAACAGCGTGAATGAAATCTTCGTCTTCGATTGCAGGGTGACGAACCTGAAGCCCGGCAAGTACTTTCCCGAGATCATCAGGAGTGAACTGCTGCTTGCTGTCACTAAGTGCAACATCAGGATTGATATGAGATTCAATCATCAACCCGTCAAAAAGTAAGTCGAGCGCTTTCTGCGAAACAGCAGGAATAAATTCGCGAGTTCCGCAAAGGTGACTTGGATCACAAATAATAGGAAGCCCTTCACAGCGACGACGAAGTTCAATAAAAATTCTCCAGTTCGGAGCATTGCGATATTTAGATTCTTTAGCAGAAGAAAATCCGCGATGAATAGCGCCAAGTTTTCTAACTCCGGCCTTATTCAACCGTTCCATAGCTCCAATCCAAAGTTCAACATCAGGGTTGATTGGATTCTTAACAAGCACAGGAATATCCGTTCCTTTCAAGGAATCTGCAAGAGCCTGAACCGCAAAAGGGTTAACAGTAGTTCTTGCGCCAACCCAGATAAGGTCTACATTATATTTAAGGCATAGCTCGACATGCTCCGGAGTTGCAGTCTCAGTAGAGATCGGCATCCCTGTTTCTTCGCGTGCTTCAACCAGCCATTTTAATCCTTCTTCGCCCATTCCTTCAAAACAATTAGGACGGGTGCGGGGCTTCCAGATTCCAGCGCGAAGTATATGTGCTGCGCCTGTTTTAGCAACGCCATGTGCGGTCTCAAGCACCTGATCACGGCTTTCCGCACTACATGGACCAGCTATAATTAAAGGACCATCGTGTTTAAATCCCCAAGATTCAATACCATCAATATCAAGTTGAACACTCATAAGTTATGACCTCCGTGGCTTATTGTTATTTTAAGATTCGCCGTCAAGGGCTCTCTGAAGTGAAACTTCAAGCATAGTTTTCTGCAAACGAATGCTCTTAGAATTACTTTCAAGAATATTTTCCGTCAAAAGCCGAAGCTTATCAACGGCCTCTAGACAGGCCGTAATCATTAGTTCCGTGGGAACCAACTCTGATGAACGTATCAGTTCCAAAATATTTTCCAGAGTATGGGATAATTCTTCGATTTTATGAAGCTTCAAAAGATTGGAGCCTGCTTTTACGGAATGAGCATCACGAAAAATAGAATTAATTAACTCTGAAGAGCTATTATCTGCGCTTTTTTCCAAATAAAGAAGCCCAGTTTCAAGATCGTCGAGACGTTCTAAGGTCTCTTCTTGAAATATATCCAGCAACCTGTCGCCAGTACTCATTGAATTTAATACCTTATTTAAATTTAACTAAATCACTCGCTAAATACGGGGGACTTTATTTGAACTCTATACGTTAATTATATAAGTTATCTGCCCTACTGCCTTAATTTCGTCAATACTGGGAAACAATACCATTTTTTTATCAGAAGCTTACCCCCTTCCCTTTTGTCATGCAACCATCTACAATGCCGCCCTCGTGAGTATAAATACTTTTTTACGCAATTTATTTCATTTGCATCATATATAATTTGTCAGCGCACAGCGCGGAGTTCATTACATGGCTTTAATGAGTGTTAATAATGTTTCAATGTCATTCGGCGGACCTCTACTTTTAGACAAGGCTTCCTTTCAAGTTCAGTCCGGACAGAGAATTTGTATCGTCGGTAGAAACGGCGAAGGAAAATCAACCCTGCTTAGACTGATGAGCGGAGATTTAACTCCTGATGATGGAATTATTTCCAATCAGAAGGGAGTAACGGTCGCAAGACTATCTCAGAAAGTCCCAGAAGTTCTGAACGGGACTATCTTTGAAGTTGTAGCTGAAGGTCTTGGCGAACTGGGTAAAGCTCTAGCGCAATATCACAAAGTCAGCATGGAAGTTGCCAACGGCGGAGATGTAGAAAAACTGTCCGAAATTGAAGATATCATGGAACAGCATGGCGGATGGAATGCTATGACTACCATTGATATGGTAATTTCGCGTCTATCACTGAACCCAGAGAATCGCTTTGAAAGCCTTTCAGGTGGATTAAAAAGACGAGTACTGCTTGCCCGCGCTCTTGCCAGCACCCCTGACATACTGCTTCTTGACGAGCCTACTAACCATCTTGACATTGATTCCATCGCATGGCTCGAAGAATTTATTTTAAAACACATCAAGACTCTCATATTCATTACTCATGACCGCATGTTCCTGCGCCGCATTGCAACTCGTATAATCGAAATGGACCGCGGCAAACTCGCCGACTGGACCTGCGATTACGACACTTTCCTTGAGCGCAAAGAAGCATTGCTCGACGCGGAAGAAAAAAACTGGTCTGAATTCGACAAAAAACTCGCCCGCGAGGAAGTTTGGATCAGACAGGGAATCAAGGCCAGACGTACAAGAAACGAAGGCCGTGTTCGCGAACTGGAAAAACTGCGTAGCGAAAGAAGCAAAAGACGCGAAAGAACAGGCAAAGCAACAATAGAAATACAAGAAGCCACTCGTTCAGGTAAAATCGTTGCAGAAGCAATAGATGCATCATTCTCCTGGGGAGATTCACCCGTATTTAAGGATTTAAACGCATCAATTATACGCGGCGACCGAATCGGTATTATCGGGCCTAATGGAACTGGTAAGACGACTCTCATACAAGTTCTGCTCGGCAAGCAAAGATTACAAAAGGGTAAGATCAAGCTTGGAACGAAGCTTGAAGTTTCCTATTTTGACCAGCACCGCGAGCAGTTAGATCCAGAGATGACCGTGCGTAACAGCGTCGCGGACGGAAATGACGTTGTGACCATTAATGACCGCACGAAGCATGTCATGGGCTATCTTAAAGACTTTTTATTTGAGTCTGAGCGGGCCAACAGCAAGGTCAAAGTTTTATCTGGTGGTGAAAGAAACAGACTTCTACTTGCCAGACTTTTCACCCGTCCATCCAACCTACTGATAATGGATGAACCAACAAATGATCTCGATGCCGAAACCTTAGAGCTTCTCGAAGACAAGCTCATGGAATATCCAGGCACTGTTATCATCGTAAGTCATGACCGTGCATTTTTGAATAACGTTGTCACAAGTACACTCGTATTTGAAGGCGATGGAGTAGTAAAAGAATACGTGGGCGGATATGATGACTGGCTCAGACAAAAACCAGCAGACGAAAAGGACAACAAACCTAAAACGCTTAAAACCGTTAAACAGGAACAGCCAGCTCCTCCTAAAAAGACTAAAAAATTAAGCTACAAAGAACAGCGTGAGCTTGAGCTTCTACAGGAAGAAATGAAAGCTCTTCCTGCAAAAATAGAAGAGCTTGAGAAAGATATAGCTAAAATTCAAGAAATCATGCTTGATTCAGACTTCTATAGAAAGTCCGCACAGGAAATGGCTAAAACTCAAGGAAAGCTCGAAGCTCTCGAAAGCGAACATGAGAAAACTTTTGAGCGTTGGGACGAAGTTGAAGCAAAACTGGCTGAATACAACAGCTAGGCTGATCGCCCCGAACTTAGAGCCTATCTATCCATATAAATAATCTCCGCGTGTGGAATATGGCAAAACAGTTGCCATATTCCGCGCTCGGGAGTAAATTCATCTAATGAAATCCAAAGCATCGTCCCCTTTCTGGATGCCCGTATATGCATTCCTGACCACAATTATTCTAGGCGGCTTAATCCTCAAGCTCGACGTATGTCACCCGGGCAAGCCGCTTTCACTCCTTGATGCAATTTTCACCGCAACATCTGCTGTCTGCGTAACAGGACTCGCGGTGGTCGATACTGGTTCCTTTTTCAGCCGCACAGGTCAAACCGTAATCCTGACTCTGATTCAACTCGGGGGGTTAGGCATTATGACCTACGCCAGTCTTGTAATTTATTTACTCGGCAAAAAAGTAAGCGCCTCCGACCGCATTGCTGTCAGCCAGACTCTAATCCACGACCCGTCATTTCACTTGGGAAAATTCATCGTGGGCGTCGTTACCGCGGTACTCTCCATAGAACTCATCGGCGCAATTCTGCTCTATGAAATGGACCCACAAGGGTTTTACCCATTCTCTGCAGCATTCCATTCCATATCAGCCTTTTGCAACGCAGGGTTCTCTTTATATCCTGACAGCTTATCCACATGGAAAGAGCATTTGGGAATTAATTCAATTTTCATGACCCTTATAATACTCGGCGGTTTAGGATTCTATGTACTAACCGAGCTATGGGGCAAATTATTAGATTTTATTCACCGCAAAAAACAGCCAATGGCAGCACATGCTGTCACATGGCAAACCCGCATAGTTCTCGAGACATCTCTATTTTTAATCATCGCCGGAGCAGTGGCTTTATTTCTGGCAGAGAACATTATCCCGACAGTTCTACCCGGCATAGACAGCAGTTGGCTCGTCTCTCTATTCCAGTCTGTCACTTGCAGAACAGCAGGATTCAGCTCTGTTGATATTTCCAGTCTGACAAATATTTCACTGGTGTTCATGATCTCACTCATGCTCATCGGAGGCTCCCCTGGATCATGTGCCGGCGGACTCAAAACCACCACTTTTCGGGCATGGATCGGTTTTATCAGCGCCAAGATCAAAGGGCGTAGCCAAGTGCGAGTGGGCTGGTACGCGCTAACCGAAGACAGCATCAATAAGTCGCTGACCATTATGGCCCTTGCCGGAGTAATACTCGGTGCATCGGTAATTTTACTGAGCATCACCGAGGGGGCCAATATTCCGCAAGAAGCCGCGCGTGGACATTTCATAGAACTCGTATTCGAAGCAATATCGGCTTTCGCAACAGTCGGACTATCTACGGGCATCACGCAAAACCTATCCCCTGCGGGAAAAGTCATAATAATTTCACTCATGTTCGTGGGTAGACTTGGACCGGTATGGTTACTAACTGCCATCAACAACTGGCAAAATGAACCGCGCTATAAATTGCCGGAAGACGACCTTTCATTAAGTTAAATTTTAGAATTATTCTGTTTTATACATCTGGAGAGCATCATGGCTGATAATATAGAAGTAGGCGTTGTCGGGCTTGGAAAATTTGGTTTGGCATTAGCCAAAAACCTTTGCGAACTGGGGCATCAAGTTACAGGAGTCGATACTTCCGCTGACAGAGTAAAAGCAGCAAAACCATTTTTAGCGCAAATATTTCAAGCTGACGGAACCGATCAGAAAACTCTTGAGCAGCTAAGCTTTCAAGATTTCGACTACGTGGTAGTTTCCACTGGAGATTCTATGGAGGCAAGCATTCTGGTTGTTCTTAATTTGCAGGAAATGGGCGTAAAAAAGATCTGGGTAAAAGCCATGAGCGCGGCACACGAAAAGGTTTTGAGCAAACTAGGAGTGGACTTCGTGGTCTTCCCTGAACATTTTGCCGCAAAACAGCTCGCCTATAAGCTATCTACACCGGGCATGCTCGATTACCTTTCTTTGGGGCAGGATATCATTATAAAAGAACGGTCCGTAGGAGATTGGGCAGGAAAAACGTTGAAAGATCTAAACCTGACAAATAATTACGAAGTGCAAGTTATAGCTATAAAAAATTCCGGATCAGCAAAGCTGGACTTTGTACCCAAAGCCAATAAACCACTCGGAGAGCATGATGTTCTTGTATTGATAGGAGCTAGTGAAAATTTACTAAAAATGCCCTGATATAACCTCATTCTCCATTGTTTTCATCAAGATTATACAAATCTTTTTCGATTTCGCGCATTTGTCTATCTTCTTCCTCTAAGGCAATCATTCGGTCGCGTATAAATTGAGTTATCTCAATTGCGTCATCAAGATCAACACCGGCCGCAACCTGCATTTTGCGTAACAAAGACAAAATATCACTCCGAAGCTTTGTTCCGACTTCAGTGGAGCCAAATTCCCGAAGCATGTCATCATCGGTCGCGCTTTTTTCAATAATGTAGAAGCAAAATTTACGGGCTTCCTCTACCCCCCGATTCATATCAAGACACGTGGTCAAATACCGAACGCAATCTTCCCAGTGCCCAGCCTCAAAGTAACTTCTTGCAATATTAAAAAATAGGTTTTCATCTTTACTGTCTAAATCAACACCTCGATTATAATACTGTATTGCCTCGCTATACATCCCATTTTTCCGCATTAAGATCCCAAAATCATTAAACATGTGCTTATGCTCAGCTTTAAAAGCAGCTTTAAGTTGCAAAACCTTATGAAAAACTTCCAGCGCCTTTTCAAGATCATTTTTTTCAAGATATGTTAAACCAAGACCAAAGGTCGCGCGAACATTATCCTCATCAACTTCGAGCGCGCCTGCATATTCCATTTCAGCGCTATAAAGCTCATCCTGCGCTCTATGCCTTTCGCCTCGTTGCAAAGCACCACTTAGTTTATCCATGCTCACATGAACTTTCTCATGCCAATAATCCAGTTCAAGAGAATAATCCGAAGAGAATTCTTCGCTTGACACCATTTTCACAGGACCTGACGGAACGTGGTTCTCATTAATTTCCTGAAGCCCAAACATTTCACCGGCAGTTTCACGGACCAGCCAATAAGTTTTCTTGTCGTCCCTCACATCCTTTTCGGAGATAAGCGAAACGACAGAAACAAGCTCAGTTGCTTCTTTCTCCTTCTCAGTTGAAGGCTGATACTTAAAAAATGTATTTTTTAAGCCTGAAGACATAATATATTACCTCTTAAGAGGCTTTGAGGAAGTTTGGAAAACATATCAAAATATACCCGAACGTCTAAACTTAAATCTGATTTGCCTTCTTTTTTATCATGAAACATAAAATTTTAAAACTGTTCAATTCTGGAACTTCTAACAAAAATCGGCTAGGTTCGAGCTGCATGTACAAACAAGTTACCATAATAAGCCTCATAGTCATTGTCTTTATAATGCATCTTTTCATAGTAAAAGGCTATGCTCTTGAGATTAGAAGCACAGCTCCTGTTATCTCCAGTGAGGTCGTAAACGCCTACCCACATGATGAAACTGCCTATACTCAGGGTTTTTTATATCACGACAAAGCGTTCTACGAAAGCACCGGAAAACATGGTCGCTCTTCTCTTCGCATCATTGAACAGAAATCGGGCACGATCAGCACAGAGATTAAAATAAATAATAAGTTTTTTGGAGAAGGGTTATGTATCTGGAATGATAAAATTTTCCAGCTGACATGGAAGTCCGGAAAATGCTTTGTATATGATACAAGATCTCTTGCGCACACTGCATCCTTTAAATATAATGGACAGGGCTGGGGTCTAACAACAGATGGCGATTTTTTAATTCAAAGTAACGGAACAAACACCCTGACCTTTCGTGATCCCCATGATTTTGCGAAAATAACCACGCTTAAAATCACTGACGGCAGCAAAAAAGTCTTCAGGATAAACGAACTGGAATATGTAAAAGGACTTATCCTTTGCAATATCTGGTTCAAAGACAAAATTGGCGCCATAGACAAGACAACCGGCAAAATAAAATTTTGGATTGATATCTCAAATCTCCGCCCCCTTGCTGGAAAGAAGGCAGAAGCCGCAAACGGAATTGCGTGGGATGCAGTAAACAATCGTCTTTTCGTTACTGGAAAATTTTGGAACAAAGTTTTTGAAATAAAATTACCTGAACTGCAACAAGCACCGTCTACCTCATAATATATGGTAAAATCACTTGGCATCTGCGCCGGAGCTTCCACTATCGGCATGGTTCTCGTTTCCCGTGAGAACGAAACATTTTCGGTACTTAAAACCGTTTCTATATCTCACGAAGGAAATCCCGCGTCTGCAATTCTTTCCGCTATAGAAAAGTTTGGAAATATTGAAAATATCCGAATCGCGACCTCAGGTAGAAAGTTCAGACATCTTTTAGATCTGCCGTCCATATCCGAACCGCAAGCCCTCGAATCAGCGTTATCTTTTACTAATCTTGTAAAAAATGGATACCGCACAATCATCAGCGCCGGCGGCGAAACTTTCATGGCCTACCTGCTCGACGCTGACGGAAAAGTAGAAACCGTCCATACAGGCAATAAATGTGCATCCGGCACAGGCGAATTTCTCGTACAGCAGCTTGGCCGCATGGGCCTTGATCTTGATGCTATGGCAGATCTTGATGAAAATATGCCAGCACATAAGGTTTCAGGGCGATGCTCAGTATTTTGCAAAAGCGACTGTACCCACGCACTGAATAAGGGAATAGAAAAAGATTCCGTAGTAGCAGGACTAGCCCGAATGATGGCTGGCAAATGCATAGAGCTACTCCGTAAACTTCCCTCCGACAAAGTAGTCTTAATAGGTAGTTGCTCGCTCAATAAATTTATGGTGCGGGAGCTTAAAAAAGAACTTCCAGACCTTGCCATCCCAGAGCAAGCTTATGTAATGGAAGCATTAGGTGCGGCAATATGGGCGGCTGATCATGGCAAGATTCACACAGGTAATTTCAGTTCAGTAATCCAGAAAGGAACAACAAGTTTCACCTTTTTGCCGCCACTTGAAGCGCACATTGGCTCAGTAGATTTCCATGAGGATGATCAAGCGGAGTACTCCCCTGAAAGTAAACTAGCCCTTGGCCTCGACGTTGGCTCCACAACAACAAAAGGCGTGCTTGTTGACCTCGCCTCGCTAAAAACCGTCGCATCCTGCTACTTGCGTACTGACGGAGATCCCATTGGAGCTTCGCGAAAAGTATACTCCGAACTGGCCAGCCAAGTTCCGGCAGGAACCACAGCCAGCATAATGGGCGTAACGGGGTCCGGCCGAAATATCGCAGGACTTCATGCCGGAACAGCGGGTATCATTAACGAGATCACAGCCCATGCGGCGGCGGCTGTTCATTATGACCCTGATGTTGATACAATTTTCGAAATCGGAGGACAGGACGCCAAATATACATGGCTGAAAAACTCCGTGCCCTGCGACTATGCCATGAATGAGGCATGTAGCGCGGGAACCGGATCGTTCCTAGAAGAAAGCGCCAAAGAAACTTTAGGCATCGAAGTTACAGACATAGCGACCATTGCTTTCAAGGGACAAAATCCGCCCAACTTTAATGATCAATGTGCTGCCTTTATCGGCTCAGATTTAAAACTGGCGAGTCAGGAAGGCGTGCCGCTTGATGATATGATCGCGGGACTGGTTTACTCTGTCTGTATCAATTATTCCAACAGAGTTAAGGGAAACCGCACCCTCGGCAATAAAATTTTCATGCAAGGCGGAGTCTGCTATAATAAGGCCGTCCCTGTTGCAATGGCGGCCCTGACGGGCAGAAAAATCATTGTACCTCCCCATCCCGGTTTGACCGGAGCCTTCGGCGTTGCCCTCGAAGCTATCCGGCGCACAAAGTTAAATTTACTGGACGAAGGAATATTTGACCCGACGGAACTTTCCCTTCGAGAGGTCCACTACAAAACTCCGTTCATTTGCAAGGGAGCAGGTAGAGACTGTGACCTAGGTTGTTCCATTGCCCGCATTACGGTTAATGATAAGACTTTTCCCTTCGGCGGCATCTGCAACAGATTTGATAACTCCAAGGTTTCCGCAAAATTGTCAGAGGGCGAAGATCTCGTCACATGGCGTGAAAAAAGAGTATTTCGAGATCTCAGGGAACCGCAGGAAGGTAGACCCACGATAGGAATGAACCGTTCATTACTAATGAACACTTGGTTTCCGCTATATAACACCTTTTTCCGCGCACTCGGTTTCGAAATAAGGTTACCTGATAAAGTAGACTTAGAAAGCATTGAACAAAAAGGTGCACCATTTTGCCACCCTGTAGAACTTGCTCACGGCAGTATGGGCGAACTTCTGAAACTCAAAACAGATCACATATTCCTGCCCCACGTACGCTCTCTTCCACTTAAAAATGGCGACCGTTCATCGACCTGCGTACTTGTTCAGGGTGAAACTTACTACCTGCGTTCAGCCTTTCCAGAGCTTGATAACAGATCTGTGCTAGCTCCCGTAATTCATATGCAAGAAGGGATGGATCAGGTCCAAACCACGTTTGTAAAAATGGCTAAAAGTCTCGGAGTCAAAGCGGGCAAAGCGTCAGATGCTTTTACTAAGGCATTAGCAGAGCAGGACATTTTTTTTGTGGACATTCGCACCAAGGGCGAAGAGTACATAACGGACCTTGAAGACCAGCCTAATAAAAACGCTGTAGTTCTATTCGGCAGGCCCTATAATGCATTCAATTCATGGGCGAATAAATCCATACCCGCAAAGTTTTCTACACGCGCAACGAATATTATCCCCTGCGATATGCTTCCAAGCACAAACGGGTGCAATGCGGACCGAAACATGTACTGGGCAACGGGTGAACAGATTATGGAAGCTGCGGATTATGTAGCTAGCCACCCGCAACTTTTCGGAACATTCATTACAAATTTCTCATGCGGACCAGACTCTTTCCTACTCGGCCATTTCAGACGTGCCATGGGCAAAAAACCTTCGCTAACGCTAGAGTTGGACAGCCATACCGCAGATGCAGGAATCGAGACTAGAATCGAAGCTTTTCTTGATATTGTTAACGGATTCAAGCTGCTCGAAATTGGTTCCAATCATGATAAAACGATTTTCACGCCTGCGCTTAGTGAATCCCGCGATGGAGTTTCCGGCATCGTTGATTCAAGCGGCACATGGCGGGCGATAAATGATCCTGATGTAATACTACTAATCCCAAGCCTCGGCGAAATAAGTACAGATTTTCTCGCGGCCGCTATGAGTAGAGATAATATCCGCTACAAGGTTCTTCCTCATGCAAACGAGGCGACGCTCAAACTCGGACGAAATAATTCATCCTGCAAAGAATGCCTCCCACTACAACTGACTTCTGGAGCCTTGCTTGCACATCTCGAAGAAAGAAAGAAGCCGGAAGTATCGTTATTTCTCATGCCTACAGCAAAAGGACCTTGCCGCTTCGGGCAGTATTCCGTCTTTATGAATGACCTTGTCGAAAGGCTGGAAATCCCAGACCTAGCAATGTTTTCTCCAAGTTCCACAAATGGGTATGGAGGTTTCAGCACAAAAGTTGTTCTCGGCTTGTGGCAAGGAATAGTCACAGGGTCCATTCTTGAAGACATTCACGCAAGTATCGTGACTGGTGCAAAGGACAAAGAAAACGCGCTAAAACTATTCTGGAAAGTTAGACAAGATCTGCTTAAATCCGTGACTACAAATTGGAAAGATCTTTCCCGTGCGCTACATAAGGGCGCAAAAGAGCTTTCGGTAATTAAGCTCGAGAAGTCCATTGAAGAATACCCTGTAATTTCAATTCTCGGCGAAATTTATGTTCGCCACGACCCTCTTGCGCGGCGCAGTTTGCCTGAGCGGTTGTCAAAAGAAGGATTCATCGTCCGTGTAGCACCTGTGCTGGAATGGATGAAATATACTGATTGGCTGAATCGAAAAGGTATCGAAGGCAAAGCGGGACTGAGGTCCATCGTCAAACAGGGTATTAAAGGATATTTCGAAATGAGAATCCGCGCCATCCTATCAAAAAGCGGCCTTGTCCATTTCGACGGGCCGAACATCGGCAAAATCGTGGCAACTGCGGCCCCCTATATTTCTGACCAGCTTACAGGCGAAGCGGTGCTCACCGTTGGCGCATCTCTGCACGAAATTATGAATCCGTCCTGCGGAGTGATTTCTATCGGTCCATTCGGTTGCATGCCTTCACGCGTGGCAGAGTCAATACTCAGCGAAAAATTCCGCGCAGTTTCCACAGGGCATAAAGCATCCTCTTTCCTTGAAGATGATACACGCCTGCCATTTCTCGCCATTGAAACAGATGGTAATCCCTTCCCGCAGTTAATCGAAGCTAGACTCGAAGCATTCTGCCTTCAAGCATCACGACTGCACTTACGTAAGATCAATCAAAAAGTTACATAAATCCTTCTGTATATCACAAAACGAATATCAAGTTTTATTAATTTAATATTAAGATATGTCCATCTTGTCCTTGATATAGATTGGCGTATTATGATATCGAATCTAGGCCTTAAACGGGTAGTTCTTCTTTTGTTTTCAGACTGGAGGGTCATATGAAATCTAAGTTTTTAAAATTACTATTAATAATTGCGCTGGTTGCTATTGCGGGCTGTAAAACAGCGGGCACAGGCAAAGGCGGAGAAACAAAATATTCAATGTTCTTTACTCCTGCGGATCATATCTCGCAGTTAGTTGAGCAAAAGAATCTAATGCAGGCCGAACAAGTCTGGGCTTCAAACATCCAATTTTTTAATGAGAACCCTGAAACACAGGTTCAACTTCAAAGCTTAGCATCATCCATAAAGCTTTTGTTTCAACCAAAACTGATTGCTTCCAAAGCACGCTTAGATTCAATAATATGGCCGGCTCCACGTGCTCAGTGGCCAATGATAGAAGACAAATTTACTGATACGCAGGAGATGATCTCTACAGTTTCAGCCAGCACAATTCTTCCCGCATACAATCAGGTTCCGGCCGAACTTGCGCAGCTTGAAACAACTTACAAACAAAAAGAAGCGCTCGTAAAAAATGGCGCAGCAGCAGCAGCATTCAAAGCATATCCGCTACTGACATCAACTAGCTTTTTCGAAGCCTATCCTGCGACTTTAAATAGATCTGCGTTTCTGGATTCTCAGGCACCATTCCTTACAAGCGCTATTCTTAGCGCAAAGGGAACCGGCGTTACACACCTGATGAAGACATACGGGCCAGACCTTTCTAACAAATTTAAAACGGATCTCGGCGCGCAGTATTATAAAAACGCTCTCCGCAGAGCCTCAAAAAAATCAAATCCATCTCTACGCGCCATAGTTAAAGCCCTTCAAGACACTAAAAATGCTGGTTTTGAAATTGACCAGATTCCAGATTGTAAAATAGCTTTCGTCAGAGTTACCAGCAAATCCATGCTAAGACAGCATGGCATTGAATTCGGCATCGGTATTGACGTCGACATGCCAATTGAAGCTGAACAAGCTGAAGCGAAAGGGATGTTCAACTCACAAACAGCGCAGGGAGCAGATATTGTAATTCTGATTAATGAAGCTGTTTCTAAAATTGACCGCAAAACAACAGGCTACAGAGCTGAAAAAAGTCGCCTCATTTCCGGCTACAAAGAGACATACAATAACAATTACGACAAAGCGCAAATGACTTACCAAAATGCGCAAATGCTTAATAACGGTCTGCAATTTAGAATTAATCAATTCAAAACTCAGGGTTTGGGAGGAGCACTCGCAATCTTAACTATGCAATCAGAAATAGATCTTAACGAAAAAAGATTTATGGACGCACAGTCAAACGCAACCATGACTCCGCGCATGCTGAACCTTCCAGTTTACGTGAAATACAAATACAAAGTTGTTTCAGTTAAAGATGCCAAAAGAGCTTCTGTACAGTACTACATCATCGATCGCCGCAACAAAACTTATTACGATAATACTTTCGATATTAATCAGGAACGCACATTTAAAGTCGCATACGGTGTACAGGATGAAGATCCTGACAATGCATCCATCCTTTCCAAGTTCAAAACAGAGAATGATCTCAAAAACTACGAGAAACAGCCTGTAAGCGTAGCCCTGTCTGACATTCTCGGACACTATGCGGCGCAGCACGGTAAAGACAAAAAATACAAAAATATAGCGCAGATTCAGAAAAGCATCATGAATGACCGCAATGTTGCGATGAAAGAATTTTATTCCAAACAATACAACTCTGATACAGGTAACGACCCGCGCTTTGATTCTGTCGTTATCGTCTATAATCCGCAGGGTAGCCTAGGCAGTGGGTTCTTCGTCACTGAAGATATAGTGCTCACCAACTTCCACGTGGTAGAGGGAAGTGACTATGCCGAAATGAAACTTCACAATAATCAGGAGACATTCGGTAAAGTCATGGCATATGACATGAACCGAGATCTTGCACTGGTCAAAATGCAGACTCGCGGCAAGCCTGTAAGATTCTACTCTGAGAACACACTTCCAATGGGAGTTACAGTTGAAGCCATCGGACATCCTGAGGGATACAACTTCACAATAACCCGTGGTGTTTTCAGTGCATACAGATCCATAAAAGGAGCCGGACCAGCTGCCTCAGGCAGGAAGGTTCGTTATATCCAGACTGATGCGCCGATTAACCACGGCAACTCTGGTGGACCCTTATTTTACAAAGACAAACTGATCGGCGTAAACACATGGGGACTCTCAAAGCAGGCCACCGAAGGGCTTAACTTCTCAGTTCACTACGCAGAAGTTATGGACTTTCTTAAGCAGCACGGCATTAACTACCGCAAATAAGGAATTAATATGAAAAATAGAACTAAAATATTCGCCGCAGTTATCGCGATTATGGCTTTATCCATGCTCATGTCCGGATGTCAATCCAGGCAACGCATGGGGATGGTCAGAGAAAAAGGCACTGGGCTGATGTACGGATCTTACATGGACGGTAATCTGTTCATGGACCCTTCACAGTTTTCAAATCCGACAATTAAACTTTCCATACGAAATACGTCTGGAGACCCAGCTGTTAATCTAAAAACCCTTCGCGCGGATCTTGAAAAGTCTTATATCGACAAAGGATACGAGATCACCAAGGGTAAAGACTACGGTATTCATATCGACGTCAACATGCGCTATTCCGGCCAAATGTCTACAAACATGGCTATAGAATATGGCCTCGTGGGCGCAGCGACCGGTGGATACGCTGGAAGCAAAGCTCCTAGAAGCACAGATGGAGCAGTGCTCGGAACAGCTGGCGGAGCAACCGTTGGAGCTATCCTCGGAAGTTACTCAACTGAAGACACCTACATTATGTTTGCAGATGTTGCGATCGGCCTCGTTGATACACTTGCCAAGCGCAAAAAATTCACAATCACCTTCGGCGATACGCAAATCAAAAAAGATGATGAAAATACAGGTTTCACTGCGTACCGCGCCCGCGAAAAATCGAAGATTGCAGTATATGCCGGAGGCGATAACGTCCACCAGTCTGAAATAGTCGACGGAGTTACATCCAGATTCAAAAGAATACTTGAAGATGTAATCTAAGCTGGGTCCACTCAATAAAGTTTAACAATAACCCCTTGCGCCAAAAGTGCAGGGGGCTTTTCTTTTATCAGCGCAGTAAAACATGACGCACACACTACTAATTACACAGCAAATCACCCTTTCGATTGAAATACGCGCATTATTTAAGACCAAAAGTATGCGATACAAAATCCTGAGCACATTTAATGGTTGAATCCCAGCTAGCTTGATGTTACGCCGTTTTTAATCTTTTTAAACATAATTCTTTCAGGAAGTATAAAATATGAACGGTAATAATAAACCAAGTCGCTCAGGAAGAGATGCCTTTACATCAAATCTGGGAATGTTAGCTGCAACACTCGGTTCGGCTGTAGGACTAGGAAACATTTGGAAGTTTCCTTCCATGACCGGAACAAACGGCGGCGCAAGTTTCCTTTTCGTTTATCTCGCATGCACAATAGTTGTTGGACTTCCCATAATGATCTCTGAAATCATGCTAGGCCGTACAGTCAAAGCAAATGCAATCACAACTCTGCGCAAACTATCGCCAAAAGGGCAGCCATGGGGAATAGTAGGAATATCTGGCGTAGTTGCAGCATTTCTAATTCTATGCTTCTACACTGAGGTTGCTGGTTGGGTTTTTGCGTATATATTTAAAGGTATTTCAGGATCAATTCTAACAACAGACCCAGCGATAGCTTCAAGCACGTTCACGGAGCTCATTTCTGACCCCGTCCAATCTATTGCGTGGCAATGGTTTGTTATCGCGTTTGTTTCAATCATCATCACCTTCGGTATCTCCAAGGGAATCGAGAAAGTAACCATCAAGCTGATGCCTATTCTCTTTATCTTATTGCTCGTAATCTGTGCCAGAAGTTTAACTCTGCCCGGAGCATCTAAAGGACTGGAATTTCTTTTTGCCCCGGACTTTTCTAAAATTAATGGTTCAGTAATATTGATGGCAATGGGGCTGGCATTCTTCAAGCTGTCTATCGGAATGGGAACCATGATGACTTACGGTTCATACTTTAAGGATTCCCAGAACATTCCGCTGACAGCCACCCGCGTTGTTCTCGCCGATCTTCTAATTTCACTGCTTGCGGGCATCGCAATATTTCCGGCAGTCTTTGCTTACGGATTCGATGTTTCTGCAGGGCCATCCTTACTATTCATTACCATCCCCGCAGTGTTTGCATCCATGCCTATGGGGCATCTATTCGCGGTTCTGTTCTTCGTCTTGGCAGCCGTTGCCGCAACAGGAGCAATGCTCTCGCTCTTTGAAGTTCCCGTTGCCTACCTTTGCGAAGCTCGCCAAATGTCCCGCAAAGCAGCAACGGCCACAACTGCAATTTTGATTATGCTTTTAGGTGCACCCGCGGCCCTTTCAAGCAGTTTAACCAAAGACGTTAAAGTTTTCGGAATGACCTTCTTTGATCTCTTCGACTTCCTATCCTCTAATCTATGCATGCCTGCAGGCGGCCTTCTCATCTGCATATTCACAGGCTGGATTTTCGGTAAGGATAGAATCAAGACTCAGCTAAGTAACCATGGGCTTATAAAAAATGGTGCAATCATCAGCACGTTCATGTTTTTAGTAAAATATATCAGCCCGCTTCTAGTCGCATTGGTTATGATGAACATGTTGAAAGTATTTTAAGTCTTTCAAAATACATACACATATGAAAGGGCCGTCTCGGATAAACTGAGACGGCCCTTGTTTATTAAATACTGATACTAACTGTGATCTATATCATTCCACATCTTCGAAAGTTTCACGAACTTCCGCAAGTCCTTTGCGGTATCCTTCAGCGTCGCCATACTGAAAAAAATGACGATAGCGACTATGTACAGATTTAACTGGCCGAGCATGACGAATAGGACACCAGTACTGCTCAGTTCGAGCCGCAACCTCACGAATAAATCCAATAAGTCCATTGAAATAGCTACAATAAAAACAATTCATTTTTTCTAGAAAATTCAAATACTTAAGAGAACTACGGTCTAGTACAATATAATCTCTGCGCTTTACCAGCGGGATTCCATACACGGGAAAACACATAAGCTGGTATAACCAAACAGTAAAATCCAATATCAAGGCTGGAACTATGGGCATCCAAATGAACGGCATTGTAAGAATAACCCAAAATCCAGAATCATAAACATAATCAACCCACTTTGCGGCAAACTCACGATGAGCGGCTTTTACATCTGCGCTGAAACGGACCTTTTTTTCCTGAACTGTATAATAAAATTTATTTTGAACATCACGCAACTCACTGCGCAGGTCTCTTTCCAACACATCAATTTTGCCGAGGATTTCATCTATTTTGTTCATTCGCTTCCTTGTCTGGTTTTTTCAAGTTTCAGATTATGCCTGAGCTCCGCTTAATATCCATACTTTGTTTCAAAGATACCCTTACGCTAAGTAAATAGTGCTATCACTTGCAAGATTATTCGTTAATCGGACACAAAAAAGCCGCTTCGAAAAACAAAGCGGCTTCGTAATCATATCCAATACCAACAACTATACGCAGCAAGCAAGATCGATATCTCCTTCTACAACATCACCACTAGTAACACTTGCTACCAATTCTATTGGATCTACACCAGCCTTACCGTCAGGATCCCAAGAAAGCATACCACCGAGACCAGTATCTTCCCATACAAAGACCGGATCTGAGCCAGCAGAACTATCATATTCAGCCTTAGTCTCAAAGTGCTTAACAACTCCAAAATCACTCCCTTCGAAATGGAACTCGTCAGTACCCGAAACAAAAAGCGGCACCACATCTGAACCGGTAGCTCCAAAATCACCAGAACTGGTATACCCATACGTATTTGCGCCTCCACCACCGTCAAGATAGTCATGACCAGAACCGCCTATGAACGTATTCGATTCAGCATTTCCATAGAGATAATCATCATAACCTGAACCGATCACCCCTTCAAAAAGGGTCAGAGAATCGATATCATCTCCATGACTAGCCGTTCCACTATCTAAGCATACAGACACGTAATGATCAGAGCTTGCAAAGGATACAAAGTCAATGCCTGTACCACCGTTCATCACATTAACACCATCTCCAGCATCTATTAAATCAGCACCTTGCTCTCCATAAATAGTATCATTACCATCACCACCGTAAATAGTATCATCTCCGGAATCACCGTTTAGAAGGTCATTACCTTCATTACCATAAATAGTATCTTCACCTTGCCCACCATAAAGCGTATCGCTTGATTCCAATCCAAGAATAGTATCGTTTCCACCTCGCCCATCAATATAATCCGTATTCACGGTTCCTTCTAAAAAATCATCACCAGAAGTACCGTATACCCAATGAACTCCTTCATCAGTAGTATGCGTAGCCACTTCGTCATCAGGAAGATCAGTGGTATCCCCATTAGCTATCAGATCCAAGATATCATCATCTGTCGGAATATCATTTAATTGTTCTAACAATGCCGTAGCAGTTTCAATATCTCCTACAGCCAGAGCATCGAAAACCTCTTGAGCCACTCCTAACGCATCGCTATCAAAACCTTGCTCAAAACCAGAACCGAGTTCAAGAGCGCCAGCAAGCACTCCTTCGCCGGAAAATAACGGACCACCGGTTTCACCGCCTTCGACTCCTTCTTGTCCTTCTTCGCCTTGCTGCTCCCCTTCTTCACCCTCTGTCTGCTGCTGTTCCTGTTGCTGCTGTTGTTCTTGCTGTTCTTCCTGCTCACGCTGTTCCTGAATTTCCTGCTCAGCCTGAATAGCCGATGGAGCGATCGACTGGAATTGTTCAAATTCTTCGACAGTCATAGCACGAACAGTGCTCATAAGACCTGATGCAGCAATATCAACCAATGCACGTGGCGAACTGATCTGACGGATCTGTCCGTCTATAGACTGGATCAATAAAGCCTTACCACTATGAATTTCTTCAACACCATGCTTCTCACCATCGGGCCCAATATCATGAACGGTGATGGTCCCACGAATTCCTATAGTCGTAAGCGGAGTGCCGACCTTGAATCGTTCAGGATTCTGCTCAGCAATCTTACCCGTCACCATACGGAAAGTTCCCTGTGACATCTTGAAAAGAAGTTCAGATGAGGATTCGGCAGAATCATCAAAAACATAATCATCCAGAGCTATGGAAGAATCCTCGCCCTGCGACAGCAAAGTATCATCAACGAATTGTATTTCCGCATTACTGCCCGTAAGGGTGATAAGCTCATCCCCTGCATAAACCGGATCTCCGGCCACAACAGACCGCATGCCGGATTCAGATTGAAGAAAAACTTCACCGTTGGCGGCAAGGACTATACCTATAGAATTTGTTTCAAAAACGATTTCAGGAGACATAGCACACACTCCGTCTGTAATTTTTACCCCCTATACATAATATAATAACTTTCAAAGACAATTCAAGACTGTAAAAAGTCTAAATTTAGAATTTAACTTGTTATTAACTCACAAAAAACTATGCAATAAAAAAATTTATATCACTTCAGCCACTTACAAAACACAAATTTATGTAAAATTTACCCAGCTTGCATTAAAAATGCCGCGTCATTTTTTTTCATAAAACAACGCGGCATATATTTGTCAAACAATCACAATTATATATTCAAATTACATCAGGCTACAGCTCCAATATCGATGTCGCCACTGACAACATCATCACCACCGGAAATGGTTGCAATTAGAGTCTTACCATCAGCACCATCACCGTTGGAATCATACCAAAGCTTATTCAGCACATCGTCATAAACAAATGCTGCAGAGACGCCTAAATCGGCTCCGCTTCCATCATACGGAGTGGAAACTGTCGCAAAAGTAGCGTCTGAACAAAAGTCTCCACCATTGCTATCATTTATAAACTTAAACTTATCGGAGTTAGAGTCAAAGTCAGTAATAATATCGCCACCTTCACTGAGCGAAGTGTAGTAAAAATAGTCAGCCTCGCCACCTCCGACTCCACCTGTTAAGGTATCACTTCCAACACCACCAATCAGCGTATTTGAACCAGCGTCACCCTTAAGGGTATCATTGTGTTCCGATCCAATTAGGTTCTCAATACTGATTAAAGTATCATTGCCATCGCCGCCACTATTCACTGCTCCTGATACAAGAGAAACGTTCACGGCCGAATCAGCACTTACATAAGAAGCAGTATCATTACCTGACAGCCCATTTATGATATCATCGCCTTCCCCACCGGATATGGTATTATCTTCATCATTATTACCGGTAAGAATATCGTCCTTGGTCGACCCTATTATATTTTCAATATCAAATAACGTATCAGTACCATCTCCTGTAGCAATACCAGTTAAAAGAGAAACTTCTACAGGGAGATCTCCATCATAAGACACTGTATCGTTACCAGTTGCGCCATACATAGTGTCATCACCATTACCACCGGCAAGAAGATCGTCTCCAGGTCCACCGTCTATAACATCCTTACCGTTTGCCCCATAAATAGTGTCATTACCCTCGTCTCCCAATAAGGTGTCATTACCATTATACCCTGAAATAATATCATCTCCTCCAAGACCTCTATAGTAATCAGTATGAACTGTTCCACCCCAATCATCAGCTTCAGAAGAACCTGTGATAAAGTTAACACCTGCTGTCGCACCAATAGTAATATTTTCTAAGGCTTCAGGAATATCACCAGCAGCTGCCGTTTCGATAACATCAATAAGCAAGTCTTCTTCTGCAGATACCGGAGGTGAGTCATCTATGGCAGCAATAAGCTGTTCCAAATGCTCATTAGTTATATTAACGCCTCCTTGCTCAAGAGGAACAACTACATCCTGGCCAGCCGCCAATGCGTCCTCAACTAGTTCAGGCGAAAACAACTCTTCTAATCCTGCAAAACCTGCCAGAGCAATATCAACTCCCGGCGCCATTACAACTTCAGCAACGACAGGCCCACCTTCAATTTCACCACCAAAAACACCCTCAACCGCTACGGGCTGAGACTCTGCTTCACCTTGCTCGCCAGCCTGCACTTCATCACCTTGCCCTTCAACGGGAGCGGCTTCTTCTTGCTCTTCTTGTTCTTCCTGATCTTGCTGATCTTGCTGATCTTGCTCTTCCTGTTCACGCTGTTCAATAATTTCCTTCTCAGCCTGTATTGCAGCAGGAGCTACAGATTGAAACTGTTCAAATTCTTGCACAGTCATCGGCCGAACAGCACTCATAAGACCGGAAGGCGCGATATCAACCAAAGCACGCGGGGACGCAATCTGCCGAAGCTGACCATCAATACTCTGAACCAATAGAGCCTTACCGCTATGAATTTCTTCTACACCGTGCTTTTCGCCATCAGGCCCGATTTCGTGGACAGTAATAGTTCCGCGAATTCCGATAGTCGCAAGAGGAGAGCCGACCTTGAATCGCTCTGGATTCTGCTCAGCAATCTTACCCGTCACCATACGGAAAGTTCCCTGCGACATATTGAAAAGAAGTTCCGGTGTGGAATCAGCTGAATCATCAAAAACATAATTATCAAGGGAAATAGAAGAATCAGCCCCTTGCGAAAGTAATGTGTCATCCACAAAGTGTATTTCAACATTACTGCCCGCCCCGGTAATCAATTCCTCACCACGGTAAACCGAGGATCCAGTCTCAACCTGCCTCATGCCAGAATCGGACTTAAGAAAGACCTCTCCGTTTGAAACTAGGACAACACCAATAGAATTTAGATCAACATTTTCTGCGGGCGACATGATACACCTCGTTAAAAAACACCTCGTTTACAAGTTAACTCGTTTAGAATATACCTCACAAATAAATTTAGCACATGTAATATAATAATACTTTTTTACAACCTATCAAGGGTGTATTTTATGTTATTTTACATCAAAAGAACTGCATTTTGATTCACTGATATATATCAGCGACTTAAAAATACAACTTTAAATCATGTTCTCTATGACATGATTTAACCTATCACCAAGACTACTATTAATAAAACAATGCAACCTATACTTTTTACAAAGAAAAACCCGCACTTCTCAGTAAATCCTGAAAAGTGCGGGTTTTTCTAAAAATGTTTTCTAGTTTAAGTTTATGCCTCAACCTTTGCAGAAGGAGGAATCGGCCCTTTCTTCGCCCCCCATACAAAGAGTAGAAGGCCGATAAGAATCATGGGTACACAGAGCACCTGTCCCATGGTCAGCCAGCCAAATGCCAAAAATCCAAGCTGTGGATCGGGCTGCCTAAAGAACTCAACAAAGGCTCTAAACACTCCATAGCCTATAAGAAATAACCCCGTAGTTGTTCCACGCGGGCGAGGTTTTGCTGACCAAAACCACAAAATTAAAAATAAAAGCAATCCCTCAAGGCCGCCTTCATAAAGCTGCGAAGGGTGACGCGGCAAGTCTCCGGCACGTTGACTTGGAAAAACCATTCCCCATGGGACATCAGTTGTACGACCCCATAGTTCACCATTGATAAAGTTCCCGATTCTGCCACACAACAAGCCCAACGGCGCGAGAGGCGTGAGAAAATCACCAACATCAAGAGTTGAACGTCCTGTGGACTTCGCAAATCTCCAAGCAACAAAAGCTATACCTATGGCTCCACCATGAAATGACATCCCGCCTTTCCATACAGCTAGAATGTCAGTGGGGTGAGTTATGAAGTACGCTGGTTCATATATTAAACAATATCCAATGCGTGCTCCCACAACAAGGCCGACAACAAGCCATGTAATAAGATCATCGACCTGAATGGGGGTCCAGTCATTCGTATCTTTGGAAGCGCGGTAGCGTCCAAGTCCCCAAGCAATCGTGAACCCTATCATATACATAAGGCCGTACCAGTTAGCCTTGAGCGGACCAATTTGAAATGCGGTGGTATCAAACTCCGGAAGTACAATCATAATTATTACCTACTATTTGAAAAAAGTAGAATGTTAAATTCTAACGCGTGTGGACTTTGTTTCCTGAACAAATTCAGTTACAATCAGACCATAGGAAATACAAGGAAATCCCATGAAAGAACAAAAAGATTTTGACATATTAGAAATGCCTGCTGAAGGTTTGGCGGCATACTGGCTTTCAATAAAAAAATTAATTGACGTTAAGCGCAGTAAAAAAGTGCTTGATGAAGAGATCAAATATACACGCGAACCGTTTATAAAGCACTTGCTTGAAACAGCTTTCACAGACATCGATGAAGCGCTTGTGCGCCGATTAGCTGAAGCAAAACTGAACACAATTTCAGACGATTACAGCCGCAAAATGGGAGCAATGAAAATAGCCCTTCTCGCAATGTCTTCTCAAGAAAACCCGAGAATATCATTCGTACGAATGGCATCCCAATACCCGACTACACTTATTTCTGAAAAAAAAGCTTTCACCCTTGCACATGGGTTAATGGATGGACTCAGTGAAAAAGAATCGGACCAAGCTGTTTTACTGGAATTCGACCACAAACTTCAAGGTGATAGATTGCTTGTAAAAATGCTATTCCACATAATACTCAGTAGGAAAGAAGGAAAACAGCAGCTTGAGCAATTCATCCCACACATTAAAACGCCATTCTATTCGAACGGCCTTACTCAAGTAATAGATGGGTTTGATCACAGAGTTCTAAAACTTAATTTAACCGCTCAAAGTTTGGAAATACTAAAAAATTCAACTCGAAAAATGCAAATGGCAACCGAAATGTGCATCGGCATCAGAAATAAAATGGATTATGATGATATTTTCAAGATAGCCAGAGCATATATGCCCTGATTATTACCTTTCTTTTTGAAATTTACGGGCAGCCTTAACGAAATTTCCGGCCCAGCACGTGGCTCCAAGCGCATGAATATGATTATACCCAGCGTAAACGTTACCTTTGATCATTCCGTCAAACCCGTCAGCCATCCCTTTCCCGCGACTTAACTCTAAAGCATACTCGGGATTAGATCCGGCACGGCTTAAACAGAGGGAATAATGAAATTCATGTCCGACAATTTCAGTCCCGATAGGAAAGAAAATATTTTCTTTTACAATGCTACCTGATGTATACCCTAACCCTTGAGGTTTAGGACATAAACAAGTTGAAAGAGGCAAAACTGCTGCCATCGGGTATTTGCAACCTTCATACTCGACATCATCACCGAGATACATAAAACCGCCACACTCAGCATAGATAGGAAGACCATCGTCGGCCAATTTGCGAACGAGATCTCGTCTGGACTTATTAGCGGAAAGTTCTGCCGCAAGCGTTTCCGGGAATCCACCGCCCAAGTATAGTCCGTCAATTTCCGGCCAAGGTTCGCTTGAAATAAGTGAAACTTCTTCGATCTGTGCTCCGGCTTTTGTCAAAGCTTCAAGGTTTTCTTCGTAGTAAAACCACAAAGCTTCATCACGGACAACGCCGATAACTGGCTTCTTATCACTCACAAGTTCAATTCCAGACCATAGCGGCTCATCATTTTGCGGAATAGAGCCAGAACCTGATGCAATATCAAAAATTTTATCAAGGTCGATGCAATCCTGTGCCATCTTTCCAAGAATATCTAAAGACTCATCCTGTGGACCATATTCGGTATTTGAAACCAAGCCCATATGTCGTTCTGGAATAGGATTTTCACTGAGCTTCGGAAGCATTCCTAGGACGGGAACATCCGTGTAAGTTTCAATGGATTTTTGGAGAATATTACGATGCCGCTCCCCGGCTGTGCGATTAAGAATGACCCCAGCGAGATTAAACCCGTCTTCGAAAGCTTTGCAACCTGCCACGATAGCGGCAACGGTGCGAGTCATTTTAGTGCAATCAATTGCTAAAACAACGGGTGCATTTATTATTCTGGCAAGTTCAGCGGTAGAACAGGTCCCCGCTACATCTTTACCATCAAAAAGGCCTCTATTCCCTTCAACTATCGAGATATCAAAGCCTTGTCCTTTTTCCAGAAACAAGCCTTTCAACTTATCAACAGACATAAGAAAAGGATCAAGATTCGTCGTAAAATGACCAGAGGCAAGCCCAAGCCATTTCGCATCGATATAGTCCGGTCCCTTTTTGAAGGGTTTAACTGTCTTGCCTAGATTCTTAAAGGCCCTGCAAAGACCTAAAGTAACAATGGTTTTGCCAGTGCCACCGTTAAGACCGGCGAGAACTAATCGAGGAAAATTCATAAAACTATAAATTCCCATAAGGTGCGGAAATAACTTTTAGGGAAAAACCGCAATTGATTTTTGAATATTAAAATCTATTTAAGTGCAAAAATAAACTTTTCCAGTCCAAATTAAAAATGCCCTGTCCAAATAAATGAACAAGGCATTCAAGACTTAAAACCTAAAAGGTCTATTCGCCCTCTGCTCCGCCCTGTTTACCAGCGCCGTAGAGGCCGTACATAGTAGTACTACCACTGGACCAGTATTCGACTTTCATATCTTTTACAAGAGCAGTCAGGACTTTCTTAACTTCACGACCTTTCTCATCTGGGAAAAGCTTAGTGAAGTCATTGAAGTAAAATTTACTTTTAGCACCTGTTTTCGCTGTAAGGAAGTCTAGGATAACTACCTTTGCAGATTCTAGTTCGATCGCCATGATTCGCCCCTTATTTGTTTAAAAAGGGCGCGGCAAATAGCCGCGCCCCAATATTCTCAATTCGAATTAAAACTTGAACTGAGTTGACTGACGCCAAGTGTAATAAGCTGGATCACGGAAATCATCGATTAGGTGAGGAGTAAACTCGATACCTGTTTTTTCGAAGAAACGTTCCCAACCAATACGCTCTGCCCAATCACCCAAACGTTCGTACTTATTAGCGTCTGCTTTGTAGACGTCAAGAATAGTACGGATAGTTTTAACAAGTGTAGGCCAACGTGGAGGTTCGTTAGGAATAAACGCAACAACAACCTTAGAGAACTTAGGCATGCTGATACGGTTAGAAACCTTACCACCGACCATTAGTGCGATACCGTCGCCTTCCTTATCGGAAAGAGGCAGTGAAGGACACATAGTGTAGCAGTTACCACAATACATGCAACGCTCTTCTTTAATAGCAACAGTCTTGAAAGTCTTACCGTCGATTTCGACCTTAGAAGGACGAACTGCGCCAGTAGGACAGGAAGCGATTGCAAGAGGAATCTCACAAACGTTATCAAGGTGCTCGTGGTCAATGAGTGGTGGTTTACGGTGGATACCGACAACAGCGATATCTGAACAGTGACATGCACCACACATGTTAAGACAACAAGCAACAGCGATACGAACAGGTGCTGGCATGTTATGATTGGTGAACTCTTCAAAGAGGTCATCCATGATAACTTTAACAGTACCGGAAGCATCAGTTGCAGGTGTGTGACAATGAACCCAACCCTGTGTGTGAACGATGTTAGATACACCAGCGCCTGTTCCACCAACTGGGAACTTGAAGCTGCCGCCATCGAACTTACGGGACTGGAGGTCTTTCTTCAGTGCATCACATTTGTCCTTGGAATCAACCATGAACTCAACGTTATTACGTGTTGTGAAGCGAAGGTAACCATCACAATGAGCATCAGCGATGTCACACATTTCGCGGATAAGAGTAATACTCATAAGACGAGCAGTACCACAACGAACTGTGTAAACTTCATCACCGGATTCTGCTACGTGTAGCAGAACGCCTGGCTCAAGGATATCGTGGTATTTCCACTGTCCGAAGTTATTTTTAAGAACCGGAGGAAGGAACTCATTAAAGTCACGAGGTCCAATGTCCGAGATTCTATTTTCCATCGGTTTATCTGGATTATAGCCAGAAGATACGAACGCCATATCATTCCTCCCGAGTTATCTCTGGTGTCTTTTTCTGTATTCGTTAACGTCACGTTCCCAAGGACCATCAACCTCATCTGCTTTCCAGAAGATGTAAGGGTTGTGTCTAGGTTCCTGTACGTGTCTTGGATCAGCCTTAGTATTGGTAACTTCAAGAAGTTTCTGGAAGCCCATGCGACGCATGGTTTCACCAAGACGCTCACGGTTTTTCCCTTCTTCCATCCACCAGTCCCAAATGTTTTCAACAACATCTTTAACTTCGGTGAAAGGTTCTTCAACTTTGATGAAAGGAATCAAAAGTGAGCTAAGCTGAGGACCGTCAAGGATCGGAGCTTTAGCACCACAAAGAATGGATGCACCACGATCATTACCAATCATCAATGCACGAGGCATGGTGTTGATACAATGCATACAATGTACACATTCTTTGTCGTTGATTGTGAGTTTGCCGTCAGCATATGTGATACATTTGCTTGGGCAGTTGTCACAAACTTCAGACTGGATATCAAACTTACCCCAGTCGCGACCGGAATGAGCACCAGCATTAGGAGCGAATTCTCCGCCGACGTAAGCTGCAACAGCTTCCTGGTCAATACGGATTTCATCACGCCAAATACCAACAACTGAGAAATCTGAACGAGCAAGCGCACAAACACAGCTGTTAGGACAAGCATCAAATTTAAATTTGAACTTGTACGGGAATGCAGGGCGATGAAGTTCATCCTGGAATTCCATAGTCATATCGTAACAAATCGCCTGAGCATCGTAACATGCATACTCACAACGGGATTTACCAAGACATGCAGCAGGCGTACGAAGGTTGGAGCCGGAGCCACCAAGGTCAACGTTTGCTTCATGAGTCAATTCGTAGAAAATTTCTTCGAGCTGAGGAGTGGTTGTTCCAAGAAAAACTATATCACCAGTAGAACCATGCATGTTGGTTAGACCGGATCCACGCATGTCCCAAATGTCAATGATCTGACGAAGGAATGCTGTGGTGTAGTATTTACCTGTGGGCTGTGCCACACGAACAGTGTGGAAATGAGCAACGCCAGGAAACGCTTCAGGCTGGTCACAGTAACGTCCAATAACGCCACCACCGTAACCAAATACGCCAACGATTCCGCCGTGCTTCCAATGTGTTTCACCATCTGTGTAAGACAGCTCTAGAACGCCGAGAAGGTCTTCAACAACCTCGACGGGAATCTGATAATTCACGTCCTTCTCATTTTTTGCTCTAGCTGCAGCTTCCAGCTTCAGGTCAGACACAAAGCTAGGCCAGGGCCCGCTTTCTAGCTGGTCCAACAAGGGAGTTTTGTGTTTCGCCATTCCCTTAAACCTCCATAAAGTTTAATAGATATACCTACCAATGCAATTAGGCATCCGGTTTTTTTACCGAAAATTCGGCTTCAAACCCGGTTGCTTTCCTCTCTTAATACGAGACCCCTTAAATCGTAATGATGTAAGGGAGGGCACAATACCCTTAAGTGAAAAAAAAAACAACCTAGCAAGTGGATATGAAACTAACACACTTCTTGTCAACTAGTGATAAGAATTATGTATGCTCTAAAACTCAGACTTGCCAAGTTCGCATTTCTCAGCGTATTTACTCTGCTCGACGCCAGATGCGTCACTAGCAGATATTACCTACAAAAATTTTCAGTAACCAGCAACATAAACTTGAGAAAGTGACATTAAAGTTATGAAAGAATGCAAACAATGTGGCACATGTTGCCGAAAAGGTGGCCCGGCTCTTCATTTACAGGACCTTGAGCTAATTTCTCTTGAAGGTGGAATTGACCTAATAGATATAGTTACTCTTAGAAAAGGCGAACTTGCTTACGACCAGCCTGAAGGCGCTGTAGTTCCCTTGGCCTGTGAGATTTTGAAAATCAAAGGAACCGGCGGAGAATGGATTTGCAAATTCCTTGCTCCTTCAACTCAGGCCTGTCGTATTTATAAAAACAGACCTCTTGAATGCAAAACTCTTTTTTGCGGAGATCCTGAACCTCTTCTTAAAATTTATGATAAAGAGAGAATCACCAGAAAGGATGTACTTCCTGAAGGGCACCCTGTCTTTGAAATAATTGAAGAACATGAAGCTAATTGCGATCCTGAAAAGATGGCCGTACTAGCTAAATATATCCTGGAAAACTGGGATAACAGCGCAGAACAGCAGGCTGATCTACGTGAAATGTTGATGTACGATAAATCTGTTCGAGAACTGCTCGTTGAAAAGTCCGGACTTCCTCTAGAATCAATGGAATTCTTTTTCGGCAGACCTATGAACAGAGTCCTTTCAGGATTCGGTATTATGGCTTCTCCAAATGAAAACTCTTTTACACTTCGCAAAACTAAAGGGAGTGCTTAATTATGCTAGATGAACGCGGATTATATTACTATCCTTCTCTCCAGACTCGTGACACAAAAATGTATGTCAGAGAAAATAATGGCGGAGTTGAATTCAGACTTTGGTCCAACGATAACCCTGTAATCTGGGAAAAACACGAATGGCTTCCATACGATGTTATTCTAGAAGCAGCGGAAGAATACAAAGAGCGCGGCTCAGACCGCAACCCGCTTGCCCTCTACGACCTGAACGTAGCCAAGCAGCTCATTAAAGAAAATAAATTGATTCATTAGAATTACTTTTGCTCGACAAAATAAAAATCCCGGAACAACCTTGTTCCGGGATTTTTTGTATTAAATAGATTCAACTTCAATATTTTCCAACTTAAGCATAGCAGCAAAAAAGCCATCACCCTCAATTAGCTTCCCGCTAAAAGATCCATCATATATCATTCCGCACCCGCATGAAGGCGAGCGTGATTTAAGGATAGCTTTTTGGGCGCCAATAAGTTTGGCTAGCCTTACGCCCTCTTCTGCTCCTCTTAAAAAGTTTTCGCTAACGTCAACACCCTGCGTTGTAAGCACCTTATTTTTCACGATTTCACAACACGGACGTGGTGTTGGCAAACCACCCAATTGTTCAGGACATACTGGAACAGCCTTACCGTGTTTAACAAGCTCAACTACCCGGTCATCAGAACTATCTTCCCCGTTATACTTACAACTTAGACCAGCTAGACAGCCAGATACTATTATCATTTTATCTCCGTCTGTTTAAGATCAATTGTTTAAGATTGTTACTTATGCTAATAGCAATTTCATAATCAAATTGACTGGTCAAGGAGGGTTCTATGACTGCCATCACAACTTCTGTTTTCGAATTATTCAAAATCGGCCCCGGACCTTCTAGTTCTCACACCATAGGTCCAATGAAAGCCGGATATAATTTTAAAAAATCTATTGAAAACCTTCAGCTCCAAGCTAAGGCTACATCAATTGAAATCAGGCTTTATGGAAGCCTCAGCGCTACTGGCAAGGGGCATGGAACGGATAGAGCTGTCATTGCCGGCCTACTCGGATTCAAGCCGGACAACGTAGAATGTGACTTTCTAGATGGCCTTGCAGATGGAAAAAACCGCCAATTTAAAAGCGGTCAGATCATCCTTCCCTTGTCCATAAAAAACGTTGTCTATGCAGAAATTAAAAATGACTTTCCGTATAGCAACACTATGCTGATTCGCCTTAAAGATGGCGATAATATTCTTTTTGAACAGGAATATTACTCTATAGGCGGCGGATTTATTAAGTGGAAAGGAGAGGTACCTGCACTTACCCGTGCCCCTGCTTACAAATACTCAAATATGGAAGAATTAAAAGGGTTACTCATTGAACATGATATGAGATTGCACCAGCTTATCCTTGAAAATGAGATGGCAATCACAGATTCAACTGAGCAAGAAATCATGGATAAACTCGATGCTATCTTGGACGTCATGAAAAAGGCTGTGAATAAAGGATTAGCCACCGAAGGAGTGCTTCCCGGCACAATCGGCCTTCACAGAAAAGCCAAGGATCTCATAACGTCCACGCCTAAAGGCTATAAGGATCCATCTAATTTCCTAATCAGATTGAATGCTTACGCTTTTGCGGCATCCGAAGAAAACGCTGCGGGGCATATCGTTGTCACAGCTCCTACATCCGGTTCTGCGGGCGTAATTCCAGCAGTAATTTATGCAATGGAAGAAGATGCAGATATGACCCGTGAGATGGTGCGCGAAGGAATGCTGGCTGCTGCTGCAGTAGGATTTATTGCCAAACATAACGCGAGTATAGCTGGAGCCGAAGTCGGTTGTCAGGGTGAAGTAGGAGTTGCGTCATCAATGGCGGCAGCCCTAATAACTTACGCAGCGGGGTTCAAATTCTGGCGCACTGAAAATGCGGCGGAAACTGCGCTGGAGCATCACTTAGGTATGACCTGCGACCCTGTTGGCGGGTATGTCCAAATCCCTTGTATTGAGCGTAACGCAATGGGAGCAGTAAAGGCGTACAATGCGTTCCTCATTGCAACAGTTGAAAACATAAAGTTTCATAAAGTAACTCTGGATGAGGCCGTGAAAGCCATGGCAGAAACCGGGAAAGATATGAGTAGTAAGTATAAGGAAACGTCAGAAGGAGGTCTAGCTGTATCAGTCCCAGACTGTTAAAAACAGCATAGCCTCCAACTTAGTTTTGATTTTACACAAAAAGTAAACCCCGCCCTTAATTGGCGCGGGGTTTTACTATTCAAAAAACAATTAATAAATCAACAATTACAGTCAGTGATCTTTAATTTTCACATCTTCGAAAAGAATAATAGAGCGAACTTATTCTAAATACTCCTGTTCCTATTCGCCAGAACAACCCCTGAAATATTATGCCAGAGGCTGAATAATGCTCCGGGAAGCGCACTTGCCGCGCCGAAGTACTTAGTGGCCAAAGCGACTCCCAAACCAGAGTTCTGCATACCGACTTCAATAGAAAGAGTCAGGCTGTCCTTATGCGACAATCCGGTCACCCTTCCTACACCATATCCGGCAGCAAGACCTCCCAAATTATGAAGTACAACGGCAACAAAAATGAGTATGGGGAAAGTTGCAAGCATGGACTGATTAAGCCCTATAATACATGCGATTAACATCGCAATTACCATAATGGACAAACTCGGGAAAACATGAATAAGTGGGTCTATTTTTTTACGGAAAATCTTCCTGAGCACAAGCCCATCTACTAGGGGAAATATTACAATCCAGAAAACAGATTTTACCATCGGCAGGAAAGGTATCTCTATCTGTTCATTTAACAGAAGGAAAATAATAGCAGGAGTCAGTATCGGAGCAAGACAAGTAGAAACCAAAGTCATTGTTACTGAAAGAGCAACATTAGCCTTAGCTAGATGCGCGATAACATTAGAAGCTGTCCCGCCAGGACACGCCCCGACAACAACCATCCCAATCACAGCCTCCTGCGGCAACCCCAAAAGAGATGACAGCACAACGGCAAGTACGGGCATAACAGTATACTGCAAAGCGACCCCGATACTAACCGCCTTGTAATTTTTAATAGCAACAGCAAAATCTTTAAAATCTAAGGTGAGCCCCATACCAAACATAATTATGCCTAAACACAAAGCAATATGGGGTTTAAGCCAAGTAAAAAGAGCCGGATCTAAATATGCGGCAACACTAAGTATAACTGCTACCAACAAGAAGTGACGTTCAATAAATCGGCAAATTAGGTGGCTCATTTTTCTCCAATATATTTATCATTTCAATCGCAGTTTATTATCAAAAAAAAGACCGCAAAAAGCGGCGACAGAACAAACTGAGATTAAAACTCATTCAATTTTAAAAATAAATAAAAACAACACCTTAAAAAGTGATAAATAGTCCATCAGATTGAATTAAAGGAAATTTATTAACCCACCACAGCCTTAAGCTCTTCGAGGTAATTACGATATTTTGCAACCAATGACCCTAGAGCATCGCTCATTCCCATCTTTGAAACATCCTGAATAGCCATTCCCAGCTTACTAAGCGGATCAAGACTAAAATTCGCTGCGGCTCCTTTCAAACTATGCCCAAGCCTACTAACTTCTGCAAGATTCCCATCTTTAAGACTTTTTTCCATTATTTCTAATTCATCAAACTGGTGAATCACAAAATACGGAATCAAACCCCTTAAGCTTTCATCAATTACGAATATACTTTTCTTCATACTATCTTCAGACATCAGCTAGCTCTCCGCCTTTATATCTTCGGAAAATTAATTACCTTTTGCAACTGACATCACAACTGAACGAATAGTATCCCACCTTACAGGCTTAGAAATGAAGCCATCACAGCCGGCTTTTATACTGTCTGCTTCCGAACCGCCAAAGCCATGTGCCGCCAAAGCCATGATACTCGCTCTACTTCTTCCTTCTTCAGCCTCAATTTCACGTATCTTTACAACAGCTTCAAGACCATCCATGACAGGCAAATCAAGATCCATAAAAACGAGATCGAAATCCCCAGACGCAAACAATTGAACAGCCCGAAGTCCATCCGTTACAGACATAACGCTCATACCGGCATCTTTTATGAAAAGTTCTAAAATATTTCGATGATCTTCGTTATCTTCTACTAAAAGGACCTTCAAAACAGGACACAAACCTTCTAGGTCTCTTTCTGCATTCTCAGCAAGTCCAGAAAGACAGACAACTAGATCAACATCAAAGAGAGGTTTAATCAAGGTGTAATGAGCGCCCTCGGAAAGGGCATTGTTCCGATCAATCTCTGAACATCCAGCAGAAAAAGTAATTACAACTTTCCCATGCAGACAGTCCAGGTTTCTCGCCTGGGATATAAAACTTATCCCGGACATATCAGACATTTCATTCGCTATAAATAATACATCATAGGGTTCATTTAGAAATAGAGAACTCTTTAGGTAGTCGAGTCCGGAAACTCCGGTGGCAGTCACAGTAGTTTCTACACCAAGGGCTTCTAAGCGGCGAGTTAAAGCTTCTCTGACAGTATGGTTATCATCAATCAATAACACTTTTGTTCCTGAAAAGTCGACTATACCCGGCTTTGCCTCCGCAATGGACTGACGAAATGGAACTGAAAAGAAGAAAATAGATCCCTTCCCACTTTCACTTTCAAACCATATTTTACCACCCATGAGACCGGCAAGTCTTGACCCAATAGCCAACCCAAGTCCAGTCCCTCCGTACTCGCGACTGGTAGAGCCATCAACTTGGACAAAACTGTCAAAAATTAGATCTTGCTTTCTCTCAGAAATACCAATTCCAGTATCCCTAATAGTGAAAAGAAGTTGATGATGCTCACCAGTATCGCCCTGTGAGGTCAACTTAATCTCAACTTCTCCGCTAGAGGTAAACTTGACCGCATTTGAAACAATATTCATTAAAACCTGTCGAACCCGCATGGCGTCTCCGACCACTTGATCAGGAACCGCTGGATCTACATCACAAATAATTTCAATATCGCGCGCGTGTGCTAAATGAGCCACGCTTCTAGCAACACCTTGAACTATGTGAGATGGATCAAATGCGACAGGCACAAGATCAATTTGCCCAGATTCAATTTGAACAAAGTCCAAAATATCATCGATGATTTTTAAAAGAATCTCACCTGCACCTCTAAAAATTTCAACATACCCCGCCTGCTCAGAATCAAGTTTGGTCTCCACTAACAAATTCCCCATTCCTAAAATGGCATTCATTGGTGTCCGTATTTCATGACTTATCAATGCGAGAAATTCACTTTTAAAACGACTTGCCTTTTCAGCTTTACCCTTCGCCTTTTCAAGTTCCTTAACAGTAAAAGACAATTCATCTAAAACTGAAGTTAAATTATCCTGGGCCTTTATGCGCGCATCATTTTCTTTACTAAGCTTTAAATTTACGAAGCTAAGATCTCTAGTGCGCTCAGCAACCATTTCTTCCTGTTCACAATTCAAACGATAAATTTTATCACTAACAGTGTTCAGAGCCGTAGCGAGTGAGCCGATTTCATCTCGCCGTCTAATATCATCAACCTTTATAAACTCATTGCGTTCAATTCCAATCGCCTGTTTTGAAAGTTTGATAACAGGTAGAATAAAAAACCTTCTCAAAAAACAATTAACGCTAACCCCTGAAACAACAACCATTAATGCGATAATTAAAAATAAATTTCGCATAGTTAAATAGTTCGCTTCAGCGGCAGAGTTAAGGCTCACACCGACAACTACACGCCCGAGATATTTACCATCCTTAAGAATGCGTTTTTCCACACTCAAAATATTACTTGAATCAGATGGAGCAGGAGATTCACCATACTGACCATAAATCGAATCATTCTGATCGTAGACGATACAATAAACAACCTCAGAGGGAACACATGCACCCTTTGCGACTTCAACTAATCTACCTTCTTCGTGGTTAATAATGGCTTCAACGCTGGTATATGCAACTAAAGAAGCAACATTTTCGCCTCTGGATTGCATATTTTCGAAGATTAAATCATGGTACTTGTCTGCAACAAAAAAGCCCAATGGCACTAACACCACAAGCATTATAGCCAAGACACCAAGAGTAACGCCATGTCGCATTTTAGATAGGTTAAACATTCTGCTTATTTCCGCCCTGTGATTCGCATTTTTTTAATAAAATAATAAAAGCTTCTACTTATCATCTTTATCTTCAGGCTCAAGCATACCGCCTAGATCAGGTCCTAAAACCCTACCCGGCCACTTGTAAAAACAATACCCATGCTTCTCGACATATTTACGAATTTTCTGCTGTCCGCCACGAGCGAAAGGAAGTGATGTAAACCCTATATGTTTTTTTGTCACATCTATGTCACCAAAAAGATACATCAAATTAAAAGGCACCGCCTTTTCTGGATAAATGTCCGCAGGAACAACCAAATGCATGGCGCGGGAATTACTACCTCTGAAGACATTTATTTTACCAGTCAAAATTTTCTTCTCTTCAACTTCATCCTTGAAGAAAGGTTCAATTAATCTTTTCAAAGTTCCATCAACTTTTGCAATAGCCAGGCCGTAATTAGTGATCGGAACCTGTTGCCTGTCGCAATCCCTTATCCTACGCAACATATCGCCCCGTTCTGTCATACAAGCTCCGCAATGCACGACCAACTGATAACTGGAAAGATCAAGCGGCAATCCACAACCAGTCTTTGATTCAAAAAATATTTTTTTGCCTGAATACCCTGCGATCCGCGCGGGAATCATCTCTTTGCCTAAATCTTCAGCTTTTGGATGATGCGGACAAGCCTCAACAATCAGGACCTTATCACCATCTTTGAGGTTATCAATGGCATTAGCTCCTTGAACCAACTGTTCAAGATTACCCTTGTGACGAGCAAATAAAATCGGAAAAGTAGTTAAAGGAACATCCGTAGGAACAATATCTAAAACTTTCTTTACGGCCTGCGAATCCGCTATAACTAGTGCAGGGTGTCTCTTTTGAACTGAAACTGTTTGAAAAAGCTCCCCCTCCTTAACGATCACGGCGATTCCGCCGACATCAAGAATCTCACGTAAAACCTGAGATTTTGGAAGGCCGAGACGACCTTTTGGAGAAACAGGATCTTCCGAAACCACACAAATTACAAAATCTCCCTTGCCTATCAAATCCTTAGCAAGAACAGGATCCAACAAGTTGTCTTCAGGAGCCAAAGCCATAATAGACTTTTTGAGTCGTTCAATTCCGCGCCCATCAATAGTAGAAGTGGCAACAAATCTGAGGCCTCTTGAACCACAAAATTCCATATCCGCAAGACTAGGACGCCTTATATCAACCTTATTGAAGACGATCACACAGGGAATGCCCCGCTCAATGAGCAAAGCCGTTAGCTCCCGTTCTTCATCTGTAATACCAGCTTCATCGGTAACAACAACGGCAACGTCTACGCTATGCAAAGCTTCTTTTATCAGCCTTGCTTTATCGTCTCCTGGCACATGAGCGTCAGTGTCATATATAGTTACAGGTCCCAGCGGATGAATCTCAGTCCTTGTAAGAGGGTACATTTCATCTTCTGTCACCACAGGACTTAAGTCCTCATCTTCCCCAATCCCGGAAAGAACTCTGATAATCGAGGATTTACCTGCATTACTTCGTCCCGCGATAGCAATAGCAAGCCTCGAACTTTTATCATTTTCAGGACTCATCCTCTAACCTCCATTTCAATTCAAAAAAATGCATACTCATTACATTCACCGATATGAATCATTTCTACGTATTTAATATGCTTTGAATAACATTATTTTGAACATCTTTCACCCCTTCATCCCAGCATAAAGCTGCTTGATAATGCAAATAGCTATCCGCAAAAGCAAGCAAAAAACCCGAAAAGTAATTATTACTTTTCGGGCTGAATAAGAGACAGCTCTAATAAACACAAAACTGAGCGGTTATTTCTGATTTTTAGTGATTCTTTTCCACGTATCCCTGAGGGTTGCAGTTCTATTGAACACAGGCTTTTCAGCACTAGAATCTTTGTCCACACAGAAATAACCAACCCGTTCAAATTGACATCTGAATCCGGGTTCAACGTTACCAAGAAACGGCTCAACATAACACTTCGGCAAAACTTTCAAGGAATCTGAATTAATATGGTCCTTGAAATCAGAGCCATCTTTGTTATCCATTGGATTTTCTTTAGTGAAAAGATGCTCATAAAGCCTGACTTCAACTTCTTTAGCATGAGCCACAGAAACCCAGTGTATAGTGCCCTTAACTTTTCTTCCGTCTTTGGACCAACCGCCAACTGTGGCGGGATCATAAGTACAGCGTAGTTCAACAACTTCGCCGTTTTCATCTTTAATAGCCTCGGTGCAAGTGATATAATAACCGTAACGAAGGCGAACTTCACGCCCGACAGAAAGTCTGAAAAACTTCTTCGGAGCGTCTTCCATGTAGTCTTCACGCTCAATGTACAAAACCTTGGAAAAAGGAACCATGCGGCTTCCGGCATCCGGATTTCCAGGGTTGTTCAGAAATTCGAATTCTTCAACCTTATCATCAGGATAATTCTCAATAACAACCTTGAGAGGATTAACAACGCCCATGTATCTTGAAGAAGTCTCGTTCAAATCTTCGCGAACAGAGAACTCAAGCAGAGCGAAATCGACCATATTGGTGGCCTTTGCAACTCCGATGCGCTCACAGAAATTACGGATAGAAGCGGGCGAGTAACCGCGCCTTCTCATACCTGAAATAGTCGGCATTCTAGGGTCATCCCAGCCTGTCACATTACCTTCTTCCACAAGCTGAATAAGGCGACGTTTACTCATTACAGTATAGCTCATATTGAGCCTTGCGAATTCAATCTGCTGCGGCCTGTATACCCCGAGAGTTTCAAGAACCCAGTCATACAAAGGACGATTATTTTCAAATTCCAAAGTACAGACAGAGTGAGTAATTTTTTCAAGAGAATCTGAAAGACAATGCGTAAAATCGTACATGGGATAAATGCACCATTTGTCGCCAGTACGATGATGATCAACTTTTCTGATCCGGTAAAGAGCAGGATCTCGCATAATCATGTTCGGAGAAGCCATGTCTATTTTCGCGCGAAGCAAATGTTCGCCATCAGCGTATTCTCCGTTCTTCATGGACTCGAAAAGAGTAAGGTTCTCCTCAATTGAGCGTGAACGATAAGGACTGTCTTTGCCTGGCTCAGTCAAAGTACCTCGATATTCACGGGTTTCTTCAGCACTGAGACTATCGACATAGGCTTTGCCGTCCTTAATAAGCTGAACAGCAAACGCATACAGGTTATCAAAATAGTCAGAAGAATAGTGAAGACGATCTTCCCAATCAAAACCAAGCCAGTGCACATCTTCCTTTATTGACTCAACATACTCGACTTCTTCTTTAACCGGGTTAGTATCATCAAAACGCAGGTTGCATGTGCCTCCGAAATCTGTAGCAAGACCAAAATTCAAACAAATAGACTTAGCATGCCCAATATGAAGGTATCCATTAGGTTCAGGAGGAAATCTTGTTGCGACCCGTCCGTCATATTTTCCTGTCTCATTATCTTTTTCGATAATTGCCGCGATAAAATTTTTAGGGCTATTTGAATCAGTATTATTCTCTGACATCGATATATATCCTTAATGAAATTCTGTGATGTTTTAACATGAACTTGCAAACTCTATGAAAAGCATAAAGCCCGCCACATTCTGAAACTTTTAACTACGTAAATTCGGGCATACGGTCAAACATGGAAAGATTCAAACCGCAATATCTACCAATTGCATTTTACCCTAAAAGCATCATTTTCACCAAAAATCAAATAATTACAAAGTTTTTTTCTTGCCAAAAGACCTATTATATTCTTAACAACGGAATAAATACAATATAGTGATTATCAGAAAAAGATTACCTAAAAGAATTAACCTCCTGCATGACCGATATTTTTTGAATTTCATTTCTTAAGGAGCTATTTGATGAATGTAGAATTAGCGAAACCATTTGTGAAGGCAACCACTGACATTTTGTCCATGATGGCTATGGTCACCCCTAAGGCCGGAAAGCCTTACGTCAAAAAAGGGGAAATAGCCTCTGGGGATGTCACCGGAATTGTCGGTTTTACGGGCGATATGAACGGAAGCATATCCATTTCCTTTGAAAAGGCATGTGCGACCCAGATTGTAAAAAACATGCTCGGCGACGATATTCAGGATATTTTACAAGATGTTAAAGACGCAGTTGGAGAAATAACCAATATGGTTTCCGGTCAGGCAAGGGCTGGGCTGGCAGAGCAGGGGCACAAGCTTCAAGGCTCCACTCCCACAGTAGTTATTGGAGATAATCACACCATCGCGCATTTAACATCATCAACAGTCATGGCCATCCCCTTCTCGACTGATCATGGTAAATTCACAATCGAATTCTCTTTCGAATAAACAATTTACGCAAAAAAGCCCGGAAACTTATTTTCCAGGCTTTTTTGCGTGCGTTATGTCGATTCGAATTTAACTGAAAACTAGCACTCTTCTGCAACAGCCAATTGAATTTTCACCTGATTACGACCAGCATCTTTTGCTGCGTAAAGACCAAGGTCTGCGGCCTTCAGCAGATGTTCTAAACTACAAAGTTTTTCACTAAAGGTCGTAACACCGACACTTACAGTAATAGATAAATCCCCAGATCTAGTCTTCATACTTGTAGCTTCAATCTCCCCTCTCAGCCTTTCTGCAACAAGCTCTGCTCCCTCAAGAGTTGTATCGGGCAACAGTATTGAAAATTCTTCCCCGCCAATCCTTCCGAATACGTCAACATTCCTTAGGACTTTTAGACCAACTGTAGCCAATGCCTTCAAAACATCATCTCCGGCATCATGCCCGTAGGTATCATTTACGTTCTTGAAGAAATCAATATCAATCATCATCAAAGATAAAGGACGGCTATATCTAAGTGCTTTTTCAACCTCTTCCTCTGAACGCTCCATGAAAAAGCGACGGTTACTTAGCCCAGTCAAAGGGTCAGTTGTAGCCAACTTACGCAAAGCATCTTCAGCTTCTTTTCTCTCTGTAACATCCCGAATGGTACCTACCACCCACCACATTTCTTCCTTTCTAAGGGGTGATAATAAAACTTCAGCGGGAAATACACTGCCATCTTTTCGGCGGACATTAATCGTAAAAGAACCATAGGAAGCAAATAAACTCTTCAGTTCTTTACCTTCCTCGTGAAGATCACCAGAATCATTAATATTATCCTCGACCCATACGCAAGAACGTAAGTCTTTCCCAAGCATTTCCTCTGAAGAAAATCCGAAAATTATCTCGGCAGCAGGATTCCAAAAATGAACTAGCCCCTTATCATCCATAAGAATAAGAGCATCTTGAACAGAATCACTTATACTCTGAAGCATATCCTCTCTATCCTGCAAATCCTGCAAAGCTTTTTTCTGCATTGTTACATCAGAGGTTGCCCCGCGAAACCCCGTAACATTCCCTTCGCTATCCAAGACAGGAACCCCGTTAAATTCCAGCCATAACCTGCGCCCGTCACGATTGACAAACTTAAACTCCAATGCGCGGAAACTTTTACCTTCTTGAGCCGCATCAAGAAATTCTTTACGAACTTCCCATGAAGACTCCTCGTCTACAAAGTCAAAAGGAGATCTGCCCACCAACTCTTCCGCACTATAACCCAAAACATCTTCCGCCCGTCCTGTTACAAATACAAAGCTGCCGTCTGGCCCTGTTTCCCATATAAACTCACCGGCCGCGTCAGTAACATCAGTAAATCTTTTATCACTCTCTTTTAATGCAGCTGTAACGCGCTCACTCTCAAGCGAGGAAACAGAGCGCCGCCAAAACAAGAATCCAGTCCAGCCAAACAAGGTCAGAATCAATAAAAGACTACCGGAACTCTGAGGAACCAATAACTTTTTATGTGAAACATTAGTTATAATCTTCCATCTCTCATGAAATGTTACATCTAATCCAAATAAAGATGAGGAACTATCCTCACACATGGACTGTGAGGTAAAAAGACCATTCGGGCTGAAAAATTGTCCCATAGGCTTGGCTAATACATTTTGCCATTCCAAAGGGAATTGATCTTTCATAAGGGAGTCTTGATCCCCAAACAAAAATCTCCAATCATAACTGGTATCCGGACCGATTATCCATCCGCCCTGACTATTCACAAAAAAAACATCACCAAATGATTCTTTTGAAGAATTATTGAGCATACGTAATAATGCTTCACCTGAATAATTTATAGCAACCAAACCTAAAGCTTCGCCGTTAGCCCCATATACTTTTTTCAAAAACCTCAAGACAGGAATAAAAGGAATCTCGACTTTTCCATGCTCCTTATTCAAATCAAAGTTTGAAACATAAACTCCTGATTTCAATTCCAGTGCGTTCTTAATATAAGAACGCTCGCCTTTGTTTTGCAAGAACTCACCATATATACGTTCTGGCTTATCGCCTTTCATATTAATCCGAACTAACTCTTTACCTTGAAGAGAAATATAACGGAGCTGTAAACAGATATCCCGCTCTCTACCAAAAACAGAAAACATATCCGCAATATGATCTAATTGATCTCTTAAACTTCGCCCCTGCCGCAAGCTGTTCTCAACCAATCCGGCGATAACACCCACATCCTGAACGCCAGTCGAAACCCACGCACTTAGAGCTACACAGTCACCTTTGGCAAGATTCATTTCATGACTTGAAACGAGATCAATGTACTGCCGTTTCTGGGTATAGATAACCCAAATGGATACCGACAAAATAAGAACTGCAACAGGAAGGTAGCTTTTAAGAAATAGCATTAATAAGTTGCGGTTTTGTTTCGAACTCATAGTGATTATTTTCTCCAAAAAAGTTTCACATATACATCTTTGAGAACTACTATTTAAATCTGTACGAACAATAAGCACACGCACTTTAAGTCATTAAATTCTCATTTATCTTATATGATAGGGACAGACTATATCATTTTAGGCCCATTCTCAACACAAGTTGAAGGATTACGCATTCTTTGAGCAGTTCTGATTGAAATCCCAAATCTTTCTGCAATTTGAGCTGGAGTGGCCCCGCGCTCAAAAGCATGCATTACACGTTCGCGAAATCTAACCTTATGCAAATCATCAATGGTAGGAATCGAAACTCTCATTCCACCCCAATAATAAATAAGCCGCTCAGCTCCATCATGGCCCAAGACTCTTACGAGATATTCAACGGTCATCACTCTTTTACCATTTAACTCTGGAAAATCTAAATTACTCAAACTGAATCCTAACATCGTAACTTCTCCCCATATTACTGATATTTTGACACAACCGCCTACGCAGTTGACTCCCCTCAACAGGCACAGCTCCACCACGCCGTCACAACAGAGCCAGTTTGTAATCTATGTTTACCAATTGGTAAACATATTTTACCAAAAAAGAAATTATAAGCATACTATATTCACTTTAAATAAGACTTTTGCATTAAAAAAGAGTATAGAGATCTAATAAGGAGGATATATGGGCTTCTATTTTGATCTTATTGAAGGAATGAAGAGCATGATTGGTAAGGATAAGAAATATGCAAACCCCACTCAAATGGCTAAAGCATGCGGAGTGGCCCCCAATCAAGTAATCCGTTATATTAAACAAGAAAGAGGAAAACATATTCAAGTGCTGGCAAAAGTTCTTGATGAAGTGGGTGCAAAAATTTCATTCCCGGGAAGTAAAAACGAAGAAACTCTCAACAAATTTCACCATGTCCCAAAAGCTCTTGCACGTCCAAACACTGATGGTAACAGTCTCCAGACAGATAATTACTCTGATGATACCTATACTTTCAGTCTAAGCTGGCTGCAAAATAAAGGTAATCCTGATTGCATGAAACTCATGTCTGTGACAGGAGAATCCATGGCGCCTAGAATTGAGGACGGAGATCATATCTTAGTTGATGATTCGCAAAAGGATTTATATGAAGGCCGTATTTACGTAGTGCGTATTGATCAAGAAATTGTCGTGAAAAGAATCGCCAAAATCCCCGGAAAAGTATTGCTAACATCTGACAATCCCGAAGCAAAACCGCAACAGATAGAAATTGATTTGAGCGATCAATCGCTAAGCTGGGAACCAGTCGGAAGGGTTCTTTATGTCGCAAAAGATCTAAGATAACTAAAAGGGGCAGGATTTTCAAAAAAAAGCCCCCTCTACGGTTGACAGATTTTTTTAATGTCTTACTTAGAATCATCCGCGCAGACCTTATTTTTACAAGTAACATTTTATCTATAGTCTGCCCGGATTTAGGGCTAAGCCCAAATTACGAATCTTATATGTAAGAAAATATCTTATTGGAGGACGACAAATGAAACTGAAGCCTTTAGGTGACCGCCTTTTGGTCAAACGTCTTGAAGTTGAAGAAGTAACTGTTGGTGGAATCATCATTCCTGACTCTGCTAAAGAAAAGCCCATGAAAGGCGAAGTCGTCGCTGTCGGTGCTGGGAAGCTTGACGATTCAGGTTCTAGAATCGCTATAGCTTTAAAAGAAGGCGATATAGTTCTTTTCGCTAAATACGCCGGAACAGAAATTTCAATAGATGGTGCTGATCACCTCGTAATGCGTGAGGATGACATCCTTGCTGTTGTCGAAGCTTAGTATCCATATAATATACAATTCATTTTCCCAAGGAGATAACTAAAAATGGCTAAACAGATTCTTTTCGACGCCAAAGCGCGTGAAAAATTAAAAATTGGTGTTGATAAACTTGCTGACGCAGTAAAAGTAACACTCGGACCTAAAGGACGTAATGTCGTAATCGACAAGTCTTTCGGATCCCCTGTTATCACTAAAGATGGCGTCACAGTTGCTAAAGAAGTAGAACTTAAAGATAAGTTCGAAAACATGGGCGCTCAGATGGTTAAAGAAGTTGCTTCCAAGACTTCTGACATTGCTGGTGACGGTACTACGACTGCAACAATCCTTGCTCAGGCAGTTTTCGCTGAAGGCGTTAAGCTCGTAGCTGCTGGTCGTAACCCAATGGCTATCAAACGCGGAATCGACAAAGCTGTTGAAGCAATCATCGATCACCTCGAAGTTCTTGCTAAGCCTACTCGCGACCAGAAAGAAATCGCTCAGGTTGGAACCATTTCTGCTAACAATGACGTAACCATCGGTAACATCATTGCAGAAGCCATGAACAAAGTTGGTAAAGAAGGTGTTATCACCGTTGAAGAAGCTAAAGGCATCGATACAACTCTAGACGTTGTTGAAGGCATGCAGTTTGATCGCGGTTACCTTTCCCCATATTTCGTAAGCAACGCAGAAAAAATGATTTGCGAAATGGACGAGCCTCTTATTCTTGTCAGCGAGAAAAAAGTCTCCAACATGAAAGAGCTTCTTCCTGTTCTCGAGCAGGTTGCTAAAATGAGCAAGCCTCTCGTAATCATCGCTGAAGATATCGATGGTGAAGCACTCGCAACTCTAGTTGTGAACAAACTACGTGGTACTTTGAATGTTGTTGCTGTTAAAGCTCCTGGCTTTGGCGAACGTCGTAAAGCAATGCTCAACGATATCGCAGCCCTCACTGGCGGATCAGTTGTTTCTGACGATCTCGGCCTACAGCTTGAAGGTGTAACCCTTGAAGACCTCGGCTCCGCAAAACGCGTTGTTATCGACAAAGACAACACCATCATTGTTGACGGCGCTGGCAAAGTTGACGCTATCAAAGCTCGCGTAAGTCAGATCCGTGCTGAAATTGATGACACTACTTCTGACTACGACCGCGAAAAGCTTCAGGAACGTCTTGCCAAAATCGTTGGCGGAGTTGCTGTAATCAACGTCGGAGCTGCTACTGAAACTGAAATGAAAGAAAAGAAAGCACGCGTTGAAGATGCACTGAACGCAACTCGCGCTGCTGTTGAAGAAGGCATCGTCGCCGGCGGCGGAACAGCACTTATTCGCTGTCTCCCAGCTCTAGACGCTGTCAAACCTTCCGATGACGACGAAACTGCAGGTATCAACATCATCCGCCGTGCTATCGAAGAACCACTTCGTCAGATCGCTGCAAATGCTGGTCTCGAAGGTTCTGTTGTAGTTGAAAAAGTTAAACTGTCTAAAGACGGTCACGGCTTCAATGCAGCTATCGGCGAATATGTAGACCTCATCAAAGCTGGTGTAATCGATCCTAAAAAGGTTACCCGCATCGCACTCCAGAACGCAGCTTCCGTAGCTGGCCTACTGCTCACCACTGAATGCGCAATCGCAGAAAAGCCTGTTAAGGCTGCTGCGGACGCAGGCATGCCAGCAGGCATGGGTGGAATGGGTGGAATGGGCGGAATGGGCGGAATGGGCGGAATGGGCGGAATGGGCGGAATGTACTAAGCACTCCCCAAGTTCTCTGCTCGGCTCAAAACCGATATCAAAACCCCCGGTAAGCAATAGCTTCCCGGGGGTTCTTTTTTTGATTGAATCTTGACGAGAGCTCCCCATCTCTATAACATAAGGTATATTTTAACGTTTTAAAAATACAGGAAACCCTGATGGACGGACTCACACTAGTAGAAACTGATGTAAAAAAAGACCCTGAATACTACTATTTTGAAGTCAGTCTGGATAGACAGGGTCAATATCGTTGGCATCTTCGGTCGAGCACAGGTATTGTCATTGCAGATAGCGGACAGGGCTACACAACTAAACAATCCTGCGAGAATGGCATTAAAATAATTCAAACAGTAAATGCGGCAACCTTAATAAATCACATTGGCAAAAATTTCTAAAAGAAAATCCCCGACAGACACAAATCTATCGGGGATAATGAAATTATAACTTGCCCAAAAACTACTATACTAAACCTCTGAGACTTGCGCAGATCTATTCTTGCACTAGAAATCCAATTTAATTGCTTTCGATGATGCAGGCCTCTTGGCAGCTGGCTTTTTTGCAGCTTTTTTAGGAGCACTACTTCCGCCACCTAAATTTAGATCAATAGATCCAGCCTTAGATCCCCCACCATTTGCGGCTTTCGCTTTTGCAGACTTAATGTCCCCAGAAGTGGAACCCGGCTTATAGCCCCGTCCAAAAATTTTAGGCCCTAAACGGTCAGAAATTTTCTTCCCCTCACGGCTTAACGGATTAAGCTTAAGCGCGGCTGCGGCTGCATCATAAGACTCGGCATACATTCGCTTCCCGAGAAACAACTTAGATTGCCGGACATAAATACTTTCATTCGCACCAAAACGGCGAACGATGTCTTTAATAACTGAAAGGGCTTTATCCTGCTCAGCAAGGGTTTCCCAAGCAAGAAGTAGGGAAATATAAGGACGGCTATCGGATGGAGTTTGCGCAATGGCCCTTTCAAGAAATTCGATGCCATCACTTGGGAAGCCCGCTTTAACGAACCTTCCACCCACATCCTGCAACAACCCATGCTCTTCTGGAAAAGCTTCAGTAATTCTACGGAAATACTTTTTAGCTGCTTTCGAATCTTTCGCCTCAAGATATTTCTGCCCTGTGAGAATATACTTATCTATCTGATTTTTCTGCTTTCTCATTTTATCGACAGCAGCTTTCTCAATAGCATTTTTTATCGTATCATGAATTTTACGAAGAACCAGCGCCAACTTTTTCTCGTTGCCACGTGAATATTTCAAACCACGCGGAAGGATGTTCTTAAGTTCATCCATGGCAAGAAGTTGCCGGAAAACTTCGTCCACCAAAATTCCAATTTCAAATTTTTCCCGCCCAAAAATCTGACTTTCAGCTAATTCCTCAAGAGAAATACTGAGGGCGTAAAGGGAGCGCAGATAATCTTTACGCAGACCGTAAGCCTTAGCGCGCGCAACATTTTCTTTAATAGTCTTTGGTACACTCATACAGCCATTCCCCTCAAATTTAATTCAAAAAAAATATATCACTATACTCGCTTTAGCCAGCGATAAGCAGAAAGTACCTAATTTTTATAATGTAATTCAAAACTGAAAAAGTAAATAATTGCTACAAAATATCTGTAGCATCCTAAAGGGATCAATCGTCACTAAGACTAACTCTACCTACGTAGCAACAAACTCTGATTATTTCCTCTCTACTTCAAATTGTCAAGAATCATAATCAGAAGCTAGAAAAATCAAAGTTTTATCACTTACATCATCACATCACCACCAATCTAGTTGATTGACGCTTTAAAGCCTAAAAGGTACTTTTGTGCGCTCTATAAATATATAACCAAAACCAAAGACTCAAAATGAACATATATTTTATTATTATCATATTTTCTTTAACTGGCGCATGCCTTTTAGGGATAATTTCCCGACAGCTTAATCACGGCGCCCTATCTCCGGAACTCCCTGAAGAATTCAAAACAACATTTGACCCTGAAAAATACCGCAAATCTCAAGATTACGCTAGAGCCGGTATCGGATTTGAAAACGTAACAAGCTCATTTATGACGCTGGTCACGCTTCTTTTCATCATCTGCGGAGGATTTAACGTTCTCGACATCTGGGCCGCAGGCTTCGGATATGGTGAAATAGTTACCGGGCTCATTTTTTTTGCAGGGCTTGCCATTTTAAGCGATATTCTTTCGATGCCGTTCTCTATCTACCAAACCTTTGTAATAGAAGAAAAATTCGGATTTAATAAAACCAACCTGAAAACTTTTATAGTAGACAAAATCAAAGGATATCTTCTTGGTGGAATCATAGGTGGAATCCTATTAACCGGGATACTTCTCTTTTTCAGTGCAGCAGGTCAGCTTGCCTGGCTTTGGTGCTGGATTTTCATTGTAGTTGTAACTCTTGCCATTCAGTACTTGGCTCCAACTTTGATACTTCCCCTGTTCAACAAATTTACACAGCTTGAAGAGGGTGAGCTCAAAGATAAAATTCAAAATTTCGCGACTACTAACGGATTCGAAATTTCAGGAATTTTCATAATCGACGGCTCCAAAAGATCCACAAAAGCTAACGCCTACTTCACCGGATTCGGCAAAAAAAAACGCATTGCGCTATTTGATACCCTCATCAACGAATTATCAACAGATGAGATAGTCGCTGTTCTTGCCCATGAAATAGGCCATAGCAAGCTCGGGCATATCCGCAAGATGATGATCATGAGTATGATAAATACCGGACTTGTTTTCTTATTAATGTCACTTTTCCTTGGCAACAAAGAATTATTTGCAGCGTTTGGCATGCAGCACATATCTATTCACGCAGGACTCATATTCTTCGCTTTGCTTTATACTCCAGTGTCAATTGTACTTTCTATATTCTCAAACGCTAGGTCGCGTAAGCATGAATTTGAAGCCGATAACTTTGCTGCCGAGACCACGAAGACCCCTTACGCATTAATTGGTGCGCTAAAAACTCTTTCTGTAAGCAACTTATCAAACCTCACACCGCACCCGTTCTACGTATGGCTTGAATACAGCCATCCTCCAGTTCTAAAACGCATTGAGAATTTAAAAACGCACAAAATATAATTTTACGCGCTCAAAAAAAGATAAGGATATTTAAGATGCTTCTTGAAAAAGAAAGAAACTCTATCGTTGAATATGGACGCAAGATGCTTGAAGCCCGGCTGACAACCGGAACTGGCGGCAACCTAAGTATTTTTAATAGAGAAAAAGGGCTCATGGCAATAAGTGCCAGCGGGCTTAATTACCTCGATGCGACTCCTGCTGATGTAGTTGTAATGGACCTCGATGGTAACCTTCACGACTCAAGGACCAAGCCCTCGAGTGAAGCGGGATTCCACACAGTCCTCTACTGCCAGCGGCCTGATATTAACGCCGTGGTTCACACTCACTCGGTATATGCCACAACTGTCGCCTGCCTGAACATGGAGCTTCCAGCTGTCCATTACCTTGTAGGTTTCGCGGGCAAGAAAGTTCCACTCGCGCCATACGCTACCTTCGGTTCACCGCAGTTGGCGAAAAATGTTGCGGATACAATTGAAAATTACAACGCTGTTTTACTTGCAAATCATGGATTGATTACTGTAGGAGCACGCATACAGAACGCTTTCGATGCGGCAGAAGAGCTAGAGCTAATAGCAAGGATTTATATTCAGGCCCTTTCAGTAGGAAAGCCTGTAATTGTTCCCGATGATGAAATGGAAAAAGTAATCCAAAAGTTTTCGACATATGGTCAGGCTGGCGGGAATAAATAGGAATCACTTCATGCAAACTGAAACTTTTCGCGCAATAATTGAAATAGCTTTCCCACTCATCCTTATAATGGACCCGCTTGGCAATCTTCCTACATGCCTGTCCATGATAAAAGAATTCCCTCCAAGCCGTCAGCGTAAGATTTTATTTCGCGAACTGCTCTTTGCTCTTGGTATTATCATTTTGTTTATGTACCTCGGCGCAGGGCTCATGAAATTTCTCAATATCCATCAATCAACATTGCGTATAGCGGGAGGTGTAATCCTTTTCATCATTTCCATGAAAATGGTTTTCCCACAACCGGACAAATTGAAAATAGCCCCAGAGAAAGATCCTTTCATTGTTCCTATTGCTGTCCCACTATTCGCCGGCCCTTCTCTTTTAGCTGCTGTAATGGTTTACGGTTCCAAAGGGAATGCTGACGCAACTGTACTCTCAGGGGTTATGCTAGCGTGGTCTGTCTGTTTCGGAATAATGATGATTGGCCCGACATTAGCCAGTTTCTTGGGGAAACGCGGACTTAGAGCCTGTGAGAGACTGATGGGACTAATCCTGATTCTTCTTTCAGTTCAGATGCTTGAAGATGGAATTGAATTTTATATTCGAAATGTTCTCTCAAAATAGATAATCTGCACGCAAGAAAAGTATCACGTAAACTTTTTAATTCAGGCTCAACTGATGCAGTATTTATGATTTTATTCAAAATATTTAGCGATCATATCTTTCAATAAATCCATATCAATCGGCTTTGAAATGTACTCATTAATTCCTATAGACGACAATTTTTCAAAATCACCATCGCCCGCATAGGCACTCATCATCAATATGGGAATACGGCCATCGCCTGACTCATTTTCACGAATAGACTTAACCGCATCATAACCGTCCATTTCAGGCATTTGAATATCCATGAGAACCAGATCATGCCGTTCATCCTTCAAAGAATTAATAACTTCAACTCCAGTTGAAGCAGTACGTACAGTATAGCCCCATTTCTCAAGTTTTTTGCGCAGCATAAGTTGACTACGCATGTCATCCTCTGCGAGTAAGATACTTTTAAGAGAGCTTTTTGGTATGCACGCACCAAACTTATTTCCCTCAACAAACGGAGCCTTCAGCTCAAATCCAAACGAAATTCCGTCTTCCGATCCAAAAATAATTTTCCCATTAATTTTACCAACAGCATCTCTAAAACATTCTGAAAGGTCACCCTCGTTGAGATCATCCCTGTCACCGGTCGAATCTTCAACCCAAAAATAAAATTCTGCTTCGCCGTCAGAAAAATTTCTAACTATTATCCCGGTACGAAGTCGCTTCCCCTTAAGAAGTCTCATTGCATTGCTCAATAAACCAAAAATAGCGCGAGATGCAGATATAGAACTTCCCTGCATATTCTCCGGCAAATTATCGTCCGCAACAAACTCGATAGACCGCCCATCAATTTCCGCAGTCGGTATATATATATCTAAATTTTTTAGAAAAGTTATAGCCGGGTTAAAAGATTCACTATCATTTGCAGAGTCCTCATCACCGGATAAATCATGCAAAAATGAATTTAATGCATCCATATATCTTTCGGATGATTGCAATCCTTTGGAAGCATAATTATGGGCGCTTTGAGGCAATTCTTCACGTATTAGCGCTTTAAAACTACCAATAATACCTACGAATGGAGTTCTCAATTCGTGACATAAACTGCTCAAAGAAAGTGGGGTATCAGAAGGTGCCATACCGGCAGCCTTATTCTCGAGTTGAGAATTCATATTTCTAGCGTAACCTATTATAGCGGCAGGATTGCCTGCATCATTTTTAAACAGCGAATGCTGAATTGCCAAATTAATAGTACTTCCAGAGCTATCCTTCGCAGGTAGTATAAAATGACTATCAAGGCCAGTCGTAGCAACATTTGAGATATCTTCTAAAATAGTTGAAGCATGATGAGGAGGAAGATAAGTACGAACACTATTCCCAACACAAAGATCAGGATCAGAAACTCCTGCATATTCAGCAAAGACCTTATTAACTTTTAAAAAATTACCTTCGAAATCTTCAATAAACACACTTTCCGTAAAATTATCCATAACAGCGGTTAAATAGTCTTTTTGAAGATAAAGTTCTTTTTCAATATTCTTAAAATTTGAAACATCTCTGACAGCACCAACAAATCCAACGGGCTGGCCATGTTCATCCAAAAGCAGCTTCGCACCAACTATAAGATGAAGAAAATCACCGTTTACATTAATAAGCACTGATTCAAAACTACGCACTTCGCCCTCTGAAAAAAGCCGGTCCATAAAGTCCTTGCGAGATTCAGGGTCAACACAGAAAGGGCCTTTTAACGAAGTGGCGTCCACGCTGTAGGGTTTTGATACAAGCCCGGCAATCTTGCTACAAGTGTCATTTGCAAAATAACATTCACCTTCAATATTTGCCTGATATAGACCAATATCTGAGCACTCCAAAACTGATGAATAAAATTCACTCTGTTTTGTTAAATCTTTACCTACTTTATTAAGAAATCTAGTTATTCCAAAAATTGAGACTGCCCCAATTCCAAACATACTCCACAGAGAAACAATTGAATATTGAGTTTGTAAAAAGCCGGCGAGGTAAGCCCCACAAAGGCATAAGGCAGGCAAAATAAAATAAAAATAACGGTGCATATCTATAAATCTCGGATAGTGTCAGTTAGTATTTTGAGACGATTAACGTTTCTAATAAGCAAATAACATTTTAAACCTTTGCTTAACTATATTGAACGGCATCCTATATAGCAAGAGTTATAGCAATCTTAACACACTGGCTTTTTAACAACAAAAAAATCTGTTCCCCCAAAAAGGGAGAACAGATTTATCGGTCTCTACATAGAAAAGAGTAATAATCTTAAGCGATTCTCAATTTAAAGATTTAGAGTCATCCCTTGATCAGGATTTATCTCAGGCACTGCCTCAGCTGAAGATTCATGATTTACACTTCTAAGCACAGCCAACTCTTCAACGGAAAGAATTTTATTAATATCAAGAATGATCACAAAATCTTCACCCTGCTTACCCATACCACGAATGAAATCTGTTTTAATAGTAGTTCCCATTCTAGGCGGCTCTTCGATCATATCTTCGGTGAGTTCAATAACTTCTCTAACAGAATCGGCTAATGCGCCCATAACGGTACTATCACCATCAAAGAGAACTTCCACAATAATAATACAAGTATTAATCGTGTCTTCTGTCTTGCTCATACCGAATTTAAGTCGCATGTCAACGACGGGCACAGCATGCCCTCTTAGATTAATTACTCCGCGCATAAACTTCGGAGTCCGAGGGATCCTTGTTATAGGAGTCAACTCTAGCACTTCTCTAACGCTAGAGATATCCAGAGCATAAATATCTTTGTTTAACGTAAATGTTAGATATTGATTCATCGTGCTGTTCGTTCCATCGCCCATCTTGCACCCACTCTATTTAGATAATGTTTATAAATACGTTGTTAATATAGAAGACATTAATAAAAAAACGAAAAATCATCTAGGCCTAATTATTTTTTTTTAAACAAACCTTGTAAATAATTTTCTTTAACAGAACCTTATTTCAAGAGGAAAAATCAACCCACTGTAGATAAGTACTCTTTCAAAACAATCAAAAGCTTTCCCAGTTCACTATCAATACTTAAAAGAAACTTGCGACTCTTTTCAATATCCCCTTTTCTTGCAGCCACCTCTGTGTCCTCAGCAGCCTGAGCAAGAATTGGAGCACGTATTGTAGCAGAAATACCTTTCAATGCATGAGAATACTTAATAACTAGATCAATATCATTCTCTTCAAAAGCTTTTGTGAGAGAATTCATGCGCTCAGGCGCATCTAAAAGATATACATTCAATATCTCAACAGCAAGGTCCATATCTCCACCAAGGTGATACAAGAAAGCAGTCGCATCAAAAATTTCATCGGACGTCATAATTAATTACCGTTTGCAATATGTCTAAGTCAAAAAAACCATCAAGAAGTACGAGTTAATATTAATAACATATCTGTCAACAATTAACTATTTCTAATAGCTTTTCGAGGCTACCTATTTTTCTATTCCAAAATCGCTTATAACCACCAGCAATTGCTATTTTTTTAGAGTTATTTAATTCACTAACCCCTTCTTTCAAACGAAAAACCTTCAAATTAACTAGCCCAAGCTCTGCGCTCATCCTCCAATCTTCAGGGTAATGCAAAGATAGATGAGACAAAAAACCAAGCCGCATATATTCCGCTCCCATGACCCCGTCAAACAAGGAGTCCAGACGCTTATATATTTCTATATTCTTGGAGTCTAATCGTAGAGCTGCAAAATAACAATGAGCAGCGCAGGCAGGAAAATCCTTGTCTTCATTAAATACAACGCCAGATATCATGTTTATCCCTGACCGTGAAAGCTCGCGCCCCCAGAGCATAAGCAGATGAACTTGATCTGCAGGGCTTTCAAATTCATTGGGTCGCACACATTTCTGATAGCGATACCAAAAATGCTTGGCTAAATCCCAATTTCCAATCCTGCTGTTACCGATAGAAGCCGACATATTGAAGCGAACATCATCAGTACCATCGGCACTATTCAAATAGATACGGACTACATCCATAAAAGCCTTATCCATACGCCCTTTAGCAAAAATTCTCAGCAATGCAGTATCCTTAATAAGGCCGCCAGGCCCGCGTCTTAACCCCCCAATGATATCTGCCCATAAAAACGAAGACTGACCTGTTTCGCCGAGAGCGGCCTGAACCTGATAATATAAAAAATCATTTTCCGCACAATTAAGAGTTTGCGGCACAAGATCTTTTGCGAAGTCTATTATAGTTGCCATTCGATTCGCAGGCATATGATCCCGCAAAACGCGCTCATACGCTGCCAGCCCCATAGACGCGGCAAGCTTAGGATTATTTATTAAACGGTCAAGAATCTCTTTCAGCTCCAGAACATTATTATAAACGGCAATTTCTTTACCATCTTCAAAAAGCTCTGCAAGCTCCTCCCCTACATATGGAGTGACTACGGCGCATCCACATGACCCACCTTCAAACAAACGAAAATTAACTTCTCCGAACAAAGCTTCGTTCGGCACAATCCGGGTTTGCTTATAAAGAGTCATCATTTGCGAAACACTGAGCCCGTCTGCCATGTTCAAATCATAACCATTCTTTAAAAAATCCACGAACCATTGTCGCGAGGGTCTTTGCGGAGAAACTCGTCCGACAAATGTCATATCGTGTTCTCGCTTACTGTGCGGGATAACTCCTTCCTGAGTTCCAGTATCAGGACCAAGCCGCCCACCCATCCACGGAACCCAGCAAATTTTAGCAGTGCAAACTTTCTCTAATAAAGGAACGTACTTCTTCTGCGTAGTAAGCACGCCATCAAACAGCGACCCATACAAACCATGCCAGTACATATTCATATGGGTATCAACAGACCAAAATATCTTTATACAATTAACCAAGGCTAGCCCACGTAAGAAGACTTTACTGCCCAAAGATTCCTGCTGCAAAATAATATCAGGAGCAAAGCCCCGCTTCTCAAGTTCGCAAGGAACATCTACTTCGCGCTCTGCCGTATAAAGAGAATACACTTCATACCCAGACGCTTTAAATACATCGACCATAGGCTTTCGGCAATTAACTAAAAATATCTTTTGCATAAAGAACTCTATACCTTAATGATCTTTAACTTTAAAGACATTCAAGCAACAGAAATTATTAAACATGATGCTTATCATTCACTAGCTAATCTTTGCCCTTAACCGTAGAAAAAGCCTTCGCCAGTTCATGAGTCCATCCATCGCAGAAAGGAGACTTGCATCTAAAAACTGCATATTATCATATGGAACCAGAACAACATGACCAACTCCAGGGGCAGGTGAGGACGGAACAAACACCACGGCCATATCTTCGCCGCTCCGTTCTAGATAAAGGATAAGGCAAATTGGCAGCAAAACAAAAAAAACCACCCACCACGGAAGATTTGATAAATTCAACAAATGCTTTCATAAAACCCCCTCCTATATAAAAAGCACTTATCCTATCCTAACTTTTTTTGCTACCAATCTAGGTACGAGAACATCTCATAAAAAAAGCCGCCTCCCCATATGGAGAAGCGGCTTTTTGATACTAACTTGAAAGAAGTTCCGGACTAGTGACCTGAGGGAGCTGCTCCACCGTTTGGATGACAACCAGCACAAGTTACAGGACCCTTATCTTCTTCGATATGACAGTTTGAACACAACTTATGGTAAGCGTTACGAAGTCCAGTTTTTCCAGATTCAGGCTTAATCTGATGACAGGAAGAACATTTTTCGTCTTCGGAACTCTCACCTTCCACCAACTTACCGTCTTCCCACACGTGGTGACAAGCGGCGCAGTCTTCAATTCCAGCCTTTTCGTTATGTTCATCATGAGCGAACACAGCGGCAGGGCGTGTTGGATGCACGAATGCCGGGTCCTTCAGGAATGAGATTTCATCCTGACAAAACGCAGGTATCATGTAGAGAAAGACACAGGCGGCAACAGCCGCAATGGTGAATACTCTTTTTAACATTGTAATATTCCCCCTATTCCACTTCAGGCTTTTCCATGAGATCATAGATAAGATCGCCGAAGAATTTAATGTCCATGCCCAGTTCATAATAGTGAACTAAATCTTCAAGTCCACCGTGGCAGTTGTGACAAGGTGCAAGGATTGTTTTTACACCAGTAGCTTTAAGCTGCTCGGCCTTAATCCTGTTACCCTTCATACGGACATTCTTGAACGGAGGACCACAGTTGATAACACCACCACCAGCAGCACAACAATAGTTATGCTCGAGGTTAGGGTGCATTTCGACCACATTATCACAAAGTGCGTGAGCAAGTTTGCGAGACTGTTCCATCAAACCGCGTCCGCGGATGATATTACAAGGATCGTGGATGGTAATTGGTTCATGGAATTTTTCGCGCAGCTTAATCTTGCCTGCTTCAAATAATTCCCAGAAGAATTCCACAGAATGAACTACTTCAATGGGATACATATCCCATCCATCCCAACGGTTACCTTGATCATAAATAGAACGGAATGCGTGACCGCACTCGCCCATAACAATCTTTTTAACCTTGAGATCTAGAGCAGATTCAAAGTGAATTTTCTTTAACCGGCCCATCATTTCAAAATCACCAGAGAACATACACATATCAGAGTTATCCCAGCCCGGTGAAGTAGGCATGGTAAAATCAACTCCGGCCTCGTTCATAATAAACGCAGCTTGATAAATGAGCTGAGTACGGAACTTCGGCTCAGGAGCAATAACTGAATAATAAATCTCCGCACCTTCCTTATCGAGAGGAATACGAAGATTCGGCATTTCGTCTCTGGCTTCATCTTCCTGCCATTGCAAGGTATCCATCCACTCATCATCTTTAAGCCACATCTGGTTCATAGTGGCTGCATGACTGTGTGCGGTATCCTGAATGTACTGAGGAGTTACACCAAGTTTGTGACACATACGACGCACAGTGCTCATAATGTACCCGGTATCAATTCCGAGTGGACAATAATGAACACAGCGACGACAGAGGTTACATTCTGTATAAGCAATTTGAGCCATCTGGTAGACAAACTCGGGAGTAACCTTACAGTCTTTGCGTAGTATTTCACCCATTGTTTGATGAACCTTACCCGCAGGAGAGTAAGAAGGGTCACCATCATGAGACATATAATAATGGCAAGCTTCGGAACACATACCGCAGCGCATGCAAGTTTCTGCATACAGCTTAAGTTTTGCGCCGGTTTCTCCTTCGAGAACCTGCCTAAGTGTGTCTTCGATACGCTGTGGGGTCAGGCGGGACACGCCCCGAGTCAGCCCAGCATCCTCAATTTTCCTGTCAAATGTCATTTGAAAACTCCTTGTAGGGACTTTGGTTACCAGTCCTTAGAGTGGCGAACGCCACCGAACTCAGATCCCATGTAGGCTCTAGTAAAGAAGCCGAACAACATGTGACTAAGACGGGAGAAAGGAATGCTGATAAGCATGATTTCTCCACAAAGGATGTGTAGTACAAGCATTACCTTGTCGTTTCCGATCTGGTGATATGCCAGAACACCGAAGAGGAAAGTCAAAGCCGGAATGGCCAAAGCGATCCAATCTTTACCGGTAGTTAAGAAACGAACATCACGCTGCAAAAAGCGGCGTAGTCCGAAGTATACGCAGCACGCTACGAATACGATAGACATGATGTCGGCAATAGTATCCGGGAGAGTCGGCCAAGTAATACCGAAAAACTGATCCCAGAGAACCACGTGTCCCATAAGGAACAAAGGTACAATGACAAGACAAAGATGAAAAACGAAAGTTACCAGAGCAGTATAAGGATTGCTCTGCCAACCAAGGGTTCCAACAGGGTTGAGCCAGTGTAGAATGGAACGCATTCCATACTTGAAGCTCATGTAATGCAAGGACGAGCCGTCCTTAGCTTTTGCAAGCTGATACATTGAAACCACTTTGTACAAAGAACCGAAAATAAACACGCCCCAAGCGATCCACGCCAGAGGGCCTACTACGAATGCATAAATAGAGTTCATGCGTATTGCCTCCGGCTGTTAGAAATCACTCACATCAGCTACGATGCGGACAAATTTTCCGCCATCAATCGCGCGGATAAGCACCTTTGTGGAACAGGGGCTGAAGATAGGCTCCCAGCATTGATCGAAGTCCTGTCCGTAAGGTTTTCCGTCTAGAACAACTGTAAAGCGTCCGTTCTTTTCGACCTTAGCAGCAACTTTGGTGCTATCGGGACTGAAAACTGCTTTCCAGGCCATCGCATATGAATCATCCCAGACTTTCCCGTCACACATAATAGTGTAAACATATCCAGTCTTTCCAAGAGCTGAGGCACGGTTTCCGTCAGGGCTTACAGACAGATCAATCACAACAGGAGCACTTATATTCCAAGGATTTCCATCCTTAGCAACAGTAAATGTACCCAACTTAGGAGCAACAATAGCCCAAAGTTTACTGCCATCTGCGCTGTACTGCTGATGCCAACACTGAGCAAACTCAGCCGGCCAGATAACCTCACCATCCTGAGCCATACCCCATTTACCGCCTAGACGGACGGGCGCAGCAACTGCTCCACTAACTGGGTTGAAACAAGGATCCCATACACATTGAAATTCGCGCTGCCAAATTTTTCCGTCAACAGCTATGGTGTAATCGTAGAGTGTCCGTCTAATCTGACAAGCTACTTTTTCACTCTTTGCGTCGAACACAGGAGTGTAGCAGTTCATGAAGACATTATCCCAAGCTTCACCGTTCACAGCAACGGTATAAATACCCTTTTGAAAGGTCTCAATATCAGCTTGAGCAAGCGGGGCGATCTGAACGACTGCGGCAGTTTTCTTGCCATCGCCACTCGTTGCAAAGTTATTAGCATTTGCAAACAGATTTTCCCAAAGCACTCCGTCAACTCCCATTCCATATTCTCCGTCCTGCTGAACAGCGCAGACGATAGAACCATTGGAACCGAATGTTGTATCCCAAATGTAACCGTACGTTTCAGGCCAATGCTGTCCGTCAACCGACAAACACCATTCGCCATCCTGCTGTATAATACCGGTGAGTCTGCTATCTGGAGAAAATTTCAGGTAAAAAACCCTCTCATATCTCTCATCCCAAACTTTTCCGTTTACACAAGCAGTGAATTCCATATCGCCAGTCTTTACGACTGCTCCGACCTTTTCACCGTCAGAGCTAGCTTGGAATTCTTCCACCCACTCAAATTTACTGGACCAAGAGCTAACGTCTTGGACCTCTCGCCTACCGGGATTCCAATCCCACGTGGACGCATTAGGCATCTTATGCCTCCTCATTCCGAAAATTTGGTGTGTCCGCCAACACTTGCCAAATCATGCTCGGTTTTTCGGGTGCTTTGCACCCTGTTTTCAAACCAAATCTAGTCACATCGCTTGGTCAGAACAAACCTTATTGTACAAGCTCAAAGACCAATGTGAACTTATAACTGCCGTTAAATCGCATATTTTAGAAAACAGGACAATAGTTTCCGACATAGTTACTGCCGCAAGCCCCATCAAAAAAACAAGGCAATCACAGTAACAAGCTGCAATTGCCTCACACATTAAGTCATATAAATTAGGATATTACAAGACAAGCACAAACAAATAATGACAAAATATTCGTAATAAAAAAGGGGAATAAATATTTTTATTCAGACTATAAAGGTATGGTATTATAGATCCAAATCATCACAAATATAGTCATAATCTAATTCTGAATTAACTAAACTGGCTCCATGATTAATTTTAATCATATCTCTAAGCTTATAACTTTCCTGTATTGCTTCCATCTTTTTCGCAACAGAATAAGTATCATCGCGAACAACAATAACCGGAATTTCCAACACCTCTGAACGAGTCAGAATGATATCATTAGGATAAAGATTACCAGTCAGAATAAGACACGGACAATTACCTTCGAGTGCAACAAGCTGAACATCCGCCCTGTCACCACCGACAATAACGGCAGAATTCTTATGACGTCTGAAGTGCGTGATGAAGTTTTCAACCTGCATAGTGCCGATCAAAAAATTCTCAACGACTCTATCCGCCTTGGTGTGAGCTGAAATAATTTTACCGAACAAACGCTCAGCAAGATCACTAACTTTGATTGCACCCATGAGCGGATCGCGAGGGATAATACCTAGGACTTTCACGCCCTGTTTCTCGAGAAACGGCACTAGCAGTGACTTCAGTTCATCCATATAGTGTTCGGGAACATCATTAAAGACTACGCCAAGAAAGTCATCGCCAAGCTCTTGCTGAACGCGAAGGACATAGTCATATTTAAATTCTTTAGAATATCTATCCACAAGGATAGTCTTAGCACCAAGAGCACTCGCAACAGCAGGGCCACTCACACCGCAGTATGTTCCAGAGCTTAGAAAGCTACCAGAACCTCCGATAATCATGACGTCTTTATCCTGGCTCAGTTCTTTGTAAGATTCTACAATAGAAGGTTTCAAATCACCTAGATCTTCAGTAAAAGCCTTTATGGTAAAATCTCTGGTGACAAGCACCGGAGTCACTTTTTCGGGGTCTTGCTCCAGCCCAAGCACCTCTTGAATAAAGGTAGCATCGGCATCTCCAGGTCTATTCCCATCCATATGAGGGACAGCACCGACAGGTTTCATATACCCGACATTAAGCCCGCTATTGCGGAATTTCAGCCCGAGCGACATGGCCAAAAGGTTTTTACCTGAATAGCCAGTTGTTGATCCTATATAAATTCCTACCATTTATGCCTCCTTTGAAAAATCTTCATCTATAATAATATCCGCTTCTTTCCTGCGGGAAGTCAATTCACTAATTGTCATCCGGGCATCAGCCACGAGGGCTTCCTCCGAACTCACAAGCACAGGATTGAATTCGGCTTCGTAAATTTCAGGAAAATCATCAGCCAGACAAGACATTCTGATTAAAACATCAGTGATTGCATCGAAATCAACAGGCTCACTGCCCCTGACTCCTTTCAATAACATATAAGAACGAATCTCCCGCACCATATCTGCAGCGTCTTCAATAGAAAGCGGTGCAAGGCGGAACGAAATATCCTTTAAAATATCGACATAAACGCCGCCCAGTCCGAACATTAACAAAGGCCCGAACTGATCGTCCCTACGGAAGCCGATAATAACCTCTCGAGCGTTTTTAGAAGCCATCTGCTGAACTAAACACCCAGCAATATACGCATCGGGTTTAAGCCTCTGCGCCCTCGCAGTTATCTGCCAAAAAGCGTCGCGAACTTCCTCAGCACTGGTTAGGTCTAGCCATACCCCGTTTACATCTGACTTGTGCGAAATATCGGGAGAAGCAATCTTCAAGACCACCGGGAAACCAAGCCTTTCAGCAAGAATAACAGCTTCATCACCGGAACGGGCCAAATCCGATTCAGGAGTAGGCAAACCATATGCAGTGACAATATCACGGGCTTGAAACTCTACAAGTTCCGAATGGCCTGCTTTAAGAGCATCATCAATGACTTCTCTTGCCGCATTTAAATCACGATCAGGGACTTCAAATGTTCTTGAAGCACGCCCTTTCCAGATAGCATACTTGTACATGCTATCCATGGCCCTAACTGCCTGCTTAGGAAAATCGTAAACAGGAATTCCGGCTTCGGAGAAAATCTTTCTAGCTTCTTCACTATTTTTACGCCCCATAAGGCAGCAGAAAACAGGTTTAGCTATGTCCGAAGCGCAGTTGGCCACAGTTTCGGCTACTTCATTAAGATTCATAGCTTCAGAAGGAGAAATGATAACCAGTAAACTATTAATTAGTGGGTCCTGCCCCACAACTTTCATAGTCTGTCGATAACGATCTGCATCAGCTTTACGCAACAAATCAACGGGATTAAAAACAGAAGCATACCCGGGAAGCTTCGGCTGCAACTCAGCAATCGTCCCTGATGAAAAAGAAGGCATGCGCAAATTAGATTCACCGCAAGCATCCGCAGCAAGAATACCGGGACCACCTGCATTCGTAATAATACCAAGATTCGGTCCGTGCGGTAGTTCCTGACAAGAAAAAGCTTTAGCCAGATTAAAAAGATCTTCAAGTCGATCAACTCTGATAATACCGGACTGCTTGAATGCGGCGTCACAGGCCTGATCAGATCCAGCAATAGCTCCAGTGTGTGAAGACGCAGCCCTAGCTCCGGCCGGAGTTATTCCGGACTTCATCATGATGACAGGCTTTTTCATGGAAACCTTAACAGCCTGCTCCATGAATCCTCGTCCATCCTCAATATTTTCAACGTATCCTAAAACTACATTAGTAGCAGGATCATTGCCCAAATATTCGAGCATTGAAGCTTCATTTATCACAGCCTTATTACCAAGACTAACAAACTTTGAAAAGCCTATTCCGGCACCAATTGCCCAATCAATAATTGCCACACACAAAGCACCGGACTGCGAGAAAAAGGCCGTAGAACCGGGCAGTGGATTTCCTGTGGCAAAGGAAGCGTTAACCCCTCCGGCTGAATTAATCAGCCCGAGACAGTTCGGTCCCAATAAATTTATTTTGTGCTTTAAAGCAAGACCAGCCAGTTCCTCCTCAAGAAGCCATCCCGCCCGGCCAACCTCGCGAAAGCCAGCTGAAACAACTATAACGGAACGGACTCCGGCTGCTATAAGCTCCTTAAAAACGGCAAGCACAGCATCACATGGAACGGCAATTACAGCCAAATCCAAAGTTTTATCTATGTCAGACACACTTTTAAAAGCTTTTAAGCCGCAAATATCTTCCCCATGGGAGTTCACGGGATATAGGTCGCCTTTATACCCGGCATTTTGAAGATTCGTGAGAATCGTATTTCCAATTTTGCCGGAAACAGCAGAAGCGCCGACTACGGCTATTGATGATGGAGTGAAAAGACTATCCAAACTTTCTCCCGAACCCCCTAAATTATAAAGACAAGGGGGGATGTGCGTTCCCTAAAAAAGTGCAAAGCATGTCATTTGATACCTGCAAAGAATGAATATAGTCAGAGTACGATGATCATTGCAAGAATTGAACGCACTACTTTTCGCCGGAATAGGAACAAATCATGTAAAAATCACACCTAAACAGACAAAACTTAGCACATCAGATCATTGCCCTCTGCCCTCACTTCGTGATATTAATTTTAACCATTCTAATAAATATGCATAAAATGATCGTTTGCCAAAATTCACTCAGCCAAAGAGAGTCAGAATATGAATAAGGTAAAAATTTCCCAAATTTCACAGGACAACTACTGTTCAATCACCCGTGCAATTTTCAAATTTCTCCCTAAAACTAAACTCCCCTTTTGCTTATACAGAATGAATCCTTCCACAGGTAGTTTTAAACCTGCTACAACCGAAGGTAAAACTATCATTTCTTCTGAAAAACTAGCGATATACGATGACTGTGAAAAAGGCTTAATTTTCATTAAAAACAGTAGCATATCTGACTGCAAACCATATTTTGCAGCAAATTTAGAAACAGTTATCTCAGACATATCAGACTCTATATCCGACGAAGATCTAGCCCCAATAATTGTTGAAGGATTAAAAGAATCTTCAAACAAAATATTTAAAGACTCTATAAAAAACAACTTCGGGTCTTTTCATGCAGTGCTGACCGCAACCGGTGAACTTGTGCACTCTAATCCCGACATTATCTGGCACATGCTTCCTCTTCTGGATAAAAGTCATTCCCTTACAAATAAATCCCTCTCAAACGGTATCATTGGAGCAGGTGTATGCCTTCACGGCAGGGAAGGCAGACCAAGTTTAGACTCTTTTCTGGAATCACTAATAGCTCTGTTTTTATGCGACATTGGCATGTGCTGCTTGCCGGATTTTGTATTAGGTAAAGAGTTTTCCTTAAGTGTGGATGAACAAAAGCGCATACGGACTCATCCGGTCAACTCAGTTGAAGTTCTCAGCCTAACACAATCCATGACTAAAACATCTCTCAGGGCGATTCTTGAACATCATGAAAGACTGGACGGATCCGGCTATCCACGCGGTGTAACTAGTGATCAAATTTCCTGGCTCGGAAAACTGTGTGGCGCTGTTGATTCTTTTGTGGCAATGACAATGGAGCGTCCCGGTAAAACGAGTATGACCACTGTCAACGCTCTAAAGACTTTATACAAAGAATCAACTCTATACGACTCGAATATTATCTATGCCCTCGAAAAAGTTACCTATAGAGAAGAATGTTAGCGCAGCCATATTAGCTGGTGGCGAAGGTAGCCGGATGGGCCACCTGGACAAATCCTGCCTTAAAATTTCCGGCGAGAAAATCGTAGAACGAATTATCCGCCAACTATCGGGGCTTTTCTTCGAAACATTTGTAATAACGAGAACTCCTGAGAATCACCCGAATTTAAGGGTCAGACTTGAAGGAGACATCTACGATCGCCGTAGCTCCCTAACGGGCGTACACGCGGCTTTAAGCCACGCCCAAACCGACCATGTATTCATCACCGCCTGCGATTCCCCTTTCTTGCAAAAAGACCTCGTCACAAAAATGCTCGCCCTTCTTAAGCCAGAAGACGACGTGCTAATCCCCATGCATGCAAATAAAAGATACGAACCACTTTGCGCAATATATTCAAAGCGATGCCTCCCTTATATAGAAGAGAACCTTAATAATAATATTTTTCAGATCATCAGGTTTTTCCCAAATGTAAAAGTCACGACAGTGGAAGCAGCAACTCTTCAGGAACATGATCAAAACCTTGAATCTTTCATCAATGTAAATACGCCTGACGAACTTACCAAAGCATGCGAGAGAGCTGAAAAATGCAACAAGACATAAAAAAAGACGAATCCACTTTTCCCAAAAGCATAACCAGACAGCAAGCTCTTGAAATAATTGCAATACAGCTTTCTCCCATAACGGATAAATCCATTCCGGTTGCTGACAGTTGCAACTGCGTCTCGGCTGAAACAATATTTTCTAGCATTTCCATGCCCGAGCACGACCGCTCAGCCATGGACGGCTTCGCCATAGCAAGCGAATTGACCACCTCCGCATCAGAAGAATCTCCGATTTCTTTTACTGTTTCAGGAGAAGTCCGACCTTCCCCCTCAAAAACAGGAGATTTAGATAAAATTTCTAACGGCCCAGAAAGATTTAGCGCCACAAAGATACTCACAGGTGGAATTGTCCCGGATCACACGGACACAATTATCCCGTTTGAACATGTTTCAATTTCTAAGAATATAATCTCCGTGACTACTCCGGTAAAAAGCGGTGCGTTTATTCGCAAAACGGGGTCAGACATTCTTAATGCGGAAATTATTATTGCCGAAAATGAACTCATTTCAGCCTGCACAGCGGCTCTTTTAGCGTATACCGGGAAATATCACATCCGGGCCCGCGTAGCTCCATCCGTTGCTGTTCTCGCTGTAGGCAATGAACTTTGCGACCCGACTAAAACATGCGAAGCAGGGCTTATTCCCGCCGACAACCTTATTCTTGTTAAAGGTTTATGCGAATCTAATGGAACAGGACCAGTAAAAATTTCTCCCTGCGAAAATTCACCTGAAGCAATAGCCCAAGCAATCGAAGAAAACTCTGACTGCGACCTTATCATTACGACCGGCGGAACAGGACCAGGGAATAGAGATTTCGTTTTCAACTCCATATTCGACGGCGGTGGTGAACCATTATTCAAAGGGCTAACCATGCATCCAGCCAAATCAATTTTCGGATTTAAAATGAACAACACAGCGATAATTGGCCTTCCAGGACCACCAAACGCAGTCCATTTAGCCTTCCACGCGATAATAAAACCCGTCATAAATATTTTGCTCGGACAACCTGAAAAAATAGACACCACAGACGCAATCCTTGCAGACTCAATAAGAGGAAGTAAAGGACGCGAAAAGCTCATCCCATGCAGGTTGGAATCAGAAAAAGGCATAGTTAAAGCGATCCCTATCGATCACAGAAAAGTCTCTTCCCGAAGAGCAATGTGCATGGCGAACGCAATCATAATAAGCCCTGGCGGGTCAGACAAAACAACAGCTGGCAGCATTGTTGAAGTTCTCGCAATATAATAGACTAGGTGTACTCATCAGGACAAGAACGCACACAGCAGACCATCAGTACGAGCCTATGTAGAAAACAAAAAAAGGGATGACCATTAATGGTCATCCCTTTTAAAATTTTATCAAAATAAAATATTAATCTTTACGAAATAATCTCAGCAAAAGCTCATCCAAATCCTCACCGTTATCAACGGCAAAAGAAATTTCCCTCTCCAATTCTGCAGCCCCGAGCTTAACTTCGGACACAGTGCAGTCCATATTAAGAGCTACCTCTTCGGGCGGAATCTCATAGCGAAAGCAGAGATAATACAGAGCGCGTCTAGCCAGTTCGGCATGCTCAGTTTCCTGTACCATTATCTCTCTGAAATCCACGGAAAAAGCTTCTAAAACGGCGTCTAAGATTGCATCAAAACTCTGGTCTTCGAGAAATAAATCAGGCTCTTCAGTCAAGCCCGGATGTTCTCTCTTCTCAATTTGCATTACAACAGTGCGCGTGCGGACAAGATCCCGCAAACGATTAATACATTCAACGATATCATCAACAGCGTAGTAAGCCGTGACGTCCGTTAAAAATTCTCGCGCGTCAGGTTCACCTTTTGCATCTACACTTACGGCAATCGAGATATCAACGTCTTCATCAAGAACTTCCCGCGCAGCATCTTTAATAGTGCTAAGCAGATGCTCTTCCACCCAGTTCATAACAAATTCACTAGGCGCAGTGATTTGAACCACACCATCTTCATAATTTGCGGATAAGGGATCGACCCATACCCGGACCAAAATCGGATTAATGCGAATTCGTAATTTCTTTTTAATGGAATGCCACAAATCGGAATTCATTTCCTATCCCTGGAAGTTTGTCCCGGTTGAAATAAAAAAGGCCAAGATTCGACAAATCAAAACTGGATGCAATCATTATACTTTAAGCTCCAAAAGTGCAAACAGGTTATAGTCTCCACCCCAAAACAGGAGTAGAGACATATAACCAACTTTTTACATTGAATAAATAAAAGTACTAAGACACAAGATAGTCCAATTACGTAAAACTCAAAAGAACATAAGCATACAAATAAATTGAAATAACAAAATAAGTACAAAATGCATTGTTATGCACAATTTCCTATCCCGTCAGTACAACCTGCTTGTCAGGTCTGCTTAAGGCTATTTTAAGGAGTCAAACGAGCGACTGTATCCTGCAACTGCCTTCCGAGAGGAGTTTGCAGAGAAATTTCCCGTTCTATATTTGTGATACCTTTGATAACTGTGGAATGTCTGCGTCCGAGTCTTACACCAATATCTTTCAAAGAAAGTACCGTGTGTTTACGGGCGAGAAAGAAGGCGGTATTTCTAGCAAGAACAATTTGACGCTTCCTACTCTTGGAGCGAAGCTGATCCGCAGAAAGCTCATAAGAGCGGCAGATATGCTCAACGATTGAATCGTAACTTGGGTTAATGTTTTTAACTGAATAATTTTCAAGAACCTGCCATGCTAAATCCTGCGTCAAATTTTTATTGAGCAGTCTCGCTTTCAGTACAAGGTTCTGCAAACAGCTTTCAAGCTGCCTTACATCGGTTGTAATTCGGTCAGCAAGGAGACTTGAGATAGAATCCGGCACCTGAGTACCAAGCTTGATTGCTTTGCTCTGTACGATGCGTTTTCTAGTTTCAAAATCAGGAGTGGCAATTACCGCTAAAAGCCCGGAGCAAAACCGTGAAACAAGCTGAGGGTCAACTTTTTCAAGTTCGCGAGGCAAAAAAGAACTAGTCATAACAACTTTGGAGCCGCGCAACTGCAAACTTTTCAAAGTTTCAAGAATTTCGTCCTGCATTTTGTGTTTACCCTGAAAGAAATGAACATCTTCAAGAAGCAAACAGTCAACATTTTCACGAAATTCAGATTTAAAACGTGATATTTCACCGGATTTTAGAGCCATAACCATTCTATTTGCAAACTCTTCGGCAGTAAGACAAGCAATGGATACGTGCTTTTTATTGCTTGAAGCACAAAGTCCCTTACCTATAGAATGAAGCAAGTGAGTTTTTCCTAGTCCGGGTGTGGAGCTAAGGAAAAGCTGATCACCGGGTAAAGAATTGTCGCATAACGATTGCGACGCTGCACACGCCAGTTGGTTAGAATCACCGACAACAAAGTCATCAAATGAAAACCGCCAGCGGGGCATTTTAGAAGTTACAGCTGGACGCATCATGGGTAACCCCATGCTCGTCTGCACCTGTCTTGATGCTCTAGGCTTAATAAGTCCGGCGGGCTTATCCGCGGCTTTATTCACGCCTACAACAATCTTAGGACAAGTCCCTAGGACCTGAGTCCCGGCTTCAGTAATATTATCTATAAGACGGTCTCTAACCCATGCAGCAACAAATTCATTAGGAGCGTAAAGCTTAATGGAGTTATTGCTGACCTCAGCGGTCAAAGGTTTGATCCAAACCTTGAATAGACCGGGGTTTAGCCCTTTCTCAAGAAAATTTAAAATTTTGTTCCAGCTGTCTGTCATCATGGAGCGATAACTAAGACAAACTGCAAGCATCTATCAACTCGCAATAGACCTCTGACCAGCGGATGTTCCCTACTTCTTTCTCTACAGGTTAAACACCTAAATTATAAAGGCTTTCTCTTAACTCAAGTGTTTATGCTTTGATATTAGTATTTACGGAAACCCACGATTTCCAATGGTTCCCGAGTGTCAACTGGAATTTTTTAAACACATGTTGAAAACTTTTTCCACACTCATTAAACGCAATTACTTCGTTTTTCAAAGAATTTCGAGATATCTCTCACTGGACAGTTAATATCGTCCCATTATTAACTTTACAAACTTTCACCGAAATTTTTAATTTCAACGATATAAACATCTGTTTTAATGAGATTTATTTTCTATAACGACGATCTTGAACCACACTTATAAAAAAACTACTTTAAATAATAATCTCTAAAACCCCCTAAAACAAAGGGCTAGCCGCTATCAACATTTAGAACATTCCGTAAGTATCTAATTTAATTAATATTAAGATCTCTTGACTTTAATAGAGATAGGCAAATCAAAGGATGAGAGGCTTTTAGGTATCAAACAAAATATTGAAAAGTTTTCAAAGTTTTTTTAACTTTCTAAAGTTATATTTAGCACAATCTATTTCCCCATTCATTCAGTGTGAATTATTGAACAAATTTGGCAATAACTTACTAAAAAAAGTCTAGAAAAATATCTGCTGAGATACAAAATATTTATAAAAACAAATAATACAAACATTTCACAGAACTTCAAGACTCATATCAACGTGAGCAAGTCTCCACTACCGCCCCCAAAACGCAGTTATCCCTTAAAATAAGCAAAAAAAGGCAATTACAGGAAGAAAATGCATCCCAACGTAATAATCTCAATCTAAAATAACTAAAAAAACTTATCTGCGACAAGAAAAAAAAATCTGCCCAGAACTCTGGGCAGATTTTTCACTAAAAAGCAGTCATATAGAAAAGAAAAAAACATAATACCCAAAACCACAACGGAATATCGAGACCATTCTAAACAGAATGCCCCTTGAGCATGCTATATATAATGTAGAGCTATTTTCTTGCAATCAGCTCCTTAAGCGTAGGATATTTGCCGCAGGCAAATCTTTCAGCCTCAGGACAATAACCCAGCTGTTCACACTTAGCCCCACCATGTCTGAATATTGCGGGTAGACTTTCCTTACATAACTGAAGCATCTTATCCGCCATAATACGGACTTCCCATTGTGCCCTCTGGCAACAACGCAGATGAAAGAAGTGCATAAGCGAACGGCAATTCATTGTAACTACAATTTTTGTTTCAGCAGCCTGAGGAAGAACAAATCTAGCATCTTCATTGGCTTTAGATTCACGCCCGGCGTCAACAAGAATATCTCTAAGATCCTTATATGCAGATCCTACTTCTTCCATAAACTGCTCAAAGCGCGCTCTAGCTTCGGGAATCTTCTTTATGGCTGGAGGAATGATATAATCCATATCGCTCTCAGTAACGTACCGCTGACTCTGCTGAGAATAGGAAGCAATGCGGTGCCGGACAATCTGATGAGAGCAAGCTCTTGAGATTCCCTCAATGGCAAAAGTAAAGCTCACGTGCTCAATCGGGCTATCGTGACCAGACTCTAGAATAGTAGAAACAAAACTATCCTGTTTCTCTTTTGCAATCTCCCCGCTCACTAGCTTAGGCCACATATCCGCAGAAAAACCTGCGTAATAGCATTGCCTGAACGATGCATAAATCAGTTCAAGGGCATTAGGGGTCATTGATAACAATTCTACTCGCAAATCTTTCTCTGGCATGTCACTCCTCCAAGTTAAGCTTGTCATAAAGTAAAAGGCTCTGCGCCGCAAGACCACAAGCCAAGCTCCTTTGCGAATTAAATTTTCGAAGGAAGAGGTCTCCTCACAAACGTACTGTTTATGGCTAATAACAGTTAAATACATTAACCATAAAATCAAGATGTTACACATATCTATGTTTTTTTATATTTTTTTTGCTTGCTACTTACCGTAATATACCCTAACTAACCACGTCTTATCGACCCTAATCTATAAAACAACCGTCCGCTAAGCTTCCGCAACCTTAATTAATACTGCGCCCCCTAACTGGGACGCATGGTTTGCACGGGCCGCGCGCCGGAGGAACCCGTGACTAAACTTACTATTAATAATAAAATCAGAAATATCGCTATAATAGCGCACGTTGACCATGGTAAAACAACATTGGTTGACGGTATGTTCAAGCAAAGCGGACTTTTCCGCGAAGGCCAGAAAGTCGATGACAGAGTCATGGACAGCATGGACCTTGAGCGCGAACGCGGAATTACCATTGCAGCCAAAAACTGTGCGGTTAACTGGAAAGGCACAAAAGTTAACGTCATCGACACCCCCGGCCATGCCGACTTTGGTGGAGAAGTTGAACGTTCCCTTAGCATGGCTGATGGAGCAATCCTTCTAGTTGATGCTTCTGAAGGCCCACTGCCACAGACAAGATTCGTACTGAAAAAAGCTCTCGAAGCTGGCCTAAAAGTCATCGTTGTTGTCAACAAGATCGACCGCTCTGATGCCCGCCCTGAAGAAGTTCTCGACGAAATTTACGACCTCTTCATCGACCTTGATGCAAACGAAGAGCAGCTTGAATTCCCTGTCATGTACGCAATCGGCAGAGACGGAATTGCTCAGCACACTCTCGAAGAAAAAGGTGAAAACCTTCATCCTCTTATGGATATGGTTATCAAACATATTCCAGGACCTTCCTACGATGCAGATGAACCTTTCCAGATGCTTGTTTCCGACCTCGGATACTCCGACTACCTCGGACGTCTCGCAATTGGTAAAGTAATTCACGGTTCCACGAAACAAGTTGAACCTCTCGTTCGTATTGATGAAAATGGAGATGTTGTTTCTCTTAAACTTACCAAAGTACAGACATACGACGGTGTGACTTTCCACGAAACAGATGTCGCCAACCCAGGTGATATCGTAGTTGTTTCCGGCCTCGACGAAGTCACCATCGGTGACACTATCTGTACAAGAGAAGCTCCTAAAGCTCTTCCAAGAATCACTGTTGATGAACCAACTGTATCCATGAGCTTCGGAATTAATACTTCCCCAATGGCTGGCCTTGAAGGCAAGCTCGTTCAGTCTTCTAAAATTCGTGAAAGACTCGAAAAAGAAACACTACTGAACGTTGCCATTAAAATCGAAGAAAGCGAATACAGAGATAGTTTCACAGTTAAAGGACGCGGCGAATTTCAGCTTGCTATCCTAATTGAAACAATGCGCCGTGAAGGCTTTGAGTTGACCATCGGAAGACCTCAAGTTATCTACAAAAAAGTAGACGGTAAGAAGCTTGAGCCAATGGAACAGATTTTCATCGATTGTGAAGACGCATTCATGGGCGTTGTAACCGAAAAACTTTCTTCCAGAAAAGCAAAAATGAACAACCTCGTTAATAACGGTAAAGGCCGTGTTCGCATGGAATTTTCCGCGCCATCACGTTCACTTATCGGTTACCGAGATGAGTTCCTCACTGACACTAAAGGAACTGGAATCATGAATACTCTATTCGCCGGCTACGACGATTACAGAGGTGATTTCCCTTCACGTTACACAGGTTCTCTTGTTTCTGACCGCGCAGGTAAAGGAGTAGCATACGCTATATTCAACCTTGAGCCTCGCGGCGAAATGTTCGTAAGACCTGGTGATCCTGTATACGAAGGAATGATTGTAGGTGAGCACAACAAGGATACTGATATCAATATCAATCCTACTAAAGAGAAAAAGCTCACCAACATGCGCGCATCCGGTAAAGATGAAGCTGTCATTCTTACTCCATGCAGACCCATGTCTCTTGAAAGAGCAATGCATTTCATCACTGATGATGAATTGATCGAAGTAACACCTGAGTCTATCAGAATTCGTAAAGCAGAGCTCTCCAATGCGAAACGCCACATGTCTCGCGGTAAAGAACTGAAGAAAAAGAAATAGTCAGCTTCCTACTGAACTTATTAAAGCCTCTCGGACCACTGGTCTGAGAGGCTTTTTTTTGTGCAAAACAGTATTATTCCTATAGCTACGGAGCGCTCTCTATAAACTTTCATTGCCAAGCAAAGCTTCCTGCGCTACCTGACTTGCTTAAGAGCATATAATCCATTCAGGAGCAATAAATTGGCTAAAAATAATATTTCAAACGAAGTTGTCCTTATATTTACCGGTGGCACGATCGGAATGAGCGAAAGCCCCGAAGCCGGGGGAGTTGTGCCCGACGACAATTTCAACAAATTACTTTCTGAAATCACTCCTGACGATAAAGATATCAAAATACGACCAGTACTCTGGTCAGATATTCCTAGCCCGCATATGTCTCCTGAGAAAATGTTTAAGCTGTCCCAAGATGTTGATGCATATCTCACGGAAGATCAGGTTCTGGGCGCAGTAATTCTGCATGGAACTGACCTGATGGCAGAAACAGCGTACGCACTGGATCTCACAGTCAACTCCCCAAAACCAGTAATCCTGACCGGTGCCATGCGCTATTTCAATGAATCAGGCTATGACGGCATTCGCAATCTGGTGGATGCTGTCAGGGTCTGTCTGCTTCCGCCACCTGAAGGAACGGACGTCATCATCCAAATGGCCGACAAACTTTTTGCCGCCAAAAACGCCATCAAATCAAGTTCGTTGAATGTTGACCCGTTTATCGGTCAGAACACAGGTAGAATCGGTTTCATCGCAGGAGAATCGGTAATTCTGACCCGCGCTAATTCGGGTAGACGACCTAGATTCACATTCCCAGTGACAGGCGTAGATAACAACGTTCACCTCGTAGGCTGCCATCCGGGCATGAATTCGACAATACTCGAAAAATTATTGGAAACAGACGTAAAAGGAATAGTGCTTGAGGGATTCGGCGCGGGCAACACACCTCCGGAATTAGTGTCAGGCATCGAAAAGTGCTTAGAAGCTGGCGTTCATGTCATCCTATGTACAAGATGCGTAGAGGGCGGAGTCTGGCCCATTTATGCTTACAAAGGCGGCGCTGCTAATTTGAAGCAGAAAGGTGTAATCACAGCGGGTGGACTTTCCGCACTGAAAGCAACCATTCTCCTGCAACTTTTGATCGGTAGCAATTGTCCCGCGGAGCAAATTAAAACTATTTTCGCAGAAGAAAGTGTTTAACTTAAAAAAAGTATCGCACAGCGGCAACAAGCCCCATGCCGACGGCCACCGTTCCGAAAAAATTTCGTGTAAACATTGCTACAGCAAGGGTCGGAATGGCTACCCATAGATAAGTATTGTCGAACCCAAAATTAATCACACCTTCAGGCGCGAGAAGTGAAGGAACAAGCATTGCCGATAAAACCGCAGTAGGTACATATCCTAACCAGCGCACGACTATGGGCGGAAGTTCTCGCGAGCTAAGGGCCAGCACAGGCAGTACGCGCGGCACATAGGTTACAGCCATCATACCGATTATTATATAGAAAACTATTTCTTGGTCCATGATAATGCCACCCCCAGACTGGCTCCGATCAATGTTGCGATTATAACATTCCACTGCCCTGCCCCGCCTAGAGCCAGTGCTGTGGAAATGAGTCCGGTGATCACCCCGACTACCACATGAGTCCTGTCCTTAATCTGAAATATGAGCAGAGCAATAAACATTGCCGGAAGCGCGTAATCTAATCCCATGGGCTTAATGTCCGAGATCAACGAACTAGAAACTATTCCCAGCACAGTCCCGCCAACCCATGCAAGCTGAGCAATGGAGTTGATCAGGAAGGTTTCGGACTTTCCCACATCGCCCTTGGCAAATCTAGTTGAATGCACTGCAAATGATTCATCCGTAAGCTGAAAGCCGAAAGCAGCAAGTTCAAGTTTGGACCATTTGCGAAGGTATGGAGAAAGCGCCGCTGACATCAAAAGATGTCTGAGATTAACCACGAAAGTAGTAATGATAACAGACATGGCTGAGGCTCCGGACGCAAGCAGTCCGACAGCAATAAACTGCGCTGAACCTGCAAATACAAGAAGAGACATCAGCACTGTGTTATCGACAGAAATTCCAGTCTTACGAGCAAGAACTCCATAAGCAAAGCCGACAGGCAAAAAACCCAATACAATAGGTAAAGCCTGTTTTATGGCCGACATCAGCGCATCGTTAAATCTTATTTTTTGGGAACTCATTGTGGTTTCCATACCTACCTCCACTAACATTAATACTCAATAGAACTTCGCGTGATCAAAATACGGGGCTTTCAAAACCACCCCCGAAACTGATTGCAAAAGAACACATATTCTGACATCAGTACAGATACAGTTTATACAAATCTGAATCATAACAGATTTCAAAATCAGGATCACATTATGAATATTCAGCGCGGTGAAGGCGAATACAGATATAAAAAAGTTGAGCAGGAGATCTCCAAGCACATCGAAGCTGGAGACATAGTACCCGGTGATAAGCTTCCATCACTAAGACAGATGAGCACAAATTTAAAAGTCTCTATCTCAACGGTCAGCCACGCTTATGAGGAACTCGAAAAGCGCGGCTTGATAGAATCACGTCCAAGATCCGGTTATTATGTGCGTAGTGAATTTCGTAAAATACCCACCCCGTTAGCTAAAATAGCTCAAAAGCTTGAACCGCACACCGTTACAAAGAATAAATTGATCCAGACCGCACTTGAAACAGTCGGCAACAAAAACCTGCTCCCGTTAGGAGTGGTCTGCCCGAGCAGTGAACTGTTACCCACCAAACAGCTCGCAAAAATAATGAGTGCTGTAATTAGAGAAAATCCTGAGATATCGGTCAATTATGAGTCCATCGCAGGCAACCTGCAATTGCGCAGACAAATAGCTTTTCGCTCGGTAGACTGCGGATCAAACGTAACCGCAGATGATTTGATAATAACAACAGGAGCGATGGAAGCTCTGTATATATCGCTACGCACGCTCACCCGTCCCGGAGATTTAGTGCTAATTCAAGCGCCGACCTACTATTGCTTCCTACAACTAGTGGAAAACCTCGGCCTGCGCGCAATAGAAATTCCTTCATGCCCCGAAAATGGAATTAATCCGGAAAGCATAAGCTCAGCGGCAACAACTTTCGACATTAAAGCCTGTATTCTCGCCCCAAGCTTCAATAATCCTGACGGCAGCCTCACTTCTGATGATAGGAAGAAGGAAATAGTAAAAATACTGGCTGAAAAAAATATTCCACTCGTTGAAGATGATGTGTACGGAGATCTTTTCTTCGGAGAAACGAGACCGCGCACCTTCAAATCATATGACCTAGATGGAGGCGTACTGCTCTGCTCTTCATTTTCGAAGACCATAGCTCCCGGATACCGCGTTGGCTGGCTGTCACCAGGTCGATTCAAAGATAAGGCCATGGAAGTCAAAGCTACCACCAATGTCTCGTGCGCCTCTCCCACGCAAATGGCTATCGCACGTTATTTACACGAAGCACACTTTGATCGGCACTTGAAAAGATTACGATCTGCAATGAAAGATCAAATGGGTAAAATGCGGGCAGAAATTGCCATGTCATTTCCTGACGGCACAAAGATTACCGATCCAAAAGGAGGCTCAGTTCTATGGGTGGAACTACCTTCAAAGATAGATGGAGTAGAGCTGTTTTTTAAAGCTCGTGAGGAAAAAATCGGAATAGTGCCGGGAGCGGTATTTTCAACGCGCGACGCCTTTTCAAATTACATAAGACTCAGCTGCGGGGCACTCTGGTCCGATGAAATCCAAAAAGGAGTCCGAAGGCTAGGAGAACTAGCTACGGAATAGGTGCTCCAGAGATGTCATATCTATGCGCCCTAATATAATTTCACATAAGATATACTTACGAAAGACAGATTCACGCTTTGGCTTGAGCTTCAGCTTCGGCTCGCGCTAAAGTTTCGCCCAGAACTTTTTCGACCATATCTGCGGCTTCCGCCAGAGAAAATTCAGGATCACTTTCGATCAGGGCCATCTGTAAATTGACCTCTCGCTGAACGTCGATTTTTTCAGGATTAAAGTATCCTTTCCATATAGATAAGACTTTATCATTTTTGCCCATGCGGCAATATGTCAGCCCCAAATATAAGGCGGAAAAATTATCTTCGCCCAGAATTTTAAGCGACCTTTCAAGCTCAACCTTCGCCTGAATATATTTGCCGCCCATATACAAGCTATGCCCGAAACGTTTCCTAGCATTAGCATTATGCGGCTCAGACTTAATAAATTCTCTATATTTTTCAGCAGCTTCTACGTACCTTTTATTTTCATACGCAACATTCGCTCCTGCGAGAACATCAAGATCCACTTCAGTGGCAGCAATAGGTTTTGCGGCACTGTTAAGCTGTTCTTTATCATCTTTCTTTCTGAAACCACCGAAGAGGAAACCTCTACGGGAGATTTTCTGAGGCTTTTTTGAGCCAGACATATTCATACCTCCAATTTGCAAACAAGGCAGACCATAACGATAAATCAGCTCGGGGCCAAGTGGTATATACTCCTCAGTAGTAGACTTATTCTCTTCCTCAAGTTAAATTAAGAAAGCTAGCAATCTGAAATAAAATTTTTAAGGATTAATGATGAAAAAAATACTGTTGGTACTGATTACACTCTTGGCTCTCACCTCTTGTAAATCTGCGGCAAAATACGCGACTCCGTTTGAGACCGGTGGTAAAACGTATAATGTGGCCCTTTTGCCTTGGAAAACGGACACAATGGATTTCACAACGAAATACCGTTGGACCATGACGCAGGCGATAAAAGATGCTTGCAAACAAGCGGAAACAGTCAAGTTTGCATGGTCAGCCTACCCTGTAAACGGAGGTGATATTCCTCTTCTTGAAGGAATCGACACTGAAGGGCTATGGCTCAGAAAAAAATATGGCAGATATGTACCGAACATTGACGATGTTTTAAAAATTCTGAGCAAGACAAATGCAGATTGCGCCTTACTATATGATATGAGCGCAGATAATGGCGGCCCCGTAAATGAGGGCTCCTCCTATTCAAGATCCGACTATATCAGGCTCTATTTAATTGATGCTAAATCTGGAAAAATGACCATAAAGTTTATCAGAACAGATTTCCGTCGCGGAAAGGCTTTCGGGGCTGCTAAAAAAATAACCCTGCTAACATTAAGCGAATGGCTTTTCCCTACTCCGGTAGAGACTGAAACAACAAAATAAGAAGCAAATAATTTAAACTAAAAAGACCAAGGAGCTTATAAATGGTAAAAAATATCAGCCTTAAATTAATGACAACACTTTGCATGATCGCACTATTTACCACCGCAGCCATTGCATCCGATATGAATATCAAGGGATGGGAGAAAGGCGGGAAATATGACAAACTTTACGACAACACAGACCGTGACGTTTTCAAAGGACGGTTGATTAAGATCACTGACGTAACACCGCTGGACGGCATGGCCGAAGGTGTCGCTATTATCGTTAAAGATAAAGAAGATGGCGAGGAAGTGCTTGTGCATCTCGGACCAAAAGACTTTGTTGAGCCGCGCATCACAGATTTGAGACCCGGAGCAACAGTCAAAGTATACGGAGTTCTGGTCGAAATTGATGATAGATTTGAATACATGGCTGCAAAGCTAAAGGCCGGAGAAGAACGCAAGTACAAGTTCCGTCTGACTAAGGACGGAGCGCCATTCTGGTCCCTGTCTCCAGAAGATCTTAAACGCGAAGAAGCTGACATAGAATAGTTAGTACTTAATAAGCTAATCAAAAAAATCCCCCGACGCATCATGTGTCGGGGGATTTTTTTTGTTTTTTCCCAGCCCGGACCTGAGTCGGCTGATTCGGGTCCGACCTAAACGATATTATCTCCATATCAATTGAAACTATTTGCCACGGGACTATCCAGAACAGTTCTGGATGTCGCGCACGGCGGATAAAAAATTATGGAGAATTAATATGGATAATTTGTATGGCTACTATCTTAGAAAAAAAGGACAGAGTGAACTTAATATGGGCGAATATTATATCATAAGTCCATGAAACCAGAGGAGAAACTTGAGAAATTGTATGAGATCGTAGAGCCGATGGAATTCGGCATTGATCCTAATGCAAACTATCAGCAACGGTTTTTCTCTAAGTTTAACAGCTCCGAAAAGATGTATCCTAAGATGTTAAAGGGGCAACGCAAGGCTCTTTGGGATCGCCGATATAGCGAGATGGAAAATCTCATTGAAACGCGCAAAAGAGCTAAATCTCAGGTCCACACCAATTTTATGCTGAGCAATCCAGAATTGGAGTTGGTTAAGGATCTACACAACACGCCATATGGTAAAGAATTGATGTCCGAAGTCGCGAGAAACTAGCGGAGACGCCCTGAATCAGGTACTGGCGAATCTATCCATGATGAGCTGGAACGGGATTCTGTGGACATGGAAGCTGTGCCGCAGTTTCAGTCTAAACCTTTTATGATACCGGGGACGGAAGAAAAATTTGCAGGACTTGATCTCGAAAGAGACGATAACGGCAGAATCATTAAGAGGTCGTTTGATGTTTATCCTATAAAAATAGAATACAGGTATGAGTATGATGGCGAAGGCAGGCTTAAAAATGTTTACTGTGACCGCAACACTACTGAGGATTATCGTTATGGTGAATATGGCGAAAGGGTCGCGATCGAAACCTACCTTGGAAGACCGCATCGGTATACCTACAACGAAAACCTACAACTCGTGAAAACTGGCAAAATTAAATACACCTACGATGATAAAGGGCGCTTGATTTCTAGAAATGAATTCGGTGAAATCACTCAATATTCATATACAGAAACGGGACTACTACGTGAAGTTATTCTGCCGGATGGCAAGCGAATAGAATATACTTGTAACCCTGCAGGACAGAGACTCTGCAAAGAGATTAATGGCAAGGTTGTCGAAACGCACCTATGGCAAGATTTAACGACATTGCGGGTGGTCGCTGACGAGAAAGGCAATAATGCGAAGATCTTTAGATATGACGAAGAAGGCGATCCGATCGGTATGATTTACCAAGATAAGAAGTATCTTTTCGCCACTGATCAGATCGGAACAATCTTTATGGTTGCGGATGACAAAGGTAATGAGCTAAAACGAGTTATATATGATCCGTTTGGCAATCTACTTGTCGATACAAATAAGAAGTTAGACACCTGTGTAGGATTCGCGGCAGGTCTCGCAGATAAAGATACAGGGTTAGTTCATTTCGGATATCGTGAATACGATCCTGCCATCGGCAGATTCATAACTCCCGACCCAATTGGTTTAGCTGGCGGGGATGTGGATGTTTATGGCTATTGCCTCGATGATCCGATTAATTTTATTGATCGGACGGGGCTGTTTGGCGAATTCGGTTCATCAGGTTCCGGTGGCTTTTCTGGATCAGGTCTCGGCGGTTATTCTGGCTATAGTGGAGTAAGTATGGGTGGTTCTGCTGGATCAGAACTCGGTGGTTATTCTAGCTACAGTGGAGTAAGTACGGGTGGTTCTGCTGGATCAGATCTCGGAGGCTACTCTGGTTATACCGGCTATGCTGGGCCAAGCTTTAGTGATTATGTTGGAAAAGATTTTGGTTCAGAATATGCCGGAACAAGCAGTAAAAATCCCACTCAAAATGCGATAAAATCTAGCGTACAAAACGCTCGAGAAATGGAAAAGCTCGCTGAAGAAAAGACGAAAAAGAATCGTCAAGCTCGTATGGACAAGCTCGCTGAAGAAAAAGCGAAAAAGGAGCGACAAGCTCGTGCTAACGAAGAGCGCCGAGACAAGCAGCGGCGTGCGGCTCTTATTGCCAGCAAAAAAGGCAAAAAAAACAAAAATGATTTAACACTTCTAGATATTGGTAAAGGAGCATTTGATGGAGCTCTTACAGGAGCAGCAGGTTGGAGTGCTTATGGAAGGCCGTTAGGTCCCGGCGGAAGTCTTGCTGGAGCACTAACAGGAGTATTTTTTGGTGCTTCATTGGGATTATTAAAAACAATCGGTATTAAAGCACTCTCTGATAAATCCGGTGTCGATAGAAAAGACATTGAAGACACCTTCGGAGCCTTTGATAGTGTGAAACCTAAAACACATAAAAGAGATTTTAGAAAATGAAAATCGCAATTATATCAATTGCCCTGATCTGCTATACAGCCATATTAATAATCTTTGTATCTCGTTCAAGCAAAGAGATATCTTGTTCAAGCTGTGGTCATAAATATCAGGCAACTCCAAAACGAGCTTTGGCATACATGTACCTATTGTTAGCAGTAGGTTTAGCTATCGGGACTGTAGTCCTTGAGATAAACAATGATTTTTCTACCAGTGGGCTTCTTGTCGTAGCAGGACTTTATTATCTGCTCAAAAAAGAAGGATATAAATGCCTTAACTGTAAAACGATAAATCAGCTCCCCTAGAACACCAACTGACCCCGTACTTCGGTGCGGGGTTGTTTTTGTTTCCTGCGTCCTAGCGAGAGATATTGTAGGCCTGAACAACCAGCACAGGATCGCAAAGATGCTGTGATGGCCCACCTTGCCTCCACAAGATGGGCTTAAAATATTGAATTAATCGATATAAGAACAGCAGTAGTCAGCGAGTTCTTCGACAATTAGTTTGAATTTCGAGTTGGCGGAAACATCAAAACTTTCTCAGTCTGTTATTGACTTATTATGGTAAGAAACGTCCTTGCTAAGCTATATAACAAAAGGAGCAGCCGTGCTGGAAACTAATAAACAGAGAGGGATATCTATAGGCATCATCAATGGGGTATTTGCTGTGGGTAGTCTCTTGAGCAACTCATTGGTTGGACTCACATTAGATTTCTGGTTTTCCATACTCCCTGGTTTCGTGGTAGCCCATTGGGTCTATCACATGGAAGATACGAAAGAAGACAAAAAGGACAAATAATCTTGTAACTGACTTAGCTGTTAACAATGGCCCCGTGCTTCGGTGCGGGGTTGTTTTGTTTCCTGCGTCCTAGCTAGAGATATTGTAGCCCTCCCGTATAACAGACCCAGCACAAAGTTAAGCCCCGAATAATTCGCAGCGGGTCTCGCAGATAAAGATACGGGCCTAATCCATTTCGGATATCGTGAATACGATTCTACCATCGGCAGATTCATAACTCTAGGGCCCGATCGGTTTAGCTAGCGGGGATGTGAACACCCTTTAATAAAATACCTGCCAAACATCATTGACTACAAACAGCGAACAAGAGAAAGTACCCCTCTAAACATAACAACTATTAATCACGGCTAAATAAATGAACCACGACAATATTTCCCGCATATCTGCTGACCTGAATCTTTCAAGCAAAAACGTCCAAGCTACTGTTGCCCTTCTTGAGGAAGGCGCAACTATCCCTTTTATTTCCCGCTATCGTAAAGAAGCTACGGGCAGCATGGATGAAGTCGCTGTTGAAGCTGTCAGTGACCTTCTAGGGAAACTGATTGATCTGGATAAAAGAAGAGAAAGCATTCTGGGTTCCATTGAAGAGCAGGGAAAGCTTGATGACGAATTGCGTAGCAAAATAAATAAAGCGCGGAACATGCGCCAGCTTGAAGATTTATATCTTCCATACAAGCCCAAACGCAAAACTAAAGGTCAGGCCGCAGTAGAGAAAGGTCTTGAACCGCTTGCAGTTAAAATCTTTGCGCAAAAAGGCGATCCTGTCGCCGAAGCCGAACAATACATATCTCCTGAAAAAGGAGTAGAAAATATTGAAGACGCCCTAGCCGGAGCGCGCGATATTATAGCAGAGAAGATTGCAGAAAATATGGGCTTGCGCCAAGCTGTTCGCTCACTATTTGAGAGCAAAGCAAAGATTGAATCGCGCGCCACCAAGATTGCTCTTGCGGCGGATTCTGAGGACAAAGCATCCAAATTTAGAGACTGGTTTAACTGGACCGAGCCAGCTCGTAAGGCAGCCGGACATCGAATCCTTGCTATGTTTCGCGGTGAAAGAGACAAATTTTTAAAAGTATCCATTCGTCCACCCGAAGATGAAGGATTTGACGTTCTTAGTAGCCGCGTTGTGAAGTCTACATCTGCGGCATCAAAACAGGTAGAGAAGGCGGGAATTGACAGTTACAAGCGCCTGCTTGCACCGCAAATGGAAACAGAACTTCGCTCCAAGCTTATTGAAAAAGCTGACGACGAAGCTATCAAAGTTTTTGCATCAAATCTTAGAGAAATACTCATCGCTCCGCCGCTTGGTAGTAAGAATATTCTGGCACTGGACCCCGGCTTCAGAACAGGCGCCAAGCTTGTCTGTCTAGATGCACAGGGTAGCCTTAAACATAACGACACTATCTACCCCGTTACTTCAGGTGGTAAAAAGAAGGAAGCGGCAGATAAAGTGGTCGCTCTCGTAAAAAAATTCGCCATCGAAGCAATTGCCATCGGTAACGGTACAGCGGGACGCGAAACGGAGCAGTTCATTAAAGAACTGGATCTTCCAGACTCACTGCCAATCATCATGGTCAATGAATCAGGCGCATCCGTATACTCTGCATCCGCCATCGCGCGAGAAGAATTTCCTGATTACGATATCACCGTGCGCGGCGCAGTTTCTATCGGACGCAGACTCATGGACCCGCTAGCTGAGCTTGTTAAAATCGACGCAAAATCAATTGGTGTGGGACAGTATCAGCATGATGTGGATCAGAAAAAACTTGCCGAAAGCTTAACCAGAGTAGTCGAATCTTCCGTTAATATGGTTGGCGTAGAGCTAAATACTGCGAGCGCAAAACTTTTAGAATCAGTCTCAGGACTAGGCGCAACAACCGCGACCAATATTATCAATTGGAGAAACGAGAACGGACCATTCGCTTCACGCAAAGCACTGCTAAAAGTTCCACGCCTCGGACCTAAAGCTTTTGAGCAGTGTGCGGGCTTCCTACGCATCCGAAACGGCGAGAATCCACTGGATGAAACTGCCGTTCACCCTGAAAGATATAAAACTGTCGCGCTCATGGCTAAAGACTTGAAGACCACAGTTTCAGAGCTGATAAAATCGCCCGAACTGAGACAGCAGATTGACCTCAAAAAATACATTTCAGATGATTTGGGACTTCCTACACTCGAAGACATTATGAAGGAACTCGAAAAGCCGGGCCGCGATCCGCGCAAAGAGTTTGAAATGGTAAGCTTTGATGAATCCGTTACAGAACTTAAAGATCTTAAAGAAGGAATGTTACTGAACGGAATCGTTACGAATGTGACCAACTTCGGAGCTTTTGTTGACGTTGGAGTGCATCAGGACGGATTGGTCCACATCAGTAGATTGGCAGATAATTTTGTAAAGAATCCATCCGACTTTGTTCACCCCGGACAGGCTGTGAAAGTTAAAGTTATGGAAGTAGATATTAAGCGCAAAAGAATTGCTCTTTCCATGAAAGATTCAGACAGATAATATTTAAGTTCATAGCTAGACCCAGCACCTTAGCGGTGGTATAAAGCAAATAACTATTAATTTACGTTAAGGTTTTAGCTAGGGGCTGTGTATGAAATTTCTTATTGCTGACGATAATGATCTACACTGTGAAATCATCAAAAACACAATAGAAAGTCACGGGCAATGCCATACTGTCCGTGACGGAGATGAAGCGGTAAAGGCTTTCGCAGCGTCTCTGGAGAACAACGATTTTTTCGACGCTATTTTCATTAAATCTAAAATAGACGCGCAAGACGGCCCGCACGCTTTACGGCAAATACGCGAAATTGAGCAAAAACTAGGATTTGGACTCAGTGAAGAAATTCCAATAATAATGACAGTGCAGGATGAAGAGGAACAGATACCTGAGACATACCTTCGTGGTAACGGCACAAGCTTTATAATCAAACCTCTGACCAAACAAAAAGTACTGGAAGAAATGATTCTTTTCGGGTTAATCACATAAAAAAAATCAATCTAATCCTTTTAAATAAATAACTAATATTAAGACACAAAACATACAGACGTAAAAATACAAACCAAAAAGACCGGCCTAAAAATCACATACCCGGCAGCATTAGATGGCTCTTCTCGAGCTTTCTTTTTTGCCTTCTCTTTATAGTCCGAGGATGAACTCCATACCTGTAAGGACGCAACACACATTCTTTTTCATGACAATCACGGATAGCTTGTCTGTCACCAACGGTGCAGGCGAGGCAATGTCTTCGAATCGTGCGCAAACACGTCAGTTCGGTTTCTTCTATTTTCGGCCCCCTAAGCTCGTAAAGAGCGCATTTCTCATCCTCACACTCTCTGACAAGCTGAGAACTACCACCCATGCACCATAAACAATGTGCCCGAATGCTCTGCTGAGGATTTCTTTTGCGCACGCTCAAGTCTGTCTCCGTAATCTTACTTAGCTCATTACAAATTAATAGTTCGGTTCGAACAAAAATACGCCGCCATGCCATTTCAAAAAATTTTAAAAAGCGTGCTCCGAACCGGAACACGCTTTAAAATGATCTATTACTAAAAGCAAATACTATTTCTTAGGCTCTGGCTTCTTGAAGGTAATTGTAACTTCGCGCTTACCCCAATCTTTAGCTGCTTTGGTATCAAGTCCCATATAAATGTCGATTTTATCGGTCCAGCGTTTATTCATTTTATCTTTGACGGCATACTCGCCATCAAGTCCTTCGATCTTAACAACAACATTATGCCCAAGTCCCTTTGAAATAAGATCTCTTGAGACTGCAATAGACTTTTGCCCGGGAACCAATTTATCGCCCCATGCCCCGATGAAGGGTGTCGAAGTCGTTTGAGCAACCGTAGAGGTATAAGCAGAAGCTTTTACTTGCATGGTCACAGTATCATCATCTCCTGAGCAACCTGAGAATAGAAACATAGCAAGAACAATAAGTAAAAGAAGTTTCAGCTTAGACATATAAATCTCCCCGTCTTTTTAAATGGTAAAAACTACAGCTTGCAGTCCGAAGGGGTGCCATCAGACCTGAAAATTGATGCTTCTTTGTATATTGCCTGATCATGACAGGAATATTCAAGAGCAGTCACCCTCTTCAAAAAATTAAGATCATGTGAAACAACCAGCATCGCAACATCAAGCTCACACAGAATATCTGCAAGACGATCACGCATTGACGGATCAAGATCATTCGTAGGCTCATCTAGCACTAGAGCCTCCGGTTGCATCGCAAGCACAGTCGCTAGCGACACCAGCTTTTTCTCTCCGCCGGACAAACGATATGCCACCCTTTCTTCGTACCCTGAAAGACCAAGCAGGCAAAGAACATATTTCGCAATTTCACGAGCTTCATCTGGACTTTTGCCTAAATTAAGCGGCCCGAAAGCAACATCCTCAATGACTGTAGGACAAAATAGCTGATCATCGGCCTGCTGAAAAAGAAGCCCTACACCTTTACGGAGTTCCCTGAAATCTTTCTCGGTTTTCATTTCGCGATCTTTAAACATCACCTGACCAGCCGTTGGCTTCAAAAGTCCCATAATAATATGGAGCATGGTGGTTTTACCACTACCGTTATGTCCGGTAAGTGCGACTTTTTCGCCAGCTTTCAGCTCAAAATTAACACCCTTGAGAACATCATTCCCGCCGGGGTAGACAAAATTAATGTCACGCAATGAAAAAATCGGGAAACTCACTAAAACACCTCAACTTTAAAAAGCTCAGTAGCAATGATAGCACCTACAAAAATTGTTGTAACGGCAAGGAGCAACCAATCTCCACCCTTCACTCGAAACGAATTCAATGTATGAAATTTACCTGTAAATCCTCGGCAAAGCATTGCCTGCCATACAACCTGCGCCCTATCCCAGCTCCGTACAAGCAGCATGCCCATGAGCCAAGCATACGTCCGGTAGGTCATAATGCTGTTGCGAGGCACAAATCCGCGCATAGTCGCCGCACGTTTCATTTTACCAAATTCTTCACCCATCACATGCACATAACGCCAAGTAAATAAAAACAGACGACAAAGTTTATCCGGCAATCTCACAGATTGCATTCCAGCACCCATCAATTGGATAGGCATCGTAGAAAGTAATGAAGTGACAGCCAGAACAACACCGTTTGATTTCAAGGTAATGACGGCGGCGTAAATTATGCCCTCAGTAGTCGCAGTGAAAGGTCCAACAGAAAAGACAGGATCTCCGGGGCGAGAGAATGGTAAAAATAACCATAGAAAAACAATAAACCCGTTAACGAAAAATAGCCGTTTTAAAAGGCTAAGCATCGGTAAGCGAGCAGATATTGCAAAAATTAGCCCCGCAATGAACACTGCGATAGCAGCTGAAAGCGTCAGTACAAGCGCCCCGACAAGTGAAAAAAGCAACGCGCAAACAACCCGAAATCCGGGATGCGAAGCGTGAATTAATGATTCACCTGAAACAAAAGGCTCACTTATATGCTGCAAAAATTAACTCCTGATTAAGGAGTTTTGAGTAACACTCTTTAAAAATTCATGCAATCCGAATCAGGTTCTTGAGTTAAGAATGCAATACAGTTATACCGTAATTCAAAATTATCATTAAACGATTAATATTAAATATGCGAATAATATAAAAATCAACTTATCCAAACAATAGAGACAACAAAAATGACAAAAAACTGTGAGATAAAAAAAATAGTAGAAGAAGTGGGACAAGACAAAATCTGGAGACCGCTATACGACTTTGAAAGAAACAAGCTGAGCAAAGGAGTCGGACACGACATCGACGGAATAGATCCCGAATTTACAGATCTCGACTTCACAGGCAAAACAGTATGCGATCTCGGTTGCAACCTTGGACATTTTACGTTCTATGCTCACGAACGGGGCGCGAAAACCGTTGTCGGATATGACATGGAACCCAAGGTCATTACCGGAGCTAAAAAACTTGCCGCACTGTACAGCATAGAGAATGTAGAATTCGAAACATGCAACTTCGCCTCAGAGCCAGCCACCCGTACTTTTGACATGGGTATGCTCATAGATATTCTCGGCAAAATAAATATATCAGAAGGACACTTAATCCCGATTCTAAAAGGATTAGAAAGCAGAAGTGAATCAGAAATGCTCCTAACCTTCCGCCCACTTTATCTAGTTGAGAGACATTTCGGTATGCCTGAAGCAGACTTCCTCAAAATGTACCCACAAGCAAAAATCGAAAAAGGTTTTTTCAACCTACTGGACTTCGCAAAGGACCTTTTCTCTGAGAACTGGGATGTAACATACCTATCTAAGGAACTTCCGAATGACGAACAGTACAAACGCACCGTTCACTTTATTAAGAAATCTTAACTTTTATTTATGAGTAGCCACTCAGCATTGCCGAAGCTATCATTAATGAGTAGATAACTTCTAGAATTAGTAACTAGCCGCTGACACCGCAATACAATCCGCATCAGGAGCATATATAATGACAAATACCACCGAAATGGTAGACATTGAGTACAAAGTTAATGACGCTAAAAAGCAGGCTGTTCACACCAACGGTGCTGATAAAGATTTTCTTATAGGCGGGCGGGATTCCGGCAATATTTTTATTTTTGCGCTAAATGATGACCTTAGAAGATTCATTGCTACGCAAGTCGCCGAGAAATTAGGGAAAGAACTTGTCATTATTAAACGCGGTGACGGCAATCCTGCAATTCTAGAAATGGCCGAAAAAGATAATCAGGTCGTGAGCCTGCCGCGCGGAGCTGCTCTTTCCGAAAAGAATCGCAACAAGCTACAAGCTAACGGTAAAGTGCTCTACATCATGAGCGATTTCTTGACACTGCTAAACGCAACAGACAGATCAGAAGATGCACGCGAACAAATTTCTCTAATGCTCAATAGATTTGAACCGAGCTTCATGAATGCCGCACATCACATAGTTCTTTCTGACCAAACTGATGATGAAATTTTGCAGGACACGCTAGAAAAAATAGCGATATAATTCCCCGCTACCAGCGCAAAGAAAGACAGGTCAGCCCGCCGTCCATTTTCTGGAACTCAGACATATCAATATAGTCTGGGCTGAACCCGTTTTTATCCAGCAATTCCGCTGTTACCGGAAAACCAGCCGGAACAAGCAATCCATTCCCAACAAACAGGCAATTAGCCGCATATTCCTCACCACTGGGAACAACCACTTTTTTATAGCCAGAAAATTCCTTACGGTCGGCAAAACGGACACTCATAATTAAAGTATCACTGTTCAACGCAGACAGCTCCGTCTTAAGGTGCGGCATTCCATTATCAAAAGGAACAGGCACACACGCATAGCCAAACCTACCCGCAACTTTCTCAAATTGCCCAAATCCATCATAATTAGTGCGCGAATCTATGCCCACAAAATAAGTCTTACCCATAAGCAGCACATCGCCACCTTCCATAAGTCCTTCCCCATCCATATTAAAAACTTCATCAACAACGCCAAAAACAGAAGCCCGAATCTGCTCAACTTCACCGCGCCGAGATTTAGCACCGGGACAAGTCAAAAATGCAACAACACCACCGCCATCGACAGGTATCATAACAGCTGTATCCTCCACAAAGACAGAATCAGGAAATTCCTCCACGGCATCAAGAACCGTCACAGCAATATCCCTAGTTTCCAGATACTTAATATACTCGAGGTGCTGAGCATGAGTCAGTTCCATATCAGGGCAACCAAGGTCCGCCCCAGTCAACCCATGTCCCAAATTATGGGATGGAGTTCTTACTATTGCATTTTTATATAAGCTTTTCACTGTATGCCTCCGGCGGCCTAACTGGGTGTTTTAAAATCTGATTACAAGTAACTTTAATGCTTTTCTATATAAAATTCAAAACTATATTACCAAAATATTTACATAAAAAAAGGCTAACTCTTTTCACTAAGAGCTAGCCCATTAAAGGTTTGGTATTTTATCCTGATATCCCCCAGCCGCCTCCGCCCGGGGTTTCTATGCGTATGATATCGCCCTTTTTGAGAGGCGAGTGGAATTTACCGGGCTTTTCTATTTCTTTTCCGTCACGAATTAATACGTTGCGACCTTGTGTACCTTTTCCGCCACCTTGTAATCCGTAAGGAGCGTTTACTCTTCGTTCGGATAAGACGGTTATTTCGCAGCTTGATAGTAATTCAATTTCGCGCACTAAACCGTCTCCACCGGGTGAAGAACCTGCGCCGCCTGTGTTTTTACGCACGCAGTAGGTTTTTACACGGAACGGATAGCTGTATTCTAAGGCTTCAACGGGAGTGTTTAAGGTGTTGGTCATGTGAGAATGAACTGCATGCTCACCACGACAACTTGCGGAACCGCCCATGCCGCCAGCTAAGGTTTCGTAGTAGGCGAAGGGCTTGCCTGTTCGTTCATCCATGCCACCGATGGTCATGTTGTTCATAGTGCCTTGGCTGGCTGCAGGAATTCGTTCTGGGATTGCTTGGGCTAGTGCACCCAAAACTACGTCTACTACTCTTTGAGACGTTTCGACATTTCCTCCGGCTACGGCTGCGGGAAAATTAGCGTCTAAAATTGATCCTTTGCGGGTGATGATTTCTAGGGGCCGCAAAATCCCAGCGTTTGTTGGTACATCGCCTTCGATTAAGGACCTGAAAACATAGAGTACTGCGGACAATGTTATTGAGCGCACGGCATTTACACTGCCTGTCACCTGATCTCCTGATGCTGTAAAGTCTAGCTTTGCGGTATCACACTTAATTACTAGATTCACAGTGATGGGGACATTGAAGCAATCCATACCGTCGCCATCCATGTAATCGGTAAACTCGTAAACTCCATCTGGGATGGATTCGATTGTATGGCGCGTGATCTTTTCTGCGTAATCGTTAAGACTCGACGCGTAGAAGTCTACTTTTTCGAGACCGTATTTCGAAATAAGTTCATTCAACCTGCGAACGCCTGTGATGTTCGCCATTATTTGTGCGGAGAAGTCGCCTTCACGCTCATCTGGAGTACGGACGTTGTTCAGAATTAGTGCCATAACACCCGAAACTATTTCGCCGTTTTCGACTATTTTAACGGGCGGGATGATTATTCCCTCTTGATAGAGGGTAGTGGAAAGCGGCATTGATCCACTTGCCATGCCGCCTACATCGGAATGATGCGCACGGTTGGCCACGTAGAAATCTGGTTTGTCGGAGCCTCCACAAAATACGGGCGCGACCAAGGTGATGTCTGGTAAATGAGTACCGCCTTTGAACGGATCATTTAACATCACCATATCACCTTCGTTGAAGGTGGCGTTATCAATCGCGCTTTTAACCGACAAAGGCATTGATCCCAAATGAACTGGAATGTGAGCAGCCTGAGCAATCATATCGCCCTTACTATCAAAAACTGCGCAAGATAAATCCCGTCTCTCTTTAATATTTGGAGAAAAGGCGGTCCTTGTGAGCGTTACGCCCATTTCTTCGGAAATTGCCGCAAACCTGTTCTTAAACACCTCAAGGAGGATTGGATTCACATTCATTATTATATACCTCCAGATTTATTCAATATCAAAAATCAGGTTGCCGTAAGCATCTACTGAACCCTTGGCAAAGGGCGGAATAACCAAAGTAGAACTGTATTCAATAATGATAGCCGGCCCATCAACATTATTCCCGGGCAAGAGTTTCTCTCTATCCAGAATACGGGTATCCATGGAGATTGAATCAAAAACTGTCTTGGTAGTCCCGATTAGAGCATCACTTGGCATCTCTTTCGTTAGAGCTGAAGCTTCTGGAAATTCCGGTTTAACGGGCATTCCGCGAGTTCTGAGTCTAATATTTACTATTTCAACTGCCTTTGAATCAGTACGGTAACCGTAATTCTGCTCATGAAGCTGAGAAAATTCTTCGATCCAGTCGCCGCCGAAAGGTACAATTATTTCGAAAGACTGCCCTTGATAGCGCATATCTAAAAACCGTTCGACGGTGATATCGTTAGGTGCAAAGCCCTCTTCTTCAAGTGCCGCGCGACCTTGAGTTTCGAGTGGTGCGAACAAAGTTTTGAGGTCATCAGCAGTCGTATTATGCTGGTTACGCATGACCGTTAACGAATAATCTTTGATAACATCAGCCATAACCATGCCTACTGCGGAAAGTATGCCGGGATTATTTGGAATAAAAAGTTTCGGAATTGAGAGAAGTTTTGCGAGGAAAGCACAGTGCATTCCGCCAGCGCCGCCGAATGAAAACATGGTAAATTCGCGTGGATCAAATCCTCTTTCAACCGAAATAACTCTAATAGCCCGTTCCATATTGGTATTGGCAATATCAAGAACCCCTTCTGCAAGTTCGATAGGACTGAGATTTGCTTTGGTAGCCATTGCTTCCATTGCGGAGTTCAATTTGTCCGTTTTGAGCGACATTTCGCCGCCGAGGAAATGTTCAGGAATAAGGCGCCCAAGGAACAAATTAGCGTCAGTGACCGTGAGTTCATACCCCTTACCATAACAGATAGGACCGGGATCAGCCCCCGCGCTTTCAGGACCGACAGTAAGAGAACCGCCCGCGTCTAGGCGAGCAATAGAACCACCGCCAGCGCCAACAGTATGGATATCAATCATGGGCACTTTGACAGGATAATCTTCGATTGCGGACTCAAGAGTCAACGGAAGTTCACCGTTAATAAGTGCGACATCGGAAGACGTGCCCCCCATATCAAAAGTTATGAGATTGTCGTAACCAGCCATTTTACCAATTGCATGTGCGCCAACCGCGCCCCCTGCTGGGCCTGATAAAATTGTGCGAACAGACTCATTCATTGCAGTTTCAGCGGAAATTGATCCACCGTTACTTTGCATTATACGTAAGGAATCTTCGCCAAGGAACTCTTGCAAAAAAGTAAGATAACGAGTCATTTTCGGGGAGACGTACGCATTAATTACGGTAGTTGAAGTGCGCTCAAATTCGCGAAACTCTGCTAAAATTTCATGAGAAACAGACACAGGCACGCCTACTTGAGAAAGTAAATCGCGCATTCTGTTCTCATGATCTGGATTTAAATATGAAAAAAGAAGACAGAGTGCAACAGATTCCACTTCTTCTTCTTTGATTTTTTTGAGTATATGTTTTACTTTTTCTTCCGAAAAAGGTTCAATTTCTTTCCCAGTCTGATCAATTCTGCCAGTTATTCCGAACCTTAATCCAGGTGGAACAATATGCGGTTTCTTGCAAAATGAAAGATTATAAAGCTGTGAACGGTTCTGCCGCCCGATCTGGACAACATCTTCAAAACCTTCATTAGTAATGAGTGCGGTCTTAACTCCCTTGCGCTCAAGTATCGCGTTCGTGGCAACAGTTGAGCCATGTACAACCTGCACTATCCTTCCGTCTGCAATAAGTTTAAGCCCGTTAATAACCGCTTCAGAGGGATCATGAGGAGTAGAAAGTCTTTTATGCACTCCCCAAGTTTCGCCGTCTTTATAAATAAAATCTGTAAAAGTTCCGCCTGTATCAACTCCAACTATAAGCACGATACCTCCTACGATATATGTAAAATAAATTTCACAAAGCAAGATTATTGTATTAATTATTCAAATGATATCTTCAACGAGAACATGACTTTAACCAAATACACCTTGAATTAATAGGTGTTATTTTTGTCCAAATGCATGTATAAAATTTGTACAAACATTAAATATTTCTCCCAAATTAATTATGCACTCTCTCTTAATATGATGGTGATCAACATCTATTACTGGAATTGTAGCCCTCCTGCACAACAGGTTGCAATGACGAAAGCTGCTATCGAAGCTTATAGAAAGTAATTATTATGCGCCATGTCATCAGATTAATCGAGGACCTTTCCATAGTAGGGACCTTTCTTTGTTGTAGTTGAGATTTTCCTCCGAGCTGTACTTAACACCTCAACACTGGTCTCCAGTGAATATGGCGGGCACACTTGGTTTTTTTAATACATCTATCGGGCAGCTTTTCATCGCAGGAGTCATTCCCAGTTTAATGCTTGCGACCAGCTACTCCGTCTACATAATGGTCCGCTGTAAAAGACATCCTTAAAGCAACTTTTCCGTTTTTCTTAATCATGGTGCTTATGGTAATTATTGTCACAGTGTTTCCGGAAATAGTTTTCTATCTTCCTGAAAAAATGATTAATATGTATTTTTTAAAGAAAATTTATACGCCACAAAAATACCATGTCAGCACTCCCCTGTTTAATCTGGTAGTATACCAGTAAATATGAAACTAGCAGGAGGATAACATGGCTAAGTTGACAATATCATCAATTGGTAGGTTTGTGGAAGGCTTTCAAGGCCAACGCTTTTCGTAGGAATTGACATCCATAAGCGTAGTTTTAGTATTGCTCTACTTAGACCCGATGGAATGATCAAAGATTGGACAACTCCAGCCGACGTCAAAGCTGTCACCAACAGACTCACCTCACTTAAAATTCACATAGCAACTGTATGCTATGAGTCTGGACCAACTTGCTTCGGCCTTGCGCGTAGCCTTCGACATGCAGGAATTAAAGTAATAGTTGCTGCTCCAAGTCGTATTCCTCGCCCTGTTGCGGCTACTAACAAAACCGACAGTCTTGATTGCAGAAAACTTGCAAAGTTTGCATCTTCAGGATTGATTCGGTCAATTGCAATTCCTAGTGAAAGGGAAGAAGCATTCCGTGCTTTATCGAGAAGACGCCATCAGCTTACGGATTCATTGCGTAGAGTGAAACAGCGAATCACGTCTTTGCTGCTTGTTTTGGGAGTAACTGAGCCTGCGGGAATAGATCATTGGGGAAAAACAGCCGTGCTGGCTCTTGATACTCTGCATCTACCTGCCGTAGCAGCTGAAACACGAGATAGTCTTTTAGATGAGTTAAAATATACAATTCTAGCTCAAAAGAAAGTGGATTTGCAGTTAAAAGAACTCGCAGAGGAACAAGACGAGGTAATCAGTATTGCCGCAATGAGGTCAGTTCCTGGCGTCGGCAAAGTCGTTGCAACTACATTCGCAGCGGAGATTGCGAAGCCTACTCATTGAAGCGGCTTGGATATAGAAACAAAAAGATGAATGGGCTTGTAACTTTTACAACAGAATTTTGGGCAAACATGGAGTGCCTCAAAAGGCAATTGCCGCGTTAGCCCGAAAATTGGCTGCTTTGCTTTGGAAATTAAGTCTTCCGACAGCAACAGCCTAAGGGATCGCGGGGGCCTTTTGGGTTGCTTAGATAACGACACAAAAATGGCGATCCAAAATTGATTTGGTACCGAATCGGTACTTGGTGCCTCAGAGCACGAATAAGAAAAGGAATATAAATACTTACACCGTAGGGTGAGGGGCAACTACGGCCGACAAAAAGTTGTAATTATATTTTACGGGGTGCTTGACTTTGTGCCGCATAAGAAAAAGGTTTCCCGACTATCTAGTCCGGGAACCTTTTTATATTTTAGCTGTATTTAGCAGTAATATTTAACGCTTATACCTTCACCAGAAATCAAACAAACCAATGAACTTCTAAAAAAGTGACCGCGCAATCTTCTGTTCAAAATACTGAATACTTACTTCAAAATCATCGCGAGTATGTGGCTCCAAAGTAATACTTGGCAATGGATCAAGTTCTTTTATGCGAGAAGTGATATGCTCCCAATCCATAGTACCCTGCCCAAGAGCTAAGTGATCATCCTTGCTACCGTTGTTGTCATGAAGGTGAATGTGTTTGATGTAGGGTGCAAAGGAGTCAAACCAAAAGTCAAAATCACCCTTTTCAGATCCTTTAGAAAACGAATGCCAATGTCCCAAATCAAAACATACGCCAACATTATCTCGATCAAGTTCATCAATAATCTGAACAATAGGACCCGGGTCATATTCATATGTATTTTCAAGGCAAAGCATAGGATGATCAGGCCATGAATCGCTTAACCTAGCAATGCCTTCGAGACAATTCTGATAAGCTCGTTCAAAGAGAGGCTCTTCAAGCCATGAGGTAAACGAAGGATGCATAACCATGCGCTGGGGGGAAAATATCTTTGCAAGCTCAAAAGCACCGCACAAAGTATCTATAGATGCTTCTCTAATAGCTGGATTAAGACTCGCCGGCTTCAAGTCCAGAAAAGGGAGGTGGACAGTACATTTCAATCCGGCATCAACAAGCCTGTCTCTGACATATAATAGCCAATCCTTGCTCATGCACTCGTTCCCAAGGCAATCCAAGCCAAGTTCAGGCTGAATTGAATTATCGATAAAAAGATCTAAATATTCTGGATCATTATAAATATATCTAAGAGGAAGATTTACGTAGCAGTTTTCGAATCCGGCTTTCATCTCATTCCCCCATATTGAACAGTTTTATGTCATAATTTAATGTTTTAATTCAAAGAAGTATGAAGAATTTTCGATCCTCTAAAAATCATTTCACCAACAGACTCAAATGTAGTTGAATGCCGAAGAGTAAGTGTTACGTCCTTACCAGCTTCAACATCAAAGGATTCGCCCCATGCAACCGGGATTCTGTCGAGGAATGGCTGAATTTTATCAAGCTGCCCATTACTCCAAGCCTCAATTAACACATACCTATCAGCTGGAATCTCGTTGATCTTATTACGTTCCCACTTAATTAATAAATCAGAACCGTGCGCCCTGCCAAGTTCAAGAGCCTTAATTATGCGGGGCCGAATTGAAAGATAAAATTCTGACCCACGCTTTCCGGGGGTTTCTCTTGCTATTCTGTAGCGAAAACTGCCGTCATTTGTAATCAGTCTGTACTTGTCCATAAAATTTCCGGGATCAGCAATAATTTCATGCCCAATATCCTGCCCGCTATTTACCATAACGGAAGCGACAAAACCCTTTAAGTTAAGGATTTCATTTCTATTACTGCCCAGCACACCTTCAATTATAAATTGGTCTCCCTCTACAGCATTCAAAACTCCAGAAGCAGAAACAAAATGCGGATCACCGTTTAACCAGCACAAAAATACCGGACCATGCGGTTCAGGAGAACTATCATTTTGACCAGTCCAGCGAACTTTTGCAGTCGTCATTTTGCTACCATCAAGACTAACTTCGAGAGCAGGGAATGATGATAAAGCCATGCGAGGTGCTGTAAGTAAATTTAGGTTCGGACGGTCGCTTGCAAAAACAGCTACGGCAGGCTCCAAACCAGAATGAGTCATTGCCCTGCCTGTACCGGAAGTTGAAACAGGACCACCGCGAACAAGGTTAACGGACTTCCCTCTAAGGGGGCTACCATTAACCTTTATTTCCAAACCGGCAGGCCTGCCTGCTTTGGGAAATGAAAATTCAGGAACACTTAGTTCCAGACCAAACTCTTCAAGTAAATAAACGGTCGCCTTCAACTGCTCACGAACCTTCCATTCTAGATTTCTTATATCCTTACTTACTTCAACGGCCATTGCGGGAATTCCCCGCTCAACCAGAGCATAGCAGGTCAAAGACTTAAGCATTTCAGGATACTGAGTGGCTGTGGCAAATGTGTCGGTATTAAAAAGAGTAAACCGGAAAGATTTATTTGGAATATCTGCATTTAACCGAGAAATGGCTCGCTGACACATTTCTGCCAAACGGATATTTTTATATACCCCGGCATCAATGATCATTGATTGCCCATAACGCTTGGGATTTCGCAATTTATTTATATAGGTAGGACTGTAAAAGCCACTTCCTTCGTGGAGATGGATGAAGCCGTCAGCATCATTGAGTAAAAAGCGAATAGCCTTAGCAAGGCGATCTTCGTAGAAATTATTGTATTCTTTGTCGAACCTTCTATTCAGGTCAACATTGATCTGCCGTGCACGCCGAAGGATGGAGGGTTCATTTGCTCGAGGAACAATGATCAAATTACCTTTGCGGACATTGCTGCGCGTAAGTAACTGCCCAGTGAAAAATCCTGAGAGTTCGTCTCCTTGAATACCCCCCTGAACCATAATCGTTGGGCCAGGCTGATCACCGAAAACCCAAGTCACGCGCAGAGGGTACTGAGTTCCTTCGAAAAAAGTAAAACTCCGCATATGCTGAGCATGTGCGGAAGATACAGCTAAAATAAGCGTAAAAATGCTAATTAAAAATACGCGACAGAGGGTATACTTCACTGAATATTAACTCATTATTATTAGTGCTTATCATCAGGCGAAGACCATACATATCTTTTAATGCCATCCCGGACGGCAGAGCGAATCTTGTTCTGACAACTTTGAATCTCTGAATGTGAAAGGCCATATCGTTGCGATTAACTTTAACAACCGAACTATGCCCGTTATTGGCAATAAGTTCGACTCCAGCCAGACCACTAAGAGAAGAAGAAGTTTGTAGGTTATTCAAATCAAAACTTAAAGCCAGACTTCCTCCAGAATAACGAATTTTTACATTCTCAACTCCGGCACGCATAAGATTCTTATAAAATAACAACTTCTTTAAATCAGTCCCGGTAGGAGCCTCAACCTTCTTTTCCTCCACAGGAACGGAAGCTAAAAGAGATTGTACGTCATTGGGATCATAAGAGTCTAAAATTTTATTTACATTTTCAAGTCGCTCAAGCTGAATAGAAGCGTCATTCAGATTCTTCTGTAATGCAAGCTTATCTTGCCTTAGTTCGGTATTTTGATTCCAAAAATTGTATCCAGACCAAGCTCCGACTCCAGCACAGACTGCAAGCAAGATAATGAACCAAAAAAAGACGCTCAGCCAAAAAGGGCTCAGCCTATACCTTTTTACAGTATCATCATCGCGCATGAAAAGAACATTATATTTGGTATTACCCATCAGCGACTGCTCCATTGTTCGTCTACGATACGCCATCCGCCATTAACAGGACGAAGGACTAATTTCTTGCTACCAAAATCGCTATAACCAGATATATCAGAGTAGGATTGTCTGAAAGCAACTTCTATCCCCTGAGGGTGTTCTTTAAGCCTGACCTTATTAAATTTAATAACAGAGGGTTTACGCTTTTCCCATACAGATTGCTTATGCTTCTTAATCAACTTTAAACCGCGCCTATTTCCCTGTCTGGCCTTCGCGTCATACATATTTGAATATGCACCAATGTCAGCAGTCAGCCAGCCGCTCCGCCAATCATCCATAAATGCAAGTATGCTTTTCCGCTTCAATTCAAGATATTCACTTGAAAAAGACTTCGACGCAGGACCATACTCACGTCCTACAATCTTCCACTTTCCATCAATTTTCTGCCAGTACAAACGTTTTGTTGTCGAGGAAGAAAGGCGGCCGGATCTATAATACTGGTCGAACCATGTCACCCAGTAGTCAGGTCCGGGAAGAGCCCTAAGATTGAAAACAGAAACATCTACCCACGCAGTATTAGAAAATATTTTCTGTTTACGTTTTTTGAAATATTGAAAAGACCTGCCTTCTGTCTTGGCGAAAAGCTTGCTCGAATACGCATCAAAGAAACCAGAATCACGTCTGGACCAGTCTGCGGCCCACTTATGAACAAGGTTCTTAATTACTATGGATTCCTCACCTTGAACGCCCGTCGCATTACTCCATGCAACGTCTTCACCAATCACAACGGGTGTGCCAATTTCTATACGGGAATCAATAAAATTTATATCAGGATTTTCAAGAGCAACACATCCTTGAGTGTCCATGGCGACTAGCTGCTTGCCACGCCCATGTATCCATATTCCGTACCCGGTTTTACCGTTGATACGGTCGACAGGATTTGGAAAATCTAGAGGAAAAGCCATCTCACCATACAACTCAAAATTGACCAATCCGGTCCTCTTGCGCTTGGTAAAATATACACCCTCTGGAGTTCTCAAGTCGCCTTCAACTTCCTTGTCTCCTGCCTTTTTACCGGTTGCACAAGTAAATGTGGCTTCAGCACGTAAAGGACTTTTGTGGACGAGAAGGTGAATTTCCTGATCACCTTTATCCACAGCAACAACTAGCCCAGGAACCAAAGTGGTACTTTCAAGCACCGGCTTCCAGCCCTCTGCAATACAATAAGTGCTCAAGTTTACGCTAATTAGGCAAACTGCAAATACTAATTTAAAAAAATGCATCATACCGAAGCTGGAGTCCCATCGTTCGAAATATCTTTAAAAACACCATCAACTTTAACACTAAGATGGTTACGATCAATAACCCCAATTGAAATATTGGAAAGCCAATCTACAGACCTACGGGAAAAACATTGAACCACACCTGAAAGGAGTAGTAAAACAACATATTTTTTATCTTACTAACACGAAAGCGAAAGTCCTGCAAAAAGGAGTACCCGGTTATGCCACAGGACAAAACCGGGTAATATTAACTATTAACAAGTCACAATTAAACTATTCGCCAAAGACTCTTTTAATGATGAAATCTTCGTATCTGGTGTAGTATCCCATATCAAAAGCATCATCCAAAGCTCCATCTGCAAGCTGAGAGATGATTTCTTTGTTCTTGCGAATTTCATCTGGGAAAGAGACTTTGTTTTCCCAGCAGTACATGGCGACTTTCTGCACCATTTCGTATGCATTCTGTCTTTCAAGACCGGAATCTACTAGAGCAAGTAATACACGCTGTGAATAGAACAGGCCATAAGATGCCATAAGATTGCGATCCATATTGTCGCCGTTAATCTTAAGTCTCTTAAGAACACCTGTCATGCGCCCAAGAATATAATCTGCAAGAATAGTAGAATCAGGCATGATCACTCGTTCAACAGAAGAATGACTGATATCACGTTCGTGCCACAGAGGCATATTTTCCATGGCAACTAAACCATTGGTACGCAAAAGACGGGAAAGACCACTGAGGTTTTCAGCGGAAATAGGATTCTTTTTATGTGGCATTGCAGAAGAACCTTTCTGCCCAGCGCTGAATCCTTCTTCAACTTCAAGAACTTCAGTGCGCTGCAAATGTCTAAGTTCAACACCAAGACGTTCAATTCCGCCGCCAAGAAGGCCAAGCGCTGTAAAGAATGCAGCATGGCGATCACGCTGAATAATCTGAGTTGAAATAGGATCAACATTCAGATCAAGAAGCTCACAAGTAATGCGTTCAACTTCAGGATCAAGCATTGCGTAAGTTCCGACTGCGCCGGAGATTTTACCAACACTGACGCCGTCAAGAGCTGTTTCGATACGCTCCCGATGACGAGAAAATTCTGCATAAAACCCAGTCATTTTCAGACCGAAGCTAGTAGGCTCAGCATGAATACCGTGAGTACGGCCCATGCACATTCTACCTTTATATTCAAAAGCCATATCTTTAATAACGGCTAAAAATTCATCTAGAGCTTTTAGAATCATATTACCAGCACGATGAAGAAGAACTCCATTAGCGGTATCAACGATATCAGATGAAGTACATCCAAGGTGAATAAAGCGGGAAGAAGGTCCTACTTTTTCCTCTACAGCGGTAAGAAAAGCAATAACATCATGTTTTGTCTTTTCTTCAATCTCGAGAATGCGATCCAGTTCAAAGTCTGCTTTGTCACGGATATTCTTCATATCCTCAGCCGGAATGCGTCCAAGTTTATGCCAAGCTTCACAGACGGCAACTTCAACTTCCAGCCATACTCTGAAACGGTTTTCAAGAGTCCACAATTCACTCATAGCGGGACGAGAATATCTTTCGATCATCTTTATTATTTCCGGTTTGTTGTTATCAAACTGTATTTTAAAAAGGCAATGCCGTAAAAAAGCAAACGGCCCGGAATACACCGGGCCGTTTGGCTATAATCAATTCTTTGCTGAACTATCAGAACTAGTGGATCCAGTGGAGGCAGCAGCCGACGTTTTGGCCGCACCAGAATCACTGCTAGCAGAGCTTGAGCTGCTGGACTTTTCAGCCCCAGACTCAGCCTTGCTGTATCCAGAAGAATACCAGCCACCACCTTTGAGAACAAAAGAAGAATTAGAAAGAACTTTCGTGGCCTTAGCTCCACAAACAGGACATTCTAAAACCTTGTCTTCAAAATTAGTCTGCCACTCTTCAAAAATTTGCTGACATTCATGACATTGATATTCGTAAATCGGCATAAAACCCTCCATCTAAAAAAAAAAGGGTCCCGCCATGCCCCGAAAGGCAGGCGGACCTATCCCTGAAAAAAATGAGGGGTGCATTGCTCCCTGATTCAGGAAAGCACTACATATAAGAGCTTATTTTGCTGCAGCAGCTTTTGCTTCTGCTATACGAGCTTTTACTCTTTTAGCTCTGCGGTGACGCTTACGCTCAAGTTCTTTCTTACGTTCGATCTTTTTATGTCTACCCATTTGGCATTCCTCCTAATATAGATTTCGCACTCTGCTGCACGATTATATGCTGCAAAGAACGACCTATTACCCCAAAAAGTACAAGATTGTAAAGGGCAGTTATGCAAGACTTCTCAAAATAAAAAACAGGTTGAAATATCTGAATATTGACACTAAAACCCCAAAAAAATCATCAAATTATTAATTTCACATGCTTTGCCCCTTGACTATCTCCCATATGATGAACATATAAAGTCCACTCCGTGACCCATTATATATGGTTCAGTAAATTAAGACAGCAAGGATACAACATGCAAAATAAAGCGTTTCTCAGAGCTCTTGAAGATGTTTCCGAAGTTTTTATGTTTGACCAGTGGTTAAGATTCTACTTCATACATGAAGAAGATAAAAAATTAATAGTCAAAGTCCCTAAAGAAGTCGGAGACCAGGTTGAAAAAGATTTCCCTGTCATGAAAGGTCTCCTTGACATGTTCAATAACGAAGAGATCGATCAGCAGAAATCCACAAACAACGTGTGTGCTTTCATCGGCGCACGTTTTGATGGAACAAAGTACACTGGTAAAATCATCCCAAAAGTTTTCGATTCTAAAAACTTCAAGATTGATACATACCTATTCAGCCTCTGGATGAAAGGACACGAAACGTACCTTGAGTCTGAAGTAATGACATTTGGTGACTGGAAAGAGCTTTATGCTGGTTGGAAAGATCAGGACGAAGTAAAAGATTACATTTCAAGGCTCACAAATGCAGCCCCCGGATCGGCTATTCAGCCTCCGACCTGTACCACAGTTCAGTAGTACATCTATATAGTATATGATCACGAAAAAGGAGTCTCAAATTGAGGCTCCTTTTTTTATGCTCTACGGCAATCACATTACTCGTCGCGCGCCGATAAAATATTTACGCCAATAATTCTTATTCATTGATTCTTCCCGCACATGATGTCCGCTCTTCGGACTGTGAACAAAGAAACTGCCATCCCCGGTATATATTCCGGTATGCAAACTTTTACCGCCGCCTGGAATTCTAAAGAAAACAATATCTCCAGCCTTAATCTTACTTAAATGGACAGACCTTCCCGCTTCAATCTGCTGCCACGAGACACGCGGCACCTTAATCCCATGCTGATCAAAAACCCACCAGACTAGACCGGAGCAATCAAACCCGCGCGAAGGTGAAGCCCCTCCCCACTTATAAGGTTTACCAATCTGCGAACGAGCAACACTAACTACAGATCGCATTTTACCAGAAGAGAACGATGAACGCGGCGCATTACTTTGACCAGGGAGAGACACAACCGTCTTACCACACCCATTCAAAAAAAATGCAGCACACAGATAAGCCACGCACAGCAATAATCTGCGCTTATTATTTTGATGCATGATCATAGCTATAGATATTATCCTGATTTACGCTACTTAACAATAGATTTCGCCTCTACCAAAGGCCAGCTCCCTATATTTTCGTGCACGTACAACTAGTTATCAGTTTTTTCTATAGGTCTTTAAACCGTTTTCCCGCCAATTAAGTATTGACTTTTCTTCTGTTTTTGAAGACAAACTTCTACGGTTTAGGTGATAAATGTGAAACATATTGATTAGTTACACGAAACCTAAAAAGATAACACGACTGAGGCATGTTTTTCTAAATCTGGCACAACATCGCGTTACAGTGAGGTCCGTATGTTGCCCATGATGCTAGCACTAGTCATCTTGTTGCCCTTGATGGCTGCTCTAGGCTGCTACTTTTTGCGTGTAAGTACGATCAGAACAATGATCGTTCTTGGCACCGGAGTATGCATTGCTGCGACATCCCTTGCCCTATTCGGGCAGGGATCATTTACTTATTCCCCAGGTACGATTCTTGGAATTAGTTGGGATTCCCTCGTAACTCTGGCGGACTTTGCGCTGCTCTTCGTAATTTTATATTACGCATTCAAACTTAAAAATCAGCTTATCAAGGTATTTGCAGTTCTGCAGATTATCCCACTTGCTGTGTTTGAATTATTCTTCGTTGACCATGCAGCTGAGGTTCCAGCATTCTATGCTGATAGCCTTTCACTGATTATGGTAGCGATCATTTCTATTATTGGTTCGCTGATTTGTTTCTTTGCGATCCCTTACATGAAAACACATGAAGAGCACTTGCACCTTGTAAAATCTCGCCAGCCGAGATTTTTCTTTTATCTTGTTCTGTTCCTCGGAGCTATGAACGGATTGGTGCTTTCAAACAACATTCTTTGGCTCTACTTCTTCTTCGAAGTGACTACATTCTGTTCATTTATGCTCATCGCGCATGATGACACTGAAATCGCGGTCAAAAATGCAACTCGCGCCTTGTGGATGAATTCACTTGGTGGTGTCGCATTTGTTTTCGGGATGATCTGGGCGTACTCAGTGACTGGATCTCTCAGCATTCAGGCTATCCTCGAAGCAGGTCCCATGGACGGCGCAATGCTTGTTCCTCTCGGACTCCTCTGCTTAGCTGGATTCACCAAAGCTGCACAGATTCCATTCCAGAGCTGGTTGCTCGGGGCTATGGTTGCTCCTACTCCGGTATCTGCTCTGCTTCACTCGAGTACTATGGTTAAAGCCGGTGTTTACATCGTGCTTAGACTTGCTCCTGCATACGCAGGAACATTCCTTAGTGAAGGAATCGCTCTTTGTGGAGCTTTCACATTCCTCGCCTGTGCCGCAATTGCTGTCAGTCAGAGTAACGGCAAGAAAATTCTTGCTTACTCCACTATCAGTAACCTCGGTCTGATCATTTGTTGTGCTGGTATCAATACTACTTGGGCCATTACTGCAGCAATTATCCTGATCATCTTCCACGCTGCCTCCAAGGCTCTGCTATTCTTGTGCGTAGGTACAATCGAGCACGGAATTGGTAGCCGCGACATAGAAGACATGCGCGGACTTTACCTCAAGATGCCACGTACTGCGATTATCACAATAGTTGGTATCTTGACCATGGTTCTACCTCCTTTCGGAGTACTTCTCGGTAAATGGATGGCTATTGAGTCAGCATCCGGCGACTTATTTGTCATCGTTATGCTTTCACTCGGTAGTGCTATCTCTCTTGTATTCTGGGCACGTTGGGCAGGAATGCTGCTTACCGGACCACTACGCGAGAAAGTTCCAGCTGAGTCTCAGAACATTTTGACAAGATTCACATTGACTGTACTAGCTGCAGCAACAGTTGTCGTGTCATTGTTCTCCCCTGTTATCTACACAGGGCTTATCGAACCTATGGTTGGTAAGACATACGAAATCACCGGCGGTGTATTCTCTTCACCTATCGGCGTATTCGCAGTTTACCCAATATTCATAATACTTGCCGCAGCATTTATTTACGCATGGATAGACACCAAGAAATCTGGAAATATCCAGAACGGTGCATCTTACATGTGTGGAGCGAATGTTAAAGAACCTGGCGTTCAGTCCTTCATTGGGCCTATGAATGTTCCAGTAGAGATCAAGGCTAGCAACTACTACCTTGAAGCGTTCTTTGGTGAAGAAAAACTTACCATGTGGGTCAACTTTGTTGGCCTAGCTCTCATCGTGCTTATGCTGGGAGGGGCTTTATAATGGAAACATTAATTCTAATGATCCTCGGCATAGTCGTGGCTCCAGTACTTGGTGGCCTGGTATCCGGTATTGATAGACGCGTTACTGCTCGTCTTCAGTCCCGTTTCGGCCCTCCGATTCTCCAGCCATTTTACGACGTTGCCAAACTGTTTGGTAAAGTAAAAGTCATCAACAACTTCTGGCAGGTCTTCTGTGCATGGGTTTACCTCATCGCGGCAGCACTATCTGTTGGTCTGTTGTTTGCTCAGTCCGACTTGCTCCTGATCTTCTTTGTTCAGGCAATCGGGGCTGTCTTCCTGGTTATGGGCGGACTAGCAAGTCCTTCCCCTTTCAGTCAGATTGGAGCACAGCGCGAATTGATTCAGGTTCTTACTTACGAACCACTCATCATTCTGGTTTTCGCTTCCATATTTATGGTAACCGGAAGTTTCAGAATTGATGAAATCTTGAACTATGACCAGCCGCTTTTAGCTAAGCTGCCTCTCATGTTCATCGTGCTCGGTTACGCTCTTACTATTAAGCTCAGAAAATCTCCTTTTGACTTCTCCACATCGCATCACGCGCATCAGGAAATCGTCAAAGGGGTACTTACTGACTATTCTGGTCCTTACCTTGGTATTATTGAAATTGCCCATTGGTATGAGACTATTTTCATCCTCGGAATCTGTGCCCTTTTCTGGCACACAAGCCTCGTAGGTGTTGTTGTCTTACTGGCGACCACTTACTTTGCTGAAATTCTGATTGATAATACTATGGCGCGTATGACTTGGCGGTGGATGCTCAAATACGTTTGGAGTGTCGGTCTTGCCATGTCTTTTGTTAACCTCATCTGGCTGCACGCAGGTTAAGTTATGTTGAAGAAATTCATTGACAATTCACGCGCCAAGTCCCCCTGGATCATGCATTTTGATTGCGGGAGCTGTAACGGCTGCGATATCGAAGTTCTGGCATGTCTTACACCAATGTATGATGTTGAACGCTTTGGCGTAGTCAACGTCGGTAACCCTAAGCATGCAGATGTCCTCCTTGTCACCGGTACGGTTAATCCCCGTAACGCCAAGGTATTACGCAACATCTACGATCAAATGCCTGACCCAAAAGGCGTTATCGCCATTGGAGCATGTGGTCTTTCAGGTGGTATCTTCCGCGAATGCTATAACGTACTCGGCGGAATCGACAAGGTTATCCCAGTGGACATATACGTTCCGGGATGTCCTGCAAAACCTGAAGCTATCATCGACGGCGTGGTCGCAGCCCTTGCCAAGTTTGAAGGCCTTAAAGGCTAAACGAGGGATAATAACGTGATAGAAAACATGAAAGAAATAACACTGGACGCAGTTGTCGGAGAAGCTTCAAAGATGAAAAGCGACGGACAACGTCTTGTCGCTTTGAGCTGCACCCAGTTGGATGCAGATAACTTTGATATTATCTACACCTTCGACAAAGAGCTGGTTCTTACCAACTTTAGAGTAACTGTTCCTAAAGGATCAGATTGTCCTTCAATCAGTGGCATCTACTTTGCTGCTCTGCTTGTAGAAAACGAAATTCAAGACCAGTTCGGAATTATGTTCAACGGCCTTGTTCTCGACTTCGGACGTACTCTTTACTTGGATGAGGAAATCACCACCATCCCTATGTGTAATAACACAAAAGCGATGACTGTAAAAAAATAATTCGTCTTCCAGGATGACATCAAGACGAAAACAACTATAGGGTAAATTATGGCACGCACCATCATACCTTTCGGTCCGCAGCATCCGGTTCTTCCAGAACCGCTGCACTTGAAACTTGTCTGCGAAGACGAGATCGTAAAGGAAGCCATCCCCGCGCTTGGATATGTTCATAGAGGTCTGGAAAAACTTGCTGAAATCCGCGATTTCAACCAGATGATCCAGGTTGTTGAACGTGTTTGCGGTATCTGCTCCATGCTTCATTCTCAATGTTACTGTCAGGGTATCGAAGAAATGATGGGAGTAGAAATTCCTGAAAGAGCTAAGTACCTTCGCACAGTTTGGTCTGAACTACATCGTATGCACAGTCACTTACTCTGGCTCGGCCTATTCGCCGATGCTTTCGGGTTTGAAAGTCTGTTCATGCAGTTCTGGCGTATTCGTGAACGCATCATGGATCTTAACGAAGCAACAGCAGGTAGCCGTGTAATTGTTTCTGTAAACGTTGTTGGTGGAGTTCGTCAGGACCTCACCCCAGAACAATGTTCATGGATTCTTACTGAAGTTGCGCAAGCTGGAAAAGAGATTAAAGCTATCCAGTCTACAATGCTCTCAGACTACACAGTCTGTAAGCGTACAAAGGGCGTTGCAGCTCTCACTAAAGAACAGGCATATGAACTCGGCGCAGCCGGTCCTACCCTCAGAGCTAGTGGTGTTGCACAGGATATGCGTCAGCTTAAATACGCTGCTTTCGATAAAATCGATTTCGAGCCAGTCGTAGAATACGATGGAGACTGTTACGCTCGTGGAGTAGTCAGATTCAGAGAAGCCTTACAGTCGATAGATATCATTCGCGCAGCAATCTCCGGAATGCCGCAGGGCGACATATCTGTTCCTGTTAAAGGAAATCCTGAAGGCGAAATCATTACCCGCGTTGAACAGCCTCGCGGTGAATGTATGTACTATATGAAAGGTAACGGCACTAAGTTCCTCGAAAGAGTACGTATCAGAACCCCGACGTTCGCGAACGTTCCTCCGCTTATCGCATTCATGCCAGGTCTTGAACTGGCGGACGTTCCGGTTGCTGTTCTGTCAATCGACCCGTGCATCAGTTGTACGGAACGCTAGGAGATTGAAACATGCTTAAAATGACACCAACAGTACTGAAGAATCTCTTCTCAAAGAGTTCTACCAGGATGTATCCTTTCGAAGTCCGCGAACCTTTCCCTCTTTACAGAGGCGAACTGTTCAATGACATTGATAAATGCATCTTCTGCAAAAAATGTGAGATCAAATGTCCTTCACAGTGCATCACAGTTTCCAAAGATAAGGAAGCTGGTACTGGAACATGGATATGCGACCCATTTGCATGCGTATACTGCAGCATCTGTGTTGACGTTTGTCCAACTAAGAGCCTGAGTATGGCGCCGAACCATCGCAAACCATCTGCGACTCGCGACATGATCGAACAGGTTGGAAAACTTAAAGTTCCTAAAAAGAAAAAAGCAGCACCTAAAAAAGATTAATTAAATCTTAGCTAGTTCGCTGTTCTCATTGAATTAAAAATCCCTCGCTACCTTTATGGTAGTGAGGGATTTTTCTATGTTGGAAAGCACAGGCGATTAAGGAATCTAATTCCTTGACGTTTTATGACTCAGCATCACTGCTATGTTCCAAAATATCTCCGGGCTGGCATTCCAAAAACGCGCAAATTGCGTTCAAGGTCGAGAATCTTATAGCCTTTGCCCTTCCAGTTTTAAGCACTGAAAGATTTTGCGGAGTTATCCCTACAGCCTCAGCAAGTTCTTTTGATGAAACTTTGCGTTTTGCTAACATCACATCTAAATTTATTAATATCGCCATATTAACCCCTAAACCGTTAGTTCAGCTTCTTCATTTAACTTACGCCCTTCATCCATGACCCACGAGATAGCAAGGACAACACAAGCAACTAAGACATTGCCTAAATCCGCATCATCAATTCCAACTGAAATGACTCGTTCTCCGACAGCGTTATGCATTGTCGCAGCTGCTGTAGCACCAGCTTGCACAAACGGAGCAACAAGTTCGCTTAATAAAAAGGCCCATGCGGCACGGCTAAAACAAAGAGTATTTTCGACAGTAAATATTTTGCCAGCTGAATACAAAGTAAAAAGTTTTGTCATCTGCCACATGCTGAACATATCAAGTAAAATCAACGGTAATGATGCCGCTAGACCAAGAAATCTCCCATTATCCCCAATCCCTTCAACTTCGGGCTCCATAAAAAAATCCCCTAAACCTTCTGGGGAAAGAAAGAACTCTCCAGTTCCATCTAAATAGAGCCAGCCGAAAACTTCACTTATAGGTATCAAAACAAGCACAAGCCAAAACATGTACTTCAAAAAAATGCTCATTCTTCTAATTTTATCCATCTTCTTAATCTCCTTTGTAATTATCCAGACCGCTTAATTCTCGATTTAAGGCATTTAGTTATCGCTTGTCAATAATTACTTATTGATTATCAAAGATCAATAGCCAAAAAAAAACCCGCCTTGAGGCGGGTTTCATAAAAAACAAATAAAAATATGGGGATAACCTGTGAGCGGATCGACTATACTTACATACTCTTCTGTCTTGCCTATACGCTCATCCGTTTTACTCAAACTCTCTTTCAACTTTGCTTAAACGCTGTTCTATATTTTCGATATTATCCCACAACGGAAGACACTTTGCGGTGAACCACGGAGTTGCAATACGCCAACAATGGAGCTTCATTGCTCCCTTGCCACCGCCATACTTTGCATCACCAGCAACAGGGAATCCGCGTGAGGATAGTTGAACTCGAATCTGATGAGTGCGCCCTGTATGTAACTGTACTAAAAGAATACTACGTCCGTCGCCTATCGATAAAGGAAGAACAGAAGCGAATGCTTCTTTACCAGATCCCGTAACCATTCTCTCTTTTCCAGCTTCGCCGCTCTTCTCGAGCAGGTCGTGCATCTCGGTCCATGAACCTTCGCTAGAATCATCCGACATCCAGCTTCCCTTAACCTCAGCGAGATAAAATTTTCCTCCTTCACCATTTGCGAACATGTATGAAAGGGCTTTTTGCCCGCAATGGCTTTTACCAGATAATAGAACGCCTGAGGTATCGCGATCAAGTCGATGAGCGGGAGCTGGTTTAAACGGAGAATCGGCATACATTGACAGTAGTCGGTCAACAACTGAATCATCGTGACCTGTGCCGCCCTGTGATGGTAATCCAGCAGGTTTGAGAACAGCTAAGTAGTCATCATCTTCATAAAGTATTTCAAGCGGAGCACGCTGAACCTTCTCAGCAACTTCATCTGCTTTATAAGGAGGAATGCGGACAATCTGTCCCTCTTTTACGAGATCAAAGGGTTTGCGTCTGCCCTTATCCACCCGAACATACCCCTTACGAATCCAGCGCATGACAGCTGCGCGCGGTACTGTTCCGTCCACCCTCCGTTCAAGAAAGCGCACTAACTTCTGCCCGGCTTCGGCACTTGTTACCGTAACTAATTCTGCTGGCATAAATATTAACGACTAACCCATAAATCTAGGCAAAAAAGTAACAAGCTGAGGTGCAACTAAAAGAAGCCCGACAAGCACGGTATAGGCGATCATAAAGTAACTTACGCCTAGGAATACTCGGTCAATGGCAACATCCTCGGCCATAGAAGCCACAATGAATGTAGTCACACCTACGGGGGGAGTAATTGCGCCCATAGAAGTGACAATTGTGATGAGCACGCCAAACCAGATCGGATCATACCCCATGGCGACAACCATTGGGAAAAATATTGGAATAGTGATTAGCAACAGAGCAAGGGCATCCATAACCATTCCGCCGATGATATAAATCACGCAAATCAGCAGAATAATCACAGTCGGGGGAATCGGGAGTCCAGCAACCATGTCCGCCGCTTCAAACGGCAACCGGGTAATGGCCAGAAAACGCCCGAAAATGATTGCTCCGAGAATTACCGTCATGATCATACAAGATACTTTCAAAGTATCCGTAACAGCCGCTGTAAAGCGCTTAAAGGACATCTTCCCAGATACGATAGCAATCAGCAGAGCAAACGCAGCTCCTGCGGCTCCTGCTTCAGTCGGTGTAAACCATCCGGCAAACAATCCGCCCATTACCAAAAAGAAAAGTATAACCATCTCAATAGACCCGGGCAAAGATCTCAGCTTATCTTTAAAGCTCACTTCAGGTCCGGCTGGACCCCAATCAGGGTTCCTTAAGCACATACAATAGACCGTGACCAAGAACAGCACACACAGCAGAATTCCGGGAACAACTCCGCCGAGAAAAAGGCGCCCGATGGATTCTCCGGTCTGGAGTCCGATAATAATGAGTACAACACTTGGCGGAATGACGACGCCCAAGGTCGCGCCGGCAGCAACAGATCCAGTGCTAAGAATTGGATTATAGCCAAATTTTTTCATTTCCGGCAGGGCAACAGTACTCATAGTTGCCGCAGTGGCTGTATTGGAACCACAAATCGCCGCGAATCCGGCGCAAGCCATAACAGTAGCCATTGCGATGCCACCGCGTATATGCCCCATCCATGCGTAAGCCGACTTATACAACCGCTCATTAACACCTGAGTGAAAGCAAATCTGCCCCATCAGGATAAAAAGAGGTATTACGGTAAGTCCATACGAAGAAAATACATTCCAGACTTCAGTGCCGAGCATGCCATATGCGGCCTTGAGATTAAGAACTTTTGCAAAGCCGATAAAGCCGATAATTCCCATGGCAAAACCCACCGGAATACGCAAAGTAAGAATTATCAAGAGCAGGCATACAATGCCGATTAGACCTATAGTGATTGGTTCCATACTGATTATTTACTACCCAATTCTGCGGGCTTAAGAGGTTTCTTACCCAAAAGGGTTCTGACAAGGTCAAGTAGAAGAATAAAAGCCATCACCGCGCAACCGAATGCGACGGCAAAAACAAATGGATAAAACGGTATCCCTAAAGTTTCAGACATTTCGCCTAAATCAAGCAGGAAAAGGCCCCACTTAGTCGTTTCAATTGCGCAAAGGGCGAAGAAAACACACGAAACAAAACCTGTAACAATATCGAGAAAGGTTTGAACGAGTTTCGGGAATTTACTGTAAAAAAGACCTACTGCAATATGACTGCGGTAGAACTGTGAAAATGCAAGCGAAAACCCGGCTGTAACAGCTCCGAAAAAGCCCATAAGCTCAAATGTACCTCTAACAGGAACCCATGTTGCGCGGAAAACCATATTCGCACATGCAAGCAAAACCATAGCAGTTAAAGCCACCCCCGCTATTCCAGCGAGTGCGCGGCAAAACCAAATAGAAATTTTTTCCAGTTTATTGATCATAATCTCATTTCAATTACTCCCCGCCCTAGGGACAGGGAGATTTAATTACTATTAAATTAGCTGTAAATAATTATTTTGCAGGCTCATACAGAGCGCGGGAACCTTCAACTTCAGCAAGAACAGCATCACCATCAATATCTGCACTGGCGGCTTTAGTCTTCCAATCTTCGATCAAAGGCAATGTCTTTTCTTTGATAATATTCATGTCAGCGTCAGGCATGGTAATAAGCTCAATGCCGTACTTTTCTTTGGACCATGCAAGTGAATCATTAACATGCTGATCCATGTATTTTCCTGTCCACTCAGCCTGTTCGCGCCCAAGGTCATTCATTACTTTTTTAACATCATCAGGAAGACCTTCCCATGTGCTCAGGTTCATAATGATTGCAAAAGGATATACAGCTGTATTGGTAACTGTCTCATAGCGACAAATTTCAGCGAAGTTCATATCTTTAAGAACATCAAAGGAGGAGAACAGCCCTTTAACTACGCCCTTCTGCAAAGCTTCTGGAGTTGCAGACATAGGCATAGAAACAGGAGTTGCTCCAATTGAGCTTAAAATCTTCGAAAGAATACCGGATGCGCGAAGCTCAAGTCCGTTCAAATCTTTAAGAGTACGGATAGGAGTTTTAGTCATCAGGTTTGAAGGAGCTGATGTGAACATAGTCAGCACTTTAAATTTCTTGAATTCTTTCGGCTGATGCTTCTGGAAAAGGTCCCAGAGTGCAAGGCTTGCAGAAGTAGAAGTAGTATAGCCGAGAGGAAGCTCAAAAACTGAACTTAAAGGAAATGCGCCGGGATGGTAAGCGATGCTAACACAACCGATATCAGCCTGTCCCTGCATGACTCCGCGCAAAGTGGTCTTAGCACCAAGAAGCGTTGAACCGGGGTATGTCTGAACCTGCACTTTGCCAGAAGTCCTTTTTTCAACTTCAACTTTCCAGCGTTCCATCTGAACACAAGGGAAAGTCTTAGCCGGTGGAAAATTCGCGTAGCTAAGGCTTATCTCTGCGGCATACAATGAAGAAACTGAGCAAAACATTACAGCGCTCATCATTAAAACAGTGAACAAGCTTGTAATACGTCCTATTCTAATCATGAACATCTCCTCTTCTTAAGGGCTACTTTTACAATTGGGCAACAAAAAGGCCTCCCGCGTTATACAGGAGGCCGGATTTTAATATTACTGTTCTAGATTTAGCTCATAGGCTACAATTAGAGTTTTTCTAAATTTGACTCCCAACGCACCAGGATAGCTATTCAAAATACAGTAAAGCTCTTTTTCGCCATCACTATCAATATCTGCTACTCCGTATGAAGTTACACTCCCTTTAATACGGCGAGTTTTCCATGCCAGACTCAGGCCGACTCCATCCCAGTATTCAGAGTGAATTTCACCCTGTGAGAAGTTTTTATAATTGGAAAAAACCTGTGAAGCAACAGACAAGTCCTTGTTTAATAGAACCTCAAGCTTTTTAGGATCGGATACAGAAGCTACGGTTATAGCCATTGGCACTGCGTAATAGTGGCCCATAGAATTCTGCTTATTCTCGGAACCAAATCCGACTAACTTATTGGCTGTTTCAAACTTAACATCAACAGAGTTATATGAAGCCTGACTTTCATACAAAGGCTCACGACCTTTATTATAAACGCCAATTCTTCCGTATTTATTAATAACTAACATCTTGTAATCTTCTTTATCGGGAAGAAATGCTGTATTAAAAACATTGGCAAATTCAGGAACCGCAAGATTCCTCACAGCAACTAACCCACCGCCGGAGTACATGTATTCAATCATGTTTTTTGAATAAAAAGTACGACTAGGATCATAAGCCTGACCTACAATTGTACTAGTAAAGTTTGGTGGAAGGCGAACAGAACTGAGGAATTTAGGAACCCTGCTAATAAGCTCTTTCGCGACTTTGTCTTTGAACGACAATATATATGAAACAGGTCTATGATCTATTATGACGCAAAGGATTACTTCCGTAACTCCATCCTTACCGATATCTATACCGCTTATTTTTATACCATTTGCTCTTGAAGTATACTGATAGGAAAGGAGTTCTTTCAAACGATGATCTTGAACTGCGAAGACCTTAATCTCTTGATCCGTAAGGATAACCACTTCCTGATTACCATCACCGGTAACATCAGCAACAAAACCACCACGATTTACAACATCAACGCTCTGACTGCGCCAGCGACCGGGAGTTTCTGTTCCGCCTTCATACCTGAACTGAGCATTAATCTTACTCTGCATTGGAATAGCTGAAGCAGAAGCGGTTAGAAATTCGGGATTCAATGCCGCTTTCGGCTTAGCCTCTTCGCGGGCTTTATCTCCTTCAGTAACTTTTTTAATGCCGGGCTTTTCGAATAAATCACCCTTAATCTCTGTAGCTAACCCATCCAGCGCAGGGATAAGACCTTCGATTGTTGTCTTGGAACTTTTTGTCCATGACTTCCCATCCTTATCAACCATGCGCAAATCAATGGACGCGTCTTTACCTACGATGGTGATACTACCTAAAGCGAGGTAATCCACACCTAGTTTTTCCGTACTTTTAATTTCTTCAATCTTTGAAGTAGGACGATCAGCCTCACTAAGCTCCTTGGATGCGGCAAGTGGCTCGAAATGGCCAGTCCAATTTAGGCGAGAAATAAGCATGGTTTGAACACCACGGCTCAAGTATTTATACTGATCAGGTCCATTAATTTCAACAGGATAAACAGCATAAGAACGTGCCAGTCCGGCAGAAGCCGTTCCGGCTGCGAAAATTGAAATTACTAAAATTAATAAGGCTGTAATTCTCTTAAATGACATGTACTGCTTCCTCCCGGAAAGCAAAAAGCTTTCGGAATTATCCGTTATATATTTTAAATGACTAATCTATTGCTAAAACTCTTTTGGAAAGGTCCCCGAAAAAACCTATATCTATTCCATCCATATCACTAATACGGGTAAAAAACTTGTAACAGCTAACGCCTCCGGACGCAAAGCGAAACATGGGAACAGACCAAACGGGCTCTTGTCAAATGTCCTACCCTGTTTTATCTGTCTTACCTTGAACAGGCAGACAAGACGCTTGTTCATCATTATCACGGTAGTCTAACTGTTACATAAATAGTACATTAATTTTTCTATAGATATATTATGACAAACAATCTTCGAACATTCAGACTGATCTGCTCAGAGAGAGACGTCCCCGCAGTTGAAGAGCTTTTGCGCTCGCAGGGCTTTGAATTCAAACCAGAACCGTTCTACTCCATGGCGCGGATTCTGATAAAAGAGCCCTTCCCACTTGGCGATTCACTAGCTTCAAGGTTCGGGCGTATCTATATACAAGATCGCTCCTCCATGCTGCCACCGATAATGCTAAACCCTGAAACAGGCGCAAAAGTGCTGGACATGTGCGCCAGTCCGGGCAGTAAAACGGGACTATTAGCAAGACTTATCGGCCGTGACGGATTTGTCCTAGCCAGTGAGCCATCAAAAGATAGACTCGCTCTTTTACGCCAGAATTTAAGGCGTGTACAAGCCATCAACAGCGCAACGGTAAGCTACGAATCGCAAAAACTGCCACTTCCTGCGAATGGCTGGGAATATATATTACTGGACCCACCTTGCAGCGGCTGGGGAACCATTAACAAAAATCCGAAAGCTATGGATCTATGGTCCGGCGAAAAGACTTTGCCTTTAATCGCCCTGCAACGCGAACTACTTGCAAAAGCTTATAACCTACTCACTCCGGGAGGTAAGGTTGTATACTCTACATGCACCACCAACGTGCAGGAAAATGAGGAACAAACCCGTTTCGCAACCGAGGAGTTAGGATTCGAACTGATAACACTTGAACATCCCGAAGGATTCACCATAGCAGATCCGCTTCTACCTAATATGGAAGGAGTACTTCGGGTTGATGGTTCAGGTGGCGGACAGGGATTTTATGTTTGTGGGCTCAGAAAACCCGGCAATGCCGAACCTGAATACCCTGAAACTGCGCCTTTGCCGGGACAAAAGCTGAATCTCAAAAAACTCGATTATCCTGAGGCTGTAGACTTTTCCGCATTACCGGACGGCGAGCTTTATGACTTCAAGGGCAAAGCAATGTTTTTAAACAGACATGCGCTAACCATGCTGCCACCGGACATTCGCTGGCAGGGCTATCCACTTGGAAAAATTTCAGGTAAAAAATTCAGACCTAATCCGTACGCACACGTTTTACTTCCTGAAACACCAGATTCATCCGCTCTGGTATTAGAACATGCTGAGGATTTAGCAAAATTATTTTCAGGGCAAAGCCTTACAGCTCCGGCTAAAGGTAAAGGCCCTGTAGGTTTATATTTTAGGCAACTACTTTTAGGCTTTACAGGCAAAAAAGGCAGCCGCTTTATCTGGACAGAAAAATAGAATCACTAAATATACGAGGACTTAATGAACGGAACTACTCGTCGCATGAAGCGACTATTTGACAAAACAAGCGGAAATACTCTCATTCTTGCGCTCGATCACGGTGCAAATGAAGGAATGATAGACGGACTGGGAGCTATCCCGTCTATACTTAAAGATTTATCTTCATCCGAAGTACAGGGAGTAATCCTGAATAAAGGATTGGCTAGACATTTCAGCTCAATTATCCCTGAAGATATAAACCTAATTATACAAATGAATGCGGGAACAAGGCACGGTTCTCCATCATATAACAAAAACATTGTCTGCTCTATTCAGGAAGCCCTGAGACTTGGCGCGGACGCCGTATCCGTGCACGTAAATATCGGGAACGAGCTTGAAGACCGTATGCTCGTAGACCTAGGTGAAATTACTGATGAAGCGCATCAATTAGGAATTCCCGTACTGGCCACAGTTTTTGCCAGAGGAAGCCAGATCGTAAACGAGCATGATTCAAGCTTGGTCGCACACTGCATCCGTATAGGCGCAGAACTTGGTCCTGACATCGTTGCTGTGCCATACCCTGATAACGGTGATGCATTCCGCAAAGCGGTAGAAGCCAGCCCCATTCCTGTTCTGGTCACAGGTGGCCCATTAGGACAGACTATTGAAGGTGCAATCAACAACACTTTGCGCGGCCTAGAATCCGGATGTAAGGGGTGCTGTATAGGAAGGAACGTTTTCCAGACTAAAAACCCCATCGAAAGCATGGAAAAGCTCGCAAAAGCCATACACAAAAAATCAGTAAATACAGATACTTAAAAATTATTTAAGATATATGCAAAAAACTGTTTGACAAAAGGGCCACTCATCGGCAGTATCCCTCTTCGTGGCGGTGAGAAGAACGAAGCGCATGCAAATGCATCAAGTTCAACACACCCATCAGTTTTGACAAACTGATTTAGGGGGCGAATAGCTCAGCTGGAAGAGCATCGGCCTTACAAGCCGAGGGTCACAGGTTCGAGCCCTGTTTCGCCTACCACAAACAAACTAATAAGTGCTGCTTAACTCACTTATTATTATGCGGAGCCGTAGTTAAGCTGGTTATAACGCCGGCCTGTCACGCCGGAGGCCGAGGGTTCGAGTCCCTTCGGCTCCGCCACTTTTCTAGAAAAGGGTATCAATCATTTAGATTGATGCCCTTTTCTGCGTTTGGTGGATCAACCACAAAAAGCCAGCCTCAAACGAGACTGGCTTCAAGCGAAAAATTTTTGCGCGGTTAACTATTTTAGAATAATTAAAAAATATTGCGAAGATACGGCCCCTCAAAAGGGGGCTATTCGAGCTATAAACCGTTTAAATTTATTCTTTTATTATAGGTGAATCGGTAAGCAAACCCATCGAGATTGCACGTTTCTCCCAGCTTTTTCGCGCCAGCAATTGAATGTCAGCGACTTTGTCTGATTCATCCATGATTTCTACTCCCAACAAAGTCTCAATTACATCTTCAATTGTGACGACCCCAGAAGTGCCCCCGTACGGGTCAATAACAAGTGCCATATGTTCGTGATTGAGAATTAACTGATCAAGCAAGTCGGTGATTGCACTATCACCACGTATGCGCGGTATCTTCCTTTCAATTGTCTTAAGCTTGTTACTATGCTTATTACGAGTAAGCATCTCTAATAACTCCCGCTTCAAGAAATAACCCGTGACATCATCAATGGATTCATCAAACAATACTATTCGTGAAAAAATCATATCAGGATTGCTTTCATGAAAATGGGCCAAAGAGCCCTCTCTTTGGCTAGCTGCAATCATGACTCTAGGAGTCATGATGTCTTTTGCTGTGATTGTTTTAAATTTCAAAAGATTGCCTATTATATCGGATTCTTTTTTTTCCAACACGCCTTTGTCAGCTCCAACCTGAGCCATTGCCAAAAAATCCGTTCTTGAAAAGACACTTTTCTCTTTATCGTTTTTTAAGGACATCGTGAGAAATTGGCTAAACCATACTAAGGGAAACAATATTCTTATGATGAGTGATACTGACCATACGGTAAAGGGCGTCAGTTCCTTCCAGTAATTGGCTCCAATTGTTTTGGGGATCAACTCGGATAGAACCAGAATTGCCAATGTCATCAGTGCCGGAACCGCGAATCCTGTGATAAAAAGGCTCTCTTCGGCCCAGATAACAGCAGCTTGGTTGCCAACCCCGATAGCTCCTACTGTGTGTGCTATTGTGTTCAAAGTTAGAATTGCTGCGAGAGGTTTATCAATATTCTCTTTAAAGTGTTTCAAAATAGTAGCTATTTCAGTTTTATCATGTATCTGGATTTGAATGTAAGAAGGGGTAATACTCAGAAGAACTGCCTCCCAAAGAGAGCATAGGAATGAGCAGATAATAGCAAAAAAGAAAAAGAAAATAAGATATGATAGCATGTACTAAAATCCTAGTAGTGTTATGTTGTTTTAACAGATCAGCCTATCTGTTTGCAAAGTGACCTTATTGGAATCATGAATGCAATGCGGAAAAAGAATATGTTTAGTTTTTTATAGTGAAGCACTTAATATGGCAAACTAAATAACGCCTACGCCTGCCACGCCACAAGAGCTTTCTTCCTTGCCGCGCCCCATCGATACTGATTTATTTAACCTGATTTAGCGATAACTCGGTAGCATGGTATTAGGTATGCGGCAAAAAAGAGATTTATAAATGCCAACTAAAACATACTTTAATCCAGGCTGTGCGCTGTCCGTTTATAAACCAGAGATGGAAAAAACTATTTTAGATTTTCTGAACCAAATTATAATGAAACATCCTTACATAAAATATGCTGTCGGCATGACCCGCAAGAATATGATTCTGAAAGATGGCATGTCCAATTACAAGAATATATTGATCAACACTAGTTATCCACTACCGAACCCTTCTCAAGGTTTTTCTAAGCAACTTTTCATCATCCTCATTCAAACTGGTTTTTCTGGATTCATTCAGCTGAGCGAATGAAACAAGACCCTTTCTGGTCATAACCGCCCCCTTATTGATCCAGACATAAAGCTGCACCTGATTGCCGGCAAGTGACGCCAGATGATTTTCCAAGGTGACTAGCTCCGTTTTATCAAATTCCCCTGCTCCGCTGACAGTTGCGAGGATTTCGTACTGACCATCCACGATAGAATTATGAATTGATTCCAGTAGATACCGCTCATTCTTAGAAAACGAATCCTCTAGAGCTACCCGTATTTTATCCACTGCCTCAGCCTGTTCTTTATTCGGGGAAGATTTGGAATCCCAATAAGGAAGGACAAGGCCCGCATCGGCATAAAGAGCAACCTCTTCAAAACGTAGGATAAGTCTAAGCTTCGGCAGGTTAACTTTCGCTCTAATCTTAGATTCCAGCATCTTAATTTCATCTATTGCAAGCCTGCGGACCCCGGATATTTTGGCCAAAATGACTGGTTGATCTTCAAGATGGAAAAAGTCGGCATGCACCAAGTGCAACCCTGTATGAGACTTAAGATACTCTTTAATTACACTCTCAGATTCCTGCACAGTGCGCACACTGGGCCGGACATCCTTGTTCACAAAAAATCCATCCAACGTGTGCTCCACCAATGCGACATTGGAACCTTCGGAAGAGATATCGCTGGAACTAATTTCACGAACAACCAGACTAATCGGCATTTCCAGTTTTTCCGCGAGCTGATCCTCAATCCTTTGCACGGCATCCGAGGATAATGCGCCTGAGGAATAGATTTGCGTAAGAGCATGCACCTTTCCATCACGGATATTAACGAAAAGTTTATCAATGCCTGTCGTGGCGTAATCTGCAAACTCAACTGTTAATTTTTTCTTAATCTGATGATGCACCATACGGTTGCGAGTTATTGTTGAAAAAGAATTAGCCAGCACTACGAGCATGACAAGAAAACCAAAGGTAGCAAGGCCGAATTTGCGAAAAATTTTATGGGGAGTATCGCCGCCAGTAGCACGAGCCATTCCCGCTCTGTAAAAAAGGATAGAGGATACAAGCAGGATGGAAACAAAATTTGTGAAGAACAAAAGGAACGAACCAATCGCGCCGCTGTAAGCCCCATAGGCTAGACACAACCCGCTATTTGCCAGAGGCGGAACAATGGCTGTGGCAATGGCCACTCCCGGCAGGATGGGACTTATCTTTTCATCAATAAAGGCATAGGTGCCAGCAAACCCAGCTAGCACAGCCACAGCAAGGTCGGCGATATTGGGATTAGTTCGAGACAACATTTGCGGAGTAATTTTAAGATAAGGGTCTGTCTTTAGGGCCAACCAACCTACTACCACTCCCATACCGACAGCCGCCACCACTCCAACTATTTCTGCCAAAGAAGCTCGGTTCATGAGCTTTGCATCTTCGCGCACAAGAGCCAGTGAAATTCCGAAAATAGGCGTCATCAGAGGTGCCACCAGCATCGCCCCGATAACAACGGCGGTACTGTTGCTTATAAGTCCGGCCCCGGCAATTAGCGTGGACACCACAACCATTATGTAAAAACGAGCTTCGGGCTGCGACCCTTCTGCAACTGTTTTACAAATAAAATCGAAACGTTCAGGTGAAACTTTCAAATGCAGTGATTTTGAAAGGAGCCGCATACAATATATAATAAAATTGTCATCATTCTTCTGTTTCATAACCTGAATTGTTAGCACAAAATGAAAACAAGGCAAAGAATTCAAAGAAGTCGTGCTTACAGATTGAATTACTTACCAAGTAATTATCAGATTGCGTCCCCAATTATGTGACTTAAAGCCCGACAATTTACCCCTTTCAACTTAGCACTTTTTGCTTTGATTCTATTTAAACCACCATATCAGCGACCAGTTTGATCTGATCAACTAGATACTGCTTAAAAACCTTCTCTGCTAACGTCGGTATTTTATTTTGCAACTCTACCAATGAGATATCATTGATCATTTCTTTTTGGGAAGGAGCAATAGCTATAATATTGCCTTCCTGAATTTCTTTGTCGACTAAATGCGATGCAATAACACCCAGCCCCGCACCATGCGCAATTGCAGAAATAACTGACAGATGATCATTCACAATCAGAACGGTTCGGTGTCGAATTTTTTGTGTGTGGAAATGATGCTTAAACCACGACTCAATAGTTCGTGAGTTACGTTTATATTCTATGAAATCCTGACTAGCCAATTCATCAAACGTGTTTTCCTTAATATTACTAGCATAATACTCTTTAGAACATGCTAAAATGATCCGCTCTTTAAACACGGGTTGAAAATGCAACGTGTTATGACTCTTCTCTGCAAGAAGAGCACTGTGCGTCGGGAAAACATCTATCAGCGCCAAATCAAGCTGTCCCTCTTCCATTTGCTTCAATATTGTTTCCGGCGTTCCAAATTTTAAATAAAAATTCGTATTTGGGTATTTACGCCGAAACTCTGCAGTGATCCGTGGAAGATATGCTTTTCCAAATTCCGGTGGGGCCCCAACACGCAGCTCTCCAAAAGGGTCATCATTAGAGTATGCCAAATTTTTACAAAACCCATCCAACTCCTTCATAAACGGCTGCATGACTGCAAACAGTTGATCTCCATACGATGTAGGAATAATTCGTTTATGCTGACGGGTGAATAGTGCAACGCCCAGCTCAGCCTCAAGTTTTTGGATTGTCTGGCTAACTGCTGGCTGTGTAACGTGAAGTAAAGCGGCAGCTGCAGCAATGCTCTGCAAACTGAAGACATTATAGAAGACTTTTAATCGATCAAAGTTCTGTAGCATAATTTATAATTATCCATAGATTAATTTAGTATAATTATACTTATTAATACGCATTTGATACTAAGGCAATAGAAAGGGGTTACCCCTTAAATATTTTATTGAGGTGCGTATGAACATTGAACTTATGCCGTTGTTAATTTTCGTGATGGTAGCAACATATACTCCCGGACCAGGAAATATTACCAGTGCCGGAATGGGAATGATGTTTGGATATCGAAGAACGTTGCGCTTTTTGATGGGAATTGCAGCGGGTTATTTATTAGTAATGGTTTCATGCGCATTTATTTCGAGCGAGATAATGCAAACCATTCCGGCTGCGGAGCCTGTTCTTCGAATCGGCGGCGCGGCCTATCTTCTATACCTGGCATATGGAGCGGCTCGCTCCAACTATGCATTCGATGCAAAAGAGCAGAAGCCTATGTCCTTTACACATGGATTTTGCTTACAAGCGCTGAATCCCAAAGCAATAATATTTGGCCTGACAATCTATACGACATTTCTTAGCCCAGTCGCACATCAATCTTTAATATTACTTTCCTCAGCGCTGTTATTAGCCGCACTTACTTTTAGCTCAGCTTCGCTGTGGACACTGGGTGGGGCGGGGATACGGAAGTTTCTCCATGTTCCTAAGGTCAGGTTCGCGGTTAACAGCTCAATGTTTGTGCTATTAGTCTATTGCGCAGCGAGTATCTCGGGAATACATTTGACAGGTTAATAAAGTTCAACCGCAAGTTAGATCATCTTATACTCAGTTACTTACCAATATAGCCCTACGTCAGCAGCGCATTTTACAAAGTTTGCGAAATGATAAATAGTAGCGCCCGATGTGCCGAGAGCGCATCAAACGATATGACTTTTATTCAAGCTCTTTTAAACTTGGTAGTTTAAAATATTCAGCTTGTACTTTTTAATTAATTACCCCCTTTAAGAAAGTGGGATAATAAAAACCTAATAGTTGGAAGTAATGGAAAATATACCAAATTGTCCGCAATGTAAGTGTGAACACGTGTATTCTGATGGCAGCGCGCTTATTTGCCCGGAATGTAATTTTGAGTTTCAGCCTGAAGATGTAGCAGAAAAAGTATACAAAGATGCCAATGGCAATGTTTTGGTTGACGGTGATACTGTCATCATTACCCAAGACCTAAAGGTAAAAGGCGCATCTGGTTCCATCAAGAAGGGAACAAAAGTTAAAAACATCAGATTGGTAGAACCAGAAGATGGAGTTCACGACATTTCCTGCAAGGTGCCAAATTTTGGTGCTATGATGCTTAAGACTTCTATTGTTAAGAAGGCGTAAGGATTTTAATTTATTTGGATTCAGCTTTTTTTATATAACTAGAAAAGGATATCAATCTTTAGATTGGTATCCTTTTTTTTGTTTGGTGGCAGGGTACAAGCTAGGATACCAAGATGGACACAATTAAATACTCTACGCTTACTAATCAAAATGAGTAAGCAAACTTAATCGGCGATCATGGTTACGATCTTTCACGACATTAAATTCAGCCAATTCTTCGGGACTTAAAGGCTCAGAAACGCGTTGCCCCTCAAACTCAAGAACTTTTAAAACGTTCCATTTTATTTTTTCCAATGGGAGCTTAATCATTTGAACTTTCATAACATCATCCACTGCCGTCTTTATCTTATTGAATATTGTATATTCTTTAAAATTAGAATCTAACATTGAAAAAATGATCGGAACACTTCGCCTTCTCTTTTCAAAAAAATTACCGGACCACCCTCTATTTGTTTTCCCCTTCAAACTCACTGGAGACACTACTTGTATAGTTCCTTCACGAAATTCAATCTCATTCGAAGTTTCGTTGTCATCAATACTGCTATCAATATATTGATTAAAGGAATCTCTTTCTATAGTTATCTGACCATCCAAAGAAAAACTCTTTACAGTTTCGTCGCATTGTACAGATCGATATGTTGTATTCTTCCCATTTTGCAACCCTCTCTTTTCTATCGGGAAACTAGAAAATATTTCCTCAGCCCCATCAACGCGCTTACTCAAATATACGCTAATTGCTGTGGAAACATAACTAAGCATTAAAAATTTCTTACAACCTTGGGACACACCTCTTGCTGCAATCTCCGTTAATTCAAAAAGGCTTTTACCCAGCATATCCTTGCAAAAAGCATTTAAAAAACAAGGAACAACTCCGCCTATTATAAGTTCCACACCAGTAATTAAAAAATCAGCTTCGTAGCTCCCTTCTTTGGGAACTCCAAGAAGAATTTCAATTCGTTCTCCGTTTGCCAATGAATCTCTAAATATTATATCTGCAACTTCCTGAAGACCGCTTGCCACGTTTGCTAGCGTTTGTGCTGAAATACAATTATTGGGAACATTAAAATGAAACTGAATAGAACTTGAAGGGCATGCATGCTCATGACCGTTTTGTAGTTCATAAAGAAAAGATTCTAGAGACCAATTCTGAGGCAAATCATCTATGGACATAATGCAACCATTTAAATTTTGACATTCAAAGAATAAAATCTACAACCATAACAATAAATCCATATTGGGATTTCCATTCAGGCCTTTATTATTTACTTTCTCATCCACATACACCCTTACCAGCCCCTAAGCCAAGCAATTTACACAACAACAAATAAAAAAAACGAAACCTAACTCAAGCCCTCGTACAAATCTATATTAAATACCCCCTACAAACTACCACCAACACACTCGCCTTCCCCCCACTTCTCATCCCCAAAACCAAATGCTATCCATACCCCACAACAACAAAAAAAACACAACGCCCATCACCAACCAAATAAAGGACACTACCAAATGCCCTGCATCTGCAACACCCCGCAAAACACATCTGCTCATACAACAGATAAATGCTTCAAAGACCTATGGCTTTTCGAAACATTTACTGAATCTCAAATGCAGGAAGTCAAAAAGATAGGTTTGAAAAAGACGATTACGAAAGGGAAATCAATCTTCGCACAAGGCAGACCTGCTAATGAACTATTCCTCATAAAATCCGGCATGATAAGATTAAGTAAAATCAATGAAGATGGATCTGAACTAACTCTTGATTTCAGGAAAGCGGGTGACGTTGTTGGTGAGAATTCACTTTCGGGAGAAATGGACTACCCCTTAAGCGCATGGGCGATGGAAGACACCGTAACGTGTGGATTCAATATCGACTCATTCAATAAGCTTATCTTGAGCAATCCAGCTATCGGCCTGAACGTGATTAAGTCCATGAGCATTAAAATGTCTTCAATGACTGGCCGTCTTGAAAGCATGTCTGAGAACAGCCTTGAGAACCGTTTGCACAGCGTGCTTTCACTTGTAGCAAAAGAACATGGAACCAAAATCGATGATGGTTTTGTATTAAATTTCCCAATCACGCACGAAGAGCTTGGCTTCCTTGTTAACGCGCACAGAGTAAGCATTACCAAGGCCATGAAATCACTAATCGACTGCGGTAAAATTATTAAAGACGGGAAAAAGATCACGCTTTTACAATCTTTTTCGTGAAGATGTAGCCTAGGCTACAGATATATATTCCCACTCCTTTATAAACAGAAGCAACAGCAACGTTTTTAAAAGGAGAAACAAATGTCAGTTAAATTTCCATCTATCGGCAACAAAGTTGTAGCGAAAATTATTGATGCAAAAGGCACTTGTACTATCGGGATGAAACCCGGTGATGAATTTGAGCTAAGCACACATAAATGTGGTGATTTCTGCGGCCTATTCTACCAGAACATCGCAGGTTGGGTGCAGGTATTACAACTGGGCGGAACATTTCCAATGGGCGCAGATCCAGATGTACAGGTTTGGGACTGCCCGAATCCACAAAATAGACTAAAAGTGGAACTTAGAAGAATTAAAGAATAGACTGCGCAAATTCATAGTTCAGAAAAAAGCCTATCCGGCCCGAGCATGCTCGGATCGGGTAGGCTTTTATTTTACTGAAAAAACGAATGGTTCAAAAAAGTCTGAATAGTTGCGGCATTGATCAAGTCGATAAAGAACGCTCCCACCAAAGGGATTACAAGTAGCGCTTTTGCCGACGGGTGATATCTTTTTGCAACAGCATCCATACTCGCAATAGCTACAGGCGTTGCCCCAAGCCCCAGCCCTAAAAAACCTCCACAAATCATTGCGGCATCATAATCTTTGCCGAGCATGCGGAATACAACTTGAGTCGCAAAGAACACGACTAAAAGAGTCTGAGCTACCATGGTAATAACAAGTAACATTGCAGAATCTGCAAGTGAAAGAAGATCCATACTCATAAGGCTCATGGTCAAAAAAAGCTGAAGTGAAACTCCGCCCACAATATCAATCACATTATGCCTGAGATTCACCTTAAGAGGATCAGCTAGATTAGTTATGACCACTCCAGCAACCAGCGCAGTAAGGAAACCCGGCAACCGGATTTCGTAAGCAAATAAATAGCGGTTAACAGCATCCCCGGCCCCTAGACAAAGGGCAAGCGCAAGAGTCGTATCAATAATATCTTCTACACTGATCTGCCGTTTACCTTCCTTGACGTCAGCGTCTTTGCCATTAGATAGGGCATCCGCAGACTTTAAACTCTCAGGTTGAAGATTCTCTTTTTTAATCAACCAGCCTGCAACAGGACTGCCCAGCAATCCTCCGAAAATTAAGCCGAGCGTAGCGCAGGCAATGCCGAACTCCGACGCTCCGAGTACTCCTTTGGCTGTGGCAACCTCTCCCCAAGCTATTACAGTTCCATGCCCGCCTGCGAAAGGGATACTGCCGCCAAAGAGTCCGAAGGTTGGCGAGAATCCAAGCAACATAGCAACAGAAACTCCCATGACATTTTGCAAAACGAGGAATGCAGAACAAGCCACAACTAAAAGGACTAAAGCCTTCCCACCCTTGAGCAAAGACCGAAGCTTCGCATTAAGCCCGATTGTACTAAAAAATAAGAGAAGCAAAATACCACGAAGCTGTAAATCGAATGTAAACTGAACGACTCCGAAACCAGCAAGCATTGCCACGACAATACTGCAAAGCAAACCTCCTGTTACTGAGTTCGGGATATTGTTCTTGTTCAAAAAATTTATATGCTTGGTAACGAAAGTACCTAGATACAAGACGAGAATAGACATTATAATGATCTGCCGCCCGGCAATTTCATATGTAGGAATCAGTAAATCGGCCACGTTTTCAGGCTCCCCAAAAGTATAACTAATTGCGTTAAAATCGAACCACGCTTTTATCTCACACCATTTTTTGATTAATATCCTATACTAATAAACTTTGCATTTTTTTCACTAAATGCCAATAGGTGTTGTACGTTTTTGTTCAAGCGCCCACCCGAACAACAAAATTAACAAAATTGGAAATATACACTAAGCAGAACTTAAATTAAACCCACTTACAAAGCCACAATTTACTCTTTTGTAAAAACATTGACAAAATACAGAGCAATTGATTACATGATCATACAAAACGCGCAAAAAACAAGTTGAGTTATAGCTAGATTGGTTTCTGCTCACCATAAGCTTTTCCATCCACAATTTGCGCAAGCTAAAGCGCGAGTATAAAACGCTCAACGCTTAACATATCCTGCGACAACTCCAGCGCAGACTAATTTAGAAAGAGTAATATAATGAAGAATGAATTGATCAAAAGACACGAAAGAGTCCTGCTTAAGGCAATGCCCGCCGTTGAAAAATGCCTGAGCCTACTTACAAGACTTGACCGCCAGTGGACCATGGCAACTTTGACTGGTAAAATTAATTGCAGTCGCATTGCACAAACTTTGATCGACTTCATTATTAAAACTCAAGAAAATTTTTCTACTCTAAAACAAAACCTCGTGGATACTCTGGTCCTAGAGAATACCCAAAAGGTTGTTCTTGAGATTTCTTCTGTCGCTCAGGTTGTAATTGATATCCTGAAACGCAATCTATTTGAAAGAACCGCGGACGTCGGCTTCCTTGCAACAGATGATGACATTGTACGCTTCCTTTCAGGCAATACCAGTGACCAAGAAGCAATTGAAATAATGGAAGAGCGCCTCCTAGAATATCGCAACAAATACACGGTATACGATGAAATAATCATCTTAGATACTAATGGTAAAGTCTGCGCCCATCTGGACCACTATAATCAAATTAGCTATTCCGAAGACCCTCTTCTGGCTGAGACCTATAAGGCTGAGGAATACGTAGAAACTTACAGACGAAGCGACTTGGCTCCCAATCGGGGAGAAGTTCTTATCTATTCTCAGACCATCAAGTCCTCGGGTTCAAATTCCCCGCTAGGAGTTCTGTGTCTTATTTTCGACTTCGCAGGAGAGATGGAAGGCATTTTCAAGAATTTACTCCAATCCTCCGAAGACACAATCATCATGATCCTCGACCAAAAGGGGAAAGCAATATCCTCCAGTGATCCGATAAAGGCACCTATCGGACGCCCTTATGTCATGTCCAAAAAAGATGAATTTAATATTATCAAAGTAGATGGTGAACCACACCTTGCCAAAACCGTAGAAACCAAAGGGTATCAGGGTTTTTTAGGCCTGACATGGTACGGACATGTACTGCAGCGCATGGAAACATGCTTTGGTAATGAGAATGATGACTGCTCACTTGATGCGGACACCATTCGTAATAAAGCAATTTTTTCAGGCAGGCTCATTCAAGTAGAGGAAGCATCCGAGAACGTACTTTCTGATCTGGAGCTGGTAGTGCAAAACGGCGAAATCATGGCTGCTAAAAAATGCATCGCGCCGAACATAACGGAACAAATGGAAGGGCGCGCATTGCCCAACATCCTTAATGAGATAAAAAAGATTGGTGATCAAGTTCAGCATGTATTCCAGTCATCTACTGACGAACTGCTAAAGCTTGCATCATCATCCAGACTTCATGAAGTTCAATTTCTAGCACAACTGGGCATCGATATCATGGACCGCAACCTATACGAACGCGCAAACGACTGTAGATGGTGGGCGCTAACTTCAGATTTCAGAAAAATTATGGAAAAGCCTAAAATCAGTGATGACGAGCGCGACCATATGCGTAATATTCTACATTACATAAATAGCCTCTACACAGTCTACACCAACCTGTTTATCTATGATCGTAGCGGCAGAATTATAGCCTGCTCCAACCCGGACGAATTCCGCCAGGAAGGGCGCGCGCTTAATGGTCAGCATATCACAGAAACATTAAAGCTTACAGACTCGCAACGCTATTGCGTCTCTAGTTTTGATTCGACGGACCTTTATTCCGAAAATGGCATGCCGCGCCACTCGTACATATACAATGCGTCAATAACTTCACTGCAGAATCAATCCCACGTCCTTGGCGGAATCGGTATCGTTTTCGACTCAGCACCTGAATTCCTATCAATGCTGAACGATGCACTTCCCCATGACAGCAATGGTGACATCCTCGAAGGATCAGAAGGCATGTTTGTAGGGACAGACGGCAAAATAGTCGCATCCACCAACCCGAAACACAAACCAGGCGACAAAATTGATATTCCAACAGAATTTAGGCAGCTCTCATACGGAGAATTCACCTCTGAGCTAGTTGAAGAGGAAGATAGATTGTTCGCCATAGGATGTGCGCATTCCGCAGGGTATAGAGAATATAAACGAGACGGCGGTTACACTAACAATATACTCAGCATAGTAAGAATACGAATCTAAACGTTCCAAATATTATTGCCTCCTGTTTATAAATGATGATATCATGCGGGCACTAGTCCATACCAATTAATATTGTATAAACCTAGGGAGACACAAATGATTGAGTTAATCGAAATAGATTCATCAAAAGCGGTCGGATTTAAAATTTCCGGTAAGATTGAAGAAAAAGATATTAAACTTGTAATCGACGCTGTTAATGAGAAATTCAAATACGAGGAAAAATTGGCCATTTACGTTGAACTGGTACAATTCGGAGGAATATCTCTCAAAGCATTAATCGAAGATATCAAATTCGCATTTCCAAATCTAAAAAGGTTCACCAAAAAAGCCGTCGTATCCGATAAAAGCTGGCATGAAACACTAACCGAAATTAGTGATAAACTATTTCCTTTCATTGAACTTAAGCATTTCGACGTTAAAGAAAAAGAAAAAGCGAAGCTATGGGTTATGGAATAACTAAAAAATATCATTTTTTTTTAAATTTTAATTGACATATCACAGGACTAAACTTAGAAGGTATTTCTCTTGAGGGCGAATAGCTCAGCTGGAAGAGCATCGGCCTTACAAGCCGAGGGTCACAGGTTCGAGCCCTGTTTCGCCTACCATTTGATATTTAGTGCCGCTTAACGCACTTTATATACGCGGAGCCGTAGTTAAGCTGGTTATAACGCCGGCCTGTCACGCCGGAGGCCGAGGGTTCGAGTCCCTTCGGCTCCGCCACTTTTCTTAGAAAAAGGATATCAATCTTTAGATTGGTATCCTTTTTCTTGTTTTGGAAGATTAGGCACAAATGAAGATACTACTTAAAAGCCATTCTCGTTAACACAGCATGATAGAATCAGCCTTAGAGAAAAGTATGGACTCAGACATGTATTCAAAATTTGCAAAAAAGAAAGAATAGGGTCGTACCTGTAGCAAATTTCACTCACAAAAAAACGCTCCTGGATATTAATTCCGGGAGCGTTTTTTTGTGAGTTAGATATACAATGTAGATCAGAATCGCTTGAAGTCACTATCATCTACATCATCACCCATATCCAAAGTGATAGACGTCTGCGGCTTAGCTGGAGCAGGTGAAGCCGTAATCGCTCGAGTTTGCTTTGAACGCTTTCGAGGAGCTATTCGACGAGGTCCAGCCGTATTCAGTTTGAAAAAAGAAATTATATCTCGAAGCTGGTCTGCCTGCCCCGACATTTCCTGTGAGGTTGTAGCCAGTTCGTCTGATTCTCCTACGTTTTGCTGAACAACACTGTCGAGCTCTTGAATGGCACTATTGATCTGACTTGTACCAGTATCCTGCTCATTGCACGCAGCGTTTATTTCCTGGACCAATTCAGCGGTCTTCCGAATATCTGGAACGAGCTTACCAAGCATTTCTCCTGCTTTTTCTGCGACATCAACACTGGAAGAAGAAAGATCACTTATTTCCCCTGCTGCTTGCCCACTCCGCTCTGCGAGCTTCCTCACTTCTGCTGCAACAACGGCAAATCCTTTACCGTGTTCACCGGCACGAGCAGCTTCAATGGCGGCATTGAGAGCAAGCAAGTTAGTTTGACGAGCGATTTCTTCAACAAAGGAAATCTTTTCTGCGATCTCCTTCATAGCTCCTACCGTCTGAGCCACAGCTTCGCCTCCAGCCTGAGCGTCAGAAGCGGCTCGTTGTGCAATTCCCTCTGTTTGCTGCGCGTTGTCAGCATTCTGCCTGATATTTCCCGCCATTTCTTCTATTGAAGAAGATATCTGCTCTACAGATGCGGCCTGCGCGTTAGACCCTCTGGACAGTTTATCAGACGAAGATGACATCTCCTGACTACCGGAGGCCACGTTCTCGGCAGAAGATTGAATATCGGAAACAATTTCGCGAAATTTACGAACCATGCCGTTCAACGATTTTGCAAGATTACCGACCTCATCGCGTTGGTCGATGTTTAGAGTTTGATTCAAATCCCCTTGAGCTATCGCATCGGCGAAAGCAACGCCTCGAAGAAGTGGTGCGGCAATCATTTTAGCAATAAAAAAGACAATCAAAATTAGCAAACAAATTGCTCCGATTCCGAGCAGGCTGGAAGTAATCATGAGCTCTCTTGAATATTCAAGGACCTTCGCTTCTGGAATAACTGCACCGAAACTCCAAGAAAAATCAATTTTTCCAACCTTAAAAGGAATAGTTGTTCCAACAAAATCATTATCATCTTGTACCATGTTATAATGGAACGGCTGCCCACGATCTAAAGCGTTTTTCATGGAGGATCTAATGTCACTCGGTATGGTGTCAAAGAGACTCTTTCCAGTAAGCTCTTTGTCGAAATGGGCAACGATTGACCCCGAATTAGTCACCAGAAAACTGTAACCTGTTTCAAAAGGACGGATGCCGGCAATTAAATTATTGAATGAAGACAGCGGCATATCTACACCAGCAACACCGACGACATTTCCTTTATAACGAATTGGAACACACACGCTGGTAATCAGCGTATCAGTCCCACCAACATTATAAAAATATGGATCAAGTATATATTCTTTGCCGGTTCTAAGAGGTTTTAAGTAATAGTCCCCGGCCCCTTCTGTATCATAATCAACCAAGGTATCCAGAGAAGCTTTTCCTCCGTCTGAATACCAATAAGGAATATACCTTCCCGTCGCATCATGGCCTGGAGTGTTGGCATATTCTGAATCAAGACCATCTAATGCGTTAGGCTCCCAAACAGTCCATACTCCAAGAAAAGTGGGATTTCCCTTAAGAATACTTGCCTGAATATTGTCGAGAACTTTTCGGCTTGGCACATCCCCTGAATTTTTAATTCCTTCAAAAGTATGCGCAAGTGTCCGTGCTGCGTCCATACCCACTTCAAGCTCGGCCCTTACTTCAAGTCCATACTTGGAAGCAGTTTCATCAATAAACCGCAAAGCGTCTTTTTCTGCATTGTTACCAACACTGATAACAATATATGAAATTGTAGTAATGAGAACCAATGAAACAACGCTGCATACTGGTAGTAAAATTTTCGTTCGCAGCTTGAGATCCTTAAACATACCTACCCCCCCTCAAATACGTGTACAAAGGCATCGAAATGATGCTTTAATGCAATTATAATAGAGGCATAAGTGTATCATAGTTTTTGTTCTTGGTAAAACTAATAGTGTGTTTTAGATATCTCATTGAGGCCGGGCATTTTATAACCCGAAATCAAGACGGCTATTTTACGCATAAATAATGATAATTAAAACTATCCTGAGGAATATCAGTCACCTCAACATGTTCAAACCCTGCGCCCTTGCACATTTCTACGGCCTTTTCTTTACCCCACATCATGCCCAATCCCGCGCCACCGTTTACCAGGCCGACCGGCATACAATGCATTAGGCTGACGGTATAAAGAAACGGCCCCATAGGGTGATTTTTGTTCTCGATAATCGAAGAGTTTGCTGCAATATCAACCATTGAAAACACGCCTGACGGCTTAAGCATTTTATATATGTTCTGTAGAGCCTCAAAAGGGTGCGTCTGATCATGAATAGAATCAAACGCCATAATGTAATCAAACTCAGATCCATTACTTACAGATTTAGAAGCATCTTGGACTCTAAAACTTATATTCTTAAGTCCCAATATTTCAGCCTGCAGGTGCGCTTTTTCAATAGACTCTTCTGAAATATCAATTCCCACAAAATTGGAATTTGGAAACGCTTTCGCCATAAGATGTAATGCGACACCTTCCGCACAGCCAACATCACAAACAGAGATACCTGTTTTTAAACGGTCCACAATTATTCCGTTCTGCACTGATGGCAAAAAAGTTGAAACGAGAACTTTCTTATGTTTTGCATCTGCCAGCTCTTCCATGAAGGTATAGAACTTGGAATACTGGTCATAAGAAATGCCTTCTCCCGTTTTCATCCCTTGCAACACATCATTCTTAGCGCACAAGGTAAGAAGCGGAATTTCCTGTGTATAAACACCAAGATTTGAGTTACCGCCCTGCCGACACAAAAAAGGTACATGCTCTTTAGGGAGCAAATATCCCTCTGTCCCGCTATCTAACGCAACCACCTCAATAATATCTCCCGCCACCATTACTCCCAGCCATTCAAGAAGATACCTTTCGTTAACTCCAGCCTTGTCAGCAATTACGTGAGAAGATTCAGCTTCATTAAGTTCAGCCATTGCCTCGAAAACACCGGATTCATACCCGACACTCATAGCAAGGTTTAAAGCACCATAATTCAATATTTCGCTCATCTTCAGTGCAAACTGTACACTTTTACCGGATTTAATACTCACTGAAACTCCTTCAATATATAATGATCATTTGATGTTAACTTTCTATATGTCGCATATACGGTTTGTAATCAAAAACAATATACACCACAGCAATTTTTTACAAGACTACCCAGACCCCATGCATTAACTTGCCTCACTAAGCGGATTATGCAAAATTATGCATTGAGGAAATCATGAGCAAGGGTAAAATACAATATCTCAGACCGAAAGAAGTGGTGGGACTGGAGATTCAGGAAGTTATTAATTCCAACCACTCCTTCCCAAATCATACGCACGGCTTCCACTCTGTAGGAGTAATGGAAGCTGGTGGCTGTTACTGCCGTCAGCCTGGAGCCGGAAGTTCATTCGTTAGGGGCGGAGAAATAGCCCTTTTCAACCCCGGCCTAGTTCATTCGGGAGTCCTTACAAGCCCGGAAACCCGCTTAACATACAGGGTATTCAGCTTTGACAACCCGCTCCTCGAAAAGGCCGCCAGAGATCTTGCGGAAAAAGAGCGCTTGCCCGAATTTAAATCAGTCGTAATTCAGGACAACCTCGCAACACATTCACTCACTCAGCTAAATAATGCGGCTGTGGCTCAAACCAGCAGGCTAGAGTTAGATACGGCTTTATCACAAGCAGCGGCGGCCCTGCTTACAAGACATTGCGAGCTAAGCTCAAAAGTACCAAAGACCAAAGAACCTCAAGCTGTGCGCCGCGCCCGAAATTACCTGAATGAAAATCTATCAGAAAAAGTGACACTTGATGAACTGTCAAAAGTTGCAGGGCTCTCCAGATACCACCTGCTCAGAGTTTTTCGCGAAACGGTAGGACTTCCGCCACATAACTACCACATTCAACAAAGAATAGACCACGCGAAACGGTTACTCCGCTCAGGAACCCCACTTGCTCAGGTTGCCCTTGATAGCGGATTTTCCGACCAAAGCCACTTCACCAATGTTTTTCGTAAATATACGGGAGCAACTCCTACTCAGTACACTCAAGCCTAACCGCATACTTTTGCAAATTCATCAACTTAGCCTATACGCTCGCGACCAGTACATATCCTATCACCTGACTTTGAAGACTTATTCAATCATCAAATATCTCTCAATTGTTATAGCCTCTCATTGCCCTATTTTATAGATCGCTCGCGATATTTACCAAACAGCAATATTCTCCAAGATTTGAATTTTCTTTTCAAATAAACCCCCTCCATATAGGAGAGTAAAATATGAAGAATACAAGTACCAAAAATGAATTGTCAGGATCTCAAAATATAATTCCCGTCATTGCAATACTTAGCGCGGTCTTTCTCTGGGGCAGCGCGTTCGCGGCCATGAAACATCTAGTGAACACCTTAAATCCATGGGCGGTTATGTGGCTTAGGACCAGCATCGCGACCCTTGCTTTAGCCCCTTTCACTTCCAGATTCGCCGGGACCGTAAAAAAGGGTAAAGACCGTAAGGCGCTGGCTCTTTTGGCTTTTCTCATGCCATGCTTATATTTTTTATGTGAATCCCACGCCTTAACCTACACTTCGGCAACACAGGCCGGACTTATTTCAGCATCTCTTCCGCTAATGGTTGCTGTGGGAGCAGGAATATTTTTTAACGAAAAAACAACCCGCGCAGGCTGGCTAGGACTAGCACTCGCTGTAGTGGGAGTTGGAGCACTGACACTTACAGGAACCCCTTCAGATAACGCCAGCAACCCAGCTCTTGGAAATATGCTGGAACTGGCAGCAATGGTCAGCGCGGCAGGATATATGCTTTTAGTAAAAAGACTATCCGTCAACTACGGACCGTGGACTCTGACAGCAGTTCAAAACGCAGCAGGGGCCATATTTTTCCTGCCCGGCCTATACCTGCTTATCCGAGATGGCATAGGACCGGACCCTCTCACCGTTTTAATTATTGCCGGATACCTCGGCGCATTTGTGACTCTTGGAGCGTTTGGACTGTACAATGTAGGAATGAGCAAACTGCCAGCAGGTAAAGCTTCAGCATTTATAAATCTTGTACCGGCAATAGCAGCATTCTTTGGCTGGGTAATATTGGGAGAGACTTTAACTATTTCACAAATGTTCGCTTCCTTAGTCATCTTCACAGGAGTTTGGCTTGCGCAGCGTGGCGACAAAATTGACTGGAGAAAGGGGCTATTCAAGAAGCTGAAAATAAACTTCTCAAGAGTAAAAAGCGCAGTGAAATAACCTATTTTCTGCTTTACTTCGACTACGATACGCGAGATATAATGATTATTGTTCAACAGGTCAGAACCGTATTGAATCACGCCCATTTAGTGTAAAACTATTTTTAATGGAGAGAATCTCATGAAAAGTTTGATCACGGCCTTTTTTACACTTCTAATATTAAGCACTACAGCTCTTGTTTCCTTTGCAGCCCCTGCGGTCGTCGGTTTTCTCACAGGAACCTCCGGTCTTGGAGATTTGTCTTTTAATGACATGACATACGGAGGAATCCGCAAGGCCCAACAGGAATTCGGCTTCAAATTAATAATTATTGAACCGCATAAAACCGGTATCGCCACAGCAAAAGAAGTAGCTGACCTTGCAAGTAAATCTGACATTATAGTCCTGCTCGGCGGTCAACACAAACAACTGGCAGAAGACGCAGCGGCCAATTTTCCAGATAAAAAATTTATTATGATAGAAGTCCCTATTGATAAAGCTCCTAATGTTTCTTCCGCGGTGTTCAAACAGTATGAAGGATCTTTTCTAGCTGGAGCTCTTGCCGGGTATGTAACTAAAACCAACAAAATAGGATATATCGGCGGCGTCGACATATACCTTCTTCACCAGTTTGAACAAGGGTTCAAAGCTGGCGCTGAATATTCTGCTCCCGGAATTGAAGTTTTTTCAGAATACGCAAGTCCAGCTGGTGATTTCTCAGGCTTTGACAATCCCAAAAAAGGATACAAAATGGCTATGGACCAGTATGGGAAAGGAGCGGATATTGTCTTTACCGTAGCAGGTTTAACAGGAAACGGGGTAATAGAAGCCGCCCGCCGTACTGGTAAATATGCAATCGGCGTAGACTCAGATCAAGATTCCCTTGCTAAGGGCAATATCCTGACCAGTATGATTAAAAGGCTGGATGTCGCGGCCTATGAGGAATTGAAAAAAATAATGCAAGGCAAATTCAAAGCTGGACCTACATATTATGGCCTTAAAAATAATGGTGTATGTTTAAGTGAAATGAAATACACTAAAGACCAATTACCAGCTAAGACTCTGGAAAAGATTGAAAAAATAAAGAAAATGATCATCAGCGGCGAACTGAAAATTGAAAATCCAGCCACAAATTAACCACATTTACGATTATTTTCAATAACATCTAAAAAAGCACACAATTGAAATATAACCGAAACGGTGGAAGCACTATACTGCTACAATGAAAGATAGCTTAAGGCTTAAAACCTCAGTTGGAACATGTCTTATACTAGCACTTTTTTTCTTTTTTCTGGGATACTATATTATTGATTCCCAAAAAAAGTTGCTAGAGGAAAACCTTTACGAACACGGTAAAAATATCGCGTCTCTAACCGCACGCTCTTGTGCGGAATATTTGCCCCGCTTCAGTTATTTTTTAATCGAAGATCTTGCCCTATCTGTCGAAAAGTCCTCACAGGTCGCTTTTTGTGAAATATATGATCAGGACGGAATGCCCATTCTGCAATCCGGTAATATCGTATATCAAAATCGCAAGACCAAAAACACAGCTCACTACGATAATAATATTATGGTTGTGGCTCACCCTATCATTAATGGAAAAGAAAATTTAGGGAGGGTCGAAATTGGACTGACCCTTGATCAAGTTCGGCAAGATATCAAAACCAAAACAATTGATCTCGTAATTATTTTAATAGGTTGCATGCTTTGCACTATTTTAGCTTTAGATGCTTTTTTTCGCAAAATTTTGATATCACCCCTAAGTATTTTGGATAACAACACACGAAAGATTGCAAACCGGGAATTCGTTACGGCAAATGTTGGTAGCAGAATGGATGAAATCGGGCGACTAGCTCTAAATTTCAATTATATGAGCAAAAATCTAGAATCCCTCTACAAAAATCTAGAAGTGAAAGTTCAAGAACGCACTCACGATTTGGAGGCTGCCAACGAGAAGCTTGTCATTTCTATAGCACGATCAGAAGCAATGGCTGTAGAGGCTGAAAAAGGAGCTGTGGCTAAATCCCAGTTTCTTGCCGCAATGAGTCATGAAATAAGAACCCCCATGAATGCGATTCTCGGAATGGCAGACATTCTGGCCGATTCAGGACTTGATGGTGAGCAGCAGAGATTCCTCGAAGTTCTTCAGGAATCAGGCGAAACACTACTCCATCTAATCAATGACATTCTTGATTTAAGTAAAATTGAAGCTGGACAAGTCGCCTTTGAACACGAGGAGATTGATCTTGATCATTTAATAGGCAGAGCTTTTAAAGTCACATCCCTTGCGGGACATAGCAAAGGACTTGAACTTGCTTACAGCATTAAACGGAATGTTCCGACCAGAGTCATCGGTGACCCCGCAAGATTAATGCAAATTTTTGTAAACTTACTTGGCAATGCTATTAAATTCACAGAAAGAGGATTCGTTGTTCTCGAAATTTCGCTCAGTGAAGGAAGGTCCAGTGAGCTAGGTAACAAGATAGGACTTCACTTTGAGATTAAAGACAGCGGCATAGGAATCGAAACGGATAAGCTTGATTCAATTTTTGATAGATTTACACAAGAAGACTCTTCCACAACTCGCCAGTACGGCGGCACGGGACTGGGTCTTTCTATATGTAAATCGCTCTGTGAGGCCATGACCGGTCGCATATGGATGGAAAGTACCAAGGGGTTCGGCTCTTCGGTACATATAGACATTCCTTTCGCCACAAATGACGTGGTATACAACAGAGATTCCATCCTTAATGACCAATCAATTCTGTTAATCAATGATCAGAATTATTCTCGCGAATCATTAGCGGTCAGGCTCAGCGCAATCTCTAGGAAAGTAGATAAAGCACATAATTTTGAAGTAGGTAAGAGTCTGATAAGTGAAGCGGCCAAAGGATCTATCCCTTATGACCTAATCATAATAAGAGATAACATTCATGGCTGGAAATGGAAAAAAACGGTATCTTCCCTAGTAGAACTTGGGATTGATGAAAAAAAGATCATTATTTTTGCAAATGTTGAGCATCACCATATCAGAGACGCATTTGAAGGGCATGTCCTATTAAAACCTCTTACTATTTTTGACCTCGAAAAAGTGGTGAAAGAAATAGATCTTACCTCAAATACAGAGTGTAAACCGAAGCCAAGCATAGCGACTGTAAATGCTTCAACCAAATCGCTGAACATTCTGCTTATCGAAGACAACAAGGCTAATTGCTTACTCATAGAACTGTTCTTAAAAGACCTTCCACACCTCCTTACCATTACAAACAATGGACAGGAAGGATTGGATGAACGGACTAAGAATGCTTTTGATGTAATTCTAATGGACATAGAAATGCCCATCATGGATGGCTATGAAGCAACGATGAGAATCCGTGAGTGGGAAATAGAACATCAAGAAAAACCGGCAAAAATAATTGCGCTTACAGCTCATGCATTGTCTGAAGTAAAAGATAAAATCCTAACCGCTGGCTGCGATTGTTTTCTCACAAAGCCTATTTCAAAAGAAAAAATAATTACGACAATTTCCACCCTGCTTTAAAAACAGAAAGACCGCGTCAGATGACGCGGTCTTTAAAAACTGTTGACAATACAGTTTAGTCAGCCGCCTGAATGAAGCGACCTATTTGAGTGCGGAAGAAACTTCCTGTGAGGTCCGTTTTAGTTAAGAACGGTTATTTTCTGGGCTTCGATACCGGCAAAAGTAAGATCCTGCTCGACCCTACCTACAAGTGCAACTTCAGCTGTGCCATCCGCAAGTAGGGATCCTGCGCCATCAGCATTCAAGTCTACAACTATCTCGCCGGTCTTATCCTGAAATACATATTTATTATCATTGATCTTTTTAATGAAAAAACCGTGAAGAACTGCTTTAGTGTCGGTACCAGAAATTCTTGCTTCTGCAACAGTTGTTACATCATTAGATTTACTGTCACGACATTCAGCTGTCGCTGCAGTTGCTACGAGGGCCACTAAAAGAATAAAAATCAAGCTCATTTTCTTCATCTCGATTACCTGTTCCATTCTGAATGGAAGCTTGTGTTAATAAAAATATTTTAAAACCTTAAATATCGTCCTAAAAAATCTCGATAAGTCAGAAATCCAGTTTTGAATCCTTTTGCCACTGCAAAAATTGATTACCGAAACGACTCATTGATTCCGTGATCAAAGAACTAGCTAATTTCGACTGATTAGGCAATCAAAAAAATAGATATATTGTGATTTTTATTACAAAGTAGTTCTAAGTCCATGATATAACAAGTGATCTTTTTTTCACAACCTGTTTTATGCGAAAGTGATATGAATATTTAGACAATAAACCCATCATGATTTTTAGTGATATAATATCAAGATGTTACCAAACTACGCATCATATGTCACACCCACGTGGTATGAATTATAAATTTACGAATCAACTTCTACTCCCTATCTCTATGATCGTAATTGCGATAGGTATGACCCACTCAATACTTACATTAATAAGCGTTTATGCTTTTGATATTTAACCAACTTAGAATATAATGAATAACAAAGAACTGCTTGATATCGTCTATTCAGACACAAAAATTGTCGTAGTAAATAAACCAAGCGGACTTTTATCCGTTCCCGGCCTCGGGCCTGAAGGGAAGGACTGCGTAGTTGCGCGCGTTCAGGCCATGTTTCCAGACTGCCGCAAATTCCCGACTATCCATAGATTAGATATGGACACTTCGGGCCTAATTGTATTGGGTTTTACGGCCCGTGCGGTACGGGAAATAGTGGATCAGTTTCAAAAACGACAGGTAAAAAAGAGATACGTTGCCCTTTTAGATGGCATCATAAAAGATGATGAAGGCGTTATAGAAATGGCCTTCAGACTTGATCCGTACAATCGCCCATACCAAGTTTATGATCCGATTCACGGTAAATTGGGTGTAACTGAATGGCGCAAGATTGGAATAGAAGATGGAAAGACCAGAGTTGAGTTTACCCCGCTAACTGGACGCACGCATCAGCTTAGAGTGCACTCAGCGCATCCTCTCGGACTTAATTGCCCTATTGTAGGCGACAGATTGTACGGGACAGGCACTGCCCCGGGACAGCTTAAATTACATGCTGGATATTTATCTTTCATGCACCCTAAGACAAAAGAAATGCTTGAGTTTGAAATTCCACCATTGTTTTAAAAATTCATATTTCAAGCGCACAAAAAAATGCCCGCCGAATAACTTCGGCGGGCATTTTTATTTATAACTTATAGCGAGGACTCTCTACCAAACGGGAACTATTAACCGAGCGGAGTATTATCCACTAAGTTCCAGATACCACATGGACAAACATTTGCGCAGAAACCACAACCGATACATTTATCGGGGTCGCAGTACATTTCAAACTTCTTACCTTCAAGACTATTACGAGTAATAGCCATTTGAGGACAGACAGTTTCGCAAAGTCCACAGTCTCTACAGGATCCACAGGAAGAACATTCTGTTGCACACTGATTCATATCTGAAAATTCAGTCAGACGAGGATCAAAATACTCAAGAGTCATTCTGCTGTAGTCTATTACTTCTTTAGGATGAACTTCAGGACGTCTACCAGTGAATATATCATCAATTACCTCCGCAGCCTTGCGACCATGCCCGATAGCATGAGTGAGCAAACCAGGACGAACAGTATCACCAATGGCATAGACTTTAGGATCTGTGGTCTGGTAATTTTCATTAACAACCACGTGTCCGCGATCAAGAGCAATCCCTTCGGGCAGAAACTCTACATCAGGTGTATCACCGATGGATAGAATCACAGTGTCAGCTTCGAGAAGCTCACCGGATTTAAGAAGTACACCCTTCTTGGTAACTTCCTGCGTGAAACAAGGCCACTTGAACTTAGCGCCTGCTTCTTCTGCTTCTTTCCTTTCTTTACCGAAGGATGCAGGTTCCTGAATATCAATCAAAGTTATTGATTTAGCACCTAGGCGTCCACATTCGGTAGCAACATCACAACCGACATTACCAGCCCCGATAATTACTACTTTTTTACCGACCTTAGCTTTACCAGCAACAGAGTTCTGGAGGAACGTCAGAGCCGGGGTAATCATTTCATGACCGGGAATAGGAATCATGCGAGGTTTCTGAGCGCCGATAGCAAGAACTACCGCGTCATTTGCCTGCTTGAGTTCAGCGAAATCATCGCTGTCCATTTTTTTATGTAAGTGAACGTGGGGAATAACTTCTGCGGCACGTTTTAGCTCAGCATCAAGCACTTCTTTAGGAATACGGCTTGAAGGAATAGCTGAAGCAATCTTTCCGCCAAGGGTTTTAGCCATGTCGTAAACAACAGCTTCATGTCCCTTCATGCGAATCTGCCATGCGATGGAAATACCAGCTGGTCCACCACCGATAACAGCAACCTTTTTGCCTGACAGAGCGGGAAGCTTTGGAGCCTTACTATTAACACCTGCGCGACCAAGCTTTGTGATGTCCACAGGGATCATCTTCTTGAGTCCTCGAGTACATCCATCCATACAGAGGTTCGGACAGAGATATCCACAAACCGTTGCGGGGAAAGGCGTATATGCAAGTGCAAGGTCAACAGCTTCGTCTACCAGACCGTCACGAACTAACTGCCAACGTTCCTGAACAGGAATTCCACTCGGACAACTGGACTGACATGGAGCTTCGTATTTACTGTTTTCCCAAACGGGAACATATCTTCTTAAAATGCCGCTCGGCACTAGCCCAATTGGTGACCTATCAAGATCAGTCAAATCACCGATCAAACCGCCACGCCCTAGCTCTTCATCCCATACTTTCGCACGGAATTCTGTCATGGAGAGACGAACTTTACCAGTCTTCTCAAAAGGAGTCTTAGCTCTGATGAGTTCCCAGTCCGTTCTATCAATCAACTTTTCATACAAGTATGATTTGTTGATCTTCGCGAGATTAATTTTTAAATTTTCGGTGAGCCATGCCCAATCAGCGTCGTTGATTGGCTCTAGAATGGCATCTGACTGAGAAAAACCGTCATGCGGTCCACGAACAAATATACGTCCGCCAACCATACCTACACATGGTCTGTATCCCAGAACATTTTCTGTATTCTGCCCTTTGTAACCACAGACAACTGCGGTTCCGCCAGCCATGAATTCAGCAAAGTAATCACCGACTGTTCCAAGCACCCACAACTCAGGTGGATCAAATCTTGGGTTAGTCTTAGTCATGGTCATACCACGAGCACCGAGATTGCCGCTAATTACGACTTTCCCCTGCGCCATAGCATTACATGCGCCGTTGGTTCCATCACCGTGAACGATGATTTCTGCTCCGGCATTCAGCCAACCTACGTCATCAGAAACTGAACCGTGAACATTAATTGTTGTTCCGGGAAAACCTTTTGAACCTAAACGCTGACCGGGTGAACCGAGAACGTCTATTTCAATTGGCTCGTCCTTGGAAATCCACAACCGTCCGCCAATTCCATGTTGACCAAGGGCATCTATTTCAAGCTTGCGGGCACCTTCACGAACATTCTTTTGAATAATTTCTTCAAGAATGCGTGATTCAAGACGTAAACCGTCTTCTACACCGCTTATGCATACTTTTTTTGTAGCCATTTTTTATCTCCGGTATATCACGAGCTTCGGGAGTTAAACCACGTACTTAATGCCAAGTCTTTCGGCAGCATCACGATCACTGATTCCAAGTGCGTCCGACATACCGATAGGCAATGAAGACGAACGTCCAAGCGGAGCAATAATCTTTTTAATTTCCGTGTCGAAACTCAGATAAAAGTCAACAACGCGCTCTGCGACTTTTTCAGGATCTAGGCGACGATAAAGTCTTGGATCCTGAGAAGTAATACCCTTAGGACAGATACCAATGTTACAGACATTACAGCGATCTTTCTCGGAACCGAGACAGCCTGCGCCAGCCTGCATGACATATTTACCAACCTGAACAGCACTTGCGCCAAGCATAATCAAGGCCGCCGCATTCGCAGCGAGATTGCCTGATTTACCGATACCACCACCTGCGATGAGAGGCAGTTCGTTCTGCTGACCAGTTGTGACCAGAGCGTTGTAGCAGTCACGCAAATTACTTGCGATCGGGTGTCCCATGTGATTCATGGATACGTTGTACGCAGCTCCAGTTCCGCCGTCTTCACCATCAATGGCGAGTCCTGCAGCGTAAGGATTACGAGTCAGGTTATTCAGAACAGCAAGGGAAGTGGAAGATGCTGAGATCTTTGGATATACAGGAACTCTGAATCCCCAAGCCATACTCATGGACTGGATCATCTTCGCTACAGATTCCTCAATGGAATACTGTGTCTGATGAGTTGGAGGACTAGGTAGGCTGATACCTCTTGGAACACCGCGAATAGCTGCAATCAGCTTGTTCACTTTATGCCACATCAGCAGTCCACCATCACCCGGCTTTGCGCCCTGTCCGTATTTAATTTCAATAGCACAAGGGTCTACTTTCATTTCAGGAATAGCATGAATAATTTCATCCCATCCGAAATAACCACTCGCGATCTGTAAAATAACATATTTAAGGAATTTGGAACGCAACAGACGCGGAGGACAACCGCCTTCACCCGTACTGATGCGAACTGGCATTCCAAGCTCTTCATTCAAGTAGGCAACACCCATCTGCAACCCTTCCCACATATTGGGGGAAAGCGCGCCAAAGGACATACCACCGATAATGAGCGGGTATATTTCTCTAACTGGAGGCTTCCAGCCATTTTCAGCCATACACTTCAAACTTTCTTCAGGAGACTGAATGCGTCCTATCAAAGTATTGAGGCTGAACTCATGCCTACCTGCATCAAGTGCGGGGTCAGTAAGCATGGATATACGCATAAATTTAATCTGATCAAGCAAGCTTTCTTCAGAATTTCTGCGTCCGCCGCGAGTTCTAGGCTGACCACCACGATCATTATGAAACTTCATAGTGGTGGAACCTTCATCACGGTTCGGCTGAATTGCGTTGTTGGGGCAAACCATGTTGCACATGGAACAGCCGATACAACCATAAGCGGGATCGGTCTTCTGCCTGATTCCATAGAATATGGAGTGCTCGTTGCTAGGCTTCTTTCTAAGACCAGCAGGAGTTACAATAGTACGCTTACGGAAAACGCCTAGTTCAATAGCACTTACCGGGCAGACTGAGGTGCAACGACCGCACTGTGTGCAAAGATCTTTGTCCCACTTGATTTGCCAAGGTAAATCCTTAACGCCTAAAGTTGACGGGGTAATTGGTCTGTCTGAGAGCATTGGATAATCTCCTTGCAGTCGGGTCCGACAATAACTGTATCAAGATGCATTGGTTGAAAATCTTTGGACTTATCACGATCTGGAATTGCAGCATTCAGGCCGCAGACTTCAGAGGAGAAACCAAAGATGCCGTCTTTTCCGCCGACAATGCCGGGACGGAATTTCTTGCGGTCCTGAGTCATAAACATGCGTCCGCCGGGCAGACAGCCGATGACACAGTTAGGACCATCAATAATGAGTTTGCGGCATGAACGTTTGAGTTCGGTTAAGAACGCTCTGTCTGGATGCTCAGCAATTTCGCTATCACTCAGGGGAGTGATGATGTGCTTATACGCCCTGATATCAAGGCCGAGTCGCTTAGTCGTATAGTGAGCGATATGTGTGAAAACTTCAGAATCAGACTGATAACCACTGTATCCAGTGATATTCCTTGACTGAAGATATTCTTTAATTGGGATAAATGCAGTGTTTTCACCATTAGTCATAGAGGCAACGCCTTCTATAAAGAAAGGGTGACATGCATAGAGGTTAATTGCGTAGTTAGTATTCTGTCTTCCCTGAGCAAGGATTCTGCGTGCGTAGATATCCTTGTTGCGATCAAGCTGAAGGAATTCGCCGATTTCGAGCGGATCACCAACTTCTTTGATTACTATTGTGTCAGGCCAGAAAGAAAATACCATCATATCACCAGACTCTTCGCCCATCTTCTTGAGATCAAGACGCATTTGAACCAAACGCGAGCCCTGCTCTGCTTCAGAAAGATTTTCCCATCCCTTAGGAACACTGTAAGCAATAGCTGCGTATGTTCCGCGCACAGGAGTCCCTACAGGAGGAGGTCCGTCAGGTGCATAGAGGATGCTAAACTTAGACTTAAAGCCCTTGTCCATTGAGTACTGGTCCAATCTACGAAGGCCAGCTTCGGTGAAAATTCCCGATAAAATCGGACATTCCTTCAATTCTTCAAATGGACCGCTGAGTCCATTCAAATATAGTCCCACACCGGAACCATCATGACCCTCTTTCATTACATTAAGAGCATCGATGGCACGCATGGGTGAAATTGGGTCGCGGCTTGTAAGCGCAAATAAACGGCACATATTTTCAGCTCACTCCATGTTTATAAGGTTCACATTTTCGCAGTTACTTAAAGATGATTACATTCAGGTATATATTACCAGTGGAATTCTAACGATCTTTTGAAAAGCTGCTGAAATGTTGCTAGAAATCTGTTTTAACTCAGCCACCCTGGCTCTAATCGATAAATCTCAAGGCATACTGCCAAGCTAACATGTGCACTATTTACATTTTGAGTTTTCCACCCCTCAAAAGTAGTGCTGAAGGTATAAGCGGCCAGAAAATGAATCGAGACCAGAATGTGAGTGTCACTTTTTTGTAGATTAGAGCGATTCAGGAAGACAAGACTGACAGAAGAACACATTTTTGGCAAACAAAAATACGAAATTGAAGTTTTTTTAACAAAAGAGGAAGGCTCGACCTATTCTTTAAAGCTTGCTTCGAAGTTCATAACAACTTCTAAAAAGCAAAGCATACACCCTTGAAAACCACGTAAATTACTAAAATAAAAGATTAAATATAAATAAACAACATTATTAAAGAACATATTTAAACTGCCGTACATGGCTTTGTGCAACACACGTTATTCCTAGGTGCATTTACAGGGCAGAACAGAAGTATCCATAATTGTCATATTTTTCACAGAAATAAATATATCCCTTTAACCTGATTATATAAGACTTAAGAGCTTTATTAGCCCCTTTTCCATGTAACACCAACAAGACGAGCCAATGGCAAAGTTCAACGGGAAAGACAAAATATTACATTTTTGCAAACATTAATAAAACAAGACCAACGCAATAGACATTTTTGCAGAGAATAAAGCCCAAATTGCGAAACTTGCCGGATAACCTAAAATAAGGGTAACGTGCAAAACATCTAGCGCACTTACTTAATGATTTAGGGGAGAGACTATTATGCAGCGGACCGAAGTTGAGAGAATATTTGAAGCTTATTTTGAGAAGTATAAAAAAACCGAAGGAGACAGGACTTCATGGTCTGCCGTCTGGCTGGAATCGACTCCCAATGGAGTTCTTGAACTAAACATGACCAAATGTCCTAAAGGGCAGACATTCAAACTGTTCGTGAATAAAAAGAAAGAGGCGGAAGTTCTTGGATGGGACGCTTTTTTTGAAGCGATGGTAGAAATCTCAGCAAACCACCCTTCATTATATGATGAAGACAAAGTATTCTCAGACATGGAATTTGTAATTTAAAACTATTTGGTCATGTATGCTTTATAAGCGAGCATTGCGGGGTCCAGCACTTCAACGTTAAAACCTAGCTTTGCCGCTGTTGTCATTTCTTTCGTGAAAAAATCGGCCTTAACATGCATACGAGGTTCGGTAAGATAAAACCCGCCTCCCTCGCCGAGAACCGAATATATTTCCTGCAATGCAACTGCGAAATCAGGAGTTTCGTGAAGAACGAAAGACGACACAACAAAATCAACAACACCTGCATAGCCAATCTCATGCGCGCTACATTTATGAGGAATAATAATATCCGCAACGCCGGCCTTCTCCGCCCTGCGCATCATAATTTCAAGCATTTTATCCTGAAGATCAACGGCAATCACTTTTCCGGCTTTCCCAACGAGACGAGCCGCACCAATTGAATAATGCCCCATACCACATCCGAAATCTAGTACGGTCATTCCGGGCTTTACCCATTTGTCCAGAGCTTCATCCACAGGATCAATTAAGCGCCTAAATCCATTGTCAAAAAAATAAGCCAGCCACCAAGGACATACATGCACAGGAAGTACTCCTTAAGCTAAGAAATCAGCTAACATCTTCATATTAATACCAAGATTTTCAGGATCAGGCTGACAAAGAACTTTAAGTCCCTCTCCATTTAAATCATATGTGCTTAAATCTATACATTCATGGAGAATAGGCTTTCTTCTTTTATCTAATAAAATCTTCACCATAGGTTTTAAAGGCGCATTCTCGTTCGTCTCAAGGACTAGAGCGTATCTTTCATCATCCAATTGAACAAATGACCCCGGAGGATATATTCCAATAACTCTCACAAAGCGGTCAAGATAAACCGGATCAAAATCGGTCCCCTTCCACTTGTACATCAAGGTCAGAGCCTTAGCCGCCGTCATGGCTTTTTTGTATACCCTAACACTGGTAAGGGCATCATAAACGTCCGCAATAGCGATCATCCGTCCGTATGGATGAATCCCATTACCTTCCAACTGCCTCGGGTATCCTGTTCCATTAAACCGCTCATGATGCTCAACCACACCACGTAAAATATCCTTACTCAGCCCATCAACAGAACGTAAAACCTTGAGCCCGAGAAGAGGATGCCCTTTCATAATGTCGAATTCTTCAGCTGTGAGCTTGCCGGGCTTATTAAGCACTTCACTCGGGACTCTACCTTTACCGACATCGTGAAAAAGAGCCGCAACTCCGAGATGCTGTAACTGCTCACGATCAAGCCCCATATCTTTACCAAGAAGAACCGAAAACAGGTTCACATTAATACAATGGGTATATGTATACTCATCATACCTTTTCAAAAAAGACAGAGTCAAAGATGCCGACTTATTAGCCGACACATTTTCAATTATATTATCAACAATCGGAACAGCATCCTCAAGCTCGATCTCCTTTCCGCTCTGAAGATCACTAAACAATTTTTTAGCGTAACCCATTGCTTCATCATGAACTTTGTGGGCAGCGGGCATAGCTTCAGCAAGCGCTTTGGCAGACTGACTCGCTGACACTTTCACTTTCCGAAAACTTACTTCTGAAATATCTAAAAACTTGTCGGTTAAAATCTCGACTTGATCAGTATCAGCAGGAAGATACTTGGCTATATCATCATAGGACTCAACAAACTTCCCAACCTCGACTTGCGGATCATGGAATGTTCCTTTGCCATAGCCTCGGATGTACATCCCAGGTTTAACTTCTCTCTTCTTAATTGATTTAATATTATCAGCCACTTATAACCAAACCTCTGAGACGTTTTTATCGAATATAAAATTTAAGTTCATATAGTTCGCTTAGCGATAGAGACTATATACATTTTTAAAGGAATTTGAAAGAAATAGGAGGTAGATTTTTTACAATAAAACAAGCACCTTACATTAATAATAACACAAAACAAGGTCGACCTTATTGCGTCACTTCTTTTTTAAAAGAATCCAAAAGCAGCTTGACCCTGACGCAAGGATGTTCTAGGCATTTAATTCAGTAACCAATTTTTGCATATTATCAAGCAGCTTCTTTCCCGGAAACAGCTCCGGTTTTGGCTGCCTTTTTTATTGACACCACCGAAGGAAAAAATTTGAGGTTTATGAAATGAGCACAATACCCATTTCAAAAGAAGGATTCGCTAAGGTTAAGAAGGAACTGGACTCTCTTAAAAGAGAACGCCCAGCTGTAATCAAAGCAATCAAAGAGGCGCGCGAAGAAGGCGACCTCAAGGAAAATGGAGGCTACCATGCTGCGCGTGAGCGTCAGGGTATGATGGAAGCCAAGATCAACTATATTGAATCCAGAATACCGCATTTCAACATTATTGATCTAGCGACTCTCGGCGGTTCCAAAATCATTTTTGGGGCTACTGTTGAGCTTGAAGATATTGATTCTGGCGATTCAAAAATATACACAATCATGGGACCTGACGAAAGTGATTTCAAAAAAGGGATCATCTCTATCGAGTCTCCTGTAGGGCAGGCCCTCCTCGGTAAAGAGGAAGGTGAGGAAGTTGTTGTAACAACACCCCGCGGCCAAATTGAATACGGTATTCTTTCTGTTAAATTTAAGGGACCAATATCATAAGCAGGGAATTGGAACCTTAACTAATAGCAAATTCGAAAATCGTAATATCTGACTATTGTTTATTCAAAGGGGGTTGTGCTTATGCATGACCCCCTTTTTCTTATAATCGAAAAGTAAAAAGTATGAATAAATCTGAAAACACTACACAAACAGACATGTTCTGTTCAGGTTATTGCGAGCGATGCGAGACCGTTCATACTCTTGGTATAAACGACGCACGCGAGCAAAGCCTTCTGCTTATGGAAAAGCTCGATCAAGCATGCAGAATTGACTTCACAGTGCCAAACTCTGAAGCCGACCCAGCGATGTCTACAGACTATGTTTTCGGCAAGGCCCGGGGGCAGATGTTCGGAGTCATGACCTATATTAACTCCAATAATGATAAAGGCGTCGCTTACGCTTTTTCAGGGCAATACAACGCAATATGGGAAGTGGATGGCTGGGTACCACCAATAGTAGACACCCAGGAATTTAAAGACCTCACCCAAAATAAAGCCCTCGAGATCATGGCTATTAGCGCAGAAATGGAAAACCTTGTAAAAGGTACTGAAAAATATGGCGAATTAGGATTGCTCAGAAAAACCATGTCACGCGCTTTGATGGATAAAATTCGATATATATACAAACTGCCCAATTTCCGTGGCGAAACGCGAGTACTTCCTGAAATACCACCATCTGGCAAAGGAATCCCAGCTGGAACAGGTGACTGCTGCGCTCCAAAGCTTCTCAACTTTGCTGCTCTTAACAACTTGAGACCTCTCGGAATTGCTGAATTTTATTATGGCAAAGAAAACAAATCCGCTACAAAGCAACACAAGACATTCTACCCACCCTGTAAAGATAAATGCAGCCTGATCCTAGGCTATATGCTTTGCGGACTTAAAACTTAGCACCTACTCCTTGAGTTTTTTAATCAATTCATCAATAGTATACTTATTATTTATCAATTAGGAGGAACCAAGGAATGACAAAAAAGCACATCACATCACTAACTGTCCGAATTATTTTAATTTGCCTAGCTCTTTCATTTGCCGGTTGTTCAGCTTCAAAATCGCAGCTGACAGCACATCTCCCTTTACAAACAAAATGGATTCTTGAAGATATAGATGGAACTGGTGTAATTGATTTCGCCCAGTCATGGGTTATGTTCACCGATGATGGTAACGTGACAGGCTCTGGCGGATGCAACAGGTTTAACGGTAGCTACACCCTGAAAAACAACATTCTGAAAGTAGGGCCTCTTGCCAGCACACGCATGGCCTGCGCGGATGCTATTGACAACCAAGAATTCAAGTTCCTACAAGCGCTTGGCCAATCTCTTAGCGTGAGAACGGAAAAGGGTATCCTTTTCATGGAAGGCAATGGCGGAAGCCTGCGGTTTTCAGAACAATAATTCATGATACTTTCTTGTTCATTCAAACATGACTCCAATTAAGGTACTACCGCGAATATGACAATAGAAAAAAATTCTGATCCAATAATTACTACTCAAAAAAGAACAGACAAGGCGACTCTTCGTAGGCAACAAAGAGTTCTAAGGTTAGAGCTTGGGCAGAAACTTATGGAAACAGTGCCTCACGCTGTTCTTGTTATAAACGAAAACAGAGAAATAGTTCTGTGTAATAAAGTACTGTTGGATCTTTTTGACAAAGAAAACCAAGATGACTTACTTGGCTTACGTCCTGGAGAGCTTGTTAAATGCGTAAACGCGAAGGCCCGAGGGTGCGGTGAAAATGAACAATGTTCAAATTGTGAAGCATTCAACCTCGTAAATAAGTCATTCGAAGGCAAAGTTGCAACCACCGAATGTTCATTACTGACTAGAAATCAGGACACCATTAAAGCTCTTACATTCTCCCTTTCCTCTTCGCCTTTTCAAGTCGAAAATGAGCCTTATTCAATTCTCTATCTAACTGATATTTCAGCAAAAAAAAACAAAGACATTATTGAACAAATATTTATACACGATCTAATGAATGCAGTAAACGGAATCATCGGGGCAACCTCTTTAATCCAAATGGGCCAAAACGAAATCAGCAATTTTGACCTTGCGGGCATGATCAAGGATAGAGCGAATTTCATCGCCCATGAAATCAAAGCCCACCGACTATTTACGTCTGCGGATAATCAAGAGCTTCAAATTGAGATTGGGCCGATTGATACACACAAGATGCTTTTTTCACTTAGGACAATGTTTTCTGGAAGCAGTATTGCGGATGGCAAAAAAATCATTCTTCCTAATGAAGAAGAGTCTATACACATTTCATCAGATAAAAATATTTTATATAGGGTTCTTGAAAATCTGATTAAGAACGCGCTTGAAGCTTCTTCTATCGGACAAACAGTTACTATCAATTATCATAAAGAAAATAATTTCGTAATTTTCAAAATTTCAAACGAAGCGTATATCCCAACTGAGGATCAGTTTCGTATTTATAAAAAGTTCTTCTCCACAAAAGGAGAAGGTAGAGGTCTTGGCACATACAGCGTCAAAATGTTTACTGAAAATTATTTACAGGGAACAACATGGTTTGAAACTTCAACTAAAGGGACTACCTTTTTTGTAAAAATCCCTTTAAAACATTCACCGGTCAACCCTTCGTAGCAAAAGAACACTTTCGCTAAAAACCACTAGCTCTTAGACGTTAACTCATCCGGTACAAATGGAGACTTATAATGTTTAAAGATTCGAAAAAGCTAGCGAGATTCACCTTTATTTCGGGTGTTATCACTTTAGTCGCCATTGTATTGTTCTACCAATACTTCGACATACCCATTGCCAAAAGCACACACACCCTAAAAGGGACTTTTTTGGTAACAATAGGTAAAGGTCTAAGTGCTATTGCCTCAGGGCATGTAATTCTTTCCATTACAGCTACTTCCCTTATAACAGGTGCATGTGATGCTGCTTTGAACGGGCCGAGCATGCGCTCGCGCAGCCTACTCCTGATTGCATTGGCAACGGGAACAGCAATACTTATAGGGGATGAACTCAAGTGGTTCTTCGGGCGTTGCAGGCCGCCACTCTTTTTCGAAAAAGAATCATACGGGCTCACTTGGTTTTCATCCAAATATCTCAAGAATTCATTCCCGTCAGGTCATACCCTGCGCATATTTTCACTGACCTGCGCAATCGCCATGCTACTTCCTAAAAAACGCTATATACCGTTAATTTTGGCTGTGCTCGTTGGCATCAGCAGAGTTGTGGTAGGTAAGCACTACCCTTCCGACGTCATATTCGGAGCATTCATAGGAATAACCTGCGCCGCTTGGAGTTACTACTTTATTTTCAAGGACGCTCCCCCGACTGACTAAATCACTGATGCTCTTCATAGAGAATATGACTGCCAACTTCTTTCAGCTCATTTTAGACAGCTCAAACAAAAGCTCCTTCACGCAAATATTACGAGAAGGAGCTTTAATTTTATCACTTCTATGTTTGGTCTTTGTATATGTTATGAATCATTCTCGTTAGAACTAGGCTTATCTGCATCCACAGACTTTACTTCATTCACTGAAGAATAAGTGTTCCCTGTCTTAGAATTTTTCCGCTCAATTATCTTCAAAAGCTGAACGTAGAACAGCGGAACAAATAGTACCCCGAGAATCGTTGCGGCAATCATACCTGCAAAAACAGAAGTACCAAGAGCATGACGACTACCAGATCCGGCACCTGTTGCGATAACAAGTGGAATAACACCAAGGATAAAGGCGAATGATGTCATCAAAATTGGGCGAAAACGTAAGTGTGCAGCTTCAACAGCAGCCTCCACGAACGGCATACCACCTTCATATTTTTGCTTCGCAAATTCAACAATAAGAATCGCATTTTTCGCGGCCAAACCAATGAGCATAATTAAGCCGATTTGCGCATAAACGTTGTTATCAAGGCCGCGCAACCATTGTCCCGAAATCGCCCCGAATACACCGAGCGGTACCGCAAAAACAATAGCAAGTGGTATAATCCAGCTTTCATACTGAGCGGCAAGAACAAGGAAAACCATGAGTACTGCGAGAGCAAAAATAACTACAATTTCCCCGCCGGATTGTTTCTCCTGATAGGCAATGTTCGTCCACTCGTAGCTATATCCTCTAGGAAGATTATCACGAGCGACTTCTTCCATGGTAGAAAGAACCTGTCCGGAACTTATCCCTGGGGCGCCAGATGCTGTTATTTCAACGGCTTTGAAAAGGTTATAACGGCGGATATATTCCGGCCCGAAAATCTTCTTGCTTATAACCAAAGTAGACAGAGGAATCATCTTGCCTGTGTCACCACGCACATAGAACTTAGCTATGTCAGCAGGACTGGTTCTAAACTCAGAAGCGGCCTGTGCCATAACGCGATATGTTCTACCATATTTATTGAAGTCATTAATATAAAACCCGCCAAGAAAAGTCTGTAACGCGCTGAATATTTCATTCAAAGGAATTCCAAGCTTCCTAACTTTATCACGATCAACTTCTACATAAATCTGAGGAACCGTGGCACTGAAAGGAGTGAACGTATAAGCAATTTCAGGACGCTGTGAGGCCTTCTCAGAGAAATCCTTTGCAACCTTCGCAAGAGCTTCAATTGAACCACCAGACCTATCCTGCAATTCAAACTGCATCCCCCCGGTTGCCCCGATACCATTGATTGGAGGGGGATTAAATACTGCAATCTTTGCGTCTTGAACTCCAGCCAACTTGCGCTGCACTTTCTGCATAATTGAAGATACATGAAGTGAAGGGTCTTTACGATCATCCCAAGATTCAAGGATAACGAAAACCGTTGATGTGTAAGAGGAATAAGTCGCAGTCACAAGGTTGAACCCTCCAAGAGCGAAGAAAGACTTTACTCCGGGTTCATCATGCAAAAGGGCTTCAACTTCAGCAACAGCCACATCTGAACGGGCCAATGATGCCCCCTCAGGTAGCTGCACGTTAACCATGAAATACCCCTGATCTTCATCGGGAACAAATCCGGTAGGAACGGTTCCAAAAAGGGTCCATGTAGCTCCCATAAGTACGGCAAAGACAATCAAGGCGATTACAGACTTCCTGATTATCAGCCTTACGGTGGCAGTATATCCTTTAGTAATTATGTCAAAATATTTATTAAACTTACCGAAAAACCACCCCAGAGGACCACGAGCTTGCTGCTGAGGCCTTAACAACAATGCGCACATCGCCGGGGAGAAAGTCAGTGCATTTACGGATGAAATCCCAACAGAAACAGCAAGGGTCAGCGCGAACTGTTTATACAGCTGACCGGAAATACCGCCCATAAATGCAACCGGAATAAACACCGCGATAAGGACAACAGTGGTCGCAACAATAGGTCCCGTAACCTCTTTCATTGCTTCTTTGGTCGCCGCTTTAGGGTCCATACCGTCATCATCAATTTTTTTCTGGACTGCCTCCACGACAACAATCGCATCATCAACAACAATCCCGATGGCAAGCACCATCCCGAAGAGGGTCAGCGTATTGATAGAGAAACCCAGCCCCTGAAAGGATGCAAACGTACCTATAAGGGAAACAGGTACAGCGAGCATCGGGACGATTGTAGCTCTTAAATTCTGCAAAAATATAAAAACAACTAAAAAGACAAGTACCATAGCCTCGTAAAGAGTACTCATAACCTCATCAATAGAGGCCGTAACAAACAAAGTAGTATCGTAAGGAATATCGTACGCAATTCCTTCAGGGAAATACGTAGATAACTCCTGCATTGTAGACCTTACTTGCTCAACAATATCGAGAGCATTCGCTCCTGGTAACTGATAAACAAGAAGCATGGCGGAGGCGGATTCATCCTGCCTACTAAAAGCAATATAAGCTTTAGAGCCCATCTCAACGGTACCGACATCTTTAATTCTGACAGTACTACCATCAGGATTCGCCTTGACTATTATCTGCTCAAACTCTTTAGGATCACTGAGCCTTCCTTTAACCCGTACAGAAAGCTGAAATTGCTGACTTGATGCGGCTGGAGGCTGCCCCACCTGCCCAGCAGGAGCCTGTAGATTCTGCTCTTGAACCACATTGATGATATCATCAGCAGTAATTCCCAACTGAGCCATTTTGTCGGGATTAAGCCAGATACGCATACCGTAATCTTGATCACCGAATAGAGTAATACTACCAACTCCAGGAATTCGGGCAATGGCATCATAAAGATTGATTTTGGCGTAGTTATTCAAGAAAAGAGCATCAAAAGATTTATCGGGGGAAAGTAGACTGATAGCACAGATCATACTGGCCGACTGTTTCTTAACGCTTACACCGGACTGTCTAACTTCAGCTGGAAGCTGCGGATTAGCAAGGGCGACTCGGTTCTGAACATCAACGGTTGCCAATTCAAGGTCACGACCAAGTTCAAAAGTAACATTTAAAACAAGTCTACCATCGTTGGAACTGATGGAGTTCATGTAAAGCATATCCTGCGCGCCGTTAACCTGTTCCTCAATCGGAGCAGCAACGGTTTGCTCTACAACGTCAGAGCTTGCACCATTATAGGAGGTGGTGACCTGAACGGTCGGAGGTGCTATTTCGGGATACTGGGCAACAGGCAAAGTGAAAATACTTAAAAGCCCTACCAGTGTAATGACGATAGATATAACTGATGAAAAAATCGGTCTGTCGATGAAAAAATTGACCATTGTCGTTCCCTATTTATAAGCTAAAGGCGAAGTAATACGCGCTATTCAGGTTTTGCAGTCTCAGTCTTACTCGTCTCATCACCCACAACCTCAGGAGCAACCACTGTTCCAGGTCTGATTTTATTCACACCGTCAGCAATAATTAGATCACCCTCTTTGAGACCCTTTTCGATTACCGCACTCTGATCATTGGCAAATGCGACATCTACAACTCTTTCAATGACAGTCCCGTTAGTGGCAACTGTAAGAACAGATTTTCTGCCCTGAATATCTAAGAGAGCTCTAGCTGGAACAACCAATGCATTTTTAAAATTCTTAAGCAGGACGATAACTTTTGCATACTGCCCATCTCTAAGCATCTGCTCAGGATTTGGAAATTCTGCTCTAAGCCCAAGAGTTCCTGTGGTGGAATCAACAGCGCGATCCGCCATACTGAATGTTCCGTTTTGATCAAAGAGCTTGCCATCAGCAAGAACGATTTGAAGAGCCTGATTGGGCTGAGTTTCGCCTTTCCGCTTCCTTTCTTCCATATCCTTGATGGCTAATAAGTACTCGCGCTCAGGAATACTAAAATTAACATAAATATTTTTAACATCCGAAACCGTTGCCAAGAGAGTCGACTCCTTTGCAATAAGAGATCCTAGATTTGCTTGAGTTCGACCAATAATACCCGTCATAGGAGACTCAATCTTAGTAAAGGCAACGTTTAAACGAGCCTCCTTAACTGATGCTCTTGAATTACTAAGCTGAGCTTCAAGAACCTGCTTGTCTGTTGCCTTAGTATCATATTCATCACGACTGACAGCACCTTGCTTAAACAAAGTTTTAAATCTGTTATAGTCTGTAGTTGCTTTAGCCAGCTGTGCCTCGCTTCTAGCCAACTCAGCATCAGCTTTATTCAGAGCCTCGTTATATGGGCGGGGGTCAATCACGAAAAGCAGTTGATCTTTATCAACAAGCTCACCTTCATCGAAATGACGGGATTTGAGATATCCTTCAACCCGCGAACGAATTTCAACAGTCTTTTTAGCTTCAACCTGAGCGACATATGATCCCATCACAGGAAAATCTTCCACCCCGACTTTAACAACTTTCAAAGGGATAGCTTTTACTTCAGCAGCTTTATCGCTGTCATCAAAACATCCTGCAACAAAAACAAGTGAAGCTACCATGCACATTAAAAGCACGCTTCTTACAGACATGGTTTTAACAGCTCTTTTACGACTAAATTGAAAAATCACAGGTTCACCCCTTAGGCACATAATATAAATGCTCAATCAATAAATTTTAAACCACGCAAAAAACACATCTCTACTACCACCAGAGATAAGAGAGATAACTCATTAATTACCTGAGCAAAAGAAAATTATATCTCAACTAACATCTAATCAAAGCAGTATACAAGCAACGATCCGCGTTATTAATGGTGCAATCTCCCCTTAACCCTTTCAATAGCTCTCGGAACTTCGCCTTTAACCAACTTTCTCAATTGTTCATATTCCACTGAAAACTCTTCACTAGGGTATGTCCGATCAACAACACTGGATGAATACAAACTCGGAACAGAATTTAAAAGTACACACACAATATCAAAGAGACATTTATCACACTGACAAAATTCATATTCCTGCTTATCAATGAAGGCTCTTAACTCGTCATAAACAACTTGTTCAGTCAAATTAACGATTTCACCGGACTTAAAAAACTCACTAAATGTCAGCATAATTCCTCCAGAGTCAAAAAGTCAGTAGAATAAAATTCAAATAACAACTTCAATAATTAGACTATTTCACACACAACTTTGTTTCTTCCGGAGGTCTTAGCCTCATAAAGCAAAACATCAGCCCTGTTAATCATTGCATCAAGGCCAAGCCTTGAGTTTGTACAAACCCCGATAGAAACGGTAAATTTTATTGCATGACCTCTATGTTGTAGAGAATCGCTTTCAATGATTTCTCTAAAATCATTCACAAACTCTTCAAGTTCTGCGTGGTCGACATCTTCTACAATAACTGTAAACTCTTCCCCTCCGAAACGAGCCGAAAGACCGACAGAATCAAAGTAGTCCGCGAGTTTAGCTGAAAAACCCTTCAAAACCAAATCCCCTACATCATGACCATAGGTATCATTAACATTTTTAAAGTGATCAATATCGAGCATTACGATTGCCAGTTTTCTTCCACTTTCTTCTAAATCACAAAACAAAGGCTCAGCATATTCAAAGAAGTAACGTCTATTCCAGATACCTGTAAGATAATCTTTGTTTGCACGCATTCTGGATTCTTCGAGCAACTCAAGCATTTCCAAATTTGAGTTAACCCGACACAAAATTTCTTCTACACTCGCACTCTTATGAATAAAGTCATTCGCACCTGTCTTCAGAAATAAAGGAGCAGTCCGTGAGTCCTCATCTGACGACAGCACAATTATGCTAAGCTCATCCATATGATGAGTTAGCCGTAATTTTGCTGTAAGTTCGCGCCCGTCCATACCCGGCATGGTATAATCTGTCAGAATCAGTCGAATATCAGGGTTCTGCTTAAAAACCTTGCAAGCAGCCTCGCCGCTATCAGCGTCAAGAACTGTAAGCCCCTGCCGTTGCAATATATCTGAAATCCAATGCCGTATAGTTATGGAGTCATCCACAACCATCACTTTTATTCTTCTATTGTTGTAAACGCGTTTGACAATTCGGACTATATATTCGGAATATTCTGCTTTTTTTAAGACGTAATCGACTATGTTTTTATTCTGAATAGCCTGAAGCTGGTCTTCATCCAAGGAAGAAGTTACTACGATTGCAGGAATATCATTATTCACCAAAAGATCAATGCCATCCCCAGACTCATGCCCCGCGTAAACCAAACTACTTAGACCAACAAAATATTTATTTTGCGCAATCATATTAGCAGCATCTTCCAGATTATATGCAGTGTCACACTCAAAACCAGCAATCTCCAAAGTCATTTTTATAAAATGAGCCGTAACCCTGCTGGCATCAATTATTAAGACCTTATCCACTGCGAAACTCCCTTTAAAAAAACAATTCAACTACATACAGGAAGATAAAACGACCCTAAATTAAAGTACAATTTACGATCACTATTTATTATTGAACTGTAGAGATACAGCTAAACAAAATAAATTATAATTAATCTCGGATACAAGTTTCGCAACCACAGACTGAATACTTACTACTGCTTTTAGCCTGTCCATACAAAAGTTTAATTTTTTTTCTAAAAATATCTACTTCCGCCATATCAATAGGCCCATCTGAATCAGAATAGCCAAGTTCTGCCAAACAAAATTCATGCCTGGGAGTAACCCCTAAGTTTTCAATTATTTTGCAGGCACATTTTTTTTCACACCCATCAATTATGATTAGGTCATCGGCTCGCATCGCTTTATCAACATATTCTTCAACTCCCGCAGCTACTCCGGCTATGCTGAGCATTTCAGCAAAACCATTTTCCGCCATCTTCACAGCAATAGCATTCGCGACCTGCCCTGATTTTAATGCCCCTGAGCAGCTTACCACAAGAAACCCTGTATCGTATTTTTCAAGCATAAGCTCCCTCATTAATAAAACTGATATGATTCTTTTTAACATAATTAGTGTTCAAAAAGAACTTAAAACAATAAAAGCTTGCCCCAATTGTTATCCAATCGAAGCAAGCTTTCATCTTATTAGTAATTGAAGACTAAATAATCATATTGAATAAATATCCGACGACAAGAATTCCGCAACCAACAACACCCACAAAAACCGCTATCAACCTAGGCTTTAACACTTTTCGGAGTATAACCATTTCAGGAAGGGAAAGAGCAATAACACTCATCATGAAAGCAAGCACAGTCCCTAAAGCTGCCCCCTTACCAAGTAAGGCGTCTACAATCGGAATAACGCCAGCAGCATTAGTATACATAGGGATTCCCATTAAAACAGACACCGGCACGGCCCACCATGCACCCTTACCCATAATAGAAGCCATCATCCCTTCAGGGACATAGCCGTGAATAGCTGCCCCTGCAGCAATACCAAACACCATATACAGCCAGACTTTCCCAACAATATCTTTCACTGATTCTAGGCCGAAATCAACGCGCTCTTCGATAGACATTTCCCCCTGCACAGCACTTTTATCAGCTGTAGCAAGCTTAACCCAGCCTTCCACATATTTCTCCATGTGCAGCCGTCCAATAACCCAACCGGCAACAATGGCGATAGTTATCCCGGTCACAAAATATAAGGAGGCAATTTTCCAGCCCATTAAACCGTAGAGAAGCACCAAGGCCACTTCGTTAACCATGGGTGCTGAGATTAGGAATGAAAAGGTTACTCCGAGAGGCACGCCTCCTGCTACAAATCCGATAAAAAGCGGAACAGCTGAACAGGAACAAAAGGGGGTAACAACGCCTAAAAGAGCGGCCAGAACGTTTCCGACAGATTCCCTGCGGCCAGCCAGCACTTTCTGCGTCCACTCAACTGTTACATAGGAACGAATTATCCCGATACCAAAAACGACAATCCCAAGAAGCATCAACACTTTTGGAGTATCATATACGAAAAACTGAACTGTCCCGCCAAGCCTGCTTTCCTCTGCCAGTCCTAGCAAATCGAAAGAGACATACTTCGAAAACTCAAGCAATTGTGAATACACTGCATACCAGATCACAAGAGCCACAACTAATACGGCCCAAAGAGCCTTCCCTCTGAGCACAGGAGGCTTCTTTTCAATCTCTTTGCCAGGCACACCAAGCTCTTCAAGTTTATTCCCTGAACATGCACACGGGCTGATCTTTAATTCTTCCATCACACACCTCAATATTGTTATTTTGCCAAATACGAAAGTATTAAACTAAAAAAAAGGGTCAAATCAAAATTTGCCCTGCCACTACAATCGCTTGATCGAGTTCGAAGCATAATCCTTAACTTGACTTTCTAGGTTCTTACCGAGAAAATTATTTAAACAACTCAAAAATCCGGGAACGCATTCCATCTGCAAACTGTAGTACACATTCGTCCCACGTTTACTGTGCTTCAGAACTCCAGCCTCTTTCAATAAGGACAAATGTTTCGAAACAGTCGAAATATCCCGCCCTACAAGCGGAACAATGTCACACACGCAAAGTTCACCTTCGCAAAGAGCCTCTACAATAACGAGTCTGCTTGGATGCCCCAACGCTTTGAAAATTTTTGCTTTTGCTTCAATATTTTTATTCAAGACTCCCCCTTCATTGTTTTGCTATTTGGCAAAATACGAAACAATAGAGATTTTGTCAACTAAGAACTATGCCGTCCTGATTCACTTTTCCACTCCCGTACAATTTCGCGCACCCGTTCGTACTGTTCATTCTCTTCATCGTAATGCTCTGCAAACACGTGAAGAGCCGTTCCACCGCGCGGAGAAAAGATGCCTTTCACGCGCATCCACAGAGGCGAAAGTCTCGCTACGAAATCATCTAAAATATTATTAGTGATGGTTTCCATAAAGGACTGATGATTGCGATATGACCCCATGTAGAGCTTAAAACTTTTAGATTCTACGCACACTTCATTTGGGATGTATTCTACTATAATATTTGCGAAATCAGGCTGACCTGTAACGGGACAAAGTGAAGTATATTCAGGGAATTCGATACTTATGAGATATGGTCGTCCGGGGAAATTATTCGGGAAGACTTCCAGAATATCGGAGCTTGGAGAATCATAATTGTAGCAAGTCTCGCCGCCTTCACCGAGCGTTTTTAGCGAGTCTGTATTGTCCTGACTTTTGGTGGTTTTCATACAACTTCTCCCTATATATATGTTGCCAACATGAAGCTGGAATTAATTCATTCTAAAATCAGAAGGGAATGAGCAAATAACAGCTTATCGATTAAAAGAAAACTCCTGCTTAAAGCAGAATCCTGCTGAAATATGGCATTTTTTAAATTTTAATTTACTGATTTTTACTTCTCAATTCTGTCTTTCCAATTTTGACTTTTCCCCGCAATACGGGCATCGCTTCTTTTGACAAGATTTTCAGGCCCCGAAGCAGAACTGTCGAGGTGCGGGACTTTCTCCCTTTTGCTCGTATCGGACAGACTCTAGCTTCATGACAAGAACCATCAACACAAGGGAATTAATGATCTCCTCTACATTTGAACGCAAAGCGTTCACTCTTCTCACATGCCTTTTCATCAGCTCACTGGTCATAGCTGCAGTCGTTTCAACCAAGATTATCAGTATCTTTGGTTTTTACGCACCTGCTGGAGTTCTCGCGTACTCTCTCACCTTTATTGCCTCTGATATCATCAGTGAAATATGGGGAAAAGAGCGAGCAAACGAGGTCATCCACTGTGGTTTCATCGCTCTACTTGCCGCCATCTGCCTATCGTGGGCAGCGCTAAATTGGACTCCGGCTCCCTTCTGGAATGGGCAGGACGGTTTTGCAAGTGTACTTGCAAACACTCCAAGAATCGTGCTGGCATCACTTATCGCCTACGCAATAAGCCAGAAACATGATGTATGGATGTTTCATCTGCTCCGAAATAAAACGGACGGTAAGCACCTGTGGCTCAGGAACAACCTGTCCACAATGACCTCCCAATTGATAGACTCGACCATTTTCGTAACAATCGCATTCTACGGAATTATGCCAGTCACCGAGATCATCATTGGGCAATGGCTTGCCAAAACAGCCATAGCTTTACTTGATACCCCTCTCGTATACTTAGGCGTCTCCATTCTTAGGAAACAAGATAAACTCTACGCTGCAGCTTAACAATTGCGGGCATTCCTTATTAGAATGCCCGCAATCTTTTTTATATTCATATATGTTTTTTTCTTACAGTTACATTTTCTCGTAATTCTGATAGAATTCACATGTCTTTTAACATCTGTTATGGAGAGGCATATGCTAACAGCACATAAAAACATATTCATCAGTGCACTGTCCTTTTTTATATTTTGTTTCGCACCACTAGACACTGTAAACGCAGCAGATTATTATACTCTTGATGAATTGTACAAATTACATCCGGAAGAAGAAGGGAAAGCTGCGCAATTTATTGTTCGAGTTAAAGGTGAAACACCGCCCCTCTCAATCAAACCACTCAAGTTCTCGGTCGCCATAGTATATCCCGGCAAGCAAATTTCAGACTACTGGCGCAGAAGCAGCAGGTCATTTCAGGCCCGTTTGGAGCAGTACGGAATCAAACCCGATATATATTCATTTTATATTAAACCCACAGCGTCACTTCGCGAACAAAACATTGCCTTCAGCAAAGCTTTAGCAAAAAAGCCGGACTTTCTTATTTTCACTCTTGATGCCCTCAGGCATAAAAGAATGATAGAGCCCATCCTTATTCAAGAAAAACCAAATTTAATCCTCCAAAACATAACTACGCCAATAAAAGCATGGGAAGACAAACAACCATTAATGTACATTGGATTTGACCATGTAACAGGATCAACAATCCTGGCCAAATATTTCGCAAAAAAAACTCATGGCAACGGTAACTATGCAGTGCTTCTTCCAGATCCAGGATATCTAAGTGAAGTTAGAGGAAAAACTTTCATTTCATATATGGATAAAAACACTCAACTGAGCCTCGTAGCAGTTTATCAGACTGGTATAGATAAAGAAAAAGCAAGACAGGCAACACTCGCCATCCTTGAACAAAATCCTGACATTGAATTCATATACACCTGCGCCACAGATATTGCTTTAGGAGCGATAGAGGCTCTCCGCGAAAAGGATATGCTAGGTAAAGTTATGGTCAACGGATGGGGCGGAGGCTCTTCAGAACTTAAAGCAATTGAAAATGGCGAAATGGATGTAACTGTAATGCGAATAACCGATGATAATGGAGCGGCAATGGCGGATGCTGTCGTTCTGAAAATGCTAGGTGAAAGCGAAAACTTACCTCTTGTTTTTTCTGGAAGGTTTGAACTTATTGAAAAAGGCATCACCTCACAAAAGCTTAATGATTTAAGAGAGAAAAGCTTTCGCTACTCTGGTATAACGAAGGAATAATTCATGGCGGTTATGAATAAGAAAAAACAGTCCCTCAGTCTTGCAGCTCAAATAGCAATCCCAATACTGGGACTGCTTATAATTACGGGGCTTACCATCTTTGCATGGTCATTTTATATATCTAAGACAAATCTTGAAAGTGAACTTGCTCAGGACCTTGAAAGAACTAAAAGCATTGTTTCGTTATCCTTAGATAATACTCTTAATGATATCAAAGACGATTTGATCGAAATGTCTCTCACTCCTGATTTCAAAAAAGCACTCGCAGCTAACGACGCAGAGGAGATGGAGCGGAAATTATATGACTTTCTCAGTTCCAAACAAGGATATCTACTCGACATACTGGAAGTTTTTAAAGGAGGAAACCATCTGGTTGATGCGGGAATCGTCCCTGTTCCAATTATGCAGCTCAAAGCAAAACATAAAAATGCACTAACAGCATCTCCCACTTGGGAACACCTAAGCTTCCGTGCCACTGACAATATCAAAACAATACTTATTTGTGCAATTCCGATAACAAATACCCAGACGGGAGAAGTCTACGGAGTTCTATATGGCGGAATTGACCTGAACTCGAATGTGTCTTTCCTTGATAGTCTAAGGACTTCATCAGGTGCAATTGACGCCGCTCTTATAACAAAGAAAAGACTTCTCATAAGCTCCCACAACAAGCTTGAAAAAAAAATGAACGCACTCATAAAGTGGGCTCATGACATTTCGACAGACAGCTATTTCATCCAAGAAGACCGCATTTTTTCCACAATACGCATTCTGCCAGAGCAAACTGAAAGCCCTTTGCTATATGCTTTTTCAAAAAGGAACCCTTCCTTCCAGGCGCTCAAGGCAAATTACATGAAAAGTCTGGGTATAATGATAACTCTTACACTTCTGCTTTCCGCCATTACCGCATGGATGATGCAAAAACGAATTCTCAACGCGCTAAAAAAACTAACCAATTATGCGCACACAGTTGTGGACGAAAGCAGTGAAACAACATTCGAACGAGGAAGCGTGAAGGAGTTCAATCAATTAGGCGAGAAGCTTGAAAGAATGGTCAGCAGTCTCGACAAAAAAAGCACGTACATATCCAAACTTTTTTCCTCAGCAACCGCGCCGATTATTACTTGTAGCTTAGACGGGACAATACTGGGCATGAACCCTGCTGCGGAAAAACTAGCATCCCCTTTACCTAACAAATCACACAAAAGGTCTCTGGCTAAATTCTTCCCTATCCAATATGCACAAGATATCGAAACATATTTAAGCCGCGCAGTTGCAGGACAAACTCCGCCCGTTGCAGTTATCCCCATTCAGACAATTTCAGACGAGGAACTATCCTTTGTATGGACATTCTCTCCCGTAAATATGGGCCAGAAAGGAAGTGTCGATTTTATTTTACTACAAGGGCAAGACGTAACCGAAAACCGAAAAGCAGTAAAAAAAGTTCTTGAAAGTGAAGCCCGCCTCAGACAAATTATAGACCTCCTGCCACAGGAGATCTTTGCAAATGATCTCAACGGTAAGTTCATTCTGGTAAATAAAAATAAAGCCAAAAGGTTGGGGCGCGTAGCAACCGAACTAACGGGAAAACACCTGTCAGAAGTGATAGATAACCCTGACGAAATAGCAAGAATACAAAATGACGATCAGCTTGTCATTGACCGGGACGACAAGCTTCTTATCGAAGAAAGCTACGTTGACGAAAATAGAGATATTCACTGGCTTGAAACAACGAAAGTCCCCTACCTTTCCACGCAAACACACACGCAGGCCATATTAACAATATCTATGGATATCTCACGCATTAAAAATGCTGAAAGCACCCTGCAACGCCTGAATAAAGAGCTTGTAGAAAGAGTTTCCATGCGGACCATAGAGCTTGAAAACGCGAACTCGGCACTTACCAAATCTATGGACGATTTACGCAAGACACAAAACAAATTAGTAGAAACAGAGAAAATGGCATCACTCGGAGAGCTGGTCGCAGGAATTGCGCATGAGATTAATACACCTCTCGGAATCGGAGTTACAAGCACATCATATTTAAAAGAAATGACCGAAGACTTGCAGGAACAGTTCGAATCAAGTGCGTTAAAAAAATCCAATCTAGAAAAGTACATTAAAACAAGCACTGTTGCTCTGGATAATATTGTAAAAAATCTCAATAGAGCGGCAAAATTAATAAATGATTTCAAACAGCTGGCAGTCGACCAATCGACTGAGGATCTGCGGAATATCAACCTTCGCGACTACATCGAAGGAATCCTTATATCCCTCAAACCAAAATTAAAAGACTACGATTATTCACTGGAAATAGACTGTCCTGAGGCTTTAAACATTATACTCTCGCCAGGCTCACTAATGCTGGTCATTTCAAATCTGGTGATAAACTCACTTACTCATGGTTTTCCAAATTCAGAACACGGCTCATTAGCTATTTCTGCACAGAAGAAAGATGAGGGAGTTCTCCTCACATACTCTGATAACGGGATAGGTATGAGCAGAGAACAATTGGAAAAAATCTATGATCCGTTTTACACAACAAAGAGAAGCGCGGGTAACACAGGACTAGGAATGCATTTAGTCTACAATCTTGTTACCAGAGCCCTTAAAGGCAAAATTGAGTGCAAAAGCGCAATCGGAGCAGGGACTACTTTTGAAATATGGTTTCCTGCAGGAAATTCTGAGCAAGATAAAAACAATACGTCGTTGGAATCCCGATTTTAGCTGAGATCAGTCCACAAAACCATATTCCTGCCGCTACGTTTTGCCTCATACAGCATTGAATCTGCGCCGACTGTCATGTCTAATGGCTTGGAAGAAATGGACGGAGTTACGGTTACCCCACCGATGCTCACAGTCAAATACTGCCCAGCAGACGAAAATCCGTGAGGAACGCACAGGTCCTCGACAGCCTTGCAGATTCTTTCGGCTGCGAACTTAGCACCTTCGGCATTGGTCTCAGGCAAAAGTATAACAAATTCCTCTCCGCCATATCTAGCGGCAAGATCAGCAGGTCGCTTCATTTCTTTTGAAAGTACGTCTGCTACGTGCTTCAGGGCATCATCCCCAGCAGTATGCCCGTAATTGTCGTTAAACTGCTTAAAACAATCAACATCTAACATCGCCAAAGATATTACGTCTCCGGAACGGAGACATCTGCGCCACTCTTTTTCTACCGCAATTTCAAAACTTCGACGATTCGGCATTTCGGTCAAACCATCAAGATTTGCCAACCCCTCCAGAAGCTTTCTCTGCCTGGCAATAGTCAGATGATTTTTCACTCTAGCTTTCACAATAGAGGGATGAAAAGGCTTACGAATGTAATCAACAGCACCCATTTCCAAGCCTTTAGCTTCATTCTGTTTTGAATCAAGAGCCGTGATAAAAATTACTGGAATATTTTTTGTAGATTCCTGTTCTTTAATTTTATGCAAAAGAGTGTAGCCATCCATTTCAGGCATAACCACATCAAGCAAAATAATATCAGGCGGACATTCCGCATTTATGCGATCAAGGGCTTGATTGGCATTTTTCGCCAAAATAACTTTATAATCCTGACGCAACAAATCGGAAAGAACATTCAAATTCAAACGTTCATCATCAACCACTAAAATTTTTGCTTTATCTTCCATTTTATTTCCTTTTTCTAAGAACCATACCCAAAGTTGCCGCAATCCTCTCCAAAACCAAGCAACACTCATCAAAATCAAAATTATCTATATGATTAGCCAGAACTTGAAGATCACTATCAAACTTATCTGGGTCGATATATTTCATCAACTCTTCAAGGGCATCGTAAGAATCCGCGTTCCCTTCTTCAAGCAGAGAGTACAACCCATTTATGAGTTCAAAACTCTTCTCTACATCATTTGTAAAGGCACTACTTTCAACAAGTTCCACTCCACCTAACACCCCTAAGCCATCTAAGACCGCTCCTATTTCTGACACAAATTCACTTAAATGGGCATTAATTTTCTTTTCATCCAGACGATGTAGCTCTCTCTCTAAAAGGCGACACGAGTCATAAAGCTGAGCGGCGCCAACATTACCACTAACACCTTTAAGAGAATGAAGTCTAACTGAAGCTTTTTCAAATTCTTTTTTCGCAATTAAAGAGACTATTTCTCCAGAAAAATCGGCATAATCATTTTTAAATCCTCTGAGTATCCTCAGATATCCCTTTCTATTTCCACCGACATTGCTAAGCCCGCTAACGGTATCAATCCCGACAACTTCAGGGATCACGACACCATCCGATTCAGCCTCACGACTGCCCGGCACATAACTGAATGCAGTTGATTTCACATATTTATTTAAAGCATTCAAAATAACTACGGGAGAAATCGGCTTAGTTATATGATCATCCATACCCGCCGCCGAACTTTTATCTTTATCACCCTGCATAGCATTAGCTGTCATGGCAATGATAGGTAGATCCTTATACTGTTTATCTGACCTAATTATACGGGTAGCAGTCAGCCCATCCATTTCAGGCATTTGTATATCCATAAACACGATATCATAGGGGTCCGCCCATAAAGCCTCTAGAGCCTTACGCCCATTATCCACCACAACAACATTAATCCCAAATTTCCTGAGCATGTGATAAGCAACCTGTTGATTGAGATAATTATCATCAACCAGAAGTGCTCTTATGCCGCGTTCTTGCAATTTCGGAAACGAGGTCTCGTCCTGGGAAGATCCAGATACGTCCTGAGAATTAACGTTCAAGCTGAACTCTTTTTTCACAGACTGATACAGAGAATCCCTGGTCGCAGGTTTTGAAATAAAATTAGTTACGCCCCTCGAAAGTGCCTTATTGCGAACGTTTTCACTGGTCCCAGCGCTAACCATCAAAGTAATGGGAACATTTTCAAATTCGGGAATAGCGCGAATCTGCGAACTAACCTCGATTCCATCAATATCAGGCAAACTTAGACTGACCAGAATTAAGTCAGTGCTCTTGGTAGCAGCAAAGTTTGACCTTAAAAGTGCCAGGCCACCTTCACCTGTAGCCTCCGTAGAAACACTCAAGGACAACCCCTCAAGATATGTCTCGATAAATTTTCTCGAAGTAAAATTTTCCTCAATAACAAGAACGTTCATACCGAAGGCGCTAAGCGGGAGCATCATATCCGGCTGATTCTTGATCTCTTCAAATTTTGCATCAAACTCGAATTGGCTACCCTTACCAGGCTCACTATCAACATGAATAGAACCACACATTAGTTCCACAAGGCTTTTTGTTATAGCCAACCCAAGGCCAGTCCCACCGAATCTCCGGGTAGTTGAAGCGTCAGCTTGAGTAAATGACTGAAACAAGTCTATTATTTCTTCTTCACTTAGCCCTATCCCACTATCTCTGACAACAAATCTCAAACGAACATTATTCTCGTCTTTATTAAAGCAGGAAATAAGCAGAGCGACCTCTCCGGCTTCAGTGAACTTAATTGCGTTATTAGTCAGATTTATAAGTATTTGTTCCAAGCGGAGTGGATCACCTATTATTCGACACGGCACATCAGGGTCCACAAACAGAACAAAATCCAACCCTTTTTGTTCGGCCTTAACGGCAACGATATTGCAAACTTTATTAAGAACAGCATCAAGTTGAAAATCTGTATGTTCTAATACGAATTTACCCGCTTCAATTTTTGAAAAATCGAGAATATCTTCAATGATGGAAAGTAAAGAATCGGCTGCAGACATCATCTTTTCCAAGATATCCCGCTGCGTGCTATCAAGAAGTGAGCTTAAGACCAAATGCCCAAGGCCGATAATACTGTTCATAGGGGTGCGAATTTCATGACTCATATTCGCCAAAAACTCAGACTTAGCTCTCGTTGCGGCTTCTGCAGAAAGTTTTGCCAGATTAAGCTCTTGCGCAACATTCCGTCGATCTGTGACATTGCGCATACATTCAATACTACCGTATATCTTCCCTGAAGCATCCCGTAGCGGACAGGCCACACCCCAAAGATATGCTCCCTTTCCTCCAAAAGCGTTCGGAGTATACACTTCTCCGTAAAGCATATCCCCCTTTCGCTCAGCATAATTATAGACATCTATTGGAAGATCTTCCTCCTCCAGCATGGCTAAATCAATAAGTATAGGCCTACGGTCTCCATAAAAAGGCAGAGCATGCTCGTAATTTCCTTTACCTATAATATCTTCTTTCAATACCCCGGTTATATCTTCGACAGCCTTATTCCATGCGACCACCACGCCGGAAGCATCTATAACCATCGTAGGGTCAGGTAAAAATTCAATTATATCATTCAAACGATGATGCGACTCTTCCAAAGCTATTTTACTCAGTCGCCTATCAGTAATATCTCGAAAATTCCAGACTCTACCCGCAACGGTCAAACCGATGCGCTGAGGATTTGAATATCGCTCAATAATGCGCCCGTCTTTGAGAACTAAATCATCTACATAATTAGACTCAGTGTCTAACGAGAAATCCCAAAGCTTTTCCTGAACGGAGACTGAATCATCAAATTGATCAATTATATATCCAAAAATATCCGTAACATTTCCATCGCTTAACATTTGTCCGGGAATGCCCCACATATCAGCAAATCTGGTATTCCACGCAACAACAAGTCCATCCTCATCTACCGCGATAATACCGTCAGCAGAAGATTCAATAGTTGCCTCAAGCAATGAAACGGAGCGTTCAATTTTTTCAAGGTCAACCCTTTTTTCGGTAACATCTCGCAATGTCAAAAGTATCAAAGTATCACCACCGACCACTAGTGGGCGAAGACGAACATTTAAATAAAACTCTTCACCATCAACACGCTTAGCAACCCCTTCATATTCCAAGCTTCCCAAATTCATTGCATGCTGAATATTGGACGTTAGAGAGACAGTCGAAAGAACCCCATCCGGCTGAAATTTAGGCATGAGGCTAGCTGGCGTGTAAGACTTGAATTCTTCTTCTGAACGGACCCCGAACATCGAAACAGCCTCAGGATTAGCACTTAACAATTGACCATCCAAATCCATCAGTACGATTGCGTCACTTGCGTAGTCGAAAAGTGCTCTATATTTAATTTCACGTTCGACCAAAGCAGCTTCAGCCTTTTTCCTATCAATTATATCCCGCCAGACAACATGAAAAAGGGTCTTCCCCTTATAGCTTATTGGGGTAAGTAATACATCAACAGGAAAATCTTCTCCGGTAACCTTTCGTAATATCCACTCAAACCTATCTACGCCCTTGAAAAGAGACATCGCTCTAATGCGCAAGGCTTTTTCAACCGACGAAAGCCCATCTGGTTGAAACGTAGGAGAGACATCTTTAGTACTCAGACCTACAAGATCTGCCTTGGAGTTCATACCAAGAAGTTTATAAGCCGCACGGTTACATTGGACTATCTCAACTCCGTCCACCAGCACCACGGCATCTGCAGACTCTTCGAAAAGAGTTCTAAATCTCTCCTCACTCTCTTTTAAAGCAAGAGTCTGAATTTTGCCCTGCTCATAGAACCGCAACCGTTCCAACGCAAGGCCTATATATGGAGAGATAAAGAGCAAAATATCCAGATCGTCTTTACCCAAATATTTTGATTTATCATAACTCTGTACCGCGATAACCCCGACAGTTCTTCCTTCATGAATTAGGGGAACGCCAAGCCAGTAGACAGCTGGAGTTCCCATCCTAACCATGTGTCCATTAGTTATAAGTTCTTCCTGCTTGGCCTGATCAGCCAGTAACGGTTCACCCGTCCTTATCACATAATCCGTAAAACCATTTGCCAGCTTCCTCGGAGGAGGAATTGGCTCAAATGTTTTTGTGAAATAAGGAAAACTCAGCATATCCATTTCAGAATCATAGAAGGCAATGAAAAAATTATCAGCATATACAAATTCATTAATGTGCCATTGCAATATCTTATAAAATTCTTCCATGTCCGAAACAGCAGTTACGGCTAAGGATATTTTATAAAGAGATTTTTGCACATTCTCTAGCCTGCGTCGCCTAGCAACCTCAGCTTCAAGATTATGGTTAAACTTCTTAAGTTTACAATTCCAAAAAAAGATTAAAAGAATGACAAATAGTAAAAGGACAATTATCTGCCCAAGCACACTATAATCAAGCGAATCGCTAGATAGTTCATGAGATACATTTGCGGCGGGAAGGTTCTCAGCGGAATCTCGGTTAACATTACCGGAGCGGGGATTTTGTGTAAAACTGCTATATTCTTCCGCATGAGAAAAGCCTGCAAAACCACACACAAAAACCGCAACCAAAAGAGCGCTCAAAGTCCATCGCTTCAACAGATAAAAAAGATTACCATCATATATATTATAAAAACCCACAGGATCTCCCTTATAAACGTACCATCTTAAGCAACCGTAAGAATAACACCGACCGGATAATAGCTCAACATTTGGCTAGCGGGTAAAACTTACAAACGACATCGCTCAGATATTCAGTCCCCGCTTTAATCTTCAATTAGCCATTCGCCTCTTGCGCAACTATCGTTTCTCAAAAAACAATCGCACCATCAAACTATCTTTTTTCACATCTTTACGGCGTCTTATATCAAAAATATTCGCGCGACCGATTTACACTTTAGATCAAATGCAACTTTTGTTGCTCCGTAAACATTTGTTGCACAGCTTTAATCCTGCAACAAAAGGCGCATGGATCGTATAAGTTCGCAAATAGTGTCAACAAAAGTTGCTAACCTGCAAATCACAGGACGAAATAAAAGTTGGCATAAAAAGTTTTGGCAACCAAAATAGCGACCCAATAAACCTCATAAACATCCAGAATTAAGAGATTTATTACATAACTTTTTCCATATGTCGGTAATTTTTCCAGCAATCCTAAACTTGGCACGATCCTTCCACTAGAGATCATATAAAATTGTCTCAGGAGGAAACTATACGATGTACGTCGGGCTAAAAATGCTGAAAGATTTCATGCCGCAATCCCCGGATGCGCTTGCAGAAGATGCAGCTACTCTCATGGATGAAAATATGTTGTGGATGTTGCTGATCGTGGAAAACGAGAAGCTCATCGGATATGTCCGCAAGGAAGATGTGAGTGCGGCAATGCCGTCCACAATGACTGGGCTGGATAAACATGAAATTAACTACCTGCTCTCAAAGTTAACTCTGCGCAAAATCATGCGCACTGATATTACCACCACCAATCCTGAGACCGAAATCGAAGCTGCCGCAGCCAAAATGCGTGAAAAGAACCTCGCAGGGCTAGCTGTCGTTGACAACAGTGAAAAACTCATTGGTTACATAAATCGTAATGTAATTCTTGATGTTCTTGCCGAAGAAATGGGCTTTGCAGAAGGCGGCTCCAGAATAGTTTTTGAAGTAAGTGACAGACCCGGTGTTCTAAAAAATGTTGCAGGGCTGATAGATGATCTCGGCTACTCCATAATTTCTACGGGAACTTTCAAGCATAACGAATGCAGAATGGTTGTTATCCGCATTAATGCTGAAAACCCATCATCAGTTGCCGCCTCTTTACAGAAAAACGGTTATGATGTCGTTGGCCCGGAGGATTTCAGGAATGAATGGGAATAGTGCCCCTCTACTTAATGTAGACAACATCACGCTGACCTTCAAAGGCGTTGCAGCTCTTTCCCGCGTATCTTGTCATGTGCCTAAGGGAAGCATCACTTCTCTTATCGGGCCTAACGGAGCGGGTAAGACCAGTATGCTTAACTGCATTTCGGGGCGCTACACGCCGAGCAAAGGTTCCATCACCATGGCGGGACAGGAAATGCTCGGCACTCCTGCATCTAAACGGACCAAGTTTGGCATGGCCCGGACATTTCAAAACATAGCTCTTTTCAAGGGATTGTCTGTGCTGGACAACCTCATGGTTGGTCGTCACTCCCGCATTAATTACGGACTTCTCGCATCACTTTTCTACTTTGGAAAGGCGCGCAAAGAAGAATCCGCTCATCGTGCACGGGTAGAAGAAATCATCGATTTTCTAGGACTTTCCCCCTACCGCCATCAGGCCGCAGGGCACCTTCCTTACGGTGTTCAGAAAAAGGTTGAACTCGGACGCGCACTAGCAGCCGAACCAGAACTACTCCTTCTAGATGAACCTATGGCAGGCATGAATCTCGAAGAAACAGAAGACATGGCGAGGTACATTCTTGATATCAATGAAGAATGGGGCATCTCAGTCTTTTTAGTAGAGCACGATATGGGCGTTGTTATGGATATTTCAGATCATGTTGTGGTTCTCGATTTCGGCAGAATTTTAGCCAGCGGAACCCCGGAAGCAGTGCAAAGCAACCCCAAAGTCATCAGCGCCTACCTCGGCGACGAAGACGGGCTTTACCAAGGGCGTTAATATGACAAAAGTATACAAAACTACCCTTCCGGCCCTATTGATCAAGAATGCGAAAGAAAGCGGCGACCGCACCGCCATGCGCGAAAAACATTTCGGCATCTGGCAACCGTTCTCTTACAAAAAATATTTGACCATCACCTCTGAATTCGCAGGCGGCCTTAAAAAGCTCGGTCTTGGAAAAAACGACGCCATTGTTATCATCGGTGACAACAGACCGGAGTGGCTCTGGGCGCAGTTGGCTATTCAAGGAATTGGCGGATATTCAGTAGGCCTCTATCAAGATGCTCCAGCAGACGAAATCGGGTACGTATTTACCCTTTCAGAAGCAAAGCTCGTTGTTGCGGAAGATCAGGAGCAGGTTGATAAAATCATGTCAATCCGCGACGAACTACCACAGCTCAAACACATCATCTACCATGACTCTAAAGGCTTAGTTGATTATAAAGTCGAAGGCCTCCAAGCTTTCGATGAAATATGTGATATGGGCCGCGACACCGCATCTGAATTTGAAACATGGTCCAAAGAGACATCCCCAGATGACATAGCAATCATTGCTACAACATCAGGCTCAACGGGCAGACCAAAGCTCGCAATGATGTCCCATACCAATCTTCTCTCCATGGCTTACAATCTCGGGATTTCCGATCCTAAGAATGAATCCGATGAGTTTGTTTCCTTCCTGCCCTTAGCATGGATGGGTGAACAAATGATGGCAGTAGCTTCGGCTTTGCTTTTCGGTTTCTGCGTAAACTTCCCGGAAGAGCCGGACACCATCCAAGAGAATATCCGCGAAATCGGGCCTCACCTCATATTTTCCCCACCTAGAGTCTGGGAAAACATGGCTGCAAAAGTTCGCGTCCGCATAATGGAAACCACTCCATTTAAGAAATGGTTATTCAATACGCTCATGCCTATCGGCATCAAGTATGCTGAAAAAATTCTCCATGGCGAAAAGCCAAGCACATGCCTAACTCTCGGCTATAAGCTTGCAGACATAGGTCTGTTCAGAGCAATGCGTGACAGACTCGGGTTCTCCCGCATCCGTTCAGCTTCAACAGGCGGCGCGCCGCTTGGTCCGGACACATTCACATTCTTCCACGCTCTCGGAATCAACTTAAAACAAATCTACGGACAAACCGAGATTGCCGGTATTTCCTGTATCCATAAAAACGGTGAAATCAATTTCGACACAGTCGGTGAGCCTATCCCCGAAACGGAGATTAAAATTTCAGATGAAGGGGAAGTTCTATCCAAAAGCCCTGCGGTATTCCTCGGTTACCTTAAAAACGAAGAAGCAACTGCTGAAACTCTCGAAGACGGCTGGCTCAAATCTGGTGATGCTGGTTACTTTAAAGAGAATGGACAGCTCATCATCATTGACCGTTTAAGTGACGTCATGGAGATGAACAGCGGAATTAAGTTCTCACCTCAGTTCATCGAAAACAAGATCAAATTCTCCACATATGTGCAGGAAACGGTCGTTATCGGACGAGATAAAGACTACATCACCGCCATTATCTGCCTCGATAGTGATATTGCAGGACGCTGGGCCGAACAGGAACAGCTGACCTACACAACTTATCAGGATCTAGCCGCGAATCCGCGCCTCTACGATTTAATCGCAGAAGAAGTTACCACCATCAACGAATCCTTGCCGGAAGGCACAGCGATTAAACGTTTTGCACTACTCTTTAAAGAACTTGATGCAGATGACGGAGAACTGACCCGTACCCGCAAAATTCGTAGAAAAGTTATTGAAGATAGATACAGCGACCTCATCTCCGCTCTCTACAACGGAGATTCTACAATAAATCTTACCATGCGGATCAGATATCAGAACGGAACAGAGCGTTCCATGTCCGGTGATATCGCAATTCGCGAACTTAATAGCCCGTCAGGGAAGGTCTGATCATGGAATATTATCTCCAACTCATAATCAACGGCCTTGTCGTCGGCTCTATTTACAGTCTGGTCGCTCTTGGCTTTGTCATCATCTATAAGGCAACCAAAGTTGTTAACTTTGCCCAGGGTGAAATGGTTATGGCAGGGGCATACATATGCTTCGCGCTGACCGTTCAGTACCAGATTCCTTTTGCACTGGCCTTCGTAATGACCCTAGCCTTCTCTGTTCTACTCGGTCTTTTGATCGAACGAATGGTACTTCGCCCGCTCATCGGCGAGCCAATCATTTCGGTTGTCATGGTTACCATCGGTCTTTCCTCAATATTGAAGTCTCTTGTGCAGGTATTCTGGGGAACTCAGATTAGAGTGTTCCCGTCCATTCTGCCGCAGGAACCGTTCATACTGATGGGCCTCCCTATCGCTCCAGTTTACATTGCCGCCTTTGGACTATGTATATTGTTATTCGCAATATTCTCCCTGTTCTTCAAATATTCATCTGTCGGTATAGCCATGCGCGCCACAGCATTCGATCAGCAGGCTGCTCAGTCTATGGGGATCGGCATCAAAAATATATTTGCTCTGTCATGGTGTATCGCCGCTGTGGTTTCATCCATCGGCGGTATCATTCTTGGTAACATCAACGGCATCAACTCCCAGCTCGGGCATCTTGGACTGAAAGTATTTCCGGCGGTAATTCTGGGCGGACTAGACAGTCTGCTCGGCGCGGCCCTCGGCGGACTTATCATCGGAGTGCTCGAAAATGTATGTGAAGGACTTGCTAGAGAATTGCTGAATCTTGGCGGCTTTAAAGAAGTTGCATCATTTGTCGTGCTGGTAATCATCCTTATGGTAAAACCACACGGCCTTTTCGGAACCGAAGAAATAGAGAGAGTGTAACATGCTTAAATGCGGACTTTTTTTTACTTCATATAATAAAGAAGACCAGCTCTTCCCGTCCATGTTCCAAAAAACATGTTTGGGTATGTTCCTTGTGGCAATGCTCATCGCGCCGCAGGTCCTCGACTTCTACTATATATCAGTGATGAACCTGATCATGATCGCAGTCATCGGAGCTGTATCCCTCAACCTGCTCACCGGAGTATGTGGTCAGATGTCCCTTGGACATGGCGCATTTGTCGGGGTCGGAGCATATGGCTGTGCGGTATTAGCCGCCAAAGGATTACCCTTCGTTGTCTGCCTGCTCGGTGGTGGAGCTCTTGCCGCAATGGCCGGCATGTTCTTCGGCATTCCATCGCTGAGGCTTAAAGGTATCTACCTCGCAATCTCAACTTTGGCCGCCCAGATGATCTTGGAATACGTATTCCTACACTGGTCAGCATTTACTGGCGGCGCAAACGGAATGCCAGTTGATCCACCGTCCATCATGGGATTCTCCTTCGATTCAGACGAAAGAATGTTCTACCTAATCTTCGCAGTAACCATTGTATGCGTACTCGGAGTGAGCAATATCATCCGGTCCCGTTCCGGTAGAGCTTTTGTCGCCATCCGCGACTTCTATCAGTCAGCAGAAAATGTCGGTGTAAATCTATTCCAGTTCAAGCTACAGGCATTCGCAACCAGCTCTTTCATGGCTGGAATCGCCGGAGGACTCTGGGCCTACTACACCATGTATATCACCCCGGAACAGTTCTCCATATCACTGTCTATCAGCTACCTCGCCATGATCATCGTCGGCGGAATGGGTTCTGTGACAGGCGCAATATTTGGAGCTGTTTTCATTACCCTCCTTCCAGAGGTTCTGAATACTGCAACATCGTTAGTGGGATCTTTTGCTCCAGATATCAGCGCGCTAATGGCTCCGCTTAAAGAAGGAATATTCGGACTGACTCTCGTACTCTTCCTTATATTCGAACCGGAAGGTCTGGTTCGCAAGTGGAAGATGATTAAGGCGTACTGGAAAATGTACCCCTTTGCTTACTAAACACGCGGGCAACCGCATTTACGATAACCTAACATTTTTACTAGGAGAAAAATTATGAAAAAGATCATAATTTCAATGGCAGCAATAGCGGCAATGCTTTTCGCTTCCACAGCTTTCGCGACAGTTAAAGTCGGTGTACTTTCCGACCTTACAGGACCAACCTCCAGCGTAGGAGTTCCTTACGCCCAGGGCATTAAAGATTGTGTTGCATACGTTAACGCCAATGGCGGAATCGATGGCGACAAAATAGAACTGATTCAGGTCGATTACGCTTACAACGTTCAGCAGGCACTTTCTGCATATAAACGTTTCAAATCCGCTGGCATAGTTGCTCTTCAGGGTTGGGGAACAGGCGACACCGAAGCTCTGGTACGTTTTGTCAAACGTGACAAAATTCCCGTATTTTCTGCTTCCTACTCAGCTCATCTCATGGACCCATCCAAAGCTCCTTACAACTTCACAGTAGCACCTGATTACTCCACACAGGGACGTGCAGGTTTGAAGTACATTAAAGATACATGGAAAGAAGCACGCGCTCCGCGCATCGCTTTTGTTTACCCAGATAAACCATACGGCCACACTCCTCTTCCAGCTATGAAAGAATATGCTGTAGAGCTTGGTTTTGAAGTAACAGGCGACGAAACTCTTGACCTTAAAGCGATGGACGCAACTCCTCAGATTCTCGGCCTGAAAAAGCAAAAAGCTGACTTCGTATGGGTTGGCGGAACGACTCCTTCCACAGCGGTACTGATGAAAGACGCTAAAAAGCTCGGTTTCGCGGGTAAGTTCCTCGTAAATATCTGGGGAAATGACGAAAACCTTGCCAAAATGGCCGGACCTGCCTGTGAAGGAAATCTCGGAATTCAGGCTGCGTCTGTTTACGGACAGGACGTTCCCGGCATGAAGATGATTGAAGACGAAACCAAAGGTAAGCCTCAGATGACTCATTACATGCGCGGATTTGTATCCGGCATGGTTATGGTCGAAGGCATGAAAAAGGCAAAAGCTAATGGAAACCTAACGGGTGAAGGCATTAAAGACGCACTTGAAACAATGCGTAATTACGATCCAATGGGACTTGCTCCGGCAATCAGCTACTACCCAGAAGATCACAGGCCAAGCATGGCTGTTAACGTCTGTACTGTTAAAGACGGTAAACTTGAGTACTTGGAAACGGTTTCTTTGCCTCGCGACAACAAGTGGCTCGGCAAATAATATAGAATTGATACTGACATAGATATGAACAATCGGGAGGGTTATTGCCCTCCTGATTATCCAAGGTAAGGAAAATATATGAGTCTGCTAAACGTTCAAAATCTCGAAGTCGTATACAACGATGTTGTTTTGGTTTTGAAAGGTCTTTCGTTAAATGTCGAAAAGGGCAGTATTACAACTCTGCTTGGCGCAAACGGCGCGGGTAAATCCACCACACTGAAAGCTATCTCCGGCCTATTAGAGGGCGAAGACGGCAAGGCTACATCCGGTACAATTCTCTATAAGGGAAAACCGATGAGCAGCAAAAGCCCCGAAAAAACAGTGCGCCAAGGAATTTTTCAGGTAATGGAAGGACGCCGCATTTTTGAAGATCTCACAGTTGAGGAAAATCTTCGTTGCGGAGCCTACACCCAGCCTGCCAAAAACTTTTCAACTAACCTTGAAAAAGTTTACACATATTTCCCGAGACTGCGCGAACGCAGAACACAGCTTGCAGGATACATGTCCGGCGGAGAACAGCAGATGCTGGCTATCGGCAGATCTGTAATGGCATGTCCTGAGCTACTGTTACTCGATGAGCCATCGCTCGGACTAGCCCCGCTTCTGGTAGAAGAAATTTTTGATATCGTTAAAAAAATTAATAAAGAAGAAGGCGTAACCGTCCTTCTGGTCGAACAGAATGCCCGCATGGCCCTGTCCCTAGCCGATTACGGTTACATAATGGAAAATGGCCGAATTGTTATGGACGGCAAGGGTTCAGAACTATTACATAACCCAGATGTTCAAGAATTCTACCTAGGCCTATCCCACGGCGGAGAAAAACGTAGCTACCGCGACGTAAAACACTATCGCCGTCGAAAACGCTGGCTTGGTTAATATAGCCGAAGGCGAAATCACCTATTCTTAATATTAGCAAATAGACCCAAAGACGAGGATTAACTAATGGATAGATCAAACGGAATTTATGATCAGGTCGAGCAGGATACACCAGAAGCTCGTGCGGCTAGACAGCTTGATAAAGTACAGACTGTAATCGCTACGGCGATGAAATCCTCCGGTGAATTTAAAGCTCGTATGAAAGCGGCCGGACTTTGTGCCAAAGACATAAAAGACCTTGATAGTTTTTCCAGAATCCCTGTTCTTCGCAAAAAAGAACTGCTCGGACTGCAACAGGATAAAGGGCTCGACTGGCTTCTTACTGCCGCTCCTGGTGAGCTTAGTAGGATATATCAGTCACCGGGTCCTTTGTTTGATCCTGAGGGACGCGAAAAGGACTATTGGGGTTGGACAGAAGGTTTCTATGCGGCAGGTTTCCGTCCGGGCGATCTGGTTCAGATGACATTTAGTTATCACCTTACTCCTGCGGGATTGATGCTTGAAGAGCCTTTGCGCGAAATTGGCTGTGCTGTTATTCCTGCTGGCCCCGGTAATACTACTGTTCAGTCACAGCTAATGACCTCGCTTCCTGTTACTGGATTTGTGGGCATGACTAGTTTCCTTAAAGTCATTGCGGATAAAGCTAGTGCGGCGGGAATGGACCTTAAAAAAGATTTCAATCTGGACGTTGCATTTGTTGCGGCAGAAAGACTCCCTGAATCCTTACGTACAGAAGTTGAAGAGGCTTTCGGTATGAAGGTTAGACAGGGTTACGGCACAGCTGATGTTGGGTGCCTTGCTTACGAATGTTTGGAACTTGGCGGGATGCATGTATCCAGCCGTTGCTATGTAGAAATTTGTGATCCGCAAACGGGAAGCCCACTACCCATGGGCGAAATGGGCGAGGTTGTAGTTACCCCATATACTCTTTCATACCCGCTAATCCGTTTCGGTACAGGCGACCTATCACGCATGGTTGATACGCCATGTGCGTGTGGCAGAACCGCTCCAAAGCTTGCCGGAATTCTCGGCCGCGTGGACGATACAGCCAAGGTCAAAGGGCAGTTCATATACCCCGCACAGGTTGCGCAGGTAGTTGCAAAGTTCCCACAGATTGAAAAGCATCAGATAGTAATTACCAACGAAGACGACCGCGATCTCCTGACTTTGAAACTACAGTTAAGTGCGCCTCTAGATGAAAGCGTATTTGTTCCAGCATTTCAAGAAATGGTAAAACTTAGACCTGCTCTAGATCTGCTTAAAAACAGTGATCAAATTGAAGACGGAGCCGCCCCGCTCGTTGACCTTAGAACATACGAGTAAACCTAGAACTTCGCAGTTGCAACTTTAGTTGCAGCGATATACTATTAGTTTGGTTTGGCTCAGCTTGAAAGAGATATAAGTTTGCTAATCCCACGTAAGGACAGGATGAAGAAGAGTACTTTCCCAAAGAATCCCGTACTACTCGTTGATGACGAGGAAACATGGTTGCGCTCATTTTCACTGGCCTTAAAGTCAGCGGGAATTGATAATATTCTGTGTTGCAACGATAGCCGCGAAGTGGCCGCCATTTTGGAAACCACTGACGTGGAGGTCATTGCCGCGGATCTCTCCATGCCTAACGTCAGCGGGGAAGATCTTATTCAACTTGTATCCGCCAGCCATCCTGAGATACCTATCCTTGTTATCACTGGAATGAGTCAGGTGGAAACGGCTGTTCAGTGCTTAAAGCTCGGCGCGTTCGATTTCTTTGTGAAGACGTACGACAAGAGCAGCCTTGTTTCCGGTATTCGCCACGCTATTCAGATTCGCGAACTTAAGCGCGAAAATACCAGCCTGCGCTCACGCTTTCTTGATGACAAGCTTGAACACCCCGAAGCATTCGATCATATCATCACTGACAGCATGAATATGCGGTCCATCTTCAAATATATTGAAGCCATTGCAGATTCATCTAAGCCAGTGCTTATTACTGGCGAAAGCGGAGTAGGCAAGGAGCTTATTTCCGGCGCGATCCATAAAGTAAGCGGCAAAAGCGGAGATTTCGTCCCCGTAAACGTAGCCGGACTTGATGATAATATTTTTGCGGACACCCTCTTCGGGCACAAAAAAGGTGCTTTTACCGGGGCGGATAAAGCTCGCTCGGGGCTGGTTGTTAACGCCGCTGGTGGAACGCTGTTTCTAGATGAAATTGGTGATCTAGCCCACGCGTCGCAGCTCAAACTCCTACGCTTAGTTCAGGAACGCGAATACATGCCCATCGGCTCGGATCTCACCCGAAAAACCGATGCACGCATTATTGCCGCCACCAACATTGCGCCCGATACCCTGAACGAAGGACAAAAATTCCGTAGCGACCTTTATTACAGGCTTAAAGCTCATCACGTTCACATTCCTCCGCTTCGTGAGCGCAAGGAAGATATACCCATTCTGGTGGACTATTTTCTGAGTACAGCATGCAAGGATGAAACGCGCAGAAAGCCCGAAATTCCAGCAAATCTTATCGAGCTACTGACAGCTTACGACTTCCCCGGAAATATTCGAGAACTCCATTTTTTGATTCTTGATGCGCTCAGTTGCACAGATGACCTTAAACTTAACATCGAAAGAATTCAGCAACACATCGGCTCCACATCAGCTCAGCAGCAAACTGAAAAAAATGAAGTTCTTGAAAAAGTAGCCTTCGGAAAGACTCTGCCTACGCTAAAAGAAGTATGTGAGGAATTAGTTAAAGAGACCATGCGCCGTACCGACAACAATCAAACAACGTCGGCTTCAATACTCGGAGTTTCAAGACAGGCGCTGAATAAACGTTTAAATAAAATGAAAATGAAAGAAGAAGAATAAGAATAAAAGATACACAAGGTGAATATGGGACTTGATAAAGACCATCCTGACAACCGCATCCAGACTCTGGAAAAGAAAAATTCTAAGCTCCAAAAGGAACTGAAAGAACTACGCGCGCTAATTGATGCCCCGCGCAACGTAATGCAATTTTCCTTTGATCATTCCTACCGCTACATCACATTCAATCAAGCTCACTACGAATTCGTAAAACACAACTGGCACGTCGAAATATACGCAGGCATGAACGTGCTGGCCATATTCACCGACACCAAAGAAATCGAGTCTGCGCGAAACCATTTCAATAGAGTGTTGCAAGGTGAATCATATATCCTTAAGCGTACATACAAGCGGCGCAAAGGCGAGACGAAATATTACGAAAACACATATGTTCCTATAATTGAAAACGGCAAAATTGTAGCTGGAACAGTCTCGGCACATGACATTACAGAATGGAACGAAAAGGAAGAACAAGGCCGTAAATATAGAGCTATTTTTGATAAAGCTCTTGAGGGAATCTACCGTTCCACAGTTCAAGGTAGGTTTATAGAAGCTAATAATGAGATGGCACGAATTCTTGGCTATGAATCTCCTGACGAATTAATGTCATCCATTACCAACATCAGCTCTCAGCTCTACTGTGACCCTGTTGACCGTGACGATGTTTTTTCCATTCTGCGTAGCGAAGACGTCGTGAAAGATTTCGAGACCCGCATGTTCCGCAAAGACGGCTCTCCTATATGGGTGGAGTTCAACGCCCGCTGCGAGAAAAATAAAGACGGACATACTCTCTATGTAGAAGGAAAGCTGACCGACATAACAGCCAGAAAAGAAATAGAACAGCGGCGGCAACAAATGATGCAGGCAGAAAAAATGGCCTCGCTCGGAGTTCTAGTCGCCGGAGTGGCTCACGAAATCAACAACCCGAACAGCTATCTGACGTTAAATTTACCTCTACTTAAAGATGTCTGGAACGATGCGCAGGGAATACTTGACGAGTTCAGTGAAGAGAACGGAGATTTCGTTCTTGGCGGACTGGAATATTCAGAACTCCGCAACCATCTGCCTTACCTTCTCAAAGAAATGATAGAGGGCGCGTCCCGTATTAAGGACATTGTTTCACGGCTTAAAGACTACTCCCGCCAAAACCCTGAAGACGGGCGCGAATATATTAATCTTAATGACGTGGTAAAAGGAGCACTTACCTTTGTTCGCCACAAAATTAAAAATTCTGCCAGGAATTTCGAACTTATCCTGCCGGAAGAAAGTCCAACAGTTGAAGCCAATCCCCAGTTGCTCATTCAGGTTCTTATTAACATTATTGTAAATAGTTGTGAAGCACTGCCCAAAACTGACGGACATCTCACCGTTACGGTGAAGACCTGTCATGATGAAAATTTAGATAAAAAATTCGCGTGTATTATTGTGCAGGATAACGGAAGCGGAATACTTGCTCAAAACATTAAATATATTGAAGACCCCTTCTTCACCACAAAAAGAGATTCAGGTGGAACAGGCCTCGGACTATCTATATCGTCAAGCATAATGAAAGAACATGACGGACTTCTAAGGTTTTCTTCAAGCCCGGACAAGGGAACAAGCGTTACCATGGAGTTACCAGCGGTAGCGGTTCTGTAACAACCACAGAGGGGAAATCCGACCTTTACGGTGTAGAATTATTTTAATTTTCACAGATTATCCACATAGACACCTACTGACCGCGATGGTATGTCTTAATAACTAGATTTCCGCCCTTACGTAAAATATTTTCCTATTGGAGCTGCCCACGTATGGATATTAATATAGGTGCAATTCTCATCAACAACGGATTGATCTGCTTTACGCTAGGTCTTGTTATGATGCTCTTTGCGGTTTTCCATAAACGATACAACGGGTTTGTCCTAATCAGCTCAGCCTACTTTTGTCTAAGCATAGCCTTTGCCCTTTCCGCAACCAGACCATTTCTACCTGAACTATCAATTATAGCAGCCTACACTCTTAGCTCAGCTACTCTGCTCTTAATATACATCGGCATAGAACGCTTTAGAGAACATGAACCTAAACTTCTCAAATATTCACTATTCCCCCTTTGCGCGTCCTTTTTATCCTCCTCTGTTTTTACATTTATTTTTCCGAATATAAAAGCATGTGACACTATATTCTCTTTGTTAGTATTGGCACAGTTAGCAACTTGCATATGGGCAACATTACGCAATGCCAAAGCATTTAAGAGCTACCAATTCATGCTTACTGCAGCTTTTGCTCTAGTAATGTTATCCTTTACCTACAAAACTTATACTACATTCACCTCTCCTATAGACATTCATAATTTTCAATCAGCATGGCCTTACGGGTCTCATATGCAAGCTTATCCTGTCACATTTATACTCTCAGCTTTTGCCTTCATTTGGGGCAGTGTAGAACGGGCTGAGATTGAAAAAGATAAACATGCCAAAGAGCTAGAAAAAAATTACCACTTCATGGACGTGCTGTTAGATGCTATTCCACTACCAGTCTTTCACAAAGACACTGACTTGCGCTACCGAACAATTAATAAGTCTTTTTGCGAAGTACTAGGCCTTCCAAAAGAGAAAATTATCGGGAAAACGACCATGGAAGTTATTCCAAACAAAGTCGTGGACCTTAGCAAGGCTTTTGATCTTCGTGTACTGAAAACAGGCGAAGAGCAAGAATATGAAACAGCATTTCCATTTCCGGACAGCCTGCAACATGAAATTCAAGTTAAAAAGAGTGCTTTTTTTGACTCATCTGGCAATATTTCTGGAATAGTAGGAGCGTTCACAGACATAACTGAGCGCAAAATATATGAATCCAAAATCAAATATCTTGCTTTACATGACCAGGTAACAGGTCTTCCTAACCGCAACATGTTTTACGCACAGCTAAAAAGGTCTATAGCGATGGCCAAGCGAAACAACTACACACTGGCCCTTTTGTACATTGACCTAGATGGATTCAAAACGGTCAACGACACATGCGGTCATGATGCTGGAGACACCTTGCTGAGAAGTATAGGGAAAAGACTTATGACCACCATACGCGAGTCCGATACAGCCTGCCGCATCGGGGGTGATGAATTCACAGTCCTGACAGAGATGTATAATAACCCTGCAGATATTGAAATTGTAGCCGAAAAGCTCAGAAAGGCACTGGCTGAACCTGTAAATTGTGAAGGCAATCTCTGCCAAACAAGCGCAAGTATCGGTGTAGCCTTGTATCCTCAGGATGCTGAAACTTCACGAGATCTGGTGAAAGCTGCAGATAAAGCTATGTATTTAGCTAAAAAGAAAGGTAAAAATCAGGTTTGTTTCTTCAACAACCTGGAAGCATAAGTCGAATTATGAGCAATGAAATGACCACAAATAGCAATGAGCATGCGTACAGCAACGCATTCTATGCACGCCAACCCATTTTCAATCGCATGATGAAAGTATGGGGTTACGAGCTATTCTACCGTCAAAACGAAGAAGTAGATTCAGCCACCTACCTTGATGGATTCAAGGCCACCATGGAGGTTATGGCTAGCTTAGCTCTCAGTCCAGATGACAAATTCAAATCCGCTAAAATTGTTATAAATTTCCCAGAACAAGCTATTTTGGAAGAGATGCCATTCTCGATGCATCCCCAAAATACAGTAGTGCAATTCACAGACCCGGATGAAGTTTCTTCGGACTTTTTAGAAATGATTCGAATCATAAAAGATAGAGGCTACACCGTCTCAATCGACGACTTCTCTGCGCAATATACAAACACAGAATTGTATATGCTTGCGGACATAATGACTCTTAATATCTCAAAATTAGATACCTCCCACATTTCTCAATACATACAGGCTATTGGAGGTCTTAAGGGGAAATTCCTAGCTAAGAATATTGAATCTGAAGAACAGCTTGCAAGTCTTAAAAATCTTAATTTTTCCTATTATCAAGGCTACTTTTTCAAACGCCCTAAAACTGAAGTTGTACGTAAAATTTCTTCAAATGAAATGCTACGTTTCAACCTCATGGAAATGATCAACAACAACGACATTGATTTGAGAGAATTGAGTAGAACCATACAAAAAGACGCATCACTCAGTGCGCGCCTTCTAAGCTTACTAAACTCTCCAGCATATGGACTGTCGGCTAAGATGTCTTCAATCCAGCAAGCAGTGGTCTATTTGGGTGGAAATCAACTTAGACATTGGCTTCGGGTCATCCTGCTCACAGATATGAAACAGCCAGGAAAGTCGGCAGAGCTGACAATACTTAGCCTCCAGCGCGCCAGAGTAATGGAATCTCTCAGTAAACTTTCAGGCGAAGCAGAACCGGACGAGCGGCTATTTTTAGTGGGATTATTCTCACTACTTGACGCAATGCTCGAACTCCCCATGAGCAGAGTCGTACAGTTACTTTCTGCATTGGATGACACTATTCGCGATACGTTAGACGGCCGCGAAACAAAATTTTGGCCTTGGCTAACCCTTATTGAAGCGATGGAAAACTCTGACTGGAACACGGTTGGAGCCATGGCCGCAACCCTGGATTTAGAAGCGTCAGACATAATGAAGTGCTACAAAGAGGCCATGGATTGGTCAAATAAAGTTTTGACTAATATGTAAGCTCGGATTTTACCTAAAAAAATGATTCATTACCTAATTTCAATAAAAACATGTTTGCTTCTATTCTGCGCAAGCATTGCCTGCGCAGTAGCCTTTCGCATAATTGGCTCAACAATCGACCAAGAAGGATTCCTGCATGAACCGTTCGCTCTGATTCCACTAGGGTGGCTATTTTTTATACTGGGACTAATTGTTGGTGTATTGTGTGTTATTAGGAAGATCTTCCGAAAAAAAGAATAGCCACAGTCTCGCTATGTGGGCACACAGCAAATCCTACTTTATTTCAATATCTAGATTCCCAAGCAGCGAAACAGCTTCGGGCAATGAGAATATAGTCTTGTGAAGCTTGTTGGAATTTGCGTCCATATAATAATTTCTTGAAGTGCTAAAGTCGGCGAAACTTAGGTCAACACCGGAAAACAAGCATCTTGCCAGATCACAATCATCAAATTTCACACGAGCAAGTTTCGTATTGGTAAAAGCTGCATCAACCATAGAGCATGAAACAAACTTCATTTTCGCTAAATTCATATCACTGAAAGCCGAGCTATCGAGCAAACAGTTCACAAAAGACGCAACAATAACCACCCTCACGCTACTCCAGTTAATTCCTAACAATTTAGAATCAACAAATTCCGCATCAATAAAATTTGTGTTTTTCAGTTTTGCAAGAGCAAGATTGCAATTTAAAAACGTACAATTTTCAAAAACACAGCTTATTAAATTTGCAAACTGGAATGAAGACCTAACAAACTGGCAGTTATAAAAAGAAATATCCTTCAGCGACTCATCACTCATATCCAAATCTTTAAAAGTCACATTTTCGTAGCTATCATGGTCTCTTAATGGTGACACGTCTGTTTACAACCTATCGTTAAAAAATATTTTAAAAATGGTAACAGCCTGCCCACCAAAGATGGACACTATTTACCAAACGGACATTTAGGAAAAGTGCAAGAACGGCAATTCAGACACAGTCCACCCTCTGCCATACGCGCCAGATCCTTTCTGGTTATGGTCTGCCCTGCGAGGATTCTGGGAAGTAATAAATCGAAACTTGTAGTTTTGTAAAATAGAGCGCATGCAGGCACACCCATAACATCCGCATTCCCGATCTTTCCAAGTAGCAACATAGTGCCGGGCAAAACAGGCGCGCCGTAAAGAATATCTGTAAGCCCCGCATCAACAAGTGCGGGCCGCGTTACATCATCGGGGTCAACGGATAGTCCAGCAGTGGTCACGATAAGATCAACCCCCTGCGCGAGAAGATCCGCCACACCATCAGATATGGCTTTGCGATCATCCGGCACAACGGTAGTTGCAACCACTTCGGACCCAAGCCTCTCCACTTTACCAGATATGATCGGGATAAATTTATCCTCAATTAACCCTTGAAAAACTTCAGTTCCCGTAACCAGTATACCTACCTTGGCCGTTCTGAGCGGCAGGACTTTAAAGAGCGGACCAGCATCAAGCACGGTTAAAGCGTTTTCAAAAACATTTTTCGTTACATGCAATGGAATAGCCCTGGTTCCCGCCACGGGCTTACCAGCGTCTACCAATATATCGCCTTGACGAGCGGCGCACATAACATCCGGTAGCAAGTTGAATTGCTCAAGAATTTCACGATCTATGGTAAACAGCCCGCTATGTCCGGCGCAAAAACTTATTTTACCTTCCTCGGGCGGAGTCTTGAATACAATCCCATCGCCAGCCATGCGCTCTGCAAAAGCCTGCGCGGCCTCATTCTCATGCACCATATCAGTTAGAGCATCGTCGCTTCCGGAAACATAAACGCGGTTGCGCCCCATTTGTTGAAGCCGGCAAACATCACCTGCAGTGATTTCCTGACCGGCCTTGAACTCTGCACTTTTGGAAGTGCCGGGATCAACGCGGGTCATATCATGCAAAGCTGTTTTACCAACTGCATCCTGTACGTCCACAGCAACAATACAATCTTCGCGCACCATGTCGCGTGATCCACCAACGTAAGGAACTTCGCCCTGACAGCCACGACATATTGCGCCATCGCTAACGGGGTAAGCCTCTTTACATGACGGGCATATACCGATGGATCGCATACCTTTGTGGACCATGAAATCCTCTGTTATCTGAATAGGCGTGACCGTACAAAAACTGTGTCCGGCCTTTTCTATTTCACTAAACAGCAGATCCGTATCCTGATCTTTCTTAGGCTTTAATTTCAAGAACCAACTTTCGATCTCTGGCCATTTTTTAAGCTTGGCCATATCTATATGAATGCGAACACCTTCACCCGTAAATTTATCATACAAGGATAAAGCGTAACGCCCAAGTTTAATAACCCGCATCCAGCCGTTGCCGTATGAGCACAGGGTCAAAATCTGCACGGCATCGGGAAGACATTTTCCGGTCTCTACTACGGCATCAAACAACGTCCCCTCGGGCAAATGAGACTTAGCCTCTTCCACCATATAGCCGCCGATAAGTAGGCCGGGCGCAGGGTATCCGTGAAAATTGCGGGCAACTTCTTTAAACTCTTCAAAAGTATATGGTCCAATATTCATAAGATCCTCACCTTGCGAAGGTTAACCGTGATTCTCTTCAATTCCGATAGTCTTCTTGTAAGATTCCCACTCATCATGGTTCAGATCACCGCTTTTATCAACATCTGCGGCAATAAAAGCCTTATCTGAATTAGGGAGCGCAACTTTAAATTCTTCATTACTTAGAACACTGTCTCCGTTATTATCCATGCTGTAGTAGCAACGGTCTAAGTTATCTGCCGCCATGGCTGTGGACGCAAGCAGCATAATAGCAAAAGCAGCTATAATTATCTTTTTCATGTTAATTTCTCCTATTTATCGCTTATGCAACTTCAATATTTTGAGACCAATCCACTAATTTATTAATCCATGAAATTAGTCAGAACCTTTACAAAGCGGTCCATAGCTTCCACAGGATCTTCACCCTTTTCGAGTGAATCAGCGTAACATTTAAGCATATACCGTTTCATTATAAGTGAAGTCGCAGATTTAAGAGCTGAGCGAGCGGCCTTAACTTGGACCAGAATGTCATTACATTCTTTCCCGCCCTCGATCATGCCCTGAATACCGCGTACCTGTCCTTCGATACGCTTCATGCGTTTCAGGACTTCCTGTTTTATTTGTTCCTGCTCAGAATTATTTTCAGTCATAACCATTTCTCCTACACCAAGTGGTTGTATGTGCCCTTAACTTTAAGTAGGCTTGCATACATGAGTAATCAAAAAAATCTTATTTCAGAATCGAATGCAACTGGTAGCCAAAGTGCCACCCCAAATCAAATTTATCTTCTAAACTGTCTTGAAATCTGCACCATCATCTTTCGCGGATTTCGTTCCAGTGAGAATGAAAATGAATGCAGAGCTGTTCTGGAAGACGGCCTTCCCGCGCTGACTTCCCCTTCCGAAAATTCTATACAGTCCCTAGCCAATATCGCTGCTACAATTCTAGATTCTCTAGATAATTCCTGTTCTCAGGAAGAAATATGTTTCCGCCTCGAAACTGATTACGTCAACTTATTTGTCAATAATATAAAAGGTATAACCGCTCCCCTATACGAATCCTGCTACACCCCAGGTACAGCGCGAACAATGGGTGAACCCGCTCTTGCCATGCGAGATAGACTTGAACAATACGGACTAAAGCCTAGCGGAGACCTTGCCACAGAACCACCGGATCACCTTTGCATCGAGTTGGAATATCTATTCGTCCTACTTATTCAGGCATGGGGATCAAATGATTCATCTGCCGAAAAGAAGGCGCTTAGGTTTGGACAAGAAATGCTCGCGTGGACCAAGCTGTTCAGAGAAAAACTCAGTTCGTCTAATTCAACCAATTCAGGAAAATTTTATTTACTATCAGCAGATTTTTTAGTTGCGACTCTAACCGAAATCATTAGCGAATAGTACACTTCTGCCCGTGTCGCCCGCTCAAAGAGCTATTGATTTGTTTTAAGAGCGGAACAGGGTCAGATTTAATATCGCTAAAGCTAAATACGGAGATAAGACCTGATTCTGTCTTCTTAAACATTACTACTGTCGGCAAGGGGTATCTGCCGAAGTCGTCAGCTATCTCTTCCAGCGGATCGGCAAAAAAAGGATAGCTTGCAACAGTTTCACTGGCAGAACGCTTCACCGCCCGTTTATTCATACCCAGTCCAATTGCGACGAAAAGCACATCCGGCGTGCAGCATTCCAATTCTTTGCGAACTTTTTCAAAAGTACGGGCCGCCTGTTCACTTTCCAAACGGTTGTCATTAACAAGCAGAACTAGGTAATAATTGAACCGCAAATCTTGAAGCCTGACTTTTCGCGCAGACTCCTCCACTCCAAGGCGTTCCTTATCTTTGGCGCCACCTAATATGCTAAGTTCTGTATCTGGAAAAAATGTTTCGAAAGTCAGTGCTACTGTCTCTAGTTTTTTACTATGATCCGCAACCCACCCGTACCAGCCGTCAGGGTATCTAATCACATTTGTATATCCAAGACGCACTGCCCAGCGCGCTGCAATTGCACTACGCAGTCACCTGAAACTTCGGCAATATATGAGTATGAGCCGATTTAAATCATTCCCCGCCAATTGCCGGAACTCATCTTTTTTTGATTCCCCAATCCGAATCTGTTCACTTAGATCGAACTCAATATTCACCGCTTCGGGAATATGTCCGTCCTCAAATTCATACCCTGTCCGCACATCCAAAACCAGAAGACCCTGCGTCCCATTCAGCACGTTTTCAAGCTGAGATCCAGACACCAGTTCATACCCGTTCTGCTTTGCTTCGCTAGCCGCATCCGCCCACCATGAAGGGTCTTCTCCCGCACTCCATCCCGCTAGCGGCGCGACAAAAAGAAGCCCTAGCATTGCAAAAGCAGATAGTACAAACCGATTAATAAACATGATCTGCCTCGCAGATTAAAAGACCGGAAGCATCTCTGCTTCCGGTCTGATATTATGCATTATTTCTTTGGAGTGTGGATCTTGAATGTGCCGTCTTTGTTAAAATCAACTTCGGCTTCAAGGTAGTAAACGTCCTTGATATCAGGGCGCATATCTTTAACCATGTAGTAAGATTCACCGCTACGTGCTCCTGTAGAACAAACAAACACGATAGGTTTATCAGTAGGAAGCTTCTTCATATCCTTTTCAAGCTTATCAACAGTCATATTCACAGCACTTGGAATATGGCCCATGGCGAATTCGTCAGCGTCGCGAACATCAATAAGCATGATGGACTTAGGGTTTTCAGCCATTATTTTTTCGAACTGCTTAATGGCGATACTACCTTCTTCTCCGCCGGCCTCAACTTTCACAGCTGCGGCAGAACCGTACATCTTAACCCAGCCCGGATAGCCAGCTTCAGCAACGGAAACGTTGGTGTAACCAAGCTTCTTAGCCTTTATGGCAGACTTATGACTGAGCTTACATTTGTAACCCTGACAGAAGTAAATGAGAGGTGCATTCTTGTCAGTAGGTAGAAGTCCTTTACGCTTGTCAAACTGGGAATCAGGAATAGAAATAGATGATGGGATTGAACCCGCAAGGAACTTTTTAGTCGGACGAGCATCAATCAACAGATACTCATCACCTTTCGCCATTTTAGCGGCAACAACTTCAAGCCCGATGGAACCGTAACGTCCAGACTGAATCCAACCGGGGTAACCATACGGAAAAACTTTAACGTTTTTATAGCCAAGCTTAACTGCTTTCTTGGCACTCTTGTGACTGAGCTTACATTTCAAACCCTGACAATAAAAAATGAGCAAAGTGTTTTTGTCTTTAGGCAGCTTAGCAGTCATTTTATCGAACTGGGAATCAGGAATTGAGACCGCAGTTGGAATGTAGCCAAGCATGTATTTGCCTTTGTAAGGACGTGAATCAATAACCATAACGCCTTCAGGCTTAGGCATCTTCGCGTACTTTGCAACAAAGTCAACATCGACCATATCTGTGTACATCCAGTCCTGCATTTTATCAGCCGGAACAAGATCTTTCGCCATTGCCGGACCTGCGATAAATGCAAGACACAGCGCCATTACCAAAGCTGTAACGAACTGTTTTCTTCTCATGTGTTCCTCTCTTCCCTCAAAGGTTTATCGTGCAAGAAGCCAAGGGAAATCCTCACTTGGCCGATTTTCTAACTTAACTTTCAGACCCAGAATCGCTCTTAACCTTGTCGTACCAAATTTTATGGTGATGCTTCGCGTAGCCTTCCGGTACATGCCCTGTGAACATAGACAGGAATCCGGGCCGTTCTTCAGGAGAAATCGCCGCCATATAAATATGAACCAAAAGACCTGCGAACACTAAGCCTACAGCCAGATAGTGCAGTGTCACAGACCAACTGACCAGAGCTGTAGCCTCAGCGCCGAGAGTTCTATCAGACAGGAACATGATAATCCCCGTCACAACAATTACGATACACCCGACGACCGAAGCTTGAGCAAAAGCCTTCTGTCCCATGTTGTAATAACCCTGATCCGGCAACTTGGCATTATCACCAAGCGGCTTAGGTCCAACGGTCATGATAACCATTTTTTTAATTATCCACGGAATGTCGCGGGCCGGGCTGACCACGAACACTTCCTTAAGGAAGAACAAAGCGCCCTTCAAATTTATCATTATATAGAGCAGCAATCCGCCAGCCCAGATGAATCCTAAAGTTACGTGAATAAGGAGCAAATTCCCTCCGCCGCCCACAAGCGAGCGAACAAAGGCAGGATAACCAGATCCAACAGGATCAATTTCAGGATTACTGAACAACGCCAATCCGGTGATGAGCAGTAACAACCAACAAACCGCATTAAACCAGTGGATGAAAATGTCTGAGCGGTCGTGCCGCTTTAATTGTTTCTGACTCATTATGCATCCCCCCCTTTATTTTGGGAGTCGGTTCCAGACTCATCATGAACATCGTCCTCAGAACCAGATCCGGCTATAAGCTGTCTGACAAGCATCACTGCAACACCGATTCCCGACAAACCAACCACAGTTCTAACTAGCGGATTCACTACGCTGGTTAGCGCAACCATAGCTGTCGGCATTTTAGCTTCGACAGGCCAGTTCAGCGGCGCAGTTTCACCGAGGTAGATCATATTAGGTTTGGTATCAGTCTTGGCGTTAACAACTCGAACAAGCCTATCCGCGTTTTTCGCAAGTAGACGCGATGCTTCGGACTCAGGATCATTGATATCACCGAAAACACGAGCCTTGGTCGGGCAAGTATCAACACAAGCGGGCATAAGTCCCTGCTCTCTACGTTCGGCACAGAAATTACACTTGTCGGCTTTCTTGGTCAGAATATTTCGGAAACGGGCATCGTACGGACAGGCTGGAATACAGTTTCCGCACCCTATACACAATGAAGAATCAATGTGCACCGTGCCGTCTTTTTTGTCTTTGTAGGTAGCGCCAGTGGGACAAGCCTGAACACAAGTAGGATTGTCGCAATGCATGCAGCCACCGGGCTGAAAGTGAATTTTAGGAAATCTGGCAGTAAAATCAGGAACTGAATGCTTAACCCAGTTTCGCCACTGCCCCTCGGGTGAATCATTTGCAATTTTGCACGATGCCATGCACCCCTTGCAATCTATGCACATGGACGAATCAATTACCATGGCCAGTTGAGCTTGTTTAGTACTCATGAGGCCACCTTCCTTGTTACGGAAACGATTGTTTCATGCAAAGCCGCGTTACCACAGATCTCGTCATAACCTTCTTGAAGCACCGCTGACATGCTGGCGCCCTCACCGAAGATAAGACTGAGCTGAGGCGACAAGGCTCCAAATCCTGAGAGCATATAGACTGTGTCCTCGCGGATTCCGTCAGTAATCTCTACTTTAAGTTCTCCCCTGCCGACCGAGCTGGCAACTTCCACAGTATCACCGGGCTGAATGCCGAGATTCTTGGCAGACGCTGTATTCAGCCACAGAGTATTAGGACCAGTCAGTTGATGGAGGACCGCATTGTTTTGCGATGAAGTCTGCGTAACCATAGCGCTTCGTCCAACGACCATGCGGAACCGGTTTTTAGGAACCTTGGAAGGAGGTGAATAAACAGGCATCGGGTCTACGCCCATGCCTTCGTACCGACTATTATACAGCTCTATTTTTTTACTTAAAGTCTTGTAAACCCGATCCTCATAGATGCCGTAGACCTTGCTTGGGTTATAATAAACTCCATCCTCAGCCAGCGCATTGGCTGCATTCGGAAGGCCACGAAGTTGCTTTTCACGATATTCCTCTATGGTAAAATCGAAGTATTCGCCCAGCTCCAACTTACCGGCAACAGACTTGAGTATATCAAAGACGGGCCGCGACTCGTACATAGCCGGAACCACTGCGTCACGCTGAACAACACAGGCGCAGGCTACCGAGCCTTGAAGGCCGGAAGCAGGGTCCTGACGTTCAAGAGAGCTTGGCGCAGGCAGAACCAAATCAGCCATCCATGCAGTATCACTCATGGCAACATCCACCACAGTCATAAACTCCATCGCGTTTGCCATTTCTATGGTTTTGGCGCGATTAGGGGCAGTGCCGAGCGGATTAGTTTTGTAAACAAACCATCCCTTAATAGGATATGGCTTGCCAGAAAGAACTGCATCGCGGGTGAGAACAAAAGAACCGTCATGCTCAAACATCATGGGCACTTTATGAGCATCTACGCGATCATCAGGGTTATCATCATACCAAGGTGCGTCATAAGGCACACCCTTAAGCCCTACTTCACGTGCGGCAAGAAGTCCGCCCGGCTGATCCCAGTTACTAAGAAGAGCATTCACTATGGCGAAGCTACGTCTGATCTGGGTAGAATTTTTGTAATCCGAAGTTCTGCGGCCCGGATAAATCATTGCCGCAGGAGCCGCCGCAGCAAGCTCTCTAGCTATGCGAGCTATATCCTCAGCCGGAATTCCGCACTCTTCAGCAGCAAATCGCGGATCATACTTTTGAACGTGCTCACGGAGCTGATCAATCCCGTAAGTTTTATCCTGAATCCAAGTTTCATTATATAATTTTTCGTTGATAATGACGTGCGCAAGAGCCAGCATGAACGCCATATCTGTACCGGGACGAATCGGATACCACTCATTAGCGAGGGCCGCAGTCTTGGTATAGCGGGGATCAAGAACCACCAGCTTTGTTCCTTTTTGCATGGCGGTCATAAGATCTATGGAATCCGGCGTAACCAATGCTTCAAAGCGATTAGCACCTGCCATAATTATATATTTGCTATTCAACACGTCCGCAAAAGGAACTTCACCGAAGGTATCTAGAAAGGCTCTGCTACCACTAAGAAGACACAAAGATTCATGCGATGTAACATTATAAGAACCATAAACCTCAGCAAAACGGCCTACGAATTGCGATTGCAGATCGGCGCCCGCACTAAAAAGATGCCCACAAGAGGTATACTTTTTACGGATGTCCTGCATCTTTTCGGCCATCAGATCCAAGGCTTCGTCCCAAGGAATACGCTGCCATTTACCTTCGCCACGCGCCCCTTTTCTAAGAAGGGGGTATTTGAGGCGGTCAGGATCGTATAGCTGAGCAACACCTGCATTACCGCGGGCGCAGAGCATTCCTCTAGACTTAATAAATTTGGGGTTAGGATCGAGCTTTTTAACTACACCGTCTTGTACTCTAGCGATGCAACCGCACTTATTAAAGCACATGTCACACACAGAATAAGCGGAACTCCACTCACCGGAGGACTGAGCAGCATGAGCCAAGCTGGGCTCAAGTCCGCCAAGTACAGGAACACTTCCGGCAGCCGCAGCCGCAATAAGCCCTGAGGCCTTAAAGAAATCACGGCGAGATAGTTTCATATTGTCTTTGGCCACTTCCACCTCCATGTTCGAATCAGTGGAAAGTAATCGAGGTTTAGATCATGCGGCGGAGGAAATCCCCCGCCGCAGAATTTTAAATAAAACTAGCTACACTTAGCCGGGGTCGGGGAATCCTTGGCGAAATCATGCAGGTAAGTGAATATGTCGTTCAAGTCTTTTTCGCTGACGCCATTCCAATCAGGAGAACACTGAATCTTGGATGTGTCAGAGAATGTTGCAGTCCACCCAGCTTGAGTCTTACTGTTAGGACTAAGATCGGAAGCACTATCGCCGTGACAGGTACGGCAGTGCTTTCTGTAAAGGAATTTACCTTTGCGAGCGTTACCGTCACCCATTGCAGTAGCCATGCTCGCAATTGAAAGGACCAGCAAAACACCGAGAAGAAGACTAATCATTTTACGATTCATTACAATCCTCCAAAATTTTCTTTTTACATACCACCCTCTACATCTTTTTAATAGAGGGTCGACGAATTTCATCAAATATTACGATCTTACTATACCCCCACGGGGTAGGGGTGTCAACGAAGTTTCAAAAAAACAACGTGTGTAAAATCAATATATTGTACAAAAAAGTAACATTTATTTATTATGAGGAGTATCTTTAATAAGATCAGAAGGGCGAATTGCGCTTTGATATTAGACATAAAAAACACGAGTATTTTCGAAAAAATATCTGAGACAATTGCTATCGCAACAGATATGGAAAGACTGAACGCAAAAGAACAGGCGGCTTTATAACAAACAGCCCTTCCGATTTTACGCCAAGTTGTGTATGATTTCATATCTATAGCAATACTAAATGATTTTACCTGCGTACTATCATTTCTTCGTGAACCTCATATTTTGGGAGACTAATCATGAAAAAAACATCCTACTCAGCACTGCTCATTATCATTCTAGCACTATTTATTTCCGGCTGCGCAAAAAACACCTCAAATTATAACGATTCATATAATCCAAGCTCGCAGCAATCAGACTATGGAAATTCATTTACCGAAGTGTCAGACAAGACAGAAGCGTTTTACAGCGGATATTTTCAAGTTGTCGGAAGTGGCTCGGGAGGATCGAAATCAACAGCTCTAAACGCAGCACGCTCCGATGCGAAGGCAAGGCTAGCGGATATAATTGAGGGACTTGAATATGAAAGAAATTCGCTTATCACAAGTGGCCAAATTGCAAACAATAAAATCCATTTAGAAGCAAGAAATCTGGCCAATTCGGCTTCAACATGTGGCGAACATTACAATTCAAATACACAAAATGCGGAAGTTTGCCTGAAGCTCAGCCTTAGAACAGGAAGACTTCAGGATTTGGTTGAGGATTTAGTTATCAGGTAACGGGGAGAAACTCCCCCATGCACGTAAACTATCGAAAATATCTTTTTACGTTCTGTGAACTACTCATCCATTTACCGACTCGACCAAATAGCTCTAAGGGGCCTTTGCTTTGCCGCATAATTACTTTTTGGACTAAACAAAGACTATACAATTGTCATGAGAAAAAATGAACGATTCGAACTTAAAGGGATCACGCTTTAGTCGACAATCTCAACGATATATTAATATAAATCGTGACCAATATCAGCTGCCAAAGACTATATACACTCACTTTTAAGCCATAAAGACGTACAAAGCGGCTACGTAATTACTCAAATTTCACAGCTCGAACTCACCTCCCGCCACTTCAATTAAAATAAATCACTATTTCAGACACTTGATTATTCTATAACACATTCCCATGTGAAAATTAACTCAACCCAGTTGACAAGCTCCTTCCCCACATGTAGAAGCGAATCATCGGCCACAAATGTCGACATTAGACAAAATACGATATAATCACATTTTACACTGGAGAGAAACCAGATGACCAAGCAAATCATTGAGACTTCTAACGCACCAGCTGCCATCGGACCTTATTCGCAAGCAGTTATCGCGGGCGACCTGCTTTTCACATCCGGGGCACTACCTATTGATCCTGCCACTGGCAAGATTATTGAAGGCGACATCGCAGGTCGTGCACATCAGGTTTTCAAAAACTTGACTGCCATTGCTAAAGAAGCTGGAACATCTCTCGACAATGCAGTGAAAGTCACTGTCTACCTTGCAGACATCGCCGACTTTCAGGCTGTCAATGCCGTTTATGGCGAATACTTCAACAAGCCTTTCCCTGCACGCAGCGCCTTTCAAGTCGCAGCTCTCCCTCTAGGTGCAGACATCGAAGTTGAAGCCATCATTACTCTTAAATAATTTTAACTCACTAAGGAGACTTCCATGAATCTCGCTAAATTTTCCCGTCGTGGCTATGTCCAGACTCCAACACCTATCGAAGCTGCTCCAGCATTCTCTAAAGCACTCGGTGGTAAAGTAAATATTTTCATCAAACGTGATGACCTACTTCCTGGTTGCTCAGGTGGTAACAAAACCCGTAAGCTCGACTTCTGTATCGCAGATGCACTCGACAACGGTGCAGACACAATCATCACATGTGGTGCTGTTCAGTCCAACCATGCTCGTTTGACACTATCTTGGGCCGTCAAAGAAGGTATGGATTGTCACTTGATCCTTGAAGAACGTGTAAAAGGAAGCTACAAAACTGACGCTTCCGGTAACAACTTCCTCTTCCACATCATGGGCGTAAAGAGCATCACTGTAGTTCCTGGCGGTTCTGACATGATGGCCGAAATGGAAAAACTATCTACCAAGCTTGCTGGTGAAGGCAAGAAACCTTACATTATCCCTGGTGGAGCATCCAACACTATCGGTGCTACAGGTTACGTATCTTGCGCAGAAGAAACTCTTCAGCAGCTCTTCGAAACAGGCCTTAAGATCGACCACATGATTGTTCCTAGTGGTAGCGCAGGCACACACGCTGGCGTAGTTGTTGGTATGGTTGGTTGTAACGCAAACATTCCAGTTAGCGGAATCAACGTCAGCCGTACTAAAGATGTTCAGGAAAAGATCGTCCACAAGCTTGCAGTAGCAACTGCTGAGCGCGTTGGCGTAAAGGGCGGCATCGACGCTTCTGAAATCACATGTTTCGACGGATACGTTGGACCTGGCTACTCACTACCTACCGATTCCATGATCGAAGCTGTCAAATTACTAGCATCCACTGAAAGCATTCTGCTTGACCCTGTATATTCAGGTAAGGCAATGGCTGGACTAGTTGACCTCGTTCGCAACGGCCACTTCCCTGAAGGTTCAAATGTCCTGTTCCTGCATACCGGCGGATCACCGGCACTGTATGCTTACCTTGACACTTTCTTAGACTAGTCGATTTATGGCCCGTGCTTTTTAAAAGCGCGGGTCTTTCAATAATGGGCAAAGGCTGCAAAATTCTATAATGTGAAACAGACTACTCTAAGAACTGTTTCCACAACTAAGGAGAAAACATCATGTCTCGCATGAAAATTATGCTGATCGCTCTGGTAGCCTTCGTGGCAATGTCCACCGCTGCCATTGCTGGGCCTACTGTTATCAAATTGGCTCACCCCAACGTCCCTCAGCACCCAATGGGTCAGGGTTTTGAAAAATTTAAAGAACTAGTTGAAACTCGTACCAACGGCGAATTCCGTGTTGACATTTACGACAGTTCTAAATTCGGTAACTTCGACTCCGTTGTTCAGGGCCTCCAGTTCAACATGTTGCAGATGGGTTCCGCTGCCACTCCAAATCTGGCGCCCTTCTCTGACGACTTCCTGCTCTTCGACCTTCCTTTTCTGTTCCCTACATACGAGTCCTCTGACTTGATCACCGATGGTCCTATCGGCATTAACGCAGCTAAAGCTCTTGAAAGAACCGGCATCATTGGTCTTGGTTACATCGAAATCGGTTTCCGTAACATCTGGAACAACAAACGCACCGTCAAGACCATGGCTGATGCCAAGGGACTGAAGATTCGTTCTACTCCTTCTAAAGCTCACATCGCCACATTAAAAGACCTTGGCATGAACCCTACCCCTATTTCTTGGGGCGAAGTTTACACAGCTCTTCAGCAGAAAACAGTTGATGGTATTGACATCGACCTCAACCTCGCATGGCACAATAACTTCCCTGAAGTTACTAACAATCTCACTATTGTTAACAGCCTCTACAGTCCACACTTGGTCATGATGTCCAAAAAATTCTTGGACTCCCTGTCCGACACAAATAAAGTTATCATCCTTGAAGCATTCGAAGAATCCAAACTCTACGAACGCAAACTCATCCGTGATGGTGAGAAAGAAATCTTGACTAAGCTCGCCGGCAAAGGCGTGACTGTCTACACTCTTACTCCTGAAGAACGTGCACGCTGGGCTGAAGCCACCAAAGGTGTCTACAATCAGTTTGAAAAACGTATCGGTAAGGATCTGATTAATCGTGCCAAGGCGACGATCGCTGCTGGCAAGTAACATCCTTTGTTGACCGCCGGACTCCCTCTCAAAGAGTTCGGCGGCCAACACTTTAGGAACAACCACGAGAGTATCATGAGTAAGAATTATTTAGATAAAGTCGAAGGGATTGTCTCTTCTGCTTGCTTGGGTGGGATGGCATTGCTCATCGCAATCCAAGTCTTCCAGAGGTACGTCTTGCAAAGCTCACTTGACTGGTCCGAAGAGTTAGCACGCTATCTCTTCATCTGGTCAGTCTACGTGGGGTGCAGCTACGCTACGCAGAAAGACAGGCACCTGGAGGTCACAATCCTCCGCAATTTCTTCGGCGTTACGGTCGCCAAATACGTTACTTTGGCCGCCTATGTTGCCACCATTGGATTTTGCATCTGCGTCTCAGTATGGGGCTTTCAGATGGTACAATTCCTGGCTGGCACCGGACAAAAAACACCAGCTCTAGAAGTCCCAGTGTACTGGGTTTTCCTAAGTGTTCCGGTTGGCATGGGCCTCATGGCTATCAGAACTGCTCAGCGCGTTCTGTCTATTCTCCGGGGTGAAGTCGATTTCTCATCCCCGTCTTGCAAATAGAAGGTTTGTTCAATGGATACATCAATCGTACTAACATTTTTGGCTCTTGCCGCGTTCCTATTTTTGAGCGTTCCAATCGGCATTGCCATTGGCTTGAGTGTCATCGTAGGCATCGCGGTCGGCGATATTCTACCTTTTGAATTCCTTATTCAAAAAATGATCACGTCTCTGGACGTATTCCCTCTCATGGCTGTCCCGTTCTTTATTATGGCGGGAGAAATCATGCAAAAAGGGAGTATGGCCCACCGACTATTAACCGTATCAAAGAGCCTCGTCGGACACATAACCGGTGGTATGGCTCATATTTCAATCCTGACCAGCATGTTCTACGGCGCTCTATCCGGCTCTGCTCCAGCAACTGTTGCTGCAGTCGGTGGCATCATGATTCCATCCATGAAGAAAGAAGGCTACAGCACTTCTTTCTCCACAGCGGTCAACACAGCTGCAGGTTGCCTCGGCGTCATGATTCCTCCCAGTGTTCCGCTGATTATCTACGGAACAACTGCTGGAGTCTCTGTAGGTGACCTATTCATTGCAGGCGTCATTCCCGGCATATTCGTCGGTATCTGTCTGATGGTATGTAGCTACATACTTTCCAAAAAGTACGGGTACACTGGTTCCAGTGATCGTGCTTCTTTTAAAGAAATTATGAAAGCTCTCAGAGAATCCATCGTGGCCCTAATGGTCCCGCTAATCGTTCTCGGAGGAATCTACGGCGGCCTTACAACTCCTACGGAAGCTGGTGTCATCGCGGTTCTGTACGCCTTCGTAGCTGAAGGCCTAGTCCTTCGCACCCTATCTTGGGAAAAAGTATGCCTGATCTTTAAGGGAACGGCACTAACTACAGCTTCGATCTTCCTCGTTGTTGCTACCGCAACTGCGCTAGGACAGATATTACTATTCTACAATGTTCCCGATATGCTTGTAGAGATCCTCGTAGGCATCTCTGATAACAAGTACGTCCTGATCCCCATTATTCTGGTCTTCTTGCTCATTATGGGAACCTTCATGGACGCACTAGCGAACATCCTGATCTTGACTCCTCTGCTCCTGCCTGTTGTCAAGGTACTGGGCATGAATCCGATCCACTTCGGTATCGTCATGATCGTCTGCGCATCCATGGGCTTCCTGACCCCACCTGTTGGAGTCAATCTGTTCGTCGGATGTGGTATTGGCGGCATTAGCATCGAAAAGCTCAGCGTGGCGGTACTACCGTTCTTGTTCACTATGGTGCTTGCATTGTTAGTAATTGTCTTCTTTCCACCCTTGACCCTTTGGTTACCTGGTTTATAAACGATCCTCGCTGTCCGTCGTCTCCTGCCGGCGGCGGGCAGCCCTTTTTTGGAGCACATTATGAACGTTAATCCCAGCCCTAACATGATGAGTATCATCGGTATTTCCGGCCACGCCGGAGTCGGCCACGTCCACAGCCATTGCGGCTTTGTACAGGACGATTCTGCCGGATTCGCAGTTACAATCGAAATTTTAAAAGAAGCCTACCCTGTCAACACAACCATCAGCGCAGCTTCAGTGGATGTAATGACAGGTGAAATCACCGTGACTACCAAAGACGGTGGTACAGGAACAGCTACCCCCCGACGCGGAATTACCCCTCACGAAGCAACCCTGATGACTAGCGCAATCGGCCTCGATGCCACTTACAGCCAGTCCACAGCATTTCGTGTCTTTGGTCGAATCTATGGTCAAGGGGTAATGGAAGCTCCGGTAGCCCTTCAGGCTGCATGCTGCCTCGCCGTTATGGACACATTTGAAAAACGCTATCCCGGACAATTAGTTCGCGGTAATGAAGATATGCCCGGTAAGATCGGCGGATGCATCGGTGCGCGCATCGAAATAGACGGGATTCCAATCTCCGTGATGGCTCTCGTTAACGCAAGCGAAGGTGGAATTGGCCCGGATGAAGACCTAGAAGGCAACGTTGCTCTTGGTGATAAAGGGCGCGCCATGAAGGAACTTGGACTAGACCGTCTGCCCACCATCGTCATCGAAAGCAAAGCTTACGTTCCTTCCCTGTGCAAAGAATTAGAACATAATTGCATGTGGGTCCGCTGCAATGCTAAATCAGACAATCAATACGTTTATGAAGCACTGCTCGCAGCAGCTAAAGACACAGATTTACCATATTTACATTCCGACACCGCGTATCCACGTGGAACCGGAGAATTAAATGATGCAGTCCGGAATCTAGGAGCACGCATCACCGAAATAGGTATAGCCTTTACCAATGCACAAACATCTGCAGAAAAGGTACAACTTATCGGAGATCTGGCAATTCTCACCAGTCAGGATGCAGGTGGAGTCACCTTCATGAGTGGGCACATGCACGACCAGGTTGGTGGTGGAGGGATTATGCCCGGAACCAGCGCAGTGTTATCCATGGCGGTTCATGAAAAATATATCCTTGAATGGAAAATACCAGCATTTCTACCGGAAGACACAGCTAATTACATCGACATAATTGCCAAAGCTCTTCCTATACTCGCAGCCAAGGCCGACAAGGCGCAGGCACAACTCGAAGAACGTTTTTCATTTGATGAATCGGATCACACTTTTCTGTTCAACAGAATGGCTAAATAATGTACGAATATGCTGCAGACAAGGGCGGTTGAATTCCATTCTATGCCACAGAAACATTGCAGCAACTTGCCCGCGCAAGTGAATTTTTCCTAGATAATTTAATTCCTATTGGCTCGCTTAAGCGGGTAAACATCGACAACGTATAAACTTCCCTGTACTTATATGAATCCACTCAATAAAAAACTAATTTCTGTCACCCAAGACCCTTTCAAATCGGGAGAACCCATAGTGGGCATCCAGAAAAGAACATATAGCGAGCAGGTTGCAGACTACATCAAGCAATCCATTCTCGAAGGCGAGCTTTCACCCGGTGATCAGGTAAAAGAAGTGATGCTGTCGGAAAAACTCGGCATCAGCCGTGCTCCAATTCGCGAAGCCATGCAGATCCTAGCCCGTGATGGACTCATTCAGTCCGAGCCACAAAAGGGAAAACATATCTCTGCCCTGACGGCTAAACAAATCGAAGATAGCTACTTCACCGGAGGCGTGTTAGAGGCTGCCGCTGTAACCGTTGCCCTCCCACAATATACAAATGAAGACTTCTCCAAGCTTGAAAAAATCGTCGAAGACATGCGCCAAGTCGCTGAATCTGGTAAAAACCAGGAAGATCTAGCCGAATTAGACAATACATTTCACAACGTTCTGTTTTCTCGTATAGATAATGAACTCCTCATCGATCTCTGCCGTCGATCCTGTCAAGGCATCTCAAAATTCCTACTCTACAGATATTGGATCAATCTATTCACTCCCCAACAAGTATATGAACGCCACTTCGAAATACTTAAAGCCATGAAATCTAAAAGACCCACCAAGGTTGAAAAGGTTGTCCGCAAACACTACACGGAATCCGGAAAACGCATGTCAAAGTATGGTGTGGATGTGCTCAAAAAAAATAAGACAGAATAAAACCGCGTCCCGCATCTTCCCTGCAAACGCACTACTGGACTAATGAATGACAACGCGCATAGCAATCAATGGCTTTGGAAGAATCGGCCGTTATCTGACCCGCCTCATATCTCAAGACAACTCTATTGAATTAGTGGCAGTCAACGACATAATGCCCCTCCATGATGCAATTCACCTACTGAAATATGACTCAATTCACGGGCGCTTTCCTGAAGTGGAGTCTCACGACTCCGATAGCTTTGTGGTTGCAAATTCAACAATCCACTATTCGCAGAACTCCCCTGAAGAGTGGAACTGGCGATCCCAAGAAGTAGATATTTTGGTCGAAGCGACCGGACTTTTCACAGAAAGGCACTTTTCCGAACGCCACCTTCAAAGCGGCGCGAAGCGAGTTGTTATCGCGGCCCCTGCCGATGATGCAGACATAACAGTAGTCATGGGTGTCAATGATGGTAGCCTCAAAGAAGAGCACCGCATTATCTCCAATGCCTCCTGCACCACCAACTGCCTAGCCCTTCCTGTTCAGCACATTGAGAGAGAATTTGGTATCGTTCATGGAAACATGACAACGGTTCACCCCTACACCATGCGGCAACGAGTTCTGGATGGCAGCCATCAAGACATCCGCAGAGGACGTGCCTGCGCCATAAACATCGTCCCAACGCCCGTCGGTGCGCATAAAACCGTTGAAAAAATTATTCCAGCATTGCGCGGCAAACTCTTCGGAACGGCTCTTCGAGTCCCGGTTGCATCCGTAGCACTCATCGACCTTGTGTGTGAACTGAAGACCCCGACAAATACGGAAGAAGTACGCTCTGTACTCCGCAAAGCTGCCGATCAACACATGGCCTACTGCACAGAACCTCTAGTGTCGTCAGACTTTACTGGCTCTCAGTTTGGCTCCGTGGTCGATGAAGATATGACTGTTGTCAACGACGGAACACTGCTTCGCTTATTGGCATGGTACGACAACGAGGCAAGCTTCTCCCATCAACTTCTCCGCCTCCTGCACGCTCTAATAAAATATTAAACAAATTCCTACGCGATACATTAGTTTCAATATCACTGTTTAGTAATTATTCGCATTTATCGCAGAGAGGAAGAGTAATGGTGAAACGAGTCCAATGGTCAATTAACGACGACACCTCCATGGTCCCGTGGTGCTGCTCGTTGATTATAAAATAAGACACAGACAAACCTAATCCTGTGCCCTTTCCGAGCTGTTTAGTTGTGTAAAAAGGTTCAAAAAGTCTCTTTAAGCCAATTTCATCGACACCAGGTCCGTTGTCTTCAATTTCAATAACAACTGTATCACCTTTTCGTTTAACTCGAAGTGAAAAAGTTGGAGAAGAGTCGCTATATTTTTTTTCAAACATAGCTTCCGCACCATTCTTAAACAAATTTAAAAAAACCTGCTGAAGCTCATTGGCGACGCAAAATACGGCAGGCACATCCAAATCATAATCTTTTATGATTTTGATCCTCTTAAAGTCATACTCTTTCGCTAAATCGTAATCATTTGAAACTAACTCTAAAGTCTTGTTCAAAATTTCTATAATGTTATTGCATTCTAAAACTTTACCGCTTTTACGGCTAAAACTAAGCATATTACTAATAATTTGTGCTGCCCGGTTGCCTGAATCATAGATACTATTCAACATCTTTGGAATTTGCTGTTTTATCAAATATTTTTGGATACTTACAAGCGAAATACCACATTCTTTAGCAATCTTCGCATTTTGTAAACTGTCAGAAAAAAGTCGCCTATTAATATTTTGTATAGATCCAAGAACCACAGCAAGTGGATTATTAATCTCATGGGCCATACCACCCGCAAGACCTCCCAACGACATCATTTTCTCAGATTGCATCAACATCTGATCCATATGAGTACTAGCTGTAACATTATCAATACGGATAACAGCCCCCTCAACCCCGCTTGTAACTAATGGGAAAATAGTCACATATTGATAAAAAATTTCACCATCTTTGCTCCAACTACGTTTACGTCCCACCTGTTTGAGTCGGTCTTTCTTATTGTTTTTAATTAAATTCATCTCTTCTGAAAGAAACGGAACAGCAATATCTAAAGGTTGCCCTACTGCTTCTTTCATGGAAAGTTTTATGACCCTCTCTGCCTCCTTATTCCATTGTGTGATAAAACCGTTCTGATCGATTCCAATCAGTATAGAGGGCATTGAATCAATTATATTAGTAAGATAACTTTGTACCTTTATAAGTTCTGCAGTTTTTTTCTTAACCTTATGCTTCAATAACCACGCCCAAAAAATAAAAAATATAAGAAACGCGAGAACAGGAGTCATAATCCAGCTAATATATCGAACGACCTCAAGATATATGGATCTGCGCTCATAAACACCAAACCATTTGTTGTAAATATCATCGTATTTACCCGAATTTTTAATAAGGCTCAGCCCTTCGTTGAGTTGACTCAACAGTTTTTTATCACCTTTCCGAACGGCAAAACAATATTCAGTGGGTTCAAGAGAGGGGCCAACCGTCATAACATTTGTGATACCCTCTTTCGTTGCCCAGAAAAGGTTTTGTAGCTTGCCAAGCAACGCGGCATCATATTTGCCAGAAGATAATAACTTGAGAGCCTGTATTTGAGATTCCACAGGGATGATAGTGGCTTTGGGAAAATGTTTCACAGCATAGTCATGCATGATGTCACCCCGTTGAACGAGGATCTGCTTATTCGAAAGATCATCAAGAGAACGTATGGCTGATTCAAGGCGGACAAAAATGGAGTGAGAAACAATATTATGTGGCGTTGAAAAATCGACCAGTTGAGCGCGCTCTGGAGAAAAATACATACCTGTTAATACATTAATACGCCCTGCTTCTACTGAACTACGAACATCATCCCATGCTCCAAGGTCAATTTTTATTTTTAACCCCATAATCCCAGCTACTTCGCGCATAATGTCAATATTAAACCCTGATGGAATTCCATTATCGAGAAACTCGTACGGAGGATAGTTAGAATCGCCTTGAACTAGAATGCGTTCGGCATGGGCTTTGGCAGGTAAAACAAAAATAAATATAGTAAGTGCACAAATCACAAACAAGTCTCTGACAGAATAATGCGAAGCCATTTAATTCTCCGAATATTAACTACAAGTCTTCAAATCAATGCAATATTATCAAAAAATAAACACTAACATTTATGTGTAATGATTTATTATCTTACATCTTAATATGACAAAATTACAATATGAAATATTAAAAAAATGTAAGACACCGAATAATGGATTCAGCCCTTTTATTCTGCGTTTTTTATCAGGGTGACCCGGAAAAGCCCCTTTCCAAGGTATCAATACTTGCCCCTTGTGCAACAACAGGATACGCAATGCTTCATCCCATGACACCCACAACCCATCTTGCAGCTCCTATGATAAAATCTATTCCTCCCCATTTCTCCAAGCTCGCAGCCCAACTCAACACCCCCATTGCTATTGGCGAAAAAACCATACCCAATCGCCTGTGGCTAGCCCCAATGGCCGGATTGACCCACAGCGCCTTTCGTCAGGTTCTCGCCCACTATGGTTCATGCGGTTTGGTCTTTACGGAAATGTGCAACGCCAAGGCCGTTCCAACAGAAAATCCTAGGATATCCCCAGTATTTCGGTGGCAGGAGTGGGAACTCCCCAGCTTGGTCTGTCAATTGGCGGGTAGCACGCCAGAGGAAGTGGTAATTGCAGCAAAGCGCGTGGAGCGCGAAGGCTTCTTTGGCGTGGACATCAACATGGGATGCTCGGCACGGGGATTGGTCAAACGCGAGGCGGGAGCTGCTCTGCTCAAGACACCAGACAAAGCTGTGGCCTTGGTGGAAGCTGTACGAAAGGCAGTATCCATTCCTGTTTTTGTCAAATTTCGCACTGGCTGGTCCAAGGATATCGGACCAGCAGTGGCCCTGGCCAAAAAACTTGAGGCAGCAGGAGCCGATTGCCTAGTCTTCCACCCGCGTGTGGCCCCGGATAAACGCACCCGCCCCCCCATCATTGACCACATCCGTCTCATCAAAGAAGCGGTCTCCATTCCCGTCTTTGGTAATGGCAATGTAACAACCCCACAGCACTGTCAGGATATGCTGGACTCGACAGGCTGCGATGGCGTGTCGGTTGGCCGTATGGCTGTAGCTCGCCCCTGGCTCTTTGCCCAATGGACAGCTGGCTACACGCCCGACAACACTATTTTTCAAGATTACGTCCTGCGTCTGGCCACAGCCTTGGAACAAGAGTTTGATCCTATCCGAGGAATCAAACGATTTCAGATGTTCATGGCCTACTTTGCAGCCAATTTCAGATTTGGCCACAACCTACAGGCCACCTTTTCCACAGCAAAGACCATGGATGATGTCCGCCGATTGGCCAAAGAGCACATTAGGCCCGACATGCCCTTAAACCAGTCTCCCAACATGAATTTACACAATTTCTGAACCAGTATATCTCAAAAAATGAGCATATATTATTCTGCATCGTGACTACTTTAGGCATATCTGAAAAAGCTGCAATTCATCCACTTCGCGATAAAGACATTGTGGATCTCGGTTGCAGAATTCAAGTAGCGCCCTATGAGGCTATAATTATAATATTTGTGAAAGAAATTCCTGTGTTCGCTGCTCTGACGGAGCAGAAAACAGGCGAGACGGGCTATCCTGTTCAAGGATCACGCCCTGATCCATAAAGGCCACGGAATCCGCCACTTCATTTGCAAATTTCATTTCATGAGTCACGACCATCATGGTCATACCGTCGTTGGCAAGGTCACGCATAACGGTGAGCACCTCGCCGACCAGTTCCGGGTCAAGGGCCGAAGTAGGTTCATCAAAAAGCATTACCTCCGGTTCCATTGCTAGAGCACGGGCAATTGCCACCCTCTGCTTCTGTCCCCCGGAAAGTGTTTCGGGATAGGCGTCAGCTTTATCGGACATGCCCACCTTATCAAGAAAAGACATACCTAGTTCAACAGCTTCCTTTTTGGGCAACTTCCTGACTTGGCTAGGCCCCTCGGTGACATTGCCCAAAGCGGTCATATGAGGAAACAAATTAAAATGCTGAAAAACCATTCCCACTCGGCTGCGCATGGAATTAATATCCTTTTCACTACTAGGAACCTTGTCCCCGTTGATGCAGATTTCACCCTTGGTGTAAGTCTCCAGACGGTTTACGCATCTAAGCAGAGTAGATTTACCCGAACCGCTTGCCCCAATGACGACTACAACTTCAGAATTTCCAACATTTAGGTCTACACCTTTCAAAACATGATTGACATCAAACCATTTATGAACGCCTTCTATACTAATTGTATCCTGCATAACTACTCCTTACCCCCTGCTGGTATCAAGACTCTTTTCGATTCTGTGAAATAGGAAAGTGAATGCCCCAGTATATATGAGATAAAAAACTCCGGCGATGCTCAACATTTCCATCATCATAAAATTGGAAGAAGCCAGTTGCTGTGACTTGAGCAGCAGTTCATTGATGGTAATGGCACTGGCAAGAGATGAATCCTTCAGTGCGATGACAAACTGATTGCCAAGAGCTGGAATGGCTCTCTTGAAAGCCTGCGGCAAAATAATCCTGATCATTGCCCGCGGATAACTCATCCCGATACTGCGCGCCGCTTCCATCTGCCCAGAGGAGATGGAAATAATCGCCCCCCTGAAAACCTCGGCTATATAGGCGCCGTTATGAACACCAAGGGCCAGAACTGCGGCAGGGAGAGCCGACAGTCCGATCAAGCTGCGCATACCAAAATAGATGAACAACAGTTGTAAAAGAAGCGGAGTACCGCGAATTATATAAATATATGCATGAGCCGGAATATTGAATATCCGCTTGTCCGAAATACGCATGAATACGGCAATAAGACCAAGGGCAAGCCCGAGAAGAATTCCTAGAACGGTAATCTCAAGGGTCATCCAAGCTGCCGGGAGAAAATACGGAATGTATTCCACCAGACTTGCTAAATCAAAATTCATCTATTTTCCTTTACTCAAAAAAATAAGGGGGCCTTAGGCCCCCTTTATTTAGATTTATTTTTTTGTGATATCTACTTTAAGCCACTTCTTACTCAGCTTAGTAAGAGTGCCATCTTCATGCATCTGATTGAGTATCTTATTCACTTCATCCGTAAGGGTTTTGTCATCCTTACGGAAAGCGACTGCGATATCTTCCTTACGCAGCGGAGACCTAAGTGTCTTAATCTTGAACTTACCACTATTCATAGCGTTCACACCTACAACACGATCGGTGATAACGCCGTCGATGACGCCATTAGAAAGTTCAGTAAGGGTATGGGTATCATCCTTGTAAAGACGGATGTCAGTAATTCCGATATCTTTGGCGTCCTGCTCAAAAGTAGTTCCAGTAACCAGTCCGACAGCTTTACCCTTAAGCTCTTCTACAGAATTGAAAGGAGCCTGAGCTCCAACAAACATCTGTGCTCCGGAGTAATAATAAGGAGTTGAAAAATCGACTACTTTTTTACGCTCATCGGTAGCAGCCATGCTGCCTAAAATACCATCATAAACGCCGGACCTAAGTCCTTCGATAATACCGCTCCACTCAGTAGTCACGGGCTTAAGCGTCACGCCTAATCTTTTGGCAACTTCATTTGCAACATCTACGTCAAAACCAACCAACTCATTTTTTTTATTAAAAAAGTTGAAAGGAGGATAGCCGCCACTCATGGCAAAGCTAACTTCTCCGGATTCTTTGACCTTCTCGAGGCCTACTTTTCCCTGCTGAGCACAACCAGAAAAGGCCATAGCGACAAACAGTGTTAACACTGAAAGGTATAAGGCAGTAAAACGTCTCATGTTTTCTCCTGTAATATGTAATTTATTTTTTGAGAGATACACTTTTGCATACCCTCATATGAGAAGTGGAGGTGGAATTTTTAATTTCACTACAATTTTCGGATGGAATTGATTAAAACAGAATTATTTTTTACCAACAAGGGGATCTATTGGGTACACATTAGGTATATCAACTACCCAACAACTAAAGCTTTCGAAAAACTAGGAACATACTTGATAATGACTACAGGAATTATCATGCTTACAAACAACACAAATATCTTTAACAGATTATCTTCAAAACTCTTCCCTTGAAAAGGGGCCGAAAGAGAAGAAAATCTCCACCGTATCTGGATATCCCCTGCCATAGGCACAGTTCCTTTTGCCGAAGGTATGCTTCTAATACGAGACTCGAAGAACCGGCTCAACAGCCAGAGTACAGACCAAGCATTCCAAGCGGCTCAGAATCCAGCTTTCGGTCATTGAGGCGGCTGACCTTTGAATTCCGAGACGGGAATGGTTACATTTTAAACTACGAGGATTATCACTAATGACTATGCACAATCCCCCACACCCCGGCGAGCTTATCAGCTCAATGTATGGAAGAGCACACTCTCAGCGGCCGCAAGCTTGCAAAGATGCTCGAGGTTGCACACCTGAAAGCTGGCTGGCTATGCAGGCCAACTATGATCTTGGCAAGGTTCGCAGCAAGGTTGATTTGTCCAGAGTTACTCCTGTGGAGATGGATTGTCCGGTGGTGTAACGGCCAGCCAATTCGTAATCAGTAGGTCGTCAGTTCGATCCCGATCGTTGGCTCTACAAAAAGATTAAGCCCCACAGCGATATAACTCACTGTGGGGCTTTTCTATTTATGAACACATGAGTCAAAACAAGAACAAAAGTGCGTACAAGTTGCGTGCACTTTAGTTCTACCAGTCATAATTTCAACCACTTAGGACCCTTCTCCTACTGATTCCAAATCGCCTCTTTCCCTAGAGAAGATAGTAGGTTGCAGCGAGCCCTGCGATGGACATAGTGATCGTGTATGGCAAGGCCAGCACGACCATTCGGCCATAGGAAAGGCGGATGACCGGGGCTAGAGCCGAGGTGAGCAGGAACAGAAATGCTGCTTGCCCGTTTGGTGTGGCTATTGATGGGATGTTGGTACCTGTGTTGATGGATACAGCCAGTTTTTCGAATTGTACCATCAACGTCTCGGCATGCTCCGCGGCAGCTTGAGGCAGTGATGCTAGAACCTCGGAACGAGGTACATCCGGGAGAGTCAGCTTTTCCATGAGGGCTTCGCCGGTCATGCCTATGTTGGGGATGGCATGTAGCAATTTTTCGAAGTGCATTTTTGTCTCGGAGATGTATACCGTGGCAACGAAGACATTGTCCGAGATCATCGAAAGGACACCATTGGCGATGTAATATGCGGCAAGTTGATCTCGTCCTTCAAAGGCCAGAACATAGTCCATAACTGGCTTAAAGAGATGTTGGTCATGAATAACAGCGACAATGGCAAAGAAAACCACGAGCAATGCGGTGAAAGGAAGCGCCTCTTCAAAAGCAGGGCCTATTTGATGTTCATCGATCAGGCCGTTCACTGCCGTGAGGATAACGATGACAGAGAGTCCGATGAGACCAACTGCGGCCAGGTGAAAACCCAGGGCAACGATGAGCCAAAGACCCACGAGTGCCTGAGTAATCAGCTTAGCTTTACCTCTGACTCCCTGCTTTTTTTCCATTTCAATGGATGTCTCGAGCAAGTGAGAACGTATATGCCCCGGCATTTCAACGCCATAGCCACATATTTTAAACTTCTCAACTAACACACAGGTCACGAGGCCTACGACCAGAACTGGCATCGAAACCGGGACTACTTTGAGGAAAAACGGGACAAAGTGCCACCCCATCTCTGAACCAATCAAGAGGTTTTGCGGTTCACCGACGATGGTGCATACTCCACCCAAGGCGGTACCAACTGCGCCATGCATCATGAGGTTTCGTAAGAACCCTCGAAACTGTTGAAGTTCCTCTCGTTTCTTGTCTTTAAGGATTATATCGCAACATAGATCATGTTCACAAGATGTGGTTTTTCCTGAAGCAAATCGATGGTAAACATTATAAAATCCGTAAGCCACAGCGATAATTACTGCCGTCACAGTCAGAGCATCCAAGAAAGCAGATAAAAATGCCCCTGCAAAGCAGAACAGCAGCGAGATTATTACTTTAGAATGAACCTTTGTCAGAATGCGGGTGAAGGTAAATTGCAAGAAATCCTTCATAAAATATATGCCCGCAACCATGAACATCAAGAGCAAGATAACTTCAAAGTTAGCCGCAGTTTCATTGTAAACTGTTTCCGGGTGCGTCAAGCCGAGGGCTACAGCCTCGATAGCGAGCAGTCCACCAGCAGGGAGTGGATAGCATTTAAGAGCCATGGCCAAAGTGAATATGAACTCTCCTATCAACACCCAACCGGCGATGAACGGACCAGCTGTGTAAATAATTATGGGGTTGATCACTAGAAAGGCGATAATCGCCATTTTGTACCATCCCGGTGCATTACCGAGAAAGTTCCTGCCTATACTTTGTACTAATGTCTGAGCCATTGAGACTTGCTCCCAGTTATTAAAATGATTGAATAATTTCGGGTTGATGCTGACGTCTTTCATGAGATCAATCCACCACAGAAAGCAAGGGGCATGCCATTTAAATGTCCTTATCAACACAAACAAACAATTAAATTAGCAAATAATTTCAGGGTATTGTCATTTGGCAAGGCGACACAGAGCCTTTTTAGATATGTGGAAAGAACAGAAGAAAGGGGCGTTTTGCCCCGCCGAGAGAAAACGCCCCACTAGGGAGGCAGGTGACTATAATAAATACACATATCATCATCAACAACGTCCTTGGGTTTTGCTGGAGGGGCATATTGCCCCTATTTGTTTATGAGTAAGAGTCCGTGTCTCGGACACACTCTTCATGCAGAAAATGTATAGTGATAATTTTTACATGATAACTAGTTATAATAATGAAGTATAACAGGTGGTTATGATAATTTCCCAAAAAGGTGATTCAAAAATATACCAACTTCTGTCTCATCACCACATATTGGCATGGTCATTGTAGTACCTGTTCATAGTTTGCAGGTGAATCTTTTTGGGATGACTCTGTTATTTTGGTTAAACCGAAGAGAAATATACTGTGAGTGAGAAAATTAGATCATACCCCATATCCACCATCATAAAAGCTGTACTAACAAAGTTGTTTAGTTCTTTTACTGACTTGCTACCAATAGTCCTGGTGATTGGATTCTTCCAAATCCTTGTTCTCCAGCAGCCATTGCCAAACATAGGTGAAGTTGTTTTCGGGGGCATCCTTGTGGTGTTTGGCCTGACACTCTTTATTCAGGGATTGGAAATGGGTCTCTTCCCCATCGGCGAATCAATGGCCCATGCATTGGCTCGCAAGGGAAGCTTGTTCTGGTTGCTGACCTTTGCCTTTGCTTTGGGCTTTTCAACCACGGTAGCGGAACCAGCACTGATCGCGGTATCTGCTGAAGCAGCTAGTATCGCGGCTCAGGGCAATTTGATCGGACCTGGTGAAGACTCTTTGAACCGTTATGCTCTTGGACTGCGGCTGTCCGTAGCCTTTTCCGTAGGTGTAGCCATTTTGGTTGGCGTGCTTCGAATCTTACGCGGATGGCCGGTTCACCACCTTATTATTGGTGGTTATGTGGTGGTCATGCTCATGACCTTGATTGCGCCCAAAGAAATTGTGGGCATCGCGTACGATGCGGGCGGCGTCACCACGTCGACCGTGACCGTGCCGCTCGTTGCTGCACTCGGGGTCGGCCTTGCCTCCATTATCAAAGGACGAAGTCCTTTGTTGGACGGATTTGGTCTTATTGCCTTTGCGTCTCTTTTACCCATGATTTTCGTCATGGGATATGGCATCATCGTTTTCGGATAATATTGGGAAGCATGGGATGACACAATTCATAATAGAGTTTGGAACAACACTGATCGCAACGTTTCGAGATATTTTACCGATTCTTATTCTGATCACGTGCTTCCAACTGTTTGTTCTTCGTCAGCCTATCCCCCATTTACGACGTTTAATAGTTGGTGGCGTATATGTAGTGCTCGGACTGGCCTTGTTTCTTATCGGACTGGAAAAAGCCCTTTTTCCAGTTGGAAAAATAATGGCGGCTCAACTTTCTGATCCATTCTTTCTTACAGGGATAGCTGGGGCTCCTGCTCCGACTGACTGGACCGCTTATGGGTGGATTTATCTTTTTGCAGCCATGATAGGCTTTTCCACAACCATTGCAGAGCCATCCTTGCTAGCCGTTGCCATCAAGGCTAATGAGGTTTCAGGCGGTGTTATCAGTCAATGGGGGCTTCGCATCACCGTGGCTGTCGGCGTGTCTGTGGGAATTTCTCTCGGAGCATTTCGCATTGTTACCGGAACGCCACTCTATATTTTTATAATGACCGGATACGCCATCGTCATTTTGCAAACGTTTATCGCACCAAAGAAAATTATCGCACTTGCCTATGATTCGGGAGGGGTGACAACATCAACAGTCACCGTCCCTCTCGTGGCCGCCCTTGGCTTGGGGTTGTCTGAAGCCGTGCCTGGACGTAACCCCGCTTTGGACGGATTCGGGCTTATCGCTTTTGCAAGCCTATTCCCAATCATTGCTGTGATGGGATATGCTCAGTTCACTCATTGGGCAGCAAGCCGCAGAAAGCCATAAAAACACAGGGAGAAGAGTTATGAAATTTAAGTTAATCCTTGCCACGGTAAAGCCTCACAAAACTGACACCGTGGTCGATGGAGCAAAGGAGGCTGGCGCGACTGGCGCTACGATTATTACTGCGCGAGGCACGGGCATGCACGAAGCTCTTTCGTTTTTCGGCCTGACGCTGGAAGATCAAACTGACATAATCATGTTCATTCTGGAAGAACACCTCGTTAAAACAGTCTTGAAGGCTATAGAAGTTGCTGGCGAATTTAACAAGCCAGGTACGGGAATCGCGTTCGTCCTACCCATAGAGCATGTCGTCGGTATGGAAAGCCAGATAGAGCGATTCAAAGAAGAGATCCGTGATAAGTATCTATAAAATAAAGGAGCAGAGATGACTCAAGAAATCATCATGGTTGAAGATGTTATGCAAAAGGAAGTTCCGACCATCGACGGTATGGCCTCCGCCAAGGAAGCTGCCTCCATAATGCGTACCTCCGGTGTATCCGAACTCCTTGTGGACAAGCGGAATGAACATGACGCGTGGGGTATAGTTACAATCATGGATATGATCAAGGGCGTGATTTTACCCGACCGAGAAGGGGACGATGTTTGCGTTTACGAAATAATGACCAAACCGATCATAACCGTTCCGGCAAAAATGGATGTGCGATATGCAATTCGTTTGATCTATCGAACAGGTGTCCACCGTGCGCCCGTCGAACACATGGGCGAAATCGTCGGCATGGTGACAATGGAATCGCTTATCCTTGATAATGAGTTGATTTAGTCAATGTGACATCCCTGAACGCACCCCTCTTTATAATTAGGGTTACTGAGAGATAGTACTATGTGGATTTTTTACTCAGCCATACAGTCCGGCCTGAACCAGAAGCGAGTTTGCAAAAAATGCGGGCGAGGCCAGGTGGTCAAAACTGCTTCCAAATGGAAGTCTGTGAAGTGCCAGAAGTGCGGAGAGGACGTCCCCGCACCCAAACACCGCACATGATACTCTGGCAGGAATAACGCTAATCTTGGCGCTCCATCTTAGCCAAGACAGCCCCCGTCTATTTTCCACGTGAAAAGTGTTTACTTGTATCAGTTTTATCTCTATTTTTTTGATACAGAGGATTGCACTATGAACCTTCAAAATTATTATGAAACCATCATGGAGTTGAGCCACGGCATTGTGGTGACACTCGATCTTGATGGCAGTATTATTCACGGAAATTCCGAATTAGAATCCCTCTCCGGCTATACTATGAAAGAATTAGCTGGAAAGGATTGGTTCGACACGTTCATGCCGCCTAAAAAACGTGCAGATGCACGCAATATCATTGCGGGGAAAGCCCACGAGAAAAACATATCCACTCTGACAGGAGTCATTGTTACCCGTACCAAAGAAACGCTCTATATAGATTGGAATCTCAAGCCACTTATCGATTCTAACGGGACCGTCATAAGCATATTGTGCGTCGGGCAAGACGTTACAAATCACATGGAGAAACAAAAAGGTTTGCTCCGTGAACGATACTCACTTATTGGTCAAAACAAGGAGTTGAGATGCCTGTACGAAATCAGCCTACTCATGAGCAATATGGACCAAAAGCTGGACCACATCTTCAAGCAGATAGTAAACCATTTGGCTGTTGCTTTTCAAGGTCCACACAAGACTCATATTCGTCTATCAGTCGACAATAAACGATGGGGAACTCCCGGTTATGTGGAGACAGAAAACACGCTTGTCGAATCGATCATAGTCAACAATGACAATCGTGGGATAATGGCAGTCTCAGTTGAAAAGGGGGTTGAAAAGAAAGCTCGTGGAGCAACTTTTTTTTTAGAAGATGAGAAAGAACTATTTGCTACAGTCGCGCAGCAGGTAGGGATGATCATCTCAAAAAAAGAAACCCAATGGGCCAAGCACGGCCTAGAACAACAACTCAGGCAGTCAGATAGACTGGCAAAGATTGGTCAATTTTCGGCCGGAGTAGCCCATGAAATCAACGAACCACTAGCAAATATTCTCGGCTTTGCCGAGTTGGCTCTTCAAGTGCCAGATGTTCCGGAACAGGTTTCTTCTGACCTAAGACACATTGTTGATTCCTCTCTCCATGCGCGTGAAGTCATCAAAAAACTCATGTTTTTCAGCCGACAAATGCCTCCCTTGTTGGTATCCACAGATCTCAATGAAATCATCAACCAGGCGTTGAGAATCACCGAAACTGCGGCCAAGCATACTGGCATTGAAATTCAGTGTGAATTAAGCATAAATCTGCCTCGCATCATGGCTGACCCCCAACACATCAAGCAAGTTGTGGTAAATTTGGTGGCCAATGCTATCCAGGCCATGGAAGATGGCGGAGCCCTCAGTATCAAGACTCTCAGCAGCGAAGACGATATATATATAATTGTAGAAGACACGGGAACAGGCATGGCTCCTGATGTACTCAAGCAAATATTTACCCCGTTCTTCACCACCAAGGATGTGGATAAGGGAACTGGCTTGGGCCTGTCCGTTGTCCTCGGGATTGTTGAAGCGCACAAAGGATTCATTCAAGTGCAAAGTACACTTGGTAAAGGAACACGATTTGAACTGGCCTTCTCCTGTTCTCCAAACGACAAAGAGATCTAACAATGCCCAATAACATTAAGATTCTCGCGGTCGATGACAGCATAAGCACCCTTGAAATACTCAAACGAAATCTCCAATCAGGAGGATATGAAGTCTATTCCTGTACCCGGGTAGCGGAAGCCCTACCACTTTTGGATGAATTAAGTATTGATCTGATCATTACCGACTACCGTATGCCTGAGGCCACAGGACTGGACCTCATCAAACATGTACGAGCCAATCACCCTGACACTGAAATCATGATGATCACCGGTTACCCCACCATCACCGGTGCGGTCGAAGCCATCAAGGACGGTGCAGGCGAGTATCTTCCGAAACCCTTCACCACTGAAGAATTGCTCTCAACTGTCAAGCGCATAGTGGATCGCCTTCTCCAAAAACGGATGCTCGGATCATCCGATACACCTCCAGATAATTTTGGCATTATTGGCAGTTCCGAGGAGATGCAACTCGTTTTTCAACGCATCAGTAAGGCTGCCGCGACCAACGCCAATGTCCTTATTTCGGGAGGCTCGGGAACAGGAAAGGAACTCGTCGCACGCGCTGTTCACTATAACAGTGATCGCAGGGCAGCTCCTTTTGTCCCCGTCAATTGCTCTGCCATCCCGGACAGCCTGGTTGAGAGCGAGTTATTTGGTCACGTGAAGGGGGCATTTACTGGAGCCAAAGACGCCCGTGCAGGTTTTTTTGAGATAGCTCATAGCGGCTCAATCTTTCTGGACGAAATTGGCGATGCCAGTCCGAACATGCAAGCCAAGTTGCTACGAGTCATACAGTCCAAGGAATTCTGCAAGGTTGGTTCCAGTCAAGTTCATACCGTGGACACTCGTATCCTTGCCGCTAGCCATAAAGACCTCAAGCAACTGGTGAAGGACGGTGGATTTCGAGAGGATTTGTACTACCGTGTCGACGTTGTCGACATCCCCGTACCACCTTTGGCCGAGCGTGGTGATGACATTCTGGTTCTCATCAATCATTTTCTCTACAAATTTTCAAAAATCATGGGCCGTACGCGCCCGACACTCAGTGACTCCGCACTTCGCTCTCTTCGGCATCATCAGTGGCCAGGAAACGTTCGTGAGTTGGAGAATCTTATCCAACGGCTGGTGGTTATCGTGGACCATGACCCCATCGAGGTAACAGATCTTCCCGAAGCCATGCGCTTTACCCTCCCCAGGGAGGGACGAGTGGACCGAAGCCTTGCCGAAGTAGAGAATGAGCACATATCCAATGTACTGGCTATGACCAACAACAACAAAACCAGAGCTGCAGAGATATTGGGCATCAACCGGAAAACATTACGGGAAAAGCTCAAACGACATGAACGTCTCCAGCAGAGAAAATAAGGACATAAAATGGCTATGGCGAAAGCCATTTTTCTAGCCAAGTAGGCTGGGCTTTGCCCGGTTACATTTCTCATGGACGTAAATTGTAATCTCAAACTGGACATTTTTAGATGAAGGGTGAGATAATAAGGCAAATGGTATACGTAAAGTGTTCGCAAATCTGCGTACAAAACTCGGTATTTTTAGCTAGTTCTCGGTAGTTTTGAAATTGTCCTGAATTCCACTTACCCCAAATGAATCAAGCAAAGACAAGCGTTAACGCCCCTAAACTCAATCTCCAACCAGCCAATTCGTAATCAGTAGGTCTCCAGCTCAATTCCGGTTCCTAGCTCCATCGAAAAATCACTTATGATCACTCATAAGTGATTTTTTATGCTTTGGTATACACAATGAAATGCAGGAGGATGCCCGTTGGTGGCGTAGCCTCTAATACACATTATTCTTGAAGAAGAAGAAGAAGGAATCCCTAACCTTTTTGAAAACAAAAGAGCACTACTTGAAATTTTTAATGAATATTCGCGTTGGCAAACATTTTACTACAATTGTTATATCTAGCAAAATAAATAATTACTTTCTGTTTTGCATGACCCAAATTTAATTCCAACATCCGCATTTACAACAACAATAAGATATTTTTGAACTCCAAGGTAAACCCCTACTACGCCTTTTCCTTATTCACCCATTGAATTTCTTCATCATCATAGTTGTCATGCCAAGCATCAACCATAGGAGTAACGTAATATTCCAAAACTTCAGCCTCCTGAATAAAACACTGTTCGACTGCGTCCCTCTGTTGATCGGAAGCAGACGTTTTAGCTTTATCCGTGCTCTGTTGCAGAGTGTCATAATATTCTTCTTGGTGTTCATAGATCAGACTTTCGACCGGAATGACGATAAACACCAGCTCATATATCAAGCCGGACATAAGCACGCTATGTGCCTCAAGAAAATCAACTTCCCGCTCAACAGACCAACGCAAGCGTCCAGACACCTGTATCTTCCATTAATTCTCTCACATGACATACTTCCGCCCACTCAAGGAAGATGAATATGACAAACAAACAATGTCTCTGGAAAAAGTATATTGCAGCATGGTAAAACAGTGGCCTTTCTCAAGCCGAATACTGCCGTGAGCATGGAATTTCATACAAAACTTACGAGCATAACAAGCGCAAAATCCAGTGCAACAATATAAAGCCTGATCGAAACAGCAAAAAAAAACGGTCTCAATCCTAACGAATACCTGATTTATATATTTGAAAAACTTCCGTTCATAGATTCTGCGCATGACCTTGAAGCTTTGCTTCCATTGGAAATAGTAAAGAACGACTAAATATAGCAGATTCAATTTCCTTTGTAAGGTGCAGGTGTTTCGACGCTTACTAAAGAAACAGAAATGACACATAACTATTGAAATAATCTAATTTATTTAAACCACGGAAACATGTTTTGAATATCTTCCGTTACCCATTCATGATCCCCTGAATTTTTATTGTCGCATTTTTCTTTTTATGTCGGTATTAGATTTGGAAAACCGTCGTAACGCCAATGATATCATTGCTATCAATAAGAAGAGAATCGGGCCGTACTCATCATTCATTCCCACAGTGCATCCTGTTCCACCGGTTACAGCCCCATTCATACCGAGAACCTGCGGGTCATCAATTACCCCTGATTTTGGATTGTCATCATAGTCGCCGTTGTCTTTAAGAGACGAAACAGCATAATACACAGTTGTGGAATTCAATGTCATGACAGGGTCGATAAATTTTCCAGACACATCTGTAAGCCACCAGTTGCCATCTTTATAGTCCTCAAAATTAGCATAATTGAATTGTTTATGAGTGCCGTTAGTGAACAGCTTGTTCAGAGTTAATTCATTTGCTTCCACCGAAGGTAGCCCGGTTACAGCGTACTGTACACTGACAACACTATCCGCCGCAGTTTGTAAGGAGAATGAGGACTTATCGCTATAAACATTTTCCAGACCAGTTCCATATACAATGTTTATGTTTGCAGCAGAACTGGACAAATGTGTTTTACTTAAAAATGTACAGATAGGCGCATTAGGCTGATTCGAGTTGAGTTCAATCTCTCCTTGAGTAGGACTATCTCCTGTCATGCCGCTAATTATCAACGCATAAGGCTGCGGACCGACAGGAATGTTATTGGCTGTAATCTCCGTTTTGTATGTGCCGGCCTGTGGCTTATCAATAGTTACAGAAACGGTATTATTCAAACGGTCAAATTCGGTTGTGGTTATATTCGTCCTGAAAAATACGGCAAGAGCCGGTGTCAAAGTAGTTACTTCCCAAACTCCCCCGGATTTTTTCAGTCCACGGAGCGTGGGACTTTGATCCTCATAGTAAATACCTAATAAAGTGTTATCCTTTTCCACAGCAACCACAACGCTGCCACTAGTAATAGTCAACCCGACCGGAAGTGCTTGTTGCCCATCGGGAATATATCCAAATGATTTTCTAAAAATTTCATCCCCGACTGCCCCATCATAAGTATATACAACAATAGAAACTTCATCATGTATTTTGTTTGCGTTGGAGAACTGAAAACCTACAGACTCAAGAGTGCTGGGATATGATGAAGGAGTAACCGGCAAGCCCACCACATCATCCTTATAGTAATCATCAACTTCTTCAACATAGAGATACTTTGTCAACGGACTCAAACTGAGTGCGTTATCCGGATAAATCCATGTTCCATCCGGCTGTTGAACTCTAAGATCCAGATCATTGACCAACCCGCCAGTTGCGGCAACCGATCCCGGATAGTCGGTCCACCCAAGAACCGTTCTAAAAGGTTTTTCGTCATTCTCCACTTCAAAAGAAAAAATCCGGGAATAAGCAATATCGGCGGGGGCAGAATCTATTACATCGTGATATTCAATTTTATAACTGCTATCTGAATTAATGGATGACTCAAGGTTTACTCTTCCCCACCCCTGAACATTATCCGGTGATCCGAGAACCTCCTGTGTCGATCCCGCTCCATACTGTCCGGGAACCAGTGACGTGGCCCCGTGGATAAGACTTGTTTTAATCAGCGCGGCACTGGGCTCGGTAAATCCCTCCTCCTTCATCAGGTATTCGCGCAAAACAGCGGCAGTTCCGGATACCAGCGGGGTAGCCATGCTGGTCCCTCCTGACCAATAATAAGAAAAATCAAAAGTCCCCCACCCACTTCCTAGCTGCTCCAAGGACCGAGTAGAAAGAATATTTGTTCCCGGGGCAACAACTTCCGGCTTATAGCGGCCGTCTATAGTCGGTCCCCGACTAGAAAAGGCAGCGATACCATAAGGTTTATCAGAAAGGAGATCAGATCTTATAGGTTCAGTATTGTAATCAAAGACATCCCAGTGTTCCGTAGAATGCCCCTGATTAATGTCGGTTCTATAGGACTCAGAAGCTCCGACAGTCAGGCAGTTTTTAGCGGTTCCAGGAGTGTCAATACAATAGGGATCTATAACCCCGTTCTGATCATTATCCTTCCCTGAGTTGCCCGCAGCAAAAACAATTAAAAAATCCTTTTTCTCCCACATAAACTGGTCAACCGTTACACACAGGCTGTCATAATACCCCGCCCCGGAAGTTCCCCAGCTATTGCTGTGAACACGTGCCCCGGAATTATATGCGGGTAGAAAAATATTGGTCAAGTCCGAAGGTAATCCAGGTAATTCCGAACCTCCATCAAAAGGTCCCACGGTTTGAAAATACAATTGGGCCTTTGGTGCTGCCCCCGCATAACATGTATCCGGGAAAAAATTCGCCGAAGGTGATGCCCCTGACTTTATACCATTACCGAGAATAGTACCTGCAACATGAGTTCCGTGCCCGCTGAAGTCCTTAATACTTGATGCTGGAAACACAGTATTGCTGATAAGCCTGCTTCCGCCCTGACCATCGGTGAAATCCTCATGAATGCTATCGCTCTCCCCGGTATCAATTCCTGTATCGCAAACGGCTACAATCTGACCTTCACCAAAGAGCTGACTTCTGGAAACAGGCCATGTTTTTTGCTGCTCTGAGCGGGCTTCGATTATACCAAGGGCAATATTATTATTCGTGCGAGGCTTAGGCGCCTTTTCAACCCACTTCACGCCTTTTATATCTTTAAGGCCCCCGACACTTTTTATGGGTATTTCAACATCAAGCACAATACTCCACTTTGACGAAGAACTTGAAACTACACTCCCACCGGCCGAACGGACTTTGCTTTCAAGCGAAGTTATATCTTCCCCGGGAAATGCAACTACCCGTACTTTCAGGATATCACCTTGCTCCTGCAGTTTTTCAGGAGTAATATCATACACATCTCTGGACAGCTTCAAATCGGCAGAATATTTACCAATCCAGCGCACACAGCTCAATTGTTCGACATCATTAACCTTTGCAGTATCAAGCTTAATTATAAATGCATATTGAGGGATATAATCGAAAAAGACAGCTCCAAGATCCGAAAGATATTTTTTCCATGAAGATTGAATAGGACCGGTATATTGAACAACGTAGTAATCATACTCATCAACTACGCTCAGTGCGGAAAATGAAAAAAGCCTTGTTAGGGTTCTTACAAAAATTGTTACAGAATCAGAATCGTCTGAACACTTTGAGGATGAAGAAGTATCACCGGAGGGCAAAAGATTTGAACCTAAAGTGCCCTTCAAAGGGTCAACCTGCTGGTTCTGGAAATAAAGTTTTGGACCGGAGGATTCGCCGCCATAAACAGAACAAGGATACAGCAGAAAAACAACCGTCATAAATACAAATAATTGCTTGACGGCAACCGAGGGAATTAAATTCATTATATATTTCCTAATTATAATTATTAAGAAAATACCATGCTCAATAGCATCATAATATGCAAGAGATATAAAAAACCACCGAAGGTCTTCTTTTTAGGGAATCTTCCACGGATGGCACGGTGACCTTCCCGAAAAGGGCGGCCTGAGCACACGAAGTCACAGCATCACACCCAATGTCATGAAAAGCATATAGAGCGTGAGAAAAAAGCTTTTTTTCGAGTTCGATAGCGCCCAACATTACAGATTGTTAAATTCGTGATTCAATTTTTCCAGATGAAACCAAGTGTAACAACCCAGCAAGACGAGCAACCTGACCGGGACTTTACCCGCTCAACCTGCAATGAAACTTTCGGAGGTTCCGCAATTCGAAAACCAAGCCTGCTTTGACCAAAGAAGTATAAAAATCGAGCAAGAAAACCGCGCCCTCTAAACTCTGGATTCATAGCCATACACTCGCCTTGCTACTCCATGAGCACAGCTAAACATTCAGGGGTAATGTCATCAGCAAGTAATCTTGGAATAGAAAGTAACTCCGGCAATTCATCCTCAAGGCCACAAATCTCTTGCAATAAACTATCTCGATTCTGGGAATTCTTTGCCTTAGCAGCCCAGTTACGATGATGATCAATAGCCCGTTCTAACGTCAGTCGCTTAGAACGTACTTCCTGAGTTAGTGGACCTATTACTTTCTCTTGATCATTTTCCCACGGTGTTAACGGCCTGCGTGCAGCCTGAGTAACAGCACTTTTCCTTTCACCGGGTGAAAGCGGCGACAACAGGTAAAGATTCAAGGATTCATGGTAGCCTTCCTTAACCTGTAAGCAGAAACGCCGCTGCGCGACGGTTGATAGAACTCCAAATAGATTACAGAGAACCATCTCATACGAAACTTGCAGAGATTCACTGAGTTCATAACTGTAATCGGCCAAAACGGAAGGCAACGAGATTGACGCCAGTGAAGGGGGAAACTTCGGACCTAAAATAAACTTTGAGCCTTGTCTCGAAAACGACGTTCAGAAAATCATGGCTAACTTCTCTACCCCAACGCTTACGCAGTTCAGCAGCAGAAATTTTATTCTCCACACCTTTTTTAAAAATAACGGTATCTCCTTTGATCCATAAAACAACCGCAGTCTTCAGGATTGAAATAGATAAAACTGAGAATAAGGTAATTACAAAGACCCTAAAATAAATATCCATTTCAGATTTGAATGGAACTAAAGTAAAAAGCATACACCCAAGATATATTGCGACTGAAATAAGTGTCCAACTGACTACATTCTCTTGCAGATTTCTTTTCAACTCCAAACCGGAAGTAACAAAAGACCTATGAAGCCGACCTTTCCCATCTAAAGTACTGCTCTCGTCTAAATTTCCATTCAATGCCGATTCACTATTATGTGCTTTACTCATGCTCAATCTCCCTATGCTTTTATACAGCTTATCCCCCTTTAACTGAGCTATATATTTTTTACAAATAGGATGATGTTTAAGCGAACTTCCCCAATTAGTAGATATGGGGAACAAAAAAGTGAAAAAACTTGAACTTAAGCAAACTTTTTTCACTTTTATTCATTTTATGGGGAAGAGTGTGGGGAGAGCTATTTTGGGCATGAAAAAAGGGTTTACAGCTGTAAAGCTATAAACCCTTGATTTATCTGGTACCGGGAGAGAGAATTGAACTCTCATGGCATCACTACCGGCGGATTTTGAGTCCGTTTTTTGAAGTTTCACAAGAAATCACACTCCTTCACATAAGTTAGCTTAACTAATGTTTTAACTTACTTTTTAATCGATCATATTCAACACATCATCACTTGTGATCATTGCCCATCCTCTAAAAAAGTTGTACAGGAGTTGTACAAAACATGAAGGAGGGAGAATGGCTTCAAATATCAAATGGCACAAAACCAAATTCCCCGGAGTGCGTTATCGGGAACATGAGACCCGCAAACACGGTATCCAGCCGGACAAATATTTCGCCATCACCTACAAGTATGAAGGCAAGACCAAAACCGAAGCAATAGGATGGTCCAGCAACGGTATCAAACCACAAATTGCAGCCAATATTCTAAGTGAACTTAAGGTCAATCAAACTCAAGGCAAATTTCCGCAAACCTTGAAGCAAAAAAAAGAGATGGCTACCAACCATCTCAAAGAGAAAGAAACTCGCGAACTAGCTGAAAAAGAAAAAGGTATAACCTTTGATGAAATATGGTCACAATTTTACAGACCACAAGCAAAGTCAAATAAAGCGGTCACCTCATGGAAAAGGGAAGAAAGTCTCCACCGTATTTGGATATCCCCTGCCATAGGCACAGTTCCTTTTGCAGAAGTCTCAGCTATTGACCTTGAGCGCATTAAAACGAACATGGCTAAAAAAGAACGTAGCCCGCGCTCAATTCAATATGCACTGGCAACCGTGCGCCAAGTGTATAATGTCGCCAAGAAGATGGACCTCTTCAACGGCGATAATCCGGTCAAGAAAATCAAAATGCCCAAAATGGACAACCGGCGAACACGCTTTCTGTCAGAAGATGAAGCCGAGCAGCTTCTTGAAATATTAAAAGACAAACATCATCAGCTTTATATTATTGCACTCGTTTCCATTTATGGAGGTCTGAGGGCAGGAGAAATTGTTAATTTAGAATGGAAAGACCTCAACTTTGCCGAAGGTATGGTTCTAATACGAGACTCGAAGAACACTCTTTCCCGCCATGCATTCATGACAAAGCGGGTAAAAAAGGAACTTAGAGAATTCAGAAAGCAAACAGATCCAACTCAAAAGCCAGTATTCAGTGCTCAAAAAGGCAAAAAAATAAATGAAGTGTCTCGCTCCTTTAATGAAGCGGTTGATGAATTAGGCTTAAATGTCGGCATTGATGACCGCAGGCAAAAGGTAGTTTTCCACACTCTACGTCATACATTTGCAAGCTGGCTGGTTCAACGAGGAACACCTTTGTACACGGTGGCAAAGCTAATGGGACACTCCACTCTAGCAATGACAGAGCGGTATGCCCACCTTGCACCGGACAATCTGAGAGCAGCTATTTCTGTTTTAGAAGGCTAAGCTAATACAGATTATTATTAGAACTCTTCGCCGAACAAGCTCTGACGATTTTAAAGAGAATTGCTTTTAGTCGTAGAGGCAAACCACACACACCTGATTCGTAATCAGTAGACAATCGGTTTGATCCAGATCGTTGCCTCCAGAAATAGCTTAGCCTCACAGAGTATTATCGCATTGTGGGGCTTTTTATAAAAAAGGTGGAATCAGTTTCTCCTTATCATAATGGGAGAATTTGATGGTCTTTTTAGTTAATTATGCCGTATTTGTTCGCTTGAGAGCAAGCAGGCTCCATCAGGACTTTTTTAATATGATATGTGGATTGCCCAATATTGAATTAATGATTGGCGCAACATTAGCAAATATGTAGACTTAGCTTTATTGTTTTACATTATTGTAATTCTCATCTTTTACGCATCCTTCTTAAGTCTTTGTTATAAAAGAATAAAATATTTGCTAAAATATGGCACCACCCTTGCTTAGCAAGAGTATGTATCCAAATTTACATGGACTAAAACTTTCGGCATTGCTTGCCATCTGCCAAGCCATCGATCAGGCTTTGAATCTTGAATCTGCTCTGGACGGAGTGCTCTGCATTATGTCCAAAAAGCTGAGCATGCAAAGGGCAACTGTTACTTTGCATGACCCTGAGACTGGTCAGCTCTCTATTAATGCGTCCTATGGGCTCAGTCCTGAGGAAAGGCAGCGTGGTGTTTATCGGCTTAATGAAGGGGTTACCGGGCGCATTTTTCAGACTGGTGAGCCTTTTTATGTGCCGGATATTACCAAGGAACCTTTGTTTTTGGATAAGACTGGTTCGCGTAAAATTCAACGCGGTCTAATATCATTTCTTGGAGTTCCTATCCTTCTGCACGGTGATTCAATTGGCGTGCTGAATGTTGACCGCTTGTTCGATGATGAAGTTGCATTTGAAGAAGATATTGATTTCCTCAAAATTGTCGCCACGCTTATCGGGCAGTTCATCAGTCTTAATGAGAAGGTTAAGAAGCGTGAGGCTGTTCTCAAGCGAGAAAACACCTCGCTAAAATATCAGATATCAAAGAACAACAAAGGACCGTATATTGTCGGGCATAGCTCATCAATGGTCGAGGTTCAGCGGCAGATAGAAAAGGTTTCTCCAACACGGGCAACAGTACTGCTGCTTGGCGAGTCCGGTGTAGGTAAAACTTTAATTGCGCGCATTATCCATGAAATATCTGACCGTAAGGGACACCCTTTCATTAAAGTGAACTGCGCTTCCATCCCTGAAAATTTATTGGAATCAGAATTGTTCGGTTACGAGAAAGGCGCTTTTACTGGCGCTACTGGAACCAGACAGGGCCGCTTTGAAGAAGCTGATGGCGGGACAATTTTTCTAGATGAGATCGGCGAGTTTCCCATGAACTTACAGTCCAAGTTATTGCGGGTATTGCAGGAAAAAGAATTTGAACGGCTAGGCTCCAACCGCACCCGTGTTAGCGATGTGCGTATTTTAGCTGCAACTAACCGCGACCTAGGTGAATTGGTCGAGCGCAATGAATTCAGGCTCGATCTATTTTATAGGCTTAACATCTTTCCGATTCTGGTTCCGCCACTTAAGGAACGTAAGGAAGATATTACGGGGCTACTGAATCACTTTCTACAGAAAATGTCCGATGATTACGGCAGGCAGATGCTATTCACCCCCGCGGCATTGGATGCCCTAATTACATACGATTGGCCCGGTAATGTTCGCGAGATGCAGAATCTCATCGAGCGGCTGGTGATCATGTCTGACAGCGAGTATATTACGCTTGAATTTTTGAAGTCATACCTAGCGCCCGGACAGAGCTTTGTGCAGAATTCCATAGGTAGCGAGTCTACCAGTACTTGCGATGAACCACCGCATTGTACTTCTCTTAAGGAAGTAGAGCGTAACGAAGTAGTCGCTGCGTTAGAGCGAAACGGCTGGATTCAGTACAAGGCCGCCGATACCCTAGGATTGTCCGCCCGCCAGATGGGGTACCGTGTTAAGAGGTACGGGCTAGAGTCTATGATTGCCGAAGGGCGTGCGCGTCTTCGGCGGATGAAGGATGGGGTTGAGGGGTAGATTGTTTGGTGTTTGTTGAAGTTTGGTGATTTTTTTTGAATGTGTTCATTTAGAAATGCCCGACCGAAGATGATTCTTTGGTCGGGCATTATTTTGTCGTAATAATCGTCCAACAAAATTGTTGCCAGCAAAATTGTTGGCTGTTGACAGTTTTAATATTATTTGTGTACAACAGACTTGTTGGCAGCAATTCTGTTGGCATCTAGATTGTTGGTAGTAAAAGTGTTGATTCTAATTTATTGGCGGAATGTAATGATTCTACAGGGGGCATCATGACTAAAACACTCGTTGGAAGCGTTGGAAATGTTGTTAGCGGGGATAGGTTCTGGGGGCGCGAAGCAGAACTTCAACGTCTACTGGAATATATTGACGAAGGGGCGCACCTTTCAATCATCGCTCAGCGACGTATTGGTAAGACAAGTCTTATGCGCGAGGCTGCTAGTCGCCTGTCTGAAGATTTCATCCCGCTTTATATAGATTTGCAAGCCTCGGAATCATCGGCAGGATTGGTAACAGAGCTCACGATAGCCACCGCTCCGCATGACGGTTTGTGGGGTAAGGCTAAATCTGTTTTTTCTAATCTCTTTAGTACTGCAACAGGTTGTGTGGACACCATATCCGTAGCTGACTTTGAAATTAAAATTAAGGACGGGTTCAGCGGAGATAACTGGCAGGATAAAGGATCGCAGATTCTAAATATTCTTGCTTCGCAGGAAAAGCGGGTTGTGCTTTTTATAGATGAATTACCTATTTTGATTTCACGTATGCTGAATGATTACGACAGCGAAGGCATAAAGTCAGTACACACTCTTTTAACTTGGTTGCGCCTGCAAGCTCTTAAGCACAAAGATAAAATTTCGATGGTATTTGCTGGATCTATCGGGCTTGAACCCGTGCTGAGCCGAGCCAAACTTTCCGCTGATATCAATCATTTAACGCCTTTTGAGCTTAAGCCTTGGACTGATCCCGTAGCTTTGGGGTGCCTAGAGGCTTTAGCTGCTCATCGTAAGATAGAGTTGCCAAAGAGTGCTGCACAACAGATGCTCGATCTACTTGGGTGTAATATTCCGTACCATGTGCAATTATTCTTCTCCAAAATAAGTGAACATTGCCAAGAAGCGAGAGCACTTAGTTGTTCGCCCGAATCTATTCATGAAATTTTTAATGCTCGGATGCTTAACTCTAAGGGGCATTCTGACTTGGCTCACATGGAAGAGCGACTTGATAAAGTCTTCCATAAGGATGAACTTAAGCTGGCTATGGATATATTAACTCAGGTCGCAGTTATTGGTTTTATAGAACAGGCTCAGGTACAAACCTTGTGTGATCGGCTTCAAGTGACGAAAGTTCAGCGAAGCAAACTATTACCTGAACTATTCACTACCCTTAAGCACGATGGGTATTTGAAAAAGAACACAGCTGGGAAATATGTATTTATATCAAACTTGTCACGCGAGTGGTGGCGGGGCAAATTCGGGGACTTTTTTGAAACCGTATAGGGAGCAATGATTATGGACACTAAAATAGTCAAATACAATCCATCTTTTTTGAACGATCAGGAATTAATAGAATCTTTTGTTGTGCGCCAATCTTCGCTTGAACTTCTCATGGACGTGGTGCGCGAGAATACGCATGAAAATAATCAGCATTTATTAGTGATCGGGCCGCGTGGGAGCGGCAAGACCACTTTGTTACGCCGTGTGATTGCGGAGATACGTCAGACGCCGGAACTTGATGCCGTATTGTTTCCCCTGCCTTTTGGGGAAGAGAGTTACGAGGTAGCTTCTGCCGGAGAATTTTGGTTGGAGGCCATTCATCATATGAGTGAGCTTACCGGAGATTCTAGCTGGATCAAAGCACATGCCGAGCTACTGCAAGAACCTGACGATAAAAGACTTCAACAACGTTGTTTAGCCCGTTTGATGGATTTTGCTGACAAATGTGGCAAGCGGTTACTTCTCGTTGTGGAAAATCTTAATCTCATGCTCGGGGAACAACTGGAAGATCATGATGCTTGGTCCTTGCGCAATACGCTTATGCATGAATCTCGGTTGATGTTGCTCGGTTCCGCTACCAACCATTTTGATGCCATCAACGATCAGAATCAGGCTATGTTTGAATTGTTTCGCGTAATTGAAATTTCGAGGCTTACGGTTCAGGAATGCCAAAAGGTCTGGAATCGGGTTGCGGGGCATCCCATTACTGAGGAACAGGCGCGGGCCATACAGATTCTCACAGGCGGTAATCCTCGACTTTTGACCATTCTTTCCGTGTTCGGGGCCAATCGCTCGTTCTGTTCACTTATGGATGATTTGTCTCTGCTAGTGGATGAACATACTGACTATTTTAAATCAAATATTGAAAGTTTGCCCACTATGGAACGCAAGGTATTCGCTTGTCTGGCCTCGCTTTGGGAGGATAGTTTGTCCTGTGATGTTGCCAAGGCTTCACGGATGACGACAAATAAAGTCAGTGCGCAGCTCAATCGATTGGTGAAGCGTGGTGCTGTTAAGGTTGTGAGCGAGAAAAGTGGTAAGAAAAGATACCAACTGGCTGAACGATTATACAATATTTATTATTTGATGCGTAGAGGTCAGAATAGCGGACGAGTGCAGGCTGTAGTTCATTTTATGCGTCAGTTTTACGGGCAGGAACGGCTTCATGAGGCTGTTGAGATGATTGCCCGTGAGGCGTGTGGCATGAAGGAGGGAGAGAGACACGAACTCTTTCAGGCTATTCGGATGGTGTATGACTGTCCAGAAGCTAGAGGTATGCAGGATCGCTTGCGCGAATCATTGCCACAGGCCTTTTTAGAGCTTTCGGATATCCCTGATAATGTGAAGCTGATCTTCGCACCTGGTATGGACGATTTTGAGGATGAGGTTTTATCGCTGTCTCGGGAAATTGAAAAAATGATCTCCGATGAGCGGTGGAAAGAAGCTGAAAAGGCTATGCGCAAGGTAATGGAGCTTATCCCTGAGTTTGCAAAAGGATGGGCATCCCTTGGAGTTCTTTTGACTGATGAACTTGATCAGCCTGAGGAAGGTGTAATTTGCTTCCGCAAGGTTGTTGAATTAGATTCGGATAATGCTCGGGGCTGGGGTGTGCTTGGAGAGACTTTGGTTAACAAACTTGATCAATCGAAAGAGGGAGAAAGTTGCTTACGCAGGGCGGTTGAATTAGATTCTGATGATGCTAGGGTTTGGGGCGCTCTTGGAGATATTTTGGCGAACAAACTTGATCAACCGAAAGAGGGAGAGAGTTGTTTACGCAGGGCGTCTAAGTTAGATCCGAACGAGGTTCAGGTTTGGAGCACCCTTGGTCATGTTTTGGTTAGTAAGCTTGATCAACCTGAGGAAGGAGCTACTTGCTTACGTAGGGCGTCTGAATTAGATCCGAATAATGTTCAGGTCTGGGGCAGACTTGGTAGTGTTTTGGCTAACAAGCTTGGTCAACTTGAAGAAGGTGTGAAATGCTTACGAAAGGTTGTGGAGCTAGAACCAGATAATATTCTGGGGTGGCGTGTTCTTGGGAGTTTTTTAGCATACAAGCTTGATCAACCTGAGGAGGGCGTTAATTGCTTCCGCAAGGTTATTGAATTAGATCCGAATGATACTATAAGTTGGATTGCTCTTGGTAATGTCTTGGCTGACAACCTTGGCCAACCTGAGGAGGGTGCAAGTTGCTTATACAAGGCTGTGGAGTTAGACCCAGATAATGCTTTAAGTTGGAGACTTCTTGGGGAGGCTTTCGTATACAATCTCGATAAATCTGAGGAAGGTGTTGCTTGCCTCCGCAAGGTTGTTGAATTAGATTCGGACAATGCTAATGCTTGGTCTTTACTCGGTTACATTCTTATATTTAATTTAGGAGAATGCGAGGAAGGTTACGAGTGTCTACGCAGAACTGCAGCTATCGATCCAGATCTCTTGGATAAGTCATATTTGTTAGACAAAATACGAACTGGAACTGTCTCGATTGCAACCATTGAGGATATTCTAAACTGCACCGGACGTCCGGGGGGATTGTTGAATGCCGTTGCTTGCAGTTTAATGGATGCAGAATCCTATGAAGACTTAGAAACCATCGAAAAGTGGGCACGAGAGTCAGTGGAAAAGATTGGAGATAAAGGTCACTGTCATGGCACTCTAGCAAAGATTTTGGCATTACGTGGCAAAGTTTCCGAATCTCTTAGTCATGCTTCCATTGTTCTTGAACATCCCGAAATTGTTAATATAGATATTCAAGAAGCCACGGACATACTCACCACTGCCGCCGCCCTAGGCCACGCCCAAGAATCCCTAGATATTTTACTAGCTTCCCCAAGCTTATCCGTACTGGAGCCCGTAGCCGCAGGTCTTAAACAATATCTCGGACTTGACGTGCAAGCTCCTCAGGAAGTCAGAGAGATCGGCGAAGATATCGTAAAACGTATCGAACACTGGAAAGAATGGCACGCGGATCGAAATTAATAGCTTTTATATAGTATTATAATTGATGAAAGTCCGACTAAAGTTGATTCCTTGGTCGGACTTTTTTATGCTATGATTCCGAAATCTTAAATTAAATATTCTCCAAAAACCAAAGCCCCGCTAGACCTATGTCCAACGGGGCTTCTCTTTTCCAATATTCTTTCTTTTAAATAACCACCCTACCCGCAACTAGTCCCCGTCCCAGTGCAACAAGCCCCTGCTATTCCGCCTTTTCGGCTACTAAGCTTGCCGATGTCGCCTGTCGTATATACTGCGCTTAGTGCATCTGTGATGAACCCACTTACTACGTGGCATTCCATGCCGCTTTCTTCTAGTAGGAGCTGTGGCGTCTGACCTACGGCGGCGCTTAATACCGCTCTACAATCTTTGAAAGAAGCAGCTAGATCTGCCCAGCGTTTCGGTCCGCAGCCCGATTTTGGGGCCTGACGTTCTTCAATTAAACGGAAATCACCAGAATCTGATTCTCCCCATATGTAGAAGGATTTGGCTTCCCCGAGGTGCTGGTTAACGAGCATCCCTTCGCGGCTGGCAACTGCCACGTACGGGCGTGATGCCAGTGGATCGATAGGTTTTAGCTTTGAACAAGCCTGTAATGTTCCGCAAAGTGACGCTGACTGATCATCGCCGAGCAGTCCTACTGCGTCAGCGCGGCAACGCTTGCAGTGAGTCATCTGCTCGATCACTTCGCCTGCTTCTTTGCGCAAAGGGCCGATTACATCGTGCTTCGGTTCAACTACATTTGCAAAAGGTGTGTCCGCAGTTGGCTTGATGGGAATCATGTTCTGAATGTCCGCGCCAAGCTCCGCCACAACTTTTGCGACTTCTACGATGTGATCTTCATTCACGCCTGGGATAACGATGGAATTTACCTTAACGACAATTCCACGTTCTTTAAGTCCTTTGATAGCTTCAAGCTGACGTTCTAGGAGAATTTTAGCTCCTTTTTCACCGCGATAAACAACGTTACCGTCTTTTACCCATGAGTAAATTTTTGCGCCGATTTTAGGATCTACTGCGCTGATAGTAATGGTGACGTGCGAGACTCCAAGCTCCGCGATATCATCTAAGTAAGGCAGGATTCCCATGCCGTTTGATGACAGGCAGAACAATAGATGCGGGTGCTTTTCGTTCAGCAAACGCATGGTCTCGAGTGTTTCCACAGGGTTGGCGAATGGATCACCAGGTCCGGCAATGCCTGCGACCGTTATTCGTGGCTCTTTTGCGAGAACTTTATCCATATATTCTGCGGCCTGAAATGGTTTCAGAACTCCGCTGGTTACGCCTGGGCGCGATTCATTTACACAATCATATTTTCTATTACAGTAGTTGCACTGAATATTACATTTGGGTGCGATAGGTAGGTGAACTCTGCCGCATGATCCGGCGGTTTCCTTATTGAAACAGGGGTGCTTGCTTGTATCTTTCATTGGTTTGGCTCCTACAGTTTGGTCAAATTCGCTTTGGATTTTATGTTTACAAGTATCCGTAGCCGATATCACTGTCGCTCTGCTTCTTTTCAAGCACTGCGTTTACAATCTTGTCGAACATCGAGAGTGCGCCGCCGTATCCAAGGTGAAGGATACGCTGACCACCGAAACGGTCATGAATCGGGAAGCCGACACGGATAAGTGGGATGTTCCACGCTTTGGCGTATTTGTACCCCTTGGAATGACCGATCATAAGATCCGGTTTAAGTTCGCCTGCTTCTTCCGCGATATCGTGGAAATCAACACCTTCGCGAACAATCGGCATTTTACTTGTGACGCCGTCAGTTACCGCTGCGATGGATTCAGCTAACCCTTTGCCGCGTGCTCCGGTTCCTGCGAGGATGACATCAACTCCAATCTCGCTAAGGAATGCACATAGGCCGGTGACTAAATCTTCTTCGCCGTAAATAACTGCGCGTTTACCGAACACGTATTTGTGTCCGTCAACATATGCGTCGATCAAACGTCCGCGCTCAAGTTCGTAGCGGCGCGGTGTGGGATTTCCGGTGATGGTTTCGAGGGAGTCGAAAAGCACATCCGTTTCACGTAGTCCCATTGGGATTCCCATGCGGTGGTTTTTCACTCCGAAATTCTTTTCGAGAGCAACTCCGCCTGTCTTGGTCCCAAGACAACGACCGAATTCGATTGTTGCATTTGCGCCGGACATCTTTTTAATGTCTGCGATGGGTGTGCCGCCGGAAGGAATTTTTACGTAATCCTCAAGTGCGGGACCATCGAGCGTTTCAGAAATATCTGGTAGAATTGTGGATTTGACTCCGAAATGATCACAAATATCTTTCAACTCACGAACATCTTCACAGGAGATCATGTTCGGAAGGATGTTTACTGAGCCGTCATCTTCTGCTTTTTCAGTACAAAGCTGTTCGACCATGGAGCAGACTGCCCCGTGCCAGCCATCGGTGTGTGTGCCGCTGTAACTTGCAGTTGAAACGCTTACGATTTCAGGAAGTGCTAGGTCGCCAAATTCTTTGTAGAACTCGGCTAGAATCATAGGAACGTCATCGCCGATGGTTTCGGTCAAACAGGTTGTCGCCACGCCGATCATTTCCGGCTCATACTTTTTCATGACGTTCAAGATGCCCTTTTTCAGATTCGGACCGCCGCCGTAGACTGCGGCCTTTTCGCCGAGTGCAGAGGATGCAACGTCTACAGGTTCGCGAAAATGGCTGATGACGTAACGTCTCATGTATGTCGCGCAACCCTGTGATCCATGTAGGAACGGGATTGAACCTTCTACACCGCGGAAAGCCATTGCCGCCCCGAGTGGTGTGCAGAGTTTGCAGGCGTTTGTGGTGGAAACGAAATTAGGTCTTTCCACTTTATTTTTAACTTTACTCATTGCCTGCCCCCTTTTCGATTGTATTGATTTTGTTTGCGCGTCTTGGAACAAATGACCAAACGGGACTCATTACTGATGAATGAACTTCACGGGCGAAGTTGAGCATCCCTTCGAATCCTTCCAGAGCTTCTTTGCGTTCGTGGTTATGATCGCAAAATCCTACGCCCAGCTTGTATGCGATGGGCCGCTCTTTTACACCGCCAACGAATAGATCAACGTCCTTTTCTTTGATGAAAGCTGAAAGCTCGAGCGGATTGGCATCATCAACTAGGATGGTTCCTGGATCAGAAATCCTTTCCAGCTCGGCGTAATCTTCTTTTGTTCCAGTCTGTGAACCGACCATGACTACCTTCATGCCGAGATGTCTGAATGCTTTTAGTAAGGAGAAAGCTTTAAATGATCCGCCAACGTACATGGCGACTTTTTTGCCTTCTAAATCCTTACGGTAGCGGGCTACTTCCGGCATGAGTTTTGAAAGTTCTTCTTTAACGAGATCTTCAGTGCGCTTTACAATGTCAGGATCGATATCCTTAAAGAAATCAGCCACCTGATAGAGGGAATCTGCCATGTCTTCTATGCCGAGGTAGGAGACTCTAATATAAGATTTGCCGTACTTTTCTTCCATCATCTTTGCCAAATCAAGAGTTGCCCCCGAACACTGTACGAGATTTAGAGCCGCACCATGACTGCGACCAACGTCTCTAACGCGCCCGTCACCAGTGATATTGGCAACCACTTCAACGCCCATACGTCTGAAATATTCTCTAATGATCCAAATTTCTCCGGCGAGGTTGAAGTCGCCTAGAATGTTAACGGAGATTGGAGATACATCTGAAATATCTTCGGTTCCAACAAGCTTGAACATGGCTTTACAAGCCGCCATATATCCTTCGCGCTTGCTCCCTTTAAATCCTTCAGACATGACTGGAAGAACAGGGATTCCTTTCTTCGCGCTCATCTGTCTGCATACAGCTTCAAGGTCATCGCCGATGATGCCGACTATGCATGTGGAATAGACGAAAGCCGCTTTCGGGCTGTGACGATCAATAAGTTCATCAAGAGCCGCTTCAAGCTTTTTCTCGCCTCCGAAAATGACGTCCACTTCCTGTAGATCTGTGGAAAAGGACATTCTATGGAGCTCAGGTCCGCTGGAAAGAGCGCCGCGGATATCCCATGTGTAGACGGCGCAACCAATGGGGCCGTGAACCAGATGTAGTGCATCTGCGATGGGGTAGAGAACAACTCGTGATCCGCAGAAAACACATGCGCGCTGGCTGACTGCTCCTGCGAGGGATTCACGGTTGCAAGCGATGTCTATGTCGCCCTGTCCTGTTCTGTGGATCTGATCCTTTCTTTCTTCTAATATGGCAGTAGTCATGGCTTTACCTTTATGAGTGACGCTTTCTCAGACAAATGAGACGGGTGGATTCCCACCCATGATTTTTATAGAAATTAAGTGCCGGAAAATTTTCGCTATCTGCGAGCAGTTGCAACCGTGATGCGTTGTGCTCTTTTGCGTATAATCCGACAGAGTTCATCAGCATTGCTCCAATTCCGCGTCCTTGCCATTCATTATGAACAACCACATCTTCGACTACGAGTGACAGCCCGCCTTCCGCTGTGGAAATAAGAAACTGTCCGGAACACATGCCAACCACCATTCCACGGTTTTCCGCGACAATAATGCACCCCTGATTGCTTTCAAAAAGCATCTCAAGTCCTCGAAGCTGAGTCTCTCTGTCTGCTGTGAAGTCTGCTTCTATGGAAAAAAGCATCTCCAGCAGCATTACGAGGCTATTCAAATCTTCGCGGATTGCGGGCCTTATTATAGTTGTGCTTGGCATGTTCATTTTCGCTTCTTAGGAGATTAAGTACTTGGCGCAAGGTTCGCCGTCTTCGAGGCCATCAAGGATCTCATCGATAGCCCCTTCGGAATCAACACCTTTGAACCACCAATTTTCAGGCTGAATAACGAGAATTGGACCAGCTTCACACTGTTTGAGGCAGGTGGTTGCGACAACAAGAACATCAAGCCCGCGATCAATTGTTTCTTCTTCGATGTACTGCAAAAATCCTTCAGTCTGTTTGTGGCAAATGCCTTTAGGATCTCCAGCCGCTCTAAAACTCTGACAACAAAGGATCATTCTTTCTGGTGTAGCCATTTTCTAATCTCCTATTAAAATCTTCAATTTTTACTAAATGTTACTTCTTACACTTTTTCTTCTTACCGCCACCGTAAATGGCATCAACCATGCCTTCGACATTTTCATCGGTGACTTCGACACGTAAGCCGCTTTGGCTCAAAATTTTCTTAGGACTATCTCCGGCACTTGCGGTGAGAATGATGAAACAATCGCTTAGCAATTCGCCAAGCTCCTCCCATCTTGAAGATCCACTGCCAGCTTTGGGAGCCATGCGAGTTTCAAGCAGACAGGGCAAGCCATCTTCGCGCGGCCCGTAAATCAAAATTTTTACAGCGTGACCGAGATGCATATCGACATCCATGCCGTTAGAACTAACTGCCGCGACATTCGGTCTTTCCTTCGTAGGCTTAGGCAAAGAGCTAGTTTCCTCAGTTTTCACCAAAGAACCACATTCATCCCACTCGGGCATAAGCTCCATGTATTCCGATGCCATCTCGCGGGTAGTAGCCATCATTTCGCTACTAGTTGTCTCAAGCGGATCAGATAGGTCATCATCGTTAGCAATGAATGGGGTAACAGCCATAATATCTGCGCCAAGCTCTTTCATGGACTGAGCAATTTTCCCAATGTGATCGAGATTGTCGGGATAAACAGTAGTGTTAATTTTCACAGTAAGCCCAGCCGCTTTGAACGCTTTCACTGCGTTAGCCTGCTCACTTGTAAGGAGGACCGCGGCTTCCTTTATAGGAAGATTCTTCTTGGAAGGACGAATCCATGCATAAAGTTTTTCGGCAACGCTCGAGCTGACCGCGTCCACCAAAAGGGTCACGTGAGATATGCCGAGCTTCGCAAGCGTTTCAGCATGAACATCAGCACCAATCCCAAGTGTGGTCATGCAAAGACTCATTTCTGGATATTTCGCTCTGACCAATTCCAAAGTACGAAAAGTCAATTCAGGAATAACGAGCGGATCTCCAGGCCCAGTAATCCCAACCACGCCAATTTCACGCCCACCTGCAATGACATCATCAAGCCAGCAAAGCGCCGCGTCTGGCTGAATAGCTTCCTGAATCTTTTCAACAGAGCTGTAGCGAATGCGAGAATTAGCACGAGGAGCAACAGGCAAATGAATCCTATCAACAGACTTACGGGCCGAAGGACCGAAGCAGGGATGTGATGAGTAAGTTGAACTTGAATCTGTCATAACGATTATAAATCCTGCTTTAAAAGTTCTCTGAAAATCAGCCCGTTAAAAAGTTTTGGGAAAGGGGTCTGGGGTAAACCTTTTTCCAAAAAGGTTTCCCCCAGCCGCCGGAGGCATTTCTTATTTATTAAAGTACAAGCTCAAATGTTTCTTCTGGATCGTCGCGGTCTTTGCGATCTAGTAGTAGATTCAGAATAGATTCGAGTAGACGGAGTCCGCCTTTGTATCCTGCTGTAGGGAAGTACTGATGTCCCTGACGATCTAGGATCGGGAATCCCCAGCGTAGGAATGGAATATCTTCGTCACGGGCAACATACTTTCCGTATGTGTTACCGATGAGCAGATCGACAGGCTCATTCTTAATCCACTGATGAAGCTGGAATATGTCGCCTTTTGCTTTGACGTTAACTTCGCCAGGCATGTCGGCGGTGATTTCTTTGATGCGTTTCTCGAATGCTTTACCTGGCGTTCCTGTGATGACGTGAACTGGAATCATGTCGATGGAACGAAGGAATTCACACATGGAGATTAGCTGATCTGGATCACCGAATATGGCTACTTTTTTGCCGTAGAAGTACTGGTGCATGTCGGAGATGAGATCGACAAGCTGACCGCGTTCATTGGCAATTGAATCTGGAACGCTAACACCTGCTACGGTGCGGAGAACGTCTACGAAACGGTCTGTTGCGGTTAGACCGAAAGGCATGTCTAGAACTGTGCAAGGTACTTTGCACTTTGAATCGAGCCAGCGGGCTGCATCTGCGGAACACCATTCGCCGAGTGCGAGAGTTCCGGTTGCGCCGCCTGCATCCTTGAGCTCTTTTATGGTTACGCCGCCTTCGGGGAACATCTTGTATTCGCCTGTTAGAGGTGCATCTAGCACTCCTGAAGTATCGGGGAATAGAGTGATCTTGATGTCCATCATTGAGGCTAAACGTTTGATCTCTTTCATGTCGGAAGGTTCAACCCAGCCCGGAATGATATTAACTTTTCCGTTCTTTGGTGTGCCGGGGGTTGCAAGCTGAGCCATGGATTTAACCATGTTGCTGAACCCTGTGACGTGTGAACCAACGTAACTTGGAGTTGGTGCACCGATGACGTATTTACCTTCAGGTATTTTTCCGTCTCTCTCCGCTTTATGTGCAATCTGCTTGAGGTCATCACCGATTGTTTCAGAGAGACAAGTGGTGTGAACTGCGATGACTTCAGGTTCGTAAACGGTGAAGATGTTTTCGATGGCCTGTAGTAGGTTTGCCTGTCCGCCGAATACGGATGCACCTTCAGTGAAGGAGCTTGTTGCGGCTGGAACTGGTTCTTTATAGTGTCTGGTCAACGTTGATCTGTGGTAAGAACAACAACCCTGTGAACCGTGGCTGTGCGGCAGGCATCCGTGGATACCGAGAGCTGCATACATGGCTCCGATTGGCTGACAAGTCTTGGCCGGATTGATCATCAGGGCCTTGCGTTCAGTAACTTCTGTGGGGGTGTGTCTGAGTAACATTTTCTATTCTCTCCTATTATTCCCACACGAACGTAGCGGTGAGCTCGGGGTTCTCCTGCCAAGGGGCTTTCATGTAGCTCCAAACCTTGCTGTTAACTAAGCGGTCCATTTCATGGTAGAAATTAACTGCTCCTTTGAATCCTGCGTATGGTCCGCCGGAGTCGTAACTGTGGAGCTGCTTCATAGGCACGCCGAGCTTCTGGATAGAGTATTTTTCTTTAATACCGGCACAGAAAACATCAGGTTTCATAATCTCAACAAGTTTGTCAGCTTCGTACTGGTTCAGGTCATCAATGATGATGGAACCGTCTTCCATGTCTTTGTTCAAGCCGTCGTATTCTTTGAACTTGAATCCGGCTTCTTCGAGAGCTGCGATTTCTTCGTCTGTTTTGCGCGGGCTGTAATATTTTTCGTCTGCTTCAACGGTAAGCTCTTCGATGTTACGTGAATCGGAGTCTACTTTCAGGCTTGGAATTACAGCGCGGCCTTCGTAGTCATCGCGATGAGCGAATTCGTAACCGGCTGAAATTGTTCTCATGCCCATTTCAGCAAATAGATCCTGATAGTGATGCGCTCTTGAACCACCTACGAAGATCATTGCTGTCTTGCCTTCGGTGCGGGTGCGGACTTCCGCAGAGATTGCTTCTACTTCGGGCATTTCTTCTGCGATTACGTCATTGATCTTTTTGATGAGAGCTTCGTCTCCGAAGTATTCACCGATTTTGCGTAGTGACTTAGCGGTGCTTCTTGCGCCGATGAAGTTTACTTTGATCCATGGAATGCCGTATTTTGTTTCGAGCATGTCCGCGACGTAGTTGATGGAGCGGTGACACATTACACAGCTGAGGTCCGCATGCTGAGCGGAGGCAAACTGGTCGTATGTGGAGTTACCGGAGAAAGTGGAAATGTTTGATATTCCACATTTCTTGAGGATGCGGTCAATTTCGAAACCGTCACCACCGATATTGTATTCACCGAGAAGGTTGATTTTGTAGTCGCCTTCTTTAGGTGTGGTGTTTTCACCAACTAGGTGAGTGAAAACCTGATTGTTTGCGATGTGATGACCTGCGGACTGGGAAACCCCTTTGTAGCCCTCACAGGAGAATGCAAATACGTTGCAGTCTTCATATTCAGCAGACATTTTTCTTGCTACGGCGTGAATGTCATCACCGATCAGTCCGACAGGACAGGTAGCGAAAATACAGATACCTTTAGGTTTGAAGAGGTCGTAAGCTTCTCTAATTGCGGCTTCGAGCTTCTTTTCACCACCGAAGATGATGTCCTGATCCTGCATATCTGTTGTGAAACAGTATGGGATGTAGTTTTCGCCGTCTGGGCCTGCATCTGTCTGGTTACGTCTGGTCAGCCATGCGTAAAAACTACAACCGACGGGACCGTGAACGATATTTACGATGTCACGGGTAGGCCCCATGATAACGCCCTTACAACCTGCATAAGTACAACCACGCATGGTGATAATGCCGGGAATGGTACGAACATTTGCTACGATTTCAGCTGAGGCTACTTCGCCCCCTGATGCTTCATTGATCATTATCTGCTTAGCGCGTTTTCTGGCCACCTTCGGAGGATACTTCGAAAGAAGCTCTTCCTTGATATCGGTGGGATTCCACTGCACCATTTTCTTAGTTTTAGTCATTTTCCTAATCTCCTTGGTGCTTAAACGATGGAACTTTCGCCTGTTTCGGCTGTTCTTACCCGGACCGCATCTCCGAGAGATGTTACAAATATTTTTCCGTCGCCGGGTTTGCCTGTCTGGTTAACTTTGATGATGGCTTCGACTATTTCGTCGACTGCATTGTCAGGCACTACGACTGTCAAAATGCGTTTTGGGTAGAGTTTTCCTTTTTCGCCGAGCATTGCTGCAGCTTCTTCGTATCCGCTTTCAGCTCCTTCTAGGAGAGCTGTGTTTACGAATCCTTTTCCTCGTCCCTGAGCTTCGTGTGCGAAGAAGGCATCTACGCCCGCATCACCTAGAGCTGCTTTGGTACGGTTCATCATGTTCATCCGCACGACTGCGACTATTTCCTTCATTACGCGTCTCCCTCTGAGGCTCCTTCTTTTACGCCGGAGCTGATGGTGTAGACATCGCCAACTTCTGAAACAAAGATCTTACCGTCGCCGAAAGCACCTTTGGTTCCCGATCTTGCAGCGTCCATGATGGTGTTGATGACAAATTCTTTGTCATCTGCTTTCACTACGCTCATGAGCATAGTTTTAGGGATTTCGTCATAGGTAACTTCGCCGATTTTGATGCCGCGCTGTTTACCGCGACCAGCTACTGAATATTTTGTGACGGCTGGGAATCCATTGTCCATGAGGGAAGCTAGGACATCGTCTGCTTTTTCTGGTCTTACAATTGCTCTTACCATGATCATAATCTTGTTCTCCTATTTTGGGTTGTGAGTAGAGTTTTACAGAGTGAGTTTTAGGCTACTTCCATCAAACCAAAGTCGAGGAGAAGCTGTTCGAGTTCTTCAATTTCAAGAGGCTTTGGAATAACAAACATTTCATTGTCATCGATTGCTTTAGCTAGACCGCGGTAAGCATCTGCCTGTGGAACTTCTGGGTTCCATTCGATGACAGTTTTACGATTGATTTCTGCGCGCTGTACGTCATTATCGCGAGGTACAAAGTAGATCATCTGTGTGCCGATTTTCTTGGCAAGTTCTTCGATCATCTCTTTTTCGTTGTCGACGTTACGGGAGTTACAGATGAGGCCACCGAGGCGAACTCCGCCGGACTGAGCGTATTTCATGATCCCCTTACAGATGTTGTTCGCTGCATACATGGCCATCATTTCGCCGGAAACAACGATGTAAATTTCTTCTGCTTTACCGTCGCGGATAGGCATTGCGAATCCACCACAAACAACGTCGCCGAGTACGTCGTAGAATGCGTAGTCGAGTGCTTCAGATTCTTCATATGCGCCGAGGTTTTCGAGCATATTAATGGAAGTGATGATTCCTCGACCAGCACAACCAACTCCTGGTTCTGGACCACCGGATTCAACACACCATGTGTCGCCGTAACCGGGCTTACGAATATCATCGAGTTCTACGTCTTCGCCTTCTTCACGAAGAGTATCGAGAACTGATTTCTGAGCTAGGCCGCCAAGTAGGAGACGAGTTGAGTCAGCTTTAGGGTCACAGCCGACAACCATTACTTTTTTTCCCATGGTTGCTAAACCAGCTACTGTGTTCTGAGTAGTTGTGGACTTGCCGATTCCGCCTTTTCCGTAAATTGCTACTTTTCTCATTTTTTTCATGATTGCTTCTCCAAGGGGTTATTTTTAGGTTTAAATTTTCGTTGATGCTGACTCTCATAAGGCAATACCCATGCCAAACTCTCTTCGAGAGTCTAGTTGCCTGATATATAAGTATTTATCTTGAAAAGTGGTCTTGAAAAGTTACCTACACAAAATGTAGGAAGCTACACAAATTACAGACGAAAATGTAGCTTCCTACAAAAGTGTATCTTTTCAGTGAGAGGTGGTGGTTTTTGATAAGTACTGTTATTTAAGAGAGATAGGACTTGATGTGGAATTGGCATTGTACGTGCTTAGTCAGTGTATCTACTAAACTACAAGGAGCCAGCCATGTTAATAGATACAACACTAAGAGAAGGCGCACAGTTGTTCGGCGCATATTTCAATATAGATACTCGCAAACGCATTGTCGCAGGGCTGATGGCGCTAGGTGTGGATGAGATAGAACTCGGGTGGGTTGGACAAGACGGGTTACTTGAACTCGCCGAGTATGCCCGTTCATTAAAAGGGGATACAAAGCTCAGCGTATGGAGTCCCTGCCGTGAAGCGGATATTATTAAAGTCTCAATGCTCCCGATTGATCGCATCAATATAGGGGTTCCCGTTTCAGACCTTCATATAGAGAAGAGGCTGGGGACTGATCGTGCTGGGCTACTCAAAAAACTCACTAGTACCGTAAAGACCGCGCTCGATAACGGCATCAGATATGTTTCTATCGGGCTCGAAGATCTATCACGGGCGGATGAATGTTTTGCGCTGACCGTGGCACTTCTCGCAAAGGTGTCTGGAGCGTCCCGCGTTCGCCTTGCCGATTCACTTGGTCAGCTTACACCTAAAACTACAGAGCATTTAGTTCAGTTATTCAGCGGTCAGATCAATATTGATTTTGCGGTCCACTGTCATGACGATTTCGGTATGGCGACAGGTAACGCTATTACGGCTCTAGCTTCCGGCGCAAAATATGTGGATGTAAGTGTACTTGGGATCGGAGAGAGGTCCGGCATTGCTGCTACGGAAGAACTCGTTGCGTATCTCGCCCTTAAAAATGATAGCCATAAATATTCTACAGAAGCGCTAATGGATCTTTGCAGTTTCGTATCAAATGCGGCCGGAGTTCCGATTGCGCGTACGAAGGCTGTTGTTGGTACCGATATTTTTGCGTGTGAGTCAGGTTTGCACGCACACGCACTCAGCAAATCACCCGAATTATTCGAACCATATAATCCAGAGCGTGTGGGCAAAACTCGCAAGCTGGCAGTTGGAGGTAAGAGCGGTAGGGCTGCGGTAGCTTCGGCATTAAGCGATTGCGGTATGGACTCGTTCATACAGGATATTTCCGGGCGAGATCTTTCCGCCCTTACACAAGCTGTAAGGAAACTATCATGCGAACTTGAGCGGCCGCTTACGAAAGTTGAACTTCTGAATCTGACTGAGCCGGAAACCTTCCGGAGGGTCGGATGATTTCATTTAAAAGAATTATGCTCGCGCTCATTTGGATCTGCTTCACTGCACAAGTCGCTTATGCTGCTGATTTATCTGTTGGATGCGCTGCAAATTTCACAGGTCCCATGAAGAAACTTGCCGTTATGTATGAAAAGGAAACAGGTCATAAAATCCTTTGTTCTTTCGGCTCAACAGGAATGTTCTACGGGCAGATTACTAACGGCGCCCCTTATGATCTGTTCTTTGCCGCCGATGAAAAACGCCCAGCTCTTTTATACAACTCCGGACTAGCTGAAAAACCGGTGCTGTATGCAACAGGAAAAGCGGTTCTATGGTCTTCGGATAAAGGACTGGCAGAGGCCCGAGATTGGAAGGAAGCGGTTATTTCATCTAATATAGAACATGTCGCCATTTCTAATCCTAAGACTGCCCCGTACGGATTCGCAGCTCAGGAAGCACTAATTAAGGTCGCCCTTCTCGATGAAATAACGCCTAAGCTGGTGTTCGGGAAAAGTGTCGGGGTCGCGTTTCAGTTTGCCTATTCCCGTTCCGCAGAGATTGGATTCATAGCCCTTTCGCAGGGACTGTCAGACAAAGGGATGGAGGGTAAATATTGGGACATTCCAGAAGCGGGAAAGGTTAAGCAGTCTGTTTCCATTATTAAATCAGGTAATGTTACCGAGTCCGGCGCATTCGTGGCATGGATGACAACTCCCACCGTCCGAGAGCTAATAAGCGAGTACGGCTATGAGTAACATGGACTTGGCATCCTTATGGGTGACCGTGAAACTAGCCCTAGTAGTGACTCCGATACTTCTTCTTATTTGCCTACCGCTTGCACACAGTCTTGCGCGCGGAAATATGGTGGGCAAACGGTTCATCGAAGCGGCTTGTAACCTTCCTATGGTTTTACCGCCAACCGTGCTCGGCTTTATACTACTTTTTGTGCTCGGTCCGCAGTCATTTATCGGCGGAGCATGGAAATCATTAACGGGTTCAAGTCTGACTTTTTCTTTCAGCGGACTGGTATTCGGCTCCATTCTATATAGTTTACCTTTCGGAATTCTCCCCATGCGAGCGGCCTTTGAAAAGGTTGATCCTGGAATAATAGAAGCTTCCAGAGCGTTGGGAATGAATCCATTACAGACATTTATATATGTCACACTACCTAATGTTGTGGGCGGAATCACTGCCTCCGCGGCCCTTATTTTTGCACACACAGTGGGAGAATTCGGGGTGGCTCTTATGATCGGAGGATCTATTCCAGGCTCAACACGCGTTGTTTCCATAGCCATTTTTGAACATACAGAAACCCTCGATTATGGTGCGGCCGGTATGCTTTCGCTTACTCTGCTCATTGTTAGCTATGGAGCTTTGCTACTCATCGGTAGACAGAATGGCGGACATCCTTTGTCTGTTTCATCAAATGCAAATTGCAGGCATATTCATGCTGAGAAACGTTCAAAATACTACTGCAAAAAAAGTCCAGCAGCCCTTCGCGCTTAGTCGTCCTTCAAAATATTTAGATAGATTTCCTACTGAATAGTCTGTGTTTTTTTAATTGTTACAACGGGAGAATAGATATGAATATATGCAAAACTAAATTGGGTGATGTGCCTGTTACCGGTCCCGTAGAAATGCACGGTAACGGCGCTGTGAGTATCTGTTCACCGTCTGGGGAATGCGTGCTTAAAACTCCTATTGGTGATCTTGTTCCGCAATATTCTACAGATGACCTCAGGCGAAAGACCGTTCAGGCGCTATCCTTTTTTGATTCAGGGCTTCCCAGATCTATTCCACTGGAAGATAAGACGATAGTTGCCACTCCGCTTGGCGAGATGTCAGCAGAACTGGTTACTTTTCATCCTAGTGGCGGAATAAGCAGGGTCTTTCCCCTTAATGGCAAATTGTCAGGATATTGGGCGCAGGAAGACGAAGCAAAGCTGGCTGATCCTATAACTATCGATACCCCGCTGGGGCCGATTACTACTAAAATTATCGGGCTTAGTTTTTATGAAGACGAGGGTTTGCGGAGCGTCACCTTATGGCCAGGCGAGACTGTCTCAGTGCCGTCTTCTGTCGGCGATGTAAAAACGCGCGTGGGAATAAGCTTTTACCATGATGGGACCATCCAGTCGCTTGAGCCGGGGGAACCTACCGTCATCGATACTTTTGCGGGTGAAATTCTGGCCTACGATTCTGACGCAGTAGGAATCCACGGAGATTCCAATTCGCTGGTTTTCGGGAAGAGCGGTAATGTTGCCCACATTGCAACAACCTTAACCAGCGTTATCGCGATTGATAAAGATGGCAAAAAATCTGTGTTCACCCCTGAGCATCGTGAAAGTATCTGCGGTGAAGGTGAGACTGAAGTAGTGCCTATGCATATTGAATTTACTGAAAAATCGGTGATTATATTTCAGAACCCAGATTTACCACCTGTGTGTGTTCCTGTTAAGGACCATCGTTTTACAAGTCAGCCTTGCTTGCCGGGGTTGGCGCAGCCGCTGGGGTTTATGCCTTGTTCGATTTGATGGGGGGCGGAAGCGTCGATTCAAAGTTCCCAATAGAATTGTATCAACTCTTGATTTACTGAAACTGCCTCTTTGATCTACTTCAAACTTCTCACATCCCCAGCATTGAGCCGCAGGCGTATATGGTCCCACCTAGAGGTCAAGAGAAAAAAACTTTAAAGCCAAGAAAGTGGATGCATACGTATATTCGGCGTCAGCTTGTTTCATTCAGAGGCTGCGCCATGATGGATTATCCGCGCTTTCAGTCCTTATCGAATAACCGACGTTGGTTACGTCATCGCCTAATTTCAGGTTCTCTGAAAGCCGGTCCTACCTATCTTGTCCATTGGCTGTTTTCCCTTGCATTCTCTTGATATGGTTATAACTAATACAAATTTTACTCTAACCGCTAAGCAGCTTTTAAAGGAACTTGAAATTCTGTCTTATTTACAAGCATTTGCCACGCTATTCTGGCATTTTTATTAGCCAAAGCAACGCAAGCCTTGTTAATCCCGACTCTTTCCACCAATCGTTTAAGCCATTCATACATAACGCCACCTCCGTATGGTTTTCTCCCCATAAAAATTTGACTTACCACCGACCGGGCTCCATGGATAAGCATTGTCCGCGCATAGACATTCCCCCGTTTAGTTATTCCTCCCATACGTCGTTTACCTCCTGATGAATGCTCCATTGGCGTCAGCCCTAAATATGCAGAAAAAGCACGGCCATTCTCAAAATTATTAACATTGCCACTCAAGCTCAATAAAAGGGTTGCTGAAATAATTCCTATTCCCGGTACTTGCTGAAGCCGTTTACAATCTTCATCTGCCCTGCTGATTCTGGAAAGCAGCAGATCCTGCTCATGGACTTTGTCACTCAACAAAATAATGAGCTCATAAATTCCTCGCAACATTTGACGCATTACGCCGGACAAGCCATTCGATTCGTCATCCAAAATTGAAATTACATTTTTCCGTATATTCTTACTTCCCACAGGGATCGTTATACCATTTTCAGCGAGCAACCCTCTAACTTGATTAATCGCTGCCGTTTTACTCCTAATGTATCCCGTCCGTATCCTGTGTATAGCTTGTATATCTGCCTGAATCTGATTTTTATTAGAAACAAACCGCATACCTGGCCTTTGCATAGCCTCACAAATAGTAGCTGCATCGGTAGCATCAGTTTTGTTTCCACGCCTATATGGGACGACATATTGAGCGGGCATACGGCGAACATCATGACCAAGTTCTTCAATAGTTCGTGACCAGTACAAAGAACTAGCGCATGCCTCAATACCCACGACGCATGAGGGAAGATTAGCAAAAAACCGTATCACCTGCCCTCTGCTTAACTTGCGGCTTATTACTGTTTTCCCGCGCATATCCACGCCGTGTACAAAAAACACATTTTTGGCCAAATCAATTCCTATTGCAGTGATGTCTTTCATAACGAGTCCTCCTATTGTCGATTGGAGTTTCGACTATAGCACGTTGAAGATGGGGGGACCATCCCATCAAATAAGTCAACCTCAGCCGCGAGGCTGGGCAGGGCGTAAGGTCGTCTACTTTGAAAAAGTGGGCCTACCTTACCTGTCCTGCCTTCCGACTCCGTGTGATTATATGCGATTTTCCGTTATTTAGGCAAGATTTTAAAAAAATAACGTATTATATCAACTAGTAACAGATAATAACTTTGTATAACTAAAAGTAACTTAAAATAACTTTTAATAACCTAAAATTCCGATTTCAAACCTCAGCATAGAAGAAATTGAAAGCTAGAACGCATTGATTATTAAAGTATTAAGACATATATTTGAAGAATGAATTCTAAATACATTTCTCCATTCCCGACACTCAACTTCCCATGCATCTTTGACACCAGCAATTCAGACAATTTGGTATATGAGGCTTGGCATGAGGATATGTGTTGCTGGCTGGATTCATCAAGAGAAGAAGAATTTAAGAACAAGCCCAATATAAATATTTACAATGGTCCAGTTGGTCTTTCAAAACGAGAATTAACGGAACTACATAATGAATCGCCGATAGCCCGCATTGATGCGAGTGAAGCTGAAACAGTCTATACTGGAACGGAACATTGGGAAGATCACGAGAATACTGTAGTGTTAGCTGAGCACCCATATATACACTATGCTGCTTCAGCCGTGGACAATACAATCCCAATAGGCTTTATACAGTTTAACCTAAGCATTCGGTATTATGATTTTGAAAAAAGTATTTCCATCAATTGTAGTATAGAAAGGATCTACGCTGCGAAAAAGAATAGATGCCAACATGTTGGGGCTGCTCTTATTTTTGCTACGGCGGAGGTCGTTCAAAAGCACTGCGAAGAAGTTTTATCCCAATGTAAACTTATGCCAAAGTCTTACCCCACAGTTGAAGCTTTAGAAATATATCTATACGCCGAGCTCCATTCTAAAGAAGGGGAAAACATGCTGTATCTACTGAACAGCCAGCTTGAAGTTTTTAAGGATGATTTCGAAATAGAGAATGAGGGAGAAAAAATTAGAATCAAAGGAATTGAGCTTGATGTAGGATTCTAAAGCACGATCTTGGTTGAAGCTCTGCAAAAGAAGTAACAAATGTGCAGAGATGAGTTGCCCAAACATTCAAAACAACTTATCCTTTTCTCAAAAGGAATAAATTGATCGAAGTTACCTATTAACAATGGTTGCAATTTGAACAACTGTTAGGTAATACCAACAATGTATTCATAATTGTAAATGAATTTTATACAAGAAGAAGCCATCTTGAGGTTGGTCTAAACTTTGCAAAAGCATTGTAAGAAGGACTTATTTACCCTCAATTTGACATCAACTTATTAAATAGGCTTTATTTTAGCCCTGGTGCTAATGAAGTTTAAGGAGCAACTATGGAGATGTGTGCCACATTTAATGGAAAAAGGAATGGTAGCTAGCTTATCGCTAACGCCATTGAAATGGGGTCAAAAAGAAAATCTTTTTGACCCCATTATCTTTTGCAATCATTCAACCTTTCGCCATTGAATATTGAAACCTGTCCCAGGAAGCACCCAGTCAAAAATTTTAGCTTTTATGACCGTATTGTCTGCGAGGTAAGTTATTCTAAAATGCTTATCATAGTCACTTGGTGGTATTTGTGAAATTCCTTTTAATAAATTCGCGACACTACAATCTGTATCTTTAATAAACTCATACCCAGTGGGAAGGGTCATATTAACTTCACATCCATAATATGGGGTGTAGACTCCAAGCGAATATGTTTGATCAACTTTAGCTGTTAAACCCACTTCTGATGTCGTAACGTCGGTCCATTCTTTGTTTAGCAATATGGTTTTTGTAAACTCCACATCAAACCAATTCCCTCTCCGCTGCCAGGTATACTCTTGTTCATTGCCGGATATGAACTCCGTGGGAACTTGAGACCCAATGATATCCTCTTTACCAGATATCCCATCTACCTCTGCCTTAAGCCCGAACGACTCCAGCCACTTATTAGGATCATCTCCTGTATACATCGTACTTGTTCCGATTTTAAAATCATAAGAATACGAAGGACCGTTACCCTTTACCAATGGGTTGTGAATTTTATATGTAGATGACTCATCCCAAATAAAACAGTCTTCATAGTCAGATGGGCGTAAACGAATATTTTTAGTATAATTAGACTTATGTGGAGCGATACAGGCATGAGCTAAAAGGTTTTTGTTCACATAACAATAGAGACTATCTGTTCTTTTTGAGTGATCTCCATATTGCTGCAAATGGTTGTGAAGAACAAGATCAGCAAGCTGTTCACCATCCGGTATTTTGCAGAGAACATCTTTAGCGGTGAACATGTCATCACAGCGAGGAATATGTTCTAGGAGCTGCTCTGCAGTAGGTACAGATCTAACAAGATCATTTATCCCTTTTTCAGCAAGATTATTGAGATGTTGCAAGGGCGGCTTTACATATAAATCAACTATAAGATCTAGAAGACTTCTTCCAAAAAATAAGAACGCACCAATTACGAGAAGTAACATACCGACGACTTTAAAGCCATTCATCAGTTCATTAACTATTAACTGTGCCGCGATCAAAAATTTGTTCGAGGGAGTCCACGATACATATTTCCATCCAATGAATATTGCCAGAAATATTACTCCCCACACAATACCAGACTGAACTCTCTTAAAACTAGTGTCAGGCGCACTTCCCTTAGCGTGGTCCCCCATAACATCTCCCCTCTTATTAATTTACAAATAAAGCAAGACCGTATGGCTCAACCTAAAACTTATAACTTATAACTTAAAAGTACGCAATTAAGGAACTTAGAAGGATCCTTCCAGATTCCAACATGGAGGTCGAAGCGTCTTACTTTAGAAAATAATTTCATTTAAAAAAACTGCCTTTTACTACTTGGAGTCAACAAACGAATAGGTTTACTCGCCCAAAAGAGGGCCCTAACCGGGAGAATACCGGGAGAAAATTGCACGCACAAAAAAAGGGTTTACAGCCGTAAAGCTATAAACCCTTGATTTATCTGGTACCGGGAGAGAGAATTGAACTCTCATGGTATCACTACCGGCGGATTTTGAGTCCGCTGCGTCTACCAATTCCGCCATCCCGGCACATCGAGAAACTTTTACTATTAGATGATCTTACAACTGTCAACACTATTTACTGCAAGGTGCTCCTTTTAACACATTTATTTTGTTCATTCGGGTTTACAAATACTCCCTCTTGTAAACCCGAATGCTAAATGTTAACCGTTTCTCCCTACATTAATAATATATCTACGCGAGTATGTCATGATCCCCATCGGCTCTCTTGTTAACGCTGCGGCAATTATCGGCGGCTCACTTATCGGCGTTATGCTCCACAGCAGATTCCCTGAGCGTATCAGGCAGATTGTATTTCAAGGACTAGGCCTGAGTACTATAGTTATAGGCATGCAGATGGCGCTGAAAGTTCAGGACATTCTAATACTCATATTCAGCATACTAATCGGCGGGATAATAGGTGAATTGCTAAGACTTGATACTCTCTTTGAGCGTCTAGCCGGACGACTCAAAAGCATAGTTGGATCTAAAGATACCGGATTTATTGACGGACTGATCACAGCCTCTCTAATTTTCTGCATTGGTGCCATGGCGATTATCGGCTCTTTTGAGGAAGGAATCAAAGGTGATACGACTATCATCTACACCAAATCAATTCTCGATGGCTTTGCATCAATTGCGCTCGCATCCACCTACGGCATGGGAGTTCTTTTCTCATTCATTCCAGTTCTTCTTTATCAGGGAGCACTGACTATTTTTGCAAATTCATTTCAAGAATGGTTTTCCCCACTATTAATTGAACAGCTCACGGCAACCGGAGGAGTTTTAATTATTGGTATAAGTATGATTTTACTTGAAATAAAACAGATCAACCTATCAAACCTACTTCCCTCACTCGGAGTGGTCATTATACTAACAACTCTCTTCGGATAAGCGCCTCGTTAGTATCCTTATTTTTGGTCTTTTCTTTATTTTAATCTTTTCTTGATTGAATTTTTGCCGAGTGTAGGGTCTAATGACAAGATGAAAATTCGTTGGAAAATACTCCTCATACTTCTCATGTTCTCCTTGTTGCCCCTGATTATAATCAGAGCGTATGGTTTAAATACGCTAACGGACCTCGGCTCCGACCTTCAAATCCAGACAAGAGTGACCCTTCTGGAACGGGCAACAGACAGCCTTGCCCGCATGGCCGAAGGCACTGCCGCAATAATCAACCTTGAAGACCGACTATATAGAACTACCCTAAAAAGCGTTCAGGCCGAGGCAGAAAATCTTCTCACAGCCAAAAAAGTTCCTTCACTTATTCGTCCGCCATTCATAACATCTCCGACAAAAGTACTGAATGAACCAAAGCTGGTCACTCACCCTGACTATAAAAAAACGGCAATGATGGGTCGCGGCATGCGCAGTCAGATGGAACACGCTGAAAACGGCCCTGAAAAGGGAGATCTAATAGACCTTCCCATCTCGCCAGACCATATTTCTTACTGGCTGTCTCCAGGCCTATCGGAAAGCGAAGCGATGCCTTCTATCCGTAGAATTTCACCTCTTTTACATATGTTTCAAGCATGTAGTTCTACACTTAATGACCTGGCCCTTTGGCAAGAAGTAACTCTTGAGAACGGACTACAAGCCACCTATCCGGCCCACAATTCATTCCCGCCGAGGTACGACCCGCGTATCAGCCTATGGTATAAAGAGGTCAAAAAAGAGCTTAAAACTATATGGACTCTCCCTGTTCCTGATCCTGCAACAAGATCCCTTTGCTATCGCCTATCAAGCCCCCTGTTTAATGATAAAGACGAATTCATCGGCGCCACATCTCTAGTTGTTCCTGTGGGGGCAACAATTAACAGCTCGCTGATCGTAAATGCTGAACAAAGTGTCAATATAATGATGGTTTCAACCCGCTACGAAGATGCAAGTCATAAGGAAAAACTGTTAGTCATCGGGCGCAATGAAGGAGCTACCGAAGAAAAAGCTACCAGAAATATTATGGGCCACTTTTGGCAGGCTCCGCCCGAACCTGAATGGGTTTTCGAGAATAATCCTGAATTTTCAAGCCTTGTAGACGACATCACAATGCAGAAGGCTGGTGTTCTTCAAATGAATTACAAGGGCATTCCTGCTCTTTGGACGTACAGCCCGATAAATGAGTCACTGGCCCTATTAATCGTAATCCCGGTAATTGATTTTACTGCCGAAGCAGACGAAGCGGAACAATACGTAAGTGAAAGCATTTCGCGCCAGATAAAAGATACTACTCTCATAGCTCTATCCATAATCGCAGCGCTTGCCTTTGTGGCCTACTTTGTATCGCAAAGCCTTTCATCTCCTATTCGGCAGATATCAGAGGCCGTTATAAAAGTGGGAAATGGAGACTGGAATGCGCGAGCTGACCTGCACTCTAAAGATGAGCTAGGAGAACTTGCTGAAAATTTCAATATAATGGTTCCGCAGCTTCGAGAACACTCGTCTATACTGCAAGCCCTCTCGCTTGCAGATGAGGCTCAACAGAGCTTGCTGCCGAAAACAACACCTGAAGTCTCAGGCGCTGAAATTGGAGCCAAGTGCGTGTTTTCAGAGAAAACCGGTGGTGATTATTTTGATTTTATCGGATGCCAAACTTGTGGCAAAGATGTCTTCGCAACGGCGATAGGCGATGTTTCGGGGCATGGAATTAGCGCAGCACTACTGATGACCAGCGCAAGAGCGTATATTCGAGCTTTGACAGGCAAGGGACACCCACTAGTTGAAGTCGTCAGCAAAGTTAACGCACTTGTAACAGAAGACTGCGCACAGACAGGTCATTTTATGACACTGTTCACTGCAATATGTGACACCAAAAACAAGACGGTTAACTGGATTAGGGCCGGACATGATCCGGGACTCATTTATACCCCTGAAACTGACGAATTTGAAGAAATGATAGGGACAGGTCTGGCCATAGGAGTTGATGAATACTACCTGTATAAAGAACATTTCACTCAGCTTAAATCGGGCCAGGTTCTAACATTATATACAGATGGAATATGGGAAGCACACAGCCCTAAGGGTGAGCAGTTCAGCAAGGCACAAGTTCGTCAACTTATCCGCGAAAACTACGATAAGCCCGCACAGGAAATAGTAGAAGAAATTCATACTCAGGTTGCCGCCCACAGGAGAGGCCTTCCGCTTGAAGACGATTGCACTGTCATCATAATAAAATTCTTATGAGATATTCAATTTATGAGCTGGCGACTTATGCCTTCGACCCGCTCCACGCTTTCTGGGAACGCGAAAGAACACAGCGAGCGGTGGCAGGCGTACTGGTAGCCTGCTTTATAGCAGCAATTATCGGGATAGAACTCGGAAGACGAGGATTGTTGCCTGAATTCATTGCTATAAAAACACCTGACAACCACTACCACGCCATCGGCATTGCTTTTACGCTGGTCCTAATACTCGAAGTTGTCAGTCTAATTTTTGTTCTGCCCTGCTCCTTTGCAAAATCAGTCGGCAAACAATTTGAAATTCTCTGTCTGATTCTGATGCGAAGCTCATTCAAAGAGCTGGTTAACTTTCCGGAGCCCATAACTTTCACAGGGGACTTAACCCCGATTTATCGAATTTTATCAGACGGAACGGGAGCATTTGCAGTATTTGTCCTTCTTGGAATATATTACAAAATACAGCGCCCTGGCCCCTCTTTAAGGCCTGCGTTCAAGTTTCGCTATGTTGCATCAAAAAAGCTAGTAGCCTTACTGATGCTGTTTATATTCACAGGCCTTGGAATATATAACATACTATCTCCGGTGCTTGACGTTAAGCACTTCGACTTCTTCAGCACCTTTTATACAATCCTTATTTTCAGTGACATCTTACTTGTTTTGATTTCCCAGAGATTTCTACCATCATTTCACGCCGTTTTCAGAAACTCTGGATTCGCACTCGTCACTCTACTCATAAGGCTAGCGCTCGCGGCTCCGCCTTTTTACAATGCAATCCTAGGCGTTATTTCAGCGGGTTTTGCAGTGCTGCTAACCCTTGCCTACAACTCATTCTATCGAACAAAAACATAGTTTTTAATTTCCTCCACCTGCCTACAGAAGCAAAGATCCTTCACCAAACCACAATATTAACATTCAATTCTTCTTAATAACTGGTCAAAACTCCTGACTTATACTACTTGAAAGAGTAGTCATATAACCAAAGGAGATTACAATGAGACAGTCTGAATACATTGAGCTTGAAGATAAGTTCGGGGCCAACAATTATAAGCCTTTAGATGTCATTATAGAAAAAGGTGAAGGTGTATGGGTTTGGGATGTTGACGGCAAAAAATACATGGACTGTCTCTCCGCCTACTCTGCTGTAAACCAAGGGCACTGCCATCCGAAAATCAAACAAGCCATGCTTGAACAGGCAGAAAAACTAACACTCACTTCCCGCGCCTTCAGAAATGACCAACTAGGCCCATTCTACGAAGAGCTATGTACCCTAACAGGCTCACATAAAGTTCTTCCCATGAATAGCGGAGCTGAAGCAGTTGAAACCGCCATCAAAGCCGTAAGAAAATGGGGCTATCTAGTCAAAGGAGTTCCGGAAGACCGCGCAGAAATCATTGTCTGTGCTGATAATTTTCACGGCAGAACCATCACCATCGTAGGCTTTTCGACGGACCCTACCGCCCGCAAGGGATTCGGCCCATTTACTCCCGGATTTAAGGTTATCCCCTTTGGCGACTATAAAGCACTTGAAAACGCAATTACACCCGACACAGTTGGTTTTCTGGTCGAACCTATACAGGGAGAAGCCGGAGTTATTATCCCACCTGAAGGCTATTTCAAAAAAGTTCGCGGAATATGCACAGCCAATAATGTCACATTGATTCTTGATGAAATTCAAACAGGACTGGGCCGGACAGGAAAATTACTAGCCGAAGAACACGAAGGGATTGAGGCAGATTTAACATTGATAGGCAAAGCCCTTTCAGGAGGATTCTATCCAGTATCAGCAGTACTATCCAACTCTGAAGTGCTGGGCGTGCTTAAACCGGGAGAACACGGTTCTACTTTTGGCGGAAATCCACTTGCATGCGCTGTAGCGAGAGCCGCTCTTAAAGTATTAACCGAAGAAAAACTCATAGACAATTCAATGAATGTTGGGGCTAAATTCCTATCAGGATTAAAGGAAATAAAGAACGCAAAAATAAAAGAAGTCCGAGGCCGTGGACTACTTCTAGCTGTTGAATTTAAATCAAATGCAGGCGGCGCGAGAAGTTACTGTGAAAAACTCAAAGAACAAGGGCTGCTTTGCAAAGAAACACACGGCAATATAATAAGATTTGCCCCTCCGCTTGTAATAACTTCTGAACAAGTAGATTGGGCACTGGACCGGATAAAACCAATACTATCCAGATAACAATTATACATCGATTTAAGATATAACACAAATAACACCATGTTTTCATACATTAATATGAGACTTCTGCTGCTGTAGTATTGAATTATTTCCATATTTATGCTTTGTTTTTAAAAAAACTTTAACAATAGTACATTATGAATAAATCAATACATATAGAGAACCTTTCCTATTCCTTTATCGCAATCTTGTCCCTCATATTCCTACTTGGGGGACCACCTACAGCTGTAGCCTTTCAGCAAGATCTAAGATTCGAAAGAATCTCTTTGAATGAAGGGCTTTCTCAATCGTCTATATTATGTATGCTTCAAGATTCTAAAGGTTTTTTATGGTTCGGAACATATGACGGGTTAAACCGCTATGATGGCCGACAAATGAAAATATACTCCAAAGCTAAATTGCCGGGTTCTATATCCGATAGCAATATTCGCGCTCTCTACGAAGACAGCTCCGGAATTCTATGGGTCGGAACAAAAGGTGGGGGGCTGAATAGCTATGACCGCAAAACTGACTCATTTTCAAGTTTCACACCTGACAACGAAAACCCAAACTCAATTTCAAGCAAAACTGTAACTTGCATTTATGAAGACTCAAAAGGGCAATTATGGGTAGGAACAGACAAAGGGCTTAACCTATTCGACAGAGCCTCCCTTACTTTTAAAAAGTTTGAAAACTCAAACTCACCCACAAGTATCAGTCATAACGAAATTAGATCCATTTATGAGGACATGCAAGGCCGTTTGTGGGTGGGTACAGCGAAGGGATTGAACTTACTCCTAGACAAAGGGAACGAATTTAAACATTTTTTTAATGATCCGAAAGATGAAAAATCCCTCAGCGGAGATACTGTTCTATGCTTCTATCAAGATAACAAAGAGCACCTGTGGATAGGAACTAAAGAAGGAATATCTATCCTTAACACTGCCGACTTTTCACTATCAACACTATTTAAGTCTCTAGAAGTAAATGATATTTTCAAAGACAACTCTGATAATCTATGGCTAGCAACCTTAGAGGGATTAGCCAAAAGAGAGCCGAAAACAGCACTGCTTGCACCAGAAAAAATGGATTTCACATTTTTCAAGTATAACCCATTAGACCCTCAAAGTCTCAGTGACAACAAAGTCACCCATATTTTAGAAGATTTATCAGAGGTTTTGTGGGTAGGGACGTACGCTGGCGGGCTGAGTAAGCTTACACCCAAAATGCAAGAATTCGGCATAATCAGACATCAGCCGTGGAAAGACAATACGCTTCCAGGAAAAGAAGTAAGTGCGGTGCTTGAGGACCGTGAAGGCCTACTCTGGATAGGAACATACAAAAACGGCCTAAGCCAATACAATCCTGAAACCGGAAAACTCACGAGTTTTAATTCAAAATCGCCTGAGCCTTGGAATCTTTCAGGAAACAGAATTAACTGTTTTTTTCAGGATTCTAGAGGTTTAATATGGGTAGGAACACGTAAAAAAGGCGTTTTTGTAATCGACAAAAATAAAGGAATAGTTGCGCGCTACAAACGAGACAAGAAAAGCAATAACACCCTAAGCCAAAACAATATCTGGTGGATAACAGAAGGCAGTCAAGGCTATATATGGATCGGCACCAGCAAAAAAGGTCTAAACAGACTTGACCGCAAAAATGGTGATTTTAAAATTTACATACATTCCGATTCAGACTCACAAAGCATAGCTCACAATCGCGTCCGCAATATATTTGAGGACAGCAAAAATAATTTCTGGATCTGCACTAACGCAGGCATAGACCTGATGAACCGGGCAGACGGCACTTTCATTCATCACAAGAGCGATCCAGACAATCCAAAAACTATCTCCAATAACAGGGTAACGCCAGTTGCCGAAGCCGCTGACGGATCCCTTTGGATAGGGACCGACGAAGGACTTAACAGGTTCGACCCGACAACCAGAGACTTCACAAGATACACAAAGAAAAACGGCCTCGCGAATGACGGAATACAAGGGCTGTGTTTGGACAAAGACGGAGACATATGGGTTTCTACATTTAAAGGGATATCACAGCTGGACCCTAAAACCGGTGACATCCTAAATTTCGGTCAATCCGATGGACTGCAGGGCATAGAATTCTGGATTAACTCCTATAATAAAGGGCAAAGCGGACGGTTATATTTTGGCGGACTTGACGGGCTTAACATGTTTAATCCGAACAACATCAAAATTAACCAGACTCCTCCTCCTGTGGTTATCACCAATTTAGACATCATGAACTCGCCTGCCAAACTTGCAACCAACATAACCGAGACAAAGGAAATAAATCTTTCATGGAAAGACGCCATGTTCACCTTCAGCTTTGCTGCACTGGACTACCAGAACCCGCACTTGAACAAATACCAATATAAGCTCGAAGGTTTTAATGACAACTGGCTGGATGCAAGTAAAGGGACCGCGACCTTCACAAACTTTGACCACGGAAGTTATATTTTCAGAGTTAAGGCATCTAACAGTGACGGAATTTGGAATGAAACAGGTACATCAATCAAAATAAATATTACTCCACCATTCTGGAAAACATGGTGGTTTAAGTTTGCACTATTGCTCTTAGCCCTCCTGACCATTTTTGTGGTAATCCACTTCCGCGTAAAATCCATAGAAAAACAAAGAGAGAAACTGGCCCTTCTAGTGGATGAAAAAACTGTTGATCTGAATACTGAGATCGAAAAACATATGAAAACTGAGGTGGAACTTGAAAAGGCAATAATAAAAGCTGAAAAAGCAAACAAATCAAAGAGTGCATTCCTTGCGAGTATGAGCCACGAAATCCGAACTCCGCTAAACTCTATTATCGGCATCGCGGATCTGCTGAAAGAAACAAAGCTTGATAGAGAACAAACAGAATATGTCGATATATTTGAATCTTCGGGAGAAATTCTACTCTCAATAATTAACGACATACTTGATTTTTCAAAACTAGAAGCCGAACATGTCAAACTGGAATCAATACCGATTGATTTATTGCAGGAAGTTGAAGCGATCCTTTATTTACAGGCTGTAACTGCTTCATCACGTGATATTGAACTGGTGTGCAATTTCAAGCCAGATGTGCCTGAATTTGTTATTGGTGATCCGACAAGACTGCGCCAAATTCTGCTCAATATCCTTTCAAACGCAGTTAAGTTTACCCAACGCGGCGAAGTAAGCATCACAGTCTCGCGCGCACTAAGTAGCGTTAACATGGATAATATTGGCAATATCACATTCACCATTGAAGATACTGGAATAGGCATTACTCCTAAGCAGTTAGAAGAAATATTTGCTCCTTTTTCACAGGCAGACTCTTCTACTACCAGAAATTTCGGAGGCTCCGGACTTGGTCTTTCCATCAGTAAAAAATTAACAGAACTCATGGGCGGAACACTTACTGCAACGAGTATTCCTGGTGAAGGAAGCTCTTTTGAAGTGACTATTCCGCTAGCAAGAGATTTGGAATCTCAGTCGTTTCTTGCTCCTAACTTATCGGGCGTGAATTTTATTATAGCTGTAGAGAACCACAAAACACTGGCTTCTACTTGCGACATTTTAAACAACTATAAAGCAACCACTACCCCCTGTACCAATGCAAATTCTCTGATGGCATTTTTAGAGTCCTCGCAAGGACACGACCAGCAAATGCTTATTCTCGATTTGGACTTTGAAAACGGGAATGGCGCTCAAATTCTTGAATCGCTCGAAAACTCAGAACTTTCAGTCCCTCCTGTAATGCTTCTGCAACGGGGAGCAAGTTTTGATAGAACTCTTCTGAGTCACGATCTAGTCGTATCCGGAATAACAAAACCAATTATGAGGCGACAGCTTCTTCGTTCCATATTAGAAGTATTAAACCTGAAGTCAGATGACGCCGAGACTTCTAGCGGTAAAGCGAAGATAATCCTCCCGCCAATAAAAATTCTACTTGCGGAAGACAATATTCCAAACCGGGAGCTAATTCGTCATTTCTTAAAGAAATCACATTCAACGTTAGTAATGGCGTCCAATGGTGAAGAGGCTTTAAAGCTTGCGCTCAATGACAAATTTGATGTCATTTTGATGGACATGGAAATGCCTGTGATGGATGGCTATCAGTTCTTGAATCAATTCCGCATGGTCGAGAAAAATACACATGGAGTGCGGACTCCAGTTATGGCATTAACAGCCCACGCTTCAGCTGAGTACAGGAAAAAATGTTTAGATGCCGGAGCGGATGAATTCCTATCTAAGCCAATCAAACAAAACAAGCTTATTCAGGCAATCCTCGACCTGTATAACAAAATGAAAAAGTAATGCAAAAAATGGCGCCACAATTAACTAAATGGGTGCGGGCATTTCATATGCTAAGCGCATGCCTATGGGGAGGCGGAGCACTTTCTATGGTGCTTCTTCATTGTGTGTTCACACCTCATTCCGGTAGTGAACTGTACGCACGAGACATCTGCCTTAAAATAATTGATGAGTACGTAGTTACGTCTGGCGCTTTTGGCTGTCTTATTACAGGGTTTATCTTTGCGTGGAAAACTTCATGGGGCTTTTTTAAGTTCAAATGGGTAATCACAAAATGGATTATAAACGTTGGCTTCATCATTTTTGGCTTTCTGTTTTACATGCCATGGCTTGAGCGCATGAGCGCTATTTCCGGCAGTGCGAAACTAATGGCGCTGCAAACTCCTGAATACTTGCGAAACCAGCTCTTAAATGAAATTTCAGCATTTATGGTTTTTGGCTGTCTACTGTTACTGGTCTGGATTTCCATTTTCAAGCCATGGGGAAAAATCTATTCTTCCGTAAAAACTTGACATTAATGCCTTGTAAATGCTTGATTCCTTTTCCGGTAACGGAAACTTCCTAACTTCCGTAAAAGCTAAACATAAGCCCATGTGCAAATAATATTTTCCTGGAGGATTCTAGAATGGATAAAGGGTACGCAGCAACTATAGCCTCAGACATCATGCAGATGCTGGAGACCACTAAGGCCAGCGGAATAGAAATGAACAGCGGCTTCCAGAATGACGCTTTTAAAAGTGAAACATTCATGTTCGGATACATTTTCTACCCGAGAGAAATTCTCATGAACGTTCCAAACCTTCCGCAGTCTGTAAGAAAGAAAATAAAGAAATCAAATATACTTGGAACTGTTGATGTTGAAGGCAAAAAAGTAGGCATCCATCTGGTGTGCTCACTACCTGTTCCTTTCGATGAAATCTCTTCAGCTGAACAGATAATCGAAGGGATCAACGAAAAAGAACTAATGGATTTTAAGGAGCAGATTGCTAAAATTTTGCACAAAGATCTTGCAGGCAACATCGAAGAAAAAAAGAAGAAGAACTAAGACAATCACTGATAGACAACTATTTATGACTCGGTAAAAATTTACCTATGATCCGAACTAGCTCATCAATATTGACGGGTTTAGATGCATAGTCATCCATGCCGCAGTCAATGAATTTCTCCCGATCACCTTCCATAGCATAAGCAGTCAAAGCAATAATAGGGATGTCGTTACCGGCATCCCTTATTTTTTTTGTAGCTTCTAATCCATCCATTTCAGGCATTTGAACATCCATCAAGATAACATCAAAAGGCCCGCTGTTCTCGAGCATTTCAATCACTTCTACTCCATTCTCAGCAGTCTCAAGGGCAAACCCTCTCTCAATCAAAAAATGGGAAATATAAACCTGATTAGTCGCATTATCTTCGGCTAGCAGTACTCTCGCCACAACCGCTCCATCGACGGCTTCGCCATTTAATATCTCAACAGTCTCCTGAACGCATGGCCCAGAGCTTGGTTTCAGTTTAACCGTAAAAGTAAACTCACTTCCCCAACCTACTTTACTGGAAAAAGAAATTTCGCCCCCCATCATCTCAACGAGCTGGCGCGAGATAGCAAGGCCAAGGCCGCTTCCAGGATGACGCTTAGAATACCCAGCATTTAGTTGAACAAAGCTCTCGAAAAGTTTCTCGGCTTTATCTTCGGATATTCCAATCCCTGTGTCTTTGACAGTGAAGCTGAGGATCTTGCCTTCTGCCCAGTCTCCCACATTTTCAACAGAAACCTCAACATACCCTTTCTCTGTGAACTTAACGGAATTACCCGCCAGATTCATTATAATCTGTCCTAAGCGCATACTATCACCAAAAAAACAGTGATCTAAGGACTTACTGATATTGCTCCGAAGCTTAATCCCTTTCTCTTCCGCTTGAATTCTTAAAACGGAAAGCTGCTTCTCAAGCATGTCGCGTAAATTGAAATCCTCTGGCCGAAGTTCCATTTTCCGTGCTTCAATTTTTGAAATATCTAAAATATCATTAATAATACTAAGTAGTGATTGGGCTGCTTTTTTAACTGTAACCAAATACCCCTTCTGTTCAATGTCAAGTTCGGTACTGAGTGTCATTTCACTCATACCGATTATAGCACTGATAGGCGTCCGTATTTCGTGGCTCATGTTAGCCAAAAATTCACTTTTTGCTCTATTCGCTTCTTCTGCAGAATCGCGGGCTTCACATAATTCAACTTCTGCCCGTTTGCGTTCGGTTACATCCTGCCCAACAGCAAGCACACCAAGAGCTTCCCCTTTGGCATCAAGTAATCTGGACAAAGACCATTGCATGGTGCGCTCTTCACCAGAACCGACCCGAATGTCATTCTCAAGAAATCGTAAAGGAGTGCCGGAAAGAACAACCTCTAATTGGTTGGAGAACTCGCCCCATAATCTTTCCGGAAGGAAGAGATCAAAGAAGTCATGCCCGAGAACGTCATGTCTTGTATGACCAAAAACATCTTCAGACATGCGGTTAAATTCTAAAATTTTTCTATCAGGGGAAAGGAGAATAATGACACTTTCTGCAGTTTTAACAAGCGATCTAAACCTATAAGCACTTTCTTTAAGGGCTTCCTCGACTCGCTTTCGAGTAGTGATATCTTCAACGGTTGAAACAACTTTCTGAATGTCACCGTCCGCACCAAAAAGAGGAGAAGCATTTATTGAAAGTAATACACGCCGACCGTCAGTCCAGTGAATAGCGTTACGAATATCCAGTACCGCATTCCTAATCTTCATCACCCTATTAAATGCAAGCCTTTCGGCCGGGAAGGGGCTACCGTCATGAGCAGTAATCTTCCAAATAGGATCACTGTGCATCCGGCCGATCATTTCATCACTTGAAACGCCGTGAACACGTGCAGCCTGATCATTTGCAAAAATTATTTTACCCTGCTGATCCATCACAAGAATGCCCATGGGACTAGTTTCCATGATGCTGCCCATGAGATCTCTCTCACGCTGCAATTCGCGCTCAACATTCTTTCTTTTCTTAATATTCCGATCGAGAAATATAATAAAAATCAAAAGCACTGTAATAGTAACTCCAGCTCCAAGAACGAGTATTCTATCCAAGTTGCCAGAACCTAACTCAGTAAGTGCGTCAGAAAGATACACGTCCGCCAAAGCAGAAGTACATCCTAAAAACACATAAAACAATGTAAATAAAAGTAATCGCAGCATAATTTGAATCGGCTGTTAAATCAAAATATTATAACGCAATTTATCGTCGAATTTATTTCAGTCCGTTCCATGTTTCTTATAGGTAATAACTAATCAGAGCAAGAGTACAATACAAATTAACTTAGAGTTTGCCCTTTAATTTCAGTCCCTTTATAAGTCCAAAACAACCAGCAAGCATCATGTCTCCTCCGGGAGAAGGAAATTCCACAGGATACCCCTCAAGAATAGCCCTTCGCGGCCCCATAACATATGCAGGTGAAAAATCACCGGCTCTTTCCGGCAGATCAAGAGTAGCGCATCCGTGACCATAATCGTCAAAAACATCTTCGAAGCAAAGCTTTCCACCACAGAACATGCGGGTATCTGACCAGAGTTTCTCTGGAGTCATATTTCCTGTGTGATGTTCATATACTCCGTGAACAGCCCCTTCGAACAGCAAAAATGAAATAGTATGACTATTTCCTATATTGATCAAACATATACCTTCTTTGAAACTACGCTCCATTATATCATCAACAAATAGTGCTCCCAGAACAGCAGCCGCACCTGTATCGCAAACAGGACCGCCACCAATGCTCTCTTGTAACTCTGAAAGTCTGGTAAACTCCGCAGGAACGGATTCAAAAAGTAATTCTTCAGGTTGCCCTTTGTTCTCGGATAAAAGCCGGGTCCACAAATCAAAACGTCCCATTCTATTACTTTTACCAGGATGGAATCCGTGGTCCTGTACAGAGGCTACAACCAGATCCGGTTTCTCAAGACCCGCTGCAGACAGAAAACAATCCCACCAACCAGAATTATAATCCTCAAGGTGAACGGGGACGCAATCAGACGGCAATGATTCACTTAGCATAACACCTTTTTTTTCCAAGCGGGTTAAGTCATCTCCCAAAGCCAAAGCTGCTCGCGGGTGAGCATACAGTTTAAAGCCCGCTTCAATATGAGCATAAGCCGCGCGCCCAAAACCGCCTCCCATGTTCTTTCCCGTCAAATAAATATTACGACCTTTTCGGGTTAGCCCCTGAATCTCTGATCCAATGACGCGAGCAGGAGAAGGGAGTACAAACTTGAAACAGTTCTCAATTTCGACTCCTTCAATATAATAAAGGACATCCTGAGTTCCGCTGCCGATATCAAGACTAAGTATTCTGCGATTCATGAAAACTCCCATATTCGTATATAAATACATAACAAAGATTCATCTTTTCTTGCGGAGCAAGCTTATTCACTTGACTAAAACAACAATTATACTGCACCCAAAAGTATGACTCAAATAATACTGACAACCATACTTATACTTTTACTACTTCCTTTGCCGCTGATCATAATCTCAGCTCTTGCGAACCGTAAAGAACTATCTAAGCGAGGAGGAAAGGTCTCCACCTTGGATTTTCTTAGGGCACTAATAACCGCAGAACTGAGTCTGCTCCTAACAATTATTACCCGGCCGCTCTTTTTTATTGGATGGTTAGAGCGCGCAAAAAAAAGTAAAAGAGGACAGCCTATCCTCATGGTTCATGGCCTTTATCACAATGATACCGCGTGGTTATTGATAAAGCCTAGGCTCAAAAAAGCAGGATTTAGAAATTTCAATACATGGTCATATAACAGTTTCGCAACCTCGTACCCTGATCTTCTAGCGGAACTCCGCAAACATATTTTAAAACTCTACACCGAAAATAATAATCAGAAATTACTACTCATAGGGCATAGCCTCGGAGGACTACTTATGACCGGAGCAATCGCCGATGAAGAAGTAGCGAGGACAGTTGAAAAAATAATCACACTCGGAACTCCTTGCCGTGGCAGTCTTCTGGCCATTGCGGCTCCGGGCAAGCTTGGACAGAGCCTGCGTCCGAACAGTTCACTATTCAAATATCTTCGATCTATCCCATCACCTGTCGACGTCGACAAAACGGCGATAATATCTCCGGTAGATGAAATGGTTCTGCCGTGGAAGAACCTCGAACCATATGATTCAAGCTGGAAAGTTATAAGGAGTCCAGCCATGGGCCATGTATCTATGTTATACAGCCACAAAGTAGCTAAGATAATATCCAGCATTTTAAAGAAATAAAAAAGGGAGAAAGACAATTGTCTTCCTCCCTTGTAATTTCGCATTAGCGAAAATCATTTACTGAGCCATTGCCCTAAGAAACATACTCTGCAATTTTCGCTTTGAGCTGATCTGGAGTGAAAGGCTTTGTAATAAAATCAGTAACACCAGTCTTTCTCGCAAGTTCCATCTGAGAAGTTTCAGACTCAGTTGTAACCATGATGATTGGTATTTCTTCAAACCCATCAGTAAGCCTAAGTTTTGAGACAAGTTCCATACCATCCATCACCGGCATATTCATATCAGTGATAACGACATCAAACTCATCACCCTGCTCGACAAAAGAATATGCTTCCTGACCATTTTCAGCAATTGACGGTTCATAACCATTACTGGTCAAAATACTACGATAAAGAGCAAGCATAGATTTAGAGTCATCTACAGCCAAAGCTCGTTTGCCTCCAGATTCTTCCATTTCTGGCAATCTAGCGATATCGGCTGTTGCCTCTTCGCTGCCAATTTCCGCGAGTTTTTCACGAAAAGCGACACGAACTTCAGGGTCTTTAGATCCGACAACCGCGTTCATCATGAAACGGCCAATCTTACCTTCATTATAAAGACCTGCAAAAATATTTAATGCTTTTGCAGTAACCACGGCGCGAATAATTTTTCCGGCCTGGCTTCCACCCTGGCCAATCATTTCAGTCATCTTCTTAATCACACCAGAGTTAACCTGACGGTCAAGGCCTGTTAGAACGGCTAAAATAATCAGCTCATCATCAACTTCTAGACCATCAATCAGACTAACAACACCTTGCATTGTCCCGATATTGCCAATGGCCTCATATATTGCGTAATTTACGCTGGAATCTGTAGAATATTTTTTATCAATAGCATCCATAAGAACTTCGAGCCCGCTCTTATCGCCGATAAATCCAAGAACGTTTGCGGCAAGAATCATGTCATCTTTTTCCGCATCAGGAGTTATAACTTTCTGTAGATAAGGCACGGCAGCCGCACCAAGATCTGTCAGACAATCAGTAACAACCCGGCGAACTGTAGGATTTCTGTGATGCAAATTGTCAACAATAAAACTAAGAGATGCGGCACTGCCAATGGAGGTTAAAGCTTCAACAGCTTTCCATGTGGTCAGATCGCAAACTTCATAATTTGCGTCTTCGTTATTGCGAGTAACAATATCCGAAAGAAAGCCCAGAGATTCTTCGTCTCTAAATGTTCCGACCACTTCTATACACATAGATGCGACCAAATCGTCAGCATTTGTAATATTGGATCGGAAGAGGCTAACCGATTCATCCCCGCCTATCTTGGATAGAGTAACAAGAACCTCAAAAAGTAAATCTGGATCTTCCGTTTTATCTGCAAGCGAGAGTAAAAAAGGAGTAGCAGTCTTAAACTTAAACTCTCCACACAATCTTATACATAAAACTTGAATTTTTTCATTATCGTCATCAAGAAGATCAACGGCACTCTTTTCATCCGAGGAAAGAACCCCGTTAAGTGCACTGACAACCATGTAATCAACGGAAGTGTCCCCAATTGGGTTTTTAAAAAGATCAAGCAGTTCATCTAAATCTGCAATATCTTTGCCCATAGAAACTTCATTTAAAATACTAATTTTATCCAAAAAGGATTGGTCTCTAAACCCAGTCAAACTAGACATATAATGACTCTCTTTTTTTCCTTAAAACAAAAAAGGTTACTCGAAACTGAATTCGATAGTAAACTCTCCTGCTTCACTGGTGAAAGGAATTGCCATAATTGGAGTCGAGGCCATGTGGGAAATGGAATGATTATCCCCCATAATGACCGACGGAGTGGACCCGGAAAAAGTCAAACCCTGTTCCACCAATCCAGCTCTAGCCTGTCCGGAAATCATATTGGTAATTTCACCAACCGCATCCTGAACATCTTGAAGAATGTCCTGAACATCATCTCCAAGCATATTTTTTACGATAGTTACGGCACAACTTTTTTTAAATGTAATGGAAATTGTTCCATTCATATCTCCAGTAATTCCAACCAGTCCGGTCACATCGCCGACGGCTGTTTTACCCTTTTTAACATAGGGCTTGCCAGGTTTCGGAGTAATCATAGCCATCATGGACAGTACATCCACTGCGGCCTTGATAAACGGTTTTGCTAATTCCACTTTCATAAGAGCTTTCCCTTTATCAGACGTCATTCCCAGTGAGGGAGTGCATACCAAAAGTTGCAAGTTTTCCACAAGGTAATTACATAATTTCTAGGATCCTACCCACAAATGCGGAAAGGTTCAAGATCATTAGAAAAGAATAATGCATTTTTCCCACTACAAAACTTAATACATGGCTGAAAGATCCGGTTTTGCTACAAGTGAGCCTATTTTATTCTTAATGTTGCAGGCTTCATAAGGATTATGTAGTCCATATTAAGAACTTAATTTTATATAAATAAATGATATGGATGTAAATATGATTCAAAGCCTATTTGGACTGATTGGAATAATGGCTATAGCTTGGGCCATGAGCGAAAACAAACGTAACATAAGTATTAAAAGCATATCAACTGGGTTACTTCTTCAATTTATAGTTGCAACCTTAATGCTCAAAGTAACCTTTTTCAGTGATGCTATGATGTATTTGAATCATGCTGTAGATGCCCTACAGTTAGCAACTCAAGCCGGAACAAGTTTCCTTTTCGGCTATATAGGTGGCGGGCCTCTCCCATTTACTGAAAGCTATCCGGGTGCCAGCTGGACCTTAGCTTTTAGAGCTCTCCCACTTATTTTGGTAGTAAGTGCTCTTTCTGCCCTACTTTTCTACTGGCGCATAATTCCGGTACTAGTTAAAGGGTTCTCATTTATTTTACAAAAAACAATGAACATCAGTGGACATTTAGGGCTTGGCGTAGCTGCAAACATTTTTGTAGGAATGGTCGAGGCTCCTATCGTCATCAGTCCATATGTTAAATCCATGAGCCGAAGCGAACTTATGACCCTAATGGTCAGCGGCATGGCAACCATTTCAGGCACAGTTCTGGTCTTGTATGCATCCATACTCAACCCGGTCCTCCCTGGAGCCATCGGACATATTCTGGCAGCATCCATCATTAGTGCGCCGGCAGCTATTCTTATTGCCCAATTGATGGTACCTGAAACAGCAGGCCGTATTTCTACCCAAAGCAGCACAATAACAAGTCCAGCTTCAAGCTCCATGGATGCCATTACTAAGGGAGCATCTGACGGAGTTAAACTTCTGATTACAGTGGTAGCTCTTCTCTTGGTACTGATAGCCTTAGTCTCTCTCGCAAACCAGATATTAGCAGTATTCCCGAACATACAGGGCGAACCTGTTACCCTGCAACGCATCCTCAGTATTGTCATGTGGCCTGTTGTTTGGCTCATGGGAATCCCCGCTTCCGAAGCCTTCACTGCCGCAGGACTTATGGGAACAAAAACAATCCTCAACGAATTTTTAGCATATCTACAACTGGCAAACCTTCCCCCGGGTTTACTTTCCGAAAGGTCGACCATGATCATGACGTATGCAATGTGCGGGTTTGCAAATTTAGGAAGCCTTGGAATATTAATTGGAGGGCTGACAAGCATTGCCCCTTCACGTAAGGATGACATTGTAGAGATGGGCGTAAAGTCTATAATCGGAGGAACATTAGCCACCTGTATGACAGGAGCAATAGTTGGAGTTCTCTACTAAGCTGCGTATCATTATTTAAGGATATTACTGTAAATGCCTGAAAAAGCGTCAACGAAGCACAGCCCTTTGCTTAAGGACTTCCTTCACAGGAGAGTCCATACAACAAAAGCTCTCCTGATTATCGCAGCGATTGCAGTCGGCGTGTGCTCTGCTCTTGCGGCTGTGGCTTTAAACAAATCTCTCAAACTCTTGAATGAACTCAGAATGAGCAACTCTGACCATTGGTGGATTTTTCTGCTACCTGCTGCAGGTGCTATGCTTGCGGTGATTCTCAGCAAAAATGTTTTCAAAGAATCCGGAGGACATGGGGTTGGGGAAGTCATTGCTAAGGTAGGACTAAAACAAGGGATCCTGCGCCCGATATCAATTTTTAGCGCGCTCATCACTAGTCTACTGACAATTGCAAGCGGCGGTTCTGCGGGACCGGAAGCGCCAGTAGTTGTTAGTGGCTCATCCATGGGTTCCAACTTATCCAGACTTCTCAAAATGAGCGGTCAGTCAAGAATGACACTTATTGGATGCGGGGCAGCAGGATCAATCTCCGCTATTTTTAATGCACCTGTCACCGGTATGATTTTCGCTGTTGAAATAATCCTTGGAGAATGGACACCTTACAATTTAATTCCAATTGCAATTTCATCAGTAGTAGCTACTCAAACATCAAGAATTCTTGAAGGAAATGTAATTCCTTTTCGAGAAGTATTTCCGGCTATGGGTTTCGCAGATCTTGGCGTGTCCGTAGTTCTCGCCGTACTTACGGCCATTACCTCCGTCTTATTTGTGAGGTCGATTAGACAAGTTGGATCAGTCGCTTCATCAATCAGCAACAAGCCTTGGCTAAAGGCTGCGTTAGGAGGACTGGCTGTTGGAATCGTAGGGCTGTTTTTCCCACTTGCTCTTGGAGAAGGATACAAATCCATAAGAATGGCAATCCATGGCACACTGCCTCCGGGCATAACAGTGGTTGCAGTGCTTCTTATCGCTAGAATCGTAACAACATCACTGACCCTGGGCAGCGGAGGTCTAGGTGGTATTTTCGCTCCATGCCTAGTCATCGGGTCTATATTCGGAGCCTTTTTTCATCGGACAGCATCGGCTATATTGCCGGCAGGCTTGATCACAGGAGAAGGAGCATACGTCATTCTAGGAATGGCAGGAGTCGTTAGTGGAGTTATGCAAGCTCCTTTAACAAGCGTATTTCTCGTTCTGGAGATAACTAATGGCTATCAGGCTGTAATGCACATCATGACCGTAACATTCCTCGCATCAATGCTTACCCACGCGTTCGAACCATCGTCATTTTATTTCAAAGATTTAGTTGAGAAGGGGCAACTTCTCAGGCCTAAAACAGATGAAAAAATACTGGCCGATATTGATACGCAAGATCTTGTTTGCAAAGATATGACTGAAGTTTGTCCACAGATGCCCGTTATTGATTTTTTAAAAGTACTCAAGAGTACTAATCAAACACATATTCCAATCATTAATAGTACAACTAAAGATTTCATGGGTATGGTGGATGTGGTTTCCGCGCGTTCCGCAATATTAGACCCAGAACGACAGCATAGTCGGATTGGAGAAGTCGCCACAGATAAAAATACTCCCAAAGTTGAATTAGGCATGGGTGCAGCTGAAATATTAGAAATTATGGCGCGAAGTGGCAAAAAAACATTGCCTGTCATGAAAAATGGAGCCTTCACTGGGGTCATAACTAAAGAAGACATTTTATCTGCCTATCGAGGAGAAATGAAGAACTATGGAACTTGCGACAACTTATTTTAATCCATAGTAGTTAATACTTATCAGAATCTTATCCCAATAAGCAAATTCCTTCAAACTCAGCAAAATATCTTAATCTAGTTGGGCATCACTTATATTATCTGATTTTGAAACTTTTTTGTCTGAGTTAACGTATTTATCCCTTACAACCGCATCAGCAACTTTACCCATTACGGATTTAAGTCTCTCCTCTAAATCAGTATTTTTTTTAATTATTTCTAATGAATCATTGAGAAATTTTTGAGGAATTTCATCACGCATACTTTCTCCTAATATGTATATGTCACCGAAAGCCAACCATACCGAATAAGATAAGCAACAACAAGTCGGAGTAAAAAATAAAATTTGAAATTAAGATGAGTTTAATTAATAGCAAAAAGACCATCTGCCGCATTCATAATCGAGTAACTATGAAAGCAAATAGCTTCCCTCATTTACTTTTTTTTATTAATAGAATAAGTTAACATTTAATCTCATATTAAAATTATTTGAAATATCTAAATATAATCACAGGATTTACAGAATGAACAGCCAAGCCAAGCAAGAAGACTTGATTCCAGAAGAATATCTTCAAATCAGCTCTAATATTGTCAGCACATTCGGCAACAGAACTCCTGTCACTCTATGCATATATGATGAAGAATTTCAAAGAGTTGCACCTCTATTCCCCAAAGACACAAGACTGACACCTAAAAAATTGGATCGAATGAACCAGGAATGTAACGGAGGAAATCTCTTTATAACTAAAGATGAATACTCATCTCTTGCCGGTCACATCAGTCAGAACCTTGGAGTTCTTTTAACTGAGCATTACCTTGATGAACCAGCCGCAGCCGAAATTTTTTATGAAGGAATCCTCGAGAAGGTTCGAGAATTTTATGCAAACCCGGTCGCAGAAACCCTTGAACAGTTAAAAACAGTTCTCGCTATTTTCAGTGAATATGTATGGGTTGATAGAAATCGCTGGTCACACTTTTTTAATTCTCTTCAACGCAAAAATGATCTTTGTTGTCATGTGGTTAACACCCTTTTTGTAGGAACGGCCATATACCTAAAAACTGTACACAAAGAGGGTGAAAAACTTGAGTTGAACTCCCTTGGACTTGCCTTAGTTTTACATGATCTAGGTATGACTCAGATTCCCGCAACTCTTATGACCAAAGCCAGTCCATTTTTGTACAAAGAAAAACAACGAATGCAAGAGCATGTAGATATTGCTGAAAAAATGATGAACAGGATGGATGTTAAAGACCAACTGGTTAGAGATTGTATTCTTGATCACCATGAAAGAATTGACGGCAGCGGCTATCCGAGAGGACGAAGGGGTGATGCCTTATCCATAGAAACTCGTGTTTGCAGTGTTGCTGATGCATTCTGCGGTATGATTGCTGAAAGATGGCACAAAAAAGGAATACACCCTATTCTCGCAGCCATAATTTTAACAGAAAGCAGTAAGCGCTACGACAAAACTCTTACTGCGGCGCTTGTTTCATTTATTATTTCTAACAATCCCGAAATGCAGGCCTTAATTAAAGATAAGGAAAAGATGAAACAGCTTAGGGCTTTAGCTCTTAAACAGATGAATTAATATAAACGGCCTCAATTTTTCTAATCTTAGCCTGAAGCAAGCTTGAAATTTTCTTTATAGCTCCATTAAACGACATCATCGGCACTTTGCTCTTTAGTGACTGAATCATTATGCTCTTCCCTATCTTCCCCAAATACTGATTTCTTACCATCTGACTCATTTACACCATGAGCATTCTTATCTGAGCTTTCTTCCTTACTATTTTGTCCACCAAAGCTCATAATTCGAGTAATTTTCATATCTCCATTTGCATCTACTTTTGAGACTACTACTTTAATTTCATTTTCACTTTCAGGATCTTGAATTGTTTCAGAAATAGTATCTATAGCATTTGGATCATAATTTTTGTTAGCTTTCTTTTTTATCTTTTCCATTTCATCTTCATCTTTCAATAAGGGTTCCAATTCTTTCAATCCTCTTCGCTCAAGTTCTTTAGGAGCACCATATGAGCGGATATATTTTTCTAATAAGTCAAGGTAAGTTTTTTGCTCTAATTCACTTTCTGAAACATCTGGAGCATCCGGTACTTTTTTCCCAGAAGAACTGAGATCATATATAGAACTAGTTGAATCTTTATAGCTTGAAGAACTCGATACTGTACTCTTAATACCTGCTGATTCAAGCTGCCTAACGATAGTAGAATCTAGACCAATGTTTGATATGGACATTTTTTCCTCCTAATTTAAATGTACATATCTATGCAATATCTAAGCCCGTAAATATATCTCCCCCCGCAAACGCAAAAAAACCCGTACAAAATTAATTGTACGGGTTTCTTTAAAAAAAAGTCCTTGCGACGACCTAGTTTCCCACCAGCTACCTGGCAGTATCATCGGCGATGGAGGTCTTAACTTCCGAGTTCGGAATGGGA
>JAQYWK010000004.1 GCA_030145055.1 Desulfovibrio sp.
CATCCGACTTAGAACTGACACCATCACGCTCAAATTCATCATGTAAATCAGCGCCAGTCCCTGTTGTTGGGGAGCTAGAGTCAGTCCGCATAGCTTCTGCCAAAAGATCCTTACCATAGCTGGTCTTCGCTAAATCCTGAGCCAGCTTAAGGTCTGGATTCTCTTGTACAAACTGCGCTCGGGCCATTCTCTCAATGCGATTATACTTTTCCTTCTGATTCTTAGATTCCTGTTGTTTCATGTCCCAACGTCTTTTTACGTCAGGTTTCATCATGGAAGGGTACATTTTATCCGAAGAGGAAAATTCCGAGAAATCAGTCTCAGCCATATGCAATCTTTCACCTGTGGAGCGAGAAACAACTTCCCACATATTATCAAGCTGCATTTCTGGCGGTTCGCTTGTGCCGTACATTCTTACTGATGAGTTTAAATCTTGCCATCTTTTCTTCTGCAAAATAAAATTACTCTGGGTGCTCATAAAAAAATCCTCTTATTAAAGTTAATAAATAAATTTTCTCAGGATCATCGATTCTGAAAGAATTCACCACGTCCAATAAGAATAGGATAAGTTATATAGGTGACAGAAGCTGACAGACAGTGGCGCATGGAGGTGTTTTTTTAATTTCGCACAGGCGCTAATTGGGGAGGCTTATAAAGGGGGCATCTCGGGTGGGATTGAAAATCAACGGCTTCTATGTAGACCAAAGTGTATACCACGTAAAAAGCACCGATTAGATTTTATTCTAATCGGTGCTTTTTATTGACTTTTTTGGTAGGCACGAGCAGCTTTGAACTGCTGACCCCTTGCATGTCAAGCAAGTGCTCTACCCCTGAGCTACGCGCCTATGTTCGTCTCAACGAAGCGGATTAATACTTGAGACCTATCTCGCTGTCAAGCTTGAAAAAAAGTTTTTTTAATATTGTGAGCTTCTTTTAAAATAAACATATCTTTTTGTGGAGTTTGAATGGTAAGAAAGTTTTGGCTTTTAAGTTATAATTATTAAAAATTACGCATTTAGTAGCGTATTTAGTCTTTTCTAAGAGTGGTCTCTTTGATAGTAAGGTTGCTATGAGCTTACAGTGTGAACAAAAAATATACAAAATAGGTCAGGCGGCAAAACTTGTCGGACTGAAATCTTATGTGCTGCGCTTCTGGGAAGGGGAGTTTGAACAACTTGAACCTATTCGTACGGCCTCCGGTCAGCGGTTGTATAATGATGACCATGTGAAGCTGATCAGTCGCATCAAGACCCTCTTGCATGATGAGGGGCTGACTATTGAAGGCGCGCGTAAGCGTCTTGACTCCTTTGAGCCACAGGCCGAGCAAGAGGTCGTTTCAAAGTCTGCTGACCAACACCCGGCGGAGCAGTTGCCTTTATTTGATATGGAGAAGAAGCAGGAAATAACTCTTGATAATTCCATATTGAAAGACATTCACGCAGAACTTCTCGCTGTCCGAAAGCTTCTCGATTAATATCACCGCACCTTACTTTGAAAATACCGTTTCAGATATTCTAAACATATTGGCATTTAAGCCCATCTGTCAGTTTCGCACGGGGTTTGAACCGTTTTGTTTTTAATTGTCTAAAGTTGATATGTTCGGAAAAATACGTGTGTCTCTTGAATGCAGATATATGCAAAATGCCGCGAATGCTGCAAGGAATCCCGGTAAAATAGGTTCCCATGGGATTTTGTGAAAAACTGGGTTTACCATGGATGCCCCGTATAGAGCTGCGAAACAGGCTATGAATGATAAGTAGAATGACCTTGATAGCGTACCTGCGGCCGCGATTACCATCCCAGTCCAGAATACCTTTTCGGGCATAATATGTGCTTCATAAGTGTATACCTGCCATGAGATCCACATGGTACTTGTCGCTACAATGGCCTCAAGGGCAGGTGAAAATTTATTTCCGTCCATAACAAGCATAACTGCGCGGGGAAGTAGAAAGCAGGAATAAACGCATAGTCCCAATGAAAAGGGGAAAATGTAGAAGAACGCCTCTGTCATATATGGAAGGTCGGGATCAGGGTGGAGCATATTATCAAGGAAACCTTGGCCGGATGCATACAAAATAAACGATCCAATCAAGACTCCGATACTGGGCCATAAGACGATTGCGGGAACCTTTCTATGAGGTTTGAGATCGAATTTTTTTGCTAAACGCAAAGGAATGATAGCGCCAAACACTGCCATGTGTCCAAGGCAGAAGTATAAAAGAGTAGGGTCGCCCAGTTTGCTTGCAAACTTATGACCTACCATCTCGGGCCAGTGGCCGAAAAGATGGTTTAATATTGTCGGCAACTCGGCCATAGTGAAGAGGTATGTTGCATATGCCGCAAGGCTTGTAATAGCGAATGACCATTTTTTTTGCATGAAGATTAACTGCCTGAATTGAGTAATCTTGGCAATAAAAAAGCGAGTAATGCAATCTCTGCGGCCTTTTTTGGGCTTATTTTTGATAATCATCTTATAAATTGACATTTATAGTTGGATTTTCCCCGCTGACAGGCTATCTTCTATTATAAATGTATGCTGAACGGTTCGTGCTGATGATTTTGTCGCGCATATTTTTAATAATGCGTTGTTATACATAATAAATAAATGGAGATTGCACTCATGAGTAAATCGATAAAGATAATAGGGGCAGTTTTTGCGGTCCTAATTGTTTTGATTGGTTCTGCAATGGTACTTGCTACAATTTTGATTGATCCTAATGATTACAAAGACGAAATATCAAAGGCTGTACTTGATAAGACCGGGAGACAACTTACTTTTGATGGCGATATCAAGTTGTCGGTATTTCCATGGCTCGGAGTTACTACTTCGGGAGTATCTCTTTCAAACGCAAAAGGATTTGCTGAAAAAAATATGTTCAGCCTGAAATCTGCGAATATCAGTGTTAAACTTATTCCGCTTCTGTCCAGTAAAATTCATATCCGGCGAATAGATGTGAATGGACTTGCCCTGAATTTGTCGAAAAACAAGTCCGGCGTAACAAACTGGGACGATTTGGTTAGTAAAAGCCATGAAACAGAGAAGGCTGCGGACCACAGTAAAAAATCCGATAGCGAAATGGATATCAGTGTGGGTGGGCTTCTTGTTGAGAATGCTAAGGTCGTTTGGGATAATCGCCAAAATGGAGTGCGTCAGGCTGTTCAAGATTTTGATGCAATGATTGACGGATTTGCTCCAGGTGAGCCTTTTAAGTTTGAAGTTCACGTGCTTGTCGAATCAACGAAGCCAGAAATCTCCGCAGAAACGCAAACTTCAGGAACCGCAACTCTTTCTGCGGACTTCAAGACATTTTCAGTCGAGGGATTGTCTGTTTCAATTGATGCTACAGGTGCAGCCGTACCGGGTGGCAAGGGGAAGGTCTTGGTTACCGGTGATGCCGCTTTGAATCTTGTTGCGAAGACCGCCGATGTTGGAAACCTTGTCCTTGAAGCTTATGGAATGAAGGCTGAAGGGTCTATTAAGGCTGCAGGAATAGGCACTGATAAGCTTAATTTCAACGGTGATATGAATGTTCCTGGGTTTGACCTGAGAAGCTCTCTTGAGCAGATGGCAATGGATGTAAAGATGTCTGACAGTAAAGCTTTAACAAGTGTTGGCCTTAACTTAGCTCTTGCGGGGACTGCAAAGTCTGTTTCGATTTCAAATTTATTGATCAACCTCGATGAAACAACAATCAAAGGGGCAGGTTCTTTTGCGAATCCTGATCGCCCTAATATAGTACTTACTTTGGATGCAGATAAGATTAATCTTGACGGATACCTTCCGCCGGAAAGTGATAAAAAAGCTGACACAAAAAAAACAGAAAATAAGGGCGTTAAGAAAGCAGAGAAGACTGAGCTGTTTCCTGTTGAGTTCTTACGCAAGTTGACTCTTAAAACTGATATCAGTGTAGATCAGTTGATTGCAGGTAAGGCGGATTTGACCAATGTTGTTTTGAAGGTACGAGCTAAAGATGGAGTTATCAGTATCAAGCCTTTGTCACTTAATGCTGCGAAGGGCGCGTTTACTTCCACCGCAGGTCTCAATGTGCGTGGCAAAACTCCAACCATGTCATTCGCGGGTAGCTTGAGTGGAATGGATGGAGAAACTTTATCAATGCAAATGACAGGAAAGGATAACTTCTCCGGTAAAATGGGATTTAATACCAAACTGGCAAGTAGGGGAAATGATCTAAAAACCATTTTTGAGAACCTTAATGGTGATTTGGGTTTCAAGGTTCTGGATGGTTATGTGACCGGATTTGACATTTTGTTCTTGGCCGGAGACGCGTTTAATATCCTGACTGGTGGGACATTTGATAAGACAAGCACAAATAAAACCGAGTTCGGCGAAGCTTCGGGATCTGCTGTAATTACTAAAGGAGTCGCTGTTAATAAGGATCTAGTTCTAAAATCTCCATTATTTAGAGCGGATGGTAAAGGTAATTTGAATCTTAACACCATGATGCTTGATTACGGTGTTGACGCCAAGATTGTAGGGTCGTTGGAAGGTCAGGGCGGAAAAAGCAGCAATGATCTTGTAGGTTTAACAGTTCCCCTCAATATTACCGGCCCTGTTGCTAATCCTTCTATAATGGTTGATCTACCTCGTTTCGCCGTGATTTTGGCTAAGTCGGGGTTCAAGATTGTTAATAGTGTTATCGGCGGAGTGGAAGATGTGCTTGAAGGGCTTGGTAAAACGATCACTGGAAAGGGTGGTTCAACTTCTTCTGGGGATCAAAAACCTGATCCTGTGAAAAAAATAGGAGATTCCATAAAAAGTCTCTTCTAAAGTTGTTATTAAATGGATTATTAGCAATTAACGAGATTTTTGTGATTAAATGTTAAATTGTTGTTGTTCGTCTATAGTTCAATATAATAGGGTGTTAGCTTTTCAATGAGAAGGCTAGCACCCTTTTTTGTTTCCACCCGTCACTGTCTGGCAGGATGTGGCGCATTGAAAATGTAGTCTATACTCATCAGTAGATAGTGACTCGGAGGAGAAAAAAAATGAAAGAGAATATTTTATACGAAGTTATAGTTCGCGAAATGAAAAATGTCAGAATTGGCGAGAAGAGTCCTGAAAGTGCAGCGCTTAATGTAATTAAAGAATTCGCCAATGATAGAGTTTACGTATCTAGCCGCTTTGTGGAGCATGTTCAACTAAGTGCAAAAGTTATTAAACTTAAAAATTATGGTGTGGAAAATGTAGATATCGCAGAAAGGCTGGGGATCTCAGAGAGGCATGTTCGAAGGTTATGGACTAGTGCTCAGAACTAATTTTGCAGGTCAAAAGACTCTCCGCTTAATTGAGAGTGTTTTGACCTGCAAAATTTCACGTTTATGATGTGCTCACTAAGTCCAGTCCAAAATTACTTTTCCGGATTGTCCGCTACTCATTATATCGAACCCTTTTTGGAAATCATCAATTTTGAAATGGTGAGTGATAGTCGGAGATATATCTAAATTTGATTGGAGCATGGAAGCTGCTTTGTACCATGTTTCAAACATTTCCCGTCCATAAATACCTTTAAGCTTTAATCCCTTGAACACTACCATGTTCCAATCAATTCTGGTTTCTTCTGGTAGAATTCCAAGTAAGGCAATGTTTCCGCCGTGGTTCATTTTATCCAGCATTTCGCCGAAAGCTACTGGACTGCCGGACATTTCGAGTCCAACGTCAAACCCTTCTGTCATATTAAGCTCTGCCATGACATCGCAAAGTTTTTCCTTGGTAACATTAACTGTACGTGTAGCTCCAAGTTTATCTGCAATGTTTAAGCGGTAATCGTTGAGGTCCGTGATTACTATGTGCCGGGCTCCAGCGTGACGGGCGATAGCTACAGCCATCATGCCGATGGGACCGGCCCCGGTAATCAGAACGTCTTCCCCTACAAGGTTGAAAGATAAAGCTGTATGCGCTGCATTGCCAAGCGGATCGAGGATCGCACCTACATCATCTGAAATTGTGTCATTGAGTTTGAATACATTTGATGCCGGAATGCAGACATATTCTGCAAAACATCCTGGACGATTTACTCCAACCCCTATGGTGTTGCGGCAGAGATGTCTTTTGCCTGCTCTGCAATTACGGCAATGACCACAGGTCACGTGTCCTTCAGCGGATACTCTGTCGCCAAGGGCGAGGCCTTGAACTTCGCCGCCTATATTTTCAATGGTGCCGGAAAACTCGTGCCCGACAACCATTGGAACAGGAATAGTCTGCTGCGCCCACTTATCCCAGTTGTATATGTGAATGTCAGTACCGCAAATTGCAGTTTTGTTAACTTTTATGAGAACATCGTTGTGTCCGCACTGAGGGACAGGAACTTCTTCCAGCCAGATACCTTCGCATGGTTTACTTTTAACTAGAGCCTTCATCGTTTTCATTACCTAGAGCCTTCTATTTTATTATTTTAAGCTTGCGGCCAACTTTGATAAATGCATCAACGGCCTTATTTACTTGTTCGGTCGTGTGCCCTGCTGACATTTGTGTACGGATTCTTGCCTGATCGCGCGGGACTACAGGAAAGCTGAACCCGATGACGTAGATTCCTTCTTCCAGTAAACCTTCCGCTACCTGCTGAGCAAGTACTGCATCGCCTAACATAACCGGAATGATCGCGTGGTGACCCGGTACAAGTTTGAATCCGGCCTCTTCCATGCGTGAACGGAAAAGATCGCTGTTATCATTTAGCCTAGCTCGCAGCTCTGGGTGATTAGTGATCATGTCCAGCACTGCAATTGATGTGGCTGCGATCACTGGAGCCAAGGTGTTGGAAAAAAGGTAAGGACGCGATCTTTGGCGCAACCATTCTATGATTTCCTTTCTGCCGGAAGTGTATCCGCCTGATGCGCCGCCAAGTGCTTTACCTAGGGTTCCTGTAATAATATCTACCCGGCCAAGAACTCCGCAGTATTCAGGTGTTCCTTTGCCGTTTTCTCCCACAAATCCGACCGCGTGAGAATCGTCAACCATGACAAGTGCGTCATATTTATCAGCCAGATCACAAATGGACTTGAGGTCGGCAATGATTCCGTCCATGGAAAAAACACCGTCAGTTACAATTAGTCTGTAACGGCAGTCGGCGGCATCTTTAAGCTGCTGCTCCAGATCGGCCATGTCGTTATTTTTATAACGGAACCGTTTAGCTTTGCAGAGCCTGACGCCATCTATTATTGATGCATGGTTCAGCTGGTCACTGATGACCGCATCTTCATTGGACAAAATTGTTTCAAATAGTCCTCCGTTAGCATCAAAGCACGATCCATAAAGAATTGTATCTTCAGTTTGCAGGAAGTCGCTTATTTTTTGCTCCAACTCTTTATGTATATCTTGAGTTCCACAGATAAATCTGACGGAGGACAGGCCAAAACCGTATTTGTCTAATGCTTCCTGTGCCGTTTTAACAAGTTCGGAATTGTTTGATAAGCCTAGGTAGTTATTAGCGCAGAAGTTAAGGATGCCTTTTTTACCCGCAACAGCTATTTCGGCCTGCTGCGGAGATGTTATAATTCTTTCATCTTTGTAAAGACCTGTGGCTTTTAGTTCCTCAGTCTGCTCAGAAAGAGTCTGAAATAAATTCTTTTGCATATTAGTCCTCCATATTAATAAATTACTTACTTCGTTTTACTTGAAAAACCATATGATAAACGTTGTCAACCTTAAAATTCAGCTTATAATTTATGCTAAAGCAAAAAAAAGCAAAGTTTTTTCGGTGCAAGGTCAAATGCTAGCATAGATTGACGGATTTGTCATTTTGTCACTATACATTTCTAGGTCGAAATAAATCTTGTAATTTTGAAAGCAGGAGATTCCGGGTGAAAGATAGAGCTTTAGTACTTGATGATGTAGATCGTAAAATTATTGATGAGTTACAGCGTAATGGGCGTGAGTCCTATAAAAATATAGCACGGAAACTTGGTGTTTCTGACGGGACAGTTCGTCTGCGCACTGAACGAATGATTAAAAATGATTATTTACGGATTACAGCTTCAGTAAATCCTCTTTATTTTGAGAACAGCTTAATAGCTCTGGTTGGAGTAAACTTAGAAGGTCGGGCAAACCGTGAAATAATGGATAGGATTGCCGCGGTTAGTGGTGTGCAGTCTGTAATAAATGTCTCAGGGCGATATGATCTGCTCGTTGAAGTTTTTGTTCCTTCACGTAACGCATTTAGGCAGTGCCTTGTAGATGATCTGTCAAATGTAGGTGGGATTAAATCCACTGAAACTTTCATGTTCTTAGATGCGGTGGATAAATGGGCAGAACACAAAAGTTAGTTTTTTAATATTCTATTTAGAATTTGATTGGTTTCGAAAAAATGACATTGCCATTTGAATACGGGGTGATTTCTATTTGTTTGCCGTATGGTTGAAGTAAGTTGTCCTGATTATTGTTTATGCTTTTTTCGTACTGTGATGCTGTTGGAGAGACTTTGTAGCGTCTGGTCTTTTTATTCATAATCATTTTCTCCCAGCGTTTCCAGCGTTCTGACCACTGTTTGTAAAGGCGATAGGAATGAGCCTGCTCTTCGTAGTTGTCTTCAATTTCTTTACGTTTGATACCGAAGAAACTTAGGACCCGTTCAGCCATGAGCTTTCGAGGATACATAGTTCTTTTTGACGCTTCTTTTATGCGCTCAAGTTCAATCTCTTCTTTAGAAAGAAGTCCAGATTTTTTGGCAGCCCTTCGTTTGATGGCAAATATTGTTTGCTGCAGTTCCTTTATTTTCTGAGAGGTCTTGTCAGATTGTATTCTCTTAGACTGCATGAGCGGTTGGTATCCCAGCGAAAGGAATATGTCCTGGCCAGTTCGTAGAATTGTGAGGTCATAAATTGAATCTAAGCTGATGTCGGCGTAAGCTTGGTGAAAATATGTCTGCTCATCTTCTTTTACTGTCGATGTATTATAATTTAAAGATCCATTATGATATGCAGCAAGTACTGCTCGCAATGCAGGGGAGGGGGCGACTCTGTCAGCTGCTGTAGCGTTACCTTGTTGTTCGATGATTTTTCGGGTCGAGTCAGTTATCCGCTTAGTTCTTTTGTTTTTGTTCGCCTCGGATGCCGTTGGAATAGTCTGGTTTTTTATCCTATCCATGATTTCTTTAAGATCTGAAGAGGGCTGTACTTCATCTGCGGTTTGAGGCTTAATGGTCTCATTCGAAATGTCGATGTCTTCTCTTCCTCGTAAAATCTCCCGCTTAAAATTCTTATCTTCTTCAAAAAAAGAAATTTTAACAGGAGAATTGAGGCTTATATTTGCTTTCATTACTGAATTCTCTTGTGGGAAAATTGAGCCTGATGCTTTATTTGGTATGCTCAAACAAAAAATTATACTCAGGACAATAATTAAATGTTCTAACGATCCCATTTTTTTGTGTGAGTAAGTAATTTGCATGGTAAAGTTTCGTTGAGCTGTGTTTCGTTTTATTTTTTAATTTAATAGCACGTGATGACTTCTTAATAGATAATTCTCATAGAAATGAAACAAGGTCTATCTCATAAGAACAAAAAGAGCCGTTCCTATGCTTTTTGACTGAAATTACCGGGCGATTTGTCGTATATAAACTTCCAAATTGTTATTTAATATGTAATCATTTGCTTAGTTATTAGTACCCTACAGGCGGCATGATGATTTTATTTCATATATCTAATACGAGATGGGGCTTTAAATAATGATTAAAAAATTTGGCATCAAGAAAGGTCAGGTTTTACCATACAGGCTTCTTATATATATATTGATATGTAGCTCTTTTTTTACAATTTTAGGTACTAGTATTCAATTATACATGGAGTACCGAAGTGATGTCGATGAAATTGGAAAAGCTATGTCGCAGATTGATGACAGCTATGCAAATACCATTGCAGCTAGTCTCTGGGATATAAACATTGAGCATGTAAGTATACAACTTGATGGCGCTTTAAAATTGCCAGGTATTAGATATTTGGAAGTAACAGATAAAACTGCCGGATTCTCCGAACCAATTGCTGCCGCAGGCTTTAGGCCTCTCACGACCCGTACGATCGAAAGATCTTTCCCTCTGATCCATCATGTTGACGGTAAAAGTGTTGATGTCGGGCAACTGGTAGTAGTTGCTGATCTTCAAGATGTTTTGAGCCGCTTGAAACACCGGGTATTCATTGTTTTGACGACTCAGGCTGTAAAGACATTCTTGGTTGCTTTGTTCATTCTCATGATCATTCACTACATGGTTACAAGGCATTTGCAGACAGTAGCTGATTATGCGCGGGAAATGGATATCGACAATCTTGAGCGTCCTCTCATACTTAATCGGTTTGATAGTAATAGAAAAGAAGACGAATTAGACATGGTTGCTAAGGCTTTTAATGAAATGCGTGTCAACTTGATTGGAGATATTGAAGAGCGTAAAAAGACAGAGGAAGCTCTTCGGCAGTCAAATATGATTGTGGAAAACAGCCCTGTTGTTTTGTTTAAATGGTTTGCGCAAGAGGGATGGCCTGTTGAACTTGTTTCTAAAAATGTGACTCAACTTGGGTTTACTTCTGAAGAATTTATATCCGGTGAGCGTAAGTTTCTTGATGTAATTCATTCGGATGATAGGGATAGGGTTCAGGCTGAGGTTCGAGAATATATCCGTTTGGAGGTTGAGAGCTTTAATCAGGATTATCGGATTATGTCTCCTGACGGGCGAATTCTTTGGATTGAAGATAGCACAACCATTGTTAGAGATGACGATGGTGAGATAGCTAGCTTTATGGGCATTGTTATTGATGTGTCCGAGAGAAAATCCGTTGAGAACGAGTTAGTTCATTTGAGAAATTTACTCAAAAATACAATCGACTCAATGCCAACAGTGCTAGTTGGGGTTAACGAGAAAGGGGTAATCATCCAGTGGAATAAATCTGCCGAGGAAGAAACTGGATTGTCGTGGGAAGAGGTTCAAGGTGTCCCTCTTCTTAGCGTTTTTCCGCAACTTGAAAGTAAGCTTGAATTTATTATGGAAGCTATCAGTAGAGCTGAGGTTCGGGAAAAAACTAAGGTTCCTTTTACCGTTGGCGGTTCGATCATGTATAAGAATCTGAAAGTATATCCCCTCCTTGATAGTGAAGAAGGAGGTGGGGCTGTACTTCTTATGGATGATGTTACCATGAAATCTCGTCTCGAAGATATGATGATTCAAACAGAAAAAATGATGTCCGTTGGCGGGTTGGCGGCAGGGATGGCTCATGAAATTAATAATCCTCTTGGTGCAATATTATCAGGGGTTCAGGGGGCGGAGAGAAGGCTATCTCCTTCGCTACCTAAAAACGTTCAAGTTGCATCTGAACTCGGGCTGGACCTTAATGTTGTACAGGAATACATGGATAAACGTGGCATTCTTGGATACCTGAGAGGGATAAGTGATGCAGGGCGAAGGGCCGCTCAAATTGTTCGTAATATGCTAGAGTTTAGTAGAAAGAGTGAGTCAGTCCGCTCTTTGATGGATGTTAAAAGCCTCCTTGAGAAGTCTCTTAGTCTTGCTGCTAATGATTATGATCTAAAGAAAAAATACGACTTTAAAACGATTGATATCAGGCGTGATTTTGAGCAGGGGCTTCCACAAGTTAATATTACTGAAACTGAGATTGAACAAGTTTTCCTCAATATATTTAAGAATGCTGCACATGCTATGTCTGAAAAGGATTTTGGTGATGAACGTCCACGTTTGACATTGCGAACTCGAAAAGATGGTAAGTTCGTTCGAATTGAAGTTGAGGATAATGGTCCGGGAATGGAAGAAGACGTTCGCAAAAGAGTGTTTGAACCTTTTTATACAACTAAGCACGTAGGTTTGGGAACTGGTCTTGGTCTTTCTGTCTCATACTTTATTATAGCGCGAAATCATGAAGGTGAGTTCTTGGTAGAGTCTGAACCTGGGAAGGGAACAAAGTTTGTGATCAGATTACCGGGAATTATTGCTACTGATGTTTAGACGTAAATTAGCGTCAAAATTTTCTTTAGTGCACGAGTAAAAACCTTCTTTTTACGACTCGACAATCCTGGCAGGGCTTTTTAGTGTGTTGAATTAAACAAATTAAAAGTGGGTGTTAGAAAATGAATATTAAAAATAAGCTGATATTGCTGATATTAACAGCAGTAATATTGTCCATCGGCGGACTGTCATCCACAGCATATTTTAAAATGACAGGAATGGCTGAAAGTTTTTTTGTAAGCTCCTCTTTGAATGAGTTGAAACAAGTAGACAATTTTATTGCTGAGTTTATTAGTGAAGCTCGGCAGAACGCTATGTATATTTCAACTGATGAGACTATGCTGGCGTCCTATGGAAAAATTCCGAATTTTGTAACTCAGAAAGGCCTTAATCGTATCAATCGTAAGTCCATGACTGAAAAGTCTAAAAAGTCCTTTGATCTTTTTGGTAAAATGGTATCCAGCCATCCTGCTTACGGGGCAGTTTTTGTAGGTATGGATGACGCTGGTTTTAATATGTATCCTGAAGATTCGATGCCAGAGGGGTATGACCCCCGTGTACGTCCCTGGTACACGGAGGCTCTTGCTTCTCCCGAAGATACTTCATTCAGCAAAGCGTATAAGTCTACTACAGGAGCTGCAGTTAGCTCTGTGGTGGCTAAAGTAAGGCAGAATGGAAAAATTATCGGCGTTGTCGGTATTGATATTAACCTCTCTACCTTAACTGATGTTGTTGCAGATATTAAAATTGGTAGAACTGGTTATGTTATGTTGATGGAAGCGGACAGTACTATTTTATCCGACCCTGCTCATGAAGCTTACTTATTTAAAAAAGCACTCGATGTCGGAGATGAGGGACTTAAAGCTATTGGCAAAAATAAAAATGGTGTAATTACTGAGATTATTGACGGCAAGGAAAAAATGGTGCGCGTCTATACATCTCCTTCTTTGGGCTGGAAAATGGCCTTGATGATCGACAAATCTGAAGTTTTGGAAGAAGCATATAGTACTCTTAAAGATACTCTTTTGATTGGTCTTTGTATTGCCGTAATTTTGTGTTTGATCGGATGGATTGTTGCAAAGTCTATTGCGACACCGATTCAGTTGCTCGTTGGAGCCGCACAGTCTGTTTCCAAAGGTGATTTTGATGCAATTCCTGATGAAAAGGAATTTAATGGAGAACTACTTACTCTGCAACAAGCTTTGAAAGGCATGGTCTCAGAATTAAGTCTACTGCTCAAGTCAACCGAGGAAAAGGGGCGTGAAGCTGAAGAGCAGACCCGTCTAGCTACAGGAGCTCTTGCGGAAGCAGAGGAAGCGAAGATCCAAGCTGAAAATGCCAAGCGCGAAGGAATGCTTCAGGCCGCAGAGCACTTGGAGCAGATTGTTAGTCAGGTAACTGGTGCTTCACAGGAACTTTCTGCTCAGATTGAGCAGTCCAAGATAGGAGCTGAACAGCAGCGTGAGCGCACTACAGAAGCCGCTACAGCTATGGAAGAAATGAATGCTTCGGTGTTTGAAGTTGCCCAGAATGCTTCTAGGGCTGCTGAAAGTGCAGACGATGCTAAAAGGCAAGCTCTAAGTGGCGGGGCAATTGTTCAAAATGTAATTAAGAGTATTGACGAAGTTAGTACTGCTGCTGAAGAGATGTCTGGAGGTCTTGAAGACCTTGGACAACAGGCGCAAGATATCGGTAGCATTATGAATGTTATTACTGATATTGCTGACCAAACAAATCTTCTTGCTCTTAATGCGGCCATTGAAGCAGCTAGAGCCGGGGAAGCTGGGCGTGGGTTTGCTGTCGTTGCAGATGAAGTTCGTAAGCTTGCTGAAAAAACTATGGACGCGACCAAAAAAGTCGGTTCTGCTGTCTCTTCAATTCAGGCTGGAACTAATAAGAGTATTGGGGATATGGGTAAGGCCGCTACAATGGTTGTAAGTAGTAATCAATACGCTTCTGACGCAGGGGAGTCATTATCTTCAATAGCTAATATTGTTGAAGATACTGCTGATCAAGTTAGAGCTATTGCGACGGCTTCGGAAGAGCAGTCTGCTGCTTCTGAAGAGATAAATCGCAATACAGACGAAGTTAATCGCATAGCCTCTGAAACAGCTCAGGCTATGGAAGAATCAGCTCTAGCCGTTCATGAGTTATCGCGCCTTTCGGAAGAACTCCTTACTGTCATTGATAGTCTAAAGCACGCTTAGTATATAATTGATTCGTTTACTTCAGGCCGCCTCTCTATGGGGCGGCCTTTGTTTTTGTTGTAGGTATTTGCAATGCTAAATCTACTGTGTAGTATATAATCCATGCTACCAACTCTGCAAAACTTTTATTATACGCAGAAACATACTGTTGAAGTTGGATATTATTCCTATCTTATTGTGAATTGCGTACATCTTTGATAATGGTGCATAATATTTTTTGGAAAAAATGTTTGGGACTTGCATTTCGCATAAAAAAAGCTAATGTCATCACTGTAAAAGGCGATGGTGCATCATTACAATGCTTTGGATGTATGTTTTTGCTATACTAATGTGGGGTTAGCTTATGAGTAACGAAGAAGGTCTTAAGCGGCGTGTTCTAAGAGATGACGTTGTCGAATATATTATTGAAGAAATTTTACGTGGAGATTTACAACCTGGTGAGAGAGTTATTGAAACTAAGATTTCAAGAGATCTGCAGGTCAGCCAGGGAGCGGTGCGTGAAGCTCTTAGGGATTTAAAGGCTCGAGGTTTTGTTGAGGCTGAGCCTTACAAGGGTTCTAGAGTCAAAGTGTTTTTAGCAGAAGATTTTGCGGATTACTGCAAGGTTCGTTTGGAACTGGAAGTTTTTGCCGTCAAGTGGGCTATAGAAAAAGGTACTTCTAACGTTGATGAACTCAGCGCTATTGTAGACCTTATGTTTGAAAGAGCTAAAGAGAATGATGAATTGTTGATCCGTAAAGCCGATGTGAAGTTTCACGAGATGCTTATTAATTCCGCGGAAAACAAGTCCTTGCGTGGCGCATGGGATGCTCTTGCCAATGATTATTGGATATATATCGGGGTTAATGCCGAGATTAAAAATGCCCCTTTGTTGATTGAACAGGCGGACAAGCATCGTTTAATTGTTGAAGCCATATCTGAAGGCAATTTGGATTTGGTAAGAGAGCAGCTTCAAAGCCATTTCTATGTTCTAGGATAATTGGATTTAAGTAGATCTATTTTGTGACAGCCGGAATGATATTTAATCAGGCTGTCTTTTTTTGTCCTTTATTTTAAAATAGCAACTTTTTTTCCGTGTAAACGGTATTTATTATGGTTGCTTGAGCGGAGGAAGGACTTCACAGTTTGAACTCCTTCTATTTGAAATGCTGTCCGCTTTGCTTGTTCTATTTCATTGATATCTCCAACTCTGCCTAGAAGAACAATATTACACTGAACGGACTTCACTGCGATATTTGTACCCCAGACTGAATCATCATCAAGTAATGCTGCCTTCACTTCTGATTGAAGTATATAGTCTTCCGCTGCGTTACAAGTAGCATCTTCTGACTCGGCAAAAAGGAAAGTGGTGAGTGAATTTACCTTGCCGGAACTTTTGACAATCATGCGAAGTTTATCGAAATCTTCCTTTTGATCGTATTGCCCGATTATATATATATGTCCATTGTATGAATAGGTGCTGACACCAAGAACTTCAAGATCCTTCTGATGGAGTATCTTGGATTGAATGTTGGCTTCAAGAAGCTCATCTTCAACGATTGTTTGAAAGCCTCGCTCATCTACGCTTGCAGCATAAGCAGTGTAGAGTGAACCCATCGCAGAAGGGATCATGGTCGGTCCGGGTAAAGGCGGCATGAGTACGGAAGCTGTACATCCGTTTAAACAGGCAAGGGTGGTGATTAAGAGGCATAGTTTTTTTAATTTCTGCATTCCCATATCTTCCTTGATAAGAGTGTTTGGAATGATATTGCAGAAAATATGCCTAAAAAATGTTTAAGTATTTAGTTTATGAAATCAAGGATGTTAATAACCCTGTGTTTGTAAGTGTGATCTTTTAATATTACTTTCTGCCAATTTTTTGAAAGAGCTTTTCGAAGTCTTGGGTTTGCATGAAACTTCTCACAAAGTCCGTGCAAATCATCTGGGGTTGAAAAAGAACATTCAGCGACAAGATCCGCAGGGAAAATTGAAAGTCCCGGGGTATAGTCTGTCAAAAGAAAGCCGCCAGCACTCCACACATCAAAATTGCGTTGTGTCAGTCCGTTTGGTAATAATGGGCTTGTCATATTAAGCGTAATAGCCGCATTGGCATATACCGCAGGTAGTACCATAAAGTAATCAATAGGCGGGCGAAGGTCTGGGTTAGTAAGTAATTCGTTCCAGCCTTGGTCTCCAAAAATTGTGAGATTTGTTCCCGCATTTAGAAGGGCTCGAGTGCGCCATATTTTGCCGGATTGTTCGGTCTTAAATCCTGTGTCCCGGACATCCTTTTTAGGCCAGAATGAGGTGAGTTCGTCCCGCTTTGCCCACCATTCAAAATCGGGTTTTATGCCATTTTCAATAGCCAGAATCGCCGCTTGCTCGTCTTGCTCTGAGAAGGTGCATCCTGCAAAGAACGTATCTTTCTTTGGAAAACTTGACCTTCCCGCAAAAACTGTTCGATTCTCAAGCCCTGTATATGCTGGAACATCTGGATGGAAGAATTCTGGATCGGTTGCGAGTGGTAGGTGGCTGACCTTTTGGGCGCCAAGATCCTTAAGTGGTTTGATGAACCAGTCGTCAGTAACAAGCGTGGGCACTTCTTTCCAATATTCTGATTTAATGCCGGAGATTATATGGAAGGGGTTGTCCACCATCCAAACAACGACTTTAACTCCGGCCTCGCGCAGCATGAAATACGTTTCGCCCGAATTATCCAGTCCGTTAAAGTTTATGCTGAAAACTATTTCCGGCCGTTCCTGATTTAGAAGGGATAGGAGGTCTCGCTGCATTGCGTCCGGCGCGATAACCCTGTATGTGAAGTCTGCACCAGTGAAGGCGCGCGATAATTCGGGAACAAGCAGTGAGTTGTCGGTACCTGGAATCCAAACAGTCTTGCTTTTATTTTTTGAAAAAAAAGTTGTTTTCTGCAGCGCAAGCTTTGATATGATGGGTTCCCAGAATGAAGGGAATAACCTTTTGTTAGGACTATATAATATCAAGCGAAAATTCTTTTCAGGTAAAGCATCAAATTCGTCTGGGTTAATTCTCGTAACCTTGTTTGAAATATTTTGCCTTGTAGGAATTTGGTTTTCAAAATCAGGACATTCTATATAGTGGATTTTTTCTTCTTCACTAAATAATTCAATCGCTTGGCAAGGATTTGGGCCTAGGCCCAGAAAAAGAATATCACCAGCTCCCCCTAGGTCTTGAAAGTATTCTTTACCTTCAGGCAGAGATTGTAATTTTCCAGATTCGTTTTTTACGCGGATTCTTTGGGGACGTTGCATGGTGTTAGACTTGGCTTGCGGGCCGTATTAAGTTAATTTCCTGTCACCTTATACCGCAGTCCTTGGAAAATGTCTTTTCCTTGGATGGCATAACAAAAAAAGAGACAATGAAAACATATCAAGATCATTACTTCAAAAAAGCGAAAAAGGATAATTATCCTGCTCGTTCAGTATATAAGCTTATGGAAATTGACAAACGATTTCACATATTTTCACCTGGGCAAAAAGTTTTAGATCTAGGAGCTGCTCCAGGGTCTTGGACGTTGTTCTCGGCTAAAAAAGTCGGTCTTAAGGGGCATGTACTTGGTGTGGATATTCAGACGACTACAACTGAATTTCCTGAGAACGCGACTTTTTTACAGGCAGATGTTTTCGAAGATTCTCCTGTTCTGCTGGATGCAATGGCAGAGCACCTTCCTTATGATCTGATTATCAGTGATATGGCTCCTAAAACAACCGGAGTTAGATTTGCTGACCAGCTTCATTCGCTTGAGCTATGCGAGAGAGCTAGAGATTTGGTCCCTCGCAGACTGAAGAAGGGCGGTCATTTTGTTGTAAAGATTTTTGATAGCTCTGATGTGAGAGGTTACACTGACTCATTGCGTAAGATGTTTTCAAAGGTGAAAAATTTCAAGCCGAAAAGTTCTAGAGAAGAAAGTCTCGAACTTTTTATTGTAGCGCTTGGCTTTCGTGGCATTGAAGAGTAAATGTCCTTTTACACTTAGTTTGGGCTCAGAGCTGAATTTTGTGGGAATTGCATTTTAATATAGTATTGGACCCTTTATTATGAGAATGCCTGTCCCTTGGTGAAATTGAAGTCAAGGTTCGTAAAGTGGTATCTCGTGTAAGGAAAATCATAAATTATCCGTCCATATTTTAGGGCGGAGGCAGATTCTTTCAGGAGGAATAATGGCTGGACATAGTAAATGGGCAAACATTCAGCATAGAAAAGGCAGGCAGGATGCCAAACGTGGCAAAATTTTTACAAAGATGGCTAAAGACATTATTATCGCAGCAAAGGCTGGCGGTGGCGATGTTAATATGAATGCATCTTTGCGCCTTGCTGTTTCCAAAGCAAAAGCTGTTAATATGCCGAATGATAAAATTGATACTGCTGTAAAAAAAGGTACCGGCGAACTTGCTGGCGGCGATATCAATGAGATGATGTACGAAGGTTATGGCCCTGGCGGAGTTGCTTTGCTTATCGAAGCTGCCACCGATAACAAAAACCGTACTGTTGCTGAAGTTCGTCACGCTCTTAGTAAAGCTGGCGGGTCCATGGGTGAGTCTGGAAGTGTCGCATGGATGTTCGACAAGAAAGGTGTAATGGTTTTCGACAAGGAAGCATACACCGAAGACCAGCTCATGGAAATCGGCCTTGAAGGTGGAGCGGAAGACGTTCTCGATGAAGGAGATTCATTTGCCGTTCATTGTGCGCCTGAAGATTTCGCACCTCTCCAGCAGGCTTTTGTTGAAGCTGAATGTACAAGCCAGAGTGCAGAACTCGCTTATGTTCCTAAGAACCTTGTTGAAGTTGATGTTTCTACTGCTAAAAAAATCATGACTCTCATGGAAAGATTTGAAGATCTTGAAGATGTAACAGATGTTTTCGTTAATGCGGACTTCCCTGACGAGCTTATGTCAGAAATGGACGGCTAAGTGGGAAATTCCGGTATTGTGGTAATCGGCATTGACCCCGGAACTCGTGTAACTGGTTTCGGGATAGTAAGAGAAGTTTCCGGTCAGGTTACTTTGCTTGAAGCCGGCGCAATCCGGACCAATACCAAAGCCCCCATGTGTGCTAGACTCGGGCAGATTTATACCCGTTTGGCCGAGCTATTAGAAAGCCATAAACCGGATGAAGCGGCGATAGAGAATGTCTTCGTCGCTTCTAATCCGTCTTCGGCTATCAAGTTAGGACAGGCGCGCGGGGCTGCGATGGCCGCATGCGCAGTGTCTGGTATAGTTGTTTCGGGCTATGAACCCACAAAGGTTAAACAGAATCTTGTGGGGACAGGTCGTGCAGATAAAAGTCAGGTTGCATTCATGGTGGAGCGCATACTTGGTGTAAAAGATACTAAGTGGGTTAACGATACTACTGATGCGCTGGCTATAGCTATCTGTCATTTGAATGAACGTAGATTTGCAAGGATGGCTGGGAAATGATTGCCTATATTCATGGTAAATTGCTTGAGGCGACAGACAAGTCCTGCATAGTGCTTACCTCCGGCGGGGTGGGATATGAACTCTTCCTTACCCTCACAGCTCTCTCAACGCTTCCTGCGTTCGGCTCTGACGTTACGTTTTACGTTTATACAGTGGTCAGAGAAGATGCCCTTGATCTTTATGCTTTCCCCTGCTTCGATGATCGCGAAGTATTTCAGACCCTTATTTCTATAGATCGTCTCGGACCTAAAAAAGCGCTGGCGATTCTTTCGCAGTTTAATCCGAAAGAGTTGCAGGATATTGTTTTCCGCGAAGATGTTAAAACTCTATCCGTTGTTCCGGGGATCGGACCTAAATCCGCTCGTCAGATTTTGTGGTCCCTTAAAGATAAGATGGATAAGCTTTCGCTTGCCACTATCCGCTCTGGAGCTTGCCCTACTGAAGGTGACAGAAGCGAATTTCTTGATGCTCTTTCCGGTCTGCGCAATCTGGGTTATGCGGATGACGAAGTTAGAACTTTTCTTAAAAATATTTTTGATGAAGAGCCTGACCTTGACGCGGCTGGTGCAATACGGGTTGCGTTAAAGAAAATTTCACAAAGTAAAAAGTAGTTTAGAAGTATGATCGAGAGTAATCTTCCTGATGATAATATTAGACCGCAGCGACTTGCCGATTTTATCGGTCAGGATGACTTGCGCAGCAATTTGGATGTATTCATTCAGGCGGCGCGCGGGCGCGGAACTGCGATGGATCATGCCCTATTTTATGGCAATCCCGGCCTCGGGAAAACTACGCTTGCCCGAATTATATCCTCTGAACTGGGCGTTAATCTGATTTCCACATCTGGTCCTGTTATTGAGCGAAGCGGAGATCTTGCCGCAATTCTCACCAATCTTTCTCGCAACGATATCCTTTTCATTGATGAAATTCATAGGGTCCCTTCCTCCGTTGAGGAAGTGCTTTACCCTGCGATGGAAGACTTCAATCTTGATTTGATTATAGGTCAGGGACCGGCTGCTCGCACCGTCAAAATTGACCTTGAGCCGTTTACCCTCGTTGGCGCTACAACTCGGTTAGGTCTTCTCACATCGCCACTTCGCGATAGATTCGGATGTATATTCAGATTAGAATTTTATTCTCCCGACGAGCTTGCACATATTGTCACCCGTGCCGCACGTATCTTTGATCTGGAAGTTACGGATGAAGGTGCACATATGATCGGTAGAAGGTCGCGCGGAACTCCTCGTATTGCGAACAGACTGCTTCGCCGCGTACGGGACTATGCCACTGTGCATGGCGATGGCGTTGTTAATGGAGAGATTGCTGATATGGCGCTCGATCGCCTAGATGTAGATCCTCTCGGTCTTGATCAGATGGATCGTAAGATTCTCTCTGTTTTAATTGATCAGTTCGGTGGTGGGCCGGTTGGTATTAAAACCATTGCGGTTGCTTGCTCCGAAGAAGTTAGAACCATCGAAGATATTTATGAACCCTACCTTATCCAGTGCGGATTTCTGAAAAGAACTTCACGGGGCAGAGTTGCAACAGCAAAAGCTTATCAGCATCTACAATCTCACGGAAATTCTAAAAAATTATTTTAAAAAGTTTCAGATGTTTTATGCTTAAAATAGGTAAGAGTTATTTTTAATATGTTTGTTTTACTTTTTTATGTATAAGCGAGTATTAGGTGTTCTCTAGGTTGGGATTAAGTCTGTTTTTTTTCAAATTTATATTTATGGTCGGGTTTCAGGGGGGGGGAATGTCTTTAAGACTTAAACTAATATCGGCGTTGACAACTATTTTGGTTGTAGCATTTATTTCGGTATCTTTATTCAACTACAATGTCTCCCGGGATTCCGCCCGTGATGAAATTCAGCATTCCGCACTGCCGTTAACCCGCGATAATATATATTCTGAAATGCAATCAGGTCTTATGCGTCCGCTGTTTGTTTCTTCCTTGATGGCAAATGATATATTTTTGAAAGACTGGGTTGCCGAAGGCGAGACTGATGTCGTAAAAATTATGCGTTATCTCGGAGAAATAAGAGATAAATACGGATTCTTCACTTCGTTTTTCGTTTCTGCCAAAACTAACGACTATTATTATTATGATGGAGTTCTGAAGACTGTCTCAAGGCATGATCGGCACGACGTCTGGTATTATGACTTTGTTGATTCTGGGATGTCTTATGATTTTGACGTTGATTCAAATGAGGCCGCTGATGATATTCTTACTATTTTTATAAATCATAGAGTTGAAGACCGGGCTGGCAATCTTCTTGGAGTTGTCGGGGTTGGCCTTAAGATGGATCAAGTTGCTGGGCTTCTTAAAACATTTACTGAAAAGTATTCTAAAAATATCTTTCTGGTGGACCCGAAAGGGGTCGTGCAGGCACACACTGATAAAGAATTAATCGAGAATTTGAACATTAATGATGTTCCGGGTATTGGAAGTATAGCTAGTGATGTATTAGAAATGGATAGAGATAATCCAGCGTTATTTAAGTATAAAAATGGCGATGAAACTGTACATCTGACCGCTCGTTTTATTCCTGAATTCCACTGGTTCTTAATAGTTGAGCAGAATGAAAGTATTGCGATGAAAGCTGCTCGGGATAACTTTATTAGAACGTTAAGTATCGGCGCGTTGGCTACCTTGCTCATAATATTGCTATCGATAGTATCTATTAACCATTTTCAGGGACGGCTAGAGGTTCAGGCAAATACTGATGAGCTCACCGGAGTTGCCAATCGCAGGTCTTTTGAGAAAAGAGTTGATTCGGCAATGACCAAATGTACAAAGGATGGTAGTCCTTTTTCGGTGGTACTACTTGATATTGACGGCTTTAAGGTTGTGAATGATACATGTGGTCATAACGAAGGTGACCGGGTTATTAAAGAGGTTTGTACCGTTATCAACTCAAGTATAAGAGATAGTGATCTTTGTGCCCGCTGGGGTGGAGATGAGTTCATTATTCTTGTCCATGGCGATAGTGAACAAGCTGCGATAATCGCTGAACGAATTCGAGAATCAGTCGAAAAAACTAGCGTTTGCGCCGAGATGTCAGATAAAAATGATGGCGGTATAATGGTGACTGTCAGTTGTGGTGTAGCTCAGTATGTTTGCGGAGACAGTCTTGATTCTCTGAATCTGAGAGCTGATAAAGCTATGTACGAATCTAAGGACCAAGGTAAGAATAGGGTTGTTATCGCGTAGTACTGAGACATTTTTAGCGCGCGAGGATTCGGGGTATTTCTATTACTGATTGAAGTTACGGATGAATTGAAACATTGTTTCTTTTCATCCGTTTTTTTGTGCTGAGCCAAAAATGGATGAAGGCCGCCTGAGGACAGAGTTCAGACGGCCTTCGTTCTTACCCTATGATAAGAGGAGGTAGGGTAGAAATATGTATGATTTTTAGTGTTGAGAATAAGTGTTTAGCGGTAGATCTCATTTAAAGAAACAAAGTCGTGCTTGGACCTGTTTTTACACTAAACACACTATTTTAGATTTTTTGGACTTTAGGAAAGGTTGTAGTATGATAGTAATAGGCTGTTTGAGGCTCTTTTTTTTGCATTTTGGTGAATATTCTTTTGTATCACTATCGCATGGAATTGCGATAATTTGCCTTGTTTTACGCAACATGCTGGTATTGTGTTGTTTCTATTAAAATATGTTTTATTGTACATAATTAACCACTAGGTTAAGAAAAAACGCGCTACTCCTATTAAGGGGTAGCGCGTTTTTTTCTAAATATGATTCTTGATGTACTTTAATCTACATCAGGGACTATTTTACAAACATAGTTAACTAGAAGTTCAAAAAGATCTTTATTACGGTTGTTGAATCTGAATTCCAACTCTTTAAGGTATAGCGGGAACCTATGCGGAGAAATTCCCTTGTAGCGCTTGAATCTGTCTCTTGCGAATTTCCAAAATTCTCCATCTGAAGTTTCAATTTCAGGAGTTATTCCTGGATATTTACGGATGTAGTCCAGTGGCAGTGAGTCGTCTCCGCAAAGGATGAGAGCTGTGTATTTTTGATAACGGTCAGTATGAATGATACTACCATGCCGTACCAATTTAAGATGGAAATTATGGTTGAAGTGGAAAACAGATTCAGCATTTATATTTTGCATAAGGTCAATAAACACCCATCCATTTTTCTCTAGTACACCGAATACGGGAATTATTTCTGAACCCTTTTTTTTGAGTATTCCCGTTAGTTTTTTGTTATTCAGATGCTTGTGGAGGCCTGTTTCGGGACCAAGAAGCTGTACCGCATCAATTGCCTGAGCCAGAATCGCAAATCTTAAAGATGAAATGGCCTTGTAGGCTGCATTGTATGAAATGCCTAGGTCCAATGAGATGGCATGAGCCGTGTTGTCTTCGGCAAAAAGTTTAATAAGCTGTATCCACTCTGTACAAGACAACCCTCCGTTATTAATCCATCTACCGCTAAAGTCTTGAAACGTGTATTTGCAGGATGAACAGCGATATCGGCTGCCGCTAAGGGTGTACAGTTTGTTTTCTCTGCACCTTGGGCAGAATGGTTTCCTGTCTCCAAAGCAATTAGCGATAAGGAATTTCTTGGCTTCCTCTTCTGAGGAAATCAGTTTTTTAAACATTGCTGCGCGCTCGTCTATTAAGATTTTTCTACCCTCATCGACTATCCTCCGATCGCTGACATCTGTGTTCCGCATACGCCTTCACTTCCTGTTCTCTTTTGCAATAGATTATTGCCGAGGGGTTTGTCTTGGGTAGCTTTATCAAGAACTCGTAAGATGTGTTGATTATCGAGTTTGGGGTTTCGTAATATTTCGCGCAAACGGTAAGATTTATCAGAAAAAAGGCATGTACGGAGATTGCCGTCGGATGTGATCCGAAGTCTGTTGCATGTTGCACAAAAGTGAGAGCTGACTGGTGATATTAATCCAAGTTTGCCCTTTCCATCTTTAATGGAAAACATTTGAGCAGGACCTCGGCTATTTACGGACCTTTTAATAGGCGTCAGGGTAGTAAATTGGCGAGCTTGTTCCAGTATTTCGTTTGCCCCCCAGAAGGATTCGTCAGTCCATTTTGTGTCCTGCCCCATAGGCATGAATTCGATGAAGCGAAAGTCAACGGGGTTTTCTTTGGCGAACTGTATAAAAGATCCAAGTTCATGATCATTTACTCCCTTCATGGCTACTGCATTAATTTTAATGCGTATTCCGGCAGAAAGGCATGCTGAAATTGAACTTAAAACTTTATCCAAGTAATCGAAGCCGGTGATGGATTCAAATGTTTCTCTATTCAAAGTGTCCAACGAGATGTTTAACCTGCTGATGCCCAGTCTCTTTAGCTCCGGTACATATTGCTCAAGCACTGTTCCGTTGGTTGTAATTCGCAAATCCATATCGGAATGATTATTGACTATGCTCGAAACGAACCCCATGAAGCCGAGTCTGACAAATGGTTCGCCGCCCGTTAATCTAAGTTTTGACACATTGAGTGATGCGGCAATATCAATGAGCTGCAGCATCTCTTCGTATCTTAAAATATTAGGGTGCGGAGTGTGTTTGAAATCTTTCGTGACACAGTAAGAGCAACGTAGGTTGCATCGGTCGGTCACGCTTAATCTTAGATAACTGACACTTCGTCCAAGTTTGTCGATAAGAGTCATTTTAGAACCCCCAAGAAGATAGAGTGCCGCGTTTATATCCTTCTTCAACAGCTAGAAAGTCAAGTGGAAGAGATTCTAGGTCGTTAAGCGTCGGAATCGAAACTTTATCCATTTCTCTGAAATCAATAGTTTTGATGTAGTTGTTGCAACCGTCGCAAACTTCTACGCGATATCCCGGTTCACCCTCTACATTGAAAAATTTCATTTTAGACTGATCTGTTTGATCGCAGTAAGCACATGCCAGCCTGCGCACGCGGTATTCGGTGTGGCAAAATGAACAGTCCGCATACCTGAATCCCTGCTTGTGTCGCAGTTCATGTATGAACGGGATGCTGCCGCATACTGGGCAATGCCCATGGTTGCGTGCCGCTGGAGGACTTAACTCAATGTTTAGATCTACGCTTGTAGGCGCCTCAACATCCTCTTTTTCAATTGTCGGGAGGTTCACAGCAATATTCCTGGCGACTACTTTAATTGAAGGAGTTATTGATGATTGAACTAGAAAATTTAATGTACGCGGAGCTTCGGGGGTCTCTTCTCCGTATTTTGCGAAAAAGCTGTCATCGCCTTCAAGATAGGCTGCGAAAACTTTTTCCAGATCAAGATCGCCATTTTTAATTTGTTCAGTAATCAGCACAGTTGCATCAGCGATTGGGCCGGATAAATTGATAAGTATTTTACTGAATGACTCAAATAGTTCGTTTGCCTGTTTGTGGTCGTATGGAAAATCAGCTCGTGCGAGCAGTGGCCGTCCTTGAATGTTCTCATCCGCTGGAGCAAGGGATGATACCTCGGGCATAGCAGGTGCTGCTTGTTTCTCAGCTTGAAGTTGAATTTTTGCTACATTTGATATTAGGCTAACCAGTTCAGCCGGAAGAAATTCTTTTTTACCAAGTTCAATAATTTTTTTATCTAACTTGTGCTCTGCATTTGTGTAGTCAAAAGTCATATTTCTCTCCTGTATTTGCCCGTAGCGCCGGATGACGCACTTAAATTCTGTTGATTCGACGGTAGAGTTAAAAAGACCGTGCTGCATCGTCTTAAGTATTGCTTTCGTTTTTACACTAGGTAAGGGCGTAGGCCTTCTTCACGAAAGACGCATAGAAGTGTTACTTGCTTTCGTTCTTGCACAGGTAATACCATTTTTGAGTTGCAGTCAACAGTGATTTTCTGGGTTTCCACAGGCGCGATTCAGTCTGTATCGTACGTTATTATACACTGTAATTATGATGATTTTCACGTAGTTGGTGCCAAAATGAGCAGAGACACAAGAGCAAACGTCTTACCTCATTTATATAATTAATAAGGTAAGAGGCTTTAAAGATTAGTTTTTGTGGTAGATAGCTCTTTTTCTGTTTAGTTTGAGTGTGGTGGCGTTCTTGGCAATGTTAGTGATATTATGCGAACGATGACATAATTGAGGAGGAAGCGTTATTTTAATCTAAAGCTAGAGTTAAAGCCCTTCAATACGGCCTTGATCGTTGTATACCCAGAACCCAGTGTCACTGATATTTCCAATGAGGGTAATGCCTATTTTTCTTGCTAGTTCGACAGAGAAGCTGGTGGCAACGGCTGTTGAAGCTAGGATGGGAACTCCAATGCGCACGGCTTTTAACAGAATTTCAGAAGCGACTCGTCCGGTTGAAACAATCATTTTGCCGTTGGTCGGAACTTCTTCAAAGAAGCATTGTCCTACTATCATATCTATAGCGTTATGCCTGCCAATGTCTTCTCTGAAATATAGCATTTCGGTAGGAGTACACAGAGACGAATTGTGGCAACCTCTGGTTCTTCCATAAAGGGTGGAGCGTTCATGCAGAGTCATAGCGTGTTGTAAAACTTGGTCAGGTGTCACCTTTAAATCGGAGGATATTGTCTTCTTGGAAATCGTAGAAACATTTCGTCCGAAGTTGGTTCCTTTGCCGCAACCTGAGGTAATGGAATACTCGAGAACACGCCCTTTCCAAGGATCGTTGTTGGTGGTTACGTCCGCAATGATTCTATCGCCAAGCTCGGTTATTTTAACTGCAGTAACCTGATTTCGTGTAGAAATGTAGGCATCGGATTTTAAAAAACCTATAGCTAAAAATTTTGGGTATTTTGCAGTGGTCAGTAGTGTGACAACTTCCCGTCCGTTAAGATTAATGGTTAACGGAATTTCGAGAATGCTTTTAATATGTTTCTCAGTGAACGAACCATTCGAGTATTCTTTAACTGTAAAATCCAAGCTATCTTTTGTCATTTTTGCACCTATGCCTGTTTCACTCATAGCTAGAGTATGTATCATAAAATGATCAAGGTTTTCTTTTCTGCGTCAAGTCCTGCACAGAATGCTTTTTTTGAAATTCATACTTTACAAGTATAGTAAGATAGTTAGGGTCAAACTGAAAGCATAATTATGCACGTATTGACATAGTTCTTTCTTTCTGGTTTAGCACGTAATAGCAATGCTGACACTATTTTACAATGCACTGTGGCGGTGATCTTTTTAAACTTGAAATAATGAACTTTTCCATTCTGGAGGAAAAATGAAAAAAATTAATGTGCTTCTTTCAACTCTTGCGATTTTAACACTGCTGGTTGCTCCAGGTCTGGTAAAGGCTTCTGACTTTTTGATGATGGCTACCACTACCAGTACTGCTAACACAGGACTACTTGACGATCTCGCTCCTAAATTTCAGAAAGAGACAGGGATTGAATTGCGCTGGACCGCTGTCGGTACAGGTAAAGCTCTCAAAATGGGCCAAAATTGTGACGTTGATGTATTGATGGTTCACGCACCTGCTGCTGAACAGAAATACGTAGACATGGGCGCACTGAAAGATCGCAGAGAAGTTATGTACAATGATTTCGTTATCATCGGGCCGGCTTCTGATCCTGCTGGCGTAAAAGGACTTCCAGTTGTTGACGCTTTGAAGACTATTGCTGCTCAAAAAGCTGCTTTTGTAAGCCGTGGCGACAATTCAGGTACCAATAAAAAAGAAATCTCACTTTGGAAAGTAGCAGGCATGGCTGTTCCTGACAAAGACACATGGTACATTCAGACAGGACAGGGTATGCTTAAGAGCATCACTGTTGCTGAAGAACGTGACGGTTACATCATGACTGACCGCGGTACATACATTAAATATGAAGCTAACAAGAACGGTTCCCCTGAACTTAAAGTGCTTGTAGAAGGCGATAAGACTCTCTTCAACCAGTACAGTGTTCTTGCTGTAAATCCTGAAAAATGCAAAAGTGCGAAGTACGAACTTGCTACAAAGTTCTCTGAGTGGATGGCTTCCCCTAAGACTCAGAAGGAGATTGCTAACTTTAAGCTTCTCGGTAAAAAATTATTCATTCCTAACGCAAAATAATTTTGTTTTAGACTAAGTTTATTTTGAGGGGATGCATATGCATCCCCTTTTTTTATATAGAGGCAGTATCCTATGGATTTTATCGCAAATGGTTTTTTGCATGCATTCGTTCTTCTCTTCGGAGGAGATCCTGAGACGTATTCAGCAATATTTACGACACTTGCTGTTTCGACCGTTTCGATTTCAATTAGTTTAATAATTGGTGCTCCTCTTGGTTTTCTACTTGGTTATCACAATTTTCGCGGCAAAAAATTTCTTAGAACCTTCGTTGACTCCATGCTTTCTTTTCCAACGGTTGTAATAGGGCTACTCGTTTATGCCTTCCTTTCCCGCAGGGGACCGCTTGGCGAGATGGGCCTTTTGTTTACCATTCCCGGCATTGCCATCGGGCAGGCTCTCTTGGGGCTACCTATTGTTATAGCGATGATGGCAACTGCTGTTGAAGCTCTTGATCAGCGATTGAAAAACACACTCCTAACTTTGGGCGCTGCCCATAGTCAGATATTACGCACAACTCTCTGGGAGGCCCGCTATAGCTTAGCGCTTGCTGCCGCCGCCGCTTACGGACGCATTGTTTCCGAGATTGGTATTTCCATGATGGTCGGGGGGAATATCAAGTGGCATACGCGGACCATTACCACGGCGATTGCTCTTGAGACGGGTAAAGGCGAATTTTCAATGGGAATAGCGCTAGGAATGGTGCTCATGATTATCGCGTTCGCAGTGAATTTCTCCATGTCCGGTATTAAAAAGAGGGCGGGGCAATGAGTGATGTTTTGTACCGACTGTCAAACGTGACCCAGTGTTATGGAGGTAAGACAGTTCTCGACGTGTCCGATTTTTCAATATCAAAAGGTGCTATTGTCGGTCTTGCCGGACACAATGGTAGCGGTAAAAGCACCATGATGCGCATTTTGGCGTTTCTAGAAAGTCCCGCGTCGGGCGAAATTTTTTATGACGGTAAACGGGTAGACGTTGCCAATACAGATTTGCGGCGAGAAGTTTCTCTACTTACCCAAGAGCCATATTTATTGAAGCGTACTGTCGGCAGAAATGTTGCCTACGGGCTAGAACTGAGAGGCGCGGATAATATTGAATCCACTGTGCGCGATTCTCTTAATATGGTCGGTCTAGATCCAGATCTATTCATGTCACGCCAGTGGTATGAACTATCCGGCGGCGAGGCACAGAGGGTGGCGTTTGCGGCAAGGTTGGCAATCAACCCACGAGTGCTGCTTCTTGATGAGCCAACGGCTAGCTTAGACCGTGAAAGTACGCTTCTTATCCGCGAAGCCGCCGCGAAAGTCCGCGATAAATGCGGGACCACTTTGGTAATTGTTAGTCATGACCAGTCATGGTTGGAAGAAGTTTCAGATGTTATTTGCAGGTTTTCTATGGGGACTATTAAGCAATAGAAAATTGTGATGTGTATGTTTTTGAGTTTATTGTACTTTTAGTTGCTATGATTTGTCCCGCAATTTACCGTGTTCTATTAGATTTACTCATCCTATTCTGCCTTCCAAAATATTTTTTAAAGTAGATTTAGACCATTGAAACTGCTAGGGTGTTTATATTAACGTTCGTTAATATTAAGGAGCGCCCATGATAAAAAAAAGAAAGTTTACTTTAAAAAAGAAAAACGACCGCAAAAGTCTTGTTCGAGATATCAGCGATCATGTTGTTTTTTCCCTTAGTAAAGAACTCGGTGATGCTAGTGAGCATGACATGGGAAAAGCGTTGGCTCTTGCCATGAGGGACCGTCTTGTCGAGCGCATGATCATGACGCGCGACAGATATCGTGAAACGAAAGCTAAGCGCATGTACTATTTTTCTATCGAGTATCTTCTTGGGCGCTGTCTAGGTAATTCCCTGTGTAATATGGAACTTCTGGAACGGTGCGAGGAGCTATTTAAAGAGATCGGTTATGATCTTGACGAAGTTCGTGAAAGTGAGCGAGACCCTGCGCTCGGTAATGGCGGCCTCGGACGCCTTGCGGCTTGTTTTTTAGATTCCCTTGCAACGCTCGATATGCCCGGCTGTGGTTATGGCATTCACTATGAATATGGACTGTTTCGGCAAAGTATTCAAAATGGATATCAGAAGGAATTGGCCGATTACTGGATGACCGAAGGCATGCCGCTGGAAATTGCACGGCCAGATCATTCTGTAATTATTCCTTTATACGGTAGGGTTGAGAATAGTCTTTCTCCTGATGGTCAATATTTGCCCATGTGGATGGACTGGGAAGATTTGATCGGTATTCCATACGATATTCCTATCGTTGGTTTTGGCGGAAAAACTGTTAACTATCTCAGATTGTTTGCAGCTAAATCTTCCGAAAATTTTGACATGGAAATTTTCAATCATGGTGATTACATCAGAGCTGTCCAGCGTAAAGTTGAATCAGAGATGGTCACAAAGGTTTTATATCCGAGTGAATCTGTTTCATTCGGTAAAGAGCTACGCCTAATTCAGGAATATTTCCTTGTAGCCTGTGGCTTGAGAGATATTACCCGTAGGTTCTCCGCTCAAAATAAGGATTTCTCACAATTTGCTGATTATGTGGCCATTCAGATGAATGATACTCATCCGGCATTGACTGTAGTTGAACTTATGCGCTTCCTCGTGGACGAAAAGCGTATTGAGTGGGGAAAGGCTTGGGAAATAACCACGGCTACCTGTGCTTTTACAAATCATACGTTACTTCCAGAAGCACTTGAAAGCTGGTCGGTTGAACTGTTTGAAAAGGTTCTTCCGCGCCATCTGCAGCTGATTTACGAGATTAACAGTCGCTTTCTAGCTGGTGTGGCAAAAAAATATCCCGGTAACGCTGAGAAAATTAAGAGCATGTCGTTAATTAACGAGCATGGTAAAAAAGAAATTCGTATGGCGAACCTTGCAGTTATTGGTTCTCATTCGGTAAATGGAGTTTCAGAACTTCATTCTGATCTCGTACAACGCAGGCTTTTCCCTGATTTCTATGAAATGGACCCCGATAAATTTAATAATAAAACAAACGGCGTAACTCCTCGCCGCTGGCTTCTTAAGTCTAATCCGGCGTTATCTAAGCTGTTGATAGATTCTGTCGGTAAGAAGTGGATCACTGACCTTAGTGATTTGAAACGGATAGAGGAATACGTTGATGATTCTGCTTTCCGCGAAAAGTATACTGCCGCGAAACGGACCAATAAAATAATTTTGTCAGATTTCATAAGAAGTACTTTGGATATTAAAGTTAATCCTGACTCAATTTTTGATATCCATGCTAAGCGTATACACGAGTATAAGCGTCAGTTGCTCAACGTTTTACATATTATACATCTGTATATTGAACTGGTTGATCATGGTAAAGAACCACTTTGTCCGAGAACTTTTATTTTCGCAGGAAAAGCCGCTCCGGGATATTGGGAAGCTAAACAGATAATCAAGCTCATACATAGCGTTGGTGATGTTGTTAATAAAGATCCGCGCGTTAAGGGGCTGATAAAGGTCGCCTTTATTCCTGATTACCGCGTGTCACTTGCTGAAAAAATGATCCCTGCTTGTGATTTGAGTGAACAGATTTCAACCGCGGGAATGGAAGCTTCCGGTACAGGAAACATGAAGTTTGCCATGAACGGCGCTCTGACCATTGGAACTCTGGACGGCGCAAATGTTGAGATGCGTGAGGAAGTCGGGGCTGATAATTTCTACCTATTCGGACTCAGGCAGGATCAAGTTGAAGAAACTTTGATGGAAAAATCTTATCATCCGCGCGGTATTTACGAAAAATCTGAGGATGTTCGTCAGGTTTTGGATGCGTTAGCGTCCAGTAGATTCTCTCCCGGAGAGCCGGGCATGTTCCGCTGGGTTGTAGAGAAGTTGTTGACGGACAATGAAAAGTATATGCATCTGGCTGATTTTAAGGAATATACTGATACTCAGAGGATAGTCGATATTGAGTATGCTGATCCTGCTATCTGGGTTCGGAAAACAATTTTGAACACAGCACGTATGGGCAAATTCTCGACGGACAGGACTATGCGCCAATACGCTGAGGATATTTGGAATATTAAGGCTCTAAAAGATATTGAATAGTCGTTTACGTGCTTGCCTTCCCATGGTGTGGAGATGTATATTAAACCTGTGTGGTTGATCTATATTAATGCAAAATGGAGAAGATATCATGAGTGTATTAGTAGAATTAACTATTTTTCCTACTGATAAAGGTGTCAGCGTAAGTCCTTATGTCGCTCGGGTTGTAGCGATTCTTAGGAGCAGTGGCTTGTCCTGCCAGCTCGGTCCTATGGGGACCAGTATTGAAGGCGAGTGGGATGATATAATGGCTGCGGTTTCTAAATGTTATCATGAACTGGCGACTGATTGTGATCGCATCTATATTGTAATGAAGGCCGATTGCCGCCGTGGCGCAGAGGATAGGCTTCATGGAAAGGTTGAATCTGTTGAGTCTAAGTTAAATTAGACTCGAGTCGAACTAGGTTAATTACAGGTTGCGGTTAATTTCTGCTACCGGAGAAATAGGTATTCTTTGAGATGAAAAAAATTACCGTAGTTTTATTTGTATTATTCGTTCTGATGTCCGCAGGGTGCGCTCATCTAGACGTTTCGCATTTGAATCGCGATCATTGGGTGCTTGAAAGTCCCAGCAAGATATCGATGGAATTTATGGATTTTGATTATCAGGTGGTTCCGCGCAAAGACAGCTTTGGTATACGCGGCACAGCCTTTATTAAAAAAGATAATGTTCCGGAATGGGCAAGGTGGATCGGTGAGCTTTGGATTCAGGGCTACTTAAGTGATAATGACGGGGGCGTATTGGCGCAGGGAATGCAAGTCTTTTCTCCTGAAAAGTTGCAAGCCGGCGTTGGCGTTCCTTTCGATTTCGAGCTTAAGCCGGAACAGATAATGTCCGGTCCTCTGTTCATTTCTTTTGGCTATAGAATGGTGCTTCATAGAGATAAGATGGATACCATCAGCCCACCATTCATGGCGATACAAGGGGCCGTAAGTCAGTAGGAGACAATTACAGCGCGATTAACTCAATTGCGCCCCATGCTCCAATTTTGGAATCGTATTGAACGAAAACTCCATCTAAACCGTACTTAGTCCCGGATTTTGTCAGTTGCTCTGACAGGATTCGGGCTTTTTCTATTACGAGTGGTACGTCCGCAGGAGATTTGAGATGATTCGCTAGCGCTGTTGCGGCGGCGTCGGCAAGGCGTGCGTCTTTTGATCTTACCGTGACAAGATCTCCGTTCCCGAGGCTTAGTGAATGCCCTATGGTTCCTGATGACGAGCAGATTGCTACGGGGAACTCCTCTGTGTCGATCTTTAAGGCGATCTTCGAGCCTGAGTCTGGATCTGATAGAAGGGCCACTGTACGCGGAGTTGTGGAGTTCATATAAATGTCACCACCGTTTTCAACTATAATATTTTCGGATAATGGTGCGAGTCGAATCGCGACCTCTTGTGCCACGGCTCCAGCCACAGTTGCCATGGGGCCGACTCCGCACAGGGCTGATGTCTCGGCCATTGCTAAAATTACAGGATCAGCACCGTCATGGACTTTGACTGGGGTGAGGCTTGTGCCGAAAAGCGGGTTAATGAGTATGTGAGCTTTGATAACGGAACGAACCTCGTGAATGATCGCCGCAGCTTCAGCGCTGAGGTCCCTTTCAGCAATGATAAAAAGATCTGTCTGCTCGACAACGACTTGAAAAGAGGTTTCTGCTTTTGAATGAGTAACGTTTTTTCTGTAATTACGAGTGTGGTCAGTGTGCTTTTTTCTGGTCAATGTAGTTCCGTCATTAAAGATAAATAGTGGTCTATGGTTAGAAAATAGGGATTACAGGAGTGAACTTTAATTTCATGCCTGTAATCCCTTTTGTTGAATATAGACGTGTAGAGAAAATATTCTGTTAAATTAGTCTAGTAGCCGAGATCTTCATTAATAAGAATAACGTGAATACGTCCTTTAGGTGATGACTTTTCGGTAATTCCCCACACGGAACAGATGCGCTCAGGAGAGCTACAGTCAGCGCAAGTTCCGGTTACTGCGCATGGTGTTTTCCTTTTGAGTCTCATAGCGTTAACTGGTGCGACGTATTCTTTGATGCGGCGAGTTGCTGCATCTAAGTCTCCACAAATTTTATTTCTGCCGACAAGCACGATAACGTTCTTTGGACCGAATGCCATGGCTGCAACTCTGTTGCCTGTGCCGTCTAGATTAACAATCTCGCCTTCTTCAGTGAGAGCATTGGCGCTGGTGATGAAAAGGTCTGTGAGTAGTGCTTGTCTGCGGCGCTCAATTCTTTCAGCCATAGGAGGCTGAACGTCATATGTGTCGATCACTTTAACTTTATTAAGTTTTTTTATTTGATCGTATAACCCCGTATCAACAACAGTCATGGAACCGCCGAAGCTGATGGAGGAAGGGGAGAGCTGCGGGATTAATTTATCTAGAATCAGCATGGCTGCGGCTTTTCCGTTGTTCGCAACATAAGTAGTGAAGCCATTGTCTTCGAGTACTTCTTTAAGTTCACCGAGCTTTAAGTTCCAGAAATTTTGAATAACTGACATGAATTTCTCCTTTGATATTAGGACTGTCTGTGGTGTAGGCAGTCTTGATTAAAATGATTTATTAGCTGCATAAAATTTTGTCTGCTAAATTTGTCTTAACAAATGCAACATAACCATGATGAAGATATAAGCCATATATCTCAATCTCTTTTTATTAAAAACAAAATGAAATTGAAATATATGTGTATTATATGCTATTAGACTTTGACAGCATGGCAAACATCAGGGTATGCGGTCTTGTTTTCATTTCGAAGGAAGGTAAAATAATCGAAGTGAGATTAAAAGTGGTTTGCAGTAGTTTAGTTTGAAAAACATTTCTTGACGATGTCCCCCATTGGGGATATATGTTCCCGTTCCTTGTGACCGGAATATTCCGGTAGTATCAAGAAAATAATTTTTGGAGAAATAGTATGAAAAGAACTTATCAGCCAAGTGTAATTAGAAGAAAAAGAACTCACGGATTTCTCGTTCGCTCACGCACAAAAAGCGGTCGTGCAATAATTGCAAGACGTCGTGCTAAAGGACGCAAAAGATTAGGTTGTTAAAGTGGACTAAGGAGCATCGTCTCCTTAAGAAGCCTGATTTCGATCTTTGCTATGAGCAGGGAAAGAAACACTACACGAAGAATTTTATATTGTTCGTGCTTTGCCATGGTAGCGGCCCCGGCGGGGTTCGTTTGGGCCTTACCGTGAGCAGAAAAAAGGGGCCTGCTGTTGTCAGGAATCGTATCAAAAGAGTGATACGGGAATTCTTCAGGCTCTATCAAAATCAAATCAAAGTTCAGGCGGACATAATATTTGTGCCCAAACGAGCTTTGGACGGCAAGAAAATTACTCTTGGTCTTGCTGAAAAAGAACTGAGCACGGTTATTGGTAAGCTAAATAAGCTGGCTGTCGACCGGATTCAGGAATGAGAAATCAGGGAATGCGGACTCTGTTTCTTTATCCAATACGCTTTTATCAGAAGTTTATTTCCCCGTTATTTCCGGGGTGCTGCCGCTTTCATCCTACCTGCTCGCAATATGCCATAGAGGCGATTTCCCTTCATGGAGTGATCAGAGGAGGGTTGTTTGCTTTGTGGCGTCTGATGCGTTGTCATCCGTTATGCAAGGGCGGACATGATCCAGTCCCCGTCCCTAAAAATCTACCACCGCGCAGTCTCGACCTGAATTTAAAGGTCAAATGAGTGAGAAATTAAAAAATGGAAAACAAACGCGTTATCTTAGCTGTTGCCTTATCCTTTGCAGTACTTCTCGGCTGGCAATTCCTTTTCCCTCCCCAGCCGCAACAACCAGCACCGATCCAGCAGCAATCCGTTACACAGAATCAGAACTCGAATACAGTTGCTAACGGACCTGTATCTAATCAGTTTCCAGATCCTATAACCACCACTGCGATAGTTTCTGCTAAAGGAACTAAACTTAAAGTGGAAACACCTCTTTACTCTGCTGTGATTAATTCACAGGGTGGACTCTTAGAGAATTTCCAGCTTAAACGTTACAAAGAAACAATTGACCCGAACTCTCTTGATGTGGATATGGTCGGGGAAAATGCTCTTAATAAAGCTCCTATGGGGCTTATCCTTAATGGGATTGCCACTTGGGTTAATGGCGTATGGGCTTTTGAAGGTAAAGATTTGTCTCTTGACGGGGACCAAATCGGAACTCTTATTTTCCGAGGAGACGTGGAAGGGTTCAGAATTGAACGCCGCCTAACATTTCACGCTGATAGTTACTTGATAGATGAAGACGTTCGCGTCATTAATGTATCCAACCCTAGCGGTCAGGGTCGATTGGCTTTCACTACTGCGACCAAGAGTCTAAGTAGTGAAGATGATCAGTACAATCCAACTCGTATTGCATGGTTTGGTCCTGAAGGTCTTGATACAGAAGATAGCCGTGATGATTTGAAAGAAACCGGTGTTTCTGTAACTGGAGCATTGAACTGGGGTGCTATTGATTCTAACTTCTTTATTCTTGCTCTTTTGCCTGAGTCCAAAGAAGTTACCATCAAGGGTAAACTTCAGGATGATATTTTCAGACTTGCAGCAGAAGAGACTATTTCCTTTGATAAAGGAATAGAACGTAAACTTGGCTGCTCTTACTACTTTGGACCAATGGATCCCGTTGCAATGGCCAAAGCGCCTGGCGACCTTGGTTCAGCAATTGACTTCGGTTGGTTTGATATTATTGCAAAACCACTGACAATAGCATTGGAATGGTTTAACCAGTATGTACATAACTATGGTATATCAATCATCCTGCTGACCATTGCGATCAAACTTTTGTTCTGGCCTTTATCTCAGAAAAGTTACAAATCAATGGAACAGATGAAGCGTTTACAGCCAATGGTTGCTAAGCTTCGTGAAAAATATGGTGATGATAAAGAGCGACTCAACAAAGAGTCCATGCAGCTCTATAAGACGTATAACGTCAACCCGGCAGGTGGGTGTTTACCCATGGTGCTGCAGATTCCTGTTTTCTTCGGTTTGTATAAGGCTTTATTAGGAACGGTTGCCCTGAGGCATGCCGACTTTATTACTTATCTACCTTTTACTGATATCATTTGGCTTGCCGACCTTTCGGCTAAAGACCCGCTTTACATCACTCCGATCGTGATGGGTGCTACCATGTTCCTTCAGCAGAAAATGACACCGTCAGCCGGTGATCCTACTCAGCAGAAAATCATGATGCTTTTGCCTCTCGTGTTCACATTTATGTTCCTCAACTTCCCTGCAGGGTTGGTTGTATACTGGTTAGTGAACAACGTACTTTCAATTGCCCAGCAGTGGATTATCACTCGTAAAGTTAAAAATTAGGGCGTACGTATCTTGGGGCTATGGAGTGAAGAACACTACTAGGAGATAGAATGAGCGAATTCAAAGAATTCCAGGGTAAAAATCTGGACGAGGCTATTAATACTGCCTGTGATCACTTCAATTTAAATCGTGATAAGCTTGAAATTGAAATACTCAGCGGTGGTTCAACCGGGGTATTTGGACTTGTTGGTAAAAAGAATGCGAAAGTAAAGGCTCGCCCGAGAGGCGGAGAAGGAAGACCATTACTTAACGATAGAGATGAAAGACCATTAGAAAGACCCGTTGAAAGGCCAGTAGAAAGACCTGTCGAAACAAGGGTTGAGCGTGCTCCGGAAAGAGTTTCCCGCGAAACTCCCGCAGTTAAAGAAGAAACAGCAATAGCTCCGCGTCCAGACGCAGTGTCTCCTGCTGTTAAAGAAGATACTACTGTTGCTGTTAGAGAAGAAGCTGCAGCGCCAGCTGTAAGCGCTCCTTCTACTGACAGAGGAGAAGCCCCAAGGGATTCCGCTCCTGCTGAAGGGTTCAGAGAACGTCGTAGCATAATGGAAGCTGATCCTAAAGATATTGAAGCAGCTGTCCGTGAAGCACTCGAAAAAATGATCGAGCCGATTGTTCAGCAGGCACCGAATCTTAAAATTGAAGTGGGCGAAGATAGAGTCAACGTTCTCGTTGATGATGAAGAAAATTCCGGCCTTATTATTGGTCGTGAAGGTCAGACTCTTTCCTCTTTGCAGTACCTCTGCAACAGGATGGTTTCTAAAAAACTTCAGACTTCTGTCCGTGTACAGATTGATACAGGTGACTATCGCGAACGCCAGGACGAAAAACTTCGTCAGCTCGCATGGCATCTTGCCGATAAAGCAATGCATACTGGAAGGGTGCAGAGTACAAAACCTCTCAGTTCTTATCATCGCAGAGTCGTTCATATGGCTTTGCAGGAAGATAAACACGTTAATACCCGCAGCAAGGGCGATGGTCCTATGAAGCGCGTATTGATTCTACCTCGTCGCAGCCGTAACGCTGGTGGACGTGGTTCAGAGCGTCCAGAAAGACCAGAAGGTTATAAACCTCAGTCTTCTGATCGTTATGATAGCCGTAGTTCCGAACGCGGAGCACCACGCGGACCTGAGCGCACTGGAGCACCACGCGGACCTGAGCGCACAGGCGCACCACGCGGACCTGAGCGCACAGGCGCACCACGCGGACCTGAGCGCACAGGCGCACCACGCGGACCTGAGCGCACAGGCGCACCACGCGGACCTGAGCGTACAGGCGCACCACGCGGACCTGAGCGTACAGGCGCACCACGCGGACCTGAGCGTACAGGCGCACCACGCGGACCTGAGCGCGCAGGCGCACCACGCGGACCTGGTGGAGCACCTCGTGGTCGTAACGATAGCTACGGAAGCCGTGGACGTACTGAAGGTTATGCTCCTCGCGGTCGTACTGAGAATAGTGCACCTCCGCGCGGTCGCGATGAAAACTTCGGTAACCGCGCTCCTCGTGAGAATGCAGTAAACCGTGCACCTCGTGACGAAAACTTCGGTAATCGTGCACCACGTGATGAGAACTTCGGTAATCGCGCACCTGGACAAAACAACGACCGCAATGGCAACAGTGATAAAAACGGTAACACTGGTAACGTTGGTAACTACGGCGACGATCGTTACAACCGCTATTAGGCTTTAGTTTACATGCGGTGAATACAGACCTTTTAATTAGCCCCGTGGACAATGTCTGCGGGGTTAATTTTTTAATCTGTTAATGGAGAAAATTTATGTCACTCAGTTCTTCCGGGACAATAGCTGCCATTGCCACACCTCCCGGTGATGGCGGAGTTGGGATTATCCGTGTTTGCGGTGATAACGCTCTGAATATTGCAAATGCCATGTTTAAATCCGGGAAAGAATCCTTTTCAGGATTTAAGCGGTATACCATGCATTATGGAACCCTGCTGGATGCAGAGTCCGTTGAACTGGATGATGTGCTAGCTGTTTTTATGCCCGGGCCGGGTTCTTATACCGGTGAAGATACCATTGAATTTAACTGCCATGGTGGCAGAGCTATTCTGGCTGCGGTTCTCGGAGAAATATTGTCGCGCGGTGCAACTCTTGCCCGTCCGGGAGAATTTACTCTTAGAGCTTTCCTTAATGGTAAAATGGATTTGACCCAGGCAGAAGCTGTCGCGGAAATGATTCATGCTCCATCAAAAGGAGCGGCGCAATTGGCTAGAGTAAAGCTCTCTGGAGTGCTTGGTAAGCGCATAGAAGAACTTCGACTCAGGCTTGAAGAGCTTCGCGCACATTTATGCGTGGCTGTGGATTTTCCTGAGGATGAACTTGAGTGTCTGCCTCTCGATAAGATGAAAACTGAAGTTACTGACGCTGTGAAAAATATTTCTGAAATCTTAGCCGGAGTCGAAAGAACTCGCGCTTGGAGAGAGGGCGGTCTTGCCGTTTTATCTGGTAAAGTAAATGCGGGTAAGTCCAGTCTTTTGAATGCTCTTTTAGGTCGTAACCGTGCAATTGTTACTGACATTCCAGGAACCACTAGAGATTTCATTGAGGAAACTCTGAACCTTGATGGTTTGCAAGTGCGGGTAGTAGATACTGCCGGACTTCGCGAAACAAGCGACAAGGTTGAACAAGCCGGGCTTGATATGGGCCGCGAACTTGCTCAGCAGGCTGATCTTGTTCTTTTGATTATTGATGGGTCAAAGGATTTTGAAATTGAGGAAATTGACCCAGAATTTTCAGCTGAAAGCGGTAAATGTATTGCTGTTATAAATAAGACGGACCTTCCGCAATCTATTCCTTCTCCTTCAGATGTTATGGCACAAGCCGGTTATGATGTTGTTGAAATTTCTGCTAAAAAGGGACAGGGTATTGACGAACTGGCTTTATCCATTCGTGATCATGTTTTAGCTGGAGCTGGTGAGCCTGATCCTGATGAGCTTGTACCCAATTCTCGTCAGGCGGCTACTCTTAAAAAGGCTCTATCTGAGCTGGATGGGCTTATTCAAGATATTGAAATGACCATTCCTTATGATTTGCTTGGCGTTAGACTTGAGAGCGCGTGTTCAGCTCTGTCCGAAATAACAGGTGAGATTACCCCTCAAGAAATTCTTGATTCAATCTTCAGTAAATTTTGTGTTGGAAAATAAAATGAAAAAAGAAAGAGAAACTAAAGTTGTTGATATGAGTGGTGTTACCTGTGGGCTTGTTCCCGGAATCGTTGAACAATTAGATGCTACTTCTGCTCGGGTCGTGGATGTCCATATCAGAACAGGTATTCGCGAAGAGATCATGAGCGGTTTTGGTTCTGGTGGTGCTTGGAATATTGAAATTATTACCGACTTAGGATTTGATATTTTACGATTTATTCGTAAAAAACCAAGCAGCTTAGAAAGTCTAAATATAGTTGAATATTAGTTTAAAATGAGTTTGCACGACTTCTAATATTTAAGCCCGTATCTGTTTTGCTATTTGAGAGAACTTTTATCTTCAATAGATATTGCGAAGGTACGGGGGCATTCGGTTTGAATGTCCTTATGATTCATGAGCTGAACTAGGTCTTGTGCTGTATCAATATCTGCGTGTTTGGGTAAAATCAACGGTTCAAGTCCCGTTGATTTCAGCCTCTGAATGGTTTCTGAAAAAACATTTGGAGTGCTCCATCTCATGTTAATGAATGGAGCTTTGGTTAGTGCTTCCTTTTGAAATCCAATCAAATAATATCCGCCGTCTTTTGCTGGCCCAATGCAAACAGGGTGCTCTTTTAAACTTACCATTCCATGATTAATTGCCTGCGCTGTAAGATCAGGCAAATCGCTTCCGATCAGTACGCAACTGTCATATCCAAGGTTAAAAACATTTTTCAACGCATTAAACATTCGTTTGCCTAAATCCTTTCCATGCTGAGGGATCATCTTGCGCTTTCCAAGCCAGCCTTCATAATTGTCTATAGAGTGATTTGGCTCGAAAAAGATCAACGTTTCGATTTGATGGCGATCAATTCTGGCTAATAAATCCAATACAAATGCAGAATAATAACTAGCTGCTAATTCATATCCTATTTCGTCACCAAGACGGGATTTAACGCAGCCTGCTATTGGAAATTTTACAAAGATAAGTAATGCCTGCTTCACTTTAGTTCACCATGATTTTTATACATTTTTTTTAATGTAAACGGGCTGACTCCACATGTGTGAAGTATGCGGAGTAACCAGTTGCGCAAAAAGCAGCGGATCATACCTGTTTGCTTAAATCTTCTTGCAGACGTTATGATAGATTTCTGAAGCAGAATTATTTTTAACTTTCTTTTCTTTATATCTTGAAATAATTCAACGTCTTCCATTATAGGGATAAGTGGAAATCCTCCTATGGTAACGAATGTTTCTTTCTTAATAAAGGGAGCTTGATCTCCATAAGGCACACGTTCCAGAGTAGTCCGTATGTTTGCCATGTAAGCAATCAGTCTGCTTAAAAATGATTTGTCATCAAAACTGAGGCTGAAGGCCCCTGCGACAACTCCGGGTTGAACGAGTGCATCGCGAATCAAGCTTGCGGAGTTCAGCGGGAGAGTTGTATCCGCATGAAGAAAAATTAATATGTCTCCTGTGGCAATCATCGCCCCAGTATTCATTTGTAAGGCGCGTCCAGCTGAGCTTGAAACGGATATGATGCTTTTATCGCTGATACAGGGGATTGTAGAATTGTCTGGTGATCCGTCAACAACGATTATTTCGTGTTCATTGCCGAGATTTGATTTGATACCTTTAATACAAGTATTTATTAGCAATTGTTCATTGAATACAGGAATGATAATTGATAGTGTGGAGTTAGTAGGCATTCGCTTTGTTTATACTGTTTGTCTGCTAGAATAAAGGGGGAGTGTTTATGAGTCATGAAATAAAACTTCGGAAAGGGTTTAGTGATGATGAAGACGTTGTCGCTGAAGTACTGAGCGAAGGGGAAGTTATCCATCTCGCACTTAAAGATGGAGATGGTTTATACAGTGTTCCTGTTAACTATGGTTATAATAATGGTACGATATATATACATTCCTCCAAAGTAGGGCGTAAAATTTCAGCGCTGGCTTCGGGAGAGGAAATCGGTTTCAGCGTGATTGCTTCATATGCTATTGAGCCAAACGACAAGCCGTGCAAATGGGGCTGTTCGTTCCGTTCCGTGGTTGGGACAGGAGTTCCTAGATTTCTTGAAGATCAAGAAAAGGTCGGAGCCTTGAACATAGTAATGGAACATTTTAACAGCAAGCAGTGTGATATCGACCCTGTTTCCGTTAAGGCTATTGAAGTCGTTGAAATTATGATCACAAGCGCTACTGTGCGTATTGTCGGCAAGAATTAAGTTGGGTTCTTCGCGCCATAACGGGAGGACCTCATGGTCATCCCGTGCTCATTATTTGCGTTGCTGGTGGCTTCTGGTAGAGCTTTAGCTAACCCATGCGAGCAGTCCTTCTTCCTCTTCTAAAAGCTGCTGACAGGTTACGCACAGACGGGTTGTCGGGGTAGCTTTAATTCTTGCGATACCGATAGCTTTTTCGCATTCGCTACATATGCCGAAATCATAATGATCGACGCGGCCTAGAGTTTCCTCTGTTTCGCGGATGAGACTGCTCTCGCGCATGTGGATAGCGAGGTTGATTTTTTGCTCGCTAATGCGCGAAGCATATTCATTGTCATCCGCACATGTTTCAACAACCGTATCGCGCCTTTCAGTGCGTTGAATTAGGTCTGCAAGTTGATGCTCGAGATGGTTTTTGATGAGAATTCTTTGAGTCGTATTCATGATTTGCTCCGTGTAATGTTTGAAATCATTTATTGTTTTTTGGACTAAAGGGGTTATACGGTTCCCCCCTTTTTAAAGAATCTCAGCGTGGTGACAGTTGTGATACAATTTTGCGCCGCCACATTTTATTTAATTAGTTACTATTTAATTGAGAAAAATAATGAAATCAGAGTCTGATAAATATTCAAAATATTGGGAAGAAAAAGGGTCATTAAAATTTTTTTCGACCCCTGTTCAAATCGCTGAATTAAAAAAGTATGTTTCAAATGGTGCAAAGATTCTTGATGTGGGGTGCGGCTACGGACGCGTAATGAGTGAACTTCTTGATGCCGGCTTTACTGACGTGAAGGGTGTTGAACCTTCTGTGGCTTTGCGGAGCAGGGCTACTTCCGAAGACAGGTCTTTAGATGTCCATCCAATGAATCTTGGTATAATCCCATTTGAGGATTCATCCATTGATGCTGCGCTTTTGGTTGCCGTGCTTACATGCATTCCTGAAGATAAAGATCAAAATTCAGTGTTGAGCGAAATTCACAGAGTTCTTAAGCCGGGCGGACTCATTTATATTAATGATTTTTTGCTGAACACAGATGAGCGCAATGTCGAAAGATATGATTATTTCCAGGAGAAGCATGGGACGTATGGTGTTTTCGAATTAGAGGGGGGAGGCATATTGCGTCACTTTTCTGATGAGCGGACCAAAGAATTGTTGAGCACGTTTACGGATGTTAAATATAAAAAGGTTGTTTATACAACAATGAACGGGAACCGCGCCAATGGATTTTATTACATAGGAAAGAAATAGCCCCCATATGGTTGATCATATGAGGGCTGAGTAATCTTGCTTAATCTATTCGGCTGGTACGGCCGAATAGTTCTGTCATTTCTCCTAGACGCTCCCTGATAAGCCTTGTCAGTTGGCCGGGCATAAGTTTCCAGCCCCAGTTGCCATCCGCTTCTCCGGGGACATTCATGCGTGCTTCTCCGCCCATATTAAGTATGTCCTGTGCTTGAATGATGCAGAGGCAACCAACACTAGACATCAATATTCTGATAAGTTCCCACGATACCTTTGATTCATCCATCCAATTATGACCGAGATATGCCAGCATATTTTTTCGGCTAACTTCATCCGCGTCTATATTAAACCAGCCACGATTTGTATTGTTGTCGTGAGTGCCAGTATATACGACGGAATTGCGCCTGTGGTTGTGCAGCGCATCTCCGCATACTCCTATGTCATTACCAAAGGAAAATTGTAGAATGCTCATGCCTGGCAATTGAAATCTGTCTCTCAGGTAGGCCACATCAGGAGTTATGTGGCCTAGGTCTTCGGCAATAATTCGCAAACATCCTTCCTCGCAGGAAAGCTTTTCAAATAACTTGTGTCCCGGAGCGGGAACCCAGTAGCCGTCTATTGCGGATTCCGCATCTGCAGGGACCTCCCAGTATGCGGAAAACCCTCTGAAATGGTCGAGCCTTGCCCAGTGGTATAACCCAAGGTTGTGCTTAAGTCTGCTGATCCACCAGCCGAATCCGTCTTGCTCAAGTACATCCCAATTAAAGACGGGATTTCCCCAGAGCTGGCCTGTTTCGCTGAAATAGTCTGGCGGAACACCTGCAACTACTTGCGATTTTCCGCTTTCATCGAGTTTGAAAATATGACGGTTTGCCCATACATCAGAGCTGTCGTGCGTGACATAAATAGGAATATCTCCGATCAGTTCAACTCCAATTTCAGTTAAATGATCACGAAGTTGCCCCCATTGACGGAAGAAAATCCACTGACAGAATTTAACAAATAAGATTTCTCGCGCGAGAAATTCGCCCCAGTATTTCATTCCACTTTCTGTGCGGTCACGGATGTCTTCCGGCCACATGGTCCAGTTGTCACCGTTGAAATGCAGCTTAAGGGCTGTGAAAAGGGCAAAATCATTAACCCAGTGCATGTTGTCCCAAATAAATTGAGAAAAGACCGGATCATTTAATAAGTTATTTGCCACGCGAGAGAATGCTTTACGTAAAAGAGTCTCTTTAGCTCGTGCCGCAGCGTCGAAGTCTGCTTTATTTGAGCCTGGTATTATGAATTCTTCGATTTCATTTGCTTCCAATAGCTCGTACTCAACCATCAATTCTGGGCTGATAAGCAAAGGGCTTGCCGCGAACGCAGAAAATCCGGAATATGGTGAATTGCAAAGTTCGCTTGAAGTAGGAGTGATAGGCAGAACCTGCCAGAATCTTTGTCCTGCTTCAGCTAAAAAGTCAGCAAATTTATATGCTGCCGGTCCAATATCTCCAACTCCGAATATAGAGGGCAGTGAAGTAAAATGTAAAAGTATTCCGCTGGACCGTTTCATAGAGAGCTCCTTTTGACGCCAATCTGGGCAAGGCATCAGTAACTATACCCTAACAACATCTCAGATCATGGGGGTATGTGTCCAGCAACTTAGTCTATGGAGCTAGCGAGAAACCGTCTTCTGCTCAAATAAATAGCGGGGTATGCATATACAATGCGAAGGATAGCGGAGATAATTCAACTTCACTATTTTTAGGCATTATTCTTTCAAGCGGTGGACCGTAGCCCCCGTGTGTTCGTGATGCGCTGTTTAGTTCCATTGTCCATGGCCCATCCGGCAAATATTCTGCAAGGTGATCCCCAGTCGCAACTCTATTAAAATTGTAAACAATCGCTACGTATCTTTGGTTACATGATGAAGGATTCCGGATCATTAGGATTAAACCTGGTTTAATTTCCTGTACCTGACATCTGCTGTGACAAGGTTCGTTAAGCGTCGGGTGCTCACGTCTCAATTGTAATAACTTTTTGTAGAAATTAAACATCAACTGACCTTGGTCGGAATCTAATTTGTTCCAGTTGAGTCGGCTTTTTGTAAATGTGGATTCACTCTCCGGGGGGGCGGAGTTGTTGATGGATACCGGGAACTGGAATTTATTGCTGTCAGAAAAATAATGAAAAGGAGCTGTTTCCCCATATTCTTCGCCCATGAAAAGCATTGGCGTGTAGGGAGAAAGGATAGTCATTCCGGCGCAAAGTTTGGCCGCTTCATTCCCATTTTCCAATATCTCTCTGTTCATGCCATGGGATGTAGTGGTTTGAGTGTGGCTTTGTGAATATACTATAAATTTGCATCCGGGCAGTTCGTGCTTGTTACTGCCATGAGCTCTTTTGTGAAATTTGGACATTTGTCCCCTGAAAGCAAATCCGTGCTGCATAGTAGCCAGTAGTTTTTCCGGTGAAGTATAGTCACAGAATACTCCATCACTATCGCCGGTCAGGCGGCAATGCATAGCGTGGTGGAAATCATCATTCCATAGCGCGTCAACTCCAAAGCCTCCTTCAGAGATGGGCATTACTGGGCGTGGGGAATTATGTTTGTTATCTATAAGCAGGACACATGTTCTATTGTTTTCGTGTTCAAATTTTCTGATAGCTGATGACAGCTCTTCGAGAAAATGTACGGGACGTTGATCATTAATCAAGTGACTGTTGGTGATGCGGACACCGTCTGCGTGGTAGTCACTTAGCCATGACAGGGCACAGTTAAGGTAAAAACTTCTAACATCGTCACTGTGTTGCTCGTCAAAATTAAGAGCCTTTCCCCAATCTGTATTGTGCGAATCGGTGAAGAACGGTTCATAAGCTTCGATTATATCTTCAACAAAGCAGTGCTTGCAAAATGCCACATCTAAAACAATGGCTATAGATCGTTTGTGGCATTCTCTTATTAAAGTTTTGAGATCATCAGGTGTTCCGTAATTGTTATGAACTGCGTATGGGAAAACAGTGTCATCTCCCCAGCCTCTGGTTCCGGATAATTGGGAGACTGGCATCAGTTGTAAAGTGTTAATGCCAAGCTCTGATAGGTGATCAAGTTTAGAAGTAATTCCTTCAAAGGTTCCCTCTTCACTGAATGTGCCGACGTGAGCTTCGTATATAACCAAATCTTTCATAGAAAGGCCGGAAAAATTGTCTCCTTCCCAGTCAAAATTATGATGATTAACAATTGCAGAGGAAGAATTCAGCCCACCAGGTTGCCATGATGAAGCTGGATCCGGAATATTTTTAGATCCATCAAGTGTATACGAATAATATAAATCAGGAGCAAGATTATCTATTTTAATCTCGTGGAATCCATTTTCTTGGCGATCAAGCATAAAATTATTGTTCGGGTCATTATTAAGTGTGATTACAGCGGTTTTTATGTGTGGGGCAAATAGTCTGAACGTGCAATTTCCGTTTTTATCAACATGTGCGCCAAATTGTTCTTTTTTCATACTTGCTCTCACAGAGATTTATTTGTTTTCAAAATTAGTTCGGGTTTTAATGGAGACATATTTGTTTCGGACCGCCTTTTGCATGTTAATGAGTACTCGCGTCACTCAACATCATAGGAGGCAGACCATGGACAACTTCACTAAGTCTAACACCGCTGAGGAACGGGTGCAGATCGCTCAGGTTATGTCTGGCGAAGAATCAGTACTCCACGAACTTGACTTTCAGGATGTAGCCATTTCTACAGTCGCAGTTTCTACCTTAAGAAAAGCGGCATCAGCAGTGATGGAAAGATTTCTACCTGGATCCCGTCCAGAAAAACTTACCGATTCTCAGGCTGTAGCCTTTTTTATAGATCGCGTTTTTTGGGATCAAGATTCAAAAGGACTGATTCTTTGCGCTGATGTTGCTACACGCAGTTTCTGTATTCCTATCCCCAGCGATCATTGGCATATGAAAACTGATCTAGGTACTATTCAATAGTTATTTTTATACAAATAAGCAAGTAAAAATAGAATAAGCGGGGCTTTTAGCCCTGTTTGTTTTGCATTGCAATATAGCATTATCTATTTATAATAGCTGAATAGTAAGTGTTCGCTGTAGCTTAGCTTTGCAATTATGAACACGCATTTTGGCTTTACAAGATACAGATAGAAATTGTCAGAAATTGTAGTAAACAGGGGAAGGGCTTAGTCTTTTTTACAAGCAGAATAAACAGTGAGCTGGATTAAGGCTTGGCTAGTCGGAGCTGTGGAAATTATAAAAATCTTTTTCAGCTTCTTTCTGTGCTAAAATTCTGACTTCGTTAAGGTGGTCAAAGTTTGTGATGACAATGTCTGTGATATAACTATCTAAGGCCGATCCTGAAATGTCTATGAATACACCTTGAGCTCGCTCAAAAGTCATCCCTTTGCGGTACGGCCTATCTTCAGTGATGGCCGTAAAAATGTCGGCTACAGCTAGAATCTGGCAGCCTTCTGAAATTTGGTTTCCAGATATTTGTAAAGGGTAGCCTTGTCCATCAATTCTTTCATGGTGATTGCATGCCCATTTAGAAACTTTTGAAAGAGCCGGAATACCTGCTAGAATTCGCTGGCAATGTCCAGGGTGCTCTTTCATCGTCTTCCATTCGGAGTCGTTGAGAGGTCCTGATTTCTCGATAATATGATCTGGAACAGCTAGTTTTCCTAAATCATGCAGATTTCCGGCAATTAGCATGAGATCTTGATCTTGGGCAGAGAAATTCATCAGTTTAGCCAGAGCTGCCGCAGTGGCTGCTACTCCGCGTGAGTGCGTTGCGGTAAAGCGACTTCTAAAATCAATTACCTGCGAAAAAAGTTTGGTATATTCAAGCAATTCCTCGTGCAGAAGGATTTCATTCTCGAGTCTTTCGGGAGCAAGTGTGTATAGGTGGTCAATAGGATTTTCAGCTTTATCTATGAATTCATTATCAGTTGCCAGCGCACGAAACGCCTCTACATATTTCGGATTAAAAAATGTTCCAGAGTGCTTTATTATGGCAGTAAGGATACTTTCAATCTGAGTAGAAAACGGTTGGTCCCGTTTAATTAAAACATCAATTCTGTCGGCTAAGTTTAAGATGTTGCTTTCAATCGGAATAGTTTCAATAGATTCAGAAATATCAGTAAAAGATGTGTGATGATGGAGGATGTAATTAGCAACCATCTTAAGTTTGGGGTATGGTCGCACAAGTTTATAGCCTGCTAGAGAGTGAACAATTCCATCCGCTTCAAACTGGAGTGCATCTAATCTGCTTTTGAGCGAGAGAGCCCCTGCGTCGTGAATTAAGCCTGACACAAGTAAATCGCGTTGTACTTCAGCAGAGGCGTTCAGTTTATGAGCTATGCGCGCTGATAAATACCCAACTCGCATATGATGGTTTGATACTGCTGTAGATATCATATCCATCCCCATGGACAACGATTTAATTAGCTGTATCAGAGTTACATTCAGTTCGCTGGGCATTGGGATTCAGGCTCCGATTTAGAAACAGATATTTTTTGGGATAAATTTAAAAAATAGAGATAATTTATCTATAGCGCAATCTATTTTAAAAATAATATATTTTTGGGGTGGGGATTGCTTTGTTAGAGAAGCTCTTTTAATGCCAGAACAAAGTTGTTAATATCTTCCTCGGTCGTAGACCAAGAGGTCATCAAGCGGACTTCACCTGTTGCTTCATCCCAAACATAAAATGGAAACTGAGCTTGCAATTCTTCAACGCATTTTGCGGGTATGATTGCAAAAACTGCATTCGCCTGAACTGGACGCGTGATTGTTATTTCACTTATTTGTCGTATTTTTTGTTCGAGAATGGAAGCTCGGTCATTGGCTTTGGCCGCGTTTTTAATCCATAGTCCGTTACTTAGCAGTGCTTCGAATTGTGCTCCCACGTAACGCATTTTGGAAATAAGCTGCATGCCCTGCTTGCGGATAAACTCAAAATTTTTGCCTAGCTCGGAATTAATGAAAACAGCTGCTTCTGCGCACATGCAACCATTCTTGGTTCCGCCAAAAGACAAAACATCTACACCACAATCAGTTGTCATTTCTTTAAAACTGACACCTAGAGCTACGGACGCGTTGGCAATTCTCGCCCCATCCATATGAACCCACAATCCTTTACTATGTGCGTAGTCGCAGATCTCTTTGATTTCTTCCACAGTATAAAGAGTACCTAGTTCGGTGTTTTGAGTGATTGAAATAACAGACGGCTGACTTTGGTGAACATCTTTTCGACCAGACAGGAGAGGCTCAATTGAACTGAGGCTGAGTTTGCCGTTAACTGTGTCAGCATGGACCAGTTTGACTCCTGCAATGGATTCGGTAGAGCCGCATTCGTCAACAGTAATATGTGCCGTGTTTGTGCAAATTACACTGGACCAGCTGTTTGTTATGTGCTTTAAAATCAGTGTGTTGGTGGCTGTGCCTGTCGCCATGAAAAATACTTTTACGTCGTCTCCAAAGTGTTCTTTGAATAGTTCTACAGCCGCTTCTGAAACAGGATCCTCGCCGTAAGAAGTCATATGATCATTGTTGGCGTTGACGATTGCTTCCATTATAACGGGGTGAACTCCTGCGTAGTTATCACTGGCAAATGAGCGCATTATATCTATCTCCAAAAAAAATGTGTTAAGTAGTAGAAACATTTGCAAAATAACGATTACCCGAACGGTGTCAAGTTCGCTTCTCAGAAATGGCGTAAGGTTATTTTGATGTTCTCTGTATTTCAGTAATTAAATTGAATACTTTATTGATATATGCGATGATAATTTTTAACTTTTTGTTTAATAGTATGTACTCCGCAATGAGTTTACTGGAGGTAATTACCCATAATGAGTTCTGAAAAGGCTATAAGTTTTTCAGGTGTCAGTTTCGGATACGGCCCTCACACAGTCATTGATGACGTTAGTTTTGATATACTAAAGGGTGATTATCTTGCCGTGCTCGGGCCTAATGGCGGGGGGAAAACCACGCTTCTTAAGCTTCTGTTGGGATTGCTTATACCTCAGACAGGTTCAGTGGAAATATTAGGACTTCCACCCGGCAAGCATGGTGGGCAGATCGGTTATATGCCTCAGTATACATCTGTATCTGAGAGCTTTCCTATTACTGTGCGTGACGCTGTTCTCATGGGTAAAGTCTCACCCGGGATAAGTGGTGTTTTCGGTATAAAGTTTGGGAGCAATGCATCAATTGCTGTGGAAAAAGCACTTAGCCGCGTGGGCATGCTTAAATATATTGATCGTAGAGTCTCGGATCTTTCCGGTGGACAAAAACAGCGAGTGTTTATTGCACGGGCTATCGTTGATGAACCGGAAATACTCCTTCTTGATGAGCCTACAGCAAGCATTGATCAGGCTGGTAAAAGCAGCTTGTATTGCCTGCTTCTAGAGCTAAATCAAGAGATGACAGTTGTTATGGTCAGTCATGATATTTCTGTTCTAGGGCAAGGTGTTAAGTCTGTTGCCTGCGTGAACAGGAAGGTTCATCTTCACGATAGGCCAGTTATTACCCGAGAATTTTTGGATGAAGCATATGGCGAGACTGAGCGCGGATCATGTCCTATTGAGCTTATTACCCACGGGGATTTGCCGCACAGAGTTCTTGAGCATCACCCCGCCGAGGATGTAGTTGAAGGAGATTGGCATGATTGAGTCACTTAGCTACGAATTCATGCAGAATGCACTCATTGCCGGATTACTGGCATCTATCATCTGCGGGGTTATCGGTGCGCTTGTTGTTGTTAATAGGGTGGTGCTTCTCGCTGGCGGGATTGCGCACGCTTCTTATGGCGGAGTTGGATTGGCATTTTTTCTAGGTCTTCCCATGTTGCCTGTGACTGCCGCGTTTGCGATGTGTGCTGCACTTCTCATGGCGCTTGTCACCATGCATGCAAAGGAACGGGCTGATACATTTATTGGTGTCATGTGGGCAGGGGGGATGGCTCTCGGTATTATCCTTCTCGATATTACCCCGGGTTACAACGTCGACCTTATGAGCTATCTTTTCGGAGGTATTCTTGCCACTCCAAATTCTGATTTGGTGCTGATGTCCATATTAGCAGTGGTTGTACTTGTGGTAGTTTTTGTTTGTTATAAGGGTTTTTGGGCCATGTCATTTGATGAGGAATTTGCCCGTGCCAGAGGCGTTCCTGTTACTTTTCTTTACTTTGTTATGCTGGCTTTGATTGCGCTTAGTGTTGTGATGGTTATTCGTGTGGTTGGCCTTATTCTTGTCATCGCATTACTAACCATTCCTCCGCAAATCGCGGAGAGCAGGACATCATCGCTCCATACGATGATGTTTCTTTCCATCATATTCAGTACGATTTTTTGCGTGTCAGGTTTGCTTCTGTCGTACGAGCTTGATATCTCATCCGGCGCAACGATTATCGCTGTAAGTGTGGCGGGATTTGCTATTTCACTACTAGTGAATAAGCTTAAAGGGCGTGTCTCTTAATAGAATTAATTATTGGAAAAATATGTTTATAAATAAAAGCCGCGTTCCCTGCTAAATGGAAACGCGGCTTTTTGTTTACTTCTTATGTCTAGTGAACCTGCTGAATATCGGCTCATTTGCAAATCTCAGGAAGTTTTGAGCATGTACGGATTTTCCGTCCATTACTCTGTAAGCTGCGAGCTTAAACACATCCTGAACGACCATCCAAACTAAATTGTAGAGCCATACCCATAAAATATGAATCCAAGGGATAGCAGGAACCAGCCAACCCATACCGCAGATTACTGCCGCAAAAAGCTGAGTACCGGTAATTGCCCAGAATAATTTCGGAGCAGGGTGCGGTGATCTCCAGAAAGCTTTCTTTGTGCGGGTGACAAACAACATTAAATGACCACCTGCGACTAGTTGCAGGAATAGCATTGTCTGGAGCTGTTCTACCGGGTAGTGCAAGATATCTCGTCCAATCCAAAGCATTCCGAATGTCTCGATTACAGCGAGGAAGCCGAGTAGACTTGAAATACTGAGCACGCGTCCCATTTGCCATCGAACCGGCTTTGGATCAAGCCAAGTGTTATCGTATGCGATGGTCATAATCGGAATGTCGTCGAGAAGTGCAAGCATGATGATCATGACCGCTGTTAGCGGGTAGAAGTCAAAGACAAGGATCGCAAGAACCACAAAAGCCATAATATCAATGGTCATAGCTATGCGGTAAATGGTGTAGCTCATCATCCGTTCAAATATGCGGCGGGCCTCTTCCACTGCTTTAATTATGACCGACAAGCCCGGCTCTGTGAGGATCAAATCTGCGGCTGCACGCGCTGCGTCAGTTGCGCCGGAAACGGCAATGCCTGCGTCCGCCTGCTTGAGGGCCGGAGCATCGTTAACACCGTCACCTGTCATGGCAACTATATGACCGCGTTCTTGTAAGGCTTTTACTATTGCGTATTTATGTTCAGGGAAAACTCGCGCAAATCCGTCAGCATTTTCAATCATATCAACTTGGCTGTCAGTCAGATGGGACGGGTCTGCATCTTCTCCGATTAATTCTGAAACGGGGAACATATTTGTCCCCATGCCTAGCTGTCCGGCTGTTTCGCGGCCAATGGCTGTATCATCACCTGTGACCATTTTCACTTGTATGCCGTGCTCACCAGCCTGAAGAATGGTGAGCTTAGAATCGTCACGCGGTGGATCAAATAGAGATAGTATTCCAAGGAATTCCCATTGTTTTCCATCAGAACTTTTAGCGACTCCAAGTGCACGAAATCCTTTAGACGCAAACTCATTTATCGAATAGTTCGCTTTTTCACGCTCAGCTCCGGTTATATTTGCCAAGTCGAGCACTACTTGTGGCGCTCCTTTGGTCACTATGAATTTATCAGCACCCTTGGTGATGGTTCCTTCTGTTCTTTTACGGATGGGATCAAATGGCGAAAAGAATGTTTGTTCATATCCGCTGAGTGTAGATTGATCTGTAATTCCTTTAAGTACGGCAAGATCAATTGCATCACCATTTTCCGCCTTTGACGCCAGCCCCGCCATCAGAATGAGGTTGTCTTTGTCAGGGGCTGAGAAAACAATCGGCTCACCTAGATCCAGTTGATTCTTGGTCAGGGTTCCTGTTTTGTCGGAGCATAAAATATCAATTCCAGCCATTTCTTCGATGGCTTGTAGTTTGGACACAATAGCTTTTTTCTTTGAAAGCGATAGGGCGCCAAGAGCCATGGTTACTGAGAGAACTGCGGGCATTGCAACAGGGATGGACGCCACCACTAGAATCAGAACAAATTGGATTAGCTTGATCAGCGGTTCGCCTCTAAGTAGTTCGGTGACTACAAGAATCATTGCAAGTCCGATGGCGATGAAAATTAAAAAATCTCCCACTTTCATTACAGCTTTCTGGAAGTGTGAAGCTGTACCTGCGCTCTCCACCAGTTTTGCGGTGCGTCCGAAAAATGTGTTAGCACCCGTTGCGGTTACGACTGCTTCCATTTCTCCTTGTTTCGCTACAGAACCTGAAAACGCCTCGTTTCCAGCTTTTTTATTGACGGGCAGGGATTCCCCTGTAAGAGCGGACTGGTCAACGCTCAGGTACTCGCCTTGAGTCAAAACTACGTCCGCTGGTATAACATCACCAAGGCGGATGCGGACAAGATCACCCGGTACAAGGTTTGAAGCGTCTACTTCATTCCATTCACCGTCGCGCAGAGCCCTAGCTTTCAAGGCCATTTGATTTTTAAGGGCATCAAGGGCGTTGGACGCTTTTGCTTCTTCCCAGAAACCTATGCCCGCATTGAAAATAAGTAGAACTAGGATGATGGAAAAATCTACCCAGTCTTGTACTATAAGTGAGAGCAGCGCCGCCGCTTCGATCATCCACGGTATTGGACCCCAGAAATAACTGAGTAGTTTTTTTAGTGGGCTGACACTTTCACTCTTTAAAGCATTCTGCCCGTATTTATCGAGCCGAAGACGTATTTCCGGTGACGTTAGTCCTTCCGGTCCACATTTTAAGTCTGCAAAAATATTTTGAATATCTTGCACTGTTTCGTGTCTACCCATGCTTTTCCCCGCTATTTAAGGCTTATGCGAATTGATAATTATTTGATCTATAGCACGGAGCGGCAGCTGATACAATCTTATATGAAAAAACCCCGACCTTCGTGTGAAGATCGGGGTTTTCCTAATGTGTTTTATCGAGGCAGGTTTTGCTAATCGTTAGCTCTAAGTTTTTCAATCAGGTGCTTGAGGTCAGATGCAAGTCTTGCCAGTTCTCCGATGGCTTGATTCGCCTGCAACATGCCTTCAGCTGTTTCCGAAGAAACAATTTTGATATCGTCAATTGCCCTGTTGATATCTTCGCTGGCATTTGACTGTTCTTCCGATGCTGTTGCAATTGAGCGAACCTGATCCGAAGTGGAAAGAACCAGAGTGAGTATTTCGCTTAGTGAAGTTTTAGAGTCGTTTGCAAATCCGGTAGCCTTATTTACTGCTACAACCGCACTTTCTACTGATTCTATATTCTTGGTGGCTCCGCCCTGAATGTTGCTGATTGCCTGGCCGACTTCCTTTGTCGCGTCCATGGTTTTCTCAGCCAACTTGCGAACTTCATCTGCAACAACCGCGAAGCCTCGTCCTGCATCTCCGGCCCTAGCGGCTTCGATTGCAGCGTTAAGAGCAAGTAGATTTGTTTGGTCTGCGATGTCGGTGATGACATTCAAAACAGTTCCAATAGCCTTTGCCTGGCTGCCTAGTTCATCCATATTTGATTTAAGAGTCTCAGAGTGAGAGTTTACAGCTAAAATTGAATTAACGGAATTATCTACAATCGCTGATCCCGCCTCTGCATTTTGTCTTGTTTGGTCTGCGCTTTCTGCCGCTTCCGCTGCATTTCTCGCAACTTCAAGAACTGTTGCATTCATCTCTTCCATTGCAACTGCTGTTTCTGATATGCGTGCCTGCTGAGTATCGGTTCCTCGCGAAACTTCTTCAACCTGAGCTGAGAGTTCTTCAGATGCGGATGAAAGGTCGTTTACTAAACCTTCAAGCATATTTGCGGCCTCAAGCATTCCTTCGGCCTTTGCTCTTTCTGCTTCGGCCTTTGCTTCGTTGGCTTCGACTGTTGCTTCTTGAGCTTTTAAAGTTTCCTCTCGGCTTTTATCGCTTAGTATGTTTGCTTCACTGATCTTTTCTTTAAGGCTTACAATCATTTGTTCAAGAGAGTCTTTCAGAATAGCCATTTCTCCTGAAAATTTGCCGGTTAGGGATAAGTCCAACTCACCAGCTGCGACCTTGCTTGAAAAGTCTACAAGGCTGTTTAGTGGTTTATTAAGCCCTTTGCGTATGGTGAAAATGCAGAACAGAGTCGCAAGAATAATGAACAGCACTGTTGATAGAGCTGAATTCAGTTCGATACCGTGGATAGTCTTATCGAATTCATTCTTCTGCTTCGAAACCATGGTTTCAATATTATCTACATAGACGCCCATACCGATAATCCATCCCCATGGCTTGAAGAGCTTTACGTATGATAGCTTAGGAGAATCTTTGTCGGCTCCAGGCTTGCTCCACCAGTATGAGACAAATCCTGAACCATTGTTTTTTTGGACAGTTTCAACCATTTCCACAAATAAATGTTTGCCCTTGGTATCCTTAACTCCAGAAATATCCTTGCCATTCAAGGCTGGCTTGATGGGGTGCATAATCATGGTTGGCCCGGAATCGTTGATCCAGAAATACTTTTGTGTTCCGAGTCTCATCTTGGCTATTTGCGCAAGGGCTTCTGTTTTCATCTGAGCAGTAACGTCTTCTACCCATGATCCAGTTCCAATAATCCAACCTAATTCTGGTAGGAGTTTTACATACGAAATTTTTAATTTGGGTTCTTTTTCATTCGGGCGGGGCCATAGATAGGATACTGTTCCTTCTCCTTTGCTTTGAGCAATTTTAGTCATCTCTTTGATAAAGAAGGTTCCTTGAGAGTCTTTTAGTCCAGCTAAATCCTTTCCAATAAGAGATCTTTTCGGATGCATAACCATCCGGTTCTCGAGGTCATTTATCCATAGGTAGTTGTCATCGCCATAACGGGCTCCATCAACTATGGCTTTAATTCTATCTTGAACAACGTCATCAGGGAGAATCCCATTAAATTTTTTGTATGTGGCTTCGGCTTGCGCAGCGACAGTATCGACAAGTTGTTTGAGGGATTCTAATTCTTGTTTCTTCAACCCTTCGATATCTTGCGATCTGTCATAGTAGGATTGAACTACGCTGTATGCTAGGTCTATAGAATCTTTTAGTTTATTTTTTTCTTCATCTTCTATTTCACCGCGATATTCACCTGAACGCTTATCAATGAAATTGTTTAGGTTGTAATTGAAAAAGGATGAAACAAATAAACCTTCAATCAATAAAGCGGCAACAATTAAGATCGTAATCCTGACTGCTACAGATTGAAATGGCGAAATTTTTTTCATGGGGTCCTCCGGTTTATTTTCTGAACTTTATTTCGAAATGATAGTTTATATCATCTTAGTGCTAAAAATTTGTATATTTATATTATTATTCTATTGCAATTAAAGATTAAAGTCACGGTTAAATCACTTTTTAGGTGTTGTGGAGATGTTATTATCTGTTTAGGTCTTTTTTGTGCATAAAAAAGGCAGACTCCTTTTGAGAGCCTGCCTTTGAATGTCGTATTCTGTTAAAATTAAGACTGCATGTTTCTGATTAAGGTCTTAATTTGGGAAGCAAGATTCGCAACTTCCTCAATCGCTTCTGCCGATTGTTCTGTTGCCTGCGCAGATTCCGCTGAAATCTGGTTTATCTCTTCAGTGGCTCTGTTAATTTCTTCACTGGTGGCAGACTGCTGTTCTGCTGCTGTTGCGATGCCATGTATCTGATCAGCTGAAATTTCTACCATATGCACAATTTCATCTAGTGCTTTTCCTGATTTAGCTACAAGATCAGTTGATTCAACAATGGCCTCAACAGCATTGTCAGTTGCTGTGATGTTTGTCCTTGTACTGGTCTGAATAGAAGAGATAGCTGCTCCAACTTGTTTGGTAGCATCCATTGTCTTTTCTGCCAGCTTGCGGACTTCGTCAGCAACAACCGCAAATCCACGTCCAGCCTCACCCGCTCTGGCCGCTTCAATCGCAGCGTTAAGAGCTAACAGGTTAGTTTGGTCTGCAATGTCGGTAATGACATTCATAACTGCTCCGATGGATTCAGTCTGTACGCCAAGTTGTTCCATGCTTATTCGTAACTCTTCGGAGTTAGTTTCAAGAGATTTGATGGATCCAACAACTTGTTCAACCAGATCTTGTCCTTCAAGAGCTTTATCTTTGGTTAGCTTTGCATTTTCAGAAGCTTCGCTGGCATTGCGAGCTACTTCTAGAACAGTTGAGTTCATTTCTTCCATTGCTGTAGCTGTTTCACTGGCTCTTGCCTGCTGGGTTTCAGCTCCTCTACGGGACTCTTCAACCTGTGCGGACAGTTCGTCAGCAGCTGAAGATAATTGGTCTGAGATTTCGTCAGCTTCGTTGGCAGTCTGCGAAACCTTGTCATTCTGAGCTTGAATCTCTTTTTCATTTTCCTTGATGGTTGTTACATCGTTCATAATTAAAAATGCACCGATGAGATCTTGGTCAAGGTCGTGGAGCGGAGCGGTGTCAACTACTACATAGAAAGTTTTACCCTGCTCAGTGGTTGCAGATATTTCTATGTCAGAGAAGCTCTTGCCTTTGCTTATACAATTTGCAATTGAGGACGTTATCTCAACATTTTTCATGATATTACGAATAGGTTTACCTATGTAGTCTTTATCTGATCCGGAGTAGCCGAACTGATTGAGCATGTGTTGGTTGATGAATGTTATTTTCTCATCCAGATCAACAACGACACAGGGCAGAGTCAGTCCATTCAGGAGTCCACTTGAAAAGCCCAGCTTGTTTTTAAGCTCAAAGACCATTGCTTTAACTGAAGTGATGGTCTGTCCAATAACATCATCAACATCATACTCTAGTTCTGAATCGTAGTCGCCCTCGGATACCTTTGCTGTGAATATTGAAAGGTTTTTCAGGGGGCTTGTGGTTACCTTAATAAGAAGCATCAGGATAAAAATAGATATTGCTAGAGCGACAACCGCAATAATCACGTTGGTCATGAATATTTTTTTATCCACACCATGGCTCATTTCAGATTCATCCATGGTGAAAGCGAAAGACCATTTCCACGGAGCAAACTTGGCAATGTATGCAACTTTATCCGTACCTTTATAATTATATTCGACTAATCCGTGTGTAGTTTTTTTAAAATCATCCCAAAGTGCAAGATCTTTGATTGATTTACCTTTAATTGTCGGGTGAAGGAGTAAATCTCCTTTTTCATTAAAGATGGTCGCGTAACCTTTTCCTCCCACATTGGCTGCGTTGACAGACTTTTCGAATGCAGGAGTTAAAATTTTTCGTCCGACAAAAATGACACTTACAATGTTTCCTCTTAAATCAGTAAGGGGCTTGTATGCAGTGATGTACCATGCATTAACAACGTAAGCAGTGCCGTAGTATGTTTTACCTGACATTACAGATTTATATACGCCACTGCTGGAAGGAATGTATGTTCCCGTCGCGCGGTTGCCGTCTGTTTTAAGTACATTTGTGGAAACTCTGAGTAGCTTGCCGGGTAATACTTGGAAAACTGTAGCTGTTCCACCTATGTCTTTTTGTAGGTCATCAACCAGATCAAAGGAACCATTGATGCCGATGCCTCCAAATTCAAGCGTTGGAATGGAGACACTTTCACTTTGCTTGGTAATTTGGTTTGTGATGGTCATTTGGGTTGGATCTTTTTTATTCAACTTAGGAAAGCCCATCGAGAAAATTCTTTTGTCTAAGATATCGATGTCGGATTTTACTTTATCAATAACAATTTCATTCTGCATTTCCATCAGGGATAGGACGCTGTCCGCAATGGACTTCATTGAGGTTTCACCAAGATTTTTCAGTTCACTTTTAACTTCAACTAGGTTGACCGTGGTCATCGAGATGATAGTTGCCATAACGATAGCTACAGATCCTAACATTAATTTTGCTTGAAATGACAACTTCTTAAACATTCACTGCTCCTAATGAAAAGTGTAATTACTGTTAAACCGTTTTCGAAAACTGTAAATTATGGCTAAAGTGTTATGATGGGATTGAGGTCCGACCTGCTATATAGGGAATAGTCATCGAGGCTAGTTCAGTTGCAATCGAATTGCTATCTATATTCCTGATCTTGAGAATTTTGCTAGCATCGTAACTATTGAACTCTCTTTTTCACCTTTTATCCGTGAAATTCTCGGAGCGGCTTTTGCGTAATATACAACGATATTATCTCCGGGAGATAATGACTGCCACTTATTGCTACTTACACTTGCTATTTGCTCCCTCGCCTGTCCTAGTGGGTCTGTAAAACGATATAATATTAGTTGTGTTTCAGGTAAGTACGCTGATGACAGTTCCTTACTTGTCTTTCGGTCAAATTTTTCAATTACTATACCCACAACTTTGTTTTCTCCAAAAGATCTAATTCTTTCTACTCTGATTTCTTGGTATGGAATGAAAAAAAGTGCGCAAAACACTCCGATTGCTATTAAGCGGCTTATTTTGCGCATTAAAGAAGATGGACGCGATGTGTAAAAGAGGCTCATGCATAAAGATTATCACTCGCAAGTCTGGCGTGCAAGGGGATAGTCCGTAATAGAGTATGGTCGGTAAATTTTGTAATGAAACGGGTTGCAATGCGCTATTTTGAAATTGCCATTTTTATCCCGAGGGCTATGAATACCACTCCGGAAACTGCTTCCAACCGCTTTTGAAATTTGTTGCCTGTTATAAAATGGCGCATTTTACCAAGGGCAATGGCAATAAATCCGAGCCACAGTACTCCCATTGTGATGTGAATCATCAGCAAAATAAAAGATTTCTCAATGAGATTATCTGTCGGAGATATGAATTGAGGAAGTAAAGCTAGGTAGAATACCGCAACTTTGGGATTTAGGACATTAGTTAAAAAGCCTTCTTTAACTGATGCTGTGAGTTTTCGTTTGGTTTTAAGGGGGGCTGCCTGATATACTTTTGCTTGGGCCCTACTTCTTTTTAGAGATTGTATGCCGAGATATATTATGTAAAGCGCACCAGCAAGTTTAACTAATTCAAATGCGGTAGCTGAGTTCATAAGGATTACGGAAAGACCCAGAGCAGAGGCCATTGCATGTACTAAGAGACCTAGATTAACACCTGCTACGGAGCCGAGCCCATCTGACGTTGAGCGCGTGAGCGTATTGTTAATTACGAGCATTGTGTCTACGCCGGGTGTGATAGTCAGTATCGCAACAATGGGAATAAATGCCAGAGTAAGTCCGTCCACTTGGTACTCCTTACATGAATCCGAATTTTTTCAATTCATCAATAATTTTTGCAGAGGTGGTCGGTTTAGTCATGTAGGAAATGGCGCCACCTTGGAAAAAGGCTCTCGAAGCTTTGGTACTGTCATCAAGAGCTGTGGTTATAATGACTTTTACTTTTTGACTTTCAGTTAGCTGTAAATTATTTTCGTGCGCTCTGATTTTTTCTAAAGTTTGAAGCCCATCAATGCCTGGTAGCATGATATCCATAAAGATGAGTTTGAACGGATTATCGGAACTCATAGCAGTCTTATACTTTTGAAGACCATCCTCGCCCGTGGAAGCGCTCTCGATGGCAATACTGTCTATCCCTCCCATATTTGTGAGGGTTTCATGCAGAAAAATCATGCATGCATTGTTGTCTTCGACTACCAAAATTTTCATAACGCGCTCTTTTTTCTTTGCTATGTTTTTTATTCAGCGACCAAAAATGGTTCAAGTTCTGAAACTGCTTCAAAAAGGAAATGGTCAATGAGTTCGCAGAAAAGGTGGCCCACTGCAATGTGAACTTCCTGTACGATGGCTGTGTCTTTGCTTGGAACACTTATGATGTGATTACATATAGGCAGCATTTCACCTGAGCTGAAACCCGTCATGCCGATGGTTACCATCTGCTTGCGCTTAGCTTCTTTTAAGGCATTTATCACGTTAGGGCTTGTTCCGGAAGTGCTGATGCCGACAAGAACGTCCCCGGGGGCACCGAGAGCTGCAACCTGTTTTTCAAATATCATATCAAATGAATAATCATTTCCGATTGATGTGATTATTGAGGTGTCGGTGGTCAGTGCTATGCCGGGAAGCGGTGGGCGTTCCAGCTTGAATCTATTCACCAGTTCAGCTGCTAAGTGCTGGCAGTCCGCAGCACTGCCTCCGTTTCCGCAAAAAAGAATTCTGGAACCTTGCGCGAGACGAATAGCCATTGTTCTTGATATTTCAACAACAAGCTGTGCGTCCTGCTCAAAAAAAGCTTCGCGAACTTCAAGTCCGGAGCGAGCATGATCAAGTACCTTTTGCAGGGCAGACTGTGACATATATTTTCCTTATGAATGTTTTACTTTGTACAATATGGAAGTTCCATTTATAGGAAATAAACTCTTGTGGCAATATGTCTAGTTTCTGCCCGCCATGTGAGCTGATCTTAAGTATAATAACAAACTAAGCGATTTTGCCAACTAAAATAATGTTCGGGGATAAAGTGAATAAATTTAAAACGGTCTTTTTATTGTTGGTGATAGCTTCTTTGACTGGTTGTGGGCTGAAAAGTGTGCCGGTAGTGTCTACTGATTTGGACACTATGATAGGGCAGATGATTATGGTCGGTTTCAGGGGGATGAATGCTGACTCGGGCAGTTTTATTGTTAGGGATATTACTGAATCGAAAATTGGTGGAGTTATTCTTTTCAGTAAAGACTGCGCACTAAATAGTACTGAGCGAAATGTTTTAAACTATAAGCAAGTGAAGCGGCTTACGGACTCTCTTCAGAGTCATGCTAGTATACCTCTTTTGGTTGCTGCTGATCAAGAGGGGGGGCTTATATGCAGATTTGCCCCAGACAGAGGTTTTCCTATAACATCTTCTGCTGGAGAACTAGGCAATAGCGGAGACTTGAAAGCGTCATATAGAACAGGGAAAACCATTGGTGAGACTCTTCGTTCCGTTGGTGTAAATGTAGATTTTGCGCCTGTTGTTGATGTTAATCGCAACGCTGCAAACCCTGTTATTTCCGCCTTGCAACGCAGTTTTTCGGATGACTCTAGAATAGTTGCCGAGTTTGCTGAAGCCTTTATTGATGGACTGCATTCTGAGAACATTATTTCCTGCCTGAAACATTTTCCCGGGCATGGCAGTTCGGCTGCTGACAGTCATAAAGGATTTACCGATGTGACTGGTTCATGGTCACGAGATGAGATAATTCCATTCAGCACGCTGATCAATATTAAAAAGGCTGATATGATCATGACTGCGCACATATTCAATAGCGCACTTGATGCAAAATATCCCGCGACTTTATCTAAAAATGTGATCACAGGACTTCTTCGTGATGAGCTGGGTTTTAAAGGGGTGATAGTTACTGACGATATGCAGATGCAGGCTGTCAGTGGAGAATACGGTTTTGAAGAGGGCGTGTTAAAGGCCGTTGAAGCAGGGGCGGATATTCTGTTGTTTGGGAACAACCTTATATATGAACCGGGGCTTGGCACAAAGGCGGTCTCGATATTAAAAGAATTAGTTCATGATGGCAAAATTTCAGAGAAAAGGATTAGACAGTCTTATAACCGGATAATGCATTTAAAAGAAAGACTGCCCATATCTAAAAACTAGCTCGCAGCAGTCGGTAGCAATATTGTGAAAGTTGTTCCGTTTTCAGGTGATGATTCAACACTCAGGCTTCCTTTATGGTTCTGAGTGATGATAAAATATGAAACGGATAGGCCAAGGCCTGTTCCGTAACCCGGATCTTTGGTAGTATAGAATGGCTCAAAAACACGCTTTCGGGTGTCTTTTGTCATTCCTGGGCCATTGTCAGAAACGGTGCACTTTATCATGTCGCCTAAGTTTGTAATTGAAATCTCAATTTTCGGGTGAGCCTTCATTTCCTTCCAATCGTACATGGCTTGAGCAGAGTTTCTTAGTAAGTTGAGGAATACTTGTTCGATTTCGGTAGCCGAGCACAGAGCCGGATTTAGATTGTCTGCGTAGTTTTTAGATATTTCAATCTGTTTAAAATCATATTTCTTATTGGGATTGTAATCCTGCGTTGCCAGGTTAATGGACTTGTCCATCAAGGTAATAATACTGTTTAATGATTTACTAGAGTCACTTTTACGACTGAATTCAAGCATGCGGGACACTATTTCTGCTGCACGTATTCCGGATTCAGTAATTCCTTCGATAGTCTGCAGAATTTTACGTTCTTCTACATAAGAAATAACAGAGTCAATGTCACAGCCGACTTTTTCCGCTGCTTTCCTATTGGAAGCTAGGTCTGGTGAAAATCGTCTCACTATATTTTGAATGCCTTGTAAAATTCCGCCCAATGGATTGTTAATCTCGTGAGCCATGCCGGCGGCAAGGCCGCCGATAGACATCATTTTCTCGGTCTGGATCATGATATCTTCAATACGGGCGCGTTCAGTCGCGTCATCAATTCTTATAACCGCTCCTTTTACATCGCCAGCCAGAGGATAAATCATAATATCTTGAAATTCTTGTTTTGCCGTAGGTAACTGAGCACGAATTTCGGTTTCCGGGACACCTGTTTCGATGGCTTTATCTATTCTGGCAGAGTACATTTCAAGAAGCGGGAAGGCTGTTGAAACCTTTTTCCCCAGTAAGTACTTTGCCGGGATGATTGAATTTTCTTCTGCTTTTGAGTTGAAATGTACAATTTCTCCGCTACTATTTACTCCAATAATTACTGAAGGCATTGAATCTATAATGTTCCGAATGTAATTTTTTGTCCGGAATAGCTCTTCTTCAATAATTTTTCGTTCAGTAATATCCGTACCGATAGAAAGAATTTCAATAGTATTTCCCTCAGTGTCGTAAACCGGACTGTTCGTCCAGTGTACCCAGACCATACTTCCATCTTTACGGAAATTTTGATTCGTGCTGACCTGATTTATTTCAGGGTATAATAACATATCATTGATGATTTTTTCTACATGGGAATTACCATTCCCGGTTTTCGGAACAAGTGTCCCGATAATACTTTTCCCGATTATGTCTTCTTGCGAATAACCGAAAAATGATTCGGCGTATTCATTAAAGAAAGAACACCTGCCATCAAGATCTAATCTTAATATGATGCTGTGCGCCCTTTGAACCAGATCTTTGTATTCTTGTCTTGAAGTAGCAAGTTCGTTTGAGTGGGCTGATATCTCATCTAATAACTGTAGAATATTACCTGCAAAAAAGGATGTTGTTAGCACATACTCTCTGTTTTCTAAGAATGACATTTTCTCAGCTTCAGCCTTCCAGTCCACTTGTCTTATTTTTTCAGCAGTATATTCAATGGCCGGTAAATGCTTAAGCTTTTTGGCGGGCATCATCGACACGCTCGCAAGTAGTTTCTTTATGCGGATGAAGTCTTCTTCAGTGCTTGCTAGATCCCAAGTTAGGCGATTTGAGCTTTTAAGGATCGCAACTACTGCCGTAAGAGCCAAAATCATAAATATGGTGGCCCCGTAAAACTCAGACGAGATATCCTTAATTGCTGAGACGGTAAAAGACCCCGCCTTTTCTACTTTTATTTTGGATGATGCAAAAATTCTCATGGAAGAGAACATTATCATTCTAATATTCTTTTTGCGCAGTTTGTAGGTGTCTGCTGTATGAAAAATGCAGTTGTTTTTTTTGTCGAATATAAAAAGCTCCGTTTCGTGGGGGACAACGGGAAGCAATGTTTCGGCGCTTAACTCCGCGATCACAAAAGAGCTATCCAATCTTTTAACCATATATATGGATTCGTGGTGATATCCATCGTCTCCATCCTTTTTAACTAAAGCGATTTGTCCGGGTTTAAATTTGTGAATGGACCTATAGAGATGAGTGTTTGAGATATTTTCTTCATTTGCTAAATGCGGCCTGCTATTAATGATTTTACCCTCAGGGGTGACTCTGAGCATAGAAATAAGGCCGTGGTCGAGCGGTGATTTTGACTGAAGGATGGATTCAATGAATTCAATTCTTGTTGCGAAATAGCTAGACCATGTATCTGTTCTTTCGTTGATGTCTCTATCTATCATCCAAAAAAACAGCATTAAGGAGAAGAATAAGCTCGTTATAAAGATAGTAAGAAAAGAGCAAAGATAGCTACGGATTTGCTGATTAAGTTTGTGTATGCTTCGTGTTTTCATTGGCGTAAAGAACCCAAAATAGGTTTGTAAGGTTTTTTTATGACAATTCCGAAGGCAATATCTGTCTGTAAGATCTTTATATAATGAACACTAACACGTTTAGTTCATGAAGTTTAGCTTTGTAAAGGGGTTATACTTAATTTCCTTTATACGGGACGATTGTTAAGAGATTTAAATCTGCATATGTACCGCTGATTTTCGTTTATGCCCCTCCTCGTAGAGTTCATATATTCCCTTGTCAAAGCAGGAATCTTTTTCCGTATCCAATTAGGAAAATGTTTCCTAATGCCTGCTTATGTTACCCGTCTTTAGTTGGTTTATCTTTTTGTTTCTTAATAAAAAATTAATATAAACAGCGAGTTAATGTTTTTAAGAGAGTCTTTCTTTTAATTAACATTTCTTTAGGCACGCCCGTTGCATCACTAGTGGCAGAGAAAAGTTTTCAAACTATTAACGGAGGTGAGAGTTCGGGAAAAGCATGTTTTTTAGATTGACATACTGAGGCACTTAGCTTGGTGGAGATTCTCGGAGGTTGGTACTGTGTGGACTATGTCCGCATAAGGCAAATTTCCCAATATGGGACAAGTGAGAATCGCTGCCGTATAAGGCTGTACCTGCAAGAGTCGCGGATTCATTAAGGAGTCCCGCGCATATGTTGAAAGACTAGGCGGACACCTGCGTGAGTCCGAAAGCAGGTAGTGCTGAAATGTCCTCTAAACGACGACGGTTTTTACCGGACTCTGTAGCCCAAGGTTACGAGTCTAACTGTTCCGGAGGGTACTTTATGAAGTAAAGGGGAAAATTTTAATGTTTATTAAACTAGTTCTTAGGTCGAAGTGGAAGGAACCACTTAGGCGTACTTTCTTAAATAATTCAAGGAGGAATTATTATGTCGCTCGTAATTAATCACAACATGATGGCAATGAATGCTAACCGTAACCTTGGTACATCTTACAACAATCTGGGTGTTTCAACTCGAAGACTGTCTTCCGGTCTCCGCGTTGGTTCTGCAGCAGATGATGCAGCTGGTCTCGCAATTCGCGAACTTATGCGTGCAGATGTTAAGACATTGAACCAGGGTATGCGTAACGCAAATGACGCTATATCAATGATCCAGACTGCTGACGGAGCACTCGGGGTTATCGATGAAAAGTTGATTCGAATGAAGGAACTTGCCACACAGGCAGCCACCGGTACTTACAACTCTGACCAGCGTTTGATCATCGACTCTGAATATCAGGCCATGGCGTCAGAAATTACTCGTATTGCCAACGCAACTGACTTCAACGGAATTCACCTTCTCAACGGTAACTTGTCCGGTGAGAACTCAGCTCATAATGGTGCGGGTCTAACATCTACCGGTCCTGTTAAGGTCCATTTCGGATCTGGTAATGACAGTGCGGAAGATTATTACTACGTATCTATCAATACTTCTACTGCATCTGCTCTTGGTGTTGGTCTTGCCGCAGGTAACTCCATCTCCACTCAGGCACTTGCACAGCAGTCACTTGATAAGTTGAATGACGCAATCATATCCAAGGATAAGATTCGTGCAAACCTTGGTGCTCTCCAGAATAGACTGGAAAACACCATTACCAACCTCTCAATCCAGGCTGAAAACGTACAGGCTTCGGAATCACGCATTTCCGATGTCGACGTCGCGACTGAAATGACCCAGTTCACTAAGAACCAGATCATGACTCAGGCCGCAGTGGCCATGCTAGGACAGGCAAATAATATGCCGAGAATGGCAATGCAGCTCATTGGTTAATTAGCCAGTGGGTGATTATACTCAGAAAGGGAGGTCCGTTAAATCGGATCTCCCTTTTCGTGTTTGCAAAATTTTTAAAGGTAATGTTGCGCATTGTTAAATATATTGATCAAATTTTCACAATCTGCCAAAAGTTTACTTTTTTGCTAATTTGCCCTATAAACATCTTCTGAATCCGAGCTTCTCGGAGCAAAGATGTTCGCTTGATGCGCCACTCATATCCAGAAGAAAGTTTATTTTACACTTCTATGCGTACCCAAAAAAGCAACATCACTCGCAAATTGCGTATCCAGTGTGATCCTTCAGATGATTCACACTTAATCAGGTCAGGCATGGTTCATAGTGGAGCCTTTTATTCTATACGTGTGCCATACCGTAGCATATCCACGTGCATTGCTTTCTGAAAAAGAGAGTTGTGCACCTACACAAGGAGATAGTTTTGTCTAAAAGAACAGTATATTACATCGAAGGTGATGGTATTGGACCAGAAGTATGGGGTCCTACACGTCCAATTATTAACGCTGCGCTTGATAAAGCATACGGTGGTGCTAAAACACTGGACTGGCAGGAACTTCTTGCTGGTGAAAAAGCTTTCAAAGCAACAGGTGAGTATCTTCCTCAGGCCACTCTTGATACCTTGAAGACTGCTGATCTGGCTATGAAAGGGCCTCTTCAAACTCCAGTCGGAAAAGGTTTTCGTTCTTTGAACGTTACCATCCGTCAAACTTTTGATCTTTATGCGTGTATCCGTCCTATTAAATATTTCAAGGGTATCGAATCTCCTGTCAAAAGACCTGATTTGGTTGATATCGTCGTTTTCCGTGAAAACACAGAAGATGTTTATGCTGGAATCGAGTGGAGCTCCAACTCACCTGAAGCAAAAAGAGTAATCGACTTTTTAGTTGACGAAATGGGCGCTAAAATTGACCCCACTGCTGGAATAGGCATCAAGCCAATTACTCCAGCAGGATCAAAACGTCTTGTTCGCAGAGCACTTGATTTCGCTCTTGAGCAGAACCGCGAGTCCGTAACTTTGGTTCATAAAGGTAATATCATGAAGTACACTGAGGGTGGATTCCGTCAGTGGGGTTATGATCTTGCTGCTGACGATTACGCTGGCAGAGTTGTAAAAGAAGGCGAAGAAGCTGACGGTAAAGTTGTAATCAACGACCGTATTGCTGATGCTATGTTCCAGGAACTGCTTATGCGTCCTGAAAAATACAGCGTTCTTGCTACAACTAACCTCAACGGTGATTACCTCTCCGATGCACTAGCGGCGCAGGTTGGCGGACTCGGTCTTTCACCGGGCGTTAACATGGGTGACACTCTTGCATTCTACGAGGCAACTCACGGAACAGCCCCTACCATCGCAGGAAAAGACATGGCTAACCCGGGTAGCTTGATCCTTTCCGGCGCAATGATGCTTGAACATATCGGTTGCGGTGAAGCTGCTGACTTGGTTAGAAATGCTGTCGAAAAAGCATTGGCTGACAAAAAAGTTACCATTGATCTCTCAAGCCAGATCGGCGGAGCAACAACTGTAGGTTGTAAAGAGTTCGGTGAGATTATTCTCGCTAACTTGTAGACCGCAGTTATATAGATATCAAATAAAAGCCCTCCGGATGCATGCATCTGGAGGGCTTTTTTGTGTTCTACGTCTAGTATGAATGAATTAATCTACGCTGACCTTTATCCCATCAGCAGAAGACTTCAGCTCAACGTAACAATCTGGCGTTTTTAAACTTGTATTCGTAATAGGCGCGGCTTCATCCATTCCGGCATCAGGAATGGTTCGCAAAATTAATTCCGTATTAAAAATACCTTTACCGAGGTGTACTTTTTGTCCCGGGGCCAATCTGAATTGAGCAAACATCACGTTACTTTCTTGGTAGCGAAGTGATCCTGCTACGGGGTAGGTGCATGTGTTTTTTATAGTGACAGCTTCAGATGGTCCAGCAATGAAAATTGATAAAACAACTAAAATTGAAGTGAGCAGAGTTTTCATTTTTTTCCTGTTTAAAAGGCTTAATATAGAAAACTAAACAAGAATTGCTTATGTAGTCAATCATGCTGCACTATGATTTTGCAAAATATGTTTAAACGTTCGTTTGTTTTATATGGGACGAACCCTTAGTATGTACGCTTTTGTAGATAGTGAACGGTGTTGACTAAAAAAAAATCTTACGTAAAGTGACATTCATTAAATGGGTACAATTATTACTGGAGATATAATATGCGTAAGATTCAGCTTATAGCTTTATGTTTGTTTGTGTTGTCGTCAATGACAGTTTTTGCTGCCGAGGAAAAAAAAGCTCCTCAGATGCCGCCGGCTCATGTCGTGGTCGCAAAATCATATTCCGGCCAAGTGGCTCCTGAGTCCGCTTATATCGGTACGGTCTACTTTTCTGAAGTTTCAGATGTAGCATCCGAAGTGACCGGTAAAGTCGTAAAAGTAGACGTTGAGGAAGGTAATCAGGTTAAAAAGGGCGACATTCTGATTCGCCTTGGTTCAGATCTGCTCAATACCGAGATTAGAGCATCCAAGGCGGCATATGCGGAAGCTAAGGCTAATTACCAGTCAGCGAAGCGGGATAATGAGCGTATTACCAAACTTTTCAAAGGTGGTTCTGTTCACGAAGGTGAATATGATTCCAAAAGATTTAAAGCAATGGCAATGGAAAGCGAAATGGCCTCTTCCATGGCTAAACTGCGTATGCTCCAAATTCAGCATTCCAAAAAAACAATCCGTGCTCCATTTGACGGAGTAGTTATTAAAAGAACTGTATATCTCGGCGAATGGATTTCACGTGGTGAAGAAGTTGCCAAAATAGGGATGAATACTAGCTATGACGTTGTGGTAAATGTTCCTCAGGATGTTGCACAGGTTGTTAAGCCGGGGCTTGAAGTTGGTATAAGTGTTGCTGGAAAAGAGCTTTCAGGGCAGGTCTTTGCTGTAATTCCACGCGGCGATGTTGCCAGCCGTACGTTTCCTGTAAAGATCAGGATTCATGGCGATACCAGTCTTGCTCAAGGGATGGAGGCTAGAGTTTCTCTCCCGTCCGGCCTTGCCAGCGAAACCGTTGTCGTTCCGCGTGATGCAGTGCTTTCTATGCGCGGCACAACAATGGTAATTATTATTGTCGAAGGCAAAGCGACTCCGATTCCAGTTCAGGTCATCGGTTACAAAGGCATGAATGCCGGTGTTCGCGGTAAAGGGCTTGGCGCAGATATGGATGTTGTCGTTAAGGGGAATGAAAGACTCAGGCCCGGACAGGCTGTAGTCATTGATAATAAGTAGTTACCATCTGTCTGGAGTTTAAAAGTTATGGATTTTGTAAAGTTTTCAATCGAGAAGCCAGTCTCAGTATTAGTAGGGGTTATCCTGCTGGTTCTTTTTGGTACGCTTGCGCTTACAGGGCTTCCTTATCAGCTGTCTCCTACAGTTACCGAACCTGAAATTACTGTTGAAACGACTTGGAGTGGAGCGACTCCCTATGAGATAGAACGTGATATTATTGAAGAACAGGAAAATGTTCTGAAAGGTGTTACGGGGCTGCTAGAAATGGAGTCCGAGTGTTTTAATAACTCCGGTCGCATTTCTTTGCGTTTCAAAATTGGTACTAATGTTGATGATGCTTTGCTCAGAGTTTCTAATAAACTGAACGAAGTAAAAAAATATCCCGCTGAATCTGACAGGCCTGTTATTACTGCTACAGGTGCAGCCACCTCTCCCGTCATCTGGATGATTTTTAAGATGAAGGATGAGAGTAAAGGGCGAATTGATGAATTTGCAACGTTTTTTGAAAATGATGTGCGCCAGTATCTGGAGCGTGTCGACGGTGTTGCTGACTTATTTATAGGTGGTGGTACTGAAAAGGAAATGCATGTAATCATCGCGCCTGAAAAGTTAGCCGCATATAACTTAACTATCGCAAAAGTTATTGCGGTTCTTAAGAGTGAAAACACTAACGTTTCCGCCGGTAACTTGGGTGTTGGCAGAAGAGATTACCGTATCCGCACAACTTCTGAGTTCCGTTCTCCCGAGGAAATCGAAGCGGTTGTAATTACTTCTTCAGGTCAGCAGCGTGTTACACTTGGCGATGTAGGTAAAGTTGTGCCCGGCTTCAAAAAAGCCGAGGTAGCAATGCTGAATAATGGTGTTCCGGGTATTGCTATTGGTGTAAAGCCAGAACCGGGTGCTAACGTTCTAGATGTTACCCGTGACGTTCGTGCTGTTGTTGAATCCCTAAATAATGGGATGCTGGCAAGAGAAGGCGTATACTTGGATTGGGTCTATGATCAGGCTCCGTACATTACTGGCGCGATTGATCTGGTTAAGCAGAATATTATTATTGGTGGTATTCTAGCTGTTATTGTTCTTTTGATATTTTTGCAGTCATTATCTTCTACAATTATTGTCGCCATCGCGATTCCTATCTCTGTGGTAGGCTCGTTCATTGTGTTTGGTGGACTCGGAAGATCTTTAAATATTGTTAGTATGTCCGGTATTTCCTTTGCGGTGGGGATGTTGGTTGATAATGCCATCGTCGTATTGGAAAATATTGATAGACATCGAAGTATGGGCAAGCCGCCTTACAAAGCGGCTTATGACGGGGCAAGCGAAGTTTGGGGAGCTGTTCTTGCTTCCACGCTAACAACCGTTGCTGTATTCCTTCCTGTCGTATTTATTGAAGAAGAAGCTGGGCAGCTTTTCAAAGATATCGCCATCGCGGTAACATGCGCTATTTCGCTATCTTTGTTCGTTTCCATTTCAGTTATTCCAATGCTTGCTAAACAGTTCTATTCACTTTCCGGTAAAGATAAAAAAGTCAGGAATAATGTTCTGACTAGACTTGGCACAAAATGTTCTAACTGGATCATGTCCGTGCTCGAGCTTTCCATTCGTAACTGGGTAACTAGAATTTCAACAGTTCTGATTCTGGTAGTAGCATCCGCTTTGCTGGTAATTTCTTTCTTCCCGAAGATGGAATATCTGCCGCAGGGGAATAGAAACTTGATCCTATCAATTTTGATTCCACCTCCAGGGCTTTCCTATGAAGAGCGAGATTCCATCGGCGAATTCATTTCTTCGCAGGTTGAGCCTCATATGAATAAAGAAAAAGACGGTTTTCCAGCCATTGACCAGCTTTTCTATGTTTCAGCTCCATCCATCAATCTCTTTGGAGCAATATCAGAAGATGAAACGCGACCTGCTGAGTTGATTCCGCTCTTTAGTAAGATTATGAACTCAATTCCCGGTATGTTCGGGGTTAGTATTCAGGCATCAATCTTTGAATCGGGTATTGGTAAAGGGCGTATGGTTGCCGTTGATTTCAGCGGCTCTGATATGAATAAGCTTATAGCCGCTGCCGGAACTATGTTTGGTATGGCGAGAGGAGCTGTTCCGGGTGCTCAGGTTCGTCCGATTCCATCACTTGAAATGCTTTATCCAGAAGTTAGAATTGTGCCGGATCGTGATCGTGTGCGGTCCGCTGGAATGTCCAGTCAGGAGATAGGTGAAGCTCTTGATGTTCTGATGGATGGTCGCAAGATAGGCGATTTCAAAGAAGAAGGTAAAAAGAAAATTGATTTGAAATTGAAAGCATCAGACGCGGGAGTAAGCACGCCGGAAGAACTTTTCAGTTCTCTAATCGCTACTCCGCAAGGCTGGGCTGTACCGATTTCATCTCTATCAACTATAGAAAGAACTTACGGAATTACGCAGATTCGCCACTTAGAGCGGCAGAGGACCGTGACTTTGCAGATTACGCCACCTAAATCCATGCCACTTGAAGAAGCAATGGACATCATCCAGAATAATCTTATCCCGAAAGTAAGGGATATGGGCCTTCTTGAAGATGTAAACGTCAGAATGAGTGGGGCGGCAGATAAGCTGACTCAGACTCGTGAGGCAATGCAATGGAACTTCCTGCTGGCAATTGTCATCACATACTTGTTGATGGCGGCTCTGTTCGGGAACTTCATTTACCCGTTCATTATCCTGTTGACTGTACCGCTAGCGGGTGCAGGCGGATTCTTGGGATTACAGCTCGAAAACATATTCATAGCTCCGCAGCCGCTGGACGTGCTGACCATGCTAGGTTTCGTTATCCTGATTGGGGTCGTGGTAAATAACGCTATTCTCATTGTGCATCAGTCGCTAAACAATGTGCGACAAGGCGGAATGAATCACAAAGAGGCAGTGCTTGACGCGACGAGGTCAAGGCTGCGGCCTATTTACATGTCAGCCACAACATCCATTTTCGGAATGTTGCCACTGGCTATTGCACCGGGTCCCGGTTCGGAACTCTATCGAGGCTTGGGAGCTGTGGTACTTGGAGGACTTGCGCTATCCACTGTATTCACAGTGTTCATGATTCCAGCGTTACTGATGTTCTTTATTAAGATGGAGAAGATTGGTGGTGGGGAAGCATAACAAATAAAGTCATGCGGCTTTGGCGTATGTCAAAGTCGCACATTTTAAATCTTAATAATTATTAGATGAGAGGCTGGGATGTATACTGAGAAAATTGACGTCATAATTAATGTCTTTGGAAAACCTTACCAGACAGCTCTTTCGTTACTCTCCTTGCTTGAGAAATCAGGCTCTCACATTAATAAAATTTTCTTTCAAGAAGAGCCACTAACCGCTGAATATGAAAAAAACGATCACAGTAAAATTCTTCACTTTTTAAAAGATAAAATAATTCATTTTATACCTAAGTATTGGAACGGAATTGAACCGGCAGATGAAGCGCGCCTTGCTACTGATCAAGATTATCTTCTTTCTATGCGGTATCAACATGGTTGGGAGGAGTCTTCTGCAGAATACATTTTGGCCATTCATAATGATATTGATGTGAAATATGATGTTGTTCATAATCTACTTTCAGTGATTGGAGATAATACCGGAGCTGGAGAGATAGGGCAGTGTTGGTGGTGCCCAGCGTCACAAAATGGATTATGTGACTCTTCAAAATATTTAGAATTTAAGCCTTCCTACCAATATTTGATGAAAATATACAATAAAGATTTTAATCCCACAAAACGCAGAGCTTATTGTTTTGGGTTGTCTGATTCGTTCCGAGAGAATCCATGGCCACTTCCAGAATGTCGATTGAATGAGTGGTGTGCCTTAATTAATATCCGCAAAGCACGGCAAGATACAATGCCTTTTGGGACAGCAACTCCTTTCGGGGCATTTATTGCTTCTGGAGCATTTATTGGTGAAAATAGTGATCGTCCTGTTTGTCTTGATGTGGGGGTGCAGTGGTTCAGAGATTTGGTGCACGCAGGACACTCATTCATACATTATGATGTTAATCAAGATATTAAGCATGATCGGCGTGGTAATGCTGCGTTAAATTCTCCTGAATTATATATAAAAGCTGAAATTATGGCATTGCATGAGATTAAAGCTAGATATCCAGAGTATTACGCTTATTTGTCTGATTAAATTGTTTCATATATATTTTTAAGTCATATAAACAGACCACGCGTATGACAGTGGCATCACAATAATCAATGCCGGAATCATACTGACAACGGGAAATTGTTTTATTCCGCAGATGCGAAAGCCTGTACCCAGCATTATAAGTCCGCCACACGCAGAGAAATCAGCGAGCATGTCTGGTGTGGTGAATGGTATAATTAGGGATGCAGAAAAGTATAGCAGAGACTGCACTGTAATTTGTGGAATAGTCAGCAGTCCCACCGCCAATCCCATTGTTGAGGCAAAAATTGGGGCTGTAAAAAGGTCCAGAATGGCTTTTACAATAAGCAGTGTAGGGTCGCCAGTCATGCCCTCACTAAGTGATCCATATACTCCTGTTCCGCTCAATGAGAATAGGATCAGTAGAGCTGCAAATTTATCTGAAAATTCCTCTTGGCTCATGTCTCCGGAAGGTTTTACCCGCTTGTTAATTAATTTTCTGCAACTGTTTGCAACTTTTTGAACTCCAGCTTCCAGTAAGCATAGTTCGCCAATGACTGATCCCAGTACTAAGGCTAAAACTACCGGAGCAAGAAATTTAACTTTAATGATCATGGCTACGCCAAGTCCTAGGGCTGCACATCCAAAAACCATGGGCATTCGGGCCTTCAAGTTTGAATTAAGCCTAGGTCCTATGCATACTCCTGCCGCAGTGCCGACGACCAAAGCCGCTGCATCAATATAAGGTCCAAGCATTCTATTTCCTTTTCGAGGTGTTTTTATGATGAATATCAGGTGGTGATATAATGTCGGAGTGGTGCTCTAAGAAGTTTGCTCGCTGTCACATGTGAAACGGAATTCAGCCTTGTATTTAGTATAAAAAATACGCAGATGACTCTCCTGGATGCGGCCGAGTAGTTTTACATATTCTTCTTTTGAAATAGCCATCGTGACCAAAATGGGGTTGTCTTCATTGTCAAAATAGTTTTCAGAATGAAATCGGCCATCATGCCCGAATCCCTGCTTGCCAGCGAAGAGTGTTGCTCCGCGTATGCCAAGCTGTTTTGCTTCTTTTACTATCCAATCTCCTACAGATAGTCCCATGTACTCGCGCTCGTGCTGAGTGAAAAAGGTGATGACGTATCCTTCCATTTTCTGTCCTCTGCGTTTATATGACGATATCAATAAAATTATTAGCTCTGACTAGAGAGGCCGAGTATTCTCAGGCCATAATAAGTGCTAGTCGGGATATGATGTATGCAAAGGACATGAGTATATCTTCATTCTGGAAGGAACAATGATATGCGTCACTTAAGGGGGAGGAATTTAGAAAATAAAAAGGGAGTTTTTGGACAGATCGGCAAGCGGTGAATCGCTGATTATTTTAATGGCTCCACGTGATTTGGAGAGAATTCCTGCTTCTTTTAGGCGAGAAATGACCCGTGCTGCAGTTTCTCTTGAAACTCCGGTCAATTCGGCAATTTCGCCATTGGTCATGGCAAGATCAGGGCCTATTCGGGACGAAAGAAGTATCAATGCGTTTAAGATCCGCTGTTCGGCACTTTCGTCGATTAGTCCTAAAATTCTCGTGTAGGCTCCATCAAGCATATCTCCAATTGTAGTGAGAATTCCATCAACAACTTCAGGATGAGCAAGTACCCATTGCTTGAAAACATGGCAGGGGATTCCAATTAGCTTTGATTTTTCAGCAGTGCGTGCAGAGAAAAAGCGGCGCCTAGGTCTAAAGCAGGATATTGCATTTAGTGGCATCCCTCGAATCGCGACAAGACAATTAAAGTTTTTTCCTGAGGGATATTCTTTGGAGAGAATGACACATCCACTCTCTACAATGTAAAAGTATTTAGATTCATCTTCATCGTTAAAAATATATTCGCCTTTTTCATATTCTAACTGATGAGAATTATTTGCAAGTTCAGAAATGTCGTGAAGTGGTGCTCGGCTTAAATTAACATCCAATTTAAGCGTTTCAATAGTCTGCTGCATGGCTTCGTTGTTCATAATCATTCCTTCGCATAGCAAAACGAATCAAATCAGCAAAATAATCAGAATTACAGTGAAGAACTTTACTTACTTAAATTCTTTCACATACTTCTCAAATCTTTTCATACCTTCTTCCAAATTCTCGATAGAGTTTGCGTATGAAAATCTGATGAATCCTTCTGCGCCTTCTCCGAAATCAATTCCGGGAGTTACGCCTATTTCTGCTTTTTCGAGTATGTCGAAAGCGAGCTTGTAGGAACTTCCTTCGAACTTCTCCGCATAAGATTTCATGTTAACCAAAATGTAGAATGCTCCGGTTGGTTCAACTTTAATATCGAATCCTATTTCGCGAAGTCGTTTGACAAGAAATTTGCGCCGCTCATTGTAGATACCTTTGATGCGGTTAACGTCATCCCAAGATTCTGTTAGTGCGGCTACTCCGGCCCATTGCGCCATTGAGTTGGCTGATATGAAAAAGTTCTGACAAAGCTTCTGTAGCGGCCGTACATACTTCTCCGGTGCGATCAAATACCCGAGTCTCCAGCCTGTCATTGCAAATAGCTTTGAGAAGCCGTTTAAGACGAATGCGTGGTCTGTGTACTCGAGGATCGAGTGTTCCTGTTCACCGTAAACTAATCCGTGGTAAATTTCGTCTGATATAATCCAAGGTCCTAATTCTGCAATCTTTTTCATGTTCTCAGGAGAAAGAAGGGTCCCTGTGGGATTAGACGGAGAGTTGATTAGAATCGCTTTCGTTTTGTCTGTGATAGCTTTCTTTATTTCTTCGGGACGGAACTGGAATCCATCGTCTTCGCTTGTGAGGACTTTGACTGGATCTGCACCCGCAAATTTAATGAAATTATCGTAGCAGGCATAGCAAGGGTCGGATGTGATGACATTATCTCCCTGATCGAGAATGAAGGTGAATAGCAGGAGCATGGCAGGTGATGTACCCTGAGTCACGATTATACGGCCCGGATCGACATCTACATTATACCTTTCTTTATGATATTTGCTGATGGCATTGCGTAGCTCTGGAATGCCTAGGCTGTGCGTATAATGTGTTTCACCTTTATCTAACGCTTCACAACACGCTTTTTTGATGCATTCAGGGGTATCGAAATCAGGCTCCCCGATCTCCATGTGAATTATATTTCTTCCTTCGCGTTCCATTTTCTGTGCGGCTTCAAGGACATCCATGACCAGAAAAGGTGTAATCTCGCAAGCGCGTTTAGAAATACATTCCATGATAAACTCCTTATCAAACTGTGATCAGTCCGCATATATATGGCTAATTGATAGTGAATACGTTGTTGTTTGTCGTCTTGAAACGGATGTATACAGGCTCATAACGCTAAGTGCAATAAGCTTGCTCATGTTTGCCTACTGGAGTAACTACTCACGCCATATGTTGACGGGAAAATATTTTAATGATGTGGTTTGCCCATGAAGATCCTTCTGATTGATAACAACGACAGTTTTACTAATAACCTCGAGCATCTGCTGGTCAAAGAGATAGCAGGAGCGCGGGTTGCTGTTGTTCCACATTCAGATGTTTTGCCGTGCGCTGAAAATGTTGCTAATGAGCATGCAAAGTTATCTTTTGATGTCGATGATTTTGATTTATTTGTCCTGTCACCCGGACCCGGTAAACCTCAAGATTATAGTGGTTATGGACCTTTGCTTGACTCAGGCAAACCCGTGCTGGGTATATGTCTCGGTATGCAGATTATTAATGAGCATTTCGGCGGCAGAATTTCGCGCTTGGAAGGTTGTTTTCACGGTCGCACTGAGAAGATATACTTCGCGGGCCACCATTTAGCCGTGGCCAGATATCATTCTCTTTATTGCGAAATAGTCGGGCAGGGATTGGAAGTTATTGCCGCAAATAGTCAGAATGTACCAATGGCAATAGCCCATAATGAGCGTCCTTTGCTTGGATATCAATTTCATCCAGAATCATTTTTAACCGAAGATGCCGGAGTTTTTATTGACTACGCCCTCGATTTTTTCGGAATCAGTTTGCTTTGACAGATTCCGCGAAATTGCGTCTCATTTTGTAAAATTACATAATGCGGACGTCCTTTTGACTTCTCCGGGATTCGGTGAATGCGGACAAAGTTTTATCGGACTGTTTCCTGATGGCGAGCTTGTTGTTTGCGCTGAGTTTCTAGCTGTGTCCTCAGTCGATTCTTATGCTGATTCCATTGTGCTGGACGTTAAAGATTTTGCCTTTTCAGATGATAGGCCGACCATCGGGTATGTCAGCTATGAATGCGGACAGGCTGTGCGCTCCGTATCAACTGAAAAGTCTACACAGTATCCATTTGTTCATCTCAAAAAATATAAGGCCGTATTGGTCCACGATGAAGCTGAGTCCCGTGTAAAATGTTTGTGTGCTGATGACGAGCTTACTTTTTCTATAGCTCAGGAAATGCAAGAGGCTGGCTCAATTGTTGACACTGACTTGCCGAATATTTCCATTCAAGATGTGAGCATGTCACTTAATCAGAGTGAGTATGAAGATGGTGTGCGTGATACCTTGGAGTATATTAAAGACGGGCTTACGTACCAGCTTAATCTTTCTACAATGCTTAGTCTTAGGCTCGATGAACTTGATCCGGCCGCGTGGTTTTTTGCGCTAAATAAAAATTTTCCTGCACCTTATTATGCAATGTTTCAATCCGGCGATAAGCATATTATATCAACATCTCCTGAGTTGTTTTTACGCGTTGAGGGTGGCAAGGTTACATCTGAACCAATCAAAGGTACGTTGCATTTCGATGACTATTATCCTGAGCTTGAAGACGAATTAACATCATCTCCGAAGGAAGATGCAGAGCTGTCCATGATTGTTGATCTCGTGCGCAATGATATCTCCGCGGATTGTAAATATGGATCAGTGATTGTAGAGAACCATAAGTCCGTATTTGCTGTGGATAAACTGCTCCAGATGTACAGCCGAGTGCGCGGTGAACTTGCCGAAGGGCGTGATTGCCTCGACTTGTTTTTCAATGCTTTCCCCGGCGGTTCTATTACAGGATGCCCGAAGAAAAGTTCGATGGAACTGATTGAAAAACTTGAGCCGCATGGGCGCGGACCGTATTGCGGAAGTGTCGTTGTTATCAACGGGCCACAGGATATGGTCTCATCAATTGCTATAAGGACGGCAGTCTATGACCAGACGACAAAGGATCTGACCTATTGGGCCGGAAGCGGGATTGTGATCGATTCAAAGCCGGAAGCAGAGTATTTGGAAACACTTGCCAAGGCGGGAAAAATTTTAAATCCATCGCAGAGTTAAGTTGGAGGATTCATGATTTATTATAGAAACGGTAAATTGGCCGAAAATTCAGTTCAAATGGATTTATCGCAGCCGGGGTTCAGAACAGGATATGGTGTTTTCGAAACCCTTGCGTGGAACGGAAACAAAGTTTGCCACTTGAATTTGCACTTAGAGCGCGCCCGCGTTAGTCTCAAAGAATTTAAGATAATTGAAGACTCAATAGATTATGAACAGATCATCGCAGAAGTTGTTGAGGCTAATGGCCTTCAAAATAGTTTCGCGCGGGTGAATATATTTTTCCCTTCAGAGGGCGGCAAAGCTGTTCCTATCATTACCGCTGTGCCGCATCAGGATGCGCCGGACTTAGTCTGGTCGCTTATGCTCGCTAAAGAGGTATTCCTTTCGCCGCTCATGCGTCATAAAAGTATGAACCGGATGGATTACCTTAACGCGTGGCGGGATGCTCAGAGTGAAGGTTTTAATGATGCTCTGTTACATGATTTCGAAGGCAGGGTGCTTGAGTCTTCATTTGCATCACTTATCTTTCAGAAAGGGGACCGCTATATTGAACCGCAAACAGAATATAAGTTGCCGGGTACTTCGCAGATTATCGCTTCTAAGTATATAAATATTGAATCTGAGCCTGTGTTTTTAAAGTCTGTACACGAATTTGATCATGTCTTCGCCCTTAACTCACTTGGCGGCATGATTCCAATATCAGCAATCGGTGATGTTCATTTTGAGGTAAACCATGATGTGGCTAGGGAAATTACTAATCATATTCTCGAGCTTGTTTAATTTGCTTTGAAGCTCCGCTACAAATTTACTGAGACCAAAAAAACGCCCTTTACATAATGTAAAGGGCGTTTTCATTTTACTACTTTCAGCGAAACGGTTTCGAACTAAGGTCAAAACTAAATTAGAAATTGAATCCGATCTTTTCGCGAATTTCTTCCATATTCTGCTGTGCTCTAGCGCGAGCTTTTGCTGTACCGTCAGCTAGAATCTGCCAGACTAGGTCTGGGTTCTCGTCGAGATGGGCGCGTCTTTCGTGCATAGGTGCAAGGAAGTTAGCCATGTTTTCAGCGAGAAGCTTCTTACAATCGACACAACCCCATGATGCGTTGCGGCAGCCTTCTTCGATTTCAGCACACTTTTCACTGTCAGTGAGAAGCTTGTGATACGGGTACAGGTTACAAACTTCAGGATCTCCAACGTCGGTTTTACGCATTCTGTTGGAGTCTGTGAGCATGCTCATAACTTTGGGGCGCATTTCTTCAGCTGATTCGCCGAGGAAAATACCGTTGTTGTAGCTCTTGCTCATTTTGCGACCATCAAGGCCTGGAAGTTTTGCGTCTTCAGTGAGCATTGCTTCAGGCTCAGGAAAATGTTCGCCGTTGAGGTGATTAAATCTGCGAGCGATTTCTCTTGCAAGTTCAAGGTGAGGCAACTGATCGTGTCCTACAGGTACGCGTGAAGGCTTGTACATGAGAATGTCTGTAGCCATCAACACGGGGTAGCCGAGGAAGCCATATGTAGCCAAATCTTTCTGGCTGAGTTCCTGACGGATTTCTTTATATGTAGGATTGCGTTCAAGCCAGCCAACCGGTGTCAGCATGGAAAGAATCAAATGCAGCTCAGCATGTTCTTTTACTTGAGACTGGTGGAAAATTGTACATTTTTCAGGATCAATTCCTGCGGCAAGCCAGTCTTTTACGAGTTCAGGAACAAATTCTTTGATACGTCTGGGGTCTGTGTATTCGCTGGTTAGCGCATGCCAGTCAGCAACGAAGAAAAAACATTCGTTGTCTTCCTGAATTTTTAACCAGTTAACAAGAACTCCGAAATAATGTCCTAAATGAAGGCGGCCTGTAGGTCTCATGCCTGAAACGATGCGATTGTTTATTTTGCTCATGGTCCGATAGTAATGTTAGTGTTTTAGTAGAGGAGCAGTTTGTAGAAAAAGAATATTGCAGGGCTGATAATTTTTCCGAGAAGTCCGAGAACTGCTAGCAAGATGACAATGATAAAGCCGTATTTAAACGACATGTATTTATAAGCTAATTCGCGTGGCAGAAATCCGGCAAGGATTTTACTACCGTCTAATGGTGGAAGGGGAATTAGATTAAAAAAGCATATGGCTAAATTTATGATTACGCCTGATTTTGATATTAGCGCTACTGGTTCAACTACTTTCAGCATAGTTGGAGAAAGTCCGTTCAGGTCAAGACCAATAAGCCCTTTAAGTATCATGGCAAATAAAATAGCAAGAATCATATTGGCAGCGGGGCCGGCAAGAGAAACAAGCATCATGTCCCGCTGAGGATTCTTGAAATATGAAGGGTTTACCGGGACAGGTTTTGCCCAACCGATCATGCGGGTCATAATCAGCGCTAATGTACCCAAAGGGTCAAGGTGCTTTAATGGATTTAAAGTAAGGCGTCCCGCATCTTTTGCTGTGGGATCCCCAAGCAAGTACGCGGCATAACCATGCGCTGCCTCATGGCAAGTGATTGCCAGAAGGAAGGGGAGAGCAAGTATGCTTATTTCTTTGATTGTATTTGCGATGTCGAACATTGGTATCCATTTGTTCGCTTATTTGAAGGGGGAAAATAAATGGCAGGCCAGGAGGGATTCGAACCCGCAACATCCGGTTTTGGAGACCGGCGTTCTAGCCGTTAGAACTACTGGCCTGCATTTATGAACTCTTCTTACGAAGAAGTCATGTGGGTGCTATCACGAACTTTCAGCATGGGCAAGAAAAAAAGGAGCCTGTTTTTCACAGACTCCTTATATTTTGTAATAAAAAGGTTAATTATATTAGTTGAAATTAAGCTCTTTACCCTTTGTTTAGGGCTTGAACGACCTTTTCCTTAAGTTCACTTAAGTCGACGGATTTAACAACGTAATGATCAGCTGCAATTGACTTTAAATCATGTTTGAAGCTGTCGTAAGCAGTACTTAATATTACAGGAAGATTTTGGTCTTGCAGTCGTATCTCCTGAAGTAAATCGAGTCCAGACTTGTTAACACCGAGCTTAATGTCCAGTATTACGAGGTTTGGTGATTCTCTTTTGATGACCGTAAGGATGTCTTCTGAACCATCGGATGTTGCAACGGCGTATCCTTCGGCCTTTAGTTCTTCTTTGTAAAGCATCCGTATATGTTTCTCGTCATCAACGACTAAAATTGTAGGCTGAGTCATGTTCAACTCCTTTAAAGTCTTAAGTCACTTCCCTACTTTAGTTTAACATTTAACTTTTGGTCAACAGGAATTAATTGTTTTTGTGTACGACCTGCTGAAAGTACGTAGATAAAATATGAAGCAATTATAAAGTTAAATAAAACTAGGGCATTGTTCAAATCCATTTTCCTGAGCTCCTTTGAAGGCTTTTTGAATAAACATTGTTTATTCGCCTTATGTAAGAAATGTGTGTTTACATTACTTATCTTAGATATACCATAAAAAGCAGGATTTTGCCTGATTAATATTAATCAAAAGTAATTTTTTTATAATCTAGTCTGAATTATGAAAGTTTTGTATCTTTATATGCTTTAAAAGCTTGATGAAATCAGGCTTAAGAGATAAATCCTATGCCTCTGGTATGAAGATTTATTTAAATGAAATTTAGAAAGAAACTTAAGGAGTCTGCTGATGATTATAGTCAGACTTGAGCCTGAAGATAAGATTGATACCTATCCCAAACTAAATACTGTGCAGCAATTGCTTAACAAGTATGACCTTTTTTATACAGATGCTTTAGTTATTCGAGATGGTGAGCTGTTGACTCAGGATCGTAAACTTAATGATGGCGATGAAATAACTTTGAGAAAAGTCATTTCTGTCGGGTAAAAAAAATGAAATGTAAAGTATGTAAAGCTGAGGCTGTGGTTGGGCTGCCAAGTCATAATACGGCGTTTTGTGCTGTTTGTTACGATAAATTTTTTATGAAGCAGGTTTCGGAAGGAATCCGTAAAAAGAAATTGCTCGAAGCAGACGATAGAGTGCTGGTTGCATTATCCGGTGGAAAAGATTCTCTCGGACTGATGTATGCTCTCGCTGAGCTTGGGTACGATGTCACAGGGCTTCATATTGATTTGGGTATTTCCGATTCTTCGCGAAAGGCTCGCGCTGTTGTCGAAGATTTCTGTAAAGACAGAGGCTATGCGCTTAAGGTTGTGGAGCTTGAGAAAGAAGGCGTACCGATGCCCTTGATTAAGAAGCATATTAATCGCCCCATTTGCTCTGTCTGTGGTAAGTTTAAAAGACACTATTTCAATAAAGTTGCGCTTGAAGATGGATATACCGCACTGGCTACAGGGCATAATCTTGATGATGAAGTTGCAAGGCTTTTTGCAAATACATTACGCTGGGATCAAGCGTATCTATCCGATCAGGGTCCGGTTCTTCCTGCTGAAAACGGATTCGCTAAAAAGGTCAAACCTCTGTACAGAGTTTCAGAGTTTGAGTCTGCCAATTTTTCATTCTTGAAAGGTATTCCGTACCATCACCTGCCGTGTCCATACAGTAAAGGTGCTAGCTTTACCGGGCATAAGATGATCTGGAGAAATCAGGAAATACGCAGTCCCGGTTCTAAACGTGCGTTTTATGGTGGATTTCTAGAGCGTGGCCAGCCTGCTTTTGCTGCAATACATGAAAAAAAGAAGGATTACGAAGTTAAGCCCTGCACCAAGTGCAATTGTCCGACATCTGTAGGTGTTTGCGGAGTATGCAGAGTACGTGAACAATTGGCTGATTCTCTTATGGCTAGCAACGAATGATGATTCCTAAGGTTTCAGTGACGATGCCCTGCTATAATTGTGAAGCAACTGTAGGGCTGGCTCTTGAGTCCATATTGAATCAGACCTTAGAAAATTTAGAATTAGTGGCTGTTGATGACGGTTCCAGTGATCACACCGCAGCCATTCTTAAAGAATATGCGAGCAAAGATTCGCGGGTCAAACCGTTATTTCTTGAACATCAAGGTGTGGTTGGTGCTGCCAATGCTGCCATCGAAGGGGCGCAGGGGCAATATTTGGCACGTATGGATGCTGATGATATCGCACTGCCTCGCCGAATGGAATTACAGTCAGGTCTACTTGATTCTGATTCTGAACTGGGGCTTGTGGCCAGCCGGGTCGCATTTGGAGGGGACCGCGAAAAGTGTGCGGGGTATGCCCATTATGTGGATTGGATTAATACCGTGATTACTCCGGAAGCCATTTCTTATAATCGGTTTGTAGAATTTCCCTTTGCCAACCCATCCATAATGATGCGGAGCGAGTTTGTCGCTCAGCATGGCGCTTTTCGTGATGGAGCTTTTCCAGAAGATTACGAATTAGCACTTCGCTGGCTTGAGGCTGGCGTTAAGATGCAGAAAGTTGATGAGGAGCTTTTGGTCTGGAACGATCCGCCAGAGCGCTTGTCGAGAAATCACTCTAAATACACAGTGGATGCGTTTTATCGCATCAAAAGCGAATATCTTCATCGTTGGCTGGTCAAACACAACCCGCATCATCCCAAGGTGGGCGTGATTGGCTCAGCGCGGACTTCTCGTAAACGTTATCGTTTACTTGAGGACTTTGGGGTAGAGACTGCTTTTTATGTAGATGTAGATCCCCGCAAAATTGGCAAAGATATTCATGGGTGTAAGGTTATACACCGGGATGATGTGCCCCCACCGGGCGAAGCTTTTTTGCTCTCGTACGTTGCTAGTCGCGGGGCACGTGAGGAAGTAGCGGAGTTCCTTGAAGCGCGTGGCTATGTGGTTGGCAGGGATTACCTTTTGGTCTCCTGATCCGGGTTACTATTCATTGGGATCTAAAATTTGCTCTTAATAAAGTCCGTGATCGATTTGATCGCGGATTTTTTTTGTGGGTGATTATTTTCTTCATCGTCGTCCCACCAGTCAAGGTCTCTGAATTCAATCGGTAGACGCAATGTTAAAAACGGAATGAAAAAGCCAACGACATTCTTTTTAGATGCGGCATTGGCTGAATCGAAATGGAAAAATACTTCGCCGATAAACCAAGCCTTATCTTTTTGATATGCTGGCTCTGATGGGCGTATATACATGAAGTTGGGGTCCATTTCTGAATCCTCACCAGTATCTTGGAACCGTGCAAAAATGGCAAGAACCTGTTCGCGTATCACTTTATCACCGTAAACATCTACGATAAAGGTGAACTTCAAAAAACCAGCGTCGGGTGTGTGGTTGTGGCGAGAAATTTTAAGAACGCCAACTTTTTTTTGACTTTCATCATCATCAAGAAAGAGGTCGAAGGCACTGAACCCGATAAAGTTTTCGGATCCACGGAGTTCTTCCAATTGCTTTTCAATTTCTGCTGTGCTGTCGTCCATTTGTAATCCTAAAATGTTGAAAGTTTAGATTAAAAACAGCCCAACTGTTAATAATCAGAAGGGCCGCTTTCATGTATTTTAATTGAAAGAGCTATTTGTTATTTTTTTTCTTTGTCGGTATCTACGTTGGCAGATTCTTGCATCTTTGCCGCCTCATCGTCAGGTAAGGTCGTGGCGTCAAAAACACTGCGCGAACTCTTTCGAACCATGTGGAATATCGCAAAAACGATTACCAGCATGATAATTATGGCTTCTACTCCTTCTCCTGTCATTGCTATCTCCTATAGTTCGAATTCGCTTGAATACATTTTCTTAATTTAATGTGAGTGTCCGTGTCCACTTTCGCCCTTCAGCATTGCGGATATTCTGGGTATGGCTATTAATGCGAGAAGTACTATAGCGCAAAGTGTGTACAATATCCCGTGCGTATCTTTTGCTCCACTTTGTACCCAGTCAGTTATACTGAGCCCGAGCGAATAGTACAACCAGTTGGTTAACATGCCAAGTGCAAGTGAACAAACAATAATGGTGCCTAAGTAAATAAATGCTGAACGCTTGCCAAGCAGTTTTGCAACGACTGTGAATGAGGCTGCATTTGTTGCTGGGCCTGCGAGTAGAAATACCAAAGCTGCGCCAGGGGAAAGGCCCTTAAGAGCAAGTGCTGCAGCAATTGGAGTCGAGGCTGTTGCGCAAACGTAGAGCGGGATAGCCGCAGCTAACATTATAAGTAACGGCAGGAAACCATCACCGAGGTTCTTTTCGATGAATCCGTCTGGGATGAGTGCTCCGAACATGCCTGCGAAAATAACTCCCACGATAAACCAAGATCCGATATCTTGCAGCAGGTTGCCAAAAGAGTACTGCATTCCGCTAGTGAACTTCTCTTTTAAAGTTAAAGGCTCAGCTGTATTACCACCACCACAGCCGCAATCATTACAACTGGTGGGGTCAGAGCAACTTGGCTCACTTTCGTGATTATGATCGTTATCGTGTCCGTGGCCGTGTTTGTGAGCGAGCTCAAATAGAATTGGGTCAGGAATTAATTGTGGTGTTGTGCCGTTTTTTTTCTCATTTCTATCGACCATAATTCCGGCAATGACGGCAGTCATGAATGCGGAAACAGGGCGGAGAATAGTCATTATAGGGTCGAGCAGGGCGTAAGTTACAGCTATAGAGTCCACACCTGTTTCCGGTGTGGAAATTAGGAATGAAGTAGTCGCTCCCTTGCTAGCTCCTTGCTCTCTAAGCTGAGCTGCTGCGGGAATAACTCCGCAACTGCAAAGTGGAATCGGAATGCCGAACAGTGACGCTTTAAATATATCGGATGTTCTGCCGGATCCTAGATTCTTTGAAATAAATTCAGGACCTACAAAAGCTTTAAGTAGTCCTGCCACGAAGAATCCGAAAAGCATGAATGGGGCAGACTGTAGTAGTACATGCCATGATTCAATCGCAATTCTTATTAAAATATCTATCATTTATTTCTCCTGTCCGTGGTGCATCCATCTTCGGTCAGGTGAGCTAGCGCAGTTTGTATAATTGTTTCAACATGGTCATCATCAAGCCTGTATAAGGCCTTGCGACCTTGTTTCTCAAATCTGACCATTCGCGCTGTGCGAAGGATTCTTAGTTGATGTGAAATGGAGGAATGACTCATGTTCAAAAGTTCAGCGAGATCGCACACACATAGCGTATTGATAGACAGTGCGTGTAATATGGATATTCTAACGGGTTCGCCGAGAATCTTAAAAGTTGCAGCGACATCTTCCATTATCTGCCGTGAGCATGTCTTACTCCTAACTATTTCAACGGCGTCAGGATTTGGATTGTGCCCATCACATGTATCTTTTTCTGTGGTCATTTGAGTTCCTTTAAGTATGTATATATGATCATGTGCTCATATGTTAACCACAAGTCGGATAAGGTCAATAGTTATTGTCTTGGAAAAAGTTAAAATCGTTGGACAAAATAAAGATTATAATTTGCTGATTACAGTAAAAGTATATAATATCGCATGAAATTGTGAATAATTACTTTCTAATTAGGGTATTAAATTTATTTCGAGGATTGTGATGAAAAAAGTTACTGTTTTCATATTGTCATGCTTGTTAACACTTTTGTTGATTCCTGCCGTGTTTGCGGCTCCGGCGAACGGTGAAGAACAAAAAGTGGATGTTACTGAAGAACTTATAACAATGGCATGGCTTGATCGCCTTAAAATTGAAAGTGAAGATAAAGCGTTTAGGTTAAAATTGGGCGGGACTTTTTCTTTTGACTGGGGACAAATAAACGAAGATTATAGAGTTGCCTCCGTTTATGACTCTGTCCAGGATCATAAGCAGGAAGTTAGGTTTGCGAAGCCGCTAATTGATTTAAAGCTTTATGATGATTATGATTTTAGAGTTCAATACGAGTTTGTAGGTAAACGGGGCCAGTTCCTTGATGTATGGGGGCGGGTTAAAAATATTCCCTATATCGGAAGATTAAAAATTGGTAATTTTAAAGAGCCATTTTCCATGACAGTTCTTACCGGAGATACTGGCGGAACAATGATGGAATATCCTTCCTCGGCTGTTTTTGCTCAGTCTCGAAATCTCGGTATTCAGCTTTCAAATACTTATTTAGATGGAAGAATTAATGTTGCTGCGGGTGTATTTAATAAAGCCGGATATTTGGATGATTCTTTTACCACAGGACAATCCGGTGTCGACCTCACAGGACGCGTAGGGTGGCGTCCTTATCAAGAAGATGAAGGACGTAAGTTGGTGCATCTTGGTTTAGGTTATTCTCATCAGTTTCTTAACGGCAATAACCAACTTTCTTCCTTTTCTCCTAAAGTAGGATCAAATCTCTCCACAATTAAACTTGCAGGTACAGGATCAATGGTCGCTGATGGACAGGATCTGTTTAACTTTGAGCTTGCAGGTGTGTGGGATCAATTCTGGCTTATGAGTGAGCTTAGCACTGCTTATGTTGATAGAAAAATCAATAAAGGTGCATTTTTTTATGGATATCATGTAGATGTCGGGTACATTCTCACAGGCGAGACCAAGCCTTTTAAATCAAGTAACGCTGTCTTCGGTGCGATAGTTCCAGATAAGCCGTTTAATCCTCTGAATGGGGGGTGGGGCGCTTTGGAAGTGGCTCTGCAATATGCCCGTACCGACTTAAATGATTCCAGCGCCAGTATTAAGGGCGGGGTTCAGGATAATATTGGTGTAGCTCTTAACTGGTTTTTGAATTCTCATACCCGTATTGCTGGTAACTACATCCACGCAGGTGTTTCAGATAGAGAAAATTCTTCGCTGACAAATGGTGAGATGGATATTTACCAATGTAGGATTTCTTTTTACTTCTAGCATGAAGTTTTTTTCCTTAAAAATGAGCGCTCCATGAATTACTCAGAAAAGAAAGTAAATACAGTTTTGATTGAATCGGCACTAATTGACTTAGTTCCGATTCTAATTGAAACACTCACTAATGAATTAACTGACATGGAAATGTTGTTACAAACTGGAAAACTAGCTGAGATGCAAGAGCTGAATCATTCTTCACGCGGGGCCGCACTGACCTATGGCTTCGATACTTACGCTGAAATTTTAATCGATGTTCAAAGGGCCGTAGCAATTAGCGATATGGAGATAGCGAAAAGTTTGCTCAGTCAACTACAAAATATGTTGGGGACAGTTGAGTTCAAGCCTGTCGAATAGAGGTTCTGTTTTACTGCTTCAGCCACGAAATAGTTCCTTTGTCTAGCTTGATTTAGGGCATTGATTAGGAACCGCTTTGTCGTTGCACTTATTCCTATACTTCCACTTTCCCTAGGACCCGCTACGTTTAGCACTTTTATCTGAGTTGTTCGAAGCCAGGCAAGCATCGTTGAGGTCGTATCAGGTGAGTCGAGAGGGATTATTGCCACAGGTTTATTGTGCTTTTTTGCAAGCCGTATAGTCAGAGCTGTGCCTTTGGATTTTTTTTCCCCGGGAAAAATTAACGTCCCATCCGAATCGAGAACATTCTGTTCTGTTCTCTTCCAGTAATAACGAGTGGCCATTTCTTTTAGATTATACTTAGCAGGAATCTTACCATCTTCAGCCTTTCTACCGCCTGGGCACCACCCGCCATGCGGAATTCCTAGGTGGATTGCTGCATCTAATGCTCCGCGATCTACACCCGTTTGCCCTCCTGATACTATGCTGAATCCTTTGGGTAGAAGAAACGGTTCGTCGTGAAAGGAACCAACATCAATAAGCAGTAATTCTCCGCAATTGGGACACTTGACCCTTGCAAAACGACTGATCAGAGCAGGTATGAGATCAAAAGATTCGAGGGGGCTTGTCCACGAACATTTGTTGCACGACTTATGTTCTTTACTTCCATATGCTGCGGGTCTTTCCATAGATGGAGGTATATCAGTTGTCAGGTATAATGACAAGCTGTACTTCTGGCACTCTCGATATTTTGTCGAGATCTAGAGTTGTACTTATTTTAGCAGGTATAAACAAAGTCCCTTTAAATCCTGAGGATATTTTATTCCATAGCTCAGTAGGAGCGCAGTAATTTATTTTTCCGGGGCAGATAACTAGTAAATTTTGAACGGGATCTATTTCTTCTTTGCCAAGCACCATGCACGGATCTGACATTATTAAATCTTCTTGGAGCATTCCGTGAATGGTATCAATCAACCTTTTGTCATCAATAGGTTTGATGAGAGCTGCATCTCCACCAGCTTGCTGTCCTTCAGCAAGTGCACTGATGACAATTACTGGAATATGGCGGGTTGAAGGGTCGAGACGAAGCTGCTTGATGGCTTCGGCCCCATCCATTTTAGGCATTTTTAGATCCATAGTTATAAGCTGAGGCATCTGCGTTTTAGCTTTTTGGACTGCCTCAACGCCATCAACCGCAGTTATTATTCTATATCCTTCCTCTTCAAGTATTTGTGAAAGGAATTCATTAAGAGCTGGGTCATCGTCAGCAACAAGAATCAGTGGACTGTTTTTTTTGCCGGGGCGTCTACCAACAGTGTTAAGTGCAATTGGAGCAGGCGTCGGGGTTACGTTCGTGTTGGGAAGTCCTTTAGCCAGAGTAAAGTGGAAAGAACTTCCTTCATTGAACTTGCTGTCAACCCAGATTCGTCCGTTATGGTGCTCAACTATTTGTTTACAGATAGGCAGGCCGAGACCTGTCCCTTTTGGTTTGCCTGTTAAAGTATCTCCGACTTGTTTGAATCGTTCAAAAATTTTCTTTTGATCTGCTTGAGTTATCCCAGTTCCAGTGTCACTCATACTGATTATGAGTTCATTGTCGCGCGCGCGAGCTGTGCAGGTTATTGAGCCTTCGTGTGTAAATTTAACCGCGTTTGAAATGAGGTTCACCATAACCTGCATGATTCTGTCGCGGTCTCCGTAGATCGTAGGCAGATTTTCTTCTATATCAATAATCAATTCTAGATTCTTGGATTGCCAGAGTGGGGCAGTCGTTTGCCCTGAAGCAGTAATAACTTCTTCCATATCTATAGCGATATTTTTCCAATCAATTTTGCCGGACTCCATCTTAGCAATATCCAGCACATCATTAATAAGGTCAGTTAAACGTTCACCTTCAGATACGATGATACCTATATTAACCTGCACTTGATCCATGGCTCTCTGCGTTTTTACGTCTGTAGTCTGGCATTGCGGGTATACCGACTTATCAAGTTTCTTTTTAATGATTTTTGCAAAACCTAAAATGGAAGTCATCGGAGTTCTCAGCTCATGAGAAACCGTTGAAATAAAGTCTGTTTTTAAGTTATCAACTTCTTTTTCATATGTAATATCACGTACCAGAATTACTGCACCGAGGCATAATGGGGCACCATCCTCAGCATTCTTTTTGTGAATAGGAGTCGCTACTGCCTTGCCTGTACGTCGTTTACCTAGGTTTATTTCAGACGTATAGACTTCATGTTCACACCCCTTTACCAAATTGAAAAGCTGGTTCATTTCATCTGTGAAGAAATATTTGATATCCTTACCTTTGACGTCTTTCCCATCTAGATCGAAGAGGTCTGAGAGGGCTGGATTGGTTAAGGATATTTTTCCATACACGTCGACAACGAGCAAGCCGTCGGCCAGATTGTCCATGATTACTTCCATGTAGGTCAGTGTATCCTGTAACTCGCTTGTCGCATTCGTCACAGCTCTTTCAAGTCCGGCAATTATCGTCGTCAGTTCGGACGCCATATTTTGCATTGTATCTGCAAGAAGCCCTATTTCATCTTTTGAAGTTATTTCTACTGAAGCAGTAAAATCATGATTTGCAAGTTTTTTTGCATATTCAGTCAATTGGTTAAGTGGCTCAGAAATTCGTTTCACTGACATATAAAGTAGAAATACACTGGCCCAAAATATAAAAAACATTACTACTTGCAATTTTGCAATAGCAATCCAAACATACTTTGTGATCAGTCCTTTATCCATACCTACATGGACGTACCCCGCCATTCCAGCCAGAACAGGCCTGCTTATGTCTATTATTGTTCCTTCTTCCGGAAGGTTTATTTCTCTTACAGATACTTCGTTTGGGTGTGTGTTGCTGTATTTGAGTATTTCGGGAACACTTGGAACAAAGGTGTGCGAAATGATATCACCGTTATCATCTTGAACATATACGTAGGCAGCTCCATCAATTTGTTTAAACTGGTCAATCATGGACTGTATGGTGGACGAATCTCTGTTGAGCAAAATCTCTACGCTGGAGCTGGCAATGGAGCTGGCAATAGCCTTACCCTTACTAATGTATTCATCAACCATGTGATTGTAGAGGGTAAGCGCTGACATCAAAGACATTGATATGGATATAACTCCGAACAGCGCGAAGTTCAGGAGTATAGTCTTTTGGAATATTTTCGACATTCTCATTTTAATTGTCACTTGCTCCACCTCTTCCAGTTTTGAACCGGAACGAATTTACCGTTCGAAACGGTGGTGTAGTAAATTTCGTCAAGTCCTTGATGTCTTCCTCTTCCGAAATTTATGTCAGTTCCTATGCCTATGTCTAGATTGCGTATGGATAATGTCGCAGCGTAAAGACTTCCAAAATGTTCACGGAGCATCATTCGCTGCATAATTTCCGTCATCACTTTGGCATTCAGATATCCTTCGAAGCTGATAAAACTGAATTGAAGTGGTTTATAACCTTTTCCAAATCCTTCCGGTGGGGCCGGAGGATTTTCCGTCATTGCTTTTCGGTAGTCGCGGACGGCGCTCAGTGAAGTGTCTTCATAGCTTGGAACTGTTTGAGAATTAATCAGATCTTGTGTGTAACTTTTGCCGGTTTCTTGTTCCAGATCCGATAGATGCTGAAGTAGATTCTCGCTGCCTACGAAGGATAGGTTGCATATTGGAACGTCGACCCCTGCATCTCTTGCGTCTCTAATAAAGGCAGCGCTGGCAGCATATGATCCAATTGTTATAATAGCATCTGGCTTCGCTTCAGAAAGTATTTCAACCTGACGCTTCATAGAGTCTTTAAAATCAGCTCCTCTTCTATAGGTAGCTTCAGCTGCTATTGTAAGTTCTTTTTCCGTGAGCGCTTTTCTTACACCATCCCAACCACTGCGCCCGTACGCATCGGCCTGATATAAAACCGCGATTCTCTTTCGGCCAACCATAAAGAGGTTATGCACAAGTCCCCACGTTTCTTGTCTATAAGACGCGCGAAGGTTGAATACATATTCTTCGTAAGGAAATTCCCTTTGAGGCTGAGCTCCGGTGAATGGAAAGAAAAGAAAGACAGATTTATCGGTATTAAAATGCTTAATGACAGGGAGTACTCTTGTTACTGTCGGGGTTCCTACATAGTTGAACAAACATTGGACATTATCGTTTTCAATTAATTTGATTGTGTTTCTGATTGCAGGGAGAGGATTGTAGCCGTCATCATAATATTTTATTACAATTTTGTGCCCGAGGATTCCTCCCGCAGCGTTAATTTTGTCAAAATATGCTTGTGAACCGCGGTATAGTTCAATTCCCAGTCCTTTACTAGGTCCGGTGAAGGCTGCTGACATGCCAAGAAGAATAGGTTTCGCGGTTGCATTTGAATCATTAGCTCCGACGGGGGTGCAGAGCATGATTATGGCAATCGTCATGAGGATTGTGTTGAAGTACAACTTGTTCATATCGGACCTTATTTAGTGTTTGTTAGATTCCTGATACAATCCTGAAACGTAGCTTCTATATGGATGCCAGGTCAGTTTAAGTTACTTCTTGGGATTTTGCAGAATCTTGGAGATGTGGGACGGTCCAAGTTGATAGAATCAGCCCCTTTTTCTATATTAAGTATGTTTGAGATGAAGAGGTTAACCATCTCTTTGTTCAACTTTCCTTCGCATGCTTCTTCGGAGAGGATTTTCAAAGCACGAGCTTGCGGAGTCGCAGGCTTGTAATGCCGCTCCTGAGTGATAGCATCGTAGATGTCAGCAATAGCTATGATCTGGCTTTGAATAAGAATATCGTCACTTTTAAGCCCCGCAGGATAACCTGACCCATCAAGCCTTTCATGGTGTTGGCCAATTATTGTAAGTAATTGAGACAGGTCGTCGTGGAAGGGGATATGCTCCAATATTCTCTGACTTTCAAGGGGATGACGTTCTATTTCCAGTCTTTCTTCTGAAGTAAGATTGCCTTTGCGTACTAGAAGGCATTTCCGCTCCTCGGGGTGGAGCAGATGAATACAAGATCCGTTAATTTTGAATTTAACATCACTTATGCTGTGAATGAAATCTAAATCTTCTTGATGCGGGCTTAGGGACAGATTGATCTGTTTTAGTCTTTTGTAATCCGGTTCCCATTCCTGCTGGTTATGAATACCGAAAAGTTTCATACGCATACCGATAATGTCGAGCATTGAATTCGGGAGGCGTGTTTTTTTAGTAAGTACTTCTTCTTTTATGCCAATTTTACCGATGTCATGGAGAACCCCGGCATAGAAAATTTCTCGAAGTTGTTCATCCGTGAAAGTTATGTCTGAGAAAAATTGGTCTTCCTGAGATATTAACCTTGAAAAAGATACGGCTAGATGAGCAACCCTTTCAGAATGACCCGCAGTGAAAGGATCCCGCGCGTCAATTGCTTCAGCAAGTGCTTTAAGAAGCGCGTCCATCAAAACTCTGATGGATTCAAAGTTATAAGCGTTACTGATGGAAATCCCCGCAACTGAGGCGAGCGTTGCAACATGTTTTAGATGGGAAGCGTTAAATGCATTAACGCATTTTGATGTAAGAATCAGAACGCCTTCGCATACATGCGGCGATGGTATGGGCATGATTAGCAATGATTTAATATTGTCGCACAATTTCGATCCGCAGCGGCAGTCCAACTTTACATCATTAAGTATCTCTCCGCGCAGGCTAGCGATAATATCTTTGAAGAGAGAACATTCGACTAGCTTCTCAAAAGTCTCTGTTGTGATAGCTCCGAAACTATCGAAAATTGTAAATCCATTTTCTTCTGGAAGATATACTGCGCCCATCTCAGCTGGTAATGCAGATGACCTGCATTCTTGGATGAGAGCGCTTATAACATCCTTTAATCTAAGAGAATTATTAAGCTCAACAATGGATCTGTGTAGTAGAGCTAGCTCGCGGTATTTACCCAAAGTTTCTTCACCGAGCATGCGTCGGGCTGATTCTGAATCGATATGGTTGGTAATAGCGTAGGCAGTGAAGTCAAGTACAGCTTTGATTTGTTCAAGCTCTTTTTCAGAAACTTCATCAGGCTCTTTAAGTGAGAGGCCAATATGGAGATCTTCGTTTGCGGGGTTTTTTACGTAGGTAAAAATTGTTTTATTGGAGAGGGGAGGTGTTTGCGCTTTGCAATAAATAGGAATGCTGCCGATGTATGCGCATAGGATAGAATCTAGAGGTAGCAGTCGAGAAGCCTTTTCAAAAAAAGCTCTCAATTTTTTCGGCTTAAGGAGTTTCTTCAGCCGTGCTTCCGGTTTTAAGTTCGCATTCATAGAAATTGTTAGCTCTCAATTTGTAGAATTGTTTTTGCAATTTCCAGAATTTCATCCGGGTCAAAAGGTTTGGTCATGTATCTTTCAGCTCCAAGTTCAAGGCCGTGCTTTCTGTCTACTTCCTGCCCTTTAGCTGTCAAAAGTATTATTTTAACATCTTTTAAACTGGAATCTTCACGAACTTCCTGGCAAACTTCGTAGCCGTTCATATACGGCATCATGATATCTAGAAAAACCAAATCGGGCTTTTCCTCGCGAATAACATCAAGTCCTTCTTCACCATTTTCAGCGGTTAGAAGCTCAATATCATAATCATCTTCCAGTTCTTCTAAAGTTTGTTCTAGAAGCATTCTGATGTGGACTTCATCATCCACAACTAGAATTTTTCCGCCCATGAGTTCTCCTTTTTTTTGCCAAACCAAAATCATATTTACATGTTGTTATCATGCTCTGCAAGAGGTAGTTTTATATATCAGTAATTAATTGGACATTTAGGTGCTAGATGTAATAAATATATGGTGTTCTCTTCAGTTGTACGGTGCTTGAAAACAGTAATTTATGTAAAAATTACCACTTCTTTGTTTGATTTTGCAATCACTTTTGCGTGCCACTGCTTAATAGTTGGATTAGGAATATATTATGATACAATCAAAAGTTGATTCTAGGTTCTTAGGATCCGTCAAACATTCTTTTTTTATTTTTCCAGATATTCCAAAGCATGTGCAGCAGTTTTTATGGGTTGTTGCTGCATTCCTTGCATGTTTTTTTATAGTGATACTCTGGAAGAAATTTAAAGTTGCCTCTGTTCTTAAGGAATTGGTCGGTATCGTATTTTCTTCTTCAAAAGAGCCTTTGAAAAAAACAAAGAAAACTTCCGTAAGTAGTTCCAATAGTAATAGAATAAATGACGGAGGGATGAAGGTCTCTTCCGATCAAGAGGTTTTGGATTGGTTGGTCATGACCAAAGCTTCTTTTGATATTTCAGTTGAGCGGGCAGGTCAGCGAACCCTTGCCGCAGTTGTTGAGGTTACCGGTATTGAGGGATTAGACGTTTTTGTTGTAATAAAAGATGCGATTACAGACTCTTTAATAAAGCCCGGAGCCAAAGTTAAATGTATATTCTCTGAACTGCAAAAGGGTGAGAAAAAGGTCAACGCGTTTGTTGGAACCATCAAGAGTTTGTCTGAAAATGGTGGCATGGCTATTACACGTAATTCCGCATTTGGATTTATTCGTCGCCGAGCTTTTTCGCGGAGAAAGGTCGCTGATCAGCGGTTTATAAAAATTAAGGTGTGGCGTCTTGACGACGATGACTTCGATATAGATTTTATTTTGGATAATATTGAACCTGAGATTATTATTGATAATAGAAAAGATGTTGCAGCTAATTCCAAATCTGAGCAGATTTTAGATATCTCTAAGGGCGGCCTTGCTCTTTTGGGTACAATCAGGGACGGCGGGAATATGATGTCTCGAAATGATAAACTCTTGCTGTGTATGCTCATTTATCAACCTAAGCGGAAAACATTTGATCCTCATCTTATTTTTTGTGAAGCTCGGGCAGCGAATTCTGCAGGAGAGGGTCTCATTCGTCTCAGTTTTCAATTTTTGCGGTCCCTCAAAATTCCACCTCGTAAACGATCCACTCTATTTAAAGGACAGGCTGTAATGGCAATGACTCTTGCTCAATCAGCTAAGGGAAAGAAATAATGAAAAGGATTTTATTGCTGGTTCTTTTTTTGCTTTTATCTTGTGATAGGGGAGTTTCTGTTGTTGTTCATGTGGATAAAAATCCAGGTGTTTTCCCTACGAAAGTTGTTTTAGGATCTTCATTAGCACTTGAGGGACATGCCAGCTATCTTGGAACTCAAACCCTTCATGGGGCATTGTCCTATATTAATAATGTTAATGAAGATGGCGGAGTGCATGGGCGAAAACTTGAACTTGTTACATATGATGACTCTTATGATCCTCCAAAGTGTCTTATAAATACACAGCGGTTAATTATTAAGGACAAAGTGTTTGCTTTGTTCGGCTATGTCGGAACGCCTACAACTGTTAAGGTTCTGCCGTTGGTAGATGCTGCACGTATACCATTGCTTGGAATGTTTACAGGAGCCAACGCGCTTAGAAAACCTTTTAATCGTTATGTCATAAGCGTCAGACCTTCGTATTATAAGGAAACTAAAGAAGCTGTGCGTCATATTGTGCAGGATTTAGGACTGACTAAAATTGCTGTTTTTTATCAGTATGATGCCTTTGGTTTTGATGGGCTAACTGGTACAGAACTGGCCCTGAAAGATCTCGGGCTTGAACCCGTTGCGCGTGGTTCTTATACAAGGGGATCACTTGATGTTGCCGAAGGCGTAGCGCGTATTAAAGACTCTGGCGCACAGGCTGTATTTCTGATCGGCACGACCGTTCCATGTATAACGTTTATTCAGGAGATGAATCGTGCTGGTGTTAGACCTGTTTACTATACAGTCTCTTTTATAGGCGCGCGTGAGTTCGCTAAACATTTAGGGAAAAAATCTAATGATACCGTGATTATGTCACAGGTTGTCCCACCATTTACTTTTTCAGGAGACCTAAAGCATTCGGAAGCTACGGAGTATATTGAAATGCTTAAGAGTTCCTATCCGGATGATACCCCTAGTTTGGTTGGGCTTGAAGGTTTTTTCAATGCGCGGGTCCTTGTTGAAGGTTTGCGCCGCGCCGGTCCGCATTTGACCAGAGAAAAGTTTGTTGATGCGATCGAGTCTATGGGAGAATATGATCTTGCACCGGGGGTTACTATCTCGTTTGACGGCAAAGATCATCAGGGCATGGATAAGGTTTACTTTACTCGTTTTAATAATGGCCGTTTTGAAGTTCTTGATAATTGGGACCGTTTACGCCGGAGTATAGAACGATGAAACGGTTTTCCAATCTAAGTCTGAAAAATAAGATCTTTTTCTCGACTCTCGGCGTAATTCTTATGATTAGCGCCGTGATAGCTCTTTTGGCGCGCGGAATCCTTGTTGCTTCCCTTACATCGGAACTTGAGCTTCGCGGAGTGGCTATTGCTCATTCCATTGCAGAACGTGGTGGTGGGTATATTCTCGATAAAAAATATCCTGAACTGCTCAGCCTGGTTTTTGACGAAGCAACGCTTGGTGAGAGACAGCATCTAATTACGTATATTTTCGTTTTAAGTAAGGATGAAAAAGTTCTATGTCATACTTTTACAACGCCATTTCCTGAGAATCTAGATAAGGTCAATTCTGTTGCCGAAGGTGGTTATAAGTCCGTTCGTCTCATAGATTTCGGTAAAAGTTCCGCTTATGATATTGCTGTACCTATCAGAGAAGGACTATACCGTATTGGAACTGTTCATGTGGGGCTTAGCAAGGTTCATATTGATAAACTTGTTTCAACACTCCGGACAACTTTTCTCGGATTTATCTCCTTTGTTGTCGTCATCATCTTCTTAATAAGTCACAGACTTGCTAGGTATATTACAAGCCCTATCGCAAAACTCACCAAGGTTTCAGATGAACTTTCGCGGGGTAATTTTGATATAAGTCTTGATATGTTATCGAGCGACAGTGGTTGGGATGCTTCGGAATGTCCTGTTTATCACAATACAGATTTTCCGTGCTGGCATTTTGATCAGGCTCTGTTTAAAAGTGATCGTGACATAACTTCCCATCAGGATTCCCAGCAATGCCGAAACTGTCATTTTTATATTAAACGTGCCGGTGATGAAGTTGTTCAGCTTGCTGATAGTTTTAGAAACATGGTTTGGTCTATTAAACTTTATCGGCGCAGACTTCGTGAATCTGAAGAAAAGTATAAGTCCATGTTTGATAGTGGCCCTGATCCTATTCTTGTTATCTCCTGTATGGATTTCAAGATACTTGATGTTAATCCGCGAGTTAGTGAGCTTTATGGCTATTCGCGAGAAGAGTTGATCGGAGCAGAATTTTTACTTTTAGGTCCTGAATCTAATGTCGAATGTATCAAGGCATTTGAGGAGTATGGTGGTCCTAGTGGCTGCATTTATTATCCTAAAATTCTTCATATTAAAAAGGGTGGAAGTGCGGTGTATGTTAATATGCACGCTTGCCCTATTACCTATAAAAGTAGCCCTTCGATGATTGTTGCCATTGCTGATATTACTGAAATTATTGAAAAAGATGCGCAGTTGGTGCAAGCAGCTAAAATGAAATCCTTAGGTGAGATGTCTGCGGGTGTCGCTCATGAGGTTAACCAGCCACTGAATGCGATTAAAATGGGAAGTGAATTTTTAGCTCTGATGGCGGAGCAAGGGCGTGATGTTCCGGCCCATCAGCTCAGCGAAGTGGCAAATGAGGTCAGTACGCAGGTTGACCGTGCGGCTGAGATCATTAATGCGCTCAGAGCGTTCGGGCGTAAGGCTGATTTTAAAGTGGACAAAATTGACATAAATACTCCTCTTAGAAGTGTGCTTACTTTAGTAACACGCCAATTTGAATTGCAAAATATTATATTTGAAGTGGGCCTAACTGAAGGGTTGCCGCATATTGTTGCACAGGATAACAGGTTACAGCAGGTGTTCTTCAACTTGGTAAACAATGCTCGTGATGCTATCTCTGAGAAAAGAGAAAAAAGCGGCTTGGATACTGAAGAATATATTAAAATAAGTACTTATGGGAAAAACGGTGACGTTTGCGTCATGGTCTCAGACTCTGGAGTGGGCATTACCGAAGAGGTTCGCAATAAGATTTTTGAACCCTTCTTTAGTACCAAAGAAGTAGGATATGGCATGGGCTTGGGGCTAGCCATAACATATGGAATAGTAAGGGACTACAAAGGTAGAATTGATATAGAAAGTGATGTCGGAAGCGGGGCAACTTTTATAATTTCTTTTCCTGTTGCCAGCAGCGATGCTTAGTGGTCTTTTATGTGGGTTTGAATAAGGGGGACATGTGAGTAAAATTTTGGTGATAGATGATGAAAAAGCAACGCTCAGTATGTTTAAGATGCTGCTTTCCGTCTACGGTCATGATGTTCTGACTGCTGAAAATGGTGAAGTTGGAATCGAGCTTTTTGCTTCTGAGAAGCCCGACTTAGTAATGACTGACATCAAAATGCCCGGAATGGATGGGTTGCAGGTTCTTGGGGAAATTAAAGCTATGTCGCCGGATGCGGAAGTTATTGTCATAACCGGACACGGAGATATGGAACTTGCGATCAAGGCTTTAAATCTCGATGCAACAGACTTTCTGAACAAGCCTGTTAAACGTGAAGACCTCGAAAAAGCTTTACAGCTTTCAGCAGAACGAAAGGCATTTGTTAGCGATAAGCGTGATGAAGTGCAGGTTAATATCGAGGGCGATATTGCGGTTATTAACGTGATTGGTTCCCTTACTTCAAAATCTGATGTTTCTCTGAATCATGTTTTTGGCAAAGCTCTTAGTAGTGGATGTCGCGATTTACTTTTGGTTTTTCAAGAGAAGTCTTCGATTAACGGTGGCGGGATGGATACTTTGGTTGAGTCTATTAAAAAGGCTTGCGATCAAAAGTGTAAAGTTCATATTGCAGGCTTGTCGGATAATTTTCAGTCCGTATTCGAGTCTATGGGCATAAGTGCCATGGCTACGATGTCTGAGACTGAGGACGAAGCAAGAAGTAAAATGCAAGCTGCCTAGGCAAGAAGTAATTCTCTAGATCTTTGGAATAATTGCAGATAGCAGACAAAAAAAGTCCCGCCCCGAGTAAATCGGAGCGGGACTTTTTTTTGAGTATCGGGATACGGAAGATCTGTTTACTCAGTCTTATTATAAGATCTGTAGGTCGTTTTGTTTCGTCTGAGCTGATATTTTCTAACCGCTCTATTGTGCTCTTCCAGATTTTTACTGAAATAATGTGCGCCGTTACCTTTTGCTACGAAGTAGAGGTAGCTGTGTTCTTCAGGATTGATTGCCGCTTTAATGGACTCTAGTCCCGGAGAGCAAATCGGCCCTGGAGGGAGGCCTCTATGTTGATATGAATTGTACGGATTCTCTTTATCTTTAATATGTTTCTTTCTGATATTGCCATCAAAGGTTTCGCCCAGACCATATATAATGGTGGGGTCTGCCTGCAAGAGGTAGCCACGCTTTAAACGGTTGGCGAAAACTCCGGCAATTCTGCGCCGTTCGGTCGCGTCGCCAGTTTCTTTCTCTACCAGTGAAGCCAGAGTAATTGTGTCGTGAATTATTTTCGGTGAGGGCAGTTTGCCATTCCATGCGTTCAGTGCGGCTTTGCGGAATTCCTTTAGCATCGTTTCCACAAGCGTCTTGCCGGAATTTTCTTTCGGGCGAGTCAGCAAGTACGTTTCCGGGAATAGGTAACCCTCTGCATTCTTTGCAGGAATGGAGTATTTGGCGAGTAGTTCAGGGCTTGATGCCGCTTTTTTAAAGTCAGCGTAGGTAGTCAGCTTTGAGTTTTGCGCGGCTTCTGCAGTCTTCCACCACGAAAGACCTTCGCGGACGGAAAATTTATGCAAGATGCCGGAAGTCGTGGTCAGCGTTTCCAGAACTTGAGGCGCAGTCATATTGGTCCAGAGGTTAAATTCTCCGGCTCTGACTTTGTTCTCTTTCCCCTCCGCTTGTGCAAGCTTACGAAATCTTTTAGAATCAATGATCAAACCTTGAGCATCAAGATTTTCAGATATGGTCCACAGAGGTTGCCCTGGAGCAACAGTGAATAGGATCTCTTTGCCCTCTGTCTCTGGAGGAATATTAAGAAATTCCCATGATTGATATATGAACCATGAACCTACGATCATCATTGCCATGCAGATCAGAGCTAGGGCTGGAAGTACGAAGCGAAGGACTATACCCTTGCTTGCCACGTTTCCAGAATTATTTTCGCGGCTTGGCTGTCCAGATTTTTCTTTCTTTTCTTGTTCCAAAGTCCTGCCTCCTTAAGCTCATATTCAGCTGCAACAGAGCTTAATCTTTCATCAACGAGATGTATGGGAAGATCAGTGCGCCTGCCCATTGAGGCCGCAAAGTTGCGGACCTGACGGGTGGTTAATGTATCTTCTCCGCTAAGAGAAAGAGGAAGGCCGATGACTATTTCACCGACCTTCTCCGTCTCAATTATTTCCAGTAGTTCGGCAAACATTGCGTCGCGGGTCGTTTTGATCATGACTTTAAAGGGGTATGCAAGAATCCCTTCGGCGTCAGTCATTGCGATGCCTATACGCTTTGTTCCGAAATCTATTCCTATAGTTTTCATGAGTTTAAAAAGACTATTCCGTCTTGACGCTTTGCACTTTCAAGCATCTTTTTAAACTCTTTTCGCCACTTAGGTCCACCCATCAATTCTGCCACATATTCAACTGTGTGCAGAACTCTGTTTTGCTTTTTAAGTGCAGCCATGTTGCGTTTAATGCCAACCTTACAGGAAGGGCAGGCAACCAGCACCGGAGTGCTCTTATCCTGACCATGCAGATCTTGACTGAGTTGTCCGGCTTTGCGATCGCGCAGTTTGTTATAAATAGCAGGGCTTGATATTGCGCCAAGGCCGGATTCTCCACAACAACCAGGAGAAAGAGTTACTTTGCTTCCAAGGATACTTTCGAGGGCTTGTGTGTAGATAGCCGGAGCTTTAGACTTTGGAATATCTGTCCACTCAGTATGACATGAAGCATGATAAACAACTTCTTCACTGGCAGGCAACCCGTGGAAATCGAGGTTGCCCGGGTTGCTTAGAAGATATTGAACAGCATCATACCGTTTGAGCTTTTTACCCACTTGCTGAGTGAAATCGTAAGATTCAATGGATTCGCGGCATGTTCCACAAGCAGTTATGATTGTGGAGATATTTATACCAGCTATATGAGCCTTTGCTATTTTATACTGGATATCACTGATGTTGCGGTGACGGTTAGTATTATAAGCTTCGACACAACCACTGGAAAGTAGCGGGTATCCACAACATAAATGTTTAGCGGGCATAACCACGTTAACACCTGATTTAAGCAGCAGGTAAAGCGTTGCCATTCCGATTGATCTCGAGAATAGACTTGCGCCACATCCAGGGAAGTAGAAAACGCTGTCTGCCGCAGACGTACTGTTCATGAACATGGAACCTGTTTCGAGAGATAAATCTTCCGTCAGGTTCTTGAAGTCCATGGCAGGAGTCTTGCTGTGCAGCACAGGGGATTCCATGCGACGACGCCAATGGCCCGGAACAAGTCCGAGAGCTTTACTTTGCAGCGAAGCTGACAGGGACAAGAATTTAGCAACCTTAGGTAGCCTACTCTGCGGATCTTTTGAAATGAAGCCAAGGGCTGCATTTTTAATCGGGTGTCCGCTGTTTCCTTTATATTCAAGGAAACTTCTGATTTGCAGGGCGGCTCCGGCTGAGTCAATTTTTACAGGGCATACTGAGGTACAACGTCCGCAAGCGGTGCAGTGTTCCATCAATTTTCTGAGTCTTCTCATGAGATCAGGGGATGGCTCACCGCGCTGTACTTGTGAATAATATATGGCCTCGATGAGTGCACCGAGGGATATGTTTTTATTTCGTGGATGATGCATCAGCCCTTGTTCAGGATAATACATCGGACAAACCTGCTTACATTTACCACAACGTGTACAGGTTTGAATGTTGCGAAGCAGTTCAATCAGGTGCTCTTTATCTTTGATAGCAGTTTTATCTAGATCATTGATAAGTCTGTTGAATGAGAAAGTGTAAGCCGCGGAAGGGAGTTCTCTGCGGGTTAGTTTACCCGGATTGAGAATATTGAGCGGATCTACTTTTTCTTTGTATTCCCTTATCGCAGTAATTTTCGCTTCAGAAAGGTATTCTATTTTAGTGATACCTATTCCGTGTTCGCCGGAAACTTCACCCTTAAGCTCAAGAACTTTTTTGAAAACATCATCTACTGCTTCATGTGCACTGTGGAGCATCTCCGGATCATTGGAGTTGACCGGAATGTTCACGTGGCAATTACCGTCTCCGGCATGCATGTGGTTCGCAATGATGATGCGTTGTTCTTTAAGCTTTTCGAAAAGCTTGTGGATTTTTGAGTCCAGCTTAGGGAATTCTTCGCGCAATTCTTGAAATAAGTAGTGGACCTGACTTTCAAGCTCTTGATCACTCATATCCGCTCCGGCAATTTTGCCTTTGAGGATATCGGTGGTTCTTTCAAGAGCAAGTTCAACTTTAGGTTCTTCAATCGGGAAGCCGTGAAGTTCCTTAACGGACAATAGGGAACGGCGATAAATCTTGGCCAGATAGATGAGGTTCAGATCTTCCAAGAAGTCGGAAAAGTCTGGAATAACTTCGATCGGGATTACTATATCTTCGTTAACCTTGAAACCGGAAGTACGTTTTGCAATGGCAGACAGCTTGTGTCTGTCTTCCCAGAAAAGCTCAGCTTCTTTTTCATCGCGTGCTGCGAAGATATCAACTGAATCATATGGCTGAACGAGTGCTAGAATATTGTCCACCGCATTTTGCAGTGCGTCGGCATCGTCAGAATCAAGCTGCATTATAAGGACGGAAATAGGATCGCCTTCGTAACTTTCAGATTTTTTTTCGTACTTAATAGCTTGCACATATTTGGGTCCGAATTCTTCTAGGGCAGAAATCTTAACGAGATCGCCTTCATCACGGATTGTATCTCTCAGTCCTACGATGTCCTTAATGACAAACATTGCGTTGCGCATGGAACGTCCGAAAAACTCAAGGCAGAGTACACGCGAAAGCGCCGGCTTTGGATAAAGAGTGAAGCATGCTTCGGTGATAATACCGTCAACTCCTTCTTTTTGAACTCCGGGTAATCCACCGAGGAATTTATTTGAAACGTCTTTACCAAGTCCTGGGCTGCGTATTTCAGCAGCGGTGAGGACCAGCGTTTCAATCAGTTTTCCTTTGCTATCAAAAACTTCGAAAGTTGCTGATTCGTCAGTAAAAATCTTGTGGCGTGGATGATCCTTACGGCAGACTTCAATGATGTCTCCCTTAGGCATAACCATTTTGTAACTCTGAATATTATCAATGGTACAACCGTACTCAAAGGCAAAAGGTCCACCTGAGTTTTCGGAAACATTACCACCGATAGAAGATGCTGATTTTGACGCAGGGTCAACCGTGAACAGGGTGTTCTTTTTGGCCGCTGCATTGATTGCATCAAGAGTGATTACACCTGCTTGGGCACACATGGTCATGGACTCAGTATCTACGCTCAAAATCTTTTTGAATTTTGAAAGCGAAAGAATAGCTGTGCGCTCAAGAGCCGGAATAGCTCCACCGGTGAGTCCGGTTCCTCCGCCTCGCGGAATGATACCGAACTGCATGTCGTTTGCTAAACGAACTATTGATTGAACCTGCGCGGTATCTTCAGGGAACAAGATAGCAATGGGAAGCTCAATTCTTAAGTCTGTTGCATCTGTTGCAGAGTGCACCAGTTTGCCTGGCTCAATGCTGATACCTGACTCAGGAAGAATTTCTTTGAGCCTTTCAATAAGGCGCTTTCTGAACTCGATGTCCGCATCATGTTTGAGCCAGAAGTTTTCCACCGCGTGAGTCAGCCTCTGAGGATATTCTCCTGAAAGAGTGGGACGCGCGAGGGTCAGGTTTCTGGAAACAGACTTGCGAACCAGTTCTGGGTCGATGAACGGGTTGTAGCGAACTAGAAAAAGTTCCGCGGCGATGCTTTCGGCAAGGGTGCGGACGTTTTCAGGCCAGCCTTTAAAGTCAAATGGATTTAAGCCGAGTACTCTTGAGAGAAGAGCTTCGGAAGCAATGGAAATATGTGGTCCTAATTGAGGCATAATATCTTACCGTGAATTTATGTTGTAGTCTAAGGGCAGAGCTGCCCGAGAAGAAGAAAGAAGGAAATATAGGGGGCGTCTTGATGAAATGCAAGTATGTATTTCGAGCCTAAGTTATTTTTCCTAGCCAATCGCTCCATTAATAATAGGCAGAATTAAGCATTTGTAAAGACGCATCCTCCTAAAAGCTTGACATATAGGGCCGTTTTAAAAGAATATTCCTTTCTAATAATTTGCACTTACTAAGATAATAATATTTTTAAAATATAGTTAAGATGAGGAAATAAAAATGATTGGAGATGATTTTGCAGAATTAAAACTGTTTATTACTGGTCCAATAATGCTCCGTCCCGAAGTACGGCAGGCAGGGCTTTTGCCTGAGTTTGGGCACCGAGATAGTGAAAATCTTAAGCGTTTTGAATCTATAATGCGCAATTTAATGATAATTGGCGGTAATCCGGAAGGATATATTCCAGTGATTTTTAACGGATCTGGGACCAATGTACTCGAAGCATCTGTTAGATCGCTTGTTTCTGATACTGATAAAGTTCTAAATGTTTCCGTCGGAGCTTTCGGAGATCTTTATGGCAAGTTATCATCTAGTAATGGAAAAAATGTTGAACTGCTAAAATTCCCATATGGGTCTGCTATAGACATGAATGTCTTGGAAGATGTCCTAACTCAGCATAAGCCTGATGTTGTGACCTTTACTCATAATGAGACTTCCACTGGTGTAATTAATGATGTGGTCGCTATATGTAAGCTTATACGTGCTCACGGGGCATTACCTGTTGTAGACGGGGTTAGCCTTTTCGGCGGAGCTCCTTCCACAATAAGTGAAGCTCGTCCTTTAATGTATTGTACCTCAACTCAAAAATCTCTCGGATTACCAGCCGGATACGGTATCGGATTTGTCAGTGATGAGGCTCTTGCGAAAGCTGAAAAAGTACAAAATAGAGGTTATACCACTGACATTTTGGCTCAGGTTAGCAAGGCGAGGTTGAATCAAACTTTGACCACTCCGAATGGAACTTTAGGTAATCAGATGTGCGTTCAGCTTGACTATATTGTGAATAGCGAGACTGTAGATGGGCGTTTTAAGCGTCACGAAGAGATGCGTTCCATCGCACATGCATGGGTCGAAACAATGGATGATTATGAACTATTTGCGCAGGAAGGGTACCGTTCACCAACGCTGACCACTGTAAAAACTCCGGATCATATGACCATTGACCGTTTAAAAGAGGTGAAAGAAATCATGCGTGGTCATGGTTATCTTTTTGATCCCGGTTATGGAAAAATTAATAAAGAATTACAGGAGCAAGGCTCTTCGCCAATATTCCGAGTAGGGCATATGGCAGATATCATGCCGGATATGCTTAGGGATTACTTGAAAACTCTTGGTGAAGTCCTTGGTGGGTTTAAATAGTCGAACTGGTTTGTTTTAAGGTTATATATTTTAAGGGTTGAATTTGTTGTCAAACAGATTCAACCCTTTTTTTGTTTTGATGCTTGTTCACAATGGCACAAAGCTTTTTTGAAGATCCCCAGAAATGTGTCGTTTGACAGCTTTATGTTCTTGTGAAGCTCGTTTTTCGAATAAAAAAGCATGTTATGTGAAAAAAGTCTCATAGTCCGCTAGGCGTTGGTCTTGTTGGTAAAAGTACTTCGGAGTAGGCCTGTCGGGCATGGGCTTGAGGTAGAAATGTGGTATAGACGTATTGACATGGGCTTGGATGCAGAATAACTGTATTTTCCGACTGAGTGCTCAGTCGGTTTTTTTTAAATGGAGGAAGAATGACCAAGATGTCGAAGAAGAAGGCTGCTATTTTACAGGCAGCTACTGCCCTTTTTGCTACAAAAGGTTTTGCTGATACTCACATGAGTGAATTATCAAGCGTTACCGGCGCAGCGGAAGGTACCATCTTTTATCATTTTAAAAATAAGGAGCACATACTCCTTACCATTCTATCTGACACAAAGGTCAGTATTGTGGATGAATTCAATGCTCATATGGATGACCGTGAATTCGAAACAGGAATGGAAATGATGGAAGAGGTTGTGGCTTTCTACCTTCTTTTTGCCGGACGTATGGAATATCAATTTCTCATTTTGCATAGCCTCTTTATTTATAGGCTGGCTGAAAGCAGGGCTGAATTCAGAGATAATTTGGAAGCCATCTATGATTGTTTGGTCACTTTTTTTGAACAGGCAATTATTAAAGGGCAGGAAGATGGTTCCATTGGTGATGTGAATCCTAGAAAAAGTGCACTCATAGTGTTTACGATGGTCGATGGGTTGGTGAGATTTAAAAATTTTAATCTTTACGACGCGGGCGCTTTGTTCAATGAACTTATTGACTCTGTCCGTCGGATGTTGAAACCAAACTAGAGGTGTTTATCTGATGCTTACTCGAATTTTTCCTTTCTTGGGCTGGTTCAAAAAGTACAGCAATGCAGCTTTCAGAGCCGATATTATTTCAGGCCTGACAGTTGCTCTTGTGCTTATTCCTCAGTCCATGGCGTATGCACAGCTTGCAGGAATGCCGGCTTATTACGGTTTGTACGCTTCTTTGTTACCTCCTATGGTAGCTGCTCTTTTCGGTTCCAGCCGTCAGTTGGCGACTGGTCCTGTTGCGGTTGTTTCTCTTATGACCGCAGCCTCCCTTGAACCACTGGCAACTGCGGGTAGTCCGGGCTTCATAGCCTACGCGCTGCTCCTTGCGTTGCTAGTTGGAGCCTTCCAGTTCCTTCTAGGCGTGCTTCGCCTTGGGCTGGTTGTCAACTTCCTTTCTCATCCGGTTGTTAACGGCTTTACCAACGCTGCGGCGATTATCATTGCATCTTCACAGCTTTCAAAAATGTTCGGCGTTTATGTTGATAAAGCTGAACTACATTTTGAAACGATTATGCGGGTTTTCTCAAGCGCGTTACATTATACTCATCTGCCGACACTCGGTATGGGGGTGTTGGCGTTTGCCATTATGGTGGGGCTGAAGAAGGTTAATCCTAAAATACCGAACGTACTGTGTGCGGTTGTAATTACAACTGTAATTTCCTGGGCGACTGGTTTCAACCATGATGCAATGGTTGATGTTACCACGATTCAGGACAAACAAGCACAGACTTTGATTGCAGACTTTAATGAAAGCGTTGCAGGGATTGATGCTTTAGCTACTAAGCGTGCGAGTATTTCTGCTATTGAAGATTCAGCGAAAGCTTCCAAAGATGTAATTGGATACTATGATGCTGAACACGACCTTAGTGTTGTGAATTACGAAACGAAATTGCTCAAACATAAATCTCATGTTTACCGCGAAACTCTCAGAAGTCTACTTTTCAGTGGAGTTGAGCAGGCGGACGGCACAATTCAGTTCTTCCTTAAGGATGCAGTTCCTGGTGGCATGACAGCTGATGGTCGTACTTGGCGCCTCAAAGTCGGCAATAAGGCCTTAAATACTACTTCCCTTAAAATGATAGGTGGTGGTGCTGTTGTCGGAACAGTTCCTTCTGGATTCCCTGAAGTAGCAATACCTAATTTTGATATTAAAATTATATTAAAACTTCTACCGTTCGCAATTATCATTTCTCTTCTTGGTTTCATGGAAGCTATTTCCATTGCGAAAGCGATGGCAGCTAAAACCGGACAGAGACTTGATCCTAACCAGGAACTTATTGGTCAGGGGCTTGCTAATATGCTCGGAGCTTGCACAAGCAGTTACCCCTCATCCGGTTCTTTTTCGCGTTCAGCTGTTAATTTACAATCCGGCGCGGTGACTGGACTTTCCAGTGTGTTCACTACCGTGGTTGTTGCGATAACTCTGTTGTTTTTCACCCCATTGTTATATAACCTGCCTCAGGCAGTTCTTGCTGCGGTAATTATGATGGCTGTTATCGGCCTGATTAATGCTTCAGGTTTCATGCACGCATGGAAAGCTCAGAAATATGACGGAGCTATCTCCATCATTTCTTTCATCGCCACTCTGGCTTTTGCTCCGCATCTGGACAAAGGTATCATCATCGGGGTTGCGCTTTCCTTGGCAGTATTCCTTTACAAGAGCATGCGCCCTCGTGTTGTTGCTCTTTCCAAGAGTGACGATGATGTTCTTTGTGATGCGAAAGTCCATGAGCTTAAAGAGTGTGACCACATTGCAGTAGTCCGCTTTGAAGGGCCGCTGTTCTTTGCAAACGCAAGTTTCCTCGAAGATCAGATTACTGATCGCATGATGGAAATGAGTAAGCTTAAGCATATTATTCTTGTTTGTAACGGAATAAACGATATTGATGCATCCGGTGAAGAAGCTCTTTCTCTTATCGTAGAGAATGTGCGCAGTGCCGGGCTGGATATATCACTTTCCGGAGTGAACGAAGCTGTCATGGTTGTGCTTGAACGTACTCACCTTCTTGAGAAGATAGGAAAGGATCATATCTACTCAGACGCTGATAGCGCGCTCTGCCGTGTTCATGAGCAGTCTCATAGAGGCGGAGCTGAAGAGAATTGTCCTCTCACAACGTACTGTCGCATAAATAGCAACTCCTAGTGGAGGTTAATGATGTCTGATATCCTTATATTCAGCGGACTGTTTTGCAAGGCTGAATCAGTAGTTAAGCAGTTGATTGCTGACACTGGTTGTAGTCTAGTAAGTGACCAGGATCTGGTTGCACAGGCTGCAAAGCTTAGTAATATGTCTGAAAAAGCCATAATAAAGGCTTTTTCTCCAAAATCTTCAATTTTTAATAAATTCAGCCACGAAAAAGAAAGATCCATAGCATGGCTTAGACTTGCTCTTGCCGAGAAATTGGTAAATGGCGATGCTTTGGTTGTTTCAGGATTTGTAGCGCAACTACTCTCTCAGCCTATCGCTCACGTTCTCAAAGTCTGTATCATTGATGATGTTCAGAAGAGAATTGAAATTGCAGGTAATGAAGGCACTTCTGAAAAGGATGCCATCAAAGCGATGCAGCATAGTGATGAAGAGAAAACCGTATGGGTTAAGCATCTTACCGGGGAGAATGACCCTTGGGCAAGTAAACTATACGATATGGTGATTCCTGTTGGTAAAACCGGCGTGGATGAATCAGTTGCTCTCATTAAGGAACAGCTTGGCAATGCAGCCGTTCAGGTTTCTGAAGAAACGAAACTTGCCGCGCAGGATTTCTTGCTTGCCGCTCAAGTGGAAACAGCACTAGTCTCTAAAGGACATAATGTTGTAGTGACTGCTAAAGCCGGTGATGTTGCTCTTGCTATCAATAAAAAAGTTTTGCTTGTTGAGCGTCTTGAAAAAGATTTGCGCGAAATTGCAGAACCCCTTGATGGTGTAAAAAACGTATCCGTGAAATTCGGTAAGGAATTCTATGAGGCTGATATCTATCGCCGCATGGATTTCGAACTTCCTTCACGAGTTCTGCTTGTTGATGATGAACGTGAGTTTGTACAAACTCTCTCCGAAAGACTGCTTATGCGTGACCTCGGTTCTCATGTCGTATACGATGGAGAATCTGCGCTTGAGTTGGTTCAGGATGATGAGCCTGAAGTAATGATTCTTGACCTCAAAATGCCTGGTATCGACGGTATGGAGGTTCTGCGCAAAGTTAAGGCAACTAGCCCTAACATTGAGGTTATCATTCTTACAGGACACGGTTCTGAACAGGATAGAAAAGTTTGTATGGATCTTGGTGCATTTGCTTACTTGCATAAACCTGTTGATATAGAAGTCCTTAGCGCTACACTTAAAGACGCTTACGCTAAAATTCGCAAAGCATAACTTAGTATATTCGGGGTAAGCTATGTTACTAAAAGGACTTTTTAAACCGGAATTCTGGAACGCGGATAAAAAATCTGCGGGGCCATATAAGAGTTTATTTGACTACCAGCGCATTTGGCGTTTGTGTTTTGTCATTCTCGTTGTGGTTTCTCTGGTTCCGTTGTTTATTTTGGCCTTCATAGATTTCAATGTTACCCGGGTAGCTATTAAGTCTGAAAATATGCTCAGGGGGGCAAGGACGACGTCCAATACCCGCCGGGCAGTCGCGTACTTTCTGGAGGAGCGGAAATCGGCGTTGCAGTTGATTGTAGAACTGGACGATTTTCGCTCCTTTCAGCGAAAGGAGCGACTAGGGGAAATGCTCAGTGCGTTAAAGAACAGCTTCGGTGGCTTTATCGATCTGGGCATTATTGATGAAAATGGTAAGCAGCTTGCCTACGTAGGCCCGCATAATCTTGAGGGTAAAGAATACAAGGGACAAGCGTGGTTTAAACAGGCCGCGGATCAGGGAACATATATCAGCGATGTTTTTTTGGGGTATCGCGATAGCCCTCATCTTGTCATTGCCGTAAAGCATTTTACTGACAAAGATCATTATAAAATTTTCAGGGCAACGCTGGATACTACAAAGTTCAACGGCATTCTTTCTTCATTGGATTTATCAGAAGGAGCAGATGCTTTTCTGGTAAATACTGCAGGGATTATTCAGACACCTTCCAAGTGGAATGGAGATGTTTTCTCAAAAATTTCATTTGGTTTGCCAGAAAAATCTTTCCGCACTAAAGTTAAAAAAATTCAACTGAAAAAAGATTTATCTGCGATTGTGGGGTATGCGTATATTGAAGGCACTCCTTTCATTATTATGGTTGTTAAGCCGGAAGCTGAACTTATGGGCGCGTGGCAAAGGTCTCGTGATACTCTTACTTGGATATCTTCAATCAGTGTTGCTGTTATTCTTTTGGTGATGTGGGCAGTTGCTTCATATATGGTTGATCGTATTTACATTGCAGATATGACCCGGTCTAAGTTGTTGCAACAGATGGAACATCACAACCGCATGGCTTCTATCGGTAGGCTTGCTGCCGGGGTAGCACATGAGATCAATAATCCGCTTGCCATTATAAATGAGAAGGCTGGATTGTTGAAAGATTTGTTTACATTCAGCGAGGCGTATAATGCGGATGAAAGAATTTTCGGTCTTGTTGATTCGGTGATTGGGTCTGTTGAAAGGTGTGGACGAATTACAAAACGGCTTCTTGGGTTTTCAAGGCAGGATGATGTGGAGCTCAGGCCCGTACTTCCGAAGATGGTTGTTGATACGGTGCTGAGTTTCTTAAACAAGGAAGCGGAGTACAGATCCATTGATGTTTCTGTCGATGTTCAGCCCTGTATATTTGAGATTGTTACCGATCGTGGCAAGCTTGAGCAGGTTCTTCTTAACCTTATAAGCAACGCGTTTCAGGCTATGAAAGATGGCGGAGCGTTGCAGGTTGCAGTTGCCAAAGGTGATAAAGGAAGACTCGATTTTTCAGTAAAAGATGATGGGTGCGGCATTCCTGCTACTGATCTTAAAAAGATATTTGAACCGTTTTATTCTACTAAAAAACAAGCAGGTGGTACTGGCCTTGGTTTATCCATTACATATGGCCTTGTTCAAGATCTTGGCGGAAGTATGACAGTAGAAAGTGAAGTTGGCGAAGGGACAAAATTTAGTTTTTCACTTCCTGTCAGCCCTAAAAATAAGGGAGAAGGTTAGGTATGAACATATTACTTGTAGATGACGAACTTGAGCTTGTTTCGGCTCTTGCAGAACGTCTTTCTTTTCGTGGTTTTGAAGCTGACTGGGTGACATCCGGCGCTGAAGCAATGGATAAAATACTTGAAAAGGATTACGTTCTCGCAATTCTTGATGTGAAGATGCCGCGTATGAGTGGTCTTGAATTAAGGAAAAGACTTGAGCATCTTCGCCCGGGCTTGAAATATATATTCCTTTCTGGGCATGGCTCGGAAGATGATTACAAGGTAGGGGCAGCAAAAGCTGATTCGTACTTGGTTAAACCTGTGAAGATCGAAGACCTTGTTGAAAGAATTAACTTGGCTTTGGGTAATTAAGAATTTTTTTGGAGGGTAGTTGTATGGGATCATCTGATACTGTTCAAGGTCGCGACGGACTTTGCTTTTTCGGTAAAGTAAGTGCAACTATTTCTCATGATGTAAAAAATGTGTTGGCGATCATAAATGAAGAGGCCGGACTTTTACAGGATTTATCGCTTATGGCGGGGCAGGGGATGGAGCTTGATCCGGAACGTCTTGTCAAATTGGCTGTAAAGATTCAAAATCAGGTTAAGCGCGGCGATACTATCATAAAAAATATGAATAAGTTTGCTCATAGCGTCGATATTGCCAAATGTGAAGTAGACTTTTACGATATGACTTCGCTCGTGATTGCCTTATTTACTAGGGTGGCCTCAGCAAAGTGTGTTACTGTCATCCTTAAAGAAGGCGAGATAGTTACAGGGAAGTGTGATCCATTTTCAGCGGAAATGTTAATTGCAAGGTGTCTTGAAGTCAGTATGGACAGTGCTGGAAAAAATCATGAAATAAGTGTTGAGGTTTTTTCGAAAAATAGCGAAAGAGTAATATCTGTACACGGACTTAGACTGGAAGTGTCAGAAAATGACTTACAAGCGTTGGAAGCCCTCTCAAAGAATGCGGGCGCTACTGTTTCGGTGGTACCGCACGATTCATTATTAGAAATTATTTTTTAAGTGTTCATAGTGTGACTTAACTCTTTATTTAGTTGGAGAAAGCCATGGCTGAAAAAGTTCTGTTAGTAGACGATGAAAAGGAATTTGTAGAAGGACTTGCCGAGCGTATGGAACTACGCGGCATGAATGTCGATACATGTACAAATCCTGAAAAGGCTCTGGATATGGTAAATGCTGATTCATATGATGCTATCATTTTGGATCTGCAGATGCCGGGTGTTGACGGAATTGAAGTCCTTAAACACATCAAGAAAAATAACCCGGAAATGCAGGTAATACTCCTTAGTGGTCATGCTACTGTAGAGAAAGGTATTGAAGCAATGAAATTAGGCGCAATGGATTTCGTTGAAAAACCAGCAGATATTGATGTGCTTACTGAGAAAATCAAGAAAGCTCAGGCTCGCAAAATGATTTTAGTTGAGAAAGAGACTGAGAAAAAAGTAAAGGACATTATTGAACATAAAGGATGGTAGCATCCGTTTTTGTTCTTAACGTACCTTCCGAAATAGATTGAAATTTAAAAGGCTGATTCTCAAACAGAGAATCAGCCTTTTTGGGGATATTTTTAGTTTATTCCTTCTAGTTTACCATGAGCATGTATTAAAGTCGTTTTTACTTACCTATACTAGACTGTTCTAGTTTACGCTGTCCATAAACGGCTTGTCCTAGCGAGATGCAGCCATCATTTGGCGGTAGGAATCTGTGTACCAGCGGTTTCAATCCGCGTTTCTGTAGTTCCAGCGGTAACTCAACTGCCAGTGTAAGATTCTGCATTACACCGCCACTAAGGCCGACTGTGGTTATACCCGTTTCCTCCGAGATCATTTCTGCGCAATCTGCAAGGCCCGAGATTAAACCCGCATGAAATTTACGACTGATAGTGCCTGCTGAAACTCCGGCTACATGATCATTAAATGCCTGTTTGAAAAGTTCACCTGTACAAATTTCTACTATTTCATTGATCTGTTCACCACTCGGGTCCGCAGGAGATTTTTTGATGGGACAGCCATATTTGCCTTGTTCCTCAAAATTCTGAACTTTCTCCAGAATTATTGAGGCCTGCCCTTCGTAAGTTATTGTAGAGCAAAGGCCCAGCATTGCCGAAACTGCGTCAAAGAGTCTGCCGCAACTGCTCGTGGCAGGGCTGTTTATGTTTTTATCAAGCATCTGGTTAAGCATGCTTGCGCCAGCTTTAAGGTTCTCTGGTAACAGCAGTTGATCGGTATCAAGTCCTAAGTCTCGCGCCGCACCCCATGCTATTCTCCACGGTTCACGTACAGCGGCTTCGCCGCCGGGGAGTCGCAGATGAGTGAACCTAGCTAACCGTTTATGCGTGAGCTTTTCATTATCAACGAGCAAACATTCACCGCCCCATATTGTGCGGTCTTCGCCAAGCCCTGTGCCATCTAAGGCGAGTCCTAAAGCTGGTCCAGAATGTTTATTCTCGGCGAGTACTGCGTAGATATGAGCGTAGTGATGCTGCAGTGCTGTCGTGGGGATATTTTCAGCCAGTCCTATTTCGGAAGCTAGTTCGGTGCTAAGATAATCGGGATGTAAATCGTGGACGATTAGCTCAGGCTTGACCTGTAAAATGTTTTGTAGATGACCACGTATTTCTTTCCAGAAGTCTACTGTTTCCATAGTCTGCATGTCGCCGATATGCTGACTTGAAAAAGCTTGATCACCTTTGGTAATGCAAAGTGTGTTTTTTAGTTCCGGCCCAGTTCCGAGCACGCAGGGGCCTTCATTCTCCAGAAAAACGGGGGATGGAGTATATCCTCTAGCTCTTCGCATAAACAACGTTCTAAAACCCGTTCCAGCAGATGGTGCGTCAAGTTTATCTGCCCCGGTCTCGTCAAACTCAGGGACGGATCTCGTCACAGAATCATCGACCCGTATAAGGATGTCGCGATTATGAAATAGGAAGATATCAGCGACGTCTGCTAGACATTTAAAAGCTTCGCGATTGCCGATACATATTGGTACAGAACTCATGTTTCCTGATGTCATAACTAAGGCCGCAGGTGAACTTTTTAGCTTGGCGAAATGTTTTATTATGACTTGGTGTAGGGGCGTATAAGGAACCATTAGCCCTATGAAACTTGTGTCGGGCGCGATGTCTGGCGCCAGTGAATATTCTTTACTTTTGGGAGCGAGTACGATTGGGCGCTGTAACCCCTCCAATAGTTCGTGGTCGTTTGGTGATAGGTCCGCAATTTTGCCAGCCTCCTCAATATCATGAACCATTACCGCCAGCGGTTTGTCCGGCCTGTTCTTGCGTTCGCGGAGAGTCTTTACCGCAGCAGAATTCGATGCATCGCAGACTAGGTGGAACCCCCCGAGTCCTTTTACCGCAGCAATTTTTCCTTCGGCCAAAAGCAGTGCAAGTTTGTGAAGAGCATTAAGATCACTGGGGATTTTTGTTCCCTCATTGTCGGTGAGCCATACTTCTGGGCCGCATTCAGCACATGCGTTAGGTTGCGCATGAAACCTGCGGTCGAGCGGGTTTGTATATTCTTCGCTACAATCGTCACATAGCGGGAAGCAGCTCATGGATGTTACAGGGCGATCATAAGGAATAGAGCGGGTGATGGTGTAGCGTGGCCCGCAATTCGTACAATTTGTAAAAGGGTACTCGTACCTGCGGTTGCTAGGATCGCTCATGTCATCGAAACAATCCAGGCAGGTCGCAACATCCGGACTGATGAGCACGCAATGTCCTTCGCCCGCTGTACTGGATAGTATGCAAAATTCAGATTCCCCTTCGAGCAAATCCAGATCTTCCTTTTTCAGCGAAACTATTTTTGCCAGTCTCGGCAAATCATTGTCTAGAGCATTATCAAAAGCCGCATGATTTTGCGGACTTCCTTGAATCTCTATTAACACGCCTTCCGGGCTGTTGCGCACGTTGCCGGATAACTCACATTTGAGAGCTGTTTTATAAATAAATGGCCTGAATCCTACACCTTGAACTTGACCTGTGACTGTAAGGATTCTGCGGAAAAATGTACTGTCGTCCATATGTGAATTTCTCATTAAGTGTGCGGTTTATGAAAATAGAATGCTTGCGCTAATATTATTTAATTCTGCTCAAAATGGACTTAAGTCTTCCCTTAACTAAGCGGATAGCTTTGAACTCCATGGGGCTGAGTACGGAAGGCAGCTTGAAATCTGTTGTATCAAAATCATCAGGTGGTTCGATGACATATTTAATCTGATCAGGGTCGTATCCACAAATTTTTTGATTAGCGGTCTCTTTCCAGAGTTTCACTTTTTTCGGGCTAAGGCCGAGTAACATATAAATAGCAGTATCCAGAGCATATGGATTTGGTGATCCGGCAAGCAAACTCATCGGAAATGGTTTGCCATCAAAAGGACCCGATTCATGCATGGGATAAATAGCATCCATCAGGTTAAATGCTATCGGCATTGCCGCCGCAACCTCGAGGATCATTTTTTCCATAAGACCTTCGGTTTCACCAAATCTGGTGTGGGCGAAAGCTTTTCTAAATCCGACGACCGTTCCAAATATATTTTTGACCGCCCCAGTTACTAAAAACTGACTGTGAGCTTTCAGCTTGGGAACATTAATGATCATGTCCGTTTCAAGTGCGTCGCGGGAAATTCCGATGGTTGCGCCGAATGAAAGTTCAAGAGGGACCGGACGTCCTAGAGTCTTAGTCTTAAGGCCGAGTTTGGCAAGTCCCGTTGTCATTCCTATTGTTTTGGCTATTTGCGCCGCTGTTCCATATGCAGGAGAATCGCCCACGGTAACAATCGCTCCGCAATCAAGTAAATAACGGCAAAGAGAAATAGTCACATTCGGATGAGTGCATGCAAGATTACTCCGTCCTGAAACAAGATTAGGCTTAACCAGAACCTTAGTTCCCGGAGCTATTTTACAGCCCGTTTCTTCCAGAATCATCTCAACTGCTGTATCTAAGAATGTGGATTCATATTCTAGGATGCGGAAGTATGCGACAGGTTCTGTACTTTGGTTTATTGTGCTCATCTAATGTTTTTATGCCTAGTCATTTAGTCCTTCACTTTACCCTTTTTCGGTGCGGGGGGCTTGTCTACTGCTGCAGGCTTGGCTGGTTTTGCCACCTTAGGCGTTGCTTGCTTTGGCTTCGAAGGGGCAGATTTCCCGGCGGTCTTTTTATTGCCTGCTGGAGGTATTACTTTCTCGGATGGCTTTTGTGAAGCCTTAGATTGTGCTTTTTTAGGGGACACAGGTTTTTCTATAGCCTTGGCGGGTTTGCTCTCAGTCGTAGTTCCTGCTGTTTTCTTATTTGCGGATTTTGCTTCTGGGTTTTTCGGGGTAGCAGTTGTAGGTGGCTTGTTTTTTTTCGCTTTTTCCTTAGCGGGACCCTCTTTTCCTTTTTTTACGTCAGCTGTCGCCGTAGCCGCTTTTTTGGCTAGAGCTTCAGCTTTCTTTTTGCGTGCTTTTTGTTTTTTGATAAAAGCGGCCTTATTCTCTATTTTTGCTGCTCCACTCATTTTTTTAAGGAAAGATATATCAGTAACCGTTCTGAAAAAAAGTAAATTTGCAAGGTCCCAAAGCAATGTAAGCATCAAAAGAGCAAAGGTTCCAATTGATAGGTATGTGAATCCTGAATTGATATGGATTGGGGGAGCACTTCGTAAATTGTACGCGGGAACAAGCTCTTCAAATCTAATTTTATTTATCAACTTTTCCTGAGCAGTCATTCGTTTTGATTTCATGGAGATAGCTAGTTTTTTGAGAATGCGGTCTACAACAAACATGGACTGGGTAGATGACATACCGTATTTATTTTCAATCTTTTTGTTTCCATTTAAATAAAGCTGGTGCACATCATCCATCAAATATTTAAGAGTATACCCTAAGTCTCCTTGTATTTTAAGTGTTCGCCCCTTGGGTGTTACCATGAGTTTATTGCGAAGCAGTATGCGCGTGGCTGCCTCAGTCATTCTGCGATTGCTGAAGGTCAAGTTTGCTGAAAAACTTTTGCCGAGGTTTGCTCTGTTAGCTACATTCAATTCATCGAAGGGCGGAGTTATCCCTTTCCGTAGAGAGTTGAAAGTGTTCTCCATAATCTCAAAGGAGTTTTTGCCATCTTCGAGCGGTAAGTACATTGTGCCTAATGCGCCAATGCTGAGAAACAATAGCAATAGTGACGCGAAGAGCGTTTTGATGGAATATTTCATCATTTAGTCTCCTCGTCTAATATTGGCTTCGTGTCCCTAATGATATCGCGCACTAGCGCATAAAAAAGCCAGCCGCAGAAAATTACCATCCCTATGATCATTATATATAGAGCACTTTGGTCGAGCGTTGTAGAAAGTCCATATGAGATGTCAGCTCCGGCCTTTTTAAGTTGTCCCGGCAGGGCTAGCAGTCTATTGATGATAACGGAAATTACAACAAGCGAAACAAGCCCCTTTAGCCTGTACGGTTCTATATATCTTATGGCTTTTCCACCTAAGTGAATGCCTGTCATCGTACCAGCGATCAGGCCTGTTATGCAGTAAATGTTAATAAATCCATTTAGGCCGAAGGCCCCCATGGTCAGCGCTCCTGAGGATAAAGCCAGCCTGACCAGGTCCGTACCTGCAACAATTGCCGCTACGCATCCGAATCCTTTGGTCAGCACTGTAAAACTCAAAACTATTCCGGCTGAGCCTGTAAGCGCCATAAAAAAGCCACCTACTGTCGCAAGTAGGAGAGCCGGAAGTACAGGTATGCGTGCGTAAGGCTGAGCTTCAGATAAATCTGCAATCTTTGCCGCTTCTTCCATATCATCCGGGTTAGTATCCGCTAGCTCTTCATCTGCTCCTAAAACCTTATCTTTTACTGTTGTGGGAAAATTAATGTACGGAGGTAGTTTCATTGTTCTGATAGTTCTAGCTATCTCCCATGGCTCTTCGTCTGGAAATGAAATCAGGGCTGAATCTTTAGCGGACGTTTTTCCCGTTTGAGGTGTATCTGCATTTCCTTTTTGTGGTGGAGCTTCTTCAGCGTTTTGTGAGGATCCTGTCTGTATTGCTGCTTCCTTTTCTTTTTCGGCATTTTCTTTGCGCAACAGTTCCAGTGCATATTTGTGAGAGGCTTCCTTAAAATCGGGGATAATGATGAATGAATAAATAATTAGCCAAAAAATGATCATTGCTGATATGAAAACGTCGGCTCCGGCGGGATCTGCTAAAAATATTGATGAGGAAAGTGAGAATCCTGCAAATCCACCTGCAGCTGTTCCGCCCGTCATGATTAAGGCCATTTTGTAATTGATTCGTTTATTAAGCCCCATTCTGACTGCTTCGATTGCGCTGAAAAGAAAGAGTCTGAAAATTTCTGATCCAACTGCATAAATGCCCGATATCCCCGCAGACATAAGGGCCGGTACAACAATTAATCCCCCTCCCGCGCCAATGGTAGCGCTTAGCATTCCCGCCACAAGCCCGATCGCCGCAGATAGTAAAAAACCGGGGCCGGGGCCGTCGGGCAAAATGTATGGATTATTTGTGTTTCCGATATACTGAGGGGGTATGATTGTATCAGCGCATATTCCTGCTGCCGGAATTAGTATGGCAGCTATAACGATAAGAAAAAAGAGTAGGCGCCTGTCAGAAAGATAATTCATAAGATTCCTGCCTGAGCTGTTGGATATTTTGGCTAACTATAAGAATAAAAGAACTTTTTATCAACTCAATATAATTTTACCGTAGATATAGCTAAAAACTTGCACCGTCTGTGCTTAGATAGTAGTTGAATTGGTCCGAAATATTATAAAAGTCAGATCATTTTTATATTCTATAAAGTGGAGTCGTCATGAATAATAAGATTGTTTCCATGCAAAATGTTTCCATTGAACTTGAACAAGGGCCAATTCTTCAGAATATTGACTGGGATATTAAGCGTGGCGAACATTGGGCTGTGCTTGGCGGTAATGGGGCAGGCAAAACAACCCTGTTCAGAGTTCTTGCCGGAGCAGTCTGGCCTGATGACGATAAATCTCGTGAGTTTTATTTTGACGGAATAAAAACTAACAGCCCCATCGGAGCTCAGGAACGAGTTTATATTGTTTCGCCTGAACAGCAGGATGTTTTTCTCAAAATGGGCTGGATTGTGAGTGGGGAGGAAGCTGTTCTTGCTGGAAAAGACAATACTCCTTTCCTTTATAGATTAGCGGACGAATCTGAGTACGTTGAAGCACGTGAGCTTATGGCTTCGCTCGGTATGGAAAATCTTGCTAAACGCAGCATTGTTGCCATGTCTCGCGGGGAAGGGCGCAAGATACTAATTGCACGGGCTCTTATTGCACGCGCCGAAATTATCATTCTTGATGAGTTTTTAGAGGGAATAGATCAGCAGTCACGTGCACAGCTTATGGAGGCCGTCGATGCCGCCGCCGCTAGAGGTGTGACGATTGTTTGCTCCGCTCATAGAGATGAAGAGCTGCCCTCGTGTATAAATAGAACTTTGTACCTTGCAGATGGCAAAATAGACCACTGTGAGAATGGAAGGGGCGAAGGTGTCGCCTGCTTTATTGATCCCGCACAGAAGCGTACGCCTCCTGCAGTTAATAGAATTGAAGCGGGTAAAATTTTATTCAAGCTTTGTGATTCCAGTGTAGTTTTCCTCGGGAATACTGTTTTGCATAATGTGGATTGGGAAATGAGTGGTGGGCAGAATTGGGCTGTTCTTGGTAATAATGGTGCTGGTAAATCCACGCTTCTGAGGCTTTTGTATGGAGATGCAGCTGCCTATGCTGCCGAGGAGCAAATGGAACGTCTGCCTGAAAAGGGAGATTCTATAAGGTCTGTCAGAGGGCGCATGGGAATGGTTTCCGCCTCGCTTCAAGCTTCATTCGGGGAGGCCGTTGGTAAGCCCATATTAATTATTGATCTTGTTCTTTCAGGATTTTTTGCCTCAGTCGGTCTTTTTGACCAGATTACTGATGAGCTCCGTGAAAAAGCATACGAATGGCTAAGGTTTTTTGGGATCGAGGATTTGGCTGAACGGAACACAATGCAGCTATCATACGGACAGCTGAGAAAAGCGTTCATTGCTCGCGCTTTGGTTTCCGGGCCGGATGTCTTATTGCTTGATGAACCCTTGGCCGGTGTGGACGCAGCTTCACGCAAGGAAATATTTGACCTTTTGGAATCTTTAGCCGCAGCTGGGGTGGCAATGGTTTATGTCACTCATCATAAAGAAGAGCTGATCCCATCTATTTCGCATGTTCTTGAGATAACTGATGGACGTGTTTCTTATCGCGGTGAGAAGGAAGAATATTTTGCCAGTCAAGACGCTACGATGAAATAGTCTGATTTGCTTTGCGCAGATCACCTGACTTAATTTGCACAGATACCTTGAATATAGCGAATAAAAAAGGGAGGAAGCATTACGCATCCTCCCTTTTTTATTTGAAATAAATTATGATGGGTTTATTTCTTAATCCAGCCTTTACTTGACATACAATTTTCGAAGGCCCTGCTTTCCGCTGCGTATTCTTTTTGCTGCTGTTCATAAGTCTTTAGAAAGCGGAGTTCATTTTTCGGGGCGGAATCAGTGTTTTTTGAAGATCTTTTGGTACAGTAGTCACGGTCTTTAGTATATTGGTCGCCTTGATCTATAGATGGATCTAGACTTGGATTTACGTAAGACGTGCAACCTGCAAAAGATAGTAAAATTAGTAGAATCAATGGGCGCATAGTATTCCTTCTTAGGCTGTTACGATAAAGCCTTTGTTTCTTAGATTTTCTTTATTGTACGGAAACTCTTTGCCGTCCAGCCCAAGCATCGTGCCGCCAGCAGCTTCGACAATAGCCTGTCCTGCACCTGTATCCCATTCCATAGTCGGGTTGAAGCGAGGGTAAGTATGTGCCTTTCCCTCGGCTACCAGACAAAATTTTATAGCACTGCCCGCAGGTGTCATTTTAGCGACGTTCATAGTGCTGAGGTATTTTTCTAAATCCGGGGATGGGTGTGATCTGCTTCCTACAACAACCAAACCTTCGTTCTCGGCAGCGGGCTTAGTAGTAATTTTTTCGGGCATGTTGTTTCCGCGCGTTACATATCCACCTGTTTCAGTACAGCCTGTGTATAAGGTGTCACTGGTGGGGGCGTAGACTACTCCTAGCACAGGGCGGCTGTTTCGCATTAAAGCAATGCAAACACAGAATTCTCCGTTGTCTTTGATGAATTCTTTTGTTCCGTCTAGCGGATCTACCAAGAAGAATTCATCCCATGTCTGCCTTTCTGAAAAAGGGATATCAGCTCCTTCTTCGGACAAAACAGGAATGGAAGGGTATAATTTTGTGAGTCCTTTCATAATAACTTCATTAGAGGCTATATCCGCAGCGGTTACGGGGGAATCGTCCTTTTTATTAATGACTTCGAATCCCTTGCTGCGAACAGCCATAATAGCTTGGCCTGCATCTTTGGCTATTTGGGAAAGATTTTTTATTATTTCATTCATGAATGAGTCTTTATCAGACCTTTTGGTGGCTGTCATCAGCTCTTGCTTCCTGTTCTGTGTTGTTTTGACTTCCGAACTGCGGGATATTAACGTAAAATTATGAAAATTAAACTTATTTGCTTTGGCCATCTGACTGTTTATCATTCAAATAATGATTGTCTGGAAATACCAGACGGATCCGTTACGAGTGATTTGCCGGTTCTTTTGGGTTTTCCTGCTAAGGATGTCGCAATGTATTTTGTCGGAGAGCAGCGTGTTAGTGCTGATCATGAAATCTTAAATGAGGATGTTGTTAAAATATTTCCTCCAATAACTGGCGGTTAGTATGAGCATAGAGAAACTACTTTTCGAGAAATTAGAAGGACATTTTGTCGAGAAAGTTTTCCCAAAAGGTGTGAAAGTTAAGGTCGCCCCTCAAGCGTTATTAAAGAGTATTTCACATAATTTTGAGCTAGATCTACATGTAGTTGAACAGGCTTCTTATTCCGCAGGAGCAGTGCCGGAAAGATATATTCGCAATTTAAATACCTTTAGTCAGGTGGAGCAGGCTAAGCTTTTTTCATCTAAAGTTGCTATGGTCGGTCTTGGCGGTCTTGGTGGGCATATGTTGGAATCTTTGGCTAGAGCAGGTGTCGGGCATATAGTTGCCTGTGATGGGGATATTTTTGAGCCGTCCAATCTGAACAGGCAGTTTTTATCTTCTGAATCCACTCTTTTGATGAAAAAAAGTGCGGCAGCTGTAGAGCTTGTTAAAAACGTTAATCCCGCAGTTTCGTTTGAAGTTGAATCGCAATTCCTTGAGGGGGATCAGTTTGATAAATTTATTTCAGGCGCAGATATCGTCGTTGATTGCCTTGGAGGGTTACAGCATCGCTCCCAGTTGAAGGATGCCGCTTCCAGAAATAATATCCCTCTTGTTACCGCCTGCGTGGCAGGATGGGCAGGAATAGTTGCTACTGTTTATCCCGGCGATGCTTCACCTGCTGATTTCTTCGGTGACAATGATGGGTTGGAGGAAACTCTTGGAACCCCTATACCCGCAATTTCCACTGCCGTAGGAATTCAAAGTGCCGAGATTTTAAAGATATTAAGTGGAAAGGGTGCGGGGCTAGCAGGCAAGGCTCTTATGTTTGATCTTTCGGGGATGATTTTCGATACCGTTACGCTCTGATGCTCATTATCGACTGGACTATATACTCCGTATTGAAGCCTTAATACGACCTTAAATTCTGTTTTCAATGACTTTTTTTGTGATTATTTTTTCAAATCATGTTATTATTTTCATTTTTTAAGTTATTTCTTCAATATGTGTTAAGTGGAGAGACTGAGTTTTAAAGTAGTGTTGTTGTACTTGCATGTAATTGCAAATTAAATTTTATTGTTACATTCATTTTTGTATCTAACTTTTTTCCATTTAACCTTACAAAATATAAAAATGCGTAGTTATTATCAAATAGGCGTATCTATTGCAAAATACAACAAAAGTAGTGTATATAATAGATTGTCTTATAGAGTGTTTTTTGTGCTGATATATATGCAGTATTTATAATAAATGGAGGACTTATGGAAAAAAAACTTGAAGATGTGGTAACTGAGTTGAATGATATTTCTGCAGCTCTTAAATTTATTAGTGAAGCAATTGAATGTCATGACTCGGAAGGTAGAATAATGAATGGTGGTGGAATGGCATATTTGGCTAGGGTTCTCGGTGAGAGGTCAGCGAAAGCTTCAGATTTGTGCTGGGATGTTAAAACGTCCATTGAAGATGGGTGTAATTAATAAAACCAAATATTGAAATCGTTGTTAATTATACTGTAGAATTGTCAGATCATGTGTTAATATTTCTAAAGTATTAGTAATAATGTAGTTCTCCTTATTTTTTGCCCATAAAATTTATTCATTCGAGTTTAAATTACATTTTTTTGTACGCCTGTAACAGGACATAATAGTCGCGGAGGTATCGCGGTGAGCGGTAAAGAGCAAAATGATAAGCTGAAAGAAGAATCTCCTGTAATATTGGTTGTGGATGATTCGATAACTATGAGGAACTTTTTAACAAGAGTTCTCGAAGATGATTATCAGGTTGTTACTGCTGTTGACGGTATTGATTGTGTTGAGGTGTATGAAAAGACCCGCCCCAGTGTTATTTTGCTGGACCTTCTCATGCCTCGGATGGACGGTTTTGATGTAATTGAAAAGATCAGAAAAGATATGGGCGACGTTGAGGTCATAATTATCGTTTTGACTGGTCAGGATGAACAGGAGATTAAGGCCAGAGCCTTGAATGCTGGGGCCAATGACTACCTCACAAAGCCTTTTCATGTTGTTGAACTTAAGGCCAGAGTTGGCGTTGCCATCAGGCAAGTGATGCTTACGCGTCAATTGCAGGCGAGCAATGCGCAATTACAAAAGGCTTACAATATAATTGACGATGAAGTTAAGCTGGTCGCTAGGCTTCAGGATAAATTACTTCCCACAGACGTACCTGTCATTGACGGTCTGGAGCTGAAAAGTTTGTATAGGCCTTCAGGCCGAGCCAGCGGGGATTATTATGATGTCTTCGGAATGGAAGACGGGGTTATCAGAGTCATTATGGCTGACGTGTCCGGTCATGGACCGCAGGCCGCTTTTATCATGGCGATTGTCAGAACCTTGTTTAAGGCAGATGGCGACGAAAATCGTGATCTGGCTCACAGTTTAGAGCAGATAAATGAGCATCTGGTTGATCTCATCGGTAAGGATACTTATTTTGTCACTTTATTTGCTGCCGATATAAATTTCAATACAGGTACTATGAAATACCTCAGTGCCGGTCACTGCCCCGCATTAATTATGCAGGATGGGGTGATGGGCAAAGCTTTGAATGCACATGTTCCTCCGCTCGGATTCTTTCCCATCGATTCGACTCTTGATGAACGCCACTTTTCTTCTTCGTTGGATTTATTCCTTTTTACGGACGGGTGTTATGAATGGCGTATGAATGATGATTATTTCAGCTTGGATCCATTTATGGAGATTGCTGAGAAGCTGATGATTGACGACAATCTGAATCTTGATAAGCTTGAAGATGTTTTAGAAAGGGAAACAGGTGTTCGGCCAGTCTTCGATGATGATGTAACCGCACTTTCGATCAGGTGGAAAAAAGGCTGATTAGACTAAGGGCTTTTTACTTGAATTTATGCCGCTTATTTTGTCTGCGCAGTTGCATTTAATTGCAGTAGTGCGTTGAAACTCTCTTCGAGAGTCTGTTTTTCGGTAACTAATTGCTGTAAGAAGCCGTTTATTGCCGGAACCATTTTTATGGCAGTGTCAATTTCCGGATTAGCTCCTGCCTGATATGCCCCGATGTTCACCATGTCTTCGACTTTATTAAAAGTAGCAAGGTGTCTGAGAACCTGTCTGCCGGCCACAATTACTGTGTCGTCTGTTATGTCTCCCCTGACCCTGCTGACGCTCTTTAGAACATCAATGCAAGGGTAGTGGCCCTGATCTGCTAGATCGCGAGTCAGGACTATGTGCCCGTCGAGAATAGAGCGTGTTGCATCCGCTATGGGCTCAGTGAAATCGTCGCCGTCAACCAGTACGGTGTAAATGCCTGTTATCGAGCCCAATTGGCTTTTTCCTGCTCGTTCCAATAGTTTTGGAAGCTGAGCGAAAACTGACGGGGTATATCCACCACGGGTTGGTGGCTCACCTGCGGCAAGGCCAACTTCACGTCCTGCCATGGCAAAACGGGTGACGGAGTCCATCATTAGCATCACATCATTTTTCTGATCGCGAAAATATTCGGCAATTGCTGTGGCTGTGTAAGCCGCACGCATGCGCAGAAGGGGGCTTTTATCTGATGTGGCGACAACCAGAACCGATCTTGCCATACCTTCGGGGCCAAGATCTCGTTCCATAAATTCTACAACTTCTCGTCCACGCTCTCCAACAAGTGCGATAACGTTGATGTCAGCTACCGTATACCGTGCCATCATACCGAGTAGTGTCGATTTTCCGACACCCGAACCAGCCATGATACCTACACGCTGTCCCTTACCTAATGTGAGTAAGCTGTTTATGGCTCTAACTCCCACGTCAAGAGGCTCGTTGATTCTAGGTCTTTCGAGCGGATTGGGAGGGTCGCGGTGAAGCGGGTTAAAGGATTCCGGTATAATCGGTCCTTTGCCGTCAATCGGTTCTCCGAAGGCATCAACCGCTCTTCCAAGCAAGTTCATTCCTACAGGGATATGAGGCGGAGATGTTGCGTTTTTTATGAGCGATCCGGGGCTGATGCCGTGAAGTTCACCATAGGGCATGAATAAGCAGGCGCCATCTTTAAATCCGACTACTTCGGCTGGAATTGAATCTGTAGAATTTTCATTAGGCATAAGATGGCACACGGAACCAAGGGGAGCCTTAATTCCTTTACCTTCAGCTATCAAACCTACTACCTTGGTTATTTTTCCATAACTGTGGCAAGGGGTGACAGAAGAGAGAAGCTCAGTGCAGCCTTTCATATCAGCCATCAGTTTCTCCTTCTGCTATAGTAGGAACTGCGGCGGTCAGCTGCGCAAGGATTTCCTGCACACCTTCCCATCTGGACGAAATGGTATTGTCAACCATCGCATCATCTGCTTCAATAATAATGCCTCCGTCTTCGAGAGCAGGGTCAGCTTTGACGCGCCATTTAGACAGAGATGGATAGTCTTCCTGTGCTTGTTCAAGGAGCGGGCCGATCATTTGCTGATCCGCAGGTGAAACTTTGACTGTCAGATGTGTCTGAGAGTCAATGAGTGACAGAGATTCTTCCAGCAGGGTTGCTAGAATTTCATGTCTGCGCTCTTCCATTTCCACTGCAAGGGTTTTTTCTATGACCATCAGAACTAGAGAAACGGCGTCAGTAGACTGAGCGATCATAAGAGAACTGGATTGTTCCTGAATCCCGGACAATGTTTGCCCGAGATTTTGGCTAAATCCTATCATATGCTTTTCAGCTTCAGAGGCGGCTTCTGCCTTTCCCTCTGCGTAGCCTTCAGATTTTGCCTTAATTTTAATTTTCTCGGCTTCTGCCATCGCTTTGGTAATGATCTCTTTAGCGATGTTCTGAGCTTTTGCTTTTATCCGGACAAAGTATTCCTCATCAGTCGCGTCATCCCACGTCAGCTTCTTCTTACCTTCTATCTCCTGGAGAGTCATTTCTTGGGCATTGTTATTCGAATCAAGCCCCATGATGACTCTACCAGTGTAGAATTTATCTTCTGCTTCTGTGTTAGACAAAGACATCTCCAGATCCCCTGCTTATCATTATGCGTCCTTCGTCTTCTAGGCGACGGATGCTTTTTACTATGTTCTGCTGCGCCGATTCCACATCTGAGAGTTTTACCGGTCCCATGATTTCGAGGTCTTCACGGATCATGTTAGAAGCACGTTCGGACATGTTCTTGAAAATGAGTTCTTGAAGATCGTCAGAAGCTCCTTTAAGTGCTGTGGTAAGCTCTTCGTTGGAAACCTCTTTGAGAAGTTCGCGAACTGCTCTGTCGTCCAGTCCCTTCATATCTTCGAATACGAACATCAGGTTTCGAATTTCTTCGGCCATCTGTGCGGATTCTTCTTCGATTTCAGAAAGAACTTCTTCTTCGGTTGCACGGTCTACTGCGTTAAGAATTTCTGCTACAGCAGGTACTCCGCCAACCTTCTTACCTTCTTTACCACCCATGGCGATGAGCTGACTTTGCAGTACTCTATCAACTTCCATGAGCATTTCTTCTGCAACGGCTTCGAGTTTTGCAAGTCTCATTAGGACTTCTGCTCTGACTCCTCCTGGCAGGCTGGAGACTAAGTCCGCGGCCTGATCGGGATGCAGATGTCCTATGATTAGTGCCAGAGTCTGAGGATGTTCATTCCTTAGAATCTGAGCAAGAATTTTGGGACTTACATTTTGCAGTTCCTGGAACGGAGCTGGCCCGCTTTCGAGGTCCAGTTTATCCAGAATGTATTTTGCGGTTTCTTCATCAAGGGATTTGCTGAGAAGTCTTCTGACCTGATCAGCTCCACCCATGAGAAGTTCTGCTCCGTATGCTAGTGTTTCGTTAAACTCTTTGAGTACTTCAAGGACTTGTTCCTTGGGGACAGAATCCATATCCAGCATTGCTCTTGAGACTTCGGCGATTTCTGGCCTGGTCATGCGCTTGAATGATTCTGAAGTGAACTTATCCCCTAAGGCGAGAAGTACAATAGCTGTTTTTTGATTCCCGGAGAATGGGGTCGACAATTTATGCTGCCTCCTGCTTCAACCAGGTCTTCAGAACCTGCACGGCCTGATCCATATTCTTTTCTGAGAGTTGCAGAGCCTGAGCCTTGGCGTTCTCCAGCTTACGTGCCGCATCTAGAGCCTCTTCGTCAAGGTCGCTGTCGTCAAGAGACAATCTTTCTGCACCTTCAGGAAGTCCGGCCATCTCATCAATTTCTTCTTCGGAGATGCGTGGCTTGATAAGAGCCATCACTACTGGGCGTACAACCAGGATGAGGAAGAGGAAGATGAGAAGTCCATTAAGGAAAGGCTTCCCGAGCCTTTGAGCGTATTCAAGCATGGTGCGCATAAGCCCTTCGTCACCGAAGATGTCCTGCATTCCGAAGGTCATATTTGACACTTCAAGAGAGTCTCCGCGGGTGGAATCGTAACCAATCGCAGATCTGACTAATTCTCTAATGCGTTCCATTTCTTCTGCTGAACGGGGAACATATGTTGTTTCACCTGTCTCGGCGTTCTTTGTGTATGTGCCGTCTACAACGACTGCTACGCTAAGACGCTTGAGCTCGCCTACAGGAACAATTATTTGCTGTTCTTCTTTGTTGATTTCGTAGTTAGTGGTTTTGGTCTCACGAGTTGACTCTTGAGTTGTTGCAGTTCCTGTGAATCCGTCTCCTCTGAAGTTTGCTTCCGGTACGCCACCATCTACATTGGCTGTGCCCTGAGTTGTTTCTTCACTGGATTGTTCACTTCGTGCAACCTGTCCGTCAGGATCATATGCTTCAGTCTTAATGGTACGCTGTCTGAAATCAAGCTCAGCATTAACTTTAGCTATAACCTTTTCGGAACCTACTATCGGCATGAGTAAACGCTGAATGCGCTGCTCTATTTTACTTTCCATTTCAGCTTTATACTGGAGCTGGCTGGAGCTGACGTTAAGGCCTAGGCCTCCGTCATCTTCGGGCTGGTAGAGGACTTGTCCACGCATATCTGTAATAGTTACGTGCTGTCCTTTGAGACCTTCAACGGACATTACTACCAAGTTTAAAACGCCTTTAACCTGCTTCTCTGTGAGCTTTTCGCCTTCCTTAAGCTTCAAAACTACAGAAGCGGACGGTTCAGCCTGTTCTTCAATGAAAAGAGACTTTGCAGGCATAACAAGGTGGACTCTGGCTCTTTCGACCTGAGGAAATTCACTGATTGTTCTTGCAAGTTCACCTTGAAGTGCACGCTGATAGTTAATGCGCTGGATAAAGTCAGTCTGCCCGATCTGAACTTCATCGAAAATTTCGTAACCGATTCCCTGTCCGTGCATAGCTCCTTCACCTGCAATCTTGAGACGGAGGTCATAGACTCTGTCAGCAGGAACCATAATTGTGGCTCCGTTGTCTTCAATCTTATAAGGTTCCTTAGTAGATTGTAGAATGCCAACAACGCGGGAAGCGTCTTCTGCGTAAAGTTTTGTGTAGAGAACTTTGTAGTCAGTCTGGTTGAGCCAGAAGACCATTAAAAGAAATGCGATAACAACAGAGGCCGCTAGCCCTCCTATGAGAATCCGCTGGGAAACAGTGCGGTCGGACCAGAAACCTGTAAATTTGTCTAGAGACTCTGTGGCGAAGTTGGTCATAATCAAACTCCTAAACGATTTTTCATAAGAGATAGCAAGTAGCGGTCCGACTTCATAAACACCAGTTATTAAAGGTGTCTAGGGTGAATAATATGTGTTTATTAAGTTGCGAAATGAATGTTTGACAAAAAATTGTCTAGAAAGGCATTTTTAGAACTTCCTGATATGCAGTCATGACTTTTGAACGCACGGTACTTGTCATAGTCATGGCAAGACCGGCTTTCTGGAGCGAAATCATCAACTCATGAACGTTCTGATTTTTGCCGGAAGCAAAATCCTCAATCATAGATTTTTTCTCAGTCTGTAAATCGTTTACGTTAGCAAGAGAGTCTTTGAGCGTGCTGGTGAATGAGTTCGGTTCAGCATTGCCCACTTTCATGGTTTGGTCGAACTTCTTATCAAATTTATTCTGAGTCTGTAGAGCGTTGGTATATGCCTGCATGGCTACATTCTTAATGGACATTTTGTTTCTCCTTTTTTACGTAATCAATAAATGGCTGATTAGCCCATTCCGATTCGAAGAGCGCGGTTGAACATCTTTTTGGCTGAATCGACTGATTGAGCATTGGCTTCGTATGATCTACTTACTGTGATCATGTTTACCATTTCTTCAACCACGTTGATGTCCGGGTATCTGACGATACCTTTGGCATCCGCATCAGGATGATTTGGCTCAAAGACTTCTTTGAACGGGCGGGTGTCGGAGACAACGCCGCGTATTGTTACACCTCTGAGCTGTTGACCAAGTTCGCTGTTCATTGCTGTATCAAAAGGAGAGAGTAGAGGGGTTGACTCCATCGCAACACTTTTACGACGGTAAGGTCCGCCTTCTGCTGTACGCGTTGTTCTGGAGTTAGCCATATTCATAGATACGACGTTTAAGTACTCTCTTTGCGCTTTGAGCCCTGAGGCTCCCAGTTCAAGTGCTGTCATGAAGTTCATTATCTAGCTCCTGCTTGGATGACTTTTTCCATCCCTTTAAAACTCTTGGTGATAACCTGAGTTAACGCATTGTAGGCCAATGTGTTCTTGGTCATAGTGACCATTTCGCTATCAATGTCTACGGCGTTTTCCCCGTGGACAACTCGAGGTTCAAAGTCAGAAAGAGTTCTACCTTTGAATGAGGTCGGGTCGAAATTTGCGGGTACATGCATTTTGCTGGTTTTTGTCATTTTGCCCCGTGCATCTTTGCCGATAGCCTTTTGAAGGCTGTCTTCAAATTCCAGCGTCTTCGCTTTGTAACCAGGTGTGTTAACATTTGCCAGATTGGATGCGACAAGATTTTGACGCTGTAGTCTTAGGTCTAAAACCTTACCTGTCAAAGCTATGCTGCTATCAAATAATCCACTCATATCCTCATCCTCCTGCAAATATTGCCTAGTCCTTCCGAAGTCTGGAAGTGCGCTTGTGGTTTGTAATTGAATAAGAGTAAGCAAGACTCGTTCCAACTCCGTATAACCCTAATATGAATGAAGTAATTAGTGGGAGGTCCGTTCTTGATGCTTGTCAGGTGTCGTAAAACGGGCGGGGCAAAAAATTTTCTTTATATAAGGTAGGGTGGTTCTGTCTGTGTTTGGCACATCAGTTGCATTAATCATGGCAGGCCAATACAGGTCTAAAAAAAAGCCGTCTAAATTAAATTAAGTCGGTAACTATTTCGGAGGGGATTATGAGTCATTTAGATTATGAGATTAACAAGGAACTTGGCGAGTGTTATCTGTTCATGGGCGAACTGGATAAAGCTGAAGATTACTACAAGAAGGCTGCCGGATCTAACGGTGTACATCCTGATCCTTATATCGGGCTTGCTACAATCGCGATTCAACGCGGCGAGTATGATTCTGCAATGACACTTTATGAAAAGGCGCATTCCGTAGAAGTAACTGACAAGAGCTTCGCTGGAATGGGACTCATTCAGATGGAAACATCTAAGCAGATTGATGCCTTTGCAAGTTTTTCCGAGGCCTTAACTATTAATCCTAGTAACATGGTTGCGCTTTTCGGAATTATCAGAATCGGGCACGAATCTGAAATGGTAGCGGAAGCAGTTCCGTTCCTTGAAAGATTCCTCGAAATTGAGCCTGAAAAGCATGAAGTCCGTTACTCCTTGGCAGGTTGCTTTATCTGCATGGATATGAAGGACGAGGCTGTGCAGCAGCTCGAAATGATTTTAGAAATGGATCCTGCGAATGCAGCAGCTAAGGAATTGCTTGAGCAAATTTAACTTAGCAGATTCATTACATAATATCGACTCCCCTCCCGTTTGGTCCCCGTCCTGAATTAGAATTAATTCAGGGACGGGTACCAATATAAGGGAAAAGGTCGGGCCTGATGCTTGCCTTTGCTGCGTAAATCCGGCACAACTCCACAAAAACAATAGCGGGAGAAGTGTAATGGATATGCTACCTATTAAGCGCGGAGTACTCAGTGTAACTGATAAATCCGGTCTTGCAGAATTTGCGTCCGAGTTAACTGGCTACGGTGTTGAATTGATCAGCACCGGCGGAACCAGAAAAGCTCTGCAGAATGCAGGACTAGAAGTTAAGTCAGTAAGTGATGTTACTGGCTTCCCTGAAATCATGGGAGGTCGTGTCAAAACTTTGCATCCTAATGTGCATGGCGGAGTTCTTGCGGACAAGGACAACCCTGAACACATGTCTACTCTTGATGAACATGGAATCAAGACGATTGATATGGTTTGTGTAAACTTATATAATTTTGCCAAAGCTGTAAGCGAAGGTCAGGATCTTAGGAGTGCTGTTGAGCAAATCGACATCGGCGGTCCTACTATGTTGCGTGCTGCAGCGAAGAATTTTCATTCTGTTCTGGTTGTCCCTAGTGTTGTGCATTATCCTCGCATTCTTAAAGAAATGAAGAATAACGATGGTAAGATCTCTCTCGCATTAAGAAAGGAACTCGCTGCTGAAACTTTTGCGCTTGTTTCCGAATATGATTCAATGATTGCCAAATATTTGGCTGATCACGACGCGTAAGTATTATATTAAGCGGGGCGATAGAATTTATCATAATTCTGACGCTCCGCTTTCATTGTTCAAATATCCTACGGGATAAAGGAAGATGCAGCCATAGCTCTGAAACTTAAAGGAAATACGCAGGGTCTTAAACCCAGCGAGGTCAAACGGATCAATCGTCTTGCGGAACGCAGTTACAGCGACCTTTGCGGATATTCTAACGAACAGGCACGTGAACTGTCCTCTCTCAGTCATGAGATAGGTCGGCAGATCGCTTTGCTCGTGAACAGGCAAGGACGTCCGGAATTGATTCTGGTTGGTGATCCGTCATCGATTTATATTCCTGAACTGCCCAGAGCCCGTCAATCTGAGGGTAGACTTAGAGGATTGCGGCTTCTTCACACACATATTTCAGGGGAAAGCTTATCCGAAGAAGATCTTATGGATATGGTCTTTCTCAGACTCGACAGTGTTACTGTCATCGGATCCGATTCAAATGGTGATCCTGAATTTGCGCAATATGCTTATCTGCTTCCTCCGGGATCAAGCGAAAAAGCATACGAACAATTGCCTCCTGTGCGCTGGAATGAATCAGACATTGATTTGCCGGCAGTGGTTAAAGCTCTCGAGGATGAATTCAGCCGTGCGGATAAAACTCGGGACAATTCTGATGAACGTGAGCGTGCTGTTGTTGTCAGTGTATCTCAGGATTCGAAAGCTTTACAGGATCGCTCCTTAGATGAATTAGTGGACCTTGCTGACACCGCAGGTCTAAAAGTAGAAGGGCGCCTTATACAGCGAATTCGGAAGATTAATCCTAAAACTATTATGGGTAAGGGTAAACTTGCCGAACTGGAAGTCCTTGCATTACAGGTGGATGCGGACATTGTTTTGTTTGATCAGGAACTTACTGCCGCTCAAATGCGAAACCTTTCTGAGGTTACAGAACGTAAGGTTTTGGATCGGACTCAGCTTATTCTCGATATTTTTGCTCAGCACGCCACAACAAGAGCAGGTAAACTGCAAGTTGAAATGGCGCAGTTGAAATACACCATGCCGCGTTTGGTCGGAATGAATAGTGCCATGTCCCGCTTAATGGGCGGAGTTGGTGGTAGAGGTCCGGGTGAAACTAAGCTTGAAATTGACCGTAGACGAGTTAAAGACAGATTGGTCAAACTTGGCAACGAACTGAAAAAGGTGAGTAAGCAGCGCGGGTATACCCGTGATCGCCGCTCCCGTGCGGGCGTTCCTGTTGTATCGCTTGTCGGTTATACGAACGCAGGTAAATCAACCTTACTAAACACTCTCACCAACAGTGTTGTTCTTGCTGAAGACAAGCTTTTCGCGACTCTTGATCCTACCAGCAGACGGATTCGTTTTCCTAATGATCAGGAACTGATCCTTACTGATACGGTTGGGTTCATTCGCCAGTTGCCTAAAGAATTGAAAGAAGCTTTCAGAGCAACACTTGAAGAGCTTGAAGTTGCGGATGTCCTTTTGCACGTTGCGGACGTTTCTCATCCAGAAGTGGAAGAGCAGATTGAAGCGGTCGAGAATATTATTAAAGATATGGAATTGCAGGAAATTCCTGTTATTCTAGTCCTTAATAAATGGGACAAACTCAGCGATGAGAGCCGTGAGATGGTTAAGAATGTATTTCCTCAAGGCATTCCTGCAAGTGCAAATAACCGTAAATCTTTGAGACCTGTTGTTGAACAGATGTTGGAAGAGCTTAGGAAATTGTCGAAGAAAGTTCGCTAGATAGTCTTTTGTTTCTTATTTATGGTTTCAATTAAAAGCCGTAATAATGTCATTTTGACGTTATTACGGCTTTTTTTAAAGATAGCCTGTGTCTGATCTGTCCGCTCGATGATTTGAATTCGTGAAGAGAAAGTATGTATAATCACTGTTGCAAGTTCTAAGTGAATTTTGTTAAGGTCAAATGCTACCTAAGGAAAAAGGATAACATATGCCATGCTGCCGCAGAAGCTTGAACTGATCGCTATGTTTTGTGTTCAGCTTTCTTCATACGGATTTAACTTGTGATCCAACAGTTGTAGGTATGCGTTGTTTTTTTGGTCATCATCTATATTTTAATCCTGATTTCAGGGAGTCATATGAGCTCGAAAGGCGTTGTCAGCTGGTTTAATGATCAAAAGGGATTCGGCTTCATTATTAATGAAGAAGGACAGGATGTTTACGTTCATTATTCTGAAGTGAATCGTGATGGTTTCAAAACGCTTGAAGTTGGTGAGAAAGTGATATTTGAATTGGTGGACGAAGGCAGTGCGCCGAAGGCTATGTCAGTAAGAATTATTAATTACTAAGCAGTAATACCGAAAGCCCGCTTATCATTATAATAAACGGGCCTTAATAGCTTAATTTTATGGAGCTCTCGCTGTCCCTATTATTTTTTTGTAGATTCTAAAACGTCATCCACATTAACTTGGCGTGAAGTTAGTTTTCCTTCAATGATTTCATGTCTTGTAAACTGCCAGTCTACTTGGTCAATAAAGTCTACTTTGGCCCACGCCGTTTCGGGTAGCCTTTTGACTAACTCCTCTAAAAAATCATCAATGTCGATGTAGTGTCCTTCATAGTCGACATTTAATACTTCATCTTTATATATGATTTTATTAAATGGAAGTTCATCTTTCATTTCATTAAAATCTTTTTGAGACAGCCCTTGGACATCTCCGTATACTCTGACATCTTCCATTATTTAAGCTCCTTATATTCTAATGATGAGTCCTGAATCTTGGATTTAATATTTAAAAACGGTCAACGTCTTTTCTGGATTTAACTTAAGCACTTATGATGGGATGGAAAGAGTTAAGCAAAAAAAAAGGCCCGTCTTTATATAACGAACCTTCTTAATATTATATGATGTTGCCTGATGATGATGAGGTTAAGCGCTACATCCTTCTATAAGTTTTATCGCTTTTTCAGGAAGAAGATGAAGATCTGGCTTGGAAACCTGATCATTTGCACCGACAGATTCCCCTTTGTGCTGAAGCTCTTTAGTGATGATAGAAGAGTATAAAATCACGGGGATGTTTTTCAAGGCGTCATCCTCTCTAATCCATTTTGTTAAACTGAACCCATCCATCAGCGGCATTTCAATGTCTGAAATTACTATCTCAACGTAATCTTTGATGGGTCTTTTTTCCTCATGAGCGATCAGTTTTATTTGCTCGAGGGTCTTTCGGGCTTCCTCTCCGTTCTGAACGATCGTGTGTCTGAAATTTGCGGCAGTCAGGCTTTTTTTAAGCATGGCTCTAATAGTGGGAGAGTCGTCACAAACAAGAGCCGTATAAGCCTCTGTCGCAACTACAGATGTCTCATCAATGTTTCCGCCGAGGGTGGGGTCAAGGTCCGCAAGAATACTTTCAAGATCCAGTAGCTGGATAAACCTATCCTCACGCTCAACAATTCCAATTATACAGCTGTCATTAAAGCTGCTCATAAATTTGTCCGGGGATAGAACCTGTCCCCAGCCTACTCTATGGATTTCTGTTACTCCACTGACTTGAAAGCCGGATACCGTCTGGCTGAATTCAGTAACAATAACAATGTCATATTTTTGATTGTCCTTTTCAAGACCAAGCCATGTGGCGAGATCCAGAACAGGCAGAATGTGATTTCTTAAGGGGATTGTCCCTAGGAAGCATGGGTGTTCAGCTGATTCCGGGTGCACAAGGTTAGGGCTTTCGATGACCTGCATGACTTTGGCTACATTTACCCCGAAATGACATCTTTCTGCCGGTCCTGTCTTGGTGGCAGGCATATCAATATAGAACTCGAGGATTTCGAGTTCATTGGTTCCGGTTTCCAGTAAAATATCAGTTTTTGCCATTCTGTGGCTCCCGAGTGTAAGTTGTGAACTATGTTTTGCCCATTAGTGGCTAATCGCGTAGCCTACTTAAGTAAACTACATCAATCAGGTTTGTAGGTCTATATAATTTGATGTTTATTGGGCTAATATCATTATGAATAAAATCTTTACAAAAATATGATATTAAGTTTATTTTTTTCTTAGCAAAAATGAGGTGGAATTCTATGTATAAGATTTTGATTGCAGAAGATGATAAGATTTCTCAAAAACTCGCAGCTAGGTTTGTCGAAGATATGGGGCATCTCGCTTTTGTAAGTCCGCATGGTAAGCATGCCTACGAAGCTCTGAAAGCTGAAAATAAATTCGACATGTTGATTACTGACATCATGATGCCTGAGATGGATGGGAAGCAATTGGTTCAGACCTTGCGAGGAGATTCGCAGTTTATGGATCTACCCATTGTTATAATGTCCGCGGTTGTCGGTGTTTCAGATATATCAAATCTTCTGTCACTTGGAGCTACGTACTTTCTTACTAAGCCTATTGATAAGGCCGAGTTTGAAGAGGTCATCCGCCGCTGCCTTGAATAGTATGTTTGTTTCAGCCTATTTTGTGTAGAACGGTCACGAACGGATTCCGGTATTTAACCGGGGTCCGTTTTTTTATAAATTATCGTCGTTCTATGGGTTGTTACGAAGCGACTTTGGGTATAATGGTTTTGTAAGTTTTCTTAAAAGTAAGGTTATATTTTAATTGTATTTAGTAATGAGCTTAAAACATTAATCCGGGGAGGGTATTTTGTCCCTGAAAATTTTAGAGCAGTTCAAGAATCCTGATTTATGTAAAAAACTTCTCGATCGACTGAATAAAGAAGTCGAGAGTGATATTAGATTTATGGAAGTCTGCGGAACGCATACTGTAGCTATCTTTCGTAGTGGTTTACATTCTCTTTTGCCTGAAAAGGTTATTCACTTAAGTGGTCCGGGCTGTCCTGTGTGTGTGACACACGAGTCAGAAGTGAACGCTTTTCTGGACCTTTCAGCTAAAGATAACGTCATTATTGCTACTTTTGGGGACCTGATTAAAGTTCCCGGTAAAAATGGGCATTGCCTTAAAAATGCTCAGGCAGAAGGCGCAAGAGTAGAGATTATTTATTCTCCATTTGATGCTCTTGATATTGCCCGTAAAAATCCCGATGACACTGTAGTCTTTTTAGGCGTAGGTTTCGAAACCACAGCGCCGATCATAGCAGCAACTGTTTTGATGGCTAAACAGCAGGGTCTAACTAATTTCAAAGTTCTATCATTTCATAAACTCGTGCCACCTGCCCTCGACGTGCTGATTTCTGATCCTGAAACTTGTATTGACGGGTTCCTTCTGCCCGGTCACGTTTCAACTGTTATCGGAATTCATCCTTATGATTTCATTGGTGCAAAATACGGCAAACCTGCTGTTGTAACAGGTTTTGATCCTGTTGATATTTTGCAAGCGTTGCTGCAAATGGTACGTTCTATGAAGGATGAGAATCCGGCAGTAATTAATCAATATCAGCGCTGTGTGTCAGAAGATGGCAACCCGAAAGCTATTGAAACTATGTATCAAGTCTTTCAAGCGTCTGATGCATTATGGCGCGGCATTGGAAGAATTCCGTCTAGTGGGCTTGTCTTTAAGGACGAGTATGAAGCTTTTGATGCAATAAAAGTTTTCGATTTGAAAATCGGGGAATGTCCTTCATTGCCCGGTTGCAAATGCGGAGACGTATTAAAAGGCAAAATGACTCCTGAGCAATGCCCTCTTTTTGGGAAGGCATGTACTCCGGCAAAACCTGTAGGACCATGCATGGTCTCAACCGAAGGCAGTTGCGCTGCATACTTCAAATATAAAGTAGATTAATATGTCATCAGATAAAGTTTTACTCGATTACGGTTCTGGCGGAAAAGCTTCTCAGAGACTTATTTCTGAACTTTTCATTAAGCATTTTGCTAATCCTGAGCTTGAAAGGCTAAACGATGCAGCTTCATTTCATATTGACGGCAAAATTTCAATGAGCACAGACAGTTTCACTGTAGATCCTATTTTCTTCCCTGGTGGAGATATTGGCTCTCTTGCGGTGCACGGAACTGTAAATGATGTGGCCATGCTTGGAGCAATTCCTAAGTATTTGACTTGCGCATATATGATTGAAGAGGGATTGCCGATGGCTGACCTTGAACGCATTGTCATATCAATGAGCGAAGCGGTCAAAGAAGCGGGAGTTGCAATTGTAACTGGTGATACTAAGGTTGTGCCGAAGGGCGCAATTGATAAGATTTTTATCAACACAACCGGAGTTGGCCAAATTGTAGCTGATCCTATGCCTAGCGGAGACAGAGCCACTGTTGGTGATGTGGTTTTGGTAAGTGGGACCATGGGCGATCATGGTTTGACCATTTTGGGAACGCGTGAAGGGCTTTCACTTGCATCCAATGTGATGAGTGATAGTGCTGCGTTAAATCACCTTTTGGTTAAGCTTGTGCAGGAAATCCCTGATATTCATGTTCTTCGTGATCCTACAAGGGGTGGGCTTGCCACAACCTTGAACGAAATTACTACAGCCTCAAATGTGTGTTGTGAGCTCGAAGAATCCTCAATACCCGTTAAACCCGAAGTTGTTGGTGGTTGCTCATTTCTCGGTCTTGATCCTCTTTACCTTGCTAACGAAGGTAAGTTTTTATGTATTCTTCCTCATAAGTATGCGCAGCAAGCACTTGAAATTATGCGTGCGGATAAGCTTGGTGTGGATGCATGTCAGGTGGGAACCATTACCGACTCTAAGCCCGGTAAGGTTATTCTCGTAACGCCTCTTGGTGGAAGACGACTTTTAAACATGCTTGAAGGCGAACAGCTTCCTCGCATTTGCTAAAGACTCTTACAACTAATTTGCCTCTAATCAGCTCCTCTTCTACTAAAGAAGGGGAGCTCTTTTTTTACCTGTATAAAAAGGTGATAACGATTGAGAAAGGTGGTACTAATTCATGAAGAAAGGAGAATAGAGTGGTAAAAGATCTTAATAAATGTCTAGCATCTGTCAGTAAGATAATTGAGGATGAAGGTGTTTCTGTACTTTATCAGCCGGTACTTTCACTCGATTCTAAAGGTGTTCTCGGCTTTGAGGCTTTTTCTCGCGGAGTGGATGAAGGTGGTGACACGACTGTTGATCCTTCCTGCCTTTTTAGTCGCGAACTTCCTCCTGAAACACAGCTAAAAGTTGAACTGCTGTGTCTTAATGCTAGTCTTAGGTCGTTTCGTTCAATTCATATGAAATATAGGAATATGATATTGTTTTTGAACGTAAATGCTGATGTTTACAACTTTGATGACAATGAAGATTCATCCCCTTTTAAGACCGTCGAATCGTTTAAATTTAATCCTCGCTCAATTGCTTTTGAATTTGAGGTCTCTCAGCTCGAGAAGAAAATACCATTAAGCTTAATCAAGAAATTGCAAAGTAACGGTTACAGAATTTCTTTAGACAATTCTCAGGTAACGCTTGCCGGGCTTGAAGTAGTATTTAAAACCCGCGCTGATTTTATTAAGCTTGATAAACCCTTTTATAAGGGCATTGAAAAGTCTACCCACAAAAAAGAGATGGTAAAGGCAGCTTCCCTCATATTTATGCAAGCAGGTGCAATGCCAATCGCAAAAGGCGTAGAAACTGAAGAAGAAGCTTTGGCACTCGCTGAATCGGGTTTTTATCTCCAGCAGGGATTTTTTTACACTGATAACGGCAAAGATAAGAGCGGAACTGCTGGATTCGGTGAAAAACTTCTTAAACTTAATACTGATCTTAGGGGTAAATCTGTCGTTAGTTTTAATGAATCTCGGGACATTTTTAGTCACTTTTATCTTGTTACAAAGAGCACTATCACCAAATTACAACAAGAAGAGGCTTCGGATATAGATGCAGTTCTTAAAGAGCTTGTTAAAAAAGAGCATGGAATTGTTTCAGTGATGGTTCTTGATGCTTCGGGGAAGCAACTTTCCAAAAGGTTTATAGGTAAATCTGGTGATGTGGTCGGTAGAATGGCAAATCCGTCCGCACCTGGAAGTGATCATGGTCATGAAGATTATTTTATATATCTGAATTCTGGTTTTGAAAGAGTAGCCGGTGGATTGCAATTCTCATCATTTACAAAAGGTAAATCTCGTTACATAGCTAGCTTTTATTATAGAGAAGAAAGGCGGAGAGGTATGATTTTGCTTCTGGAATATTCAGATGTAGAGCAGGGTGAGGCTTAGTCTTTTATACTTATAGATAGAATTCTGTTTTTATGTCTCTTCTCTCTGAAAATTTTGAATGCATCAATAGACTTTATAATTCCGGCAACTTTGTTTTCTTCATCTACGACTGGGATGAATGATACTCCCGTTTTTTCAAAGATCATTAATGTGTCTTTTAGATTAGAATCTTTAGGAACAGAAACGAGTGTTCGCGTCATTATCGTTGCTACTGTGTTCGGTAGATTCTTCAAGTAGTTCGGATTCTTAAAGTAGTCTCTCATGTCTCGTAGTGTTAAAATTCCTTCCAAATGGCCTTTTTCATTCAGTACCGGGAAGTGTGGAAAGCGGCAGTTCAGAGCCATGTCCGCAGCGGTTTTAAGTGAATCAGAAGTCTTGAGTGAATCGAAATCAGTTTCCATCACTTCGATCACCGCAACATTTACGAGCACCGATTCATCATGTCCTCTGATTATATTTAATCCTTGCCTGAGAAGCTTCGATTCATAAATAGAACAGCCGTTGAGAAGCCTGACCACGAGAGTGCTTGTTATACAGCCTACCATCATTGGTAGTATTATTTTATATGAATAGGTAAGTTCAAAAACGGTAAGGACCGCTGTTATTGGAGCAAGGGTAGTTCCCGCAACTACTGTCCCCATGCCCACTAAAGCATATTGATTGTGTGGCAGGGCCAGCTCTGGAAAGATCATATTCAGGCCGGAACTTACAGATATTCCTAATGTTGCACCAAGTACTAAAGAAGGCGCAAAAATTCCGCCACTCATACCTGATCCTAAGCATAAAGAAGTTGCGACCATCTTTGCGACGAGCAGCAGGAGGGCGAGATCAAGTGCAAGAACTCCTGTCAATCCGAGATTGATAGTTTCGTAGCCGACTCCCATCACTCCTGGAATTTTGAGGGCAATAAGTCCGAGCAGAAGTCCGCCAATGCCGGGTTTTATCCATTCTTTTATAGGTAATTTGTCAAAGATGTTTTCTGTGGTTCTAATCATGGCTGCAAAAGCCAGTGAAACGAGCCCAGCCAGAATTCCAAGAATGAAAAAGATGATAAGTTCTTCGAAATTATTGAATGTAAAGTGAGGTGCGTCGAAGGTGGGGAAATCTCCCCAGAAAAATTTTGAGAGAGCAGATGCTGTGACGGAAGCAACTATTATATGGCTGATGTACGAAATCTCTGTATCAAGAAGTAGAATTTCTATTGCAAACAAGGTCCCTGTTAAGGGAGCATTGAATGTGGCTGATATTCCTGCCGCCGCTCCTGCCGCGACACAAACAGGAAGCATGCTTTTATCGAGTTTGAAAATTCTTGAGACTGATGAGCCTAGGGATGCTCCAATTTGAACTATCGGACCCTCGCGCCCTACTGAGGCTCCGCAGCTAAGGAGTAGGCTGGTTACGAAAGCTTTTATAAAAGTGATTCTGTGGCGTATGACACCGCCGTGAATTGCAATTGCTTTGATTACTTCCGGTACCCCGGGGCCTCTAGCTTCAGGAGCCCAGCGGGTAATTATAACCCCTGCGATAAGGCCTCCCGCGCATGGCAGTAAGAGCACAAGCCACCAAGGTGAGTTTGCAACGCTTTCAATAAGACTGTTACCATCGGACCAGAACGCAGCTTGGAAGAGTTCGATCATACCTCTGAAAAAAAAGGCTCCCATTGCCGCAACAAGGCCGATGACAATGGAAAAAGTCATCAATAATAGATATTGAACCCGTGCACTGTTTAGTTTCGGGGCGGACTTTTTACCGTTGGAGTCTTCATTATAGTGGAGTCCCATTAATGGTTGATTCTAGAGTTGTTATTTTTGAATTAGGGCGATAGCACGTTTGGCCAGCTGGGTCACTTCGGGCTTAGAAATCTGATCATCAGCGCCGACAGACTCGCCTTTGTGGCGTAGCTTATCTGTAATAATAGATGAAAAGAGAATTACGGGCAGTTCTTTCAGGATAGGATCGCTCTTAATTCTTTTGGTAAGATTGTGTCCGTCCATGACTGGCATTTCGATGTCAGAAACAACTACATTGATGTAATCTGTAATGGGTTTTTTTTGTTTCAGAGCATCTTTCTTATAAGCAAGAAGCTTTTCCCAGCACTCACGCCCAGTTCTAGCCGAATCAACTAAAAACTTAGCTCTGACGAGAAGCTCATTTAACATCTCACGGATGAGAGTTGAGTCATCAGCTATTAAAGCCCTATACCCTCCGGTTACCTCCCAATCAATGGAGTCATCAAGTTGAAGTCCAAGAGCGGGGTTTAGCTCTGCAACAATTTTTTCTAGATCTAGAATCAACGATATACGGTCGTCAAATTTTACAACACCAGTAATTGAGTCTCCGGAAAGAGCAGAGACATAATTAGATGGAGCTTCAACTTTCTCCCAACTGATACGATGGATTCTCGTGACTCCTGATACTAAAAACGCAGAGGAGACATTATTAAACTCTGTGACGATTACTTTAGGAGGTTCCGATTCTACTCTTTCTTTTTTAAGCCAGTAGCTCAGATCAACAAGGGGAATTACCTTATTGCGAAGATTAAAAGTGCCCATGATGGCAGGGTGTGCGACTTTGGGAAGATGGGTAATCTTTTCCGGTATTCTTATAATTTCCAGAACCTTTGCAACATTAACTCCATAGAACCCGTGGTAGTTGCCTTCACCTTCTTCTTGTGGGGCTTCTTCAAGCCAGAATTCAACAATTTCGAGTTCGTTGGTTCCTGCTTCAAGTAGGATATCGGTCTGGGATGACATAGGGATCTCCGGTAAAAGTCTAGTCTATTTAAAAGAATTCAAAAGATATATTACCCTTACATGGGACTAATCGTCAACATAGGGTGAAAATTAATAGCAAATTAATCAGAAAGTCTTAATTATTAATTAAATGAGATATTTTGCGCGCATTTTCAAGTAGCTCATCCCAGTTTTTACACTGGGTTATACTACCTCGGATGGCCCTTATACCATTAAGGCCTTTGGCATAGCGAGGAAGTATTGAACGTATTTTTCTAAACGAGCTATTACTGTTATCGAATTCACGGCATGAAAGTATATGTTCTTCCATGGTCATTCCCAGGTCAAACTCAGGCAGGGATTCGCAACTTGGATCCTCTATTAATTTGAGATAGTGCGAGAAAATAGCAGGGTCGAATAGTGCGCCTCTGGCGAACATAATGCCGTCGATGCCTGTTTGTTCTATGCATCTAACTCCATCTTCAGCCGTAAACAAATCTCCACTTCCTATTACTGGGATTGAGACGTTCTTTTTGAGAATGGCAAGTTTAGACCAGTCCGCAGTGCCTGAAAACATTTGCTTAGCATATCTGGGGTGGAGGGTCACCCATGCAACACCTACATCTTCAAGTCGTTTAGCCACTTCAATATAATTATCTTCGCCGGACATGAAGCCGAGGCGTATCTTAACCCCTACGCGCCCTTCTCCTGCGACTTTTACCATGTTGGAAGCTGTCTCTACCAGTCTGTCAGGTTCAAGAAGGAGAGCGGACCCTCCTCCAGCTTTAAGGACCTTCTTCACAGGGCAGCCCGAGTTCAAATCAAAGAACGTATGTCCCTGTTCAATCAGTTCCGGCATGGTATCGAGGTAATCTTGAGGATCACCCCCAAAAAGCTGAACAACCAGAGGGTCATCTTCGGGGCAGGTGGCTAGTAGGCATTTGGTGCCATTCCCATTATATTTAAGGCCCTTAACACTGATCATCTCAGTACAGGCGACCGCGCAGCCCCTTTTACGGCAAAGCATGCGGAATGGAAGGTCAGAGTATCCTGCAAGGGGGGCCAACCAAGGCTTTTTGGGATGTATTGGAAGTAAATTCATAAGAGTATACCTGAAGTAAATTTTTTTTAACAAGCAAGGAACCATTTCCTTGAGGGAGCATGCAATACGATCAAAAAAGCGTAAAGTCAAAATCTGCCAGCCTTAAGCCATAATTTCAGATATGAATTTTAAATTAATTAAGATCTTAATCTCTGCATAAAAAAAGCCTGACAGGAAATTAATCCCCTCAGGCTCATATTCTCAACTATATTATGTGGCTGACGGTTTGATCAGGCAGCGATGTAAATCTTCTTTTTCGACTGGTTCTCATTGGTGTTGATATTGTGGTGAGTCATGAATCTTGTTACTTGATCCTTGCCCATGAATCGCGCCAAGATTTTTTGATCCGACTCTAGTAAATCAACGAAAATCAGACCGTCTAGGCAATCACTGAAGTCAGGGTCGACGTTAAAGCTAATAACTTTTCCGCCAAGTTTTAGATACTGGCGAAGCAAAACCGGAATAGATTTATCACCCTCGACATGTTGTACCAGATCTGTGAAATCATCGATGTCGTCAAAAAGGTTAGCAGGTAAGGCCATATCAACATTCTTGAGCTTCTTCATTTTAGGGGGATTCTTAGGGGTGGCTTTCATGTATGATTTTGGCAAAGTATGATGCTGTTTTATGAATCCCATGATAATTTCCCGAGCAATTTCAGAATACTCCGCAGAAATTGAAATACACCCGAAAAGTGTTGAATATTTAGGATTGTTGACGACATATGCGGCGACTCCTTTCCACAGAAGCAGTAGTGGCTGATATGCTTTTTGATATTTAGGTATAATGAATGCCCTGCCCATTTCAAGCGCCGGTCCCATTTCCTCTAAAAGTTCCTGACTATATTTGAATAAGGTGTTCGTATATAGCCCCTTAACGCCGTGCTCTTTGAGTATTTTGTCCGTCAACCCGAATCGGTATGCACCGACAATTTCGTTTTCAACATGATTCCAAAGCACTAGGTGATGGTAGATGTCATCGAATTGATCGATGTCTATGGAGAGTCCTGTTCCTTCGCCTACAGAACGGAATGTTTCTTCGCGCCGAATGCCTATCTCTTGCACAAGCTGAGGGATGATGGCGGCTCTAGCTTCAAAGACAGTAAAGGTTGGGGTTTGAACTAGAATGTTTTCGACAGGAAGGCTCTCGACTTCACTTGCCAAGATATGGCGATCACAAGACATGGTGATCGGTGCTTGTTGTTTTGGAAGTTCTTTTTTTTTGAAAAATGGGATCTTTGGGGTTTCTCTTCGTAACAGATAAGTACGGAAACGGAGGAAGCTTGTCAGCTCTTTATCATTGGAGAAGCGTGCTATTCGCTCTTTGCTAATGACGCTTCCGATTCGCGCAAGGATGGGCTGTTTTGTAGCAATTTCAAGGTTCTCATGAGGAATGAGCAAGCTACGTAGTCTCGGGTGAACAAGCCCAAGCGTTTGAAACATTCCGCTATTGGACCCCTCAAAAAATATAGGCAGTGCTTGAGAACCTGTTTTCCGTATAATCTTACCTATAGTGTCGTTCCACACTGAGTCTGCAACTCTCACCTTTTTTAATTGTAGGCTGGAAACCTCACCTGCGGGGAAAACAACAAGAAGCCCGCCACTCTTAAGCCATTTCATACTAGCTTTAAGCCCTGCTATATTGCTTTTAGCTGAACTTGAATGACCGAAGGGGTCAACCTCAATAAGCACATCTTTCATTTCAGGAATAAAACCGAGCATGGCGTTAGCCATAATTCGTATATCGGGACGAACTCTGCTGATGATTGTGTATAGGATTAACCCTTCTAGAACACCAAAAGGGTGGTTTGAGACGACAACAATAGGGCCGCTCTTTGGGATGCGGTGCACCGGCTGTCCATCAACTGAGAATTGGATACCGAGTTTATCAATCGCACGATCAATAAAAGATGAGTCTGCGTTATCAAGATGCATGTCGGAATAGAGTGCGTTGAGTGTTTCAATTCGAAGTACTTTTGAGAGTGGTTTTTTCATGACCGAAAAAAAACTTTTACGGACTGGATCAGTAAACGGTGATCTTAGGTTTAGTAATGGGGTATGTTTTTGAATATCCATTTCGCTCTCCCTGCTTTGTTAAAGATATCTGACCATATAGCGTGCATATGACCATTTCTTGGCGAGGAGGTGGCAAAGGGTAACGAGTTGGTGACAACTAGCGATGATCTCGATTTACTTTATGTCAGTTAGTAATGGAAATTTATGTTTGCAATTAAACTTAGTAGTTAGACAGGGCTTAATAAAGATTGTTGATAGTAATTTTATAAGATCTGTGTCGGGGGTAAGTGATTCAAAAAAGAATTCAGATAAAGCTCTATAAAGATGAGGTGACTTTTAAAAAACAAGGCAGTTAATATTTTTTTTAGAGAATGCGGACTATTTATGTAAAATGATACAGGTTCACAGCTAGATACAGGTGATTAATATATGAATAATTAAGTTCAAAAACATAAAAGTTAATAAAAAAGCATGCAGAGCAAAGTTCATTTTAAAAATATAAGAAGTATAATAGGGTATTAGAGTTCGCCTAGGAGAGGCTGTTTCTAGTGATGTCATGTTAAAATGCATTTCAGGATGCAAACTTGTATTTTTAAGTATAGTCAATTAAATCGATGTGTTAAGCAAATATGGGTGAGGTTGACGCAAAAATTATTAGAGAAAAGTTAAAAAAGGTGTTGACGAAACAGAGCGTTTACGTCAGAACCCTTTTCGTTGCTTCGGCAAAACACATGTTCATTCAAACTTTTCACATTGCACTTCGCTGAAAACGAACTTCCTGAAAAGGAAATAAAGTTTCAGAAAATGCTTGCAATCTCGAAAAAGAACATGTAGTTAGGTCGCTCGTTAAATGTGCTGGCGTAGCTCAATTGGTAGAGCAGCTGATTTGTAATCAGCAGGTTGCGGGTTCAAGTCCCATCGCCAGCTCCATTTAATGAAGTAACGGTTAAAATATAGTGGTGGGGTTCCCGAGTGGCCAAAGGGAACAGACTGTAAATCTGTCGGCATCGCCTTCGGAGGTTCGAATCCTCCCCCCACCACCACTATTAGATAATCGCGCTGTAGGAGACAGGGAGACCTGTTGTGTAACTACGGACAAAGAGCGGGAATAGCTCAACGGCTAGAGCATCAGCCTTCCAAGCTGAGGGTTGCGAGTTCGAATCTCGTTTCCCGCTCCATTTCTGAAAATTACCTCCCCACCCAGTCCACCTGCGCGTTTAATAGAAGCCCACGTAGCTCAGTCGGTAGAGCACTTGCTTGGTAAGTAAGAGGTCTCCGGTTCAAGTCCGGTCGTGGGCTCCATACATTTATTTAATGACCTTTGAACGCTTTAAATCAGCACTCCGCTGAACGAAAATTTAGGGGGATTTATCATGGGAAAAGCGAAATTCGAACGCAAAAAGCCTCATGTTAATATCGGCACAATCGGTCACATTGACCATGGTAAGACTACTCTTACTGCTGCAATCACCAAGGTTGCTTTTCTTGCAGGTAATGGCGAATACGTCGCTTTCGACGAAATCGACAAAGCACCAGAAGAAAAAGAACGCGGAATTACTATTGCTACAGCTCATGTAGAATACGAAACTGCTAATCGTCATTACGCACACGTTGACTGTCCTGGTCATGCTGACTACATCAAGAATATGATTACTGGTGCAGCACAGATGGACGGAGCAATCCTCGTTGTTGCTGCTACTGACGGTCCTATGCCTCAGACTCGTGAGCACATCTTGCTTGCTCGTCAGGTTGGCGTACCATTCGTTGTTGTCTTCATGAACAAATGTGACATGGTTGACGACGAAGAACTACTCGAACTCGTAGAAATGGAAGTTCGTGAACTTCTTTCTATGTACGAGTATCCTGGCGATGACCTTCCAGTCATTCAGGGTTCTGCACTTAAAGCTCTTGAAGCTGATACTGCAGGCGACGCAGATGCTAAGCCTATCCTCGATCTTCTCGATGCTTGTGATACTTACATCGAAGAGCCAGAGCGCGACATTGATAGACCTTTCCTTATGCCAATCGAAGATGTTTTCTCCATCTCAGGACGTGGTACAGTTGTTACCGGTCGTGTAGAACGCGGAATCGTCAAAGTTGGTGAAGAAGTTGAAATCGTTGGAATTAAAGACACCGTCAAGACTACTTGTACTGGTGTTGAAATGTTCCGTAAGCTCCTTGACCAGGGTCAGGCTGGCGATAACGTTGGTGTTCTCCTTCGTGGAGTTAAGCGTGAAGATGTTGAACGTGGACAGGTTCTTGCCGCTCCAGGTTCCATCAAGCCTCACACCAAATTCAAAGCTGAAGTCTACGTTCTTAATAAAGACGAAGGCGGACGCCACACTCCTTTCTTCTCTGGATACCGTCCTCAGTTCTACTTCCGTACTACCGATATCACTGGTATCGTAACATTGGAAGAAGGCGTGGAAATGGTAATGCCGGGTGACAACGCAACATTTATTGTTGAGATGATCAACCCAATTGGTATGGATCCAGGATTACGCTTCGCTATTCGTGAAGGTGGTCGCACCGTTGGTGCCGGAGTTGTAACTGAGATCATGGAGTAAGACATCATGCGTGTCAAAGTTCTGATGCAGTGCACCGAGTGTAAACGTCGTAACTATTCGACGATGAAGAATAAAAAGAACACTACTGGACGTATCGAATTGAATAAGTATTGCCCTTTTGATAAGAAGCATACTCTTCATAAAGAAACTAAGTAGATTCTATAAAACGCAGGCCAGTAGTTCCAACGGCTAGAACGCCGGTCTCCAAAACCGGATGCTGGGGGTTCGAATCCCTCCTGGCCTGCCACTTCATTTTAGGAATCAATATGGCCAAGAAAAGAAATAAAAGTGCGGGATCTCAGCAGACCAAAGATGAAACTCAGGGAATGGGCGGCAAGATTAGTGAATTTGTCGAATTTCTAGAGCAATCCAAGGTCGAGATGAAGAAGGTCGTATGGCCTACTCAGAAAGAGACTATTCAGACCTGTACCGCTGTCTTGGTCCTTGTCGTAGTCATGTCGATTTTTCTGGGTGTTGTTGACCTAGGTCTCACCAAAATGGTTGAGGCTATCTTATCTTAAATCAACTCAAACCACAGAAAGCCTCATGAACGAAGACGCTGAAAAACCTCAGGGAAAAAAAGCCCGTTGGTATATAGTTCATGTCTATTCAGGATATGAACAACGGGTGGAGCAGACTGTCCGTGAAATGATGAGAATTGGTCAGGACAATGAACTGATCGAAGAAGTTGTCGTTCCCACGGAAAAGGTCGTCGAGTTGGTTAAAGGGGAAAAAAGAACGTCTACTCGGAAATTTTATCCGGGTTACGTCATGATCAAAATGGTCATGGAAGATGAGTCATGGCACCTCATCCAATCTATCCCGCGCGTAACTGGATTTATCGGTGGTAAAAACCGTCCGACTCCAATGCGTGACAGTGAAGCAGCTAAAATCCTGAGCCTGATGGAAGACCGTCAGGAACAGCCGAGACCCAAGTTCAACTTTGACCGGGGCGATGATGTCCGGGTTATTGATGGACCATTTAGCGGTTTCAATGGCCTCGTAGAAGATGTCAACTACGATAAAGGTAAGCTTCGCGTGTCTGTATCCATTTTCGGCCGCCAGACCCCAGTGGAACTTGACTTTGTTCAAGTTGCTAAAGGGTAAATCAGACCGCACTGCAACATATTCATTCCGACAGTGAGCAGCCTCACTGAATTTTTATATAGGACATAAAGCGATGGCCAAGAAAGAAATAGGCAAAATTAAGCTTCAGATTCCTGCTGGATCAGCAAATCCGTCCCCACCGGTCGGACCTGCGCTAGGTCAGCATGGTGTCAATATAATGGAATTCTGCAAAGCGTTTAACGCTAAAACGCAGGATCAGAAGGGCATGATCACTCCGGTCATTATTACTGTCTATCAGGACAGGTCCTTTTCCTTCATTACTAAGACTCCTCCGGCTTCCACATTGCTGCTCAAAGCTGCAAAGCTCGCAAAGGGTTCCGGAGAGCCAAACAAGAACAAAGTCGGCAAAGTAACTAAAGCTCAGGTAGAAGAAATTGCCAAGCTAAAAGCTCCTGACTTGACTGCTGCTAATACTGAAAATGCTATGAAAAGCATCATGGGCACAGCCCGCAGTATGGGCATCGAAGTCACAGACTAGGTGAGGGGAAACGATCATGCCTAAGCACGGAAAAAAATACAGAAAAGCAGCCGAAGGCGCAGAAGTCACCGGGTTAACCGTTGAAGCTGCTGTTAAACTTGCGGTTGAAAAGGCGTATGCCAAATTCGACGAAACTGTTGATATCGCTATCAACCTTGGAGTCGATCCAAAATATTCCGATCAAATGATTCGTGGTGCAGTAACACTGCCTAACGGTCTCGGAAAAGAAGTAATCGTAGCTTGCTTTTGTAGCGGCGAAAAAGAAGCGGAAGCCAAAGCTGCTGGTGCTGACTTTGTCGGTGGCGAAGATTTGGTTGAAAAGGTCAAAGAAGGCTGGCTTGATTTCGATAAAGCCATTGCAACTCCCGATATGATGGCCAAAGTTGGTCTCATCGGTAGAGTGCTTGGACCTCGCGGTCTGATGCCTAATGCTAAGACTGGTACTGTTACTTTCGACGTTACTAAAGCAGTAAGCGAAGTTAAAGCTGGACGCGTAGAATTCAAGGTCGATAAGGCCGGTGTTCTTCATGCTCCTATCGGAAAAGTTTCTTTCGGTGCTGAGAAGCTCCTTGAGAACTTTAAATCCTTGCTCGAAACAGTGAACAAACTTAAGCCTTCTTCAGTGAAAGGAACTTACATGAAAGCAGTAGCAGTAGCTACTACCATGGGTCCCGGCTTTAAAGTTGATCCTCTTTCCGCAAGAAAGTACTCAGAGTCCTAAATCATCAATGCCGCTTTTGGCGGCTGTTGATGTTTAAATACACGGGAAGTTTAGTCGAAGAAAGCAGGTGGGATGGTCCCTTAATTACCCTGCCGAGACATCACTTTGACTTGCTTTCCGGGTCAAATCATTAGGAGTGTTAAGGTGAAAAGGCAAGATAAAGCTCAGATTATTGATCAGCTCAAAGAAGTAGCTGAAAAGGCGAGCATTGCCATCGTTACTGACTTCAAAGGTCTTGGCGTTGAAGATTTTACTGATCTTCGTGCTAAACTCAGAGAAGTTGGTGTCGATTGCCAAGTCGTTAAGAACACTCTGGCCCGGTTGGCTTTTGAGGGTACCGATCACGGTATTCTCGCCGATAAATTCAAGGAAAACTGTGCGATTGTAACTGGATATGAAGATCCTGTTGCAGCAGCTAAGGTTGTTGCAGAATTTGCAAAAGAAAGTAAAACTTTCGAACTGCGTTTTGCGTCCCTTGAGGGCAAGTATCTTGACGAAGATGGCGTAAAAGCTCTATCCAAGCTTCCGAGCAAGGATGAGTTATTAGGTAAGGCTCTTGGCACATTGAATGCAGTGCCCACAAACTTTGTGAGAGTTCTCGCAAACGTACCTCGCGGACTTCTGAATGTTCTTACAGCAGTTAAGGATCAGAAGGAAGCAGCATAACCGCCGAGTCAAGGCAATTCAAAGAATCCCAGGAGGAAATTTCCATGGCAGATATCACAAAAGACCAGGTTGTAGATTTTATTTCCAACATGACAGTACTCGAACTTTCTGAGTTCATTAAAGAACTTGAAGAAAAATTCGGTGTGTCCGCAGCAGCTCCAGTAGGCGTTGTTGCAGCCGCAGCTGGCGCTGACGCTGGTGCAGCTGAGGAAGAGCAGACTGAATTCGACGTCATCCTTAAGGGTGCTGGCGGAAACAAGATTGCTGTAATCAAAGCTGTTCGCGCTCTTACAGGCCTTGGTCTGAAAGAAGCAAAAGGCAAAGTTGACGAAGCTCCAACAGCTATCAAAGAAGGCGTAGATAAAGCAGAAGCAGAAGAAGCTCTTAAGCAGCTTACTGAAGCTGGTGCTGACGCTGAAATGAAATAGCTCACGCAAATTCATTGTCAATGCAAGAGGAGCGCAAGCCCCCGCAATGGGGTTGCGCTCTTCTCGCTGTTAAAAAGATTGACAAAATTGCTTGATAAACTATTTAAAGAAGACTCGTAATGTCGCAGTTTAGATAGTTAACAAATTTCTCGTTTTAGGCAATATTGTACTGCCGCCCCCTGTTCGTCTTGCACTTTTTGGCGTAACCAATTTCTTGATTATTGGTTGATGTTCGTCAAATCGATTCTTCCCAACCCTAACCTTCTCACTTGATGAGGATACGATGGGTCAGCTCAGAAAAATATTTGGAAAGATCAAAGTCACTCTGCCAATCCCTCACCTGCTTGAATTGCAGGTTGATTCTTTTGTAAAGTTCTTACAGGAAGGCGTTGCGCCTGCCAGTAGAGCAGACATTGGATTAGAAGGGGTATTTCGTTCGGTTTTTCCTATTGAAGACTTCAATAAAACTGCAAGTCTTGAATATGTAAGCTACGAAATAGGCGAGCCTAAATACGATATGGATGAGTGTATTGCTAAGGGACTTACTTATGAAGCCCCTATCCGTATCAAAGTCCGTCTCGTTGTTTTTGATGTTGACGAAGAATCCGAAAGCAGGACTATTCGCGACATTAAAGAGCAAGACATTTATTTCGGAACCGTCCCGCTCATGAGTGAGCAGGGTACGTTTATCATAAACGGTACTGAACGCGTAATTGTTAACCAGTTGCAACGTTCTCCCGGTATCATTTTCGAACATGATTCCGGTAAAACTCATACCAGCCGTAAAGTTCTATATAGTTGTAGGGTAATCCCTATGCGTGGTTCTTGGCTGGACTTTGATTTTGACCATAAAGACATCCTTTACGTCCGCATTGACAGACGCCGTAAAATGCCGGCTACTGTATTGCTTAAAGCTATGGGCCTTTCTAAGCAGGATATTCTCGACTTCTTCTACGACGTTGAAGAGTACAAGCTTGATAGACACATCGCCAGACGTAAAGTTGTAGAAAATCAGTACCGCAAGGAAACTGCTTGGGTTGATCTTTCACTCGAAGACGGTAAAATTATCGTTGAACGTGATAAACCCATTACAAAATTTGGTTGGCGTAAACTCGTTCTCGGTGGTGTAGAATACATCGAAGTTGATCCTAAGTGTATTATAGGACAATTTGCTGCGTGTGATATTACTGATCCGGACACCGGTGAAGTTATTGCTGAGAGCGCTGACGAAATTACTGAAGAAGTTTTTGAAAGAATTCAGGAAGTTGGTATCAAAGATGTTAAGGTGATCCTTACTCTTGGTGCTGAGACCTCCTCCTCTTTGCGTGACACTCTCATGCTTGACAAGAGTGCAGACGTCGAAAGCGCGCAGATTGAAATCTACCGCAGGCTTCGTCCTAGCTCTCCTCCAACATCTGAGATTGCTGCAAACTTCTTCGAGAATTTATTTCGCAGTTCCGACTACTACGACCTTTCATCTGTTGGGCGCTATAAATTAAATGCTCGTCTTGATGTTGATACTCCTCTTGAACTGAGGACATTAACTAATGGCGATATTCTTAAGGCTGTTCTGCTTCTTTGTAGACTTAAAGACAGCCATGGTCCTGCTGATGATATTGATAACCTTGGTAACAGACGTGTTCGTCCTGTTGGTGAGCTTGTTGAGAACCAGTACAGGATCGGTCTTGTTCGCATGGAAAGAGCTATTAAGGAGCGCATGAGCCTCCAGGAAGTAGCAACCCTTATGCCTCATGACTTGATCAATCCTAAGCCTGTTGCAGCTGTTCTTAAAGAGTTCTTCGGAACATCTCAGTTGTCTCAGTTTATGGATCAGACCAACCCACTTTCAGAAGTTACACATAAACGTAGACTCTCAGCTCTTGGACCCGGCGGACTTACTCGTGAGCGCGCTGGTTTTGAAGTTCGTGATGTTCACGTAAGTCATTACGGCAGAATTTGCCCTATTGAAACTCCTGAAGGACCGAACATTGGTCTTATCGTTTCCTTGACTACTTATGCCAAGGTAAACGCATTCGGTTTCATTGAAAGTCCTTACCGGACCATCAAAGATTCCACTATGACTGATGAGATCTTATATTATGATGCGACTAGAGAAGTTGGTCACACCGTGGCACAGGCGAATGCTCCTATCTCTGCGGAAGGAAAATTCACCAATCCATTGGTAACATCTCGCAAAAATGGTGATGTTTCCATGATGCCACGCGAAGACGTAACTCTCATGGACATCAGCCCAAGCCAGACAGTTTCTGTTTCTGCTGCACTTATTCCTTTCCTTGAACATGATGATGCTAACAGAGCACTCATGGGATCGAATATGCAGCGTCAGGCTGTTCCGCTCCTTATAACAGCACAGCCGTTGGTTGGAACCGGAATGGAAGCAAACGTTGCCCAGGATTCCGGTAGTTGCCTTCTCGCTGAATATGACGGTTACGTCGATTATGTCGATGCTGAGCGTCTTGTATTAAGATATGATGATGGTTTTTCTCCTGAAACTGGCGGAACTAAGCACTATGAGCTTCAGAAATGGCATAAGTCAAATCAGAACTCATGTTACGGTGCTCGTCCAAGACTTCATGTCGGGACCCGCGTTTCTAAAGGTGAAGTACTTGCTGATGGACCTGGTATTAAGGACGGAGAATTAGCTCTCGGTAAAAACCTGCTCGTAGCATTTATGCCATGGTGTGGTTACAACTTTGAGGATTCCATTCTTATCTCTGAACGCGTTGTTAAAGAGGACGTGTTTACCTCAGTTCATATTGAGGAATTCGAACTTGTAGCACGTGATACTAAGCTAGGACCTGAAGAAGTCACCCGTGATATTCCAAACGTCAGTGAAGATATGCTCAGCAATCTTGACGAATGTGGTATCATCTGTCTCGGAGCTCGCATTACTCCTGATGCTATTCTTGTCGGGAAGATTACTCCTAAGGGTGAAACTCAGCTTACTCCTGAAGAAAAGCTTCTCAGAGCTATCTTCGGAGATAAAGCCCGCGACGTTAAAAATACTTCTCTTAAGGTTCCACCAGGAATCGAAGGAACAGTCATTGACGTTAAGGTCTTTAACCGTAGATCAGGCGAAAAAGATGAACGTACTAAGTCTATTGAAGATTTAGAACTTGCTAAGCATGATATGAAAGAAGCTAAGCACATCGAATCCTTGACTATTAAGACTCGCATTAAAATTGGCGAAGTAGTAAATAATAAGCAGATTGCTCAGACTCTAATGGGACGCAGAAAGGGTGAAGTTCTTGCTGAAGCAGGGCACACCATTGATGACGCTATTCTGAGCGAAGTCCCACTTAAGAAATTGGGCGGCATGTTTTCTGATAAAGACACTAATGAAGCTGTTAAAATTCTTCTTGGTGAATATGACAAGCAGATCCGCGTTATTAAAGGCATTTACGATGTTAAACGCGAAAAAGTCACTGAAGGTGACGATCTGCCTCCAGGTGTTATCAAGATGGTTAAGGTCTACATCGCAGTTAAGCGTAAGCTTTCTGTAGGTGATAAGATGGCTGGTCGTCATGGTAACAAAGGTGTTGTTTCTAGAATTCTGCCTGTACAGGATATGCCGTTCTTCCCTGACGGAACCCCGATGGATATCGTATTGAATCCACTTGGTGTACCTTCTCGAATGAACATCGGCCAGATCATGGAAACACATCTAGGTTGGGCTGCTCTTGAGCTAGGCCATCAGTTCGCAAGAATGTTTGATGCTGGTGATCCTCTTGCTCAAATCCGTGAAGAAATCAAAAAGACCTTCGATTCAGAAGATGTTTTTAAACTGATCGACAGCCTTGATGATGATGACTTCAAAGTTGCTCTTAACAAAGCTCGTGAAGGTATCGTCACTAAAACTCCTGTCTTCGACGGTGCAACCGAAGAAGAAATCTGGGATCTGATCGAAAAGACCGGAATTCCAGATGATGGTAAAGTAACTCTATTTGACGGTCGTACAGGGGATGCATTCCATACCCGCGTTACTGTCGGGGTTATGTATATCTTGAAACTTCATCACTTAGTTGATGAAAAGATTCATGCTCGTTCCACTGGTCCTTACTCGCTGGTTACTCAGCAGCCTCTTGGTGGTAAAGCTCAGTTTGGTGGTCAGAGACTTGGAGAGATGGAAGTCTGGGCTCTTGAAGCATACGGCGCTGCCTACTTGCTGCAGGAATTCCTCACAGTCAAATCTGATGATGTTACTGGTCGAGTTAAGATGTACGAAAAGATAGTCAAAGGCGATAACTTCCTCGAAGCTGGATTACCTGAGTCATTTAATGTTTTGGTTAAAGAGCTTATGTCTCTTGGTCTTGATGTTACTTTGCTTAAGGATGACGAAGAAGCTACTCCCGCCATACAGCAATAATGAACGCGGGGCCGTTAGGCCCCGCGACTAGATAAACCTTTTCAAGAAAGGGGTATATTAATGAGTCTGGACGAATTGTTCACTATGCGTAGAACATCCGGCGCAGGTAACGCAGGGCGTGGCCTCAAAGGAATTCAGATTTCCATTGCTTCACCTGAGAAGATCAGAGAATGGTCATTCGGTGAAGTTAAGAAGCCCGAGACAATTAACTACAGAACTTTTAAGCCTGAAAGAGACGGACTCTTTTGTGCTAAAATTTTCGGACCTGTTAAGGACTACGAATGTAACTGTGGTAAGTATAAACGCATGAAGCATCGCGGCATTGTCTGCGAAAAATGTGGCGTTGAGGTAATTGCTTCCAAAGTTAGACGTGAACGCATGGGGCATATTGAACTTGCTGCTCCTGTTGCTCATATTTGGTTCCTAAAAACACTTCCTTCAAAGATTGGAACACTTCTTGACATCACAATGGCTGATCTTGAGAAGGTTCTTTACTTTGATTCATATATTGTCTTGGAGCCGGGTGAAACCCCTCTGAAGGCACATCAGATTATTTCTGAAGATCAGTACTTTCAGGTTGTAGATCATTACGGTGAAGACGCGATCAAAGTTGGTATGGGCGCTGAGACAATTAAAGGTCTGCTTGCAGAAATTGATATGCTCACACTTCGTACCGAGCTTCGTGACGAGTCTTTGACTACACGTTCACAGACAAAGAAAAAGAAGCTTACTAAGCGTCTTAAGATTGTTGAGGCTTTCCTTGAGTCTGGCAATAATTGTCAGTGGATGATCATGGATGTAATTCCAGTCATACCACCTGAGCTTCGTCCTCTTGTTCCTCTTGATGGTGGACGCTTTGCTACTTCTGATCTTAACGATCTTTACCGCCGTGTTATCAACAGAAACAATCGTCTAAAAAGACTGATTGAACTTGGCGCTCCTGATATCATCATTCGTAATGAAAAAAGAATGCTTCAGGAATCCGTTGATGCTCTGTTTGATAATGGTCGTCGTGGTCGCGCAATTACCGGTACTAACGGTCGCCCGCTTAAATCTTTGTCAGATATGATTAAAGGTAAGCAAGGTCGTTTCCGTCAGAATCTACTTGGTAAACGAGTCGATTACTCCGGTCGTTCTGTTATTGTTTGTGGACCTTATCTTAAGCTCCACCAGTGTGGACTGCCTAAGAAAATGGCTCTGGAACTTTTCAAGCCATTTATTTACGCAGAACTTGAGCGCAGAGAAATTGCAACTACCATCAAAAGTGCTAAGAAGATGGTTGAGCGCGAAGACTTGGTTGTATGGGATATTCTTGACGACGTTGTTCGCGAATATCCAATCATGCTTAACCGTGCTCCTACTCTTCATAGACTCGGTATTCAGTCATTTGAGCCAATCCTCATTGAAGGTAAGGCTATTCAGCTTCACCCGCTTGTATGTTCTGCATACAACGCTGACTTTGATGGTGACCAGATGGCAGTTCATGTTCCTCTTTCCGTAGAGGCACAGATCGAATGTCGTGTTTTGATGATGTCTTCAAATAACATCCTCTCTCCTGCAAACGGACAGCCGATTATTAACCCAAGTCAGGATATCGTACTTGGTCTATATTATTTGACTGTTGATCGTTCATTCGCCAAAGGGGAAGGAATGATCTTTGCTGGACCATGGGAAGTTATTACTGCCCTCGATGCAGATGTTTTATCCCTTCACGCTCGCATAAAGGTTCGAGTTGAGGGAAAAATAGTTGACACCACTTGTGGCCGTATTCTGGTCGGTGAACTCGTACCTGAAGGTATGGGCTACGATCAGGTCAACATGGTTATGACTAAAAAGAACATTGCACGCCTCGTTTCAACAGCCTACCGTACAGCAGGTAGTAAGGCGACAGTAATTCTTTGTGATAGACTTAAAGACCTTGGTTATGAGTATGCAACTAGAGCTGGTATTACTATCGGTCTTAAAGATTTGACCATTCCTAAGAAGAAGGCCAGTCTACTTGAAGCAGCTTATATCGAAGTTGAAAATATTGAAGCGCAGTACGGCGAGGGTATTATCACTCGTACTGAGAAGTACAACAAGGTTGTCGATGTTTGGACTAAGGTCACAAATGACGTATCAACTGAGATGACTCTCGAAATGTCTGCTGATATTCTGACCGATCCAGTGACAGGTAAACAGGAGTCTAACTCCAGTTTTAACCCTGTCTTTATGATGGCTCACTCCGGATCTCGTGGTAACCAGGATCAGATGAGACAGCTCGCTGGTATGCGTGGTCTGATGGCTAAGCCTTCAGGTGAAATTATTGAAACACCGATTACTTCTTCATTCCGTGAAGGTCTATCGGTTCTTCAGTACTTTATTTCCACACATGGTGCTCGTAAAGGTCTTGCTGATACCGCTCTTAAAACGGCGAACTCCGGTTACTTAACTCGTCGTCTTGTTGATGTTGTTCAGGATGTTACTGTTGCTGAAAATGATTGTAGAACAGTTGATGGCCTTGAACTGACTCATTACATCAAGGGCGGAGAGATCAAAGAGCGTCTGTCAGAAAAAATTCTTGGACGTTGTACAATTTATCCAGTCATTAAGGAAGGAACTGACGAAATTCTAGTTCCTGCCAATGCACTGATTAACGAACACTATGCTAAAATTGTTGACGACAACGGCATCAACTCGATGGTCGTTCGCTCGCCTCTGACATGTAGAAGCAAACAGGGTGTTTGTGCAATGTGTTACGGTCGTGACCTTTCCAGAGGACACATCGTAAACGTAGGTGAAACCGTAGGTATCATCGCTGCACAGTCAATTGGTGAACCAGGAACACAGCTTACTATGCGTACTTTCCATATCGGTGGTACTGCTAGTCGTGAAATTGAACAGTCTTCCTTCGAAGCTCAGCATAATGGTTCAGTTGTACTGAATCGTATGCGTTCAGTCCGTAATGCTGATGGTCAGCAGATGGTTCTTGGTAAGAGTTGTCAGGTTGCTGTTGTGGATGAGCAGGGTAGAGAGCGTGAAAAGTATGTTCTTCCTCTTGGAGCTAAGCTCTATGTTGAAGAAGGGCAGACAATTACTCATGGAACGGTTTTGGCCGAATGGGATCCGCTTGCTGAACCTTTCATCACAGATGTTGCTGGAGCTGTTAGATTTACTGACATGGTCGAAGGTAAAACATTTCAGGAAAGGATTGATGAGGCCACTGGAAGGTCTACATATACAATCACTGAATATCGTACCACTAACTTCAAACCTTCAATCTCTATCTGCGGTGAAGATGGCGAGCCTTTGAGCCGGACAGGTTCCGCTCTTAAAGCTACCTATACTCTTCCTGTAGGAGCGATTCTGATGGTTAAAGATGGTGACACTGTCACTGCTGGTGAAGTTATTGCTCGTAAACTGCGCGAAACATCGAAGACCAAAGATATTGTTGGTGGTCTGCCGAGAGTTGCGGAATTGTTTGAAGTACGTAAGCCGAAGGAACTTGGTATTATTACGGAGATAGATGGTGTGGTCTCCTACGGTGCTGAGTCCAAAGGTAAGCGTAAAATAGTTGTTACACCTGAAATAGGAACAACCAAGGAATACTTGGTTCCTAAAGGTCGTCATATCACAGCTCAGGAAGGAGACTTCGTTGAAGCTGGAGATCTGATGACAGAAGGGCTTCCTGAATTACATGACATATTGAGAGTTAAAGGTGAAAAATTCCTTGCTCGCTTCCTTGTCGAAGAAATTCAGGACGTTTATCGCTTCCAGGGTGTAGGAATTAACGATAAGCATATCGAGGTTATTGTCCGCCAGATGCTCAAGAAGGTTTCCATCGTTGATCCCGGTGAAACTCACTTCCTTGTTGCAGAACAGGTCGATAAACAAAGGTTTATGGAAGCTAATGCAGAAGCAGTTGCTAACGGGCAAAAAGTTGCTACAGCTCAGACTCATGTGCTCGGAATTACTCAAGCTTCACTTTCAACAGCGTCATTTATTTCTGCTGCCTCATTCCAGGAAACGACTAAGGTTCTTACTGAGTCATCCCTGCGCGGCAAAAAAGATTATCTGCGCGGTTTGAAAGAGAACGTAATTGTCGGTCGCTTGATTCCTGCTGGAACTGGCTTCCGTAAATATGCACAGACTGCGGTGATCGTACCTGATCAGCCAGAACGTGCCGATAAGTTTCTCGAGGAATTAGAAGAAGAGCCTTTGCTCATTAACGAAAGATAATGCAGTTTTAGTACTCAGTTAGACAGGGTTTACAGAACAGGTCGTTGCAACCTGATTCTGATCTAAATCGATAGCTTTTTTGAATTGTCCTTGACAAATGTCGAAAAGTTAGTCTAACTGCGTCGGACTTCGCATAACGAAATAAAATTGGAGGGTTCATGCCAACCATCAATCAGCTCATAAGAAAAGGGCGCGAAAAGCAGATCAAGCGTAAAAAGACTCCTGCTCTTCAAGCTTGCCCACAGCGTCGTGGCGTTTGCACAAGAGTGTATACCACTACCCCTAAAAAGCCTAACTCCGCACTACGTAAAGTAGCTCGTGTACGTTTAACGAATGGCATGGAAGCAACCGCTTATATCGGTGGTGAAGGTCATAATCTTCAGGAACACTCCGTGGTACTTATCCGTGGTGGTCGTGTAAAAGATTTACCTGGTGTTCGTTACCATATCGTTCGCGGCTCACTTGATACCGCTGGTGTTGCTGATCGTCGTAAAGGTCGTTCCAAATACGGCGCTAAGCGTCCTAAATAGATTTTATTCTAAGGAGTATATAATATGCCTCGTAAAGGTCCAGTACCCAAGAGACACACACTTCCTGATCCAGTATACGGAAGCCAGCTTGCAACTAAGTTCATGAACAGACTTATGTTCCACGGTAAGAAAAGTGTTGCTGAAAAGATTTTCTATGAAGCACTAGCTTACCTTGGTGAAAAAACACAGGAAGATCCTATCAAAGCTTTCGAAAAAGCTATTGAAAATGTTAAACCTCACGCGGAAGTTAAATCTCGTCGTGTAGGTGGAGCAACTTATCAGGTGCCTGTTGAAGTTCGCCCTGAACGCCAGGGATCCTTGGCAATTAGATGGTTGATAAACTTCGCTCGTTCTAGAGGTGAGAAAGGTATGGTCGCTCGTCTTAGCGGTGAATTCCTCGACGCTTACAATAAGCGTGGCGGAGCAGTTAAGAAGAAAGAAGACGTTCATCGTATGGCTGAAGCTAACAAAGCTTTTGCTCATTACCGCTGGTAATCGGAGTTTATCGTGTCATCAAAGATTGCAAGAGATAAAATGCGCAATATCGGTATCATGGCCCACATTGATGCTGGTAAAACAACGACTACTGAACGTATTCTCTACTACACAGGCGTATCTCATAAGATAGGCGAAGTTCATGACGGCGAAGCTACCATGGACTGGATGGTTCAGGAACAGGAACGTGGAATCACTATCACTAGTGCTGCTACTACTTGTTATTGGAAAGAGAATCGTATTAACATTATTGATACACCTGGTCACGTTGACTTCACAATGGAAGTTGAACGTGCACTACGTGTACTTGACGGCGCTGTAGCAGTATTTGATGCTGTTGCCGGTGTTGAGCCTCAGTCTGAAACCGTATGGCGTCAGGCTGATAGATATGGTGTTCCTCGTATTGCTTTCATCAATAAAATGGACCGTACTGGTGCTGATTTCTACCGCTGTGTAGATATGCTTAGAGATCGTCTTGGTGCGAAAGCTATACCACTTCAGCTTCCAATTGGTAACGAAGAGAATTTCCTCGGAGTTGTCTGCCTGGTAACAGGTAAAGCTTATACGTATCACGATGATACTATGGGTAAAGATTACAGCGTCGAAGAAATTCCTGCAGATATGGTAGAACAGTACGAGTCTGCAAGACTCGAAATGATCGAAGCTATTGCAGAAGAGAATGAAGAACTCCTCGATAAGTACCTCGGTGGTGATGAACTTACTGCTGAAGAAATTAACAGGGGTATTCGTGCAGCTACAATCAGTTTGACCATATGTCCTGTTCTTTGCGGTACCGCATTTAAGAACAAGGGCGTACAGCCACTGCTTGATGCTGTTATTGAGTATCTTCCTTCTCCTCTTGACATTGCGCCAATGATTGGGATTGACCCAGATACTGATAAAGAAATTGCATGTCCTTGTGATGATGATCTGCCACTCGCAGCTCTTTCATTCAAGCTCATGACAGACCCTTTTGTTGGTCATCTTACTTTCCTTCGCGTTTACTCCGGTAAAATGGCAAGTGGTGAAACTTATATCAATGCTGCGAATGGCAAGAAAGAGCGTATTGGTCGCCTCCTTAAGATGCATGCTAACAAGCGTGAAGAAATTAAGGTTGCGTATGCAGGGGATATCGTCGCTGCTGTTGGACTTAAGTCCATGGCAACTGGAGATACTCTTGCAGAAATGAAAAAAGCTGTTGTTCTCGAATCTCTTGATATTCCAGAGCCAGTTATTGAAGTTGCAATTGAGCCTAAAACCAAAGCTGATAGAGACCTTCTTAGTGCTGGTCTTGCTAAGCTTGCAAAAGAAGATCCTTCTTTCCGCGTCCATGGTGACGAAGAAACAGGGCAGACTCTTATTGCCGGTATGGGCGAACTTCACCTCGAAATCATCGTTGATAGGCTCCTTCGTGAGTTCAACGTAAATGCTAACGTAGGGGCTCCTAGAGTTTCTTATCGTGAAAGTATTACTAAGAGTGTGGAATCCAATCTCAAATACGCTAAGCAGTCTGGTGGACGTGGTCAGTACGGACATGTTGTCGTCACCATCGAGCCAAATACTGAAAACGAATTTGATTTCGTTGACCAAATTAAGGGCGGAATTATTCCTAAGGAATACATTCCAGCAGTTGGACGCGGTATTCATGACGCCATGAAGAACGGTGTAATTGCCGGATTCCCTCTTGTAGATATCAAAGCCACATTGACCTACGGTTCTTACCATGACGTTGACTCCTCTGAACAGGCTTTCTACATCGCCGGTTCTATGGCTCTCAAAGACGCGGTAAAGAGAGCAGGTCCACAGCTTCTCGAACCTATCATGGCTGTTGAAGTTGTTACTCCTGATGATTACCTCGGTGATGTCATGGGTGACCTTAACGGTCGTCGTGGTAAAGTAAGCAACATGGAAGGCCGTGCTAACGCACAGGTCATTAAATGTGATGTCCCTCTTAGTGAGATGTTCGGTTACGCAACCGACCTTCGCTCCAAGACTCAGGGAAGAGCAACATTCTCCATGCAGTTTGACCACTACGAAGCAGTTCCTGCAAGTATCGCTGAAGAGTTGATCAACAAAAGCTAAGACATAAAAATAGCTTTTTTTCAGATTTTACTTGACAGCAACAGCTAATTACAAGTAAGCCTCCCGAACTACAGAGTGTTTGGGAGGCTTTTCTTTTTTTAAAGAAATCCACCCACGAAACCACGGAGATAAGGTATAAGGTCCGGCATGCTGGCTGGACGACCATACCAGGCATTGAAAGGAACCTCACAACCTTTTAGCCGTTGCAAGCTAGCCGTCTCTGAATCTATTCAGGAGTATTATTATGGTTTCTATGACTAATGATCGAATTCGGATCAAGCTCAAGGCTTACGATTACCGTATCCTTGATAAAGCTGTAACTGAGATTGTGGACACAGCCCGCAATACCGGTGCAGCAATCGCTGGACCCATCCCATTACCTACACAGATTCACCGCACAACAGTGCAGAAGTCTGTGCACGTAGACAAAAAGTCTCGTGATCAGTTTGAGATGCGTATCCATAAGCGCCTGCTTGATATCCTTGAGCCCACCCAACAGACTGTTGATGCACTAGGTAAGCTTAGCTTGCCAGCAGGCGTTGACGTCGAAATTAAGCTATAGGGAGGCTCAACATGGCAAAAACTATCGGATTACTCGGTAAAAAATTGGGTATGACCCGCGTGTTCTCTGACGATGGTAGCATTGTACCAGTCACAGTTCTCGAAATCGGACCATGCCCTGTTATTCAGGTTAAGACTGAAGAGAAGGAAGGCTATAACGCCATCCAGATCGGTTACGATTCGCTGCCTGAGCGTAAAGTGAATAAGCCCTCTAAGGGGCATCAGGAAAAAGCTGGTAAAGGCTATTTCCGTCACTTACGTGAATTCCCGCTTGAGTCAGTAACTGATTATGAACTTGGCCAGGAAATCTCTGTTGATATCTTTACTCCAGGTGAGAAGGTAAAAGTTACCGGAACATCAAAAGGTAAAGGTTTCCAGGGTGTAATGAAGCGTTGGAATTTTAAGGGTTCTAAAGCTTCTCACGGTGCTGAAAAAGTACATCGTTCTCCTGGTTCAATCGGCCACGCTACTTTCCCTGGTAAAGTCTTTAAGGGTAAAAAAATGCCCGGTCAGATGGGTAATGAGCGCGTTACTGTTTCCAACATTGAAATCGTAGACGTGCGCACCGAGGAAAATGTTCTTGTGGTAAAGGGACAAGTTCCTGGGCCTAAGAACGGATTGGTGATGATCCGCAAGACCAGCTAGAGGAAATAATACATGGCTACCATTACTATATACGATCAAACGAATAAGGACGTCGGGAGCATGGATCTTGCTCCGGAAGTTTTCGAAGTTCCGGTCAAGCCCGAAATCCTACACCTTGTTGTCCGCGCACAGCTCGCTGCAAAGCGTAGCGGTACACATGCCACGAAGACTCGTGCCATGAAGCGCGGCGGTGGCGCCAAACCTTGGCGTCAGAAAGGTACAGGACGCGCACGCGCAGGTTCAACACGCTCCCCGCTTTGGCGCGGAGGTGGTGTAACTTTCGGACCACAGCCCAGAGACTACTCCTTCAAGGTTAATAAAAAAGTTCGTCGTCTTGCTCTCAAGATGGCTCTTACAGCAAGATTCAGCGAAGAGAAGCTGATGATTGTTAAAGACATCGAACTTCCCGAGATTAAAACTAAGCTTTTCGCTCAGGTTGCAGAAACTCTCGGACTCTATAAGGCCTTGATAATTGTCAAGGATGCTGATAATAAACTCCTCCTTTCTGCGAGGAATATCCCAGGCATCAAGATGATCTCCGCTGACCAGATAAATGTTTATGACATTTTGCGTCACCGCCAGGTTGTTATGCTTGAGAATGCAGCACAGGATCTGCAGGAGAGGTTGAAATAGTCATGGACTATACTCAGATTCTTATCAAACCGGTCATTTCGGAAAAGGCCACTGACATGAAAGAGACTTCTAATCAAGTCACTTTTATTGTGCTGCCATCCGCCAATAAGGTTGAGATCAAAAAAGCTGTCGAAAGCGCTTTTGATTGCAAAGTCGATTCCGTACGTATTGTTCGGAAAAGACCCGGTCTTCGCAGGAAGTTCGGCCGCGTTGTCGGGAAGCAGTCCGGCTACAAGAAGGCTTATGTTAAGCTTCTAGCTGGCGAAAAAATCGAATTCTTCGAGGGAGTTTAAGAGATGGCTACTCGTAAACTAAAACCTACCTCACCTGGTCGCCGGTTCCAAACGATTTCCACTTTTGAGGAAATCACTACGACCACACCGGAAAAAGCGCTTACAAAGGGCTTGACCAAAAAGGCAGGTAGAAATAATAACGGTAGAGTTACTTCACGTCATCGCGGCGGTGGTACTAAGCGTCTTTACCGTATCATTGACTTCAAGCGTAACAAAGTTGAAGTTCCAGCAACTGTTGCATCCATTGAATACGATCCCAACAGAAGTGCTCGAATCGCTCTGCTTCATTACGCAGACGGTGAAAAGCGCTACATTCTTGCACCGGTTGGTCTCAACCAAGGTGACAAGATTCTTGCAGGAGAAAAGGCCGACATTAAACCCGGTAATGCTCTCCTCCTCAAGAATGTACCTGTTGGTACTATCGTTCATAATATAGAATTGCATCCCGGTAAGGGCGGACAATTTTGTCGCGCTGCCGGAACTTATGCTCAGCTTGTGGCGAAAGAAGGCAAATATGCTCTAATGCGTATGCCTTCCGGTGAAGTCCGCAAGGTTCTCGCAACTTGTTGTGCAACTGTTGGTCAAGTTGGTAATATCCAGCATGAAAAGATCAACATTGGTAAAGCCGGACGTAACCGTTGGCTTGGTCGTAGACCAAAAGTCAGAGGTGTTGCAATGAACCCAGTCGACCATCCACTCGGTGGTGGTGAGGGTAAAAGTTCCGGTGGTAGACATCCTTGTTCTCCATGGGGTATGCCTGCTAAGGGTTACAAGACTCGCAACAAGAAGAAACCTTCTTCCAAGCTCATCGTTAAACGCCGCGGGCAGAAGTAGGAGACTGTAATGCCAAGATCACTGAAAAAAGGCCCGTTTATAGACGATCATCTGCTTAAAAAGGTCGTAAAGTCTCAGGAATCCGGAGACCGCAAGGTTATCCAGACCTGGTCAAGACGTTCAACTATCATTCCAGAAATGGTAGGTCTGACCTTCGCAGTTCACAATGGCCGTAAGTTTATTCCTGTCTTCGTCACAGAGAACATGGTAGGACACAAGTTAGGTGAATTTTCACCAACTCGTACTTACTATGGACATGCGGCAGACAAGAAAAGCAAAGCCAAACGCTAGAAGGTGTTAAGCAATGGAAGCTAGAGCTGTTGCAAAATATATGCGCATTTCCGCTCAGAAAGTGCGCTTGGTAGCGGAAAACATCAAGGGAAAGCCTGTTGAGGAAGCTCTCAACATTCTGAAATTCACACCCAAAAAGGGTGCCGAACTCCTCAGTAAAGTGCTTTATTCTGCAGTTGCTAACGCAGAGCAGATTCCCGGAGTGGATGTTGACACTCTCCGTGTAGACATCGTCAAAATTGACGAAGGTCCAACATGGAAGAGAATTCAGCCTAGGGCTATGGGACGTGCATTCAGAATACTGAAGCGTACGAGCCATATAACCGTCGTAGTAAAAGAATCGTAGGGTAAAGTCATGGGTCAGAAAGTACATCCATACGGTTTCAGACTTGGTTATACCAAGAACTGGCTATCTAGGTGGTTCAGCAAAAAGGACTACCCCGCTTTCGTCATCGAAGACGACAGCATTCGTAAATATGTGAAAGAGAAGATCTTTCATGCAGGAGTAGCTAAGATCGAGATCGAACGTGCCGGTGGCAAGATTCGTCTCATCATTCACACTGCTCGTCCCGGTATTGTTATCGGACGTAAAGGTGTGGAGATCGAAAAGCTCCGCAATGATCTTCGTCAAAAATATAATAAAGAATTCGCCTTAGAAGTAAGTGAAATTCGCCGCCCCGAAACTGACGCGCAGCTTGTTGCAGAGAATATTGCTCAGCAGCTAGAACGCCGTGTAGCTTTCCGTCGTGCGATGAAGCGTACTGTAGGTCTTGCTCGGAAATTCGGAGCAGAGGGAATCAAGGTTGCATGTGCTGGTCGTTTGGCTGGTGCTGAAATCGCTCGTACTGAATGGTACCGCGATGGCCGTGTGCCTCTTCAGACACTTAGAGCTGATATCGATTATGGTGTTGCGAGAGCAAGTACCACATACGGTGTAATTGGCATTAAGGTCTGGATCTTCAAAGGAGAAATTCTTGACCACGAGGTGAAATCATAATGCTTTCACCTAAAAAAATGAAATTCCGTAAACGCCAGAAAGGGCGTAACAAGGGTAAAGCTCAGCGCGGCTCCACAATCGCTTTTGGTGATATCGCCATTAAGACTTTGGAGCATGGAAAGCTGAGTAACAACCAGATTGAAGCCGCACGTATCGCTATTATGCGACACATTAAACGTGGTGGACAAGTCTGGATCAGGGTTTTCCCTGATGTGCCAGTTACTGCCAAGCCTGCTGAAGTCAGACAGGGTAAAGGTAAAGGTTCCGTAGTTGGTTGGTGTGCACCAGTCAAACCAGGACGCATTCTTTACGAAGTAAAAGGTGTAGACCTCGCGCTCGCTAAAGAAGCCCTAGTTCGTGCATCTCACAAGCTTTCTGTCAAGACTACTATTGTAGTTAAGGAGGGTTTGTAAAATGAAGACTAAAGAACTACGTGAACTCGATACTGCTGCTCTAACTGAAAAACTTGCCGCTGCTAGATTGGAGCTTTTTAATCTCCGCTTTAAGCACGCAACAGCTCAGTTGGAAAATACCCAGAGACTAGTCGAAGTCAAAAAAGACATCGCTAAGATTCAGACCCTTCAGCGTGAAAAGGAACTGGGAGTATAAGCCATGGCAGAGCTTAATTTAAAAGGAAACAGGCGCGTGCTTAGCGGTAAAGTAGTCAGCGATAAAGGCGATAAGACAATTGTCGTCCGCGTTGAAACTCTCGTTAAACACCCCTTGTATAAAAAATTCATTCGTCGTCACACAAAATTCATGGCACACGATCCTGCTAATGAATGCGTTATCGGCGATAAAGTACAGATTGTAGAATTCCGTCCCCTTAGCCGGCGCAAAAGGTGGCATTTGGATAAAATTCTGGAAAAAGCAGTCTAGGGGTATTAGCCATGATTCAGACAGAATCCAGACTAGACGTAGCAGACAACTCTGGCGCCAAAAAGGTTCTTTGTATTAAAGTCCTTGGGGGCTCAAAGAGACGTTACGCAAGTGTCGGAGATATTATTGTGGTTTCCATTAAGGAAGCTATGCCCCATTCCAAAGTGAAGAAGGGCTCCGTGATGAAAGCAGTCGTAGTACGCACCAGAAAAGAAATTGGTCGTCCTGACGGGTCTTACATCAAATTTGACAATAACTCTGCCGTTCTTCTGAACAGCTCAATGGAACCAGTGGGGACTCGAATTTTCGGTCCCGTAGCAAGAGAGTTGAGGTCTAGCGGCTTCATGAAAATAGTTTCTCTTGCTCCTGAAGTTCTTTAAAATCCTTATCACGAGAGAAGGTTAACGGCATGAACAAGATACATGTTGATGACAAGGTTATGGTCATCGCCGGCAAGGATAAGGGGAAGATCGGCAAGGTCCTTAAGATCAACCGCAAAAAGGACACAGTCCTTGTAGAGCAGGTTAACACGGTTTCTAGGCATACAAAGCCTAACCCGTACGCTAACCAGCCTGGCGGAATTGTTGAGAAAGAAGCCCCTCTTCACATCTCTAACATTCAGGTTGTGTGCCCATCGTGTACAAAAGCAACCAGAATTGGAGTTCGTGAAACCAAAGATGGAAAGAACGTCCGTTTTTGTAAAAAATGTAACGAAATTCTCGACTAGGGTCTTGCGATGACACGTCTCGAAAAAATATATACGGACAAGGTCGCCTCGGTTCTTAATAAAGAATTCGGGTACAAGAGTTCAATGGAGATTCCTTCTATAAAGGCTATCTCACTAAATATTGGACTCGGCGAAGCAAGCCAGAACGCAAAGCTCATTGATGGAGCTGTGTCTGAATTAACTGCATTGGCAGGTCAGAAAGCTGTTATCACTAGAGCCAAGAAATCCATCGCGGCTTTTAAGCTTCGCGAAGGCATGCCAGTAGGCGCCCGTGTAACCCTTCGCAGGGATTACATGTGGGATTTTCTTGATAAACTCGTTAGTTTTGCGCTTCCACGCGTACGTGACTTCCGTGGAATACCTGACAAAGGTTTCGATGGACGCGGCAACTTCACCCTCGGTATCAAGGAATTAACCATATTCCCTGAAATTCAGCTTGATAAAATCGAGCTTACCAAAGGGATGAACGTGACGATTGTCACTACTGCTAAAACTGACAAAGAAGGCAAGATGCTCCTCGAGCTTCTTGGAATGCCCTTCAAGAAATAGGAGGTCAGTGTGGCCAGAACAGCGTTAAAAGTTAAGGCTCGACGTAAACCAAAGTTCAAAGTGCGCGGATATAATAGATGTCCAATATGTGGACGTCCACGTGCATTCCTGCGGAAATATGGCGTATGCCGTATTTGTTTCAGGGAAAAAGCCCTTGCGGGTGAACTTCCAGGCGTGCGTAAAGCCAGCTGGTAATATAAGGAGTTTAAAATGCCTGTTGTCGATCCAATCGCCGATATGCTGACTCGTATTCGTAATGCACACGGAGCTTATCATAAGTCCGTGTTCATTCCCGGGTCAAAAATCAAAACCGCTATTGCGGGTATTCTTAAAGATGAAGGTTATATCGTAGACTTCACAAATGAAGAGAAAGATATCACTGTTAATCTTAAGTATGTTGATGGAAAATCGCTTATTAGCGGTATGAAAAAAATCAGCACACCTGGCCGGCGCGTATTTGTAGGCGTTGAAGATATTCCCAGTGTCCTTAATGGACTAGGGATTTGCATACTTTCCACTTCAAAGGGCGTAGTTGACGGAGTCAAGGCGAAAGACTTGAACGTCGGTGGCGAGCTCTTGTGCGAAATCTGGTAGAGAGGGTTTAAGATGTCCAGAATTGGAAAAAAACCTATCGATATACCTTCAGGTGTGGAAGTAAATGTCGGAACTGATTCAGTTTCCGTCAAAGGTCCTAAAGGATCTATTTCCACTCCTATCCATTCAATGATTAGCTACAAAGTAGCTGATGGAGTGGTAGAGGTAATGAGGTCTGGCGAAACTCGCCAGGAATGTGCACAACATGGCCTGCATCGCACACTACTTTTCAACTGTATTGAAGGAGTCTCAAACGGCTTTTCCAAAACATTAGAAGTAATTGGTGTCGGTTATAAGGTATCTGTACAGGGCAAGAACATCATACTTAACGTAGGATTTTCACACCCAGTTCAGTTCCCGCTTCCTGCTGGTATTGAAGCCAAAGCAGAAGGTAGCAAGCTAACCGTCAGCGGAGTTGATAAACAACTCGTTGGCGAAGTTGCAGCACAGCTTCGTCGTGTACGCCCACCTGAGCCTTACAAAGGCAAGGGTATCAAGTACATTGACGAACAGATCAGACGTAAAGCCGGTAAGTCCGGTAAATAATAAGGTACAGCCATGAAAATGACTAAAGAACAAGCAAGACGCCGTAAGAAGATCCGCATCCGTAAAAAGATTAGTGGAACAGCTTCTCGTCCGCGTCTCGTTGTTTTCCGTTCAAACAAGCACATTTACGCTCAGCTCGTAGATGATCTTGTTGGCAAAACCATGACAGCATCCTCTTCATGTGCTCTTTCTAAGGGTGATGAAGCTGTGAAGCTCACTCGTAAGACCGCTGAAGCTGTTGGTATGGACATAGCTGCCAAGGCTAAGGAACTGAATATCGACAAGGTCGTCTTCGACCGTGGCGGATATATCTATCACGGCAGAGTCAAGGCTCTTGCAGACGGCGCTCGTGAGGGCGGCCTGAAATTCTAAACTTATGGGAATCTCCATGGAACAGAATGATCTAGGTCTGATTGAAAAAATCGTTTATCTCAACCGAGTCGCTAAAGTGGTAAAGGGCGGAAGAAGGTTCTCCTTCAGTGCCCTGGTTGTGGTAGGTGACGGTAAAGGTCAAGTCGGTTTCGGACTTGGTAAGGCTAACGAAGTTCCTGAAGCTATTAGAAAAGCTTCTGAAAGAGCACGGAAAGATATGATCACCGTGCCTCTTCTTGACGGAACACTTCCTTACGAAGTACTGGGCCGTTACGGTGCTGGACGTGTTATGCTTAAACCTGCATCAAAGGGTACTGGTATTATTGCCGGTGGACCTGTGCGTGCGGTTTTAGAAGTAGTAGGCGTTCACGATATCCTTACAAAGGCTATCGGCACTAATAATCCGCATAATGTCCTTCGCGCAACTATTGCCGGACTTGCTTCACTGCGTAGCGCAGAAGAAGTGTCCGTGCTCCGCGGGAAGAAAGTTGTGACTCCCAGAAAGTAGGAGTACTTACTATGCTTAAAGTAAAACTTATTCGCAGCAAGATCGGTTGCAATCCTAAACAGCGCAAGACACTTATTGCTATGGGACTGCGCAAGATCAGGCAAGAGAAGAGCTTTGAAGACAACCTCGTTATTCGAGGCATGATCAATAAAGTTTCCCACCTTGTGGAGGTAACTGAATCATGAGGCTGCATGAATTATATCCGTTCCCAGAGGAACGTAAGAATCGCAAGCGCATAGGTCGCGGCGGCGGATCCGGAACTGGGGGTACCTCAGGGAAGGGTCATAAAGGTCAGAACGCACGTTCTGGCGGTGGTGTTCCTGCCTGGTTTGAAGGCGGACAGATGCCTCTAGCTCGTCGTTTACCTAAACGTGGTTTCAAGAATCCTTTCCGTGAAGAGTATGTAGCTCTGAACTTAGGTCAGCTTCTTGGAGCATTTGAAGGCAAAACTGAAATATCCCTTCAGGATATTTACGATCGTGGTCTTTGCAAAAAGAACGGACTCGTAAAGATTCTTGGAATGGGAGAAGTAACTGCTGCGATTACTGTCGAAGCACACCGTTTCAGCGCGTCTGCATCTGAAAAAATCACCAAGGCCGGAGGAACGGCCAAAGCCCTGGAAGGATAATCGTGGCAACTGCTGGAGTTGATAATCTTTCCCGACTGCCGGAACTGAAGAAAAAAGTCCTTTGGACTTTTGCTCTTCTGGCTGTCTACCGGATCGGGATTCATATCCCGGTCCCTGGCGTAGACAGCGCAGCATTAGCCGATTTCTTCGAGAGTGTTTCTAACACTCTCTTCGGCATGTTTGACATGTTTTCCGGTGGCGGGTTGAGTAATATGTCCATATTCGCGTTAGGGATTATGCCCTATATATCCGCGTCTATTATTATACAACTTCTTAATGTAGTAAGCCCTGACCTTAAGCGGCTTAGCCAGGAAGGAGCTCAAGGGCGTAAAAAGATCACACAGTATACCAGATATGCAACTGTAGCGATTACGATCGTACAGGGGTTTGGTATTGCCATGGGACTTGAAAGTATGGTTAGTCCCACTGGTACACCTGTTGTTCTTGCTGCTGGGTGGTCCTTCCGTCTTATTACTATAATTACTTTAACTGCAGGTACTGTCTTTCTAATGTGGCTCGGTGAGCAAATGACCGAGAAAGGCATCGGAAACGGCATATCGATGATCATCTTTGCAGGTATTGTGGCTGGATTACCATCTGCCATATATAATACTGTAAGATTAATGCAAGCAGGTGAGATTACTCTCTTCCTTCTTATTTTCATCTTAGCATTCATGGTCGCAATCCTCGCATTTATCGTCTTTATGGAAAGAGGGCAACGTCGAATACCTATCCATTATGCCAAGCGTATGATGGGACGCAAAATGATGGGTGGTCAGACAACACATCTGCCACTTAGAATTAACACTGCTGGTGTTATTCCTCCGATCTTTGCATCAAGTATTCTTCTATTTCCTTCTACCTTGGCTAGCTTCTCAAATAACGAAATGTTATCTAAGATGTCTGCGTATTTTACGCCTGACTCTGTGATATACAATATCGTGTTTATATCCCTGATCATCTTTTTCTGTTACTTCTATACAGCGATCATCTTTGATCCTAAAGGAATTTCAGAAAATATTCAGAAACAGGGCGGTTTTATCCCTGGTATACGCCCGGGAGTTAAAACCCGCGAGTATATTGATCGGGTTCTTGCAAGGATTACCCTTTGGGGCTCCATTTATGTCGCAGCCATCTGTGTACTTCCTATGTTGTTAATCTCGCAGTTTAATGTTCCTTTCTATTTTGGAGGAACAGCTCTGTTGATTGTAGTTGGTGTTGCCATGGATTTCATGGGCAAGATCGAATCCTACTTGATTTCCCGTCAGTATGACGGACTCATGGGCAAGGGAAGCAAGGTTAAAGGCAGGTAAGAGCTTTGAAAAAGTACAGAGGGATTTACCTCAAGAATGAAAAAGAGATTGGCCTCATGCGTGAGGCCAATCGTCTTGTTTCTATGGTTCTGGATACGCTTGGCAAAGCAATTGAGCCTGGTATTACAACTATGTCATTAGAAGATATAGCTGCTAAAGCTTGCGAAGGCTACGGAGTAGTTCCGGCCTTCAAGGGGTATCATGGATTTCCTTTTGTTTTATGTTGCTCAGTAAATGAAGAAGTCGTTCATGGGTTTCCTTCCAATGAACGAATTCTGAATGAGGGCGACATTGTCAGTATTGATATGGGTGTTGTCTATAAAGGTTTCTTTGGAGACTCTGCTCGTACTTATCCTGTTGGAACAATTTCTACTACGGCTCAAAAGCTGCTTGATGTTACCCGTGACTCTCTGATGAAGGGAATTTCCATGGCGCATCCGGGAAATAATCTTTACGATGTTTCTCGTGCGGTACAGGAGCATAGTGAAGCAAATGGATTTGGTGTTGTTAGAAGGTTTGTCGGACATGGGATTGGTCGTAATCTTCATGAAAAGCCTGAAGTTCCAAACTTTGTGCCAGCCGGTATGCCTGGAGTTAACCTCAGAACGGGAATGGTCATTGCCATCGAACCGATGGTTACAGAAGGTTCATATGAGATAGAAGTTCTATCTGATAAGTGGACTGCAGTCACCAAGGACAGGAAGCTGTCTGCCCATTTTGAGCACACCATTGCAATTACTTCAGATGGTCCGATTATATTGAGTCAGTCATAAATATTACATTAATTCCCCGTAAGGCTTGATTTTTGTAATTTAGTTCTGTATAAGTCATTTTCTAAATTTCGAGGCAACGGAAGACTAGGCATGCACTCAATTTCCTTTTAGCCGGGTAGTTGAGACATCATTGGCCCACCGTCGGCTAGCTCCCGATTGGTTAACTGTTAAACTGCATTAGTGGAGACGGTCATGAAAGTAAGACCATCTGTTAAGAAGATTTGTCCCAAATGCAAAGTAATCAGACGCAAAGGTGTTCTTAGGGTGATATGTGAAAACCCAAGACACAAACAGCGTCAAGGATAGAGAGGTATACCTGTGGCTCGTATCGCTGGAGTAGACCTTCCGAAAAATAAGCGTTTGGATATTGCACTGACTTACATCTTTGGAGTAGGTCGCACAACTGCACTCAAGATTCTTGATACCGTAGGTATCGATTGGACATTGAAAACTGATGACCTTAGTGGTGATCAGGTCAATACCATTCGTAAAGAACTTGAAGATAACTATAAAGTTGAAGGTGACCTCCGTCGCAATCAAGTCGCTGATATTAAGCGCTTGATGGACATTGGTAGTTACCGTGGACTCCGTCATCGTCGCGGATTGCCCGTACGCGGACAGAGCTCCAAAACCAACGCAAGGACCCGTAAAGGTCCACGTCGCTCAGTAATGAGTAGGAAGAAGAAATAATTAAGATCATCCGCAGATTTGGGGCCAGATTTTAATCAGGTCTTTGTGCTGCTGATATAAATTCAACTCATCTGGAGAGAATGGTATGGCTAGACCTCGCCGTTCCGGCAAGAAAAAAGAGAAAAAGAATGTTCCTGTGGGCATCGCCCATGTTAAAGCAACATTTAATAATACTATAATTACCTTCACTGATTTAAAAGGTAACGTAATCAGCTGGGCCACTTCTGGTGCATCCGGTTTCAAGGGATCTAGAAAATCTACTCCCTTTGCTGCTCAGGTAGCTGCTGAAACCGCCGCTAGAAAAGCTCAGGACCAGGGTATGCGTACCGTGGGTATTTTTGTAAAAGGCCCCGGTTCCGGTCGTGAGGCTGCTATGCGCGCCATCGGTAACATCGGTATGAAGGTTAACTTCATTCGCGATATCACGCCCATACCGCACAACGGCTGTCGTCCGCCGAAGCGCCGCAGGGTCTAACGTTCGCAGGAGAATAACCTTGGCTAGATATACAAAAGCAAAATGCAGACTTTGCCGCAGAGAAGGGGAAAAACTCTTCATCAAAGGCGATCGCTGCTTTACTGATAAGTGTTCATATGAACGTCGTCCATACGCCCCTGGTATTGCAGGACGCATGAGAAAGAAAATGAGTGACTACGCAATTCAGCTTCGTGAGAAGCAGAAAGTGCGTCGCATGTACGGTATCCTTGAAGGGCAGTTCCGCGGTTATTTTAAACGCGCGGACTCCATGAAAGGGGTAACTGGTGCGAATCTCCTCATTATACTTGAAAGTCGCCTCGACAACACTATTTACCGCTTGGGATTCGCTAACTCTCGCAATCAGGCTCGCCAGCTTGTGAGACACGGCATTTTCAAAAAGAATGGAAGGCGTGTTAACATTCCTTCTATGCAGGTAAGCCCTGGTGATGTCATTGAGGTTCGTGATGAAGCCCGTAAGATACCGGTGATTCTCGAAGCTCAGGAAGTTATAGCCCGTCGCGGTTGCCCTGAGTGGCTTGAGTCCGACGGTGCTGCTTTCAAGGGTGAAGTAAAAGCAATGCCGACTAGGGAAGACATACAGTTCCCTATCAACGAACAGCTGATTGTCGAGCTGTACTCCAAATAAGAAGGATTAGTGCATGCTTATTCAAGACGGTGACAAACTCATCAACACACGCAACTGGGCCGAGCTATGTAAGCCGGAACAGCTAGTGCGCGATTCCAAGTCCAACGAGCTTTATGGCAAGTTCATTTGTGAACCCTTGGAGCGTGGATTTGGCACAACCATAGGCAACTCCCTTCGTCGGGTACTCCTTTCTTCAATGCAAGGATCAGCTGTGGTTGCTGTTAAGATAGAAGGCGTACAGCACGAATTCACCACCATTGAAGGTGTGATGGAAGACGTCACTGAAGTCGTGCTGAACATCAAACAGATTAGATTCGCAATGACTACTGATGAACCCCAGTTCCTTAGCCTTTCGGTTAATAAGCAGGGTGTCGTCACCGCAGCTGATATTCAGGAAAACCAGAACGTTAAAGTCCTCAATCCTGAGCAGACTATTGCGACTCTCTCTGAGAAAATGGTACTCGATATGACTTTCGAGATCCGTATGGGTAAGGGATACGTCCCTGCCGATATGCATGAAGGCTTTGTAAACGAAATTGGTCACATTCAGACTGATTCAAGCTTCTCTCCTATCCGTAAGGTAGCTTACAGTGTGGAGCAGGCTCGTGTTGGACAAATGACTAACTTTGATAAGCTTGTTCTCGAAGTCTTTACTGATGGTTCCGTCACTCCTGAAGATGCGGTTGCGTATAGCGCCAAAATTCTTAAGGAACAACTTTCCGTTTTCATCAATTTTGATGAAATGGGCTCCGAACAAGAAGAGTCTAAGGAAAGTGACCTTGATCTGAACCCTAATCTGTTCAAAAGTATCGATGAACTTGAATTATCAGTTCGTGCGACTAACTGCCTCAAGGCTGCTAACATAAGAATTGTTGGCGAACTTGTTCAGCGAACAGAGCAGGCCATGCTTAAGACAAAGAACTTCGGACGTAAGTCTCTCGACGAAATCCGTAGAGTCCTTGACAGTATGGAGCTCAAGTTCGGGATGCCTTTAGAGGATTTCGACAAAAAGCATCAGGAATGGCTGAAGAGGAAAGAGAAAAATGAGGCATAAAAAGTCAGGAAGAAAGTTTAACAGGACCGGTTCCCACAGGAAAGCCATGTTCCGTAACATGGTCCGCTCACTGTTGACTTATGAACATATGCGTACCACTGAGCCTAAGGCAAAGGAATTGAGAAGTTTTGCTGAAAAACTTATCACCCTTGCTCTCCGTGACGACTTGCACTCTAGACGTCTTGCTTACAAGACTCTTGAGAACCACAAGCTCGTTCAGAAGCTCTTTGATGAAATCGGCCCTCGCTTTATTGGCGGCGGCGGTGGTTACACTCGTATTATCAAGCTCGCTGAACCACGTAAGGGCGATTGCGCTCCTATGGTGATCATTGAACTTACAAAACGCGCTGACGCTCTTGTAGCTGAAGCAACTGAGGCTCCTGCAAAGGAAACTCAGGAAGCATAAATTATGCTCTTCAAAAGGGACGGAATTTATTCCGTCCCTTTTTTTATCCGTTATTATAGATATTTTCGATAGGAGAGATCGGTATGGACCTAAGGAGACTTGAAGCCTTTTGTAAGGTTTATGAATTAAAAAGTTTTTCTAAGGCGGGGAGAGAACTTTATCTTTCGCAGCCTACAATCAGTGCTCATATATCTACTCTTGAGGAAGAACTTGGCGTGCATCTTTTTGACAGGCTTGGTCGCTCAATTCTGGTAACGCAAGCTGGTGAAGTCTTATATCGTAATGCAAAGGATATCTACGAACTGATTGGGAAGGCACATTCAGAAATTAATTTGCTGCGGGACAAAGTTGTAGGTGATTTGGAAATAGGAGGTAGCTCTATTCCCTCGCATTACCTTTTGCCAGGCATTTTATATGATTATTGTAAAAAATTTCCAGATGTCAGAATACATATGTCCGTTGGTGATACAACTGACATTTTAAATAAAATAAGATCTGGAAAACTCATTCTCGGCGTTGTAGGGGCTACAACCGATGCGCCAAATATTGAATTTATACCGATTATGCGTGACAAGCTTGTTGTGGTCGCGCCTCCAGTTCTCGTAAAGAATTACGACGGCATTATTGATATTCAGCAGTTAGCAGAACTTCCATGGGTTATGCGCGAAGGGGGGTCAGGCACCCGCAAAGCTCTTGAAGCAGGGCTGGCTGAACTCGGCACTAATATTCGTGATCTTAATGTTACTGTCTGGGTTGAATCGACTCAAGCTGTTGTCCAATGTGTTAAGGCAGGGCTTGGCATAAGTGTTACATCATTGCTGGCTGCACAGACTCATATTGATTCGGGTGAACTTATTCATATTACTGATTTGCCTTTGAATTTAGAGCGCAGTTTTTATCTAGCCCATCTAACCGGAAGAGAATTCTTTCCGGCTGTACGCTATTTCATTGATCACGTGAAAAATAGTACGTTTGAATAGATATTTTTGCTTATAAAAAAGGGGTATGTAAATTACATACCCCTTTTTTTGTCTTCTGTTTCGTCTTACTAAAGACTACATTTCAATAAAATTTAAGTTTGGAATATGTTCAATCTGTCCAGTTTTGTGTAAATATTTAGCAAATATTTTAAGGCCTTCTTTTTCTTTTTCTTCTAAATCGTAGACGAGCCCTTCAAAGTAAGACTTCATTTCATCAGGTGATAGTATACTTTTTTCTGATGTTATTTCAGACATCTGATCTATATTCTCTTGTCCCCATTCTTTTGCCCGAATCAAAGTTTTAACAGCTTCAATAATTTCTTTCTTCTTAGCTAAGTCTTTGCGTACTATCCATACTCCGAAAATAAAAGGGAGTCCGGTCCACTCACGCCACGCTTCTCCTAGGTCCAATTTGTATGTGTAATCGTCATGGTTACGCAGATTTAATGCTTCATCACCAATTGCTAATAATGCATCAGGGCGTTGCCCTGAAGCTAATAGTTCTGAGGCATTGCCTATTTCATAGACAGGAGCTATCGAGATGTGTTCGCTAAAAAGAATTTTAAGTAGTGCCGCAGATGTGTGTGTTTCAGCACTTACCAGAATCTTTGCTCCATCTAAGTCGTGGATAGGTTTCTGGCTAAGTAGTAGTACTGATTGCACAGGACCACAGCTACCGATTGCAATATTGGGAATTAATTCATACTGATCAGAATGGCGTAGGTATTCGATTGATGATACAGAAGAAATATGAAGCATGTCTTCAGACATAAGCTTATTCAGTTGGGCTGGTGGTCCATAGAAAAAGTTAAAGTTATTTTCTATAAGATTTGACTCAAGAGGGTAATAAATCGGTAAAACGTTCAAAAAAGAAATTCTACCGACTTTAATCGCATTAGTCATTCCGATTCTCCAACAATCCGTATTCCATGTTCCTTTGTCTAGGTGTGAATCCTGCTTTTGTTATCAAGTTGGCGATTTCATCTTCAGATAATCTGAAACTAACGCCAGCAGCCTTAACAACATTTTCTTCAATCATTGTTGATCCAAAATCGTTGCCCCCATAAAATAATGCCAACTGCGAAATCTTTGGCCCCATCGTGACCCAGGACACCTGTATATTATCAAAGTTATCAAGCACAATTCTGGAAACGGCGAGCATACGTAGATATTCAACACTCGTCATTCTGCGTGCATTTGGAATATTCGTATTGTCCGGCTGAAAAGTCCAAGGAATGAATGCGGTGAATCCTCCAGTCCTATCCTGGACTTCACGGAGTGCAAACAAGTGCATGATTCGGTCTGCAGGCTTTTCCTCATGTCCAAACATCATGGTAGCGGTAGTTCTTATACCAAGTTTGTGAGCCGTTTCCATGACGTCAAGCCACTGCTCTGTTGAGCATTTATTGGGCGCGATTCGTGTGCGCACCTCGTCTACAAGAATCTCAGCACCGCCGCCGGGAATGGATGCAAGGCCTGCAGCTACTAACCGCTTGAGAACCGCTTCAACTGAAATACCTTCTAGTTCACTGAAAAATACTATTTCAGGAGGAGAAAAGGCATGAATATGTATAGGGTAATTATCTTTGATGAAACGAAGCATATCTTCGTAATATGTCAGCGGAAGATCCGGATTATGGCCGCCCTGCATAAGTATCTGGGTTCCGCCAAGGTCGACAGTTTCTTGAATTTTCTGACCTAACTCTTCGCGGCTGATGACGAACCCGCCTTTTTGTTCAGGAGCAACATAAAAAGCACAGAATTTACAGCCACACGTACAAATATTTGTGTAATTAATATTACGATCGACTACGTAGGTAACATTCATATCAGGGTGTTTAGCAGTCCTGATCTGATGAGCCATGCTTGCCAGATCAAATATGTCAGCTTTTTCAAGCAGAGTTTTTGCATCTTCAAAATTAATTCTTTCGCCCGCCGCAATTTTTGCTCCTATCTTGAGCACTTCAGCAGGACTTTGAGTAAGACTTGTCATATTGAATATCCTCGTGATCTAGGAAATCTCATTAAAAGCGGCATCGCGTTCAACTGGTACAAATCCACAGCCGATAATCATTTCTTCAAGTTCTTTTCTACCAAGAGCCTGTTCTGATGACGCACCTGCCATGTGACCAATTTTTTCCTCAACAACAGTTCCATCGAAATCATCAGCTCCATAATGGAGCGCTGCTTGAGCTTGCTTAACTGTAAGCATTACCCAGTAAGCCTTTATGTGAGGAATGTTATCAAGCATCAATCTGCTGATTGCGATTGTTTTAAGCTCATCATTTCCCGTCAGTGGATTCTCAATTTTGAGAGCACTGTTCTCAGTGAGAAATGGAAGAGGAATAAAGCAGTTAAAGCCGCCTGACGCATCTTGCTGCTTACGTAGCTGATCAAGGTGGTCAAGCCTATCTGCAATGGATTCAACGTGCCCGAAGAGCATTGTACAGTTGGTTGTGTAGTCTAAAGAATGTGCTTCCTTATGAATTCTAAGCCAACTCTCACCATCAATTTTTTTCGGACAAATTTTATTGCGAGTTTCCGGATTGAAAATTTCAGCACCGCCGCCAGGAAGCATTTCAACTCCAACAGCACGCAATCTTTCAAGAGTTTCTATCGTTGAAATGTTTTCAATCTTAGCTAAGTGAGCGATTTCAACAGCGGTAAAACATTTCAGAGTTGCTTGAGGAAATTCTTTCTTAATCGCTATAAATGACTCTTCGAAAAATGCGAGGGGAATATCTGGATGACATCCGCCGACAACATGAATTTCACGCGGAGCAACCGGAGCACTGCGAAGTTTTTCAAGTATATCGTTTTTAGATAGCTGAAAGGATCCTTCCTCGCCGCGTTCACGGGCATAAGCGCAAAACTTACAACCGTTAATACAAATATTAGTATAGTTGATGTGTCGGTTTAGTACATAGAATGTTTTGTTGCCATGTAGTTTGCGTCTGACAATAGAGGCCAGTGCACCAAGTGCCGTAAGGTCCGCGCAATTGTATAGGGTATGACCATCCGCGATCGAAAGCCTTTCCCCTGTCAGAACTTTGTCCAGAATAGAACCAAGCCCAATTTTTTCGAAATATTCTTTTGAAATCATAAGTTCACCTTTGTTGAACCGTAAATAAAAGTCGGTTCTATCAATGTCAATACTGGATTTACAGTCAGTAAAAATATAAACACATTTCTATGAGCAAAATATTAGAAATGGGCTATTCTCCATGCCCGAATGACACCTTTATATTTCACGCCCTCGCAAGCGGGGCGATTCGTCTTGATCATTATAAACTAAACATCACTCTTGCTGACGTTGAAGAGCTTAATACACTTGCGCGCGCAGGAAAGATGGATATTTGTAAAGTATCAGTTCATGCGGCCGCACATATCATGAATGACTACATTCTTCTGCGCGCAGGCGGGGCCATGGGCAGAGGAGTCGGTCCGCTTTTACTGACTCAGGAACCTTGCACTATTGAAGCCCTAAATGGCAAGCGTGTAGCAATACCCGGAAGAAATACTACAGCAAATTTATTGTTTAACCTGATGTGCCGTGAAGCAGGTGTTCAGGTAGAAACAGTAGAACTTGTTTTTGATGAAATTATGGGCGCAATCGTATCTGGAGAAGTTCAAGCTGGAGTGGTGATTCACGAAGGTCGTTTTACGTATCAAGGATTAGGCTTATCCAAAATCGCTGACCTCGGTAAATGGTGGGAGGATTATTCAGGTCTTCCGATCCCGCTAGGTTCTATTGCCATAAGGCGTTCACTGGGAGAGGACGTTGCAGATCTAATTAATTCCGCAATTCGCAGAAGCTTAACACTTTCTCAGGTCGACCCGAGTGTGGCTTGGCCGTACATTAAAGAACATGCACAAGAAATGGACGACAATGTGGTCAATGAGCACATTGAAACATTTGTAACCGATTACAGCATGGATGTAGGAGAAGAAGGGGAGAAGGCTGTCACAAGGCTATTAAACGAAGCGGCAAAAATGGATTCCATTATACTTCCCACTCTTCCATTTTTCATTCCTAATTCTTAAGTTTAGTAGAGCCTCAAACTTGATCCCTAACTTTAGACCTATCCTGACTAAGTATAACTCCGCACATGACTAGTCCTGCGGCTATAAATTGGATATAATTCAGCTTTTCATCGAGTATTGCCCAGCCCATAATGAGTGTGAAGACTGGAATCAGATTTACATAAGCCGTTGTCTGACTGGCTGGCAGACGACTCATACCGTAATTGTATAGTCCATAAGCGCCAAGTGTTATGCAGATTCCTAGATATAATATGGAAAAAGTTGCGGCAGGATGATAAAAGTCCGGCAAGGTTGTGGTGGGTAGAAATAGCAAGGGGAGATAGAATATCGCTCCCATAAAAGCCTGAAACGCTGTGATAAAAAGCGCAGAATATCTGGCGGTCATGGTTTTTAGAATAGTCATGTACCCGACAGCGCAGCACATAGCTAAGAATTCAAGGAAATTACCAAGCGTAGGGTCCGGAGATGATTCTGTCGCGCTTGAGTAAATGGAAAGCCATATGCCACCGATAACAGCTAAAATAAAACCTATAATGGTTTTACGGCTAAGTTTTTCTTTAAGTATAAAACGTGCGGATACAGCCATTAGTAGAGGCAAGGTCGCAACAATCATTCCTGCTTGAGACGCTGATGTGTATATCATAGCGTGACTTTCGAAAATAAAATACATGCATGGCTCACAAAAAGCCATGACAGCAAGCCATTTGAGATCACCTTTATGAATTTTTTGTTTTCTAAATTTAGGTATAAAAAACACAAAACAAAGAGACGCGAGTATCATTCTGCCGAAAATTACGACCATGGGATCATAAACAGCAAGAGCAATCTTGAGCACCACAAAGGAACTGGCCCATAAAAAAACCGCTACAATAAGTGCGACAACTGGTGTATATTTTGATTCAAAAATTGCCATTATATGATCTCTTTCCGGCGAAATTACAGGGGTAGAAGTGAAATAAATATTGATAGAAATATTAATGGTCGGATGAGACAAATAGAGATTGTGATTTTATTTGTCAATGGATTACTATTCTAATGTCAGTTGCGCCGGGTATTCTTTGAAAGAGCCGAATGTATAAAACAACAAAACCCCGGAAGAATTACTTCTTCCGGGGTTATTTTCGGTGAAATAAAAATTCAGCCTATTTGCACCATGCAAGGAGATTGAATGAGGAATAATTGTTATCAGGATTTTCTGCGTATCTACATCCGAGGCATGAATCATCACGTTTGTTTATGATGTCTTCATCAGACCCTTTGTAAAAACTACAGTCGTTGTTATTACATACCATTAAAACAGCCCAACCTGATTCAGGTGGTGCAATCCACGGTGAAAGTTCTTCTTTGCAATGCGGGCAATATCTTTCTTCTAATTCTGTGTTGCTATAGATATAACTACTCATCATTTGTCTCCTGTAAGTATATGCTTAGAAAATTTCTACTGTGAATTTATTCACAACATCCATAAGATAGTAATCTTTTGGGGGACGTCAAGAGGCTGCTTCAACCATTTCTCGTAATGCCTTGAAAAGAACTTTAGAGGATTTCAGAGGCTTTTCCTTTTCTTTTTCTTTTTTAGCATTTCTAGCAAGCTGCGATAATCTCTGTCTTTCCGCGTGTGGGTAAAGTTCCATCAACTCATCGAGTATAGATAAATCACCCTCAATAAGCTTATCTCTCCACCTTTCTATCTTATGGAATTTCATGTTGTCATCGCGATTCCCAAACTCGATATTGTCTAAAAAATCGATTATGGGCTGCGGATCAAAACCACGAATTAATTTTCCAATATATTGAACTTGCCGTCTTTTACCTTCATGTGCAGTGATGGTTTTGGCGTGTAGAATAGCTTCTATAAAATAGTCTGGAAATCCAGATTTTTTAATAAGATCGTCGCTTTGCTTAAGTAGTCTTTCAGCTACTTTTTGCAAGGCAGTCATTTCTCTCTTTTTCTGAGAGCGACTTGGGCCTGAATATACGGGGGCGTCTTCGTAGACATCTTCTTCGTTATGCATAATTTTATTGTTTTGTAGCTACGCTCTGCGCCATAGCGGAATGGTGTTTTTGGAAAAAAGCATCATCCACTTTTTTGTGAAGAATCACAAGCTAAGTTATTGATGAGTTTTGCTGCGTGTTTTAGCTCCGATTTGTGAGCCATACCCCTGAGATTGTGAGTGATCCTCCAACAACAAGAGACATTCCAATCTTTTCATCTAAAATTATAGCGGCAAGAATAATTGCCGTAATGGGAACTAGATTGATAAAAATTCCCGTTTTTGACGGTCCGATCTTTCCGATTGCTTCACAATACCAACTGAAAGCTAACCCTGTTCCCAAGAAAGCGAGGAATAGAACACAGCCGATATCAACTAAAGATATGTTGATAACCTCAGATATTAATCCATGGGAAAAGGCAGGAATCAGAAGCATCAGAGAGCCGAAAAGGCAGGACCAGAACACAGCATTCAATGGAGATACTTTTCTCATGACTGGTTTTCCGGCCAGTGAATATGCCGTCCAACTGAAAACGCACCCGACAATGCAAAGGTCTCCGAAACTGATACCTTGGCTGAATATCGCCAGAGGATTTCCATCCCCGATGACGGTGCAGACACCGGTGAGAGCAATGATAAATCCGGCAGCCTTTGCTATTGTGAATTTCTCCTTAAATATAATTGCTGAGCCAAGGGCAATAACTGTTGGTACTGCAGCGATAATGAGCGCAGCTCTTCCGGCCGTGATTAATTTCAGCCCGCTAAAAAACATTATATTGTAAAGAAATACTCCTGTTAAACCGAGGAACATCAAGGGTAAAATGTCTTCTTTATTGCATCTGGGTGTCTTACCTGTGCCGCGGCAAACAAGGACAAACATAAATAAGGTAGCAAATAGAAAACGCAGAAATGCTGCGGAATATGGTGTCATATCACCTGCTAATATTCTTCCTGCTATCCAAGTTCCGCCCCAGAATGTGACAGATCCGATCAATTTCAAATAGAGAATTGCAGTTTGTGACATTATTTTTCTTTTTGCTTACGCAGTAATTCAAGGGTGTAATCTGTAACTTCCTCAACAAGATTGAGGCAAATTTTTTGCTTAAGGCCATCTTTTTTGAATTTCTCGCTGCCCTCAGGCGTAGAAAAATCGCAATTTGTTAGCTCGAAACAATTGTCCGTTTTATTTTTACTTTGGAAATTTTCAGTCAAAGATTTTGTTAAGTTGTAACAAATATCATGGTTGTCGCCTTGCTTTGTTCTGCCATGAATGAGGCTTATCCCCATAATTCCGCCCGTCAAAGCTCCGCAAAGTCCTTTGGACCTCGATATCCCAGAGCAAAAAGCAGTTGCGATTGCTGGAACGCATGGTGAGTCTATTTGTTCTGATTCACATATTGCGACAAGTACGCTTTCGGCACACATATAGCCGTGTTCAAAGTGGTAGCGGGCTTTTTTCCCGTTCATAATATTCTCCAATGTAGGCGCCAAGATGCGAGTAACATTATATTATTTATGTAAGGCCTTGTCTGAGGACTTTTCATTTAATAGGTTAAAGAATTATTAACCTTCGTTATGAGTGTCAAGATAATGTCTTTGTTATTTCAATAAGAATAAGGTTGTTGTTTTTATGTGCGTTTCACGAACATTATGCTGTATATGCTTTCAATTGGTTAAGAAAAGTTTTATTGTACGTAAATACAGATGTATTTGTCGTGGATTATATTTATTAAACTGCGATAATATTCAAAATATATAAAAATTGTGTCGTTTTTTAATTTGCTAAGTTAGGCTTTATTGTTCCTTACTATAGGTATTTCGTGGGAAATAATTGATTTGATTAATATTCGTTAAAACAGGACTATAGCAAAATTTTAGTCGGTTTGAAGTGTGAAAAGGTGTTTTTAATCTTGACAAAACCTTTAAAATTGAATTTTATTCGTATAAATACATGACTAAGAGAAAGATCGACGGGACTGATAGGAAAATTCTGACAATCCTTCAGCTGAATGGAAGAATTTCCAATGCCGATATCGCAAGAAAGGTCGGCATGGCTCCATCAGCGGTACTTGAGAGAGTGCGCAAGCTGGAAAGCAAAGGAATCCTTGTTGGATATGAAGCAATTGTGGATCCTAAATCTGTGGATAGATCGCTAACTGCTTTCATTTATGTTAACGCAAGTGAAGGTGTGGGAGCTACAAAAACAGGTGCAGAGTTAGCCAAAGTACCAGGGGTGCTTGAAGTTCATTACTGTGCAGGACGGGATAGTTATCTTATTAAGGTTAGATGTGAAGATACCGACGGCTTGGCCATTATGCTTGGTCGGATCGGTCGCATTGAGACTGTACGAGATACAAACTCTACCATCGTTTTGAATACGATCAAAGAGTCCCGGGCAATTCCGCTTAACGATAATATAGATGATGAATTTTAGCAGGCTTGACAAATCTCCTGCCGAAATTTTGCTGCATAGGTAGATTCTTAGCTGAAAGGCGTGAGTCACTTCGCAGCTCAAATTTCGGGACGGTTTTAAATCAGTCTGTGAAAATTTGATTCATAGACTAACTTTAAAAATCACGGAGATTATGTATGAGCGTAGAAATTTCAACTCTTGATCCTCAGGTGATTGAGCGCGGCAAGGAATTTTTTAAATCCATCACAGGCGAGGCTCCATCCGTTTTTAATAAGGGGTGGTGGACTGGTAAAGTTATGGATTGGGCGATGAAGAATGAAGACTTCAAAGTTCAGATGTTCCGTTTTGTCGATGTTTTGCCATACCTCAATACTTCACAGTCTCTTTCAAGACATATCGAAGAATATTTCGCCGCAGATGATAGCAACATCCCTGATGTTCTAAAATGGGGTGCTACTAAGACTGGCTTTGGTGGTGGACTTGTCGCGAAAGTTCTTAATAAGACTATCCGTTCTAATATTGAAGGGATGGCTCGCCAGTTCATCATCGGACAGAAAGCCAAGGAAGCTGTAAAGGGTATCCGCAAGTTGCGTAAAGACGGCTTTGCATTTGTTCTTGATTTGCTTGGTGAAGCTACCGTCAGCCAGGAAGAAGCTAGAGCTTACCGCGATGGATATCTTGAAGTTCTTGATGCTATTGAAAAAGAATATAAGAAATGGGACGGCCTCGATTCTTCCACTGATCTTGATTGGGGACATGCTCCTAAAATTAACGTGGCCGTTAAACCTTCCGCGTTTTATTCACAGTCCAAGCCTGTTGACCTTGAAGGAACAGTGCAGGGCATGATTGAAAGCATTGAGCCTATTCTGCAGAAAGTTATGAGCATGAATGGATTCTTGTGCATTGATATGGAGTCTCTAAAATATAAAGAGGCGACCATTGAAATGTACAAGCGTTTAAGGAAAAAATATCCTGATAACCAGCATTTAGGAATTGTTTTTCAGGCTTACCTCAGGTGTGTTGATGAAGATGTAAAAGACTTACTTGATTGGTCACGCTCAGAGAGTCTGCCTATTTCCATCCGTCTTGTTAAGGGGGCGTACTGGGATTATGAAACCGTTGTTGCAAAACAGAATGACTGGGATGTTCCGGTTTGGACTCACAAGGCTGAATCCGATATGGCCTTTGAACGTGTTTCCAAGTTGATCCTTGAGAACCACGACATCTGTCATTATGCTTGTGCTTCTCATAATATCCGCTCTATTTCCGCCATTATGGAAATGGCAAGCTCTATGAATGTTCCTGATGAAAGATATGAATTTCAGGTTCTTTATGGAATGGCTGAGCCTGTTCGCAAAGGGCTTCGAAATGTTGCTAAGCGCGTTCGTCTCTATTGTCCTTACGGTGACCTCATTCCCGGAATGGCTTATCTTGTACGTCGTCTGCTTGAAAATACCGCAAATGAATCTTTCCTTAAGCAAACTTTTGCAGATGGAGCAGATGTAAGTATTCTGCTCGAAAATCCAGAATCTACTTATGCTCGTGAGCTTGAGAATAAGCCTGCGGCTAAGCCAGATACAAGAAAACGCTACAAAGGTGTTGATGGAGAGCTTGAGCCTTTCTCGAACTATCCACCGTCTGATTTTACTATCAAAGAACAGCGCGATGCTTTCCCGATCTCAATGGCTAAAATTCGTAAAGAATTTGGTAAAAAGTATCCGTTGCACATAAATGGTCAGGACGTCGTTACTGACGATATTCTTGATTCTTACAATCCTGCAGACCCCTCAGAAATTATTGGTTCAGTTTGTCAGGCTGGAATCGCAGAAGTTGATTCTGCTGTAAGTGCAGCCAAGCAGGCCTACCTTGATTGGCGCAATGTTGAGCCTAGAGTGCGCGCTCAGTATTTGCTTAAAGCTGCTCAGTATTGCAGGGATAATATTAACGATCTTAGCGCGATGCAGGTTCTTGAAGTTGGCAAGCAGTGGGATCAGGCTCAGGCTGATGTCGGCGAAGCACTTGACTTCATGGAATACTATGCACGCGAAATGATCCGCCTCGGTGATCCGAAACGCATGGGTAACTCACCAGGTGAATACAGTCAGTATTTCTATCAGGCGAAGGGCGTTGCCGCTGTTATTGCTCCGTGGAACTTCCCGCTAGCAATTAGTGTGGGAATGGTTTCGGCCGCTATCGTTTGTGGTTGTCCTGTTGTATATAAACCTGCCGGGATATCGTCAGTTATCGGTCATGGGTTGGTTGATATGTTCAAAACTGCCGGTTTGCCGGATGGCGTATTTAACTACACTCCAGGCCGCGGTTCTGTAATGGGCGACCATTTGGTCGATCATCCTGATATCGCTGTAATCGCATTTACTGGATCGATGGAAGTCGGTCTCAGAATTCAGGAACGTGCCGCCAAAGTACATCCCGGACAGGATCATTGTAAAAAAGTTATCGCTGAGATGGGCGGAAAGAATGCTATAATTATAGATGATGATGCAGATCTTGATGAAGCCGTACTTGGTGTGCTTTATGCTGCCTTCGGATTTCAGGGGCAGAAATGTTCAGCTTGTTCACGAGTGATTGTCATTGATGCTATCTATGATCGCTTCATTCATCGTTTAAAAGAAGCGGCTGAATCCGTTAAGCTTGGACCCTCCGAAGATCCTTCAAATTACATGGGACCAGTTGTCGATAAGGCTGCTTTGAAAAATGTTCTGAATTACGGTAAAATTGCCGAACAAGAAGGCAAGATTCTTGTTAAGCGCGAAGCACCGGCGGAGTACCTAGCGAAGGGTGGATGCTACGCGCCTCTGTTAATTGTAGAAGGAATTAACAAAGGACACCGTATAGCTCAGGAAGAGGTTTTCGGACCTGTTCTAGCCGTAATGAAAGCCAGTGATTTCGCTGAAGCTGTAGATATTGCTAACTCTACTCGTTTTGCTCTTACCGGAGCGGTTTACTCCAGAAGTCCTAAGAATCTGGATTATGCATCGAGAGAGTTTAGAGTCGGTAACTTGTATTTGAATAAACCAAGTGTTGGAGCTCTTGTTGAAAGACATGCCTTCGGCGGATTTAAAATGTCAGGTGTCGGCTCAAAGGCTGGCGGACCTGATTACCTACTCCAGTTCATGGACCCTCGCTTAGTATGTGAAAACACTATGCGCCGCGGATTTGCACCAATCTCCGAAGATGATGATTGGGTTGCATAAATAACAATCAATTTAGATTACATTGAAAAGGGGACTGCAAATGCGGTCCCCTTTTTTCGTTCAAAATTTTCCGTTATGGAATTCAAGCTTCACTTTCTTTCCTGCTCCTGTTAGATTTTGAAATTAATGATTATAAAAGTAAAACTCCGAAGGATATATGGTTTTTGGATTCATAAAACTTGAAAAATCAGGTGACTCATTAAAGCTTGCGGGCCGTCTTGACGCTGAAGGCGCTGGTGAAGTGTGGGATGAGGCACGATCTGCCGTCTCTACTGGTGCTACTTCTGTCGATTGTTCAGGCGTAGAATATATGGACGGCGGGGGGGCGGCTCTTTTTATGATGATGGAAGCCCTATGTAATGACCGTGGCAAAAAACTAATCATTACTGGGTTGAACTCTGAGTTCAGTAGATTTCTAGAATTATTTGATGTCGAAAAAGCTTCCCCTTCTAAAGATGTTACTGACAATCTTGTCGGTTTAACCGGTTGGATCTCGTCTGTGGGGAAATCTGCTCAGGAGATTGGTACTGATTTCAGGGAGCAGGTTGAGTTTACTGGTAATTGCGTGTTGGCTGTGCTGGATACTGTGACCGGACGTCACCGTTTACGCTGGCCCGACTTTTGGCTGACGGCTGAAAAGGTCGGAGTTGACGGGCTTCCTATCATTTTACTTATTGGTTTTTTGATGGGACTGATTATGTCCTTCCAATCAGCAGTATCGCTTCAAAGATTCGGCGGAGAAATATTCGTTCCTAATATGCTGGGGCTGGTCATGTTCAGAGAACTTGGACCGATGGTGACTGCAATTTTGCTTGCAGGCAGATCCGGGTCAGCTTTTGCTGCGGAAATTGGCACCATGAAAGTCAATGAAGAACTGGACGCATTAAGTACCATGGGACTTAATCCCGTAAGTTTTTTAGTTGTGCCACGAGTTCTCGCTACAATTTTTGTTACTCCTCTTTTGACTTTATTTTTCAATTTCATGTCTCTTGTGGGCGGGGCATTAGTAATGCTCTCGATGGGCTATCCGCTTACAACGTATTGCGGCAGGGTCTTCCAGAATGTGTCATGGATAGATTTTTCCGGCGGCATGGTTAAGGCTTTTGTGTTCAGTGTCCTTGTTGCCGGAATTGGTTGTCAGCGGGGTTTGGTTACTAAATCCGGTGCGAGCGCGGTTGGTGATTCGACCACAAGTGCCGTGGTCAGCGGTATTATTCTTATCGCTGTGTTCGATGGCCTTTTTGCCGTAATATTTTTCATCGCGGGAGTTTAAATTGATTGCTCCTACCGATAATTTAATAGAAGTTAAAAACCTTACTTGTGCGTATGGCGATCTTGTTATCACAAAAGATCTTACTTTCGAGGTTCGGCGGGGAGAAATCTTTGTTATCCTCGGCGGGTCCGGTTGTGGAAAAAGTACCGTTCTTAAGCACATGATAGGTCTCTATCCTCCTGCTCAGGGGCAGATTTTAATTGATGGTGATGATATTGGGGTTGCGCATGGGAAGGCCAGACTTGATATTATTCGTCGAATCGGGGTTATGTATCAGATGGGTGCGTTATTCGGGTCTATGACACTCTTTGAAAATGTTAGGCTTCCCCTTGAGGAATTTACTTCCATGCCCGGTGAGGCAATGGATTATGTTGCCAGAATGAAATTGTCGCTTGTGGGACTTGAAGGTTCCGCTGATAAGATGCCGTCCGAGCTTTCGGGTGGCATGCTGAAAAGGGGGGCTATTGCCCGTGCGATGGCTCTTGATCCTAAAATTTTATTTCTTGATGAACCTTCCGCCGGACTTGATCCCATTACTTCGGCGGAACTTGATGAATTGATACGCAGTCTTTCTCGCTCTTTAGGAGTTACGTTTGTAATTGTAACTCATGAACTTCAGTCAATATTTTCCATAGCGGATAGAATTATAATGCTAGATAAAAGCACAAAAGGAATCATTGCTGAAGGCGACCCACGCAAACTGCGGGATGAATCAGATAATCCACTCGTACGCCGCTTTTTTCACCGTGAATTTTCAGATAAGACAAGTAACGCCGCGCCTGTTACGGAGACAATATGAGCCGCAAAACGAATCCTTTCAGACTTGGACTTTTTGTAATATCGGGATCTCTTCTTCTGTTGATAGCCCTTGTCATTTTAGGTGCAGGAAAGATTTTTGAAACTACAGTTAAGATGGAAACATATATTAATGAGTCTGTTAACGGGCTTGAAGTTGGCTCTCCTATCAAATTTCGCGGCGTTAAAGTTGGCTCAGTCAGTGAAATAGGATTTGTGACCGATGAGTATGTTACAAGCGAAGAAAGTGAACTCCGGTATGTTTACGTTTTAGGTGAGTTGAATAGTGACATTATTAAGTCCCAAGAAGGAAAGGACCTGATGCAGTCACTAAAAAGAGAGGTTAAACGCGGACTTCGTGCTCGCCCGGTTTCCTTAGGTTTGACCGGACAACTTTTTCTTGAAATTGACTATGTTGACCCAGAGCGGAACCCGCCTCTTAAGATTACTTGGACTCCAGAAAATTTCTATGTTCCTTCAGCCGCATCCATGATGAGTAGGGTTGAGGGAGCCGTGGCTTCAATCAGTGAAACCTTGGAAGATATAAATAAAGCAAAGATTGCTGAAGCTGTCGAAGATGTTCGTAATGTCGCGCAGACAGTTAACAAGTTTTTAGAGAAATCTGACGCTGGAGAATTAAGTAGAAGTCTTACTGGAACGCTTAATGAGGCTGAAAAGTTTATTGCGCGCATAAATGTTCTTCTGTCTGATCCTAAGGTCAATTCTTTAATGCCGGATGTGGCATCAGCTGCGCATAGTTTCAAGCTTGTTATGGATTCTGGATCGGATGATATGATTGTAGCCCTTAGGGATTTGCGTGAGGCTACAACAAGTGCCAAGAATATTTCAGGCGATTTCGAGATGTATTTAAGAAGTCCGAAAGGTAAGGATACTTTAAATAGTCTCTCTAGGACTTTAGATAATATAGGTGAGGCATCTGATAAAATTAAGGATGCGGCTACTCGATTTGAAGGAACTCTTTCGAGAGTAAATGTTGTTGTCGCTGGTCAACAGGGAAATATTGAAGCTATTCTTGATAATGTACGAAGGTTAGTAGAAAATTTACGAGAACTTAGCAGTGAAGCTAGACAATATCCTGCCGGGGTCCTTTTCGGAGAACCACCGAGGAAAGGACGGGCGCAATAATGGAGCGATTTGTGAAAAGATATTTTTTAAAAAATGCGTGCACACTATGTTTTGTTTCGGTGCTTTTAGTTGCAGCTCTCACAGGTTGCGTGAAACTCGAACGTGCGTCTCTTGATCGCACTTATTATACTTTGGATGCAGTTAGACAGGGACATAATTCTACGTCTCGCGTGACCGACCAAAATTTGATTGTTCGCCGAATGAAAGTTTCATCGCGCTACGAAGATAAGGATTTAGTGTATCAAGTTTCTGACAATGTTTATGAAGCTGACTATTACAATGCTTTCTTCGTTCCGCCGGCATCTATGCTGACACAAGAGCTTAAAGTTTGGCTGAGTGATTCAGGCCTCTTTGCTAATGTACTTGGACCGGAAAGTATGGGTGCAGGGGAGTTTATGCTGGAAGGGGTGGTTAATTCTCTCTACGGAGATTTTAGTGGAGAATTTCCTAAGGCCGTGATTAAAATGCAGTTTTTTGTGTTTAATAATGCAGATCCGAATCTTCCTATTATCTATTCCCGTAATTTTAGCGAGGAAGTTTTAGTAAAAGATCAGACAGCTTCCGCTCTTGTAGAAGCTATGAATACAGGAATTTCTTTGATTTTTGCGGAGCTTGAGAATGATATAGCCAAAGTTGCGGGGGAAATGTCGAAGGTTGCAAAGGAACAGAAATAGAGCGGTTAACTATCCTCTGTGTTGCAGGAATAGCAAGTTCTGTTTTTGCCTTTTAATTTAGCCTGATACATATTGTCATCTGCACGTTTAAACATTTTCTCTAAAGACTCACTTTGTTTGTATTCCGCAATCCCTATGCTCAGAGTTTTTCGAACGGGTTCTGAGTCTGGCAAATGATATACAACATCTTCCATCGCGGTTCTAATACGTTCGGCTGTTTGTAGTGCTTCTTTACAGCCAGTTTCCGGCAACAGTATTAGGAATTCTTCTCCGCCGTAACGGAATGCTTTGTCCGTTACTTTTATCGAATCTTTGATGAGCTGGCCCAAGTTTGCAAGAACATCGTCTCCTGCAGAATGCCCATATGTATCATTAAAATGTTTGAAATTATCTACATCCATAAGCAGTGTGCATAACGGAGAGTTCTCCAACTTGCACTTTTCGACTTCCTTGTGGGCCACATCTTGTAGATGTCTTCGATTGAATAGACCTGTTAATTGATCTGTTATGCTGAGATTCTTGAATCTTTCTTCACTTTCTTTCAACCGTTGCTCTGCTTTTTTCCTTTCAGATATTTCTTTTTTAAGCTTCAGGTTCTTATCATCAAGTTCATGAAGAAGCAGGTTGAGCTGAGCAGAATTTTCTTCCTGAAGCTCTTTTACGTCCATCAACTCCTCAATGAGTTTATTTCTGTGAAGCTCAGTTTCTTTTTCAGATGTAATATCTTTAAATATGCAGATAGAACTTTTGGGGTAAGAATCCCTTTTGGGTAGTGTCTTAACAGACATATCCAGCCATATTTGAGATGATTCTTTATTCACGGTAGGAAAAATTAAATTTGCACTACATTCTGATTCAGAGGAGATGTTTTTTAAAAAATCATAAACATGAGATTCGTTAGAAGGGAAAATTAGATGAATAGGTTTTGTGAGCACTTCCTTTTGAGATAGTCTAGTAATCTCACTAAAAAAAGAATTCGTGAGAATTATTTTCCCCTCAGCATCAAGAATAACAATTGCAGATGCCGCATTTAGAACAAGCTGTTTGAATTCAGCTTGTTCGCATTCGGGGCATGTACTCGAAATCTTCTGTTTGAGTTTGCTGTGCTTCTTTTGCAGTACGGTAAGCTTAGATTGTATAGCTTCGAGGTCGTGCTGAATGCTCACTTCCATCTCCATTATTTGTCATTTAATATGATGATGCAATTTACTCTTATTGGAACTTGAAGCAAGCTTTATTTGGTTAATACTTCTTATTTTCGTATAAAATTATTAATACTAAAATTAAATTTCAATTAACTGATGATAACTTGCTCTTTTGATAATTTTAGACAACAATACCGATTCTCTTTTCAAGTTAAGTAACGTCATAAAATAGCTAAGGGAATCTCATACAATGATCACTTTAAAACTTCTTCTTTCTCCGGTAATCTGCGCATTAATTGGTTGGCTCACTAATTATCTAGCAGTAAAAATGCTTTTTCACCCATATAAAGCTATAAAGATTGGCCCTTTTGAAATTCAAGGAATTTTCCCTAAGAGGCAAAAGGAACTTGCTGAAAGTCTTGGAAAGATGATTGAGCGGGAGCTTATTTCCCATACTGATATTAAAAATGTAATCCGCGATCCCGCATTTATTGAAAAGCACAAGGGTGTTGTTCTTGAATATCTTGAGATATTTTTTAAGGAAAAGTTAGTAACTCTTCACCCGATGGTTGCAATGTTTCTTAATGAAGAAACGCTTAAGACTGTCAGGGTGATGTTATCGAAAGAGCTTGATGAGATGCTTCCTAAGTTGATTGAAACTACAGCTTCTGAACTCGAGTGCTCACTTGATTTCAAATGTCTTGTTCAAGATAAAGTTGAATGTTTTTCAATGGAACAACTGGAATCAATTTTGTTTGGAATAATGAAAAAAGAATTCCGCTTTATTGAAGTAATTGGTGGGGTTCTCGGATTTATCATTGGCCTTATTCAGGTAGTTATCTTCATTTTATAAACAGCTTTATAAAGATTTGCTAAGCCCGTCATTCTGATTTATAGTTAGATACGGGCTTTTTTTATTGGGGGGTCGGAACTCAATTTTAAAATCCAAAGAGGTTTCTTATGAAACAGTTTTTGTTTTTAGTTTTAGCTTTAGCTCTTTTGACTTTATCTGCCTGTGCCCAAGTCACCGGTCCCTATTACCTGGGACAGGAAAAGTATGATGAAGGGATTAAGGCTCTTGGACAGCAGTTAAAAGAGAATCCTCAGGATGCATCCTCTGCGTATTATGTTGGTCGTTATTATCTAGCTCTTGAAAAACCAGATCAAGCAATTCCTTATTTACAACGTGCTTCTGAGATCGAGCCCCAAAATGCTGACTACCATTTTTGGGTCGGAGTCGCTTTGTGGGCTGTTAAAGACTATTCTCATGAGCAAGAGGCTTATGGAAAGGCTTTGAAGCTTGATCCTAAACATATCTCAGCTAATCTCTATCTTGGCCATAGCTATCTTGAAAATAAGAAGTGGCAAGAAGCTCTAGCACAGTATGATATTGTTTTAAAATTAGATAAATATAACCCGGAAGCTTTATACAATAGAGCTGATTCCTTGCGTCGCCTTGGACGCTCTTCAGAAGAAATTGCATCTTGGAAGAAGTTCTTAAAGTATTATCCAGATGGATCTTTGGCAATGAATGCCGCTTCTAACTTGAATTTACATGGAGATTTTACTTACCGTAATTTCATATTAGGTAAACGCAACGTTACTTTAAAAACCATGAAATTTAAGCCTGAAACAGATCTCATTGATGTTTCCAGTAAAAAATCTTTGCATGTAATCGCTGCTATGATGGAGGCGAACAAGAAACTAAACATCCATATTGTCTCTTATAAACAGGGAGATGCGACTCTTGCAAAAGCTAGAGCCAAGAGCGTTCGTGACTATATATTGGGTGGGCATCCCGGATTTTCCTCCACAAGAATGCCTCTTAGTTGGTTTGCTATAGCTGAGCCAATTAAGGGTGGCGATAAATCTTTTCAGATAGATGACTCTGTTCAATTTATAACAGTTGTTCAGTAAAACAATAGGACGTTGATATGAAGAATTATACAAAAAAAATATCTGTTTGGTTAATTATGGTCGGCTTGTGTACACTGCTTGCCACCTCTTCAAGTTTAGCTCAGGAACTGACTACAGATGAGACCACAACTGAAGAAGCTACAACCACTGACGATACCGCCGCGACAGTAACAGATGATACTGCCGCAACTGACGATACTACTGCTGAAGAAGGAACTGAGGACGGCGTAGAAGAGGTAGAGGCTCCTTCCTTTGCAAATCCGGCGCAAGCTGCCAAAGCAGAAGCTTTAGCTGAAGCCGCGTCTGCCGTTTCGGCGGAACAAAGTGCGGAAGATATTGCTGAAGCGGAAGCAGCTGTTGATACAGCAATATCTGCCGTGGCCGAAGCTGAGGCTGCTGTTGAAGAGGCCGCTGCATCAGGTGATGAAGAAGCTTTATCTGCCGCAGAAGCTGATCTCGCGGCTGCGCAGGAAGGGCTTGAGGCTGCTCAAGGAACAGCCGATGAAACACTTGCCGGTGTGGCCTCTGTAGACGTTGACGCTATTGCCTCTATGCGCGCAAGCGGTATGGGGTGGGGTGTAATTGCTCAAGAGCTTGGTGTGCATCCTAGCACATTAGGGCTGGGCCATAAAAACCAGAACCGAAATCGTGAAGTTGCAGGCACAGCAACTTCAACTAGAAGTTCTAAAGCTACTGGCCGGAATACTAAAGACGGCGTGTCGAAAACTCCTGGTGTTTCAGGCGGTAAAGGCTCAAAATCTATAGGACTTAGTCGTGCGTCTGATACCGCCAAGAGTGGCGGTAAAGGATCGAAGTCTTCTAATGATAGTTCTGCTTCTGGCGGGCGCGGTAACTCTGGTTCCCAAGGGTCAAGTGCTGGTAATACGGGCTCAGCCAGTGGAGATGCCCCCGGTAATAGCGGTGGCAAAGGTAATAGCGGAGGCAAGGGGAAGAGCGGCGGCAAAGGTAATAGTGGTAAGGGTGGCGGCAATAACAAGTAGTTGCGTTGAGTTGATTACTTAAGTCTCTAAACCAGAAGGTTAACCGTGCATCTCTGGAAAATATAATAATGTTTTTAAGCGAAATTATCAGGCTCACTCTTTTTTTGGGAGTGGGCCTGTTTTTAATCATGTGTGAGAGATTTTTTCCGCGACGGCCCGCACCATCTGACCGAAAACGACGGTGGGTCGGTAATTTAGGCGTTGTGGTTGTAGCATCTATTCTCGTTCGTTTAATATTTCCATTCCTGCCTGTTGCGCTAGCCGTTATGGTGACCGTGAAAGGGTGGGGGGTAATTCCACTTTTGGGCTTACCGCTGTGGGCACAGGTTGTAATTGGGTTTGTCCTTCTAGACTTGGCAATTTATTTCCAGCACCGAGCTTTTCATGTTTGGCGCCCGCTGTGGCTTTTGCACCGTATGCACCATGCTGACACTTTTTATGATTTCACGACTGGAGTCAGGTTCCACCCTTTTGAATTCTGTTTATCACTTGTATTTAAGCTCGCGTTGGTTGTTATTTTTGGTATTCAGCCGTTTGCAGTCCTTTTATTCGAAGTAGTGCTTAACTGCGTCGCAATGTTCAATCATGCGAATATCAAACTTCCAAAAGAACTTGACGAAATACTGCGTTTATTTGTTGTGACACCAGATATGCATCGCGTGCATCATTCTACGGATTCGCAGGAAATGAACAGAAACTTTGGATTTAATTTACCTTGGTGGGATCGTTTATTTTCAACCTATAAAGTTCAGCCGGATCTTGGGCATGAAAAAATGAACATCGGGCTGAATATCTTCCGCGATGTGAAGTTTCGTTCTTTATGGAGTATGTTGATTATGCCGTTTATTAAGCCAAGTGCTGGAAAGTCTGAAAAGTAGCTTTTAGCACTGAGTTTACGCTTAAATGTTAATGTTTTTTGGAAATAAAAAAGCGCCCACAGATTTAACTCCGAGGACGCTTTTTTATTTTATTAATGTTTTAAGCTAGTTTCCTGCGCAGCGTTCCAAGAATAGTTTGTGGCGCTCTGCGTAAGGTGGATATTTGAAAAAAGCAGATCCTGAAACAAGCACATCCGCGCCAGCTTCAACAAGCTCTCTACAATTATCAATGGTGACACCGCCGTCTAATTGGATAAGGGTGTCGGCTCCTGCTTCTGTGATCATGGCTTTAAGGTTTCGCACTTTATCGGTACAGAAAGGAATGTATTTCTGTCCACCGAATCCGGGGTTAACGCTCATAATCAGAACCATATACAACTGCGGAATCAGGTATTTGATTGATTCTAGCGGTGTAGCAGGGTTCAGCGCAATGGCTGGTTTACAACCTGCTTCGACGATGGCAGCGCATACTCTTTCGAGGTGATTCGTAGATTCTGCATGGACGCAGATAAGGTCTGCACCGGCTTCTGCGAATTCTGTGATGTATCTTTCAGGCTGATCAATCATAAGATGACAGTCGAAGAAAAGATTACATTCTTTGCGCATGGATTTAATGACTGGAGGGCCGAAAGTAATGTTTGGTACAAATTTACCGTCCATTACGTCTAGGTGAGCCCATTTGAGTCCGGCTTCTTCAAGGGCTTTCAGCTCATCAGCAAGCCTGCTGAAATCACATGAAAGCAGTGAAGGTGAAATGATGGTTTCTTTTTCGGCCATTATTTTTTCTCCGTGCTGTCGCTGTCCATTTTAAAATCTACTTTGATTTTAAACATGGTGCTTGCTGGCAGATTGAGGATTTTAATTCCGGTTTTATCGGTAATGGACTGCAATGTGTCGCACACGTTGTCCCAGTCCGGACCGATGTAAGTAAACCATATATTGAATTCATTTTCGCGGAGATAGTTGTGAGTTACACCTTTGTGTCGGCCCACTTCTGCCGCAAATTCTTCAATTTTATCTTCTGGCACTTTTGCTGCGCATAGAGTTGATCTCCAGCCCAATTCACGTGACCCGAAGTTCGCTCCGAGTCTGCGGATGACACCGTCTTCTCTAAGCTTACAAACTCTGCTTAAAGCTTCATCTTCATTGATTCCCACTTCTTTACCAATTACGGCATAGGGACGTGGATCAATTGGAAAGCCAGATTGGATTATTCCCAGTATATTTTTATCTACTGCGTCCATTTAGGACTCCTTTTTAGGCTTTTTCTTGGGAGTGTATGAACACAGCGGCTCTGGTCCGAGGTAGTTATCTTCCATGGTTGCAGCTCTGGCACGGCACCCTCCACAAACTTTTTCAAATTCGCAGTAACCACATTTTCCGTCATAGACAGCGGGGTTTCTGAGATTAAGAAATTGTTGTGATTTGCTCCAGATTTGCGGGAAAGGAATGTCGCGTACATTTCCGCAATCAAGTTCCAGGTAACCGCAAGGCTGAACTTGACCCGTGTGGGAGATGAAGCAAAATCCAACTCCGCCAAGGCAACCTCGGCTGACAGCATCGAGTCCGAAATTCTCAAAATTAACTGGAATTCCATCTTCTTTAGCGCGTTGGCGTAGGATGCGGTGATAGTGTGGTGCGCATGTCGCTTTAAGCTGCATGTCTGTTGTTTTCTGGAAATCGTAGAACCAGTTCAGCACTTCTTCGTATTCTTCAGCGCTAATAACCTGATTTCCAAGCTCGGAAGCTCTGCCTGTCGGTACGAGCAGGAAGATGTGCCAAGCTGATGCTCCAAGGTCTTTGCAAAGATTAAAAATATCTTTGAACATATGCAGGTTATTACGAGTTACCGTTGTATTGATCTGGAACTCGATGCCCGCATCTTTAAGGAACTGAATGCCGCGCATGGATGCGTCAAAAGCACCTTTCTCGCCTCTGAACTCATCATGGTGTTCAGCGCTTAAAGCATCAATAGAAATTGAACAGCGCTCGATTCCTACTTCTTTAAGACGGACTGAGTTTTCAGCGGTGAGCAGAGTTCCGTTGGGAGCCATTACACAACGTAAATCTTTAGATTTAGCGTATGCTACCAATTCAAATACGTCATGTCTGAGGAGAGGCTCTCCGCCTGTGAAAATAATGATAGGGTTTCCGGTTTCACGGAAAGTATCAATTAGTGCTTTTGCTTCGTCGGTGGAAAGTTCACCCGGGTATGGCTCGGGGTGTGCTTCCGCGCGGCAATGTTTACAAGCGAGGTTACACGAACGGGTTACTTCCCATGCTATTAAGCGAAGAGGAGGGGAGCCGTCAGCGTTTTTCTGCGGAATAGGGTTAACACCAGGGTGTCCACCTGGGTGGCCCTTAGGATGTTCGCCTGGATGCCCAGCTGGATGTGATTTTTTAGTATCGTTCATATTATTTATTACTCATGTGTTTTAGTGCGTCTTCGGTGAAGTATGTCAAAATTAAATCTGCTCCGGCCCGTTTGAGCCCGATGAGAGATTCCAGCATGACAGCTTTTTCGTCAATCCAGCCGTTTATTCCGGCCGCTTTGATCATGGAGTATTCTCCGCTGACTTGGTAGGCAGCAACGGGCAGATCAAAAGAATCGCGAACCATACGGATAACATCCTGATACGGACCTGCTGGTTTAACCATAAGTATATCTGCGCCTTCGATAACATCCGCAGTTGCTTCGCGGAGTCCTTCGCGTGCGTTGGCAGGATCCATCTGGTAAGTCTTGCGATCGCCGAATTGAGGAGCGCTTTCTGCTGCTTCTCTGAATGGTCCGTAGTAAGCTGATGCATATTTAACAGCGTATGACATGATAGGAAGTTCTTCGAATCCAGCTTCATCCAGCTTTTCGCGAATGGCGGCAACACGTCCGTCCATCATGTCTGACGGGGCAACAATATCGGCACCGGCTTTTGCGTGGGATAGAGCAACTTGCGCGAGAAGTTCAATGGTCGGGTCATTTAAAACTCGGCCCCCTTCAATTAGTCCGCAATGCCCGTGGGATGTGAATTCACATAGGCAGACGTCTGTGCAAACGACGAGATCAGGCCAACTGGCCTTAATCATTTTTATTGCCTGTTGCACGATGCCTTCTTCTGCATATGCCTGAGATCCAACGGGATCTTTTTCAGCGGGTATTCCGAAAAGGATAAGACTTTTCAGTCCATTTTCAACTGCAAGCCCAACAGTTTTTTCAAGCTGTTTGAGACTTAGTTGATATTGGCCCGGCATTGAGGAAATTGGTTTTTTGAATTCGGGATCGTCAGATTCAGCAACGAAATAGGGCATCATTAAATCTGCGGCAGAGAGAGTTGTTTCTCTAATAAGGTCGCGAATGACAGGTGTACGTCTTAATCTACGTCCTCTGTGAAAATCGAATACCATGGCTTTCTCCGTAGTTAACGGTGAAAAGTTATAAAAAAAATCCCGACGAACCTCATAGAAGCCCGCCGGGATTATTATATCATCGTCGTCTGGGCGACTGCTGAATATCTGCTGCAAACAGGCAGGTTGGCAGCACCTAGTCTTTTTTGATTTCCTCGTCCGTGAGGTAACATGCTGGGTCTTGTGCCCATATGTCATCATAGTAAGCTTCTGCTCTTGCGCGGAAGTTACCAGCACAGACGTTGAGGTAGCGACATTCAGCACATCTACCACCAACGTGAGGTTTTTTGTCTTTTAGCTTGTGAAGCAGTTCAATTTTAGGGTCGTTCCAAATTTCGGAGAAAGGACGTTCAAGAACGTTTCCGAAAGTGTGGTTGCGCCAGAACTGGTCTGCGTGAACCTGTCCGTCCCATGAAATACAACCGATACCACGTCCAGTGCTGTTACCTTCGTTGTACTGGAGAAGCTCAAGAACTTCTTTAGCTCTTTCAGGATCTTCTTTCAACATACGTAGGTAAACGTAAGGTCCGTCAGCGTGGTTATCAACCGTAAGGATTTCTTTAGGATTTCCTGCGTCTGCAAGGGCTTTGGTTTCGTCCATAATAAGGTCGACAACCTGGCGAGTTTCTTCGTGAGACAAATCTTCTTTGATCAGTTCAGAACCACGGCCTGAGTATACCAAGTGGTAGAAACATGCTCTTGGAACATCGAGATCTTTAAGGAGCTTGAAGATAGTTGGAACTTCTCTCCAGTTGCTTTTATTTAATGTGCAGCGGAGGCCAACTTTGAGTCCTTCAGCTTTACAGTTTTCAACGCCTTCAAGAGCTTTTTTGAATGAACCGGGAACGCCACGGAATTTGTCGTGAGTTTCTTCACCACCGTCAAGGGATATACCAACGTAGGACAGGCCTACTTCTTTGAGCTCTTTAGCTTTTTCTTTAGTAATGAGAGTTCCGTTTGTGGAAATAACAGCTCTCATGCCTTTGCTTACTGCGTAGTGAGCTAGCTCAACCAAATCTTGACGAACTAATGGTTCTCCGCCTGAAAAAAGCATAACTGGAGATCCGAACTGTGCAAGATCATCAATGATGGTCTTACCCTGTTCTGTTGAAATTTCATCCTTACCGGAAGGGTCAACAGCCTGTGCGTAACAGTGAACACACTTAAGGTTGCACCGTTTAGTCATATTCCAGACTACTACAGGTTTTTTGTCTTTAGAAAACTGAAGAAGGTGGGATGGAAGCTTTGATGAATCGCGTCCGTAGCGGAGAACGTCAGAAGGTTCAACAGCGCCACAATAAAGTTTAGATATACCAATCATTTAAATAGTCCTCACTAGCCGGGAAAGTTGTTTCCGTGCCAGGTTGTTGGGTTAGAGCGAATATTTTCAGGGACAAAGGCTATGCTGTTTTTAGCAAAAGCTCCGTCGACTCGTGAAATTTTCGATTAATCATACTGAATGAGGGTCTGGATTACCACAAATGCAGTCAGGGGAAAAGTCGAAATTAATAAGAATATTTAATATGTTTAATGCGTTGAAATGTATGTTTTATTTAAGAACGAAATGTTGGTTTGTAAAGAGGATAGCTAAAAAAACATCCCTCTTAGGTTCTAAACCGAAGAGGGATGAGTTCTGTCTTGTTGCAAATTATCATTACGGGGTTATTGAAACTTGCACTCGTCTATTCAAAAGTTTGTTATATTTTGTATTGTTAGGAACAAGGGGACGAGATTCACCAAATCCGGTTGTAGCAATTCTGGTCGCGGATATTGGAAACTTATCAATAAGATATGTTTTTACGGCGTTTGCTCTGTCTTTGCTCAGCTTCAAATTATATTCTGCTGTTGCGTCAGAATCAGTGTGACCTGCGATTATAATACTCTTGTTTTTCAGCTTGTCGCTGGTCAGCGCTTTTCCTAATTCATTTAGTAACTTGTAAGATTCGGGCTTAATCGTGGCAGAGTCTACATCGAATTGCACCGCCAGATTAATGGAATTGGCTTTTGGAGGAGCTATTGTAGTCGGGGATTGTTTTGATTCCTGCGTCATAGCCTGCATTCTTTGTTGATCGGATGGAGGAGTTTCCATTGTCCCATCACTTGGTCCGTTTGCTGAACCTTGCTCTGCAGGTGTGTATGCTTGCATCTGCGGTCTGTCAGCTTCTTCCATGGCAGCAGAAAGTCCGGCGATGATACCTTTGTTTGTATTTTCGTATCTTGCCCATGATGTTAAAGGAACAGCCATGTCTGTGGCTATTTCCTGAACAATTTGGAAAAAAGCTGAGTCCGGCATGCGGTGCTCGCGTTTTACAAGGATAAAGTCATCATCCATTCGCTTCGCTACACGACCTGACTGTTCGAAAGAGCAAACCATTTGTCCATGTTTGGTCTCATAAATTTTAACTTGAATGGTCGCGGCGGAATCATCCATCGTGTGGCCGAGATATAAGTACGGCACAAAGCCGACAACAACTAAGTCATATCCCCTAGAGCGGGCGGTAAATAGAGCATCTTCAAGTCCGCGGTAAACAAGTCTTTCGTCGAACACCATAGATGGAAAAACTTGAAGGCTGGTCCAATTCTGCCATACATTTTTACCGACGAGTTTCCCCCAGTCTTTTCCATCACTCATGGTTTGTGTGACATGGTAAGGATAGAAGAGTGCTGAAAGTGGGCCGTAGTGGGGTTTTTCCGGTCTGGAGTATACCATAAGCGGAGATAACTGGACTGTTGCATCTTCATAAAAAATAGATTGCGTTGCCAATTGGGGTTCAAATTTGGTGCAAGCTGATAACAGCAAAACCAGTATGATGAGATACTTTTTCATTTTGTATATCTTGGTGAAAGGTTCAGTTTAGAATGTCCGAAAATTGACTATATATCGCATGATTATTTAAAGCAATATTCATACCGTATTGTATAGATGGTTTCGCGGTAATAAAAAAAAGCGGTCCTTAATTAAAAGGGCCGCTTTTTTTATTGAAGTAGTTTGGTCGGAGATGGCGCCATTTGCATCATTTCCAAAATTTGCTCTCTGGATTGCCTTAGACTTTTCCGTAGTTCCAATTTTCTTTCTGTCGAGAGCTTTTTGAACTGAGGTTGTTTCGTCAGCTCAGTTAATTGCTCCATTTCAATTTTAATTTGCTCAACCCGTTTAAGAAGGTCGTTTTCTGGCTGGCACACCTGAGAACAGGCTTCAGCAAGCTCAGATATTTCTTTGGCCATAATTCTGAAGCTTTGTGGATTTATTTCTTTAGCTAACCGCATTCGGTACTTAGCCTGTGAAATAAGATCATTAATCCATCCAAACATATGTCCGCCTAGACCTGTTTAAAGTGTCGGTTGGTCGAATCCCACTAAAAGCCCAACGAGAGCAAGTAGCAAGACCATTGGCATTACGAGTGCTAGAACAACTCGCAGAAGGGAAGTGTTGTGAATGCACTTGTAAGCAATAATAGAAATGACGAATACTGCCATTGTTCCTACCATTTCACCAACAATTGGGATCATGCAAAATATTATTGGAGCATACGAATATGTCGTCGCTCTAAATGTTGCTTGATAGCCTCGTTCACCTGCTCCGAAAGTTAAAAGCATTATGTGCGTAATTCCGGCTATTGGGAAAATAGCCGCAGATGCAGCAAATGGGTAAATCAGTAAAAGTAACATTGCGGTATTACTCTCAAGAGCAGCGGCTCCGCCTGACATTGATGGGTCTAATATGTCCTCGATTCGAGGGCCCACATCTGGAATAATTCCTGACAATGTCCATATATAGTTGAAAATTCCTTGGAGTACCATCAGAAGACCGACGAAAAGAAGGGGCTTAAGGTACCCATTAAGCTTCATGTCCGTAAAAAAAGCATTCGGGGATATTATGACTTTTTTTATTGTTAGAAAAAATGCAGGAATAAACCCGTATTTCTCCATGACTTCAAAGGGTATTTCGCTGGCATCATTTTCTTCGTATTCTGCTTCGGCATCTTTACTTGTTTCACTTTCTTCAGGAGACATTGAGCCCAAACTTTTCCAGATATCTGATTTTTCGTCCTTGTCCTTGTCCTGCTCTTGCGGCTGATCCTGTGAGTAGTTGTAGCTTTGTGCTGATTCGTCTGTATCCTGAAAATTATCTTGACCGTGATAAGCCGGAGCTTGCTGTGGGGGGAATCCATTATCAATGGAGTCTCCTTGAGGCTGAACAGGCTGTTCCTGACTCTCTTGCTGAGTTTCTGTTCTCTCGTCTTCCTCTAAATCTCTAAAGCGAAATTTAATCTGACATTTAGGGCAGGTGGCAAGCTGGGCCTTTGCTGGTATCTTGTCGTCCGGAATTTCGCTTGCGAAATTACATTCTGGGCAAATCATTTTCATATTATTTCCTTAAAGCTAATTGTCTGAATAGTTTGGTCAGATCTAATAAATTTTATATTGTAAGGCAATGGCAATTATGCCTGAACCCTTTTAAAAGATTATTTTTGGTAGGATTATAGGTGGCAATGAAATGTTTTTTTGTATTTCCAATATCGAATTTTCAACCCTTGGAAGTTCAGTTCCAAAATTATGGAGAAATCTACCGGCTGCGACATTATTAAAAGCTGCCAACTTCTTTTCTATCTCCGTTCTATTTTTTAACAGGTGGGTTATATGTTTAATTGGTGCTTCTGGCAGAAGTCCAGTTTGCCCTTTCAGCCCTGTTAACTGTTCATGAATCTTGTTTATAAATTTTGTTTCTGCAGTTTTGCGAAAGAATCGGAGCTGCAAGTCCGGCCAAAGACCATACCCCATGCGGCAATGTTCTTCGTCTGGATAAAGTGTCATTCTAGGGAAATACCAGCCGTCACAGTCTTTATACGATGCAATCTTTTTTAACTGATCCCACTGTTTTTCAGGAAAGCGTTCATCCGCATCTAAATAAATAATCCAGTCTCCTTTGCAGGAGTCTGACATGATATTTCGCTGCGCTCCAAAATCGTTATTTAATCTGTGGCAGATGTTTACGATTTTTAGACCCGTATCGCAAGATATTAGGGGAATCTCTTCAGCATCTGAACAATCCCATACGAGGACAAGTTCTTCCAACCATATGGGAAATGAAGAAATAAATGAATCTAGATCTGGTTCGTCAGTGCTTAAAATAGCTCCAGCTGAAATTTTTATTTTTAAATTTTCATTATTATCAGGAGTTTGAATGGTTTTGCATCCTGAAAAAAGTTTTTGTATGTTCTGGTGATTCTTTTTGCTCTCTCCCTTGATGCTGGGATTTAATACCAAGTGGCTTGTTGTTGACGTGAATCCATACTGCAGAAGAAGTAGAAGGTGTGCCCATATTGAGGTGTCGACAAGCAGGTGTGTATTGGATGCGGTATGTAAAAATAAATATTGTTGTTGAAATTTACGAATGTCTTCTGGATATAGTTCGCAGATTATCAAGTTCAATTCTTGTGGTTTTAAAGCCGCAATATGTTCTGCAAAGTTTCCATCACCCGCTCCAAAAAGGATAAGTGCAGAAGCATTTGCTTTTTTAGCGAAGTTTAAATGCTTTTTCGCGAAAAATTCTATGTCGCAATCTAGCGAAAAATCATCGGATTGTTTTTGTCCTGCAAGCTTAAATGAAAGCGTCTGCTCAGAGTATATGTCGAAGGCATGCTTCATTTTAATGAACGTTTCTTTTACTGTTTAACAATTTTAAATATATGGACTCTAGTTCCTTCGCTATTGTTTGTGCTCTATACAATTTCTGTGCTTTTACTCTTCCGTTTTCACCCATTATGCGAGCTTCCTTCGGGTGAGTCATGAGAAATTTAATTGCTTCGGCATATTCTCTAGCGTCTTTTGCTACGAATCCTGTTTCGCGGTGATCTACGAGTTCAAGTTGGGCGTTGTCTTTTAATCTTTCAGACGGGTGAGTGATAACTGGAAGTCCCGCTGCCATTGCTTCAGCAATAACCAATCCAAAGGATTCACCCGTATCGTTTGCATGGGCTAGAAAAGAGATGGAGTTAAAGAATTCTGATAGTTCTGCATCAGTTAAAACGGGGGGTAAAAAATTTACGCACCCTTCGAAACCATTATCTGTAACGTACTTTTCTGCCTTAGGGATTCCGCCAATGATATTATAGCTGAACGGCTCGATAGTTTTATTTGTGACCATCTCATTTAAATATGGTAATATTTCTAAGGCTAAGCCTGACCATTTACCCGGATCTGCTCGTGAAATTCGGCCGAAAATATTTGACGGAAAGTTACGGTTTGCAGGGCAGTTTTTTTCGAAAAAATCTGTATCTACCGGATTGTATAAAACGGAGTAGCGTGGCTCAATCGCGGGAATTGAGTTTACTTGTTCAAATCTTTCAGCACAAAAGTGCGAAACAAATAAATGGCGGTCAATTATTTTACCGTCAGGACTTGGGTCGTGATGACCGAATACATTGGTTTCGACTATGACGGGGATTCGGGTGAGTTTAAGAGAGCGCAAAGATCCCGGTTCAGCCCATCCGGCGCGATGGATGTGCACAATCGCCGGTCTGAATTTTTCTAGGAGGGGCAGAAGGTCAAGCCCTATAAAAGTGTCAATTCCATTTTGCCTCAGAAGCTTTGCTCTGGGGCCGTTTCGGGGAGAAAATACCGCCGCGTGAAATTTGTCTTTATTCAGGTGGAGTACAAATGATTGCATCACTTTTTCTGTGCCCCCAAGTCCAAGAGAGGACAATAAGTGCAGTACTCGTATTTTTTCTTCTGCCATGATTAGAAATAAATGACAGATTAGAGGGGGGATGTAAAGAAATCGGCTCTTTATTTAACTGGCAGGAATAAAAAGTGCCCCTTATGGAAGGGGCATTTTTGTAAGCATAGCAAGTAGGAGCAAGTCTATTTTTTAGCGGGATGTGCCGTATGCATTTGCAGCCTTCTTAAGGCGCATTGTGTTAGGAGTCGGCATATTTTGACCAGTTGGAAGGCCGTATCCCGGGTCATTAACAAAGCTGGCATTTACGTTCGTAGAACCGCTTGAAGAAGATGCATGAGTCTGCAACGGTACAGCATTCTGTGCTTCAACTGTTGGAATAATTTCTTTGTAAGCTGATGCAATACCATCAATAATCCTGATGACCTCGTCAATCTTTTCGTTGTCCATCTTGAGGTTTGCTTGCAACAGTCTGGTATTACAGTAGATGTAAAGCTTGCTTAAGTTCTCGGCAATTTCGCCACCTTTTTCCTTGTTGAGGCTTGCTGTCAATTCAGAAATAACTTCAATCGCTTTAGAAATCAGGATTCCTTTTGCGGCAAAGTCCTTCTCGTCGATTTTAATCTTAGCCTGCTTCATGAACTTAATGGCGGCATCATAGAGCATGATGAGAAGTTCACCCTTAGAAGTGGTGTGGACCTGAGTTGAAAGATATGCTTGAGCTGCTTTTTGCATTTATTGCTCCTCCTGACATATTAATCGGTCTGATTCTAGAAAAACATTAGAGCTGAATTAAATTATTATATTTGTGGTGTATTTTTTAGCATATTTATCGCGATCCGGGCTGGGTATTTAGCCTTTTAGCTATGCCGTCAGCTGCTTAACACTCGAGGTTAACTGTGCCTGAATACCTTGATATTTACCCAGAAGGGCATCAAGTCTTGCGTATTTGTTCGTCAGGTTTTGTTCGAATAGATTAATTCTATTTTCTTCTCTTTCGATCTTCTTATCAATGTTATCCATGATGTCATTGTAGTTGCTTTCCAAAATGGCGAGAGGTCCGGAATCGTTGGTTATTTCTGTGATAGCGGAGACTAGCTCTGCAGACTTACCCATTTTGATGTGAACTAAAATAGCATCATCGGCATCACTGTTAGAGTTTCCATAAACCCCGTCATTATGATTTTCAACCCTGATGGCCATACCAGCCTCAGGATTACCACCGGCACCTGTTATTTGCCATGTGGCAGGATCGAATTCAGCCGTGTTACCGTTAATTGAGGCAGAAATAATCTGTCCGCCCGATATTTCATATTGAACATTGTAGGTGCCTGCCTCAGTCACATCATTAATATGTGAGAGGTATTGAACATTCGGGGAATCACTTACCCCTTTGTTGTTGGCAGCAAAAATTTCTGCGACCGCGAATGGGTCTTCTGCAAGGGCTGCATTTAGGACGTCTGTATCAAGCTCTAAAAGCCCCATGTTTGCGCCGCCGGAATCTGCGTTAGTCATGATTCCAAGCTGGGATAAGGCTGAATACTTGTCTCCTACAAAATCGCCTCCAGCTGTCTGTTCATACCATGAAAACCCAATTCCCTGGCTGGACATGATGTTCTTTAAGCGCTGTCCGACAAGTAATTCAATACCGTAGTTACCTGTGAGTATTGAGCCTTCTGCCTCTGCAGAGCTATCGTCAATCTGAGTAAGTCCCTTAATCATGGTTCGGACAGCATTATTCTGGTCTACAAACTTTTGGACATTTTCCTGCATTCCTGCGGTGTCCGTAGTTATACCAATATTAACGGTCTGGCCTGCTGCTGTAGTTTTCTTCATGTTGATGGTTACGCCATCAATTACATCACTAACAGAGTTGCTGTCGCGTTCAATCCAGTCTGCGGCCCCTGGTGGGAATCCGTCTACCTTGATTTTTGAGTTCTGGGCATTTTGAGTTTGAGCAAAATCTGCCGCCACGAAGGTCATACCTGTGGTATTGCTAATGATGACTTGATTGTCAGCTCCAAGGTCAAGTCCATAAATTTGAAGATGAGTAGATGTTCCATCATCGATAGTCGTTGCTCTGATCTTGCTTCTGGTGTCAGCATGGGCGTTTATCATATTGACAAACCCTTCCATGGTGGTTCCAGCAGCAATGTTACTGAGCGTTACCGATTCACCTTGATATGAAAAAGTAAAGGAGCCTGTAGCAGAGAAAATTGAGTCTTTAACAGAAGCTGTGCCGTTGCTTGTTACGTGGATATCATTTTGTGCCAACTGGTTGATTTCAACGGCGTGAGTCGTAACTAATGCTGCACTTGTAGCTGTAGAAGTTAGGGTATCTGAGTCTGTCGTGGACACAGATCTGCTCATGAATTCGTCAATGGTGTCCATGGACTTAAGAGTCGTTTGTAAAGAAAGAAGGGCGGTATCAAGCTCTTGAAACTTCTCAACTTTAGAGCTCCATGAACTCTTCCATCTTTCGAGGCTGTTGATGTGAGTACGCTCAAGCTTGACGACTCCTTCAATCATTGCCTTAAAGTCCGTGCCACTACCAAGGCCGGCGAAGTTTATATTTCCTGAGGTGTAATCAGCCATTTTTTTTGTCTCCGGGAATTTTTTTCCCTAGGTTCTTACTTGCCTCATGTTATGCAAAGGTAGTGCCAGCTTGGTTGCTGGTGCGAGGAGCCTCTAGTTGTTTTAAAGTGAAAAAGCCAGGCCGAACGTTTCGACCCGGCTTTTTTCTTTAATCTGACATTTGCTCAGAAAGGGGAGCATGCCTACGGTTTAATTTAACCGATGAGCTGCATCGCCATTCTAGGCATGTTATTCGCCTGCGACAACATCGCTACGGCCGCCTGGGTTAGGATCTGGTTCTTAGTGAACTCGGTCATTTCAGTTGCGACATCAACATCAGAGATGCGGGATTCCGCAGCCTGAACATTTTCAGCCTGAATAGACAGGTTGGTAATGGTGTTTTCAAGCCTGTTTTGAGTAGACCCAAGGTTCGCGCGGATCTTATCCTTGGATATGATTGCGTTGTTCAGCTTATCCAGAGAAGCCTGGGCAAGAGCCTGTGTGGAGATAGAGTTGCTTGCACCCATTCCGACGCCAAGAGCTGATGCCGTCGCCGTGTTAATGGAAACGTAGTAGTAGTCTTCTGCAGAGTCGTTACCGGCACCGAAGTGAACCTTAACCGGACCAGTAGAGGTCAGGCCGGAACCACTATGAGCAGAGTTAGCTCCTGATAAGTTACCATTAAGAAGGTGAATTCCATTAAAGTCAGTTGCGTTAGCAATACGGGTGATTTCTGAAGCCATAGCCTGATACTCAGAATCGATGATCAAGCGCTGGTCAGAGTTGTAGGTACCGGTTGATGCCTGTGTTGCAAGTTCCTTCATCCTGATGAGCTTTTCATCGATAACGCCGAGCGCGCCGTCAGCTGTCTGGATCATGGAAATTGCATCGTTAGCGTTACGAATACCCTGGTTGAGAGCCTTAACATCAGAGCGCATAATCTCGCGTACTGCGAGACCTGCTGCATCATCAGCTGCGGTTCCAACACGAAGACCTGAAGACAGGCGACGAGTTGATACTGCTAGGTTGTTGTACGAGTCCGCTAAGTTACGGGTCGCATTCATTGCCATTAAGTTGTGATTAATCACTAAAGACATGCTTTCCTCCTTGAAAGTAAGAATTGGCGTCCTTGCCAAAAACATTGCCTTGGAACTCAGGTTCACAAAGCTATCTGGTCCTTCCGTGCCTTCTTAATCGTCTATTCTTTGTAATTCTTTAGAGTAGAGGACAATATTTTAGACTTTTAAATAAAAAAAGAGGCCCCTATTATACAATAGAGGCCTCTTTATAAACACTTGTGGTGATTAAACTTATTCTAAACAGGAGATATGTCTTTTAGCATTTGTCGGGCAACTTCGAGCGGGATGCCTTGCTTCTTCGTTATCGCTTCAAGATTATCCTCTGCATCTGATCCTCTGAGATAGAGTGGAAATGGCATTTCCTTACCAAAATCAGCTTTATTCGAGAATTCAAGAATGTCAGGAATTGCCGGGCTGTTAAATCTCTGGGGTAGTGTAGACAGGTGCTGATTTTCAGCCAAAAACTCATCAAAAAAAGATTTGTTTTTGTTTAGCCCGCTACCGAAAACAATAGCCTTTTCCTGTTTGTAAGACAGAATTATATCGAGAGCCTCTTCAGCCGGAACAGGAAGTACTGGAGTTAATGGTTCAGGGAATATCTCGTCGCCTGCAAGTGGATTGAAGCCCTGAATATAAACCTGCATTTTCCGTGAGTGAGTTACCACCCAAAGCGGCTGGTTTGTAAACTTTGCCGGTCCAGCAGCAAGTAATGGAAGATATTCTAAACCTGCGATAAGAGCATTATTGCCTGAAACAATTCCGGCCGCAGCCGAAAATGTCAGTCGAAGTCCTGTGAAACTTCCGGGGCCAGAGATGCACGCAATGTGCGAGATCTCTTTCGCGGAATAGTCAAACAAGTCCAGCGCAGATTTAATGGCCGGTATCATGAAAAAAGCTGATTTACCGGGTACTTGCAAAATTTGTGCGTCCAATAAAGAGAATGAATCTTCATCCTCATCACGTTTCGCAAGAATTATTTGCAGTGCATCTTCTGTCCCGTTAAGGGCTAGTAGGAGATCCGCTTTGGTATCTGTATCTGAATTCATTTATTTAAACGTTCGCATTAAGTCGTTAAAGATAGCAAAAGCCATCAGAGAGAAAAGCAGAAGCAAGCCTACACGAGTTGCTGCGTTTTGGAGTCTTTCGTTGAGTGGTCTGCGTAAAACAGTTTCCAGTCCGTAGAAAAGCAAGTGTCCGCCATCGAGAACTGGTATGGGCAGTAAGTTCAGCAGTCCAAGGTTGATACTGATAAAAGCAGTAAATTGGAGAAGCTCGAGCAATCCCCTTTCTGATTGCTGCTTGATAGCCTGCGCAATCATGATCGGGCCACCTATTGAATCCATAGGCACGACTCTTTCAACCATTTTGACAATGGATGTGCATATCAGCTTGGTCACAGTCCATGTTTGCAATGCGGCTGCTTTTGCTCCGGATACTCCATTCAGTTCCACTGTTTTTGTCTTCCCATCGGCAACGATCCCAACAACCGGAACGCGGATAGCTTCACCGAAAAGGTTCTTAAGTTCTTGAACTTGTGGTTTTACGACAATGTTTTTCTCTACGCCGTCACGCATGACAACGAAGTCTAGAGAATCTGTCGTACTGGACTGAATTGTCTCAGCTAGATCACTCCAGAAAATAATTTTCTTTCCATTAATAGAAAGAACGCTATCTCCGATCTCAATTCCTGCTTTAACTGCTGGGCCGTCTGGCTGAAGTTGTCCGACTTCAGGACTCATACCCATTTGTCCGTGGCTTAAAATTATGCCCCAGAAAATTACCCATGCGAGGATAAAGTTAAAAATAGGGCCAGCGGCCACAACAAGCATTCTGTGCCACGGTGGGCGGTTCATGAATAATTGTTTTGCGCTGAATCCGGAGTCGTGCTCCATGTCGCGCTCTTCACCGGCGAGGCTTACGTAGCCACCAAGAGGCACAAGGGATAACCTGTAGTCGGTATTCCCGAGTGAAAATCCCGCAAGCCGAGGACCGAATCCTAGAGAAAAGGTTTTAACACCGATTCCGAGCAGGCGGGCAACTACAAAGTGACCAAGTTCGTGGAAGAAAATTAAACCGCCAAGAACTAGGAGAAAATCAAAAATCCAAGTCATATTTAGCCTTAAGCGATAGAATCCATAACATCGCGTCTGGTTTTGACATCAAGTTCGAGAACTGCACCTGCTTCACTTACGTCGCAAGAGCTATGGCGTTCAAGAGCTGAGCCGATTATTAGTGGGATATCAGAGAATCCAATTTTTTCATGTAAAAAGAGATCTACAGCAATTTCATTCGCTGCGTTCAAAACTATAGGATGACTTTGGCTCGCGGCGAACGAGTCTGCTGCGAGTTTCAAGCAAGGGAAAACTTCAAGATCCGGTTTTTCGAAGGTTAATGTCCCTATTTCAGCAAGGTTAAGCGGCTTAAGTGCCAGTGGAACTCGCTGTGGAAAACAGGTGCAGAATGCAATTGGAATCTGCATATCCGGCACGCCAAGGTGACCTAGCTGTGAACCGTCAACATACTCAACCAAAGAATGAATAATACTTTGCGGATGAACAACGACGTCGATTTGTTCTGGAGGCAAACCATATAGATGGCATGCTTCGATGAATTCCAGTCCCTTATTCATAAGGGTTGCTGAATCGATGCTGATTTTTGCGCCCATATCCCAGTTTGGATGGTTTAGGGCCTGTTCACGGGTCACTTTTTTCAGAAATTCTTTACTCTTGCCGCGGAATGGTCCGCCGGAGGCTGTGAGTATAAGTCTGCTTACATCTGCCCCGTCATGTCCTGCAAGCCCTTGAAATAGTGCGTTGTGCTCTGAGTCTACAGGTAGGATTGTAGCGCCTGTCTCGTGGCAAACTGCCCGGATAATATGTCCGCCTAGAACAAGGGATTCCTTGTTTGCAAGAGCTATCATCTTACCTTTTTTAGCTGCGGCCAAAGTTGGCTCGAATCCGGCTGCCCCAACAATTGAAGATAGGATTAGCGATGCTTCATCAAGTGAAGCAAGTGTTACGTAAGCTGATGGGTCTGTCAGTATTTCGGGTTTGTAGTCAGCAGGTAGTAACGCTTTAAGTTCTTTAGCTATTTCGTTGGTCAGAACTGCTAAATATTTAGGACGGTGTTTTGTTGCCTGCTCCGCGAGTAGGGTGGCATTTCTTCCACCAGCGAGAGCTGTTATCTTGAAAAGATCTGGATGTTGCTCAATCACCTTCAAGGTGCTTGTGCCTATTGAGCCTGTACAGCCGAGGATAGAAATAGTTCTTGGAAATGGAGGCAGCTCCGCTGTTGAAGGCCAAGGTGATATGTATGTTTTCAAAGTAGTATATCCGTCTTCGTTAGGTTCTGATGTTTATAAAGGGTCTATTAAAAAAAAGCGTGTATTTGTCTTGCTAAAATATAAATCGGAAGAGCAAAAACAAGACTGTCTATTCTGTCTAAAACTCCGCCGTGTCCTGGTAAAATATTGCCGGAATCTTTAATGTCAAGCTTGCGTTTCAGAGCAGATTCAAAGAAATCACCCATTTGTGAAGCTATGTTTAAGGCTCCTGCGAGAATCATCCATGCAATAACGGAGGCGTGCCCGAGAAACAATCCATACACCGTGCAGCAGATAATACAGGCTGTAAAGCCTCCGATAGATCCTGCCCATGATTTTTTTGGACTGATTCGTATCCATATTTTTTTCTTGCCAAAATATGTACCAGCATAAAATGCGGCAGTATCCGATGCAGATGATGCGAGAAGAACGAATATTATTTCCCAGCTATTCATAGATGTTACAAATTGCAGTGTCAGAGGAATATAAATCAATCCGGTAAAAAGAACCATGCTGTCATTGTATGAAGTTCTTCCCGGGCTGGAGCTGTATGAGAAAAGGAATTTAAAATTAAAGACCCAGAAAAGTCCGAGCAATAAAACAAGCATCCATGTGTGAGATGCCAGAGCACCAGTTAAAACAATTGCAACTCCCGCTAGCATTCCCATCGTTTTCGATAGAGAGCGTGGTTCATCTTTCCAGAACATTGAGTAAAATTCATGGAGCGCTATAACTGAAAAAATGGTTACTACACTTACGAGAAATAACCCTCCGAAATAGAGGGCAAGAAAAAGTACAATGACAAGAGTCACTGATGTTATGCAGCGTTGCTGTAGAGAGCTTAAGGGCATGAAATCCTCTGTTTAAAATTTCGCGAAGTTTAACTTGTAATTTTAATTGTATTATTCGGAAATGAAGTTGTGATTTTTATTGTTATAATTATAAAGAAAGCTTGTGTGTAAAGGCGAATAAGCTTTTTTTTAACTTTAAGTTTAATAGTAAAAAACTGTATATTTATAATCCATTAATAGTTAGCGGGCAACCCATAGAACCCCATTTTTCAAGATTAGTTGACCCATTTGTAAAATAAAAGATAAAAGTACGTAAAATCTTGTAAATGAAGCTTGCCAACCTAGCCATTTTTCACGCGCAACTCTTATATATATATGTACGCTGTTGTAATGATTTATGTGTCGTTCGCTGAAGATCTTTTTAGATAATCGAAAAATTACTCTCCAATGATCACTATATTAAGTTCTTGAATTGCTTGTAGCTAATCCTTTTTATAGTTATAAAGAGTGATAAAAGTTTTTGGGGGATGTTTTGAAAAAGAAAATTGCCGGGATAAATAAGGCTAGATTGGTAGAGGTTGAAAGGCTTCTGCAAGGTACAATTACCGAGACTTCGTGCGCCACGTGTCAAAAAACACTGAAGGAACTTACGCGTCCAATTATTACCTCCTTTTCCGATATGTTCAGCGAACAGATGGATTTAGTCAGTAGGTTAACTGAAATCGGGCTGGCTCTATCCGGTGAAACCAGGCTCGAACGTCTTTTGGAAATGATAGTTGATGAGGCTCGTGTTTTAACTAACGCGGATGCGGGAACCCTTTATGTTGTTGATAAAGATAACCGCAAGCTTGAATTTTCTATTTTGCAGAATGATACGATGAAAGTCCGCATGGGTGGAACAAGTGGAAATGAAATAACCCTTCCGCCGGTGCCTTTATATACCGCTGGTAATAAGCCTAATAAATCTCATGTTTCTGCTTATTGCGCTCTTACTGGTGAAACGGTTAATATTGCAGACGTTTATAAAGCTGAAGGGTTTGATTTTACCGGGCCTCGAAAATATGACGAGGCAACTGGGTATAATTCGAAATCCATGCTTGTTTTAGCACTCAAAAATCATGAGCAGGATATAATCGGAGTGTTGCAACTTCTGAATGCTCTCGATGATAATGGCGAAGTTGTTGAGTTTTCATCCGATGTTGTAGATATCGTTGGCTCGTTAGCATCTCAAGCTGCGATTGCTCTTACTAATGCCCAACTTATACAGGGTCTCAAAGATCTTCTTTATTCTGTAATCCAAAGTATCGCCGCCGCGATTGATGCCAAATCTCCTTACACGAACGGGCACATCGAACGTGTCGTGATTCTCACCATGATGATTGCTGAGAAGGTAAATAGCACCGATTCCGGTAAATATGCACATCAGCGTTTTTCAAGGGATGAGCTTGAAGAGCTTAAGCTCGCAGCTTGGATGCATGATGTCGGTAAAATTTCTATCCCTGAGCATGTGGTCGATAAATCCACAAAGCTAGAAACGATTTATGATCGTGCGGAGCTTGTGGATAATCGTTTCAAATTGATTGCAGAGCTTGTAAAAAATAAGCAACTGACAGAGACTATTGAAGTCCTATCTAATTGTCCTGATCCAGAAAAAATTTCGGAAATAAAAAAGCGTTATGCTGTCGATTTAGAACAGCTTGAAAGTGACAGGCTCTTTATCGCTTCATGCAATGTCCCGAATGAGTATATGAGTGACGAGCGAATCGAGCGCGTTTATGATATTGCTGGCCGTACATATGAGAGTGAAGGGAAGGCCCTGAATTGGCTGACGGCTGATGAGCTTGAAAATTTATGTATTCGCAAAGGAACACTGACTAATCGCGAGCGTAAAATTATTGAGAGTCACGCAGCCATTACGCTTGAAATGCTTTCAAGGCTCCCGTTTCCCAAGAGACTCACTCATGTACCAGAATATGCTGCGGGGCATCATGAAAAGCCGGATGGTTCCGGATATCCTAAAGGTCTTGCCGGTGATGATCTTCCGTTACAGGCCCGGATTATGGCGGTTGCAGATATTTTTGAAGCTTTAACAGCTAAAGATAGGCCATACAAAAAACCAATGAAGCTCACTCAGGCAATTAAAATTCTCGGATTTATGAAAAAAGACGGTCATATCGACCCAGATGTTTATGATCTTTTCCTCGATTCTGAGCTTTATATGGAATATGCGAAGGAGCAGCTTGATCCTTCGCAATTAGATGACGAGTAATTGAATTATCTTTTTTTATTGTTGTTATCCCAGTGTTTCAAAACCGTATTTATTGTTCTGAGTCTTGCTACTTTTCTTGCAATATCAACAAGAGCTAGCTTGATAAGGCTGTTCCTGTCCGGGTGCATGTATTCGCCTGTGAGATTTAGTGCGTATGATTCTGGTGGGTCATATTCAACTCCCAGAAAATCTCCGTTAATATCTGCCATAGCGATGTATTGCTCGTAGTCATCATCATAAGTTATTGTGAGCTCTGATAAGCCGATAACAACGTAATCAACCATATTTTCCCGCGCAATAATAATTATTTCACCTTCGGTTACGTCCTGTTGCTGTGTTGCATAAGATCTCTTGCATGAGTCTAAAAGAAAACCTGAAATCATTCTATCCTGATGCGTTTCAAAGCCCGCTTCATTAAATTCCTGTTGCAAAGATTTATTCAGATTACGAATAAGATTTTCACATTGCTGAGGAGATAGGTTTTCATTCTTAATTCTTGGAACCAGAGAAAATACAATAGTTGGCTTGCCAGCTTTATCATAAACTGTCAGCCCGTCTTTCTTCTTGCTGCCGGAAAAAGCACAAGTTGTTGTAAACAGCAGTATAAGAATACAGAGAATCGGTGATGTTACAAAGCGCAGTCTCTTCATAAGTTTACTTCCTTAACGGTTGCATGAATTGAAGTCTGATAATGCGTTAATCAGACTGTTGTATAAATGAACATCTGATACTTTGGTATGTCTTTTGGATATTTGGACTTCTACAGCTTTTATACATTTAATATTATTACCCCCGCCTTCTAAATAGCAGGCGGTAGTATAATTTCGCTCAAGAAATGGACCTAGGTCGACGTCTTTTACTCCAGTTTTGATAGATAGAGTATATTCTATTTCAGGTTCAGGCATTCTCATCTTGGTGGAATATACATTATCGCGCTCTGAAAAACCTTTCTCGCTACCCTGCTGAAAAGAGACTCCGAACATTGCAACCGAAGCGTGTAATCCTCTGCGGATTGCCGGGAATCTGGTTTTGGGGGGGAGTACAAGGTGTTCTTCTGACAAGGCCTGTGCAGCCAGCATTTGGGCCAGCTCTTTATATTTTTTTGAATTCTCGATTCTCTTCGCTGTGCCCTTTGAAATTTTTATATCATTTACTGAGCATGTTTTAGTGGCAAAGAGGTAATCCATGTCCGCTAAACAATTGCCGAGTGATTCTTGCGCATTCGGTTTAAGCGTCTTTTTGTCCGTAAAAAAGTTTACAATTGCATGGCGAATTTGTCCGGCCAGCGGTTCAAGGCTAAATTTTTTAGTTTTGTTTAAATAGGGCACTGAAATGAGTAGTGGAGCAGAGTACACGAGAGATTCAGATTGGGCCTGAAATAGTAAAAAGTTCATTCCAATGTAGACCCTGCCTTTGTAGAGGCTTTCGTCTGAGGATCCGTATTCATCGACAAATGAAATTACATTATCGACAAAAAGAAGCGGGATCAGAATGGCTTCGGCATTAAATTTAGTGTCGAAGCCAGCCTGTTTAATATTTACTCCAGCATTTTTTGCCGCAGCACGCTCTAGAAATCCGAGCACTCCTTTTCGGAGTGCTTTTTTGAATTCTTTGTCCTTAAGGATTGTATTTAGCTCAGCCTTGTGTCTGTCGTTGTCTTTGTTGCGGACTTTACCTATGGCTGAGGGCATAATGTAAAGGTCTTTCGCTTCGGCGCAATGAACACTCATAAGGATTAAAATGAGGACAAAAAAAGGATATAATTTCAGGTTCATATTTTTACCACTTATGCGTTTCTACAGACTCACTTTGCTCGTGCTTTTTAAGCTCTTCGCTTGTTTTTTTGGATGCTTCACTGTCCTCTCTTAGATCTTCAGCAGAGTGATTCACCTCCCTCATTGAATTTTGGGCTGTTTCAGCATTTTTAAAACTGCAGCTTGCAATAAGTAGCATTGCAGCAAAACAGAGAATCAATAGTTTAAACTTTTTCATATGCACCCCTTAAATGTTGATTAGTCAAGAGCATCTTCTGCCAGAGCAACAGACTCTGCTTTCTTTTCTATAACCTTAAAACCTTCTTCAGCCTGTTTTGCATAGGTGTTTTGAAGTCGTTCGCTAAGCTTTAATTTTTTAGCATAGTATGACTCAAGCATAGTGGTTACTTGAGTGTTTTTGCGCCGCGCGGTCATTAATATAGAATTTATATCCATTCCTTGCTTGCTTATGATAGATGAATTCTTTTCGATATATTCATAATCTTCATTGAAGTCAGAAAGGAGTGAAGTTAAGTCTGTCACCTGTTCTTGAATTTCCATTATGCGGGGGATAGCAGATAATGCCGCAAATGGGTTGGATTGAACGTTACTCAACTGTGCGACAAGTTGTGACGCTGAAATTGCGAGAATACCGAGTTGTTTACTGGCTTCCACTGTAAGCGGCCCTGCTTTTTCTTCAAAAGCCATGATAGCGCGATCAATGCCGAGTATTACTTTGTTAGACTTGTTAATGCTAAAGTCATACATAGCGTTCGATGCATGAATATTATTAGAAAAGTCTCTTATTATGGAATCCATATTCTGGATTTGGTTGGCGTTAAGTTTAGAAAAAGAGTCAGCTTCAGTCTTAATCTGAGTTGCAAGATTTTTAAGCATTCTGCCGTTTTCAGCAATCTTAACCGATGCACTTTCGATGGATGTTGTGGGTTCGTAAGACAAATCATTTATGAAAGCCTTGATAGATATTTTCTTCATCCCTGTAGAGCTAATGCCGCGAGCCGTATCAGAAGCCGTTTTGAAGTTTTGGTTCATTGCGGAAACTGTTTTACCGATAAGAGACTGAAGTGCTCGTGTTTCATTTAATGAAGTAAGCATTTGCTCCCTGATAGCTATAGTAGTTTTAGCCAGTTCCTTAGATGTGTTTATTGACCCAATTATTTCTTTAAGTGCGTCATCAGAGTTTTGCGCAGGCGCTGCACCTTTCTTTATAGAACCACCTGTGAAGGCAGAAGCAAAGGCTCCAAATAAGTTTAAAGCACTATCAGATCCTGAATGTTTTTTTGTGGTAGTGACCTTCTTCTTGGAAGGCTTGTAATATGAAGATTTAGTTGTGGTTTTGGCTGTTGTTGTACTGCTTTTAAGTGAACTGGTTTTATTTACAGGAGTACAATCTTTAACATTTACAATCTTTGTTTTCGCAATTGGGCTACTTGGGTCTGCAACGCATAAGTCTGCAATTACGTAACCTTCAAAATGATCACCTTTTATTTTGTAAAAATTACTCTCCACGCCTAGAATGTCGAAAGTTGTGCTCGGCTTAATTTTTAAAACAGTCGCAGACGTTGCGGAAGGCGCATTGTGGATTGAAACGAAATCTTTATTTCTTCCTTTGGTTCCAAGGTAGTTTTCGAAATCTAAGTGGATAAGTTTATGAAAAACATATCCAGATGAACCTTTATTATCAGTACGTCTAACCTGATACCAATTTTTGTGTTTACCTATGATCTCAACTTGAGATCCTTTTTGGAGCACATCCACAATTTTTGATTTTGAAGACGCTTGTGCTCGGACATTACTTTTAAATACAGATGCTCCAGTTACAATTGGAGCAATTATAACCGATTGCGTTTGAACTTGCGGTTGAACCGAATCATGCGGTGAAGGCTTCTTTGTGGGAATACATCCCGAAAAAAGAAGGCTCGCTGAAATTAGTAGGCAACAAAGTAGTCTTAACCGCATAAAAAGATCTCCCCTTAAACTTTTTATTAAGTATTATATAATATCTGGATGATAACGTTGGTCATGAGCAACCATATGGAAAAAATTGTTCAATTTAATACATAATTAAGCTCATCTGAACTATTTTAATTTTCACATATTTTTAAAATAAAATAAAGGGTGCATAGTATATTATTTCGATGGAGAGGGGATTGAAATAAGAAAAGCCCCTCAAGCAGATTTACCGCTGTGAGGGGCTTTATGTGTTTTTTTTGAAAACAGTCTTTTAAACTTGTTCTCCGGTCTTTCCAAAACGACGTTGTCTTTTCGTAAAGTCATTAAGTGCTTTTTCAAGCTCATCCGGGGTAAAGTCCGGCCAGAAAACGTCTGTAAAGTAAAGTTCAGAGTACGCTGCCTGAAATAGCAAATAGTTGGAAAGCCTTTGCTCACCGCTAGTGCGGATAATTAAATCAGGGTCAGGCTGACCTGCTGTATACAAGTTCTCGGAAAGTGTTTCTTCTGTTATTTGGTCTGCTTTCATTCCAGAAGATATCATTTTTTTACAAGCCCGTACTAATTCATCCCTGCCTGAATAATTAAGCGCAAGGTTGAGAGTCATTGAACTGCAATGCTGAGTCTTTTTAATGGTGTGGGCAACGACCTGTTTTACGCCGAATGGAAAATCAGAAAGTTCTCCGAGTACATTCAGGCGTATATCCTGTTCACACAGGCTGAGCAGTTCATTTTTTAAAAAAACTGTCAACAGGTTGAAGAGCTGAGCAATTTCATCTTTTGGTCTGGCCCAGTTTTCCTTGGAAAACGTGTAAAGGGTCAGATGCTTAATGCCGAGTTCACGACATTTTGTGACAATCGCTTTTGCTGCTTCAGTTCCGGCTTTGTGACCATCGCTGCGCGATAGACCTTGAGCCTTTGCCCACCGTCCATTGCCATCCATAATAATGGCTAAATGTCGGGGCATCATTTCGTTAGATTTCCATGATTTCCTTATCTTTGGCCGCGAGGAGGTCATCACATTTTTTGACGTATACGTCTGTGAGCTTCTGAACACGGTCCTGTGCATCATGCATCTCATCTGAAGAAATATCTTTATCTTTTTCGAGCTTCTTCAGTGTATCATTCATATCGCGGCGTACATTGCGGACAGCAATTTTTGAATCTTCAGTAAATTTCTTAGCGATTTTTACTAAATCTTTACGGCGTTCCTCTGTTAACGGAGGAATGCATATGCGAATGAGTTTCCCATCATTAACAGGATTAAGACCAAGGTCTGATTTCAATAAAGCTTTGTCGATTAGAGCGAAAGCTCCTTTATCCCACGGCTGGATTGTAAGGGTGCGTGAGTCTGGTACAGCCACAGACGCAACCTGATTAATAGGAGTTGGTGTTCCGTAGTAATCAACAAGAATGTGATCGATCAGTCCGGTTGAAGCTCTTCCTGTGCGCAGTCTTACAAAGTCGCCTTCGAGACTAGTTAGCGCTCCGTCCATTCTTTGTGTGCCATCATCTATAACTTCATTAATCATCATATCCTCCATGAACTAGTGTTCCGATCTTCTCACCTCTGACAACCCTAGTGATATTACCTTGTTCGAAAAGGTTAAAGACAATTATCGGCATGTTGTTATCCATAGCCAGTGAGATGGCTGTGGAATCCATGACTCCGAGTCTTTTTTCAAGAGTTTCAATATAGGTGACAGATTCATATTTTACTGCATCATCGTATTTCATTGGGTCTTTGTCGTAGACTCCGTCAACTTTTGTCGCTTTGACAATTGCTTCTACCTTCAGCTCCATAGCTCTAAGTGCGGCTGCTGTATCCGTTGTGAAAAAAGGATTTCCAGTTCCGGCTGCACAAATAACAACGCGGCCTTTTTCTAAGTGGCGAATAGCTCTGCGGCGAACGTAAGGTTCAGCAACAGCCTGCATAGGGATAGCAGATAGTACTCTAGTATCGCAATCCAATTTTTCGAGAGCATCCTGGACAGCAAGTGCGTTCATAATGGTTGCAAGCATTCCCATGTAGTCTGCTGAAGCTCTATCCATACCTTTTGCTGAAGCTGACAATCCACGGAAAATGTTCCCGCCACCAATAACCAAAGCTATCTGAACTCCTGTTTTTGCAACAGCAGCAATTTCTTCGCAAAATTTGTTGATAGTAGCAGGATCGACACCAAATTGCTGTTCTCCAGCAAGTGCTTCACCACTGAGTTTGATCATTACTCGTGAATAGCGCAATTTGTCCATAGTTTACCCCGTTTTTCAGCGGACATTGTCCGGTTATGAGTAGAAGCAGGTCCGGATAAGCTAGCATCTTGAGCTTAGGGAGGAGTGCTCCCCGCTAATGCTTCCGGCCACATTAACTTATGTCTTTTGAATTCTGTATGAGTTCGGTTGTAGCAGATATTCTGCGCATTTGAACCCGGTCTGGTAAAATTGTTCCCTAAAAAAACTCAAATTCTTACGGACAACATGTCTGTATTGAATTTGAGCTGAAATATTTATCCATCGCTGATTCCACTTCAAGTCTTGCCGATTTAATAATCTTTAAGGTGAAGTGTTTCTTGCGTGGTTGTGAACCTATGTAGGGAGAATTATATTTTACCAAGTTTATCCTTCTGCAAGGTTGCTTACCTAGTATTTGGTTACAGGGCAAAAAAAACGGGCCTTTCGGCCCGTTTTTTATTCGGTCTTTATTCTGCTTCGGCTTCTTCTTCTGCTGCACCTGTTGCTGTTTCAGCAAGGTTGATGCGGGCAAATCGTCCGATCTGCATGTTCTCTCCGAGAATGGCGATTGCGTCATTCACGAGGTCCTGAATTGTTTTCTTGTCGTCCTTGATGAAAGGCTGGTCAAGCAAACAAACTTCTTTACAGTATTTTTTGATGCGTCCTGCTACCATCTTTTCTGCGATATTTGCAGGTTTACCTTCAGCAATTGCCTGCTGTAGGTAAATTTCTTTTTCTTTCTCTAGAATATCCTGAGGCAGTTCTTCTGAGCTTACACAAATAGGGCTGGTTGCAGCAATCTGCATAGCAACGTCTTTAGTGAGCTGAATGAACTGGTCGGATTTAGCAACAAAGTCAGTTTCGCATTTGATTTCTACGAGAACACCGAGTTTGCCGTTGTTGTGCATGTATGTGCCAACAAGTCCTTCGCTGGTTGCGCGGCCAGCTTTCTTAGCTGCTTTTGCAAGTCCTTTTTCACGAAGATATTTAATAGCTTTTTCTTCATTACCATCGCATTCAGAAAGAGCTTTTTTACAATCCATCATACCTACGCCAGTTATTTCGCGTAGGGATTTTACCATCTGAGCAGTAACAGCCATGACTATTTAGCCTCCTTAGCAGCTTCTTCAGCTTTCGCTGCAGGAGCTTCTTCTACTTTAGCTTCAACTGGAGCTACTGGAGCAGCTTCAACTTTAACTTCAACTTTAGCTTCAACGGGAGCTACTGGAGCCGCTTCTTTCTTAGGAGCAGCTTCCTTTTTAGGAGCCGCTTTCTTAGGAGCAGCAGCTTTTTCAGTTGCTTTATTTTTTTCAGCTTCGATTTCGTTGTCTTCTTTGCGGCGAGCTGCGCCTTCAAGGCAAGCATCAGCCATGTGAGCTGCGAAGAGTTTGATAGCACGGATTGCATCATCATTACCTGGAATGATGTAGTCAACCATGTCTGGGTCACAGTTAGAGTCAACAACTGCAACTACAGGAATGCCTAATTTGCGACATTCCAAAATAGCGATATGTTCACGCTTGGGGTCAATGACGAATGCAACAGCAGGAGCACCGTTAAGGTCTTTGATGCCGCCGAGTGCGAGGGTAAGTTTCTTAACCTCACGGCCCATCATTACGATTTCCTTTTTAGGAAAACGCTTGATTGTACCGTCTCCGAACATTTCTTCAAGATTTTTAAGACGTTCGATACGACCTTTAATGGTCTGGAAGTTAGTAAGTGTTCCACCCATCCAGCGGTGAGTTACGTGAAACATACCTGCGCGGGTTGCTTCAGCTGCGATGGATTCCTGAGCCTGACGTTTTGTCCCGATGAAAAGTACTTTTCCACCTTTAGCAACAGCGTCAGAAATGAAGTCGTGAGCTTTACGGAAAAGCTTCACAGTCTGCTGGAGGTCCATGATGTGGATCCCGTTACGTGCGCCAAAGATGTAAGGACGCATTTTAGGATTCCATCTACGAGTCTGGTGACCGAAATGGACGCCTGTTTCCAGCATTTGTTTCATAGTTACGTAAGCCATAATAAATCTCCTGGGTTTTTCCTCCATCTCGGTATCAATAGACCTCATAACAACTATGAAGCACCCTTATTTGACCGAGATGTGCGAATTTAGCTCCGCACAACTACGGGATAAATGATCAGAAATCAAGTCCCTGTGCGAGCAAAAGAAAAATAGTTTGAAAAAAAACTTATTTTAATAATTAAAACTTTTGATTTGTTATTGAACTGGAGCCTGAATAGATTCATCCTTAACTACTGAATTTGTTAGAATTCCAACGCCTTCAATCTCAACTTGAACCTCGTCTCCAGAAGTTAACGGTCCAATTCCCGGCGGAGTCCCTGTCAGGATAATATCTCCTGGACCAAGAGTCATGATGCGGGAAATAAAGCTGATCAACTCTGCCGGAGTATAAATCATATCCGAAGTATTGCCTTCCTGTCTTACTTTTCCATTTACAATAGTTCTAAGCGTCAGTGCGCTTGGGTCGGCAATGTTTGTTTCAATACTTGGACCGATTGGGGCGAAAGTATCAAAACCTTTTGCTCGTGCGAAAAGTCTATCTTTCTTCTGAAGGTCGCGAGCTGTTACATCATTTGCGCAAGTATACCCGAATATGTGCTTATGCGCATTCTCCGGGGAGATGTTTTTTGCTGTCTGACCAATAACAACTGCTAGCTCACCTTCGTAGTCCACATGCTCTGACATTGAGGGGAGGATAATACTGTCTTTGTTTCCGATAATTGCTGAAGGCGGCTTGAAAAAAATCATTGGCTCTTCAGGCATATCCATATTCAGTTCTTTAGCGTGTTCTTTATAGTTAAGACCTACGCAGATAATTTTTGAAGGCACAACAATTGGTAGAACCAAGCATTCAACGGCTGGAAAATTCTCTTGTTCATGTTGTCCCGCAATAAGAGGCTTGAAGATATTCCCATCTTCGTGTGTTGCGTAAAAAATTGCATCGTTATGTTTAATTCTGAATACTTTCATTATAAACCTTAACCCTTTTATGATTAAAAACGATTCAGCGTATCATGAACTAATATAAAAATCATGTGTCTAAAATACTCAGTTTATACGGGGTTATACTTCGCTCTGCGATTCACGTTCCTGCGCCTCGTTTCCGGTAAGGGTGATAACAAGCGGTATAACGACCGGATCGCGTCCGAGAACTTTGCGGAAAAATCTTCTTAATGCTGAGCGGATTCTTTCTTTGAGTTTCACAGTCTGACCCGGAGGAATGTTTTCGAAAACATCTAATATGATACACTTCGCATCTTCCAGAAGGTGTGAGTATTTCTTTTCGAAGACGAATCCTTTGGATGTAACTTCCGGCCCGCGTAAAATTTCACCAGTATTTTCATCTATAATGATTGAAACTACTACCAGTCCTTCGCCTGCCAAAAGCTGGCGTTCTTTAATAACGCTTTGGCCTACATCGCCGACTCCCTTGCCGTCAACAAGTGTGCACTCAGCTGGCACTGTATTTTCTAAGCGAATTCCGTGAGTTAAAAATGTAATTGGTTCACCATCTTCGATTACCAAGGCTTTTTCTACAGCAACGCCTGTTTCCACTGCGAGTCTTGAGTGTTTAACTAGGTGTCTGTATTCTCCATGAACCGGTATAAAATATTTAGGTTTAACTGTTTCCAGCATGAGGCGGAGTTCTTCTTTGTGCGCATGACCGGAAGCGTGGATGCCATGTTTGCGTTCGTGAAGGACTTCAGCTCCAAGCTTGTAGAGGTTGTTAATGACTTTGGTAATGGCTTTGGTATTGCCCGGAATGCTGCGTGAAGACATGAGGACAAGATCATCTTCATGGATTCTTAGCTGACGATGTTCTCCGGTGGAAAGCCTTGCTAGGGCTGCAAGACTTTCGCCTTGTGACCCTGTTACCAGCAGAACAATTTCATGGTCGTGGTAGTAGGGCATGTCATCGGGTTCCACTATCGCCGAGGATGAAATCTGTAATTGGCCCATATCGCGAGCTAGATCAATATTTCTCGCAAGAGATCTGCCACTGATTCCTACTTTACGTCCGGTTTCATCTGCAAGGTCGAATATTTCTTGCATGCGCTGAATATGGCTAGAAAATAGTGTTACTAGAATTCGCCCTTCAGCTTTTTCAAAGATGGTTTTCATAGAAGCTTTTACATCGCGTTCGGTCAGGGCATAACCGTCCTGCTCAATGTTTGTTGAGTCAGAAAAAAGAAGAGTGACGCCTTGCTCAGAAAATTTTTTGAATGCTTCCAGATCTGTTCCGTGTCCATCCAGCGGATCTTTATCTATCTTAAAATCTCCAGTGTGAACAACACGCCCGACCGGAGTTTCTATGCCAAGGCCGAATCCATCAACGATAGAATGGCAGACCGGAAAGAAATTAAAAGCCAAATCGCCCAGATCAATTTTGTCGTATGCTTTTACTTCCCTGAGATCTACGTAGTCGAGGAGGTTATGCTCTTGAAGTTTGTTTCTGACTAAACCGAGCGTGAAGCTTGATCCATAAACAGGTACATTAATATAAGGAAGGAGCCATGGTAGAGCTCCGATGTGGTCTTCGTGGCCGTGTGTCAGAACAATTGCCTTGAGACGGTCCTTATTCGCTAAGATATGATCAAAACGCGGGATGGCTATATCCACTCCAAAAAGGGCGTGGTCAGGGAATTGCAGTCCACAGTCAATGATAACAACTGATTCAGGAGTACTGAGCATCATGCAATTAAGGCCGATTTCTCCAAGTCCACCTAGTGGACATACCGTCAGTTGCGGATCATTCATTTCTCATCTCCGCATATGCTTTTTCCATGGCGTCTTGCAAAAGTGCTTTGACTTTTTCTCTGTCTTTTACAGTGTATTGAGTCGTGTCTATCGGGGGGAGAGCTTTGATTTTAATCTTTTGACCTAGACTGGCGATTAGTTTTCCTTTGTAGAGAAACTTTTCCGGTCCTACCATTAATATTGGAGCTATAGGCTTCTTACATTTAAGCGCCAAAATTATGCCACCTGTTTTAAATGGTAGCAACTTGTTAGGGTTTGGATTGCGTGTGCCTTCAGGGAAAATTAGTGGAGAATGTCCGCTATTTGCCACTTCAACTGCATGCTGAATATCTTTCATGCCCTGTCTGCGATTTTCTCTATCTATCGAAATGTGTTTTCCTGCTGCCATTGCATGACCGAATATTGGGAAATCAAATAAGGACTTCTTGGCAACAAATTTAAACTGCCACGGGCTTAAGTAATGGAATAAAAGTGGAATGTCGAAAAAACTCTGGTGATTGACCATGAAAACGTAGGTTTGATTTTCGTCGAGCTCGCTGAGGTCTACGTCAAATTCGCAACCACTGTTATCTAGCATGGCTTTGCCCCATGACCGTTCGCTCCAGTGGAAATTTTTCTGTGTTTTTGAAAAAATTATTACGAGGGAGTAAAAAATGGTGAGAGGGAAGAGCAAAAGGTAGAAATATATGAGTCTTAGCATTGTGTAGTTGTATTTATTGTCGTGTTAAAAGGTTTGTAATCAAAAGAAACGTCATTATTTAATGTAGCAATCCACTTGATAGTGCAATTTACCTTGGGAAACAAGGGGAGATAATAAAAACAAAAAAAACAGGCCGCCCACTTGATGTGAACGGCCTGTTTCGGGAGGTTGCTATTTTATGTTAGTCTTCAGATGTTTTCTGGCTGTTTGCTATAACTTTTTCTGCAATCTGGGGCGGGCATTCTTCGTAGTGGGAAAGCTCCATGGTGAAGGTTCCCTGTCCACCTGTCATTGAGCGCAGATCTGGAGCGTATTGAAGTATTTCAGACATAGGTACATGTGCTTTGACCTCAGTACTTCCAAGGTTGGAATCGGAGCCGAGGACTTTTCCTCTGCGGCTGGATAAGTCGCCGATAATGTCGCCCATAAATTCGTCCGGAACCTCAACGTTAATATTCATTAACGGCTCAAGAAGTGACAAACCAGCAGATTCACATGCTTTTTTGAAAGCCATTGATCCGGCAACTTTAAATGCCATTTCAGAGGAATCAACCGCATGGTATGTTCCATCATAGAGAGTGACCTTGAAGTCGATGATAGGTGCGCCTGCCAAAATACCTTTAGCCGCAGTTTCTTGAACGCCTTTGTCCACAGCGGGAATGTATTGTTTAGGAATAGCTCCGCCTACAATGGAATTGACAAATTCATAGCCTATCCCTTTTTCACCAGGTTCAAGTTTAATCCAGCAATCTCCAAATTGTCCGCGTCCCCCTGACTGCTTTTTATAGCGTCCCTGAACTGCCGCAGTTCCTTTTATGGTTTCGCGGTATGGAACTTTCGGAGTTTTAAGCACGATATCAGTTTTATAGCGGCGTCTGGCTTTTTCAACAGATATTTCAATGTGATTTTGGCCCATGCCCGAGAGCAGGATATCGCCTGATTCTATGTCACGGGATAAGGTTAAATTAATGTCTTCCACAAGAAGCTTCATTATGGCTTGGAAAACTTTGTCTTCCTCACCTTTTTCAGCCGGAGCAAGCGCAAAAGTTATAAGTTGTGGTGCGACTAATGGTTTTGCGAGTTCAAAAGGATCTTTTTCATCGCAAATGGTGTCGCCAGTGAAAGTTTCTTTTAATTTAGAAAGTGTGATAATTCCGCCGGGACCGACTGGTTCTTTTGTAGGAGTCTGGTTTTTACCGTTCAGGAGTTGAATGGTTCCAAGTCTTTCTTTAGAATCGCGGCCGGGATTGATAAGAGTTAGGTCGCCGGAGACCGTTCCGGAAAGAACTCGGCAAACTGTCAACTGCCCGGCAAATGGGTCAGCAAGAGTCTTGAAGACAAAACATGCAACGGGTCCGTTTGGATCTGATGCTCTGGTTGTGCCGTCTTCACTTACCCAGTCCTTATGTTCCAGCGGAGAAGGGAGGTAGTTTTGGATCATGTCGAGCAGGAATGTTCCGCTTTTATCTTCTAATGCGGATCCAACACATACTGGGAACAGGGTTCTGTTTTTAACACCCGAAGTGAGTCCTTTAGTGATATCCTCGGGAGTAAGCTCGCCTTCTTCGAGATATTTTTCCATGAGTTCTTCATCGCTTTCTGCGATGTTTTCAACCATGGTTTCACGGATAATTTCAATTTCATCAGCGATGTCTTCTGGGATCTCTCCTTTTGACAGTTTGCCGCTTTCATTAAACATATAAGCTACGCCCGAAAGCATATCCACAACGCCTTTAAAATTTTCCTTGCTTCCTATCGGATACTGGAGCAGTACGGGACTGATGCCGAGCAAAGAATTCAGGCTTCCGAAAGCAGAGTCAAAATCTGCGCGGTCACGGTCCATTTTATTTATGAAAATTACTGTGGGAAGTCCGGCCTTCTCTATTGCTGCCCATGCTTTGCGCGAAAGGGGCTTAACTCCATCCACTGCATCAATGGTAAAGACTGCGCCGTCGGCTGCTGTCAATGAATACGGAAGGTCTCCGCAAAAATTTGGATCACCTGGGGTGTCGATCAGGTAGTGGTTGTTCTTCTTCCATTTGTACCCTGCAAAGCCGGGCTGGATTGACCCGCGACGCTTAATTTCTTCAGGTTCGTTGTCCAGGGCGGTAGTTCCTTCTTCGATTTTACCTAGACGGTCAACGACTCCAGCGTTAAATAGTAGCATTTCTGCGGTTGATGTTTTACCACAACCGCTATGGCCTACAAGTGCATAAGTCCGTTGGTTTTTTAAGGCTTCCGACATTCACAACTCCGTTTCTCTGAATGTTCTCCTAGCCGGAACAAAAGTCCCCGCTTCGGGCACAAAATTGCAACTTATACTTCTACATGCTTAACACATATTGAGACACTAACGCTAACATGTCAAGCGCATAGAATAGATGACTGTTGTTTACTAAACGACCAGTTATAAAGATAAAAAAATGAATTTAATTCGGAGGTAACAAGAGTGATTGAATCTCAAATATATAGTTTTGCTCCCTTAGAAATTGACTGTTCAGGTGAATGGTTGCTTTATCCTTCCTCATCTGATGGAGATTTTAGAGATTCCATCATGACTATAGGACAGCTCGTTCCGGTGCTTGTCGAAATTGATGGAGTTAAGGCTAAACTAATTGCCGGGAGGTCTCGCGTTGCCGCAGCGGAATCCCTTGGCCTTAGTGTTAAAGCTATCGCCGTTATAGCCGGAGACGATGTTTCGCGGGCGCTTATTCATTTAGAAGAAAATCGCTCAAGAGTTGCGGATGATGCACTCAAACTTGCTGTATTTAGATATTTATACTCTCGCATGGACAAAAAAGAATTGTCCCAGCGAGTCGCTCCGCTCTTAGGGATTAAGCCTAAAGCTCGCGACATGAAACTTTGGTTGGAGTGGATGGAACTTTCCCATGATTTTGATGGCGTCCTCGCTGACGGAAATATTCCGCTGGCAGCTGTGACTGTTCTCTCAAAATTATCTGAGGAAGATAAAGCCGCAGTATTGCCATATTTTAAAAATCTCGGTTGGTCCCGATCCAATGCAGTGAATTTCCTCACTTGGCTTTACGAAACATCCAGACGAGATTCAAAGTCTGTTGCAACTATTCTTGAAGAAAAAGATTTGTCGCTTGCCCGTGAGAATGAGTCTCCCAAAGATGGCGTTGCAAGGCTTTGCAAATCTGCTAAACAGATTCGTTATCCCGCCTTTAGTGAGCTGCTCAAAGCTCAGGAGAAAATTGTTTCCGAAATATGTGTCGGAACAAAATGGCGTGTTGAATCTGTCGGTAATTTTGAAACGGGTGAAGTAATGCTTCAGACTCGCTTCAAATCCAGAGATGTCATGCAAAGGGCCATCGAAGATCTCAGCTCTATTCAGAAATCAGGTGGCTGGGATGAGCTTTTTGAACTTGGCAGGGAAAAGTAATGGATAGTAAAATTAAGATTCCCTCACATCTTCAAGGGATTGAAAAAATTTATGTAGACCAGACAATGGTAGATGCTCCTCTTACCAAAAGAGTTACTAGCCGTTTGCCCGATCTTCCGGTCGAAGTTGTTGATCCTGAAAACTTCCCGCATGACGAGCAGGGTGAAGGACAGTCCCTTTATTTAAAAGAGTACAAAGGTAAGTTTCTACGATTCTGTCCAGGAACTCGTTACTACCATTGTTGCGGGTATCGTATTATTCATATTGGAGAGAACTGTCCTATGGCGTGCTCATATTGCATTCTACAGGCATATTTTCAGGATAAAGTTCTTAAAGTGTGGGCTAATCAGGGCGATCTTTTCGATGAGTTGGGTCAAGCTTTTTCCGCTGATCCCGGCGCTCGTTTCCGCGTAGGAACAGGTGAATTTACCGATTCACTCGCCCTCGAAGCTGCAACAGGTTATAGCCGCGATCTCGTAGATTTTTTACAAGATTATCCAAACGTAGCGCTCGAACTTAAGTCAAAAGTGATCGACCTTTCATGGATGGATGTTGTTAAACGGACTGACAGGATTTTACCTGCATGGTCACTTAACGCGCCATTTGTGAACGAGCACGAAGAGTTTGGAGTCTCCACTTTAAAAGAAAGACTTGAAGCTGCCAAGGTTTGCGCTGATGCAGGTTTCAGAGTTTGTTTACATTTCGATCCCATCATCCGCTTTGATGGCTGGCGTGAAGGTTATGCTGAAATAGTAGATATGATATTTGATTACCTGAAACCAGAGAACATTGCTTACTTAAGCATGGGCTCTTTCAGGCATATGCCGCATCTCAAACCCATAATTGAACGCAATTTCCCCGAGACTACCTACATTTTTGATGAGTACATAATCGGAAATGACAACAAAGTTCGTTTATTAAGGCCACTCAGAATGCGTCAGTTTAAGTTTATAGTCGACAGACTGCGCAAGCACGGTATGGATAAGCAGATGTATTTTTGCATGGAGTCTACCGAAAATTGGCAGGACACATTCGGCTATACGCCCAAAGATCTTGGCGGACTTGGAAAGCATTTAATGTCGCAGGCTTTTGGTGATTAGAACCTTTTTAAAGCTTGCATTGTTTTTATTTTTGGTGGTTATTTGAAATAGTTATTAAGTTGATGTATTAGCTTGTTTACAAGGGGGATTTTATAATGTCCTTACAAGATTACCAAACTCGTGTTGATCGGATACAGAAAGGGATCGGCAAGGCTTTTGCTGATAGTCCTTTCATGTTTAATATTCCGGGCAAATCTATCGCTTTGAAAGTTGATCCCTATTATTATGTGGCTTTCGAACCTTCCTTTACAGAAAGTTTGAGCAAATTTAGTGTAATGCTAAAAAAGAATGTGCGCGATACTTTGGTGCGTACTGGTAATCTGGTTTCAGATCAGAACCGTAACCCTTTGATAAAAATAAAGCTCAAATGGGATGACCGCACATACTCATTGAGTGCCTGTTTTGTGGAAGCAGAATTTATTGATCAGGCGCTTAAGATGTACGGCGGAGTAATTGGAGACATTGGCATTTCCGAGATGCAGATTCTTTCAAGTGAAAGAGAGAGACTAGAAAAATTATTCGGTGAGAGAACTCTTTTGCAGAATGTCGCATTTACTGATTAAAGAATATTTCGTTATAAAAAAATTACCCCGCCAGAACTATAGTTCTGGCGGGGTTTTTCTATTTTGGTCTTCGGAGACATTCTTGTTAACGAAGTTTGCTTTTAGGGCAGGTTTCTTCGAGATAGCAAACTTCACAGCCACCGGAATAAGGGTGAGGTGTGAAAACTGCGTACTGTCTGTTTACTGTCCCTTCCTGATTCCAATCCAGTCCAAGTGATTTGAAAGCTTCAAGAGCTGCTTCACCCGGTTTAGGTAGTGGCGCACATTTACCTTCTTCCAGTTCAGGAAGCAGGCTCTGAGCAGCAGACATGATTAGGGTGATCGCAAGGTTGTGATGTGCTAGTCCCTCTGTTGGTGTTTCCTGCCAGATTTCTTCTACAGCATCTTCGACTTCTTTATCCAGAAATAGAAGAAGAAAGTCGGTTCCTTTTGTTCCTTCGGGTTTTTCAAGCTTGTAGGATTTCAGGTATGGCAACCAGTCATTCCAGCATTTTTCTAAGCTTTCCATCAGGGATTGCTCAATGCGGGTTGAATCATTTAATTCAGCAAAATAAAATATGTTAAATTCAGGGGTCGCTTTGATTTCTGTGACTTTAAGAGCACTCATATATTTTTCTCCTGTTCGTTGTGTTCAGATGCAAGCAGTCTCTTTACATGGTTCAAGCCATACCCTCAAGTGTAAAAAATCCCCGGAAACCAAAAAGGTCTCCGGGGATTTAAATATCACTTTGGTCGATGACGGAATTGCTAGATTTTACAAGCAGTTCTGAGGTCGTCTATTGCATCTGTTCTTTCCCAAGTGAAGTTGGGATTGTTGCGGCCGAAGTGACCGTAACAAGCAGAATCTTTGTAGATAGGACGTTTAAGATCAAGTCTCTCACTGATATACCAAGGGCGCAGGTCGAATACGTCTTTGACCGCTTTGGTCAAAACTTCATCGTCCACTTCACCGGTACCGTGAGATGTTGCGAGCACTGAAACAGGCTCAGCAACACCGATAGCGTATGCAACCTGAACTTCCGCGCGCTCTGCAAGGCCAGCTGCTACGATGTTCTTGGCAATGTAGCGAGCCATGTATGCGCCGGAACGGTCAACTTTGGATGGATCCTTTCCTGAGAAAGCACCACCACCGTGGTTACCCATTCCGCCGTATGTGTCATTGATGATCTTACGACCAGTAAGACCACAATCACCCATTGGGCCGCCGATTACGAAGCGACCAGTAGTGTTTATGTAGATTTTAGTCGCATCATCAACCATATCTTTTGGAAGAGTTGCAAGAACTACTTCTCTTTTAATATCTTCATAAATCTGCTCTTGCTCAATACCGTCATCGTGCTGTGCAGCGATAACAACATCGGCAATGCGGACAGGTTTACCATTGAAGTACTCGAAAGATACTTCGGTTTTTCCGTCAGGACGCAGGTAAGAAAGAGTGTTGTCTCTACGTACGTCAGCAAGTTTGCGGGAAAGTTTATGTGCCCAGTGAATTGGAGCAGGCATAAGTGTGTCAGTTTCTTTACATGCGAAACCGAACATCATGCCCTGATCTCCAGCACCCTGGCTTTCTGGGGAACTGCGGTCAACACCCTGAGCGATATCTACAGACTGCTTATCAATAGTTGATAAAACAGCACATGTGTCAGCGTCAAAGCCCATATCTGAATTGACATAGCCAATTTCACGGATTGTGTCGCGAACGATTGCCTGAAAGTCGGCATATCCGCTGGTAGTAATTTCACCGGCGATGAAAGCCATACCGGTAGTTACCAGAGTTTCACATGCGACTCTTGAGTCTGGATCTTGAGCTAGAAGTGCATCAAGGATAGAGTCGGAAATCTGGTCGGCCACTTTATCTGGGTGACCTTCTGTAACGGATTCAGAGGTAAAAAAGTACTTGCCTTTGCTGCTGATCATTAAAGTTCCTCCTGAAGTGAAATGAAGTCGAGTTTAGCTGAACCATTTTCTGCTAACACTCTTTATAAAATCTCAAACGTTAGCTTCCGATAATTAAATGCAGAAGCAAACAGCCCGAGTTCTTTACACCTTAATAAGTAGATTGTCTATTAATCTTGTCTTTCCTAAGTGGATAGCCACGGCACACAGTGCCGAACCGGAAACTTTTTCGAGTGAGACGATTTTATCTGGATCTACGATCTCGATATAATCAACTCTGCTGCCCGGTATGTTTTCTTGATAAAAGCGTCTTAGTTCGTGGATAAGCTTTTCAACTTTATCTTCGCCGTTGTCGACCATATCCTTAATATTTCTTAGTCCTTTCTGGATCAAGGGGGCAAGTTCTTTTTCTGTGTTGCTAAGATATACATTGCGAGAGCTGAGAGCCAGTCCGCTTGCTTCGCGGACAATTGGATGGCCAATAGCTTCGACTGGCATGTTCAAATCTCGTACCATTCTTTTAATTATAGCTAGTTGCTGCCAGTCTTTCTCTCCAAAAATTGCAATATGCGGCTGCGCTGTCAAAAAAAGTTTAGCTACAATTGTCGCCACCCCGCGAAAATGTTCAGGCCGGGATTTGCCGCATAAATTTACGGCAAGCTCAGGAACCTCTACCCAGGTCGAGTGATCTGGAGAATACATTTGAGATTTGTCTGGTGCGAAAAGGATGTCCGCACCTCTGCTTCGTGCAAGTTCAGCATCTCTTTCAAGATCATGGGGATAATTGTCTAAATCTTCACCTGGCGCAAATTGTGTGGGATTCACAAAAAGGGATACGATAACTGTATCGGCTTTCTCGCGCGCAGCATCTATTAAACTAAGGTGTCCTTCATGGAAATATCCCATGGTTGGTACAAGCGCGACAGTTTTTCCCTGACTTCGTAAGTCTAGGCTTATTTTCTGTAATTCTTTGGGATCTTTAATTATAATCATATTATTGCCTTGCGGATGTTTAGCTGATGTCGATTATGAACATTTAATAAGTATTTGTAAACGGGATTTGAATTACCCATATAGCTTTTAACTGTCCATCGTATAATCATTGTTCACGCGACATGAAGGGGTAATCTCAAATATTTTGCCCTTTGCATAAAATAGCTACTTGTATTGAAGCCCGTTGCGGGGTATTGCCATTGCCATGAACAAGGACAGCCTTTTTAAAGATAATATATGTCTGACTCCGCAAGATTTGATCCGTTACGAGCATACGCTTAAGGATTTAATTCATGAGTTTCTGCCTTTTGACTCCTACAGTCTTTTTTTTCCAAAGCCTGTAGCCGGGGGGCAGTCGTCTCTTGCAACGCGGTATAGTCCGGATGATCGGCAGGTCATGATCCCTTTGAAGCTGCAGGGGCGTGACCTCTGTTACTTTATTGCAAGGGGAGTGCGGTTGAAAGCTCCTAAGACCACGCCTCAATATCTTGAGGCGCTGGCTACAGCTTCGCTTGAAAAAATATTACTCTACAAGACCTCTATTACAGATAGTCTTACCGGCATGGCTACTAGTGAGCATTTTATGACCAAGCTGGTTAAAGAGCTTGATCTTATTCAGAACTGCATGATGCCTGCGCCGGGCGGATGTAAAGACCCCGGGATTCCCACATTCAGCGGTTCCGTAGGGGTTGTAGTTCTTGACCTAGATAATTTTCAGCGGATTAATGACCGTTACGGCTACACCCTTGGTGATTCCATCGTCGCGGAAGTAGGTAATAAAGTATGTGAAGGGGCATTCGAATCTGTAGTATGCGCCCGCCTGTTCGAAGATAAATTCGCATTCCTTATTCCTGACGGAAGGCCGAAAGTCTGCGCCAGCCTTGCTGAGAAGATGCGTTTGATTGTTGAGCGTCTTCCCGTTGAGGACCCAGTGACTGGAGACGTTTTAAAAATTAGTTGTAGTGCAGGTTTTGCAAACTACCCACAAAGTCTTTCCGGGCCTCATTTTAAACGCAGTGCTACTGAGCAGGGTAGAATTCTTATGCGTAAAGCAGCTAAGGCTGTTGCTACCGCGAAAGATTCCGGTCGAAATTGCGTTTTTGCATATTCAGATATTTTGAAGAAAGGTGGTAAGGTCCTCGAAGTTCTTCCGCTGCAACGTCTTGCTCTTAGTCTTGGGCAGTCCGTTGATACGCGTGAGGGGGGACGTTTTCTGGTCTGGTCTCCTGACTTTCAGTCTGGAACGCAGGCCAAGCTTACTGAAGACGAAAGAATTTCTGGCACTTATCCCACCATGTATAAGGCTGAGGTAGTTGTCATTGAGGTGCAGGAAGAAATCGCGTTCGCGGAAATTCTGCATTTAAGTGATCCAGCTTGGCCCGTAACTGCTGGTGACAGACTTACTTTACTTGATGAGAAAGACAGCTTTTTCGACGCGCAAGCCGGACCTGAATCTTCTGCCACTCCGCAGCGTGATATGGTGACCGGATTATTTCGCTACAAAGAATTTATTGGGCGTTATAGCCGTTTACGTCAGAATATGGATAAGTTCTCCATTGCTGTTCTCAGATTGGCGGCCGGGCCTGCTGATCAAGGCGGTAATTTTCAAAAAATTACGGATGCTCAGGTTCAGAAAGTGGCCTCGAGAGCAGAGAAAGTTTTTGAGATTCCACATACTGGTGGCAGGTATAGTTTAAATAGTCTTATTTATTTTTTGCCGGAAGAAGATTCTGACTCTGCAATGGAAATGATTTTGAAGCTTGTCAGAGAATGCGACGTTGATTTTGATATCCAACTGGCTGCCGGAGTCGCTTCATTTCCATTCTTGAATTATAGACGCAGTGAAATTCTTGATAATTGCCGGAAAGGCTTAGATCATGCCATGATGAAAGATCAGCCTATGGTTGCACAGTTTGATTCTGTTTCGCTTAATATTGCGGCTGACAGACTTTACGTGGACGGTGACATTTATGGCGCTGTGGAGGAATTCAGGCTGGCCCTTCTGGCGGACTCTGATAATATTCTCGCGCGTAATTCACTGGGAATTTGTTATGCTCAGGTTGGTAAGCCGGAACAGGCGCGTAAACAGTTTGAACAGGTTCTTGAAATTACCCCAAATAATATAATGGCCTTGTATAATCTCGGGTGGGCCTGCCAGATGCTTGGGAACCTCGAAAAAGCTAGAGATGCTTATAACCGTTGTCTTGATCTTGAACCCGAGAATGTTTTCAGTCTAGTCAGGCTTGGCGTACTTGCCGAGCAGGATCTCGGTCTTGATGAAGCTGAGCGGTTTTATTTGAAGGCAGCGGCTCTAAAGGGTGGGGATTCTCTGACCATGCGCCATTTAGCACGAATTTCATATGCTAGAGAAGATGTTGAAAAAGCTAGGGAATATTTGCATCTGGCATTAAATGCCAACCACAATGATGCATATGCCATGAATTTATTGGCCAAACTGTATCTGGAAAGTGGAGAAGATCCTCAGATTGCAGAAGTTCTTGCTCGTCAAAGCGCTGCTCTTAAGCCTGGAAAGGAGGCTTTCTGGGAAACCCTCGCCATGGCACTGGAAGTTCAGGGCAAAGATGCAGAGGCCGATCAGGTCCGTTCAAGACTGTAGACCGTGTCAAGAATTCTAATCGCTTTATATCTGCTTATTTGCGGAGCTATTGCGTTCCGTATGTTTATACCGGTTAGTGATGAAAGGAAATTTTCACAGACGTTTAGAAGTGACGTTCAGCAACGTGTTAAGATGGGGGAAAGGGATAAGAAATCCGTATCTCCTATGTTTAAGCAGGTGGCTGAAGAATTTGCTTTGCAACCTGAGATTCTTAGAGCAATTGCTGATCATGAAAGTGGATATAATCCTTGGGCGCTGAACGTCGAGGGGAAAAGTTATTATCCCAAATCAAAAGTTGAAGCCCTTGTTATAATAGAAAAATATAAGAAAAAAAGTTTTGATGTGGGCTTAATGCAAGTAAATTCATATTGGCTTAATAAATTTGATTTAAGTCCATCCAAAGCTTTGGATCCCGAAGAAAATGTTCGACTTGGTGCATGGATTTTGCGCTATTGCCTTGATAATTATGGTTATAGTTGGCGTGCGGTTGGTGCTTATCATACTGGATCACCTAAAAAATTCCCGGCTCGTTCGAAGGCATACGCTGTTAAAGTTTTAAAAAAATATAAAGCTTTATTAGATAAATCTGAGCAGCAAATTAAGTAGCATTTCTCCTTAGTGGGCTATAAAGTATTCTAAATCAGTTTTTTGTAGCGTGGGGTATTGTTTGTGACTGAGCATGATTATGTCATTTTTGAAGTTGATTCTTGTAAATTCGCTGTACCCTCTGCTCTTGTTGATAAAGTTGAGCAGGCGGTATTTATTTCACCTGTGCCTGATGCTCCGTATCCAGTTTTAGGAGTGGTAAATGATGGCGGCACGGTTGTGCCTGTTGTCGGAGTGCGCAGGAAAATAGGGAATGAAGAGCGCGATGTTCTTGTCTCTGACCGTTTCTTGTTTACGAGATTTAATGAGAGAAGAATCGCCATTCTTGCTGATGAAGTTAATGATGTAATTGAAATTTTGCCCGAGGTTTCACAGAGTGCTGATGAAATTTGGCCCGGTGTTTTTTACCTGAAGTCTTTTGTCGGGGTTGGTGTGGACATAATTTTGGTTCAAGATCTTGGTTCTATTCTTAATTCAGAGCAGGAGCAGAGCTTGATTGAAGCTCTTGAACAACTCACTGTTCAGGGAGAAGGCTCGCCAGATGCCTGAATCTCTATCAGATGAAAAAATAGAACTTCTGGCCAAAATGGTCAGAGAAATTTACGGATTAAAGTTTTTGCGCGATAGGTGGAATGACCTAAGAAGCGCTGTAGCAAAAGTCACAAGTGAAATTGGAAATTTAAAATCCTCAGCGCAATGTCTCGATTATCTTTTGTCTCCAAACGTGGGCGAAAAGGAACTTGAATTATTCATAAATCAGCTCACGATTGGTGAAACTTATTTTTTTCGGGACCCGGATACCCTAAAAGCCGTTGAGCTTGAAGTTTTACGCAATCTGAATGGAAAAGGGAGCGGGAGCGGCGGGGCTGTTCGAATTTGGTCTATGGCGTGTGCTACGGGAGAAGAGCCCTATACTCTTGCAATGATGTGCACCCGATCGCACATTTTGTCGGAAATTTTAGGCACAGATATAGATAGTGAGGCTCTTAGCAAAGCTCGTGAAGGGAGTTATAGGAAATGGGCCTTTCGCGTAGAGTCCAATAATTTTCAGGACGTTTATTTTAAATCAAGCAGTTCTAGCTCTTTTCATCTAGATCATATCATTAGATCAAAGGTCAATTTTTCCAGACTTAACTTGATCGGGGATGCGCTTCCTGTTTTCTTGATGGGGATGGATGTGATCTTCTGTCGTAACGTTTTGATTTATTTTTCAGAGGTAGCTGTAAAATTGGTTCTCGATAAGATCTGGAGTAGTTTAAATTATGGAGGGTGGCTTGCGGTAACGCCAAGTGAATCTGCCCTCATAACTGCTTATGGTAAATTTGAACCTGTTAATTTGGGGGCGGTTCTACTTTTCAGAAAGAGTAAATCTTATTCACCAAAGAAACTTGATGAAGCATTAAATTTTACTTATGCAGCTGAATTCAATGAAAAATCTGACTTTGAATACTCTGATTCAGATGTTTACCCAGATCCTGTTGATAATCTAGATTTTATTGCAGATAATTATTCGGTTTGTGAAACAGATAGTTCCCTTTTGTGTGATGTCTATGACTCTTATTCCGAATCTCCAGATGAAATTTCAGAAAATACAAACAACTCTTCGGCTTCAAATCCTGTTGAAGACGCATGTGCTCTCAGGGCAAAGGGCGATAATGTGGGCGCTTTGTCTCTGCTTAAAAAATCTCTGGATGATAATTTAGCACGAGATACCAAGGCAGAAGTTTTGTCTGTCATTGCTGGTATAAAGGCTGATTCAGGCTTGCTTGATGAAGCTGTTTATTGGTGTGAAAAGTCAATCGCAGAAGATAGGGTCGCATCTGAGCCACATTTCCTTCTCGGTCAGATCAGGATGAATCAAGGTGATTTTGAATCTGCTCTGAGTGAGCTTCGTAAGGCTGTTTACCTAGATAGCAGCTTTGTGATGGCTCACTTTGCTTTGGGGAATATCTATTTGTCAAAACAGGATAAAGGGTCGGCTTTACGGCATTTTCGTATTGCTTTGCAAGAACTTAAGAAGATTGACAAAGATTCTCAGGTTCCTCATTCTGATGGCACTGCCGCTGGGCTATGTATTGAGATGATAGAGCTGGTAAAAAATAATGTTGGTTGAAACATGGCGTAACTATGAAAGATAACAAGACAGTTAAGTTTATCGATTACAAAAGCGATCATGAATTGCTGAAGAATAGAGCGAAAAAACTTGCTCTTAAGGTCACGTCTGATCTCACAGATGTTGCGCAGGATGAAAGTTCGCGCGATTATGTTCAGTTTAGTGTTGGCGGAGACGGTTTCGCAATTGAAACTTCAATAGTGAAAGAAGTTCTGGAAACGGATGAAATTGTTGATGTTCCGTGCACCCCAGACTTTATCCGGGGAGTTGTGAGTTTGCGAGGGCATATTTGCTCGGTTATTGATCTGCGTATATTTTTAGGTCTTTTGGGTGAAACTTCTGCGTCAAACAATATGATTCTTTTTCTGTCTACAGGTGAAGTTGAGTTTGGGATATTAGTTGATGAGATAACAGATGTTTTCCCCGTTTCAAAAGATGAAATTAAGCACCTTCCAACTGGTGGAGCTTCTTCAGATAGGTATTCGCTTGGGATAACAGAGGGAAGAGTTACAATTCTAGATGGGGAAAAGCTTTTGGCTGATCCTCTTTTGATTGTAAGCTAGGCTATCACTAAATAGTATTTAAACTGGTTCCATGCTTTGAGAATATTTTGTGAGTCAGGGCGTATTTTAGCGGTAAACTTTCAGAAGTGAGCAGTATCAATGATTTCAGGTGATTTGCGTACAAGGCTTCTCGGAGCGTTTCGGGGCGAATGCAGAGAGCGTTTGCTGGTTCTATCTTCTGACCTGATGAAAATGGAAATGGGGGCTGACGAGGAAAATATACGTTTGCTTATTGAGTCCTCCTATAGGGAAGTTCATAGCTTAAAGGGTGCGGCTCGAGCTGTTGGTCTTAGTGCTGTTGAAAAGTTTTGTCAGTCATTTGAATCATTTTTTTCTGTGATCAAAAAAAATAGCCTAGCGCCGTCAAAGGCTGTTTGTGGTGTAATGGTTGGCTGGTTGGATATTCTTGAAGAGCTAATCACTAATGAGGAAGGCTCTGACTCGTCACTTTCTGCAGGACCAGCAATGGTTGCCCTTGCGAAGATGGACGAGTTTGTCGGAACTCCTGCATTAATAATCGCTGAAGCTGATGGACAAAAAGCAGAAACCCCGTCTGTTAAAGAGCACAGTGCCGTTGACCTCGAAATTGAAGTTGAGCCGCAAATTCCTACAGCGCGAATGTCTATGGGGGACACCGTCAGGGTTGATTCTTCTTTTCTTACGGGACTCTTGTTACAGACTGAGGAGCTTCTTTCTTCTCGAAATTCTCAAGAAGTTCGAGCTTCAGAAGTTAATAAATTAAATAGTGAATTTTCTGAATTTTCACGATTTTTTAAGGATTTGCTGGTCGATCAGAAGAATTCCGCAGATGAAAGCGATGATCTATTTTCTGTGAAAATGGAAAGAAAGATGGACGCTTTTGCAAAAAGACTTGATCTACTTGCTTCATCTACTCAAAAAGCTCACAGAGATTTATCTTCTAAAGTAGACACCTTGCTTAGTGAATTTAAAAGCTCAATGCTGCTTCCTTTTTCATCGCTTTTAGAAGTTTTTCCGCGCATGGTTAGAAGCCTGAGTTCTGATACAGGGAAGCAATGCTATTTTAAAATGAGCGGAGAATCGGTTCGAATTGACCGCCGAATTTTAGAATTACTTCATGACCCCCTCATGCATATGGTTCGAAACTCTATCGGGCATGGTCTCGAAACTCCAACTGAACGTATTGCAAAAGGTAAGAATCCTACCGGAAATATTTATTTCGAAATTACGCAGACTGACAGGGATATTGTCAGAGTTGCCGTTGGCGATGACGGTCAGGGTATTGATTTATCTAAGTTGAAAGGTCTTGCTTTAAAGCAGGGACTGCTGAGCTCGCAAGAAATTGACGAACTTGATCATAGTGCGCTCTTAGAACTCATATTTTTATCAGGCATGTCCACCAGTGATATTATTACCGATATTTCTGGACGCGGCCTTGGGATGGCGATTGTTCGCGATAGAGTTGAGTCTTTGGGGGGCAGTGTTACTATTTCCAGTGAGATGAATAAAGGCACCCGATTTATTTTAAAGATTCCCGTCGCGCTGACTTCATTCAGAGGAATAGTCGTTGAGTCTGCCGGCAGAAAGTTCGTTGTTCCAAAGTCTGGTGTGACTAAGGTGTTGCTTGTTAGGCAGAATGAGATTGAAGCTGTTGGTGGTAAAGAGACTATAGTCTACCACGGTAAGCCGATCCCCATAATAACTCTTTCTGATATTTTAGAGCTTGGTTCTGTGAACAAAGAGAAAATTACTTTCCCTGCATTTATAATGGGCGAAGGGGTTAAAACTGTGGCAGTTAGTATGGATGAGCTTCATGGGGAGCAAAATGTCATGGCTAAACCTATGGGGCCCTTATTACAAAAGGTTAGAAATGTTTCAGGATTTACTATGCTTGGGACGGGAATACTTGTTCCGATCCTGCATGCTCCTGATATGATCAGAACCGCTCTCGGGGTCAGCTCTGGAGCTAAAGTGCAGTCTTTCTCTCATCAGCAGGGAATTAAAGAAGTCAAAACGGTTCTTGTTGCCGAGGATTCTATTACATCTCGTACTCTTCTCAAAAATGTTCTTGAAGCTGCCGGATATAATGTGGTCACCGCAGTTGATGGATTGGACGCGCTTAACAGGCTTAAATCAGAACTCCCTGATATTTTGGTTTCCGATGTTGAAATGCCTCATATGGATGGGTTCACCCTTACTGCTGAAGTTCGTAAAATGCAGAGAAGCGCCAGTTTGCCAATAATACTTGTTACCTCTCTTGGGTCGCAGGAACATCGTGAAAAGGGTGTCGACGCCGGTGCAGATGCTTACATTATTAAGTCCAGTTTTGATCAGGGTAATTTGCTCGAGGTTATCCAGCGGTTAGCATAGTTTTTTTAGTGAGCCCTTTTTTTAGCTGTCAGGAATTGAGTTTCACGCTTTTTTTGTATTTTGTTTCAGATTTTAGAAAGATAGCTTATATATACCAGTACGTTGATTGTTTATTATAAAGTGGAGTTCCTGTGATAAAGATTTTAATCGTTGATGATTCCGCACCGGTGCGTGTGCTGCTTACTGATTTTTTTTCGCGTGAGCCTGATTTTCAAGTTGTAGGGTGTGCAGAGGACGGTGAATCTGCGATCAGAATGGTTAGACAATTAAATCCTGATGTTGTTACTATGGATGTTAATCTTCCTGATTACGACGGGTTTACCGTGACACGTCGTATCATGGAACAAAATCCTGTGCCCATAGTCGTTATCAGCGCCGTGTATACTGCTTCTGATGCAGAAGTCGGTTTTAGGCTGCTTGATACAGGTGCTTTGGCGTTTCATAACAAGCCTGCCCTTAATGATGAGTTCTTCAGCGAATCTATGGCTGAAATAGTCATGTCAGTCCGTTTGATGTCTGAGGTTAAATTAGTTCGCCGTAAAGCGAGACCTGTTGGATATATTGCTCCTAGCCATAGTTTTGATAATAAGTCATATGGCTTTTGTCCTGCAAATGGTCCCGTGAATGCAAAAATAGTCTGTATCGGAGCTTCTACCGGCGGACCTCAAGCTCTTAAACAAGTTTTGATGTCGCTTCCCAAAGATCTGCCCGTTCCTGTTGTGATTATTCAGCATATTTCAACCGGATTTTTAGAAGGGCTTGTGAATTGGTTGCAGGATAAGACCGGACATAATATTCAGGTTGCTAAGAATGGTGAAGCTCTTAAAGTTTGCACTGTTTATTTTGCTCCCGAAGATTATCACATTCAAATTTCTTCTACATTGAAAGTTACACTTACAAGTTCTCCAGCTGTAAATGGCATCAGGCCGACCATAGAGAGCTTGTTTGACTCTGTTGCTCGTAATATTGGTGGCGGAGTTGTAGGCGTGTTATTAACTGGTATGGGTAGTGATGGAGCTCAAGGCCTTCTTGATATTAGACGGCGCGGCGGATATACGATTGCTCAGGATAAAGAAACTTCAATTATATTCGGTATGCCTGGCGAAGCTGTTAAAATTGGAGCTGCAATTGCTGTCTTGCCTTTAGGGGAAATAGCTGATGCAATTGTTAAACATACCATAGGTCGTTAGATGATACAGGGGAGTTATCGTGAGTTTTCAACATATTCTTATAGTTGAAGACAGCCTTACGCAGGCTGTTAAACTAGAATATTTTCTTTATGAAAAGGGGTTTAGGGTTACTTTAGCTTCAGATGGGGAAGAAGCTCTCGGTGCTTTAGATGGGAAAGATATAGACCTTGTGATCAGTGATATTGTCATGCCTGGTATGGACGGGTATGAACTATGTGAAAATATTCGTAATAATTCTAAGTTTAACGCAGTTCCGGTTATTCTTTTGACCAGCCTTTCAGAGCCTGGGGATATTATTAAAGGGCTTAAAAGCGGAGCAACAAATTTTGTAACCAAACCGTATGCCGAAGACTTTTTGTTGTCTCGAATACAATCAGTTTTTAAAAATGGCGGGTTAGATTCCAACCAAAATGCGATGCAAGAGGTCGCTTTTGAATTTCAGGGAGAGAAGCATTCTCTCAAAGCTGACTTTGGTCAGGTTTTTCATTTACTCCTCGCTACCTACGAAAATACATTACTCCAATCCAGACAAATTGATGAAGCGAACCGTAAGTTGATAGCTAGAGAAGAACAACTTAGTTCTGTTCTTGCTTCAATGTCTGCAAAAATAGCTGTTCTTGATACTGATACAAAGTTGATCGCGGCTAATGAATCGTGGCGTGAACTTTTTACTTTCGGACGATCCGAAGTGAAACTTGAAGAGTTAGATTTTAAGGAAGCAGTGGCGGCTTCGGGGTGTCTTGTTAAAGATTTAGATGCCTTATTCGAAGGGGTCAGTTCCGTGGCAAGAGGTGTTACTGAAAGTTATTCTCTTGAATTTGCTGTTGATGGAAAGCATGAAGGCGAAAGCTTGTGGAATATGCTTGAAGTTACTCCTATGCGTGGAGGTTTGGGGGGAGCAGTTGCTTCTTTCATCGATATTACAGGTAGAAAGGAGATGGAACATGAGCTGATTAAAGCTCGTGATACTGCGGAGAAAGCTAACCGCTTTAAGTCCAGATTTCTTGCATCCATGAGTCATGAGATCAGGACTCCTTTAAATGGCGTAATTGGGATGACTGACCTTACTTTACGTTCAGACTTAACCGCCGATCAAACAGAGAATTTGGAAATAGTTCGGACATCCGCAAATCAACTTCTTACTTTGATTAATGATATTTTAGACCTTTCTAAGGTTGAGGCCCGCATGCTTACTCTTGAGGAAAAGGATTTCCATTTAAGCAAGTCTTTGAGTGAAATAATAAAAATTATGACACCGCAGGCTACCGATCGCGGGTTGGTGCTGAGTCTTGATGTTGATAAAAATGTTCAGAATATTGTTTGCGGAGATGAAGGAAGGCTTAAGCAAATATTTTTTAATCTTGTTGGGAACTCCTTAAAATTTACCGAACAGGGAGGAGTTTTTGTACAAGTTACCGCCCTAGAGTCTTCAGCTGATCTGGAAGGTTCTAGTCTTCAGGTTTCTGTTCGCGACACAGGAATAGGCATTCCTGAGGCGAAGCAGGCCCTTATTTTTGAAAGTTTCAGGCAGGCAGACGATTCAACAACTAGAAAGTTTGGTGGTACCGGCCTTGGACTGGCTATTTCTCGTGAACTCGTCGAAATGATGGGTGGAGAGATTAGTGTAAGGAGTTCAGAGGGGTATGGTAGTGTTTTTACATTCAGTGTGCGGTTGAAGCACGGAACTTCTGAGATTTCTACGCTTGATTATACTGATGTCGAAAGCGGTAATGCAAATAATGATGAACGCCCATGCCGTATTTTAGTTGTTGAAGATAATCCCATCAATGTGAAAGTTGCGACCAGTCTTTTAAAAAAAATGGGGCATAGTGTTCATGTTGCATCTAATGGGCTTGAAGCCATAAGCTTTCTTTCCATGCTTGATGTTGATCTTGTTCTGATGGATTTAGAAATGCCAAAAATGGATGGGTTCAACGCGGCTGAGTCTATTCGCAAAGGAGATTCCGGATACTCTAAACAAGAGATTCCGATCATTGCAATGTCTGCTCATGCAATGGCTGGCGTTAGAGATAAATGTGAAGATTCAGGTATGAATGGATACATTGCCAAGCCTGTTCAGTACACTGAGTTGCATGATGCTATTTTGCAGGCTGTGAATATGAATAGGCGGGTGCCACCGTTTCGGGAAGAACCCAATAAGAAGATGAAGGCTGCAATTAATAAGGAAAGCGCTCTTGATCTGTATCAAGGTGATGAGTTATTGTTTTCCGATATTTGTGAAATGTTTGTAACTGATGTTCCTTCAGATCTTGTGATATTTCAGCAAGCGCTTGAAAATAATAATGCAGTGATCGCTAAACGCACAGTACATACACTGAAAAGCAGCTGTGCGGCTGTGTGTGCCGACAGGGCATGTGGAATTGCTACAAAGCTTGAAAAAGCATTGTTAAGCGATGAGTTAGGTCAAGTGCAGGGGTACTTAGATAAATTTTTGATTGAATTCTCAAGAATTGAGACAGAATTGAAGCTCTAAACAATTGCCGTCAGTAGGGTGTGGAAAAAATCAAAATAAAAGCTTGAGCAATCTGAAGTAAATCAGGTTGCTCAAGCTTTTTTGTATTCTAGACTGCCAGCTTGCTTTATTTTAAAGCAAGCTCAAAGGCTTCGTTTACAATTTTTCCAGCTTCTTCTTGAATAGAGACCAGATGAGCCAGCCCTTTAAAAGATTCCGCATAGATTTTGTATATTGATTCAGTTCCTGACGGGCGGGCTGCGAACCAGCCGTTTTCAGTAACAACTTTCAAGCCACCGATAGCTTCTCCATTTCCTGGAGCTTCTGTAAGGCGGGCTTCGATTTTTTCGCCAGCAAGAGTTTTTGCCTTTACCATATCAGGAGTGAGCCTGCTGAAAGCTTTTTTCTGCTCTATTGTTGCTGGAGCATCAAGTCTTTTATATACCGGATGCCCAAACTTGCTTTCAAGATCAGAATAGTGCTCGCCGGGATCTTTTTCTGTTTTAGCTGTGATTTCTGCTGCAAGAAGGTTCATTATGATACCGTCTTTGTCGGTGGTCCAGACTGTACCGTCTTTTCTAAGGAATGATGCTCCGGCACTTTCTTCGCCGCCAAATCCGCAGGTTCCAGAGAGAAGAGGATCTACAAACCATTTGAATCCGACCGGAACTTCCATAAGTTCACGGTTGATGGATTTTGCTACGCGGTCGATCATGGAACTTGAAACAAGAGTTTTACCGACAACTAGATCTTTTTTCCACTCAGGTCTGTTTGTGTAGAGATATTCTATTGCAACCGCTAGATAATGGTTTGGATTCATCAAACCCCGGCTTTTGGTTACAATGCCGTGTCTGTCCGTGTCAGGGTCATTTGCGAACGAGATGTCGTATTTGTCTTTAAGTTCGATCAGGCCTGCCATTGCGTAGGGAGAAGAGCAGTCCATACGGATCTTGCCGTCTTTGTCTACGTGCATGAAAGAATAGGCCGGATCAATTTTCTTGTTAACAACACTGATGTTTAATCCATACCGTTCAGCAATCGGCTCCCAAAAGTTAATTGCTGCGCCGCCGAGCGGGTCAACTCCGATACTTAGGCCCGCAGAGGCTATCGCTTCCATATCAACTATATTTCCGAGGTCGTTAATATATGGAGTTGCAAAATCGAATTCATGAGTTGTCGAGGCTGACATTGCTCGGTTTAAAGGAATGCGTTTTACATCTTTAAGGCCATTTTTTAATATGGCATTAGCTCTGTTCTGAATAGTACTGGTCGAAGTTGTACCGGCCGGGCCTCCATTCGGAGGATTGTACTTGAACCCTCCATCGCGAGGAGGGTTGTGCGATGGCGTTATTACAACTCCATCAGCGAAGCCGTCCTTTCTGTCTTTATTGTGGCTGAGAATTGCGTGTGATATCGCAGGGGTGGGGGTGTAGTCCTTGTCATTTACAAAGACATCCACACCGTTTGCTGCGAAAACTTCAAGAGCTGAAATCTGGGCAGGCTCTGAGAGAGCGTGAGGGTCCTTACCTATAAAAAGAGGACCTGTGTAACCCATTGAAGCTCTATATTCACATATGGCTTGTGCAATGGCCCAGATGTGGTCCTGGTTAAAGGAGCCGTCAAAAGACGACCCTCTGTGTCCTGACGTACCAAAGGACACCAACTGTGGGTTAACTGAAGGATCCGGTTTTGTAGTGTAATAAGCCGAAACTAGTTTCGGGATGTTTTCTAGAATTTCGGGTGGTGCTGGTTTTCCTGCTAGTTTGCTGAGTGACATTTCGTCCTCCAAATTTTTATATGCAACTGAAGAATATCAAAGAAAAATAAAATTACAACTGTTAAGAAAAATATTTTTATGATCGTAACTTTAGGCTGATCATTTTGCGATTATTTGTAAATTTATGGATATCTAGGTCGTTCTGCCAACCCTTCAATATATTTATCAACACCGATTTCTTTCATAAGGATATTATTGTTTTTCCAACGCTCAAGAAGTGATTCTGGAAGTCCGGTGGATTCACAGTCTGGGAAATTATCACATTCAAAACAGAATTCGATGTTTTTTTCGCAGACGCATTCTGACACTTTGCAGGATGGCAGACACGTTCTGGTTTTAGATCTGCACCCACCGCAGGACGGTTTTGCTAAAGAGTCTAAGAGCGTGCGAAAGGATGAATATTCTTTCATCGCAGGATTAAATGTTTTTAAGCGATTCGCATAGATTTGAAAGTTATCTCCCATTACTTCCGCTATTGCCTGTGCATGATCTGCAACATTACCTTCTGAGCAGCCGAGGCAGCGGAAACAGTCAAGGCCGCATGGAGCAACAAGAGGCCTAGGAGCTAAATTGGCCTTGGAATTGAGGGGGGGCTTTGGTGTAGGTGTTTTTTGAGGTGACATTTGATACTTCTTTTGTGGTTAGCTATAATTCGGCGTTAGTATAAGTGAAACCTTGAAAATAATAGCAGAATTGATTTGCTTTTTCGAGGCAAATTTTGCCCGTAATAAGCTTAGTACACAAAAAAGCCTCTCATCCAGTTAAGGGTGAGAGGCTTTTTCTATAATATTTTAAGAACTGTTTAGCGGTGAGCGTCAAGTTCAGCCATTAATTCAGCTGGAACCTCAAAGCCTGATTCTGTTGCTTTGTCAGCACATTCAACAGCTTTTGCGTAGTCACCTTTGTCTGAGTAGCAAAGAGCAAGGTTGTTCCATGCTGGACCGAAGTGTTCCGCCAGTTTAACTGCTTTTTCGCAAACTTCGATGCAGTCGTCCACATTACCTTCATGGTAATGTGCACTTCCAAGTGTTGCAAGCGCCTGTACAAAGTTGTGATCATACTTGATAGCGCGTTTGAGCGCTCCGATAGCTTTATCCACTTTACCCTGCTGCATGTAAACAAATCCGATATTTCCCCAAGGAACAGCGAAAAACGGACGTTGCTGAGTTGCACTGATATTGTAGCTTAGACAACCTTCAAGATCGCCGCGCTGCATTGCAATTCCGCCAAGCTGAACATATGCTTCAGCCAGTTTAGGAGATTCATTAATGGCTCCTAGAAACTCACGTTCTGCTTCCATGAAATCTCTTTTGGAAAGGTATGCAATACCCAGATTGTAGCGTGTGTTACTACAGGTAGGGCTTTTAATTCTTTTATCTTTAAGGTCCGCGATGTAATCATCAAGATTATCGAACTTTTTCATAAAATTATCCTCTTAGTTTCGAAACGTTTGAAATTGATAAAATCAGGGTTTTTTACCCATTTTTTCAAGATGCTCATTATACCAGACGCAAAAGTCAAAAATGGGTCTGACTCTCTCAAAATTCATAACCAGTGTTACGCCGAATTCCGCAGCTGCTTGAGCGTACTCGGAATTTCTGCCGGCCTCGACATTTTTGCAGAACTCTTCACAAAGCTGCTGAGAGGTCATGCCTGTGATGTCTCTGCGTAAATCGATCGGGTCAAATGGAAGCTGAAAAGGGTCCCATTCATCGTACCCGATTTTGTCAACAAATTTCCGCCTGCGAGGCGAAAATTTTTCGTACATCATTCGCTTTTGTTCTTCTATTTCTTCACGTGTAATTTTGCTCACTGTAGCCTCCTTGGCCTCTTTGCTGAATTATTCAGCAGGGGCTGCGCCCAGAGAAACTGAGTAGTTACAGTCTGCGCAGGCACTTTTATCTTCAGAACAGGTGTTGCAGGCTTCAGTAGGCTCTTTTACAGGTTCTTCAGCTTTCGCTTTTCCTGTGTTTTCTCCCAAGTATTCGGGGGTGTAATCAGTTCCAAGCGCTGAAGATACAGGTACGATCATTTCAGGAAGTGCAGTGAGCTTGGAATTAATGCTTTCAGTAAGCTCGTTGCTAAGCGCTACAAGTTTAGTCTGAAGGATATCCATGTTTATTGTGGGATAGGCTTTACCAGAGGTGAAGCCGGATTTTGTACATGAATGACCTTCTCCTCCAATATTCATTGGAACGCCGTAAATACGGCAGGTGAGGGGTCTGAACTCATATAGCTCGCAAAGGTCGTCTTCACCGAGGAGAGGACATCTGACTCGAGCGAGTGAAATTTCTTTAATGATTTCTTGTGCTGCAGTTCCAGATTGACTTGCTTTGAAAGCGCGTCGTTTAATTTTTTGCAGACCTCTGTCGGCAACATCAGATCGTTGCAGAATTACAGAGCGATGCATACCTTTGTAAGATTCGTTGAACTTACGGTTCAGGTAAATAGCTTCTACCAATGTGAGGTCGAAAAGTGCGTGACAGCAGTCACTGCAACCTTTACCGCAATTGATTCCGTCTTCTGTCTGTTTGGAAACTGTTTCAAAAGCCTTGTCCACTTCTGCGACAAGGGCTTCATATTTTTCGAAAATATTGGTGAAGTCCAAAGCTAAGCCTCCATGAAATATATTAATTCAAAGTTGCACATAGATTCCGCTAAAACTCATATTAATTAAGTCTTAAATCTAAGCAGTCAATCTTTTGTGTGAAAAAAATAGGATTAATTTTGTCATTTTCAAATGGCATCTGCCTGCATGCCTAGCGGCAAGATAGTCCATAAGTGCGGAAAGAGGAGTAAGGAGGAAAAAGAATTAGCTCCGTGGGGAAATTCGCGCTGAGCGTATAACTACCGCTTATAATTAAAAAGCAGGCGGGAATCCGAGTAAACTCAGATTCCCGCCATAAAAGCTTATCTGTACAAGAAACAGTCTACTGTTCCTCGATAGTGATAGCATTCTGCTCACAAACTTCGATGCAGGATTCGCAACCAAGACATTCGTCTTCGTTTACTGCTACTGCTTTGTTGTCCTGAAGTTCGTATACTTCAGTAGGACAAACGTCTACACATTCGCCGTCGCCATTACATTTGTCTGTATCAATAGTGATAACGTAGCCCATGGTGTTACCCTCCAAAAGATGATTTTTTTAGCCACTGATAGTCTGCACTCAAAATATGCCATGATGGCTGCGCAGTCTTTTAAAATCTGGTTGAGCCGAATTTTTTTGGATTCAACTTGTACCCCGATACAGGGCTTTTGAAATTTGGATAGCGGCAAGCCTCTCCCGTGTCAAGGAACCTGTGATAAAAATCTAAAGAAACATTGGAAAAGTTATTCATTATTTCTACGATAAAATTAAATTTTATTGCTTTTTACTTGAATGTAATTACTTTTAAAACGCGTGGCGGTGACCCTGTTTTTGTAGGGTTAAGTCGTTGCTAGAAAAATAAGTTAAGTAAATTATCAGGGGATATTATGTTGACCAAAGAGCAACTTGAAAAATATGTTGATGCATTATGGTGGGGTCTTACTACTGCGAGAACAAAACCTTACAAAAAAGGTGATGTCATCTTGGTTCGCTACGAAGTAGACGCATTACCGCTGGCAGAAGTCGTCTTTAAAAGATTGATTGATGAAGGTATGAACCCTATTCCGAGACTCAGTCTTACGCCTTCTATGGAAAAAAGTTTTTATGGGGCCGGGAATGACAGCCAGATAACTTTTGTCGCGCCTGGGGACGAAGAGTTAATGAAGGGGCTAAACGGTCTCATCGTTCTGCTTGCACCGTCATCGCTGACTCATCTTGCTGATGTAGATCCATCGCGTATTGGTAAATCTGCCGTCGCTAAAAAATACCTTCGCGATCTTATGGAAGTTCGTGAACAAGAAGGTGAACTTGGCTGGACCCTTTGCTCTTATCCGACCGCAGCAATGGCTGAATCTGCCGGACTAACTTTGGAAGAATTCACTGCGCAGATAGTGAAGGCCTGTTACCTTGATGATGAAAGCCCCGCGGAAAGTTGGAAAGGGGTTTTTGATAAGGCTACTGAAGTAAAAGATTGGCTGAACGGGCTTGGTATAGAGTCGTACCGTATTGTGTCAGAAGGAATGGATTTGACGGTTAAGCACGGTGACATGCGTCAGTGGATCGGTGTTTCTGGACACAATATTCCGAGTTTCGAATTGTTTATATCACCTGATTGGCGCGGAACTTCCGGTGTTTTCTATGCGGATCAGTCGTCATTTAGGTCTGGAAATTATGTCGAAGGTGTTAAGCTTACTTTCGTAGATGGTGTTGTCACCGATATTTCTGCGAAAGAGGGTGAAGAGTTCGTTAAAAAGCAACTTGCTATGGACCCTGGGGCATCCCGTCTTGGAGAATTTTCCCTGACAGATCGTCGCTTTTCCAGAATTGATAAATTTATGGCCAATACTCTCTATGATGAAAACTACGGTGGCGAGTTCGGAAATAGCCATGTTGCTGTGGGTGCTTCTTATGCTGATACTTACGCAGGAGATCAGTCTAAACTAGATGAAAAATTAAAAGAAGAATTAGGATATAATTCTTCTGCTTTGCATTGGGATTTAGTAAATACTCTTGATAAAACAGTATATGCTACTCTTAAAGATGGCCGCGAAGTAGTTATTTATGCTGGTGGAGAATTTAAGTATTAATAGAGTCTTAGATTGAATTTGTACTAAAAAGCCTCGTAAGGATAAAACCTTGTGAGGCTTTTTTTAAAACTTCACGTATAATCTAATTCCTGACATATAGAATTTGTTTTTCGGCTCAACAACATTGGCTATCGTCCCACCGTACAGTACTGTGTCTGTTTCAGATTTTGCAAACTGCCAATAACGGAAATATGGTTCAAAGCCGACGGCGCAATAATCTAAGTCATATTCAAGGAACATGGAAAGCCTTCCGCCTCCACCTTTCATGAATTCCTGCGTGTTCTTGGCGTCTTCGTATCCTGATCCCGCTTGAGACAGTTTACTTTTTACTTCTCCTCCGAGGAATAAATCTCCCTCTAGAGTTCCGCCTATTGACCAGTTGTCATCCATATTTGCTTTTACATTTAGGCCGATAGGGACATAGAATTGTTTAATTTCTCTTTCGTATCCGCCAGTAGTTTTAATCTTGTCGTACCAGTATCTCGCTGCAATTCCTGTATATGGAGTAAGGCCAACGTCTCCGAAGTCGAATCCCTTACCTACGATTGTTCTTGCGCTGACAAAGTAGTCATCCGTGTCACATTTTAAAGACGTGCCGTCACTATATTGCCCGGTGTATTTAAGTGATCCGACAACTCCTTCGGCTTCTACTCCGACCATAATATTATGTTCAGTAAAGTAACCTGTCCATGATCCGAATCCACCGTTCATGATTCCTTTTTCTTTCATGATATCGGGTTCTTCATAGTTCATGTACATTCCCTGATATCCGAGTTTGAATTCACTGGACGGGAATAATTCCTTGTTCTCGCAATAAGCAGAGGAGGCAACAAGCATCACTAACAATGTGAAAATAAATATTAATTTTTGCATAAGCATGTATGTAAGAACATATTGATGAATGAGTCAATTTCTTTGTTGATGTCGAGCTCCTGTTCGAAAAAAAGAGAATATTGCGCTAGTCCGAAAAGGGTAGAGTAGTAGAACGCGGAAGCTACAGACGGTGTTAGGTCTTTACGGAAGACTCCTTGTTCAATTCCTTTCGAAAAAATAGATTCAACCATTTTGATGAATTTGAGTTCTTCGTCCTTGTACTTAAGCTTGAAAGGCATCAGTTCATCTGACCATTCAGTTTTATTGAAAATGATTTCAAATGCTGTGCGAAAATTAACGTCAGAAGTAACGTGATGGAGCCATATTTTCATGAGGCTTACAAGAAGTTCTTGCGGAGAATCATCTTCTTTAATCTTAGAAAAAATTATTTGTTGTACAGGCATAAATGCATGATCCAATAACTTTTCAAAGAGGTCAGTTTTATTTTTAAAGTGCCAATAAACAGCACCTCTAGTCACATTTGAATCTGTGGCGATGTCTTGTAAAGTTGTTCTTGCATATCCTTTCGTACTAAATACTTTAAAGGCGGAGGCAAGTAAGGCTTGTCTCGTTTTTTCTGCTTCTTGTTTAGTTTTTCTTGCCATGATTATTCCCGTTTGTGAGTCTGTAAGGATAGCACTGCTTTATGTGTTATTACTAATTAAACAGAGATTTGTCATCTTGAACGAAGAAAGCCCACACGGGTAAATCCGTGTGGGCTTTAATTGATACATGGTCAGCAATTCTACAGGCGAACTGGAAGTGCTTTTTCGAGTGCAGCAAGAACTTTGTTGTGTTCTTTGTCCACTTCTTTGTCTTTAAGAGTCTTCTTGCCGTGACGGTAGGTCAGGCGGAAAGACAGGTTGCGCTCGTCTTCTTGGTCTTCAGGAACGAAGAGGTTAACCAGTTCGACAGATTCAAGTAGCGGTAGCTTAAGGCCTAATATTGCCTGCTTAATAGTCTCAGCCGGAAGAGATATTGATGCCATTACGGTCACGTCTCTTCTGGAAGGAGGGAATACAGGCAGTGGAGCAAATTTGATCTTATGGCTCATAACCTTGTCGCGAAGAAGATCTGCATTCAGGTCTGCCATCCAAACTTCTTTTTTGGCGTGGTATTTATCAGCAATCTCTGGCTTGATCATGCCCATGATACCGACTTCATCGTCGCCGCATACAATTTTGATACACGGTTCAAGGTATGAATGATCTTCGACCAGTGAAACTTCGGAAAGATCCAGTTTCAGGTCGCAAAGTAAATTCTCAACAAGCCCCTTAACGTCAAGGTAATCTGCATCACCATGCTCGTGTGGCCATTCTGATGAATTTCTAGATCCAGTTAGCATCATACCTATTCTTGTCTGCTCAGTAGTGTTTGTGTCAGATGTTTCATCTATTTCAAACTGCTTAGCAATTTCGAAGATACGGATATGTGTGTTGCCCTGTGCAAGGTTATGGCGGACAGTGTTTAGCATCCCGGGAGCAATGGCAGTACGCATTACGTTCTGGTCTTCGCTTAGAGGATTCGCTATTTTGACTCTTCCTTCTTGCGGAAGGCCGAGAAGGTCAAGATCGTCATCGCCTACGAAGCTGTAATTGATTGCTTCGTGAAGACCTGTGCCGCAACCCCAATTTTTGAGTCTGCGATAAAAGCCGTACGGTGTATCGGCAAGTATTTTAGAATCAAAAGTTTTATCAGTACGGGGAAGTATTGATGGAATTTTATCCATGCCGAAATAGCGTGCAACTTCTTCGTAAAGATCGGCTTCGCGTTCGAGGTCGAGTCTGAATGAAGGGGTTGTGACTTTCCAGCTATCAGCGTCAGCATCGTTTACTTCAAGCCCCATAAGGGTGAAAGCGTTTTTACTGAACTCAGGCTCTAGGTTAAGACCAAGCCATGAGTTGCAGCGAGCGTGACGATATTCGTGAGTACGAATCTGCCAAGGAGTGGGTTCGCTTTTTGCGACTCCTGAAATTACCTTTGCGCCTGAAAGTTCGCTCATAAGCTGAGCAGCCCTGTTCATTGCAAACGTATTCATCTTCTGGTCTACACCGCGTTCAAATCTATATGAAGCCTCAGATGGTAGAGACAGTCTGCGGGCTGTTTTACGAATAGTACCTGGTCTGAAAACGGCGCTTTCAAGAACAACATTCTTAGAATCGTTGTTAATCTCAGAATTCATGCCGCCCATAACACCAGCAAGAGCAACGGGGCGCTCTGCATCCCAGATAAGGAGATCGGAGTTTTTAAGGGTGCGTTCCTGCTCATCTAGGGTTGAAAATTTAAGACCTTCGGATGCATGACCGACTCTAATGGAGTCTCCTTTCAGGAGATCGCGATCAAATGCATGCAGGGGCTGGCCCAGCTCGAAAAGAATGTAGTTTGTTACATCGACGATGTTGCTGATTGGGCGAACTCCGACTGATAGGAGACGGTGACGCATCCAGTTAGGAGATGGCTTAATTGTAGCACCTTCAAGAATTCTTGCTTGATAAAGGGGACAGAATTCAGGGTCGTCAATATTGATTTTAAGCATGTCTGCTGCATTGCCGCCGGATTCAACCAAGTTCAGAGCGGGCATTGTCAGTGGCAAGTTAAAAGCAAGTGCAGCTTCGCGTGCGATTCCGAGCATGGAAAGGCAGTCAGCTCTATTAGGGGTTACCCCGAGGTCAAGAATTGTGGTTTCGAGGTTCATAGCTTCAACGAAATTCTGACCGGGCTTAAGGCCTTCAGGTAGAACCATGATGCCATCATGCTCGTCTGAAAGTTCCAGCTCCCGTTCTGAGCAGATCATGCCGAAAGATTTTATTCCACGAAGTTTAGCCTTTTTAATTTTAAGGCCACCGGGAATAGTTGTTCCGACTTTTGCAACAGGAACGTTTAGTCCTTGCGCAATGTTCGGTGCTCCGCAGACGATCTCAAGCAGTTCGCTGTCGCCAACGTCTACTTTACATACTGAGAGTTTTTCTGCTTCAGGGTGGCGTCCACATTCTACAACGTGACCGACAACAATTGGAGCTATTGCTTCAAAAGGATTGTAAATTTCTTCTAGCTCAAGACCGAGCATAGTCAGCCTGTCGCCAAGCTCCTGAGTTTCGCCTTCGTAAGGTACGAAATCTCGCAGCCATTGCATGCTTAAAAGCATTGGGGGCCTCCGGCGGTCCAATTAGTCTCCGTAAGGAGTTCAGACCTGAAAACTTTTATGAATATGTTGGTGTCAGGGCAGCAGTTTATAAAAAAATAAATAACAGGACGAGACTTTAGTCCCGTCCTGTAAACCTTCTATAGAAGGCTAGGAAAACTGCTGTAGAAATCGGATATCGTTTTCGAAAAACATACGCAGATCGCCAATGCCATATTTTAGCATAGCAACTCGCTCGATACCTACACCGAATGCAAATCCGGAATAAATTTCAGTATCGTAATTAACCGCTTTCATTACATTGGGGTCCAACATTCCGCAGCCGAGGATTTCGACCCAACCGGTCTGTTTACATACTCGGCACGCTTTGCCATCAATTGATCCTGTGCCACCGCACATAACGCAGGAAATGTCGACTTCCGCGCCTGGTTCGGTGAAAGGAAAAAAGCTTGGACGGAAGCGAACTTCTGTTTCAGGTCCGAAAAGCTGATGAATGAATGCTGTTATTGTGCCTCGTAGATTTGCCATACTGATATCTTTACCAACCAGAAATCCTTCGATCTGGTGAAACATCGGTGTATGGGTAATATCTGAATCCCGGCGATACACTTTGCCCGGAGCGATAGCGGCCAATGGTGGAGTTCTTTCCATCATGGTGCGGATCTGCAAAGGGGAAGTGTGTGTGCGTAACAGAATTGAATCTGAAATATATAGAGTGTCCTGCATGTCGCGTGCAGGGTGCTCGGGCGGGATGTTCAAGGCTTCGAAATTATACCAGTCGTTTTCGACTTCTGGTCCTGTCGCCACCTCGAAACCGAGACCAATCAGAACATCACAAATTTCATCCATCACTAAAGTGACCGGGTGAAGTGATCCCTGATGTGGAGTGCGACCGGGCATGGTCGGGTCGAAACGGGACAAGCTTTCGGTAATGGCGGCTCTTTCAAGCTGGGACTGTCTTCCCTCGATCAGATCTGTGAGAGCTGTCTTGACTTCGTTGGCTTTTTTACCTGCGATAGGTTTGTCTTCTTTGGAAAGAGCAGGGAGGCCTGACATGATCTTCGCCAGACGGCCTTTACGACCTAGAAAGTCGACCCTTAATTCTTCCATGTCAGACAAAGAAGAAGCCTGGTCCAGACGAGCATTACACTCCGGGACCAGGCCTTCCAGTTCCTGTAGCAGGGACTTTGCGTCCGACATTTAGCTTACCTGAGCTTTTGCTTTCTCAGCGATCATAGCGAATGCAACTGTATCAGTTACTGCTAGATCAGCCAAAACCTTGCGGTTAAGCTCGATACCGGCCAAAGATAGGCCGTTAATTAGACGGCTGTAAGACAGACCGTTTAGGCGAGCTGCTGCGTTGATGCGCTGAATCCAGAGCTTACGCATTTCGCGTTTACGAACTTTACGTCCGACATAAGCCATGCAAAGTGAACGTTCTACACGTTCTCTAGCGGTACGGTAAAGGGTACTACCGGACCCGCGAAAGCCTTTGGCCATCTTCAAAAACTTTTTGTGACGCTTCTTCGCGGCAATACCACGTTTAACTCTCATTTTAAATCCTCCGAAGTGAAAAAAAACCACCCGCAAGCAACTAATGCCGCGGGCAGTATTTATATTAAATTAAATAAAGAGATTATGCGTAGGGAAGCATACGTTTGACCTGACCAATATTGGCACTGTCAACTGTAGTACTCTTACCCAATCTGCTTTTGCGCTTGGAACTTTTCTTTGTCAGGATATGACGAAGACCTTGTCTACGGCGCTTGAATTTTCCGCTACCAGTTTTAGTAAAACGCTTTGCAGCGCCTTTTCTAGTTTTCATTTTTGGCATTTTCTATCCTCCTTGGGATATAACCGACTCGTGGCCGGACAAAACCTTATTTTTTAATAGGAGCTAACATCATGTTCATGGTGCGTCCTTCCGATCTTGGCGCCTGATCCATCTTGGCGATATCCAAAGTATCTTCTTTGACTCGTTCCAGAACTATTAAGCCTCTGTCCTTATGGACGATTTCTCGTCCTCGGAAAAATATAGTAACCTTACATCTGTCGCCACCATCAAGGAAGCGGCGGATGTGTTTGAGCTTTGTTTGGTAATCGTGCTCATCGGTTTTTGGTCGAAATTTTACTTCTTTAATCTGGATTACAGTTTGCTTCTTTTTGGCTTCCTGCTTGCGCTTCTGCTGTTGATACTTGAACTTACCATAGTCCATTATCTTACATACAGGTGGATCTTCCTTTTCAGCAACTTCTACCAGATCAAGACCTCTACTCTGAGCTAATTCAAGGGCATCGGCTGTGGAGATAACTCCAAGCTGTTCACCTTGATCATCAATAACTCTAACCTGAGGAACTCGAATACGTTCGTTTCGTCGGGCGCCGTCATCCCTGCGATAGGGGCGCCTGCCGTCTCTATGAAAAGCTATAGCTCATGCCTCCGCGTTTGAATGGTTCGTTGATCGCGATCGAAATAAGCTCTGCCGCTTCGTCAAGAGACTTGAGTCCCGGGTCTTCCCCGTCGCGGGCCCTTACATTGACCGATTCCGCTGCGACTTCATTGTCGCCGATTATCAACATGTACGGGATCTTTTCTAATTGAGCTTCCCGTACCTTGTAGCCCAATTTCTCATTGCGTATATCAATCTCAGCACGAATGCCCTTTTCTTGCAGAAATCGCAAGACTTTTTCGGCGAATTCGTTCTGAGAGTCCGTGACAGTAAGTATTTTTGCCTGAACAGGAGCAATCCAGGCGGGCAAAGCGCCACCTGTGTGTTCGAGCAGGACTCCAATGAATCTTTCTATAGATCCGAGGATGACTCTGTGCAACATTACTGGTCTGTGTTTTGCACCGTCATCGCCCACATATACCAAGTCGAACCTGTCTGGCAAGGTAAAATCACACTGAATAGTAGCACATTGCCAACTACGGTCAAGAGCATCTTTAATGATTATGTCGATTTTGGGGCCGTAAAAAGCTCCATCACCTTCATTAATTGTGTACTCCATGCCCATTGTATCGAGTGCATCGGTCAGTGCAAAAGTTGCTTTATCCCAGTCTTCATCGGATCCGATAGCTTTTTCAGGCTTAGTGCTGATTTGCGCTTCGTAGTCGAATCCGAATAGGCTCATGATATCACCGACGAATTTTGCAACGCCGATAATTTCATCTCTGAGTTGATCCTGACGGCAAAGAATATGTGCATCATCCTGTGTGAATGAGCGAACTCTTAGTAATCCGTGCAGAACACCAGATTTTTCGTGGCGGTGAACAACTCCCAGCTCAAAGTAGCGCTGAGGAAGGTCACGGTAGCTGCGAATTCTGGATTTGAAAACAAGCATATGTGCCAAACAGTTCATAGGCTTAATGCCGTAGGACTGATCGTCAATTTCTGTGAAATACATATTTTCGCGGTAATTTTCGTAATGTCCTGAGCGTTCCCATAGTTCTTTTTTAAGAATCAGTGGTCCCTGAACAAAACTGTATCCGCGTTTCAAATGCTCTTTGCGCTCGAAGTCTTCAAGGATAGCTCTAATGAGTGCTCCTTTTGGATGCCAGATGATCATGCCTGCGCCGACTTCGTTGTTCACTGAAAATAGATCCAGCTGAGTTCCGAGTTTGCGATGGTCACGTTTTTTGGCTTCTTCAAGCTGGAAAAGGTGTTTTTTCAGAGCCTTAGGATCTGCAAAAGCTGTCCCATATATGCGCTGAAGCTGAGCTCTTTTTTCATCTCCGCGCCAGTAAGCTCCTGCTACGGAGAGTAATTTGAATGCCTTAAGCATTCCTGTGCGTGCAACGTGAGGTCCACGACAAAGGTCGCAGAATTCGCCGTTTGAATAGATGGAGACATTGTCCGCGCCGAGATCATCAATAAGCTCGACCTTATAGTCTTCGCCCATCTTGTCGAATTTATCTCTTGCTTCTGCGCTGGTCATCTCTTCGCGAGAAAATTCTTCATTAGCTCCCACGCGCTTAACCATTTCAGCTTCGATAGTTTCGAGGTCTTCAGGTGTGAAGGGACGCTCGTACTCGAAATCGTAGTAGAAACCATTTGAAATTGATGGCCCGATGGTTACTTTTGCTGTGGGGAAAAGTTTTTTTACAGCTTCAGCCATAAGGTGAGCTGTGGAATGACGAATTACTTCCAACCCTTCGTCTGTCGCGGCCATTACTGGCTCAAGAGTTGTGCAGTCAGACGGTATTCTGGTTGAGAGGTCAATGAAATCCTCGCCGCATTTTGCAACGACAAGATTCTTGAACTGTTTTTTTGATAAGGCTTCTTTGAGCACATCGCCGACTATGGCGCCTTGCTCTACCTCAATCTCATTTCCTGCAACTAGCATAAAAATTATCTCTCTACGGAAGACGTTTATATTATCCCCTTTATTAAATCAGGGGCAAAAGCTCAAATCATTAAACTCGAAGCAAGAAAAATGTACCGCTGATGCAACACACCGTATTACTTAAACTCAAAGTTTTAAATATTTTCTAAAAGATCAGCTTTGAGCTGAAAAATGTCAATATTTGTATGACATGGAAGGCGGTATTTTTATCGAATAATATTCGATAAGTCAAGCTGTATGGGGCGCTGGATGAGCTTTCATTTTACTTGAAGGGCGAAAGCTGCTTTATTTTCCGTTTCGTTCAGTCCTACCAGTTCAGAACCGGTCTGTTCTGACTCACAATCCATTATTTTAAGTGTATTGCCCTCAAAAACTTCTGATAAGTACGCAATCCTTATTGAACTTATTTTTTGCTCTTCTAACCCGTTTGCCCGCAAAGCATCCATACCCCAGCGCAAATACTCTGTATTATTAACGTGTCCGCTGGCATCAAGTGAGCTGTATTGAACTTTGTGTGAGTGTAGCTCTTTTACAGGAGTACTGGGGCGAATCCGTTTAAGATCATTGCCAAATACAGAGTCTTCTTTGGGAAGAAGGTCTATACCAAATGAACCTATATTGACTGGTTTGCCTGTTTCTGAATCCAGTATCATCCATTCCGAACTGGCGCGGATTATTTCTTTTCCATTCTCGTCACAGCCGGAAAAGTCGCGAAAAGCTCTAAGTCTTTTAGCGCCCTTTGACCAAGTGGTGAGCGTGAACGATTTCTCGCGCACGGGGAGTTCATCAATCTCAATGCGCATGGATGTCAGTATCCAGAAACAACCTTTTTCGTTTAAATTAGTTGTTCCAAAGCCTTCTCTATCTGCATGCGCTGTCGCCGCTTCTTGTAGGTGGCACATGAGCCAATGGTAATGCATTTTATTGTCCGGCCCAGTTTCGTAGGCTGGAACAGTAGAGTTTATAACTAAAGTATCATTCATAAATATGTGCGCTTACCACTTCTTACCAAGATCCAAAGGGGAGGGCAGGCGCATCAAGATCTGTTTAGAGTCTTCACCTGCTGAGAATCGCTCATATACACCGAGTGCCCACATGGGGAAATATTGGCTGTAGCCGTGATAGCGGAGGTAGAATACTTTTGGAAAGCCTGTTCCTGTGAAGTATTTTTCGTTCCAGCTTCCATCTTCTTTTTGAGTATCCAGAAGGTAGCGGACACCTTTACTTACAGCTTTACTGTTTACCCTTCCAGCAGCCATGAGTCCGAGTAGAGCCCATGATGTCTGCGATGGAGTGGATTCTCCTTTTCCTGCATAATATTGGTCATTGTAGCTGAGGCAAGATTCGCCCCATCCACCGTCTTTATTCTGATGTGCTTCAAACCATTCAACAGCCTTGCATACATATGAAGAGTTCATATCTTCGCCAGCCTGACGGAGTCCGCACAGGACTGACCATGTTCCATATATATAGTTGACGCCCCAGCGTCCGAACCATGATCCGTCGTCTTCCTGTTCCTCTTTAAGGAAAGCAATACCTTCTTTGATCGGGCGGAAGCTCTTATTATAGCCGATGACTCCGAGAAGCTCGACTACGCGCGCGGTTAGATCCGATGTTGGAGGATCAAGCAGTGCTCCGTGATCGGCAAACGGAATGTCATTAAGGTAGAGAGCGTCGTTATCAATATCAAAGGCCGCGTATCCGCCACCAGTGCATTGCATGCCGATGAGCCAGTTAACACCCTTGATAAAGTTTTCGCGATGCTCTTCCATTTCAAGAACGCCCGCACGTGCCATGGCCATTAGCACCATCGCGGTGTCATCTAAGTCTGGGTAGAATGTGTTTTCAAACTGGAATGCCCAGCCGCCACCTTCAAGGTTTTGAGCTTTTGAAGTCCAATCCCCTTTGTAGAAAATTTGTTGCTCAAATAACCATTTGATCGAGTTTTGAATTGTGGCGCTGTTCTGGTCTTCACCCGCCTCCATCATCGCTGACAGGGCTAAACATGTGTCCCATATAGGTGAATTACATGGCTGACACATGCACTGGTTAAGATTCTGAGCTGTCCCTGTGTCTGGAGAAATATCAAGTTCAAGAGCTGCAGACAGTTCACGTCCGCCAGTTACAACAGTGTGCTCCCATGGAGACTTCTCTGGTACATTAAATCTATCAACTATGAGGTTGTCAACAGCTTGCATACCTCTTGCAAAATCAGGATCTGATTCATCATAACCGAGAAGTTTTAAAGCATTTACCGCGTTTGCCATTGCAGGGAAAATAGCTCCAATTCCGCCGCGTCCAGCCATATGTGCGCGTGTCCATTTTTCGGCATAATTCAGGGCTTTATTATGAATGGACTTTGGAATCAGATGCATTGTTCTCTTCAGTATTCTATCAAGTAGAATGAAGAGATTTTTGCGAAATGCTTTGTCTCTGTATCTATCAATGTATACCAATTCTTCTTGGTTTTTACAGAAAAGCTCAGGGATGGATTCATCAATACGTAAGCTGCAAACCGGTTTTTTGGCGTACATAATTAAAAGTGGAAATATAACTGATCTTGACCAGTATGAAACTTTATCAAGATGAAAGAAAAACCATTTAGGCAATAGTACAATTTCGATGGGCATAGCCGGAGGGCAGTGCCAAGGAATTTGCCCAAACGTAGCAAGGCAGATGCGTGTAAAAACGTTAGCTGATTCAGCTCCGCCTTTTGCAAGGATTACCTGACGCGCGCGCACCATGTGTTCTGCATCTTTGTCGTCACCGAGCATTTTGAGGGCCATATACGCTTTTACGGACGCGCTGATATTTACCGGGCCGTCTAAATCATGCAGAGGCCATCCGCCGTCTTTCATTTGCTTTGCACGGATGTAGTTGCCGAGTCTTTCTGCCACATTAGGGTCCAGTTCGCGGCCCTGAAATCTGTAAAACATTATATATTCAGAAGGTATTGTAACGTCAGCTTCCAGAGCGAACACCCAGTATCCGTCAGGGCTTTGTAGCGAACGGAAACGTTTAATAACGCGCTTTAGAGCTTCTCTCGGTTGTAAAAGGGCCACAACCTGCTTATGCATTTTATTATTGCTTCTGGCTTTCTTGGTGTTGTTATTTTCTGGTCTTTTATTTTTGTTCATTTATAAATCCTTTTATTCTCTTCCGGGGGATGCCCCGTGAAATTTTCAGTTCGGGCCTGTCGGTATTTTTAGACTATGCTGTCTACGGCAGAATCAATGACCTGCTTTTTAAGTTTATGTACGGGGCCCCATTCAAAATTCGGGTATGTTACCAGCAGAGCGGTTAATCCGTGCGTCGCAGCTATGATGGAGTTTGATGTGACTAAAATATCTTCATCCGTAGAACCGGGCAACATGCATTTTTTAACGCATGAGTTGATGCGGTCATACATGGTTTTACCGAGCGGATTGTGCTCAAATTGTGAGTCACGAACTTTCCATAAGTCCGTTTCCATCATAAACCCGACACGATAAGCATTAGGGTTTTCAAGGCCCATGGTGACGAATGTGTGTAAAATATTTTTCAGCGCATCTCTGGGAGACTTCGACACGGACAGTATCTCATTGATTGCGTGCAGAAAATCTCTATATGTTTCTTCTGTTAGGCAAAGGAATAATTCCTTTTTGTCCTTGAAGTGATGATATATAGTAGTAGGCGAATAGCCAATGGTGGTGGCGAGTTTGCGCATTGAAACCTGCGCATAGCCGTGCTCGGCAAAAAGTTTTCGCGCAGCATCAAGTATCAGCATCTTTAGTGGAAGCTGAGAGCTGTCTATGATAGTAGTTTGTGTGCTCATAAGTTATATCCTCGCTTAACAGTGTTAAGCTGGGGATTGTTTTGCATGAAAGGGGTGGGGTGTCAACAAAATGTAACATGTAAAAAAAATTTTCTGGATAGGGAACTAAGTGTTAGTAAAAGAATTTCAGGTTGGTACTGATCTCGGCTGGATGTTTTTATTATTGTATCAGAAAAATCTTGCAATAGAAAACCGACTTGTATATAAGTTCTCGCCTCGGGCGGATAATTATTTATTCAGCCTGTTTTTATATAAAGTGGCCCCGTAGCTCAGTCGGATAGAGCGCAAGATTCCTAATCTTGGTGCCGTAGGTTCGATTCCTACCGGGGTCACCATATAAATAGAAAAGCTTACATCATTTATGGTGTAAGTTTTTTTTGTTATATTATATTGACTATTGTGCGCAGATACTCCCCATGGGAGTCTTTTTTTTGAGGTGAGGGGTGTATTTCCAAGAAGAGACCTTATATATTATAGAAGATGCTTGTTGATTGAATACCAAACGGAGTCCTCATGGATTTTATTAATAGCTATGCGCATTTGCCCGAAAAATTCTATCAGCGGATCAATCCTGTGGCCGTGGAAAATCCAGAGTTAATTCGCGTAAATCATTCCTTGGCTACAGAGCTTGCATTGGATTTGCCAGAAGACGACAATGAGTTGGCTGCTCTTTTTTCCGGTAACACCTTAATAGAAGGGATGGAGCCTGTGGCAATGGCGTATGCCGGGCATCAGTTCGGAGGATTTGTTCCGCAGCTTGGTGATGGACGGGCAACCCTGCTGGGCGAAGTGATCAGCAATTCCGGCAAGCGGTTCGACATCCAATTGAAGGGCTCAGGGCAGACTCGATTCTCACGTAATGGGGATGGTAGATCTGCTTTAGGACCGGTTATCCGGGAGTATATTGTTAGCGAAGCCATGCACGCTTTGGGCGTTCCTACGTCTCGCGCCTTGGCCATGGTGACAACGGGAGAACGAGTCATCCGGGAGGTTCCGGTTCCGGGCGGCATCTTCACGCGCGTGGCATCCGGCTTAGTCCGTGTTGGCACTTTTGAATATTTCGCAGCCCGAAATGACGCTGAAGCGGTCAGGCAGTTGGCCGATTACGTCATCGATCGTCACTATCCCGAAGCAAAAAGCGCGGCCAATCCATATATCGATTTCTTCCGCCTAGTTTGTGAAGCCACAGCTAAGCTTATTGCCAGCTGGATGGAAGTGGGTTTCATCCACGGCGTCATGAATACGGACAATACGTCCATTTGCGGCGAAACCATTGATTATGGACCCTGTGCTTTCATGGACACCTATGTCCCGGACAAGGTTTTCAGTTCCATTGATCATGCCGGGCGGTATGCCTATAACAACCAGCCCACCATAGGCCAATGGAACATGGCTGCCCTCGGCGGTTGCCTGCTTGGATTGTTCGATGATGATGCTGAGACTGCACGCGCTATTGGGGAAGAGGTACTTGAAACCTTTATACCCGCGTTCAAGACACACTATATGGACAGGATGTGCCGCAAGATCGGGCTGAATAGCGCAGATGAGCGGGGCTTTAAACTCGTCCGTAATTTGATGCAGCTCATGCACCAAAACCACGTTGACTTTACCATCGCCTTCCGGGAAATTTCGGAGGATATGAATCGTTTTACAGCGCTTTTCTCCAAGGCAGCCACCATTGAATCATGGGCGGCTGAATGGTCTGAACTCATCGTAGAACAAGGAGAGAGTATCGCGCTGGTTCAGGATAGAATGTGCGCGACCAATCCAGTTTATATTCCTAGAAATCACCAAATTGAAAGGGCAATTAGGGCTGCCGAAGATCAGAATGATTTTTCCCTGACACACGAACTCATAAATATACTGAAGACCCCATATATAGTGCAGTCAGGCAGTGAGAAATATATGGCACCTCCTAAACCGGAGGAAGTAGTGAGGCAGACATTTTGCGGAACATGATCCGGTTTTTGTGAGTAGAGCCTATTCTTGAACGGTTGCCCTCAGGGATGATCGTTTTTCATTTTTTCCATTTTCTCGCCAAAGAGACTTTTCCTTATCTACTCTAGATTGTCCTTTGTGACTGGTATTCACTTTCCAAGTTCAGAAAAGATCGTCACTTTAGACGGGGACGGCCTTATGTGAAGCTAGGAAAATCTGCTCCGCATAAATTGTTGCAGCTTAAAGACCCTAAACAAAGTGTGCAGGATCTTGTATGGTGTAAGCTTTTTTTGTTTTTAAAAGGCGCATACGGATGAAGCTGTTTTGACTGTTTTTGCGTGATTTATTTTGTGGATTCTAAATCTTTTGCGCGATTGTATGTATTAATACCCTTTAATATTTGAATAAATAATAGGTATGCTCTTTGCAAAAAGGCTTGATGGTTATAGTTATGCAAAAAAAGCAGGAGAGTTATTATGAGTATTAAGGGTAAACTATTATTGGTCTTTGTGTTCGTTTTATTAGGGCTGTTCAGTATTTTTGGAGTGAATTATTACGGCGGAATATTGATAGAGCAAACTAGAAAAATTGAATTACTCGCGAATCAAGGCGCGACTGATTTGCTTCAGGCTAGGAGGCAGGAGAAAAATTTTATTTTGCGCAGAGATGAATCATATGCTGAGAAAACTCAAAAATATGCGCAACGCGCTAGAGAAACACTTCAAAAAATAGGTTCAATGCAGCCTGAAATGACCAAGCGGTGTAGTGATGCTCTATATCTTTTAGCTAACTATGAAACATCAATGTCGAAGGTCGTTAATTTATATAAGCAGATTGGGTTTACGATGAATGATGGGTTGAGATGGCAGTTTATTTTAAATGCGCGAAATATGGAAAAAGTATTCAATGAGAATGAACAGACTTCCAGTTTTGTAGTGCTTTTGCTGCAAATGCGTCGGCACGAAAAGAATTATATCATTCGAGGTGAAGATAAATATTTGAAGCGAGTTGATGAAACTGCGTTGAGGCTTCGTGACCTTGTCAATGATCACTACCTTGGCGAGAAAAGAAATGCTCAACTTACTGCGCTAGATCAGTATTTGAATACATTTCATGAATATGCAAAGTCAGAGAAAGCTGTAGCTGAACAAACAGCAGGTCTTATCAATGCAGCTCGAGCGCTTGAACCTGTCTATGCTGGTATTGCCGCGGAGAGTTCAGCTCAATCGCAGCATGACGCAATGTTTACTAAATATTTAGTAATTGGAATTGAAGTTTTTGTGGGACTGTCAATTCTCGGTTTGCTGTTATGGGTAATGGTTTCTGTAACCGCACCACTTAAGCGTTTAAATGCTTTTGCTAAGGGCGTTGCTGCAGGTAATTTAGATGAAGAGCCTCAGGGAAGCTTTAGTGCAGAGTTGAATGAATTGCGAAAAGTAATGGTGGGTATGGTTTCTAATCTTAAATCGCTTATCGATGAAGCTAAAGCAATGGAGTGCGGAGCTATTCTTCAGACCAAGGCCGCCGAAGTATCTCGAGATGAAGCTTTAGAACAGAAAAAGTATGTTCAGTCGCTTGTGGGGAAGATGGGAGAAGCCGCAGTTATAGCTGATGGTGTAGTTCGTGAACTGATAAATGCTTCTCAAGAATTACAGTCACGAACAGAAGTTATTACCAAGGGAGCAGCTGTTCAGCAGGCTCGGATGGCTGAATCTGCAACAGCCATGGAAGAAATGAACGCTACAGTTATTGAGGTTGCTCGTAATGCAGGCAATTCTTCAGAGGCTGCTTGCGAGGCTAAAGGTGAAGCTGGAGAAGGGATAACTGTAGTACAACGAGCTGAGCAATCGATGTTAAAGGTTGCTGCAAATGTGTCTATTTTGGAAGAGGATATGTCCAAGTTGGGATCGGATACAAACTCTATCGGCAATGTTATCGGGGTTATTAATGAGATTGCTGATCAGACCAATTTGCTGGCTTTGAACGCTGCAATTGAGGCTGCCCGCGCCGGAGAGGCTGGGAAGGGGTTTGCTGTGGTCGCCGACGAAGTTCGAAAACTTGCGGAGAAGACAATGCAAGCCACCAAAGAGGTTGAAGCTCGAATTGTCACTATTCAAGATGCAGCGCTTCGAAATGTTAATGGAGTTAAGCAAACGTTGGCTTTTGTTGATTCAGCTAGTCAGGAAGTGGCTAACTCTGTAAAAGTTTTCCAAAAAATTCAGGCTTATTCGGATGATGTTGCAGGACGTATTGAAGGAATTGCTGCATCAACCCAGCAACAGTCAATAGCATCAGAGCAAATCAGTAGTGCTGTTATTGAGGTGACTGAGCTTGCATCCAATTCTGCTACTGCGGTTAATGAATCCGCGCAGGCCATTTCTGGGCTGACTGATTTAGCTGAGCAATTGTCTGTGGTAATTGGCGACCTTCGCAGTGAAGGAAATGAAACATCTTTAAGTATATGAAAGTTTAATATTAAGACATAAATTATTTTTATCTTGCCAAATTACGCCATTGTTTTACTTGCAATATTCTGCATTTATTATTGTGATTAATACACTGTAATTAAAGCTTAATTTAGATGTGTTCTGGTGTTTGTGATAAATATTACGAGTGGCATAGTCTATGCAAAATATAGATCTATCCCGAAGTGGGACTATAACAAATTATCAGGAGGCATTTATAATGGAACTTGTTTTTTCTACGCATGGTCGCTCTTGTGATCTTGCATTACATCCAGTGTCAGCAAAAACTGTTCAGACAATTAATCAATACGGATCTAAAGTATATTCTATGAAGCCTATGGATTGGTGGCGCAAGGGCAATACCACCACATGGGGAATGCGTATTGATAATGAATGTGTCATTCAAACTTTTCTGGACGGTAAAAGTTGTGAATTTGAGCGGAGTTTAATTACAACTGCTCCCGTAAAGATCAGACGCAGAATGTACTTGGACAGCAAGGCTAAATATCTCTGTGTTCTCGGGTATGATAATGAAATGTGCAAGTTCTCATGGAAGTGGGATAATATCAGTGAATTTGATCCAGGTAAGTTTGAATTTATGGTGCATCAATGGGATCGGATTATGGGTGAAGATAATTATTTTATTCTTGATGAGGTCAGATATGATGGACAGTTTGCGACCAATCACGACTGGTGTGAAGCTTCTGGTTTTACGCTTGTCCCACCGAAGGTGATAGATCTGGAAGAGGTCAGGCAAGAGCTTTCACAGGGGTCGTTAGAACATAGGGGAGAGTCTTTCCCTTCTCCGAGGGTGGTAGTTGACTCTGTACAATGGATATAAGATTAATTCTTTTAAATAAATAAATCCCGCACGGCAACGCGCGGGATTTATTTATTTAACCGAGATTACATATCTAGTCGATGGACCACGTCCTTGCTTAGTGAGCATTCCTCGTCGGACAAAATCTTGTAGATCATATATGGCTGTGCGCGTTGGAAGACGCCCGCCCACTATGTCTTGATATTCTTTTCGGGTAATTGTCTTTTTAATTCGGATCTTAGTCCATGCCATGCTTTGTCTTTCATTTAAAGGAGATGTCTCGACAGTTGCTTCAACAAGCTTGTTTTTATCGTTGTTTTGGCTTTCAAAAGGGTTTTCATTTACAGGACTGATGATTTCTTCTGATTTTGAAAAAGAAGCAGCCTCATCATCGGAAGATGATAATTTTGCTTCGACTTCACCCTCAAGCCGTATTTCCTCTGGTTGAATGATTTTTCCTTCAGCCATGACAGTTGCTCTTGTTATGCAGTTTAGCAACTCGCGGACGTTCCCCGGCCACTGATAGGATATTAGCTTGCTGAGAGCTCCTTTACTGATGCCCATATCAGTGCGGGATGTTAATTGTTCGGCTTGCTTAAGATAATAAATGATTAACATAGGGATGTTTTCTGGGTGACTTCGTAGTGCAGGTGTCGCAATTGAGATGACTTTTAGTCTATAATACAAATCTTCTCTGAATACTTTCTGTTCAATTAGAGAAGGTAGATCAACGTTAGTTGCGGCAATGATTCTTACATTGAACTCGATTTCCTTGTCACTACCGAGAGGTTTAATTTTTCTCGACGCAATCGCTCTGAGTAGTGATTGCTGAACTTTCGGCGATGCTGATTGGATTTCATCCAGAAATAATGTTCCCGCGTTCGCTTCATTGAAGGCTCCGCTGCGGTCTGTTTTTGCATCGGAGAAAGCTCCTTTAACGTGTCCGAATAATGCGTCCAGTAAAAGATTTTCATCAAGTGCTCCGCAATTTATCGATACAAAGGACATTTTTTTACGGTTACTCTGATTATGGATAGCTTCCGCTACAAGCTGTTTACCTGTACCTGTTTCTCCGGAAATAAGAACATCTACATCAACATGAGCGGCTTTTAGTATATCTGATTTCAGACTCGAAATTATCGGACCGTGTCCAATTATTTCAGGGATAAGACTTAGTTCTACATCCACTAGAGCTTCTAACTCTCGTTTAAGATCTGCAGGTTCACGTTTGTTCACATTGAAAATAGCTTCATCTTTAGCCTGTAGCTCAGTAACTTGCTGTTTAACTCGCCTGATAATGTTGTTGATCGAATGTTGAAGCATCTCTACATCAAAACCGCAGTATGGAAGATTAATTTCTTCTAATGTTTCCAGTGAACTCAACTCGTTCATCCTTGTTGCTAGTTTGAGGACCGGAGTTGTTAGAATTTTTCCGATGCAAAGTATAAGGAAAGATATAACTGCAATTGTGCCGATTGTGACCATAAGCATTACATCAAAGTGTTTATACCCTGCAATGATCGGGAGCTGGCTTCTATCGATAAATATAACTCCTCCGTATACTTTGGGAGGGCTATTTACAGCTGTCTTGAATTTAACAGGAGCGTATGAAAAATAATAAGAATTAACACTTGAATTGGTTTCATCTGTTTCAGCGATTTCTAGCAAACCATTTTCATTATTTTTAATTTTCTCGAGAGCTTGCCAGTATTTTGCGTGATTTTTGTTTGGTCTGAAAGCAGAGGCGTGCCCCTGTTTTCCTAATGTTCCTTCGAAGCTTTCTCTTGCAAGAAATGTTGCGAGTTCTTTGTCCTTGTCTTGAATAGAAGCCGATTGGAAAAGAATCCAGCCTTCAGTATTTAAAAGGTAGCTGAAGCGTAATTCTTGACTTCTGGGGAACGCCCATAAGGGGGATTTCTCTGAATTATACAGCGAAAGAATATTACGTATCTGCGATGCTTCGATTGAAAGAAATATAATTCCGGGAGGATTCTCATTGTCGCCTGGAAAGTAGGTATAAAAACGAATGACATGTGTGCGGATATGTAGATTGGAAGCTTTTGCATCAGGAAGAGGATAAACAACTTCTATTACTTGTGAAGGGTGAACTTCACCTTGCTTTAATGAGTTCAGCCTTCCGAGTTCCAACAGAGGATTCGGCGATATCCGGGATTCTTCGGTTAAGTTAATCTCGTTAATTATTCCATTTCGCTGCACAAGGACTACAGGTTCTCCTCCCGATGCAGGAAGATAAGCAAGCTCAAAATACTTGTTACCTCCGGCACGCAATTTTTTTTCCATCATGTCTCGAAGTGGTTTAGCTTGCATATCGCCTTGCGCAAAAAACAGCAGATCTGTTCTGCAGGCATCCATATATTGCTCGACTTCATGAACAATTGCCAAGGTTTGAACTTTAACAGTTCGAGTCAATGCAATGTCAACATACTCGTCCGCTACTCGGTAAGATGTATATCCTGTAAATAGTAAAATTGCTAAAATGGAGGGAAGGAGAGTGAGTAATAACTTGCCTCTGAGCCCCATTTTTCGAGATATTTTGTTTACGATGTTTCGTAAACCTTCCTTGTTGGAATTTTTATCTGATGAGGATTCAGTCATGCCAAGGTCTCCTTGGGGATAGATCATTTTTACTGTCGATAGTTCAAAATTTCACTATCTTTTGCGATATGCCTCTTCGCTGTGTATTGTCAATAGCTTTTGGCATACGCCTTGCTTAATAAATATATTAAGTGTTAATTTTTGATCATGGTTTTTGCTAGATAATATAATGACTTGTAATGGTTGGGTAATATTAATTAATGTGGCAATTTCGTGCAAAAGGATTTCATGATGAAAAGAAAGTTGTATCGCGGAGTTCATAAACTCCTTCTTGTTTCAATGATTGTTGTGCCCGCCTTACCACTCCTTTTGGCGGTGACTATCGGTTATTATTCCTATTCAAAAACAACGGAAAAATTGGTTGTAAGTGCTATTCGTCAATCTGCTATAGATCATAGGGACATAATTTCGGTATTTCTTAAAGAGAGACAGTCAGATTTGCAGGAATATTTGAATTTAATACCCCCTGAGCATTTGAAGGGAGGGGGGGAGCATGAAGAGATTGCTTTGATGTATAAATATGCCGGTGGTGTATTTCAGGATTTAGGCTTGATTGCACCGGGGGGAGTTCAGGTTTCATATGCAGGGGCGTATGAACTAGCTGAAATGAAATATCTTGACGCTCCATGGTATCAGGGAGCTGTTAAAAAAGGTTATTATGTTAGCGATGTTTATTTAGGATATCGTAATGTTCCACATTTTGTTGTGGCAGTCATGAGGCGCATAGATGGTAAGCCGTGGGTGCTACGAGGTACTATTAATCCTGATATATTTAGAAAACTTGTTGATGGAGTTAAACTTGGGGACACTGGTGAAGCTTATATTGTAAGTCAGGATGGCAAGTTTCAGACTGCGCGCAGATCCGGTGGAAGACTTCTCGAAAACGATTTGTTTAATTATCCTTCTCAGAAAAAAAATATAATGACGTTTCTTGGAAATGATGACGGTGCTGATTATTTGCTTGCGTCTGCTCTTATGAATGATGGTAAATGGCGGCTTATTGTCCGGCAAAAGAGAAGTGATGCCTTCCGGTCAACTACCAATTCCGGATATACAATTCTCATTATCCTTCTTTGTGGTGGGGCTTTTATTGTTGTTCTGGCTTTTTTTGCCAGTCGCAAAATTTATGAAACACTTGAACATCAAGCCAATGATGTCTGTGTACTTGAAAATCAGCTTATGCGGGCAGTTCGTCTTGCTGAACTCGGAGAAATGTCGGCGGGCTTTGCTCATGAAATAAATAATCCATTGCAAATAATGAAAAGTGATCTCGCATTGTTGGAAATGGTCCTTAAAGATGCACTGTCAAGCGATTGTGATCCGGTAATACGCGATGAGGTTTATGAGATTGCAGCACAGTTCAAGTTGCAAATCGATCGTTGCGCTGGGATTACACGTGAAATCCTTAATTTCGGACGAAGCAGTAAGCCTGAGTTGCAGAATATTAATCTTGCAGTTTATTTACCTGGAGTGGGAAATCTGGTTGAAAAAAATGCCAATGTTCATGGCATACAACTGAGCTGTGTAATCAGTCCTGACACACCTTTCGTTGAGGTAGACCCCGGGCAGTTGCAGCAAGTTATGGTCAATCTGCTTAATAATGCGATTCATGCAGTTATTGACCGTTATGGTTCTGAAGGTGGAAAAGTCCTTGTTACTGCTGAACGTAGAACGGATGGAAGCGCTGTTATTAAGGTCAGCGATAACGGAACAGGTATCAGCCCGGATAATATGACAAAGGTTTTTGTTCCTTTTTTTTCAACCAAGGCTCCGGGAAAGGGAACGGGCCTTGGTCTGTCAGTGTGTCACACAATAATAAGCTCTCTCGGAGGTACTCTCATTGTTGAGAGTGTTATGAATGAGGGCACAGTTTTTACGATAACTTTACCTGGAATTAGTAACTAGTTTTGAATTATTGAATTCTTTTTAACAGTGTATGTGATTAAGCTTTATAACTTGTAGCGAATTCTAATATTAATACTTTTAAAAATCCTTTTTGACTCGGCATAAATTTGCTGGGCAAGAAGGATTTTTTTTTGGAAAATTATTATTTTGCGTGATTTGTAAATTTTATAACAAGGTTTTGCGTGATTAAAATCTGTGAATTCAATTGTTTACGCTTGGCACGTTGGTTGCAAAAGTAGGCGTTAGATATTCGTATAAAACAAATGGGAATAATGCCCAAAGAAGTCAGACACAATGTGAGACAGCTATGGAACAGATGAAAATCATGCTTGTAGATGATGAAGAGCGTCTGCTCAGCACAACAAAAAAACTTTTCGAGAAGATGGGGATTGATGTTTTTACGTCAACGTCCGGAAAGGATGCTCTCGAACAGCTTGCGACTGAAGACGTACATGTAATCTTCCTGGATATAAAGATGCCTGGAATGGATGGCATGGAGACTTTGCAGCGTATCAAGAAAGATTATCCGCTTATCGAAGTGATCATTCTTACTGGACACGCAACGATGGAGTCCGCAGTGGAAGGCCTTAAGCTGGGTGCGATGGATTTCCTGATTAAGCCTGTGAGTATGAAAGATATTCTTGGGAAGGTTGAGGAGGCTTTTGAAAAAGTTTCACGCCATAAGCAAAAAATTCTTTCTGCCTGGATGGCTGATGTTTCCGAAAGGTAGAAAGTAAAAACCGATAGAACTTCAAGGAGGTTGATAATGAGTAAAATTAAGGTCCTCATGGTCGACGATGAGGAACGCTTCCGCAACACGACAGCGAAGATACTGTCCCGCAAAGGATTTCAAACTATTCTAGCTGCGAGTGGCGAAGAAGCCTTGGAAAAACTAGGGGGAAATCCGGATGTAGTTATTCTGGATGTGAAGATGAGTGGAATGGACGGGCATCAGACATTAGAGAAGATTAAAGCGATTATGCCCGATCTTCCGATTATCATGCTTACAGGTCATGGAGATCTTTCCGGTGCCAGAAAAGCTTACAAAACCGGCGCATTCGATTTTCTTGCTAAGCCATGTGACATTGATCTTTTAGCTGATAAAATCCATGACGCTTACATTTCTGCCTCCAAAAAACCGTATCAGGAGAAGTTGGCAGAGGAAATAATGATTCCTCTGGATGACTATACCCTGATTTCGGATAACAGCACCGTACGTGATGCAATCGCAGCACTGAAAAAGGCCATGAGCGAATTTGTGGCTACGAATAAGTTGATGGACACAGGACATCGTTCGGTTGTTGTCACTAACTCAAACGGCAGCGTTGCTGGTATACTTAATCCCCTAAATCTTATCAACGCAATTAGGCCCGATTATCTGACAGCCCCTAAGCCTTCTATGGCAGACAGTCTGCAGTATTCAGCCATGTTCTGGGAAGGGCTTTTCACTTCCCGCGTTAAAGAAATTATGAACAGACCTGTGCGTGAACTGATGTCTGAAATCCTTCCGATCATTAGCTTTGACGCAAACCTGATGGATGTTGCCAATAACATGGTGACCATGCCTGCACGGCGCATGGTTGTTCAGAAGGAAGGCAGGGATATAGGCATCGTCCGGGAGCAGGAAATCTTTTATGAGATCGCCCGGATAATATCATCTAATTAATTATACTGAAGTAAAGCGATAGAGGTGAAACATGGCACAAGCAGAAAAAAGGGCGACAGGTTACGATAAGTTCGTCAACTGGAAGTTGCTGATAATTCCAGTAGTAATATTCATGGTGCTCCTTATTCTTCCTGCAACACAGGGAATGAAAAAGGTGGGAATGCAGTATTCCGTTGGCCCGAAGATTGTAACTAATTATATTTGTGAACAACTTTTTAACACTAAAAGTTACAAAGTTGAGCAGTGGCAGGTGTTGACTGCCCAGATGATGGAACAAAATATGCGCATGGGAGCTTTATCCAAGGCTCGTTTTATGAAGCGTGATGCTAAGTGGTTGAAGAAATACAAGATTCAAGCTGATTCAGCTAATTTGAAAAAGGCTCTTAATTACGTAGACATTAAACTTACAGATAAAGCTTATATCACGGTAATGAAGAGCGCGTTTGAGCTTCGGAATAAGAATCTTTCGTATGAGGATTTATCCTCTTCAGAAAAGAAGAGTGCTGATAAGGGAGCATGGAAAATTCAGGTTGCCATCGCGATGGTTGTCTTTGTTGTCTTTTGCTTCATGACAGAATGTATGCCACTTCCCGGTGTCGCATTTTGTATAGGTCTAATTCTTGTCTTTACTGGAGTCGTTTCACGAAGTGAGGTTGCAAGTCTTTATTGGTCTGATGCCTGCTGGTTTATCATGGGCTCGCTGATGTTCGCGGCCGCTTTCGTCAAGACTGGAGTGGATAAGAGAATGTGTCTGCTCATGTTTAAAAAACTGGCAGTTCCTAATGTGCGCTGGATTACGTTGATATTCTTCCTCGTAATTAGCCCGCTCGCCGCGTTTATTTCAGACCATGCACTGGCAGCAATGTTTCTGCCTATCGGTATGTTGCTTTATCAGAACAGTCTCACTGACGAGATTCCTGAAGATAAGGAACTTGCCAAGATGCTGATGATCGCAATTGCTATGGCTTGTAACATCGGTGGTCCAGGTGCTCCTTCCGGTGGTGCACGAAACGTTATTATGATGACTTATTTGTCAGACATGTTCGGCATGGACATTGGTTATGCCCAGTGGATCATGTATTGTATGCCGTTTGTCATCGTGATGATTCCTTTCACATGGATTGTAACCAATACCGTGTTTAAGCCGAAAATTCGTTCTTTAGCTCCAGCTATGCGTCACCTCGAAGGTGAAATAATAAAGATGGGCAAGTGGAACAAGAACCAGATCTGGGCAATGATCATTTTTGTTTTTATGGTCTTCGGTTGGTTTACCGAGAAGGCTTTCTTCAACATGGGAATCTATCCTATCCGCTTGGGCATCGGTGTAATAGCCGTTGCCGGAGCTGTGGCTTACCTGTTGACTGGTGTTGTTAACTGGCGAGATTATCAGGAGAAGGTCGATTGGGGTGTAGTCTGGCTTTATGCGGGTGCAATCATCTTTGGTCGTACATTGGACAAGACCGGTGCTGCATATTGGTTAGCTCAGTCTGTTATCGATACTCTTGCTCCGCTTGGTATGGATAAGGGTATTCCACTCATGTTGACCTCGAATGGTTTGACAGCTGTACTGACAAACTTAATGGCGGATGGTCCGGCCGCGGCCGCAGTTGGTCCTATAACTTTGAATATGGCTAGTATTGTCCATCCGGGAACAACGTTCCTGCCGTTTATGGCAATGGCTACAGCTATTTCATCTTCCTTTGCTTACTGCCTCATTATCGGAACTCCCCCTAACGCAATTGTATACGCTTCAGGATATCTTGAGCCTAAGGATTACCTTAGAGTCGGGGTGCCTATGTGGTTTATCGCGAACATTATGATCGTTATTCTCACATCACTATACTGGTGTGGAATTGGATTTGGTGGGTTACCGGGGTTTTAATAAACGATAATCAGGCTTATATACCCCAGCGGTTTCCCTTTCGAGGGGGCCGCCGGGCCATGAGGGTAATATTATGAAAAGTAGTGAAAAAAAAGAACAACTCTTTGTTTATAAAAATGGCACCACTTATTTTACAAAGCAAACCGAGCGGAGATTTCTTTTTATTCTCACGCTTATCATGCTCGGCTGGGGCATGGTTGAAGGTTTTAATAGATTCATAGGCTAGGAGGAATATTATGGAAGCTTCATGCACGCATGCTGAAAAGATGGGAGTAAGGGAGTATATGGATACTCTTTTCGCGATTATGCGTTCTCCGGTTAAATATTTTGAAAGTGTTGCAGATGAGAGTGGATCTAGACGCGCACTTTTCTTTTTAATGATTTCGGGAATTTTTTATTGCTCGGTAAGCATGACATATTTTTTTGAAAATTCCTTCACCATGGGCGTTATTATGATGATTAACGCCATTTTTATGCCTGCGCTTGGAGCTGCTTTTTCCTTTTGCATGATCAGTATGTCGACCCGGAGCAGAGTGCCATACGGTAAAATATTTAATGTATATGCTTATGCCGGTGGTGCTCTCATGGTCATTTCGTGGATTCCCGGTCTTGCAATGGTTTTGGAGCCTGTTCGCGCCGTGCTTGTAGGAATAGGTCTGGTAAAAGCGTGCGGTTTAGGAAAGATGCAGGCGGTATTTTTAGTTATAATAACTGCTGTTTTATTATTGATATTTTTTTGGACAGCCGCTCCGTTGGTTTTGGAATTGCGTTCAGTGTTCGGGTAGCGGTTAAGCAATAACGATTTTTATCTGTACGCAAAATGATCTGCTCTCACCCCCCCCTCACACGACTGGACCGGGGACACATAGTCCTCGGTCCCAATGGTAAGAAACTTATTGAGGAGTATCAGACATGAAGAAAATTAGGCTGCTGCTGGTAGATGACGAAAATGATTTTCTTAACGCTTATGTACGAAGGCTTGTTCGTCGTAATGTTGATGTAAGTGTGGCATGCAGCGGGCGGGATGCCATTGAGGCAATTAAAGCCGCGGACTTTGATGTCGTTGTTTTAGATGTAATGATGCCCGGAATGAACGGTCTTGAAACTCTTAGGCAGATTAAAGATTTTTCACCTGCTCTTCCTGTCATCATTTTAACGGGGCATGCGAAATCTGAAGCTCTGATCGAGGGAATGGATTGTGGTGCTTTTGATTATCTGCTGAAGCCTATCGGAACCGATGATTTATATTACAAAATGTTAGATGCGATTCGGTCCCGGACTCTCTATTAAGTTTGATCAGCCGGAGAGATAATTATGCGTTCCATCTTTGAGATTATATCAAGAGTTGTACTTCATCCTTCAACCGCGAAGGATGATGAATCAATACAGTTTCTTGCGCGGTGCGAAAATTTTAGATTGTTGCTTGCTGCGAACAATAAGGCTTTGAAAATTATGGCGGAGATGAGCGAAGAAGCCCGTTCAAATGACCTTTTTGGAATGTCTCATGTCAGATCTCAAAGTCTTAAGGTTTCAGCAAATGTTCGCCAAATGATTGAACGTCTATGCCGCATGAGCCCTGGTAAGTATGATACTTTAAAAGATGTTTTCAATGTAATTGTTATGGATATGGAAAAAGCTTTGGAAAGTAGCACTGGGCAATGCTGTGGATCTTTGATTTTAAGTATGGATCAAATCAGTGCAGATTCTATTTCTGAAACAGGATCTAAAATGGCCATGCTTGGAGAAATTCGTTCCAAGCTGGGTATCCGAGTTCCTGAAGGGTTTTCCATAACAGCTTCAGCCTTTTTATCCTTTATGGAAAATTCTGGTTTGGATGACGAAATTAATCGTTTGATTCAAATAGCTGACAGTAATGATTTAAACGATCTTCTTGTGCTGGAAGAAAATATAAAACATGCAATAGATCTTGCAGCCATGCCGACTGAACTTGAAGATGCCATCGAAAAATATTGCGCAGATCTTTTGGCGGGCGTACCAGATTTACGGTTGGCGATACGCAGCAGCGCACTCGGAGAAGATTCAGGAGAAGCAAGTTTTGCAGGGCAATTTATTTCTGTTTTGGGAGTTTTACCCGAGAACATAATTGATTCTTATCGGGCTGTTGTTGCAAGCATGTATTCTGCGACCGCCATGACTTATCTATTGAATAAGGGACTTCGGGAAGATGAGCTTATCATGTGTGTAGGTTGTCTTGAAATGATTGAAGCCGTGGCGGGAGGAGTAATATATACTTCTGATCCTATTGGTAAAAACAAGAATGCGTTGATAATAAGCGGAGTCCCGGGGCACCCTAGTTCGATTGTTGATGGCAGTGCGCTTGCGGATACATGGGTTATGGATCGTACTGATCGTACCCTTCGTGATGTGTTTATCGCAGACAAAGAATGGCAATGTCTAAGTTCGGAAAATGGTGAAATTTATAGAGTTAAAATGTGTGAAAATAGACGTAGTGCTCCTTCAATTCCTTATTCCGCAATTACTGAACTTGTTGAAATTGCGCTCAGAATTGAAAAGCATTTCAATTGCCCGCAGGATATTGAATGGGTTAAATCTTCGGACGGTCAGATTTATATACTGCAATGTCGTCCCCTGTCCGTTACTGATTCCCAGAGAAATGTCGAACAAATCCCAAAAAAAGATGAACATGAATCTCACGTTATTTTAAGAAATTGTATCCCTGCCAGTCACGGCTTTGCTTGCGGTGAAGTCGTCATGGTTGAAACAGATGATGATATGTTTAATTTTCCTGACGGCGCAGTTTTGCTTACTTATAACGCGAAACCTCGCTTGGCTGTGATCTTGCCGAGGGCTGCAGCTCTTATTTCGGAACATGGAAGCGCAACCGGACATCTTGCGAATGTTGCTAGAGAATTTGGAATTCCCGCTTTTATCGGAGTTAAGGGGGCTGTGAAGAATTTGTCCGAAGCTAGAGTTGTTACTGTAAATACGGCTACTGGTAAAATTTATAAAGGTTGCTTCGAAGATCAAAATCCTATTCGGGAGAAGAAGCCTGTTCTGCCGCAGAATAACCCCGTAACAACAGCCTTACGGAATACTCTGCCTTTTATTGTTCCGCTTTCGTTGACGGTCCCGGATTCATCTGAGTTTAGACCGTCTAATTGTACATCTCTGCACGATATTACCAGATATTGTCACGAAAAGGCTGTAGCGGAAATGTTTCGTAAAAATGCTATGTCCGCAGCAAATGCCAAGAGATTGAAGGGAGAACGTTTACTTCAATATTGGTTGATCGATCTCGGAGGTGGAACTTCTTCTTCGGTTGATGATAAATATGTAAGTCTCTCCGATATTAGCTCAAATACTATGAAATCGTTGTGGATAGGTATGACGAAAATTCCCTGGGATGGTCCGCCTCCGGTTCAGGCCTCCGGGCTGATATCTGTTATATCTGAAGCAGCTTGTAATCCGGCACTGGCTCCGGGAATGTCCAATGATCTGGGCGATCGGAACTATTTCATAGTGTCCAGAAATTATTGCAATCTACAATCCCGCTTCGGTTTCCATTTTTGCACGGTGGAAGGGTATGCCGGGGATGATCCTGATGAAAATTATGCTTTTTTCCAATTTACAGGCGGTGGAGCAGACAAATCGCGCCGTATGATTCGTTCATGGTTGATAGCGGGAATTCTTGAAAAACAGGGATTTATTGTTGACGTGAAGGAAGATTCGCTTTTTGCCAGAATTGAAGGTGTTGCGGCGGAAGTTGTTGAGCAGGCACTTGCTGTTGCCGGATACTTGCTGGTTCATACCAGACAAATTGACATGGTTATGTCGGATTCTAATGCATACCGGAACTATCAGGTTAAATTCGAACAGGGTATAGAAGCTGTTTTATCAAGTTATAGTAGCCAAAATTCCGAGCATGGTAGGTCTTTATGACTGCCACTTCTTACACGAAGCTGAGATGGAAGCTGATTGCCATAACTTTATGCTTTTCGCTCATACCACTTTTTGTCTTGGGCTACGTTATTCATGATCAGTTCAGTAAATCTTATGAAGAAAAATTGACCAGTAATCTGGTGCTCGTTGTTAATAGCAAGCGGGATACCATTGACATGTTTTTAAATGAACGAGTGGTGCAATTACAGAATCTTGCCAACACGCACACGCTTGCGCAGATGACAAACCAAACATATCTGAATTCTCTTTTCGACATAATTCATAATACATCACGGTCATTTATTGATCTTGGGGTTATAGGGCAGGACGGAAGCCATGAGGCTTATAGTGGCCCGTTTGATCTCAGGGACGTTAATTATAAAGATGAAGCTTGGTTTAATCAGGTAATGCTAAAAGGGGTTTATGTAAGTGATGTTTTTATGGGGTTTAGAAATTATCCACATTTCATCATTGCAGTGAAAAGGCGAGAAGCCGGCAAGACTTGGATATTAAGGGCTACCATTGACTCTGATGTCTTTACTACTCTTGTTAGAAATGTGCGGAGCGGCAAGCTCGGTGATGCCTATCTGGTCAATCGCAATTGGGAGCTTCAAACTCCTTCAAGATTCGGCGGTAAGGTTTTATCTCGAGCACATCTTCCTGAATATTCCGGTGGTAGCTCTGTGGACATTTGTGATTGGAGTGAAAACGGAACGATGTATGTTGCGGGCATCACGTCTTTGTCACTTACTGATTGGAAACTTGTAGTGACTGAAAGCCCTGGAGAGGCTCTTTCTCCACTGTTGCGGGTTCAATCCATGGTTTATCTTTTGTTTCTGATTTGTGCATGTATGATTTTTGCTGGCACGTATCTGACGGTGGCGTCTGTGGTCGGGAAATTAAAGGCGGCGAATGATGAAAGAGCCGCGCTGGATGCGACGATCATGCAATCAAGCAAAATGGCTTCGCTCGGCAAGATGGCGGCAGGAGTTGCGCATGAAATTAATAATCCTTTGTCTATCATAAGAGAAAGTGCCGGATGGATTCGCGATCTCATCAACGACGGAGAACTGGACGGATTCGAAGCTTTGGATGATCTCAATGAAGCTGTCAGCGACATTGACCGTCATGTTGAAAGAGCGCGGACAGTCACTCATAGAATGTTGGGTTTTGCCCGTAGAATGGAGCCAGCTCAGGAAGATGTTGATCTTAATATTCTGGCTAAACAGACCGTTGCTTTTCTGGAAAATGAAATCAAGTATCGCAATATTGAAGTCGTTTTTGATCTTGACTCAAACCTTCCGTTAATAACTACAGATTCTAATCAGGTACAGCAGATAATTCTTAATTTGCTGGAAAATTCAATTGATGCTGTTGCCGAGAATGGACGTATCACATTGGAAAGTCGTGTCGATGGTCCCTTCATTGCTATGGGGGTTAAGGATACGGGGGCAGGTATTCCGTCAAATCAGCTTTCAAAGGTTTTCGATCCTTTTTTTACCACAAAGCCAGCAGGAGAGGGCACTGGTTTGGGGCTATCTATCATATACAGCACACTGAATAAACTGGGTGGTAAAATTATAGTTCAAAGTGAACATGGGCAGGGGGCTGTATTTACTTTTTTTCTACCGCTATCAGGCGCTGTCCGCGATAGCTAGGAGGGACCATGTCCAGAATAAGAGTGCTTGTGGTTGATGATGAACCAGATTTTTTAAAGTTGATAGGCCGTAGGCTTGAGAGGAGAAATGTGGATGTGGATGTTGTAAACAATGGACAGGAAGCTCTTGAGTTTTTGTCGAAGACTTTCGTTAATGTGGTTATTCTGGACGTCAGAATGCCTGGGCTTAGTGGGATTGAGACACTTAAGGAAATCCGGCGTCGTTATAGAAATACTGAGGTGATCATGCTTACAGGGCATGGCTCCGTGGAGTCGGGGATCGAAGGAATCAGTCATGGCGCATATGATTATATCCTCAAGCCATTTTTGATTGATGACTTGCTTGAGAGAATACGCGCAGCCAACGAGCATGCGACGCTTAAGCAAAAGGTCAGGGGGGGGGCATGAATCTGTTTCGCACCAAGAGAATTATTCAATTCGGACAATATGCGTATCCTTTGTCATATCTGGCGATACTGTTTGTGGCATATAAATGGCCTGTACCCGGAAGTATTGCTGCGGTTGTACTCTCCGCTGGATTATGGCTGCTCCTCAAATCCTCTTTTTGCTGGCTTAGTAAAGTATGTGATGAACAGACGGATCTTAAAAATCAGCTTATGCAATCCCAAAAAATTTCTGCTCTCGGTGAAATATCGACCGGCATTGCTCATGAAATTAACAATCCTTTGAATATTATCATGCAGGAAACCGAGTTGATGCGGGTGGCTCTTCATGAAGATTCTACTCAAGAAGAACTCTACGAGCTTCGAGAAAGTCTGGATGTTGTTTTTCAACAGGTGGAGCGTTGTTCGGATATTACTCATAAATTGCTGGATTTTTCTCGAAAGAGGCACCCTGTTACCCAGACTGCGGATATTAATCGGTTGTTGTTGGATATGCTGATCTTAGTTCAATCTGAGACCGAGTCTAAAAATATCCGGATAGTAAAAAGATTTAGCACTGATATTCCGAATATAAAAACGGATCCACCTTTGTTACGGCAGGTTTTTCTTAACCTGCTCAATAACGCCGTTCAGGCTGTGGATAGGGATGATGATATATTTGTAACTACTTGGAGTCATGACGATATGGTTTTTGCAGAGATTCGCGACTCAGGTCCGGGTATTTCTGAAAACGAAATAAAGCAAATATTTAATCCCTTTTATACGACCAAGCCTCCCGGGAAAGGTACAGGCCTAGGACTGTCCGTCAGTCTTCGGATTGTAAATCAGTTGGGAGGTTATATTACTGTAGACTCGGAGTTGGGAAAGGGCGCTGCTTTTACAGTTCATGTTCCTATTTAATGACAGAATATCAGGAGTATAAGATGGGAAAATCGTCAAAGGAGCTTGTTAAGGTTTTAGTTGTGGATGACGAAGAACGTTTTCGGAAAACGACTGTCCGTATGCTTAAAGATAAAGGCTTAGCAGTAGACGAGGCTGCTGACGGATCTGTTGCTCTTGAAAAACTGGCGAAAGGTGATTTCGATGTTGTTTTGCTTGATATTAAAATGCCCGGACTTTCCGGAGAGGATACCTTTCATAGAATTCAGCAGAATTGTTATGATGTAGAGACTGTTTTTCTTTCCGGACATGTTTCTCTTAACCGGGCTGTAGATTTAATTCAGCATGGAGCGTTTGACTATATTCTTAAACCTTCTTCATTTCAGGATATATTTAAAAAAATACAGAAAGCATATGGTCAGAAAATGCTTCGCAATGGCAAAATAGATATCCACGATTTGTTGTGTAATCCTGAATAATCATGCGTAATAATGGAGACATATCATGACTGAATTTTCACAAGATAATATGAGACTTTGCTATTGGAATGGCTCAATTAATCCCTTTATTATAGGGATTGTAGGAGTTGGGCCTGAGCTTAAAGTCCTTTTAGATATCATTAACAATGATGTTTTCAGGGAGTTTATTCCTGAGATGAAGTTGGTTGCAATAAGTGACGTTCATCAAAAGAAAGACACCCGAGCACTTTGTGAGCTTGGTATCCCTTCATACAAAACCTATGTTGAGATGCTTGAAGTTCATTCTGAAATTAATCTGGTAATCGAAATGACTGGTAGCGTTGATATGTTTTCTAGTCTCAGAAAATATCTTCCTGAGTCTGTTTCTTTGATGGATCATCGTGAAATTGTGTTCTTCTGTGGTCTGCATGACATGGCCCTTGTGAAGGGGAATTATAAAAATAATCTAGCTCATCAACAGGTTCTAATTCAATCGATTATAGACGAGATCCGGGAAGATATTTTTCTTATGGATAAGAATGGATGTGTTGTGGATATAAACAGTGTTGTATGGCGGAGAGCTGAAATTCCAAAAAGCGAATTGATAGGTAAAACCTGCTGGAACGCAGCACGGTTGCGTGACGGATCCATTTTTTGTGATCAGTTTGATTCTGAATGTCCGTTTCATAAGACTCTCAAGAGTGGAAAAAAAGAAGAATCCCTTGTCACAAAGGTTAACCGGGATGGTCTTCTGCAATATTACAGACTTTATGCTTATCCAATTTTCGACATGAGGGGTAAAATGTCTCATATAATGGTCATGCATCGGGATATTACTGAACGAACTCATCGTGAAAAGCACCAGAATCAAAGAGACAAGCTTGCTGTTATCGGTGAAATGTCGACGTATCTGGCTCATGAAATACGCAATCCGCTCTTTGCAATAGGCGGCTTCGCCAACTCATTATTTAAGTCTTCAAGCCTTAACGAGAAGGATCGGGAGAAGGTTCAGATTATTGTTGAAGAAACAAAACGGTTGGATAGATTGCTCACGAATATGCTTAATTTTGTTCGCTCTTCTCATACATCAAGAAAGGAATTGGATATCGTTTCGGTCGTTCAAGGTGCGGCTGAATTGATGTCTATCGGTTATGGTCAGCAGGGGTACCGGATAGAGGTTTGTTCTGTTTCACCGCTTCCAAACGTTCTTGGAGACGAAGACGCTTTGAAGCAATGTGTTGTTAATCTTATTAAAAATGCAGTTGAAGCTATGCCTGATGGTGGAGATATTACACTTAGTCTCGATTTGAATGATGGCGATGTTGTTTTGCAGGTAACTGATACCGGAGTAGGTATGAATGAGCATGAACAGGATCGTGTTTTTAATCCTTTTTATTCTACCAAGGAAGATGGCAGCGGGCTTGGATTGGCAATGATCAAGAAAATTGTTGAAGAGCTTGGTGGGCGGGTGAAACTCGCGAGTAAGACAGGTCAGGGAACAACTGTTTCGTTATTTTTACCTTCGGCCCTTGATGTGACATGACGATTAAAGTTATAGCAGGGTCGTAAGGAGTTTGTGTGCCGACCTTAATCCTTGTAATTATGAATAATTAATTGGTTAAATAAACATACGTAATGGTTGATAAAACACACCCTAGTCCTCGCCGTTTTTCATTGCGATTAAAACTATTGTCTTTGCTGATAGGTCTTGTTGTTGCGACTTTAGCCGTAGCCGGAATGACGTTGTGGTATGTTTATGCAACTCAGAACATTTTCCAGCATATGGAAAAATCAGACATCAGCGCGTTGCTTTCCGCGCAAGGGCTAGAAAAAGAGTTAATGGCTCAGCAGGGGCTTACAACTTATTATTCACTGGATCACAACGAGCAGTGGCTAGTTCGTCTTGAGAAGCATAATATGCAGTTTGAAACTTTGCTAAGTAAAGCCAGAGAAACAAACTATTTGGATCAGGGTCGGACTATTTTAAACAGTATTGAATCAGATTATCTGCGTTATATTCATTCCCGAAGTGAAGTTATCGATTTGTACAAGAAGAATCATAATAAAGAAGGCGTTGAACTGCACCGGAAGATTCGTACTAGATTTCAGTCAATTTATGATTTGTGCGAGCAATATAAACAATTGCATCAGGAAAGAATTCGCCTAGCTGCAGTCAATTACAAAGAACATGCAAAATTTTTGACCGTTTTGTCTCTTGCAGCAGTTCCTTTATCTGCGATACTGGCGGTCTGGATAGGTTTTATCTTAATTAAACGTATTCTCGATCCGATTCGCCGCTTATCTAGACTGGAAGAAAAGGGTGCCCCGGATTTTCTTTCAGGCGAAATGGGTGCATTGTCCGAGCGCATGCAGAATTTGCTTGATGATGTTGAAAATGCTTACGACATGCTTCAACATAGTCGCGATCAGGTTGAGCAGTCCGAGAAAATGGCCACAGTGGGCAAGCTCGCAGCAGGAATGGCTCATTCTATTCGTAACCCTCTGACCTCTGTGAAAATGCGTTTATTTTCACTTGAACGCAGCCTTGATCTTGATTCTGTTCAAAAAGAAGATTTTGAAGTTATTTCCGAGGAAATCAGACATCTGGACACAATTATAAGAAATTTTCTGGAATTTTCACGCCCTCCTAAACTCCGTCCTCAAGTGGTATCTCCGTCTGATCTTGTTGACAGCACCTTAGCTTTACTTAGTCATCGACTTGAATCTTGCGGTGTAGTGGTAACTGTCTGCCGCAGGGAGAAGTTGCCCATAGTAAATGCCGATCCTGAACAGTTCAAAGAAGCGCTCATGAATTTGATTCTTAATTCCTGCGAATCCATGGTTGATGGAGGTAAAATATCCATCACGGAAGATTCTATGACAATTGTTCCGTACGGAAAAATGGCAACGGTGACGGTTGCAGATAATGGTCCCGGTATTCCTACTTCATTCCGGGATGATGTTTTTAAACCGTTTTATTCTACTAAGGAAGAAGGAACCGGGCTGGGCTTATCTATTTCTAACCGCATTATGACCGAACATGGCGGATGGTTACATCTTAAAGACTCGGGGGTGCAGGGAACCTCGTTTGTGATGGCTTTACCCCTGAAGGAAGCAAGTACATGGCTGAGATCTTAATTGTAGATGATGACTCGCAATTGCGTCAGAGCTTTGAAAAGCTTTTGAAGCAGGAAGGGCATCTCGTGCGTGTGGCCTCGTCTGGCGAAGCGGGGGTGGCTGCAGTTAATCAGTCCATTCCTGATTTGGTTATTATGGATATGCGCATGTCCGGTATTACCGGCTTGGAAGCTTTTCGGTTGATGCGTGAGAACGCTCCGCGTCTGGCTGTGATAATTATGACCGCTTACGGCACAACTGAAACAGCCATCAAGGCCACGAAAATGGGAGCCTACGATTATATTTTGAAACCGTTTGATATCCCGGAAATGTTATCTTTGATCCATCAGTCGCTGGAAACGTCCAGACGGAGTAAAGAGCATACTGAAACACGGGAACAAGTTTCTTCGGAGACGAATCAATTGCTGGGTAGCAGCCGTGCTATGCAGAAGGTATATAAATCTATAGGTCGTGTTGCAGCAACGGATGCGCTAGTACTTATCCGCGGGGAGTCCGGCACAGGTAAAGAGTTAGTGGCTCAAGCTATTTACAAGCACAGTCTGCGGCAGGATAAACCTTTTTTGGTTATTAACTGTGTCGCCATCCCGGACACTTTACTCGAATCTGAATTATTTGGTTATGAGAAGGGAGCTTTCACCGGAGCGAACCGGAGCCGCGCAGGACGGATTGAGCAGGCCGCAGGAGGAACCATTTTTCTTGATGAGATTGGGGATATGCCTCTTAATATTCAGGCAAAAATTCTTAGGTTGTTACAGGAAAAACAGTTGGAACGTTTGGGCGGTGGAAATTCAATTCCGGTTGATGTGCGTATTCTGGCAGCAACCAACCGTGATCTTGAGAAAGCTGTAGCGGATGGAGAGTTTCGCGAGGATTTATATTATCGACTTAACGTGGTTACTGTTAGGCTTCCAAAGCTTTGCGAACGAGATGATGATGTGTTTGAACTTGCCATTCATTTTTTAGATCATCTGAGTTCTGAAATGGAGATGCACAATCCCGGGCTTTCTATAGATGGTAAAGAGTTTTTGGCAACCCATGAATGGCCTGGTAATGTGCGTGAACTTTCAAATGCGATACAGAAAGCACTAATTTTCAACCGCGGTGCACCGATCACGCAGGATGAGCTTACACAGGTTGTCGGGCTCAGTTCTGACAGGCACGCTTCTTCTGATTTTTCAGATGATGCTTTTAAGGCGGAAATTCGGCAGGTGCTTACAAAGCATGCCGGGGAAAATGGGTTTGAAATGCTCATGGATCACGCAGGGCGTCTTGTTGTTGGGGAAGCTCTGGAAATAACCGGAGGCAATCGGACCCGTGCAGCAAAATTGCTTGGTATGTCACGGCCTACTTTGAGTGCCAGGATTGATAAATATGGGTTGAGAACTCATATTAAAGTGAATTAAAAATTACCAATATATCTGCTTAATAGAAGCCGTCGTCCATGTCCGTGGGCGACGGCTTTTTTTTCGTGTTGTAAAGAAAGCGGACAGTTGGAAAGCTGCTTTGATCGTTAAACCTACCTGCGTATATAAAATTATCCTGTTAATTAAGTGTATTGCCTGTTCTCTTGTTTGTCCTAATTCTTGGCACAACTATTGCCATTACCATTCCAGAAGTAAACTTGTTGGAGGAATGGATGCAAAGGACTGAAGTTAGAATTCTCATTGTAGAACGTAACCGCCGTATGCGGGACTTTTTGCGTCGGGAATTTTCAAGGCGAAATTTTATCGTAGAGGACGCAGCTAACGGGAATGAGTTATTTTCGAAGCTCGATTCAGAAAGCCCGACTCATCTCGTTGTGCTCGCTGTGAACACTCCTGAAGGGTTGGATGGCGGGTTATTACAGCAGCTTGTAACCAACTATCCTAATATCCCGGTTATCTTGCATAGCTACCTTGAAGAATTATCAGAAGATCCATTTCTCCAAAAGGTAGCCGCCATGGTTGAGAAAAGTGGCAATCCTGAAAATTTGACCCGCATGGTTTCTGTCGTGTTGAAGCGATATTATCCTGATTTGATCGAGGATGATAAGCCGGAGAAGAGTTATGTCTAATCATTACTATCATGGTTTGGCCAAGAGTATGATGTTCACGATTATTCTCGTGTCGTTTACCCCGTTGCTTATTATCGCTCTTCTAGCTGGCTATCAATATAGCGTGGCTTATAAGGGTAAGGTTGTAGCACATTTACGGGAACTTGTTCTCAAGCATGATCAAAATGTTGATTCTTACCTTAAAGAAAAAATAGCTGAAATACAGGTTCTGGCCGATGTGGAGGGTATAGCCAATTTAAAAAGCGAAGTACGTCTTGAAGCTTTGCATAACTCTTTACTCCGTCATCATAGAGGGGATTTCGTTGATCTCGGACTGGTGAACAGCAAAGGCATTCAGGTTGCGTATGTGGGACCGTTTAACCTTCGGGGCGCAAATTATGCCGAAGCAGAATGGTTTAAGAATGTACAGGAACGCCAAGTATACGTCAGCGATGTTTTCCTTGGTCTTCGAGGAGTTCCACATTTTATTATAGCCGTTCTTATCGAGTCGAAAGGTGAAAAGTGGGTGCTTCGAACTACACTTGATTTTATTATGTTTAACAAGCTGGTGGAAGATATTCGCATTGGTGAAACAGGGCTAGCTTTTATTATTAATCGTAATGGTGAGTTTCAGACTACGCCGCGTAAAGACATTATAAAAGAAGTTCCTTTTTTGAAGGAATTGGCCGCTGGAAAGAACGAATTTTCAGGTTTTGTGCAGCGCAGAGGTTCTATCAGTATGGAAACAAATCCTGCGACCGGCCAAGAGACAATTTTTGTGATTAGCCCGATTAAGAACGGAAACTGGTTGATGATCTACCAGCAGGACGTAAGTGATGCTTTTTCCGATCTTAATCAGGCCAGAAATATTGCGGCCGTAGTTCTCTTGCTCGGCGGTATAGCCATTATTGCGATGGCTTATCTCATGTCTAAGCGGATGGCGCGTAAAGTGGAGCTGTCTGATCTTGAAAAGGACATGATGAATGAGCAGGTTATTGAAGCTGGCAAGCTCGCTTCGGTTGGCGAGCTGGCAGCCGGAATAGCACATGAGATTAATAATCCCGTAGCCATTATGGTTGAAGAGGCCGGGTGGATTCAGGATTTGCTCGAAGAGGGGCTATATGTTGACGACAATGAACGCGAAGTCTCGCGGGCTTTGAATCAGATTCGAAGTCAGGGCACGCGTTGTAAGGATATAACTCATAAACTGCTTAGTTTTGCGCATAAGATCGATCCGACTATTATACGGGTTTGTTTAAACGATTTGATTCATGAAATGGCTGAATTGTGTGAACAGCGCGCCAAGTATGCCAATGTTAATATTGAAACTAGTCTGGCAGATAATTTGCCGGAAGTTGCCGCCAGTCCTTCTGAACTACAACAGGTTCTTCTAAATCTCATTAATAATGCCATCGATTCAATGGACCCCGGAGGAGGGGAGCTTGATATTGCAACACGCTTTGAAAACGGTGTTGTGTCGGTATCTATTTCCGATACGGGATGCGGTATTGCAAAATCCAATCTTTCTCGAATCTTCGATCCCTTTTTTACTACAAAGCCTGTGGGCAAGGGGACCGGGCTCGGGTTGTCAATAATATACGGCATTGTCAGTAAAATGAAGGGCGAGATCACTGTTAAATCCGCTCTTGAGAAGGGAACGGTTTTCACTCTTAAATTGCCTTTAGCCGGACTCGAATTGGAGCAGGATGAAAAGTCTGCAAATTCGGGATGTGTGCTTTGATAAATGCTCTTTTGTAATTAAAATTGAAATAAAATAGGAGGTTATGTTATGTTGGCTACTATTCTTCTTATCGATGACGAGCATGGATTTGTGGACACCATGTCAAAGCGACTCAGCAAGCGAAGTTTGACTGTTCACACCGCGTATAACGGACAGGAGGGGCTTGAGGCTCTTGCAGAGAACAGCGGCATTGATGCTGTGGTTCTGGATGTAAAAATGCCCGGTATTAATGGAATTGATGTTCTTAAAATAATCAAGACAGAATATCCGTTGGTAGAAGTCATTATGCTCACCGGACATGCCACTGTTGAAAGCGCCATTGATGGCATGAAAAACGGAGCATTTGATTATATGTTGAAGCCTTGTGAGATGGAAGAGCTTCTCTCAAAAATCAAAGATGCCTATCTCAAAAAGCAGTCTCAGGAATCTAAGATTTATGAGGCTAGAGCAAGGCATATTGAATTGCGCAGAGGTGACTAAAGGGAGTTGCTATGAATACTGAAGTGATCCGGGTTCTGCTTGTAGATGATGAAACGGGGTTTACCGAGGTTTTACAAAAACGTCTTGGGAAACGCGGTTTGGATATTCTTACTGCAGTCGGTGGCACCGTCGCAATTCAGATTTTAAGGAAGAATGATTTTGATGTCGCGATTCTGGATCTCAAGATGGAAGACATGGATGGCATTGAGGTGCTCAAGATATTCAGAAAGATGGACCCTGACATGCCTGTAATCATGCTTACAGGGCACGGCTCGGAGAAAGCAGCAAAAGAGGGTGTGTCGCACGGTGCTTTTGATTATCTTTTAAAACCTTGTGATATTGAAGAGTTAATCGAAAAAATTCATCAGGCTGTTAATCGTTAAAATGGGGAAACTACAATGTGCTCCATCAAGGTGCTTCTTGTTGATGATGAGGGTGACTTCCTACGAACATTGGGCAAGCGGCTGAGTAAGCGCGGTAATGTAGTGGAACTGGCCGGATCCGGTGAGCAAGCTCTTTGTTTGCTTGAAAGATTTGAGGCGGATGTAGTTTTGCTAGATGTAAAAATGCCCGGGATGGACGGTTTGACACTTCTCAGTTTGATCAAGCAGAAATGGCCGCTCATTGAAGCCATTATGCTTACGGGGCACGCCAGTGTTGAGGTTGCCATTCGAGGTATGGAACTTGGTGCATTCGATTATATGATGAAACCTGTAAAATTTGAGAAGCTCTACTACAAATTGGAGGACGCCTTCAGACGCAAAATGCATCAGGAGGAGAGAATAATGGCAATGGTAAAAAATGGGTAAGAAAAAATAAAATAAGGATAATCTTATGAATTTAGCACGTAAATTTTATGCAGCGATGCAGGAGGCAGCCATAGCTCATGCAAGATGGGACTTGGAGGTTTCCACCAGCATTATTAGGGATAAACGCAAGGTGTGGCTTCTTGCCATACTAACCGCGTTGGGGTTGATGGTTTCTCTCGCATTTGCGGATACCATTGATTTGCCGTCAATGCTTGGCGGTAAAAAAGCATATACTCCCGCTTTCTATACTACTGGTATTTTTGTGGCATCTATCGCCATCGGGCTGTGTGCAGGTTTGATTACCGGTTGTATCGGGGCTGGTGGAGGTTTCATCATTACTCCTGCTTTGATGTCGGCTGGTATCAAAGGGATTCTGGCAGTTGGTACCGATTTGTTCCATATCTTTGCAAAGGCAATCATGGGAACGGCTGTACATAAGAAACTTGGTAATGTTTCAGCGAAACTGGCCGTGGCTTTCTTAGTGGGGTCAGGAGCAGGAGTTCTCGGGGGCGGTCTTTTGAACCGTATGATTTACGAGGCCAATCCTGTTGCATCTGATGCTTTTATTTCAGTTATTTACGTAGTTTTACTAGGATTTCTTGGAATATATGCAATGTCTGACTTCCTGCGGTTGCGTAAGTCCGGAGGCGGCGGTGACGCTCACGGAGGCGGCGGAGGAACAGGCGGACTTCCTGCGAAGCTTCAATCTGCGAATATTCCTCCAATGATTTCTTTTGATGAAGATTTGATTCCCGGCGGCAAAAAAATCTCCGGTCTGTTTGTTGCTCTCTGTGGTTTAGTTGTCGGGTTTATGGCTGCAATTATGGGTGTTGGCGGAGGCTTTCTTACCTTCCCAATGTTTGTATACGTACTTGGTGTAAGTTCTTTTACAACTGTTGGTACTGATATTTTCCAGATCATTTTTACTGCTGGATTTGCTGCAATAAGTCAGTACGCAATTTACGGTTTCATCTTTTATACTTTGGCAATGGGGATGTTACTGGGGTCGTTACTGGGTATCCAGATAGGCGCACTCGTAACCAAGCTTGTTCCCGGATTATATATCCGAGGTTTTTACGCTCTGGCTATTTTGGCTGGTTTTGTAAACAGGCTGTTTGCTATGCCGGGTAAGTTAAATGATATGAAGTTTATTTCCATAAGTCAGGACTTGTCCGGGTTGCTAGCAAATATAGGTAACTGGCTGTTCTTCCTGACCATCGGAGTCTTTGCAGTGTGGGTAATAGGTACGTTCCTATCCAAAACCAAGGAACTGAGAGAGGGCTAAGTTATGTTGGTACGTAATAAAAAAGCATTTTATCAGGGGCTGACTCTTGCTATAGGTTTTCTGGCCGTTCTCTATTATATGTTTACCCCGAGTTTTAATGGCATGAATGCATTTCATGCTTCAGATGACCTGTTTAATTCAATCTCCAAGGGCTCTACTTATTATATTCCTCAAGTAATGGATGGAATTAAAAAGTTTGATGGGCAAAGTTTTGAAACAACCATTTTTAAGGATCAGCCGAAGTATATTCCATATGCTACGACTTTGCTGAAAGAAAATGGTTTCAACGTTTCCAAGGCGGAGCAGGGTATAGTTGTTTCCGGAGATATTGCGAAACTTATGACCAGTGTAACTGAAGATTCAGATGTCATGTTTCATAATAAAGGCCAAGTTCTTGAAGAAAAATATAGAATGGATGCCAGACAGGCTTTGTTTGTTTGGTGGCACACGATGAAAGAAGTGAAAAGTTCTTTGGATCAACAGAAAGCTTTTCCTCCAGCAACATTCATCGGTAAGAATGTTATTAACCGTGCCATAGAAGTTGGTTACAACTATTATGGTATTGAAGGGCAACAAGCTTCTGAACGCTGGGGCGTCATTGCTTTCTCACTGATTTTCTACGTTGTTTACACCATGTGGTGGGGGTATGCTATATTCTTCATGTTCGAAGGAATAGGTTTGGAAATGACGTCAAGTAGAAAAAAAGAAGCGTAATTTCCATGTTGGATAATAACTAATAATAAGCGGGTTGCGAACATATGAGCTTCTTTGACTGGCTTCCTTTCAGGAAAAAACAAGCCGAGAAAACACAAGAAGATCTGGCGGAAATTCGCCGGACGTTCGCGACCCGCTATGATCATTTCAGGTTGCTTATTCAGGCTAACTCCGAAACTCACGAATTGATGGCTGAGCTTGAAGAGGCTCTTCGTGGATTTCAGCCTTACGGAATGCATTATGTGCGGGCTTTATGTACTCGCATTTCTACATCAATTTTCCAAATGATAAGACATCTGAATGAACTTGATCAGGGGTCATATGAAAAACTCTATGATCAGTTTTCAGTTATTCAGGATAAAATTGTACCTCATCTTGAGTCCAGACAACATAACGGAGAAGGAAAGCTTGTTCTTGCTCTTTCTGAGGTAGGGCGGGATCAGGCTGATCTTTGTGGGCCTAAGATGGCAACCCTCGGCGAAGCTGGAAACAAGCTCGGGCTTAAAATTCCAGCAGGTTTTGTTGTAACAACAGTTTCCTTTAGCAAATTTATGAAAAAGGAAGGGTTGGAGGAAGAGATCGATCGGTTGATTCAAACTGCTGATGCAGATGATAGTGAAGCTATGTTTCAGGTTTCATCAAAGATCATGCAACTGATTATTCAGTCTGATCTGCCAGATGATGTCGCGGCGTCTATCTTGGAGGCATATGATTTTTTATGTGGCAGTCAGGGTGGAGAGGTTAAGGTCGCGGTCCGTTCAAGTGCTTTAGGTGAAGATAGTGAAGGGGCCGCCTTTGCGGGCCAGTATCGTTCTATTTTAAACGTAGATCGTAGTTCTCTGATTTTAGCGTGTAAAGAAGTCATGGCTTCCAAATATTCTCTGCAGGCGATGGCTTACCGCATCAATCGGGGCATCCGAGATGAGGATGTTGCAATGAGTGTCGGTTGTATAATGATGATTGAAGCTGCTGCAGGTGGGGTTGCATATTCGCGGAGTCCTATGAATATCCGCGATGAAAATATTTCAATTTATTCCGTGTGGGGACTGCCGAAGGCTGTTGTTGACGGTTCTGTGGAGGCTGATGAATTTATGGTCGGTCGAACTGTTCCCATGCAGGTTATCGGTCACCATATAGCAGATAAGGAAGAGAAATATGTCTGTGATACAGGAGAGGGCGTTTGCAGCGTTCAGCAACTTACCAGTCGGAGAACTGAGCCTTCGTTAACTGATGAGCAACTCGTAATCATTGCAGAACAGGCTGTTCGCATTGAGGACCATTTCGGCCCTGCTCAGGATATTGAATGGGCAATCACGAAAGAGGGTGATCTTTATATTTTGCAATGCAGACCCTTAATGCAGCTTGAAGGGTCTCCTGAAGGGGTGTTGCAAAGTAGCTCGGTGTCTATTCCAGAGCTTACGGGTGGAAGAACAGCCAGTCCAGGGGTTGGAACCGGACCAATTTTTCATGTGCGTAAGGATGCAGATACTCTTCATTTTCCGGATGGCGGTGTTTTAGTTATTAAGCAGGCTTTACCTAGTCGTGCGGCTCTTTTGAGTCGATGCAGTGCTGTGATAACTGAGCAGGGCGGTATTGCCGGACATTTAGCTAATGTGTCCAGAGAGTTCGGAGTTCCTGCTCTTTTCGGAGTGAAAGGAGCTCTTACCAGTTTTGAAGAAGGGCAAGTGGTAACTGTGGATGCGGATGGGCGTGCAATTTATGACGGACGGATTACTGAGTTGCTTAAAGAAAAACCAAGGCACCGTCTTATGCGCGGGAGCTCTGTTCAGGCAACACTCAGAAAAGCCGCTAGACATATTGTACGGCTGAATCTGATTGATCCTGATTCTCTTAAATTTAAACCTGCCTACTGTAAAACTTTGCATGACATTATGCGTTATTGCCATGAAATGGCTGTTCGCGAAATGTTCGAATTCGGTACTAAAAAAGAATTTGTTCAGGCCGCATCCCGCCAACTTATTTGCAATGTTCCGAAACAATTTTGGATTCTTAATCTCGGTGACGGCATTGCTCCCGAAGGGAGAAAAAGAGCGGATAGATGTGTTCTTTTGGAACATATAAATTCTGCCCCCATGCAAGCTTTATGGGAAGGCATGCAGGCTGTCCCCTGGGAAGGTCCTCCGGCGGTGCATACGAAGGGATTATTGTCTGTAATGTTTGAAGCAACTGTTAATCCTGATTTGAATACTACTAGCTCTTCTCGTTTTTCTCAGAGAAATTATTTCATGATTTCGGAGAGATATTGTTGTCTGCAATCCCGTTTCGGTTTTCATTTCTGCGGAGTTGAAGCTCTGCTTGGCGACCGGGTAAGTGAGAATTATGCAAGTTTTCAATTCAAAGGGGGAGCCGCTAATCTGGAGCGTCGTATTCTACGGGCAAAATTCGTTGGTGAAATTCTCGATGAATTTGATTTCAAAGTGAGGATCAGGGAAGACAATTTGAATGCCCGCCTTGAAGGTCTCGAGCGTTTGAGTATGGAAAGACGACTTAAAATTTTAGGTTATCTCATTACTCACACACGTCAGCTTGATATGATCATGACCAATAGTTTCGAAGTTGAAAAATATAAAAAGAAGTTTTTCGAAGATTTCAAGATGTTTCATGCTGTACAATAAAATTACGATTAAACTTGTTATACTGAGAGGTTAAGAAAATGTCAGTGAACGTACTTCTGGCCGATGATGAAAAAGGTTTTGTCGAGGCTTTAGCCCGGCGTCTGACAAAGCGCGGTTATACTGTGCAACAGGTTAACAGCGGCAGGGCGGCTGTTGATATCCTTGCAGATGATTCGAGTGTAGATGTCGTTGTGCTTGACGTTCGAATGCCGGAACCTAACGGGTTGGACACTCTCCATCTTATTAAAACGAAGTATCCTGCTGTGGAAGTTGTTATGCTGAGTGCTTATGGAACTCCTTTATGTACGATGGAAAGTATCCGATGGGGAGCATTTAAATTTCTGAACAAACCCGTTGAGTTGAATGAGTTGATTACAACTATTGATGAAGCCGCCAAAGTTGGGCGTGTTCATCGCCAGAATATTAACGCTAAAGAATTGCAAATGGATCAGGCCTAAGGAGAAATGTCATGAAAGGTGGCTTTATGCCTACCGCTTTGCGGGGTGATGTTTTCGGAGGTCTGACTGCGGGTATTATCGCTTTACCCCTTGCTTTGGCTTTTGGTGTGGCAAGCGGCGCAGGAGCTGCTGCCGGTCTTTATGGGGCAATTATTCTTGGATTTTTCGCGACCATATTAGGTGGTACCCCGACTCAGGTTTCAGGTCCGACAGGCCCGATGACAGTCGTTACTGCTACAGCCTTAGCTGCTTATTCCGGGGAATTCCAATCTGTCTGTATGGTAATTGTTCTGGCGGGAGTCATTCAGATTCTTTTCGGCGTGTTCCATTTGGGAGGATTTGTCCGGTTTATCCCTTATCCGGTTATCTCAGGTTTTATGACAGGCATTGGCATAATTATTATTTTGCTTCAAATTGAGCCTGTGCTGGGCTGTGCAGGGGCTGGTTCTCCGTTAATGGCTATCGCGCAAATGCCGGAAGCTCTGGCGAATGTGTCTCTTCCAAGTCTTTCTCTGGCTGTTGCAACCATGATTATTGTGTTTATGATTCCTCCACGCATCACGAGGGTTGTTCCGTCTCCTCTTATTGCTCTGGTGGGTATGACTGCTGTTGCATGGACTTTTCATCTGCCTGTTCCCACTATCGGAGAAATACCTTCGGGTTTGCCTGAATTTCATTTACCCTCCATCAATTTATCCCAATGGAGCAGCATTGCCGGAACAGCGTTAGCTCTGGCTTTGTTAGGAACAATCGATTCTTTGTTGACTTCTATAGTGGCGGACTCTGTAACAAAGGATCATCACGATTCAAACAGAGAGCTTATCGGGCAAGGTGTAGGTAATGCCTTATGCGGTTTTATGGGAGGTCTTCCCGGCGCAGGGGCAACCATGCGAACTGTCGTCAACATCAAGGCTGGGGGTCGGACCAGATTATCCGGTGTTATTCATTCTCTGGTACTTTTGGTGATACTTCTAGGAGCGGGCCCGTTGGCTGCACATATTCCACTTGCTGTGCTGGCGGGTATTTTAGTCAAAGTAGGTGTTGATATTCTTGACTATAGGCTGCTCCGTCTCGTTCGTAAAATTCCGCGTGAGGATTTAATGGTAATGGTTACAGTGTTCGGAGTTACAGTCTTCGTTGACTTGATTGTTGCGGTGGCTCTCGGAGTAACGCTTGCAGCGATTATGACTACGTGGCGCATAGCCAGTCAGACCCGCATAAGTATTCTGGGTGCGGGAAAGTGTAAGGATAAGTCTTTTTCTGATCGCGAGATTCAGGAGGGCAGTAATTTTCGTATTCGTGTCGTCACCATAAATGGTCCGTTCTTTTTTGGCACAACCTCTCAGATGACGGATAAAGTAGAAAGTTTGCTTGGTACGCGTATTGTGGTTGTGGATTGTATGGAAGTTCCCTTTATTGATATTTCCGCAGTTTTCGCTTTAAGCGAAATGGTTGAAAAACTTCGCGATGTAAACATTCGGGTTGTTCTTGCACTGGGGGATGACATGTGTCAGCGCATGAAAGAACTTGGACTCATCAAAATTGTAGGCGAAGAGAACATTTTCAAAAGTCATGGCAGTGCCTTGCAAATGGCGCAGATGCTTTTAGATGAAGACGATGAAATGTTGCTAATTCCTGAAGGAATGGAGGACTCTGTAAAAAAGTCATGTAATGTTTGAACATAATCTTCCTAATATTGGTGCCGTAGGTCCGATTCCTCTCGGGGTCACCATATAAATCAAGGGTCAACTCATCGTATGAGTTGACCTTTTTTGCGTCCAACGGTTTTTACATCTAGAATGAAATTGATCACATCAAGTGTGTCTATTCTAATATTTTTCCAGTGAGAGGAAGCAAGTAAGGACGTCGCTAAACTCGGGTTTTTGTTTGACATCAAATGGCCTCAATGCCATATTTTAGTAAATAATGTTTATATTTTTTGAATCTATCGCAACGGGAAGGCTAATGTTTTTCTTCGATAAAAATATCTGCAAAGAACCTCTTGAAGACCCTCTGGTTAAACGGCTGTGGTTTCTTATCCGAATTTCCGTTAGATTCCTGGCTATTTTGATGACTCTAGTCATTGTTTGGGGGACTCTGGATGTCGTGTGGGTTCTTTATCAGCGAATGATGACTCCTCCTGTTTTTCTACTCAATATCAATGATATTCTGGCTACCTTCGGCGCCTTTATGGCTGTCCTAATAGCAATAGAGATATTTGCTAATATAGTGATTTATTTAGAATACCGCATGATCCATCTTAAACTTGTGGTCGCAACTGCGCTGATGGCTGCAGCTCGAAAAGTTATCGTTTTAGATTTCAAGGCTCATGATTCTGGGATGGTTTTTTCCCTAGCGGCAATCATAATTTCTCTTGGAGCTTGCTACTGGCTAATAGGGCGCCATGAACAACGTGATGAGAGCTCACTAGATCCCTGTAATGTTGATTTTAATGAAGCCGATGATGTTTAGTGTTGTTTAAATTTTATTTGGAGAAGCCATGTTTAAAAATGTACTATTAGATTTAGGTTCAAGAGCTGATGGGCAACTAATTGCTCATGTTGCGTCTTTTTGCGAACGCGCAAACGCAAATCTCACAGTTTTAAATGTGTTTGAAGAGCCTTCCAAATCCGTATCGACATACTTTTCCACTCACCATAAAGATCTCCAGAAGATCATTGTTGAAAGCTATGACAATAAAGTTTCCGAGGAAGTGATAAAGATTGGTTTTGACCTATCTAAAATCAAGAAAGAAATTCGGTGGGGAAAAGACTTTATTGAGACGATCAAGCTCGCAAAAGAGGGTGAATATGATCTTGTGATCTCAGCTTCTCAAGCTCTTTCAGGGACTCCAGACAGTACAGCCATGCATCTGATGCGCAAATGTCCATGTCCTGTTTGGATTCATCGCGGGGATCTTTGGCGCGGAGCTGTACGTATTCTAGCAGCAATAAACACTTCGGATATTTCAGAAGAAAACCGGAAGTTGAACCAGAAAATTATTGATCACAGTATTAAGTTAATTGAGATCCTCCGAGGTCACTTGCATGTCGTCACATGCTGGTCCGGCTATATGGAATCTGTTTTAACTAGCCCCCGATTTAGTGAAGCTGAAACGAATAAATATTTAGAGTATGAACAGCAGCAAGCTGAGAAAGAATTTGAGTTACTTCTTGCCAATTCTGACTCAAAGGATTTTGTGAAGGGAAAAATAATACATGGCAACCCTGCAACCATTATTCCTCAATATGCAGCGAAGCAAAAAATGGATATTGTTGTAATGGGGAGTGTCGCTCGGGCTGGCATCCCCGGCTTGCTTGTTGGGAATACTGCAGAAAGAATCGTTTCTAGTCTTGAAAATTCTATTCTTGCAATCAAGCCTGATGGTTTTGTGTCTCCTGTTAAGTAGTTACGATGTCAGTATAAATGTTAACTAGAGTGGGAGAGTTCACATATGGATAATTTATGGAAGCAGGAATATTTACTCGATCTTGATAGTATTGATGATCAGCATAAAAAGTTTTTCGAGATGACGGCGGGGATTGTTCAGCTTGCTGAAGGCATTGAGAATGATAGAGCTATCGGGCAAATAATTAAGGCTATTGGTGGGCTCAGAGCGTATGCTTTTCTTCATTTTAAAACTGAAGAAGAACTTCTTTTAAAGTATGCATTCCCCGGCTATTTGCATCATACTACTTTTCATAATTTCTATTTAGAAAATATGATCAACTTTGAAACAGAATTCAAAGAGTTGATTAAAAGGAAAAATGATGGAGATGATATAAATGTTGCTATGGTCGAATACTTAACTCAGATGGCTGATTATGTTGCCGGTTGGTGGGCGGAGCATATTGTAAAACAGGACACCATTTACGCTAAGTATATAATTGAGCAGCGCAAAAAATTTGGAAAGAGTGAATAGGTATCTGCTTTTTAAATATTTTCTTTAAGCCTCGTTAATTCTTCTATCATCATTGTTGGTAGAAATTGTGTCACTTCGTATTCTGCAACTCCGTTTATATGAAAGGGGTCTTCACTAATAATTTTATTAAGTTCTTCAAGACTGACATTTCTTGCTAAAATTATTCCACCAGTTCGTGGAACTTTCCTGCCTGACATTACAAAAATGCCTGCTTCGTATTGTTTTTTTAGAAATTCAATATGCTCATTTATGTATTTATCAACCTCTTCAAGAGGTGTGTTATAATTTAAGCTTAAAATATACATTGTGTGTTGATCTCCGTGTTTAGGCGTGATACATCTTATCATCTTTGTTTGTCTAGAGTTTTTCTAATGTTTGCTTGTATTAATTTAAAGTGTTGTTTTATAAGCTTAAAGTTATGTTAGTGGCTTGCTATTCAGGAGGGGTTATGAATTTATCTCAGGAAAGGTCAGGGGATTATTTAGTAGTTGAGATTAATGAGCCGAGGGTCGATTCTACTAATTTTGCAATACTTGAATCTTCACTCTGTGAGATTATAGAGGGAGGGGAAAAGAATTTGATAATTAATCTTTCTCAGGTTTCTTTCATGGATTCAAGTGGCATTGCAGGTTTGCTTCCTAGCGTTAAATCTCTGGCAGAAGACGGCAATCTTTTTCTAGTGGGGCTTAGCAGCAAAGTCTTACAGCTTTTTAATCTTGGCAAATTAGACACAATTTTTAATATATATCCTTCGGTTGAAGAGGTATTACAGAACTAAATTTACTGCTGAGAGCTTTACAATTTCAGTTTTATTTTTACTTGAAGTGAAAATAAAAAAGACCCAGAACAGTTTATCTGCTCTGGGTCTTTTTTATTTAGTGCGTTGTTTACTTTGGGAACTACCAAGGAATCAGGTGGGCGTTCATAAGTCCGCCGATAACCAGATATACTCCTAGTATTACTCCTCCAAGACCTATGAGATAGGAAAAGGTTGTCAGTACAGGAGATGAATCCTTTACGATGAGCCCATCAAGTTTACCTGTGTTTTCCAATCTTTCGATCCATTCGGGACGTTCTAGTTTTACAGTTTTATAGTCGGCATCTTTGCCCCACATAGCTTGATCCATAGGGAAGCTGTGCTTACGCAAGACTATTACGCTGAAGTGGACAAGGAATATGTACCCCATGGCAAGACCTGCCTCCAGTCTATGCATCCACAGAGCTATGTTGAGTTCCGAGCCATCCATATATCTGGCTGTTTGTACTGGATCAAACAGCAATAGCCCTGTTCGTCCTAGTAAGACCATTCCCCAGAATACAGCCCAGTAATCGAACTTTTCCCAATATGCCCATCTCTCGAATCTGGGCAACTTTCCGCCCATCATCCAACGCAAGTGACCAAAGAATTCTTTGATATCACGTAGCTTCGGAAGCAGAGAATCATGGCTTTGCACTTTACCAGCAAGCACTAGAATCACGGCATAGATTATGTGACATACAAAGAGCAGGAGCATTGCTACTCCCACGACTTTATGGATGGCTAGACAATTAACGTATCCTCCGAAAGGGGCTCCTAATGCTTTGCCGAACAGTGTTGATTCGTACATTCTTGCCATGCCTGTTACAGCCTGGGTCATGAATGTTATTATCAAGAGCAAGTGGAAGGTTTTTTGAATTGGAGTGAATCTTCTAATCCTCATCATCCACCCCCCTTTCTGGCTTTCTGGTGAACAGGTCGCGTATTACCCAAATTCCTGTATGTGACAGGAAGAATCCCAGTGTGACTATAACTAGCAAAAGCATTGCCCATGCTGAGTAATAGAACTTCGGAAAATCCGTAAGCGTTGCCTTAACAAAGGGATTAGGTTCGTGCACCAGATATCTTGCAAATGATGCGCTGGCACCTTGATGACACTTGGCGCAAACGTACGCATGTCTTCGTATGGGATTTAACTGCGAGTAATAATAATTTATTCCCGAAATCGGTTCCCCACCATGGCATTGACGACAAGCGATATCTGCCCGAGTCACGTGACGGTTATTTTTGGCCTCTTCTACATGGCAATCGCCGCACCTTTTGAACCTGTAGTTTGCTATTCCAGCATGTGCATCAGCCTTGAAGCTTATGTTTCCAGGTCTATTTACATTCACATTGCCTTGAGAATAGCCGATGACGTCTTTAGGTATTGTATTCCACTGGAGGAACGGTGTTCCCCGTCCCGGCCTTACTTCATATTTATCATATTCACCCGTGCTGGATTCCCGATCTTTGTACCGGTATGAACCCGAGGTAACTTCCTCCTGCGCCCATGAAGGCGCAGCGAGGAAAATTCCCATCAGGAGCAGGGCATATAGTATCAGTTTACGTTGCATGATCACCCCTTATTTGTAGGCGTTCATGGGCTCCACGACTTTGCCTTGAGGACTAGGCACTGAAGACAGAATCTTGAATCGTTTCTGAAGTTCAGCTAAATCATCATCCTTGTGGCGATGACAATTCTGACATGAGTTCGGGATATCCTTGTTCGCAAGTGTTCCGGAAGGCAGCAGAGTTTTGAATACATGACTATGAATGTCCTTCGATTCAGCACTCTTTGCAATTCTCGGCATATGACAACCGATGCAATTCGCGAATGAGTGAATGGAATGAGCCATGTTCTGGTTCGCAGGCTTATGACAGGATAGACAAGAGGAAGATCCCTGTCCCTTCGTCTGGAAGCGAGTTGAAGGCATGCCGAGCTGATGAACGAAATGACATGAAGTACAGGTTACGCCTTCACGTCTATGTTCAGACTTTAGCCAGTCAATGTACTGTTGATGATGTCCCTTTGAGAATTCATTCGGGTACATATGCTTCTTGTCGCCGGCAGCAAATGAAGTAGATTCGTAGTAAGTTTCAAGAGCCTTGCCTGGAGTGTAACCAACAGGCCAGCCAGCGCCTTTTTCCATGGTGGACTTACCACGGTTATGACAGCTACCACAAATCTGAACGGCTACGCCGCGTGGAAGTTTCGCTGGATTGATGATGGTGTCACGCTTTTCAAATACTGCAGTTTTAGGTAGCGCGGTATGCCATGAACCAGCTCCGTGACAGGCTTCACAACCAACGCCTGGCTCTGTGAATGAGCTTTTTGACATGTCATTTGAATCAAGCTTTGTTCCGGTGGTATGACAACCACCACACTTGAGCAGCCATGGGCGTTTGTTCCAATCATTCTCGTGGTAGTTTACCCAACGGCCTGTTTCCGTATTAAACTGGATAGGAGAAATGTATAGAATACCATCCTTTTTAACGATGTAACGCTGCTTCCACTCGTTTCCGAGTGTGTACAGAATTTCGTCTTTTGTAGGGAAATAAATTTGATCGACAGGAAGTTTGAGCTTGCCAGCATCGGCTAATTTCTGGAAGTCGGCCTTGATAGCTTTGTCATTGATATCAACGATGAATGCATCCTCGTTAAGTTTAGCATTCTGGGCCATGCGACTATGATTTGTAGCTTTCCACGAGTCATAATGTTCTAGATGACATGTTTTACAAGTTTCTGATCCAACAAATTCTTTTGGTTGTGAAGTTATTTTAGCAATATCTACAACAGGCTCTTCTGTTGTGCATCCCCAAAAAGCCATTAATGCCGTTAAGACAATTAACAACGCATACAGTTTTCTCATTTGCCCCACTCCTGCATAGGTTAAAAAATATATACCTATCATCTACATATCACAAATTTGTAATTATAGAACCTTTTTATGTTACAAATAAAATCCAGTTAATTTTATAGTATATTCGAATGTTATTTTAGTGTCTTACAGTGGGGGGGAGGGGCCGTGGTAATTTTAACATATCTTCTGAATATTTTGGTCGTGTTTTTTCAATGCTTGACTCAGCTAAATGGAATGGTAAATAACAAAGCTGATTTTGATGAATTATGATGAAGTCTAATTTAATGATATGGAGGATATATTTATGCCGTCTTTTGATATTGTCAGTGAAGTTGATCAGCAGGAAGTGGACAACGCAGTTAATAATGTTTTGAAAGAGATCGAAACCCGTTATGATTTCCGTGGTGTGCCTACGGAGCTTACTCTCAGTAAGAAAGATAATACGCTTAGCCTTGTCACTGGTGATGATATGAAGATCAAAGCCGTGCGTGATATGCTTATTACTCATTTTACCAGACGTAAGGTAGATTCTAGAATTATTGATTTCGGCGAAGTTGAAGGAACCTCAAAGGGGCAGCTTAAGCAGCAAGTTAAGCTTAAAGAGGGTATTGATAAGGATACCGCGAAAAAACTTGTGAAAATGATCAAAGCTACTAAAATTAAAGTTCAAGCAGCGATTCAGGATGAGCAGGTGCGCGTGACTGGAAAGAAATTAGATGATTTGCAGGAAGTAATGAATCTTGTCAGGAACTGTGATCTGGATATGCCTTTCCAGTTTACGAATATGAAAAAATAGTTTCTATAAAATATTTGTTTTTGAACCCGCCTGAGAGATACTCTTTAGTAATTCTCAGGCGGGTTTTATTTTTAGTAGTCCTGCTCAGTGCAATGTTGTTCATAGCTAATAACTGTTTCCATTATTTCCCGGCAAGTCTGCTCTCCCTGTCTGCGGACTATTGCCGGTGATGCGTTGATTGTGATCAATCTGTCGAGTTCAACTTTTTCGGGGTAGTCATCAAGACATTCTTCCGCGACAGTCATTTTGTCGGGCACAAATTCAGCAGTTTCCTGTGTACGACAACCTACTGGACCTGCCAGATGGTTTAGCGCCGCAATGACGAGTTCCCGTTCTCCGGCCTGCTCCAGTTCTGTAAAAAGCAGGTGCAATCTGTCAAAGGGGTTGCGTTGGTGATCTTCATGGATGGGGGTAGAGCAATAGCGGTTAATCTGGGTCTGGCCGCGTGAAAATATTTTTTGCAGGCAGGTCTGGCCGAGAGATTCTCTGGCGCATTGCATCATTTCCCATGTGTGGGTTGCTGTGTTTTGTTTTTTGGTCTTCATGCGGGTAGACTCTCTATAGCAATTAGTATTTGCGATGCGTGGGGTGGATTGCAGTTTATTTCCCCTCGCTTTTTGATCTTTCATCAATCAATGTATAAAATATAAAAAGTTATTAGAAACCTTCTAGCCATAAAGATTATATATTTCAATCCCTAGCTTTATGATTGATTGATGTTTGTTTATAAAGTGTCATTAAAGATGATTATTTGGAAGATCTTTTATATGATAAGGTTGCTTAAACAGTGTAATTTAATGTATGTATATGGTCGTATGGGCCGTTTGCGCGGCAATTTTTTATAATAAAATATATTTTTGATGGACGGTTCTTACTTAATTTGCAGTCCGTCTTTTAAGGTGTTTCAGTTTTTAGGGTTGCCTTGTCTTGATAGGCTCGGCTGTCCTTAGGAGTAATTTAAAAATTTAGGAGATTTAAATGAAAAAAACAATTTTACTATTAGTCGCCCTGATTAGTTTTTTTGTAGTTCCGTCTCTGGCATTGGCCACAGATCTACCCAGGGTTATGATTGTCGGCGAAGATGTAGATAAAGATACCATCCCTCGCGATTCTCGCGTTTTTAAACGGGTGCTTAATTCAATTTCAAACGAACTGATTAATCGCGGCTTTGATGTTCGTGATGAAACAGCTCTCACTCACCAAACACATGTACAAGGACGCATTAGACGTAATGATGCAGAATTGATTCAGATCGCTAAAGATGCCGGAATTGATGTTCTCACAATTTTTAGCATTTACCCAAATGTAAAATCAAATTCAAATAGTGTTCGCGTTACAGCCCGTGTTGAAGGCCGTTTGCTGTCAGTTAATGATGGCGCAAGAATGGGTAACTTTGAATCTGAGCCGCAGCAGTATCAGTTGGTACCATCTCCTTACAGCAGAAATGATGTGCTTGAGGCGGTAGGTAAACTTTCTAAGATTATCGGTGCTGACGTTGGCGCTGTGCTTGGCGATAGACTCGACCAGTACCATCCTGACGGAGGATCTTCTGATGGCAGTGGTGGTGGGGTTAGCTCTGCTGGTCGTTTGATTGAGTGGACTCTCATTTTTGATGGATTCAATGATGATGATATGCTTGATATTGAAGATTACATCATTATCTATACTGGTTACGATAGTCACAGACCTAAGAGTAATGCTCTTAATACTTCCTCACACCATGAATATTGGTACAAGTCTTCAATCGATTCCGCTCACCTGAAGCGTAATATGGTTCGCATGCTCAGAAAGATGAACATGAAAGGCCGTGTATACATTTCAGGCAATGAACTCAAAATCGTAAAGCAGCATAGTGTCAGACAGCGCACGAAGAAAAGTAATAATGATTGGTAAGTTTACCTTAAAGCAGTAAAGAGGTCTGTTTATGTCCTTCTTGAAATTATGCTCACAAATGGTGGCATTAACTCTCGCAGTTGTGCTTACAGCGTCAATTGCTCTTGCCGTGCAGGTTACGGGAGAAGGGGTTGATCGCCATCAGGCTCTTAATTCCGCATTGCGGACAGCTGTTGAGGTTGAGATTGGTACCGCTATTGATTCTGCGACTCTTGTTGAGTCTGGAGTTTTGGTGCGGGACGAAATCACCAGCCATGCAAGAGGTTATGTCACATCATATGCAGTGATTAGCGAGGGAGCTACTGCGGAAGATGGTTATACAATAACCATTGATGCGCAGGTTAACCGCGAATTACTTTTAGAAGATTATACTACAATCAGCATTCTTCAGAAGATGTCTGGTCATCCGCGTGTGTTGATTTTCAGCACTGCTGAAGGTTTCAATTCGGTTCCAGTAGAATCAATGAAGAAACTGGTCCATTCGGTTGCACAAGTGTTTGGGCAGAAATTCCAATTTGAGATAATCGACTGGCCGACTGCTCGCGCAAAGTACAGCTCTATTGAAGGAACTATGGACCTTAAAAAGGCCATTAAACATAGTCGCATACTTAAAGCTGATTATGCTGTAACCGTAGATCTTGATCTGCCTCCTAACAAAAAGCCTGTCATGAATATGTCTTGTGTACGTCTTTCCGATCAACTTAAGGTCGGTGAAGTAAGACGGGTTATAAAGACTGACGCTGATCTGTCCGGAAAGCCTGCTGTTCGTTATGAAAATGCAGTGGAAGCGGCTCGTTCAGAAGTCTATTGGAGTTCCATTTCTCTCGCAAAGAATATGCTTGAGTACATGGAGACAGAATTGGATAGAGGGGAAGGTTTCCGCTACGCAGTTACTTTCCTTGGATTCCCGGATGTGACAGTTGTGGAAACGGCCGTACAGGACATTCCCGGTTTTGTGCGTAAGCATGTAAAAAGGCAGAGCACAAAAAATATGGAAATGGTTTATTGGTCCAATCTACGCACTGAGGATCTAATGAAAAGATTCAGTACAATGCTTAGAGATCTCGGAGTTGAAAGGTTTAAGAGTAAAAGTGATGGCAGGAATCTAAAATTCCTTTGGGAAAATCCAGAAGGATTTTAATCAACTAAATTATAAGCGAGGGGTGGATGTTAAATCTTTTCCCCTCGCTTGTTTATGCCTTTGATGTATCTTGCAGGTAAACCATGATTGTTGCTGAATCTTTTTTGCAGCAAGGAGGACACCATGATGAGAAGATATGCGATATTTTTAGGAGTGTTAATTTTACTCCTCTCCTTTGCGGGATGTGCGAAAAAAGTTACGCCGCAGCACATTGAGGATAACCCGGCCCATCATTATTTAATGGGGATGGAACTTATTGATCAGGGACAAACCGATAAAGCATTTCTTCGCTTTGAAAGAGCTGTTGTTCTTGATGATGAATATGCTCCCGCAATTGCTGGTAAAGCCCTAGTTTACGCTATGCGCGCAGCGGTAGAGACTGACAACGGATATAAATCCGCTGATTCTGAAAGAGCTATCGATCAGTTCGATAAAGCTGTCTCCGAAGCAGGTGATAAAGCTGCTAAATTTAGTGTCTATGTTACCGGAATAAGAGTCTATACTCACTTGGCTTCCAGAGGGTGGCTGAGCAGAGCAGAGGACCTTCATCACGATGCAAAGCTAATGGCTAAAAATGTTCAGGAAGATGACCTTATCTATTACCGGAACACTGAAGCTGTGGATTATTTCATGGCAGAAGCTTTCTTTAAGGGGGGAGAATTCCGCAAGTCCGAAGAGCTTTTAGGCGTTGTTTTAGGAGCGGCTCCCGGCAAGTGGCATGACAAAGCAAATGCTTTGTATGAGCGCGTGCAGAAAATTGTAAGAGCAATGCGTAACTATACTTTGACAGATGTTGCGAAAAAAATTGCTGTTAAGGATTCTGTAGATAGAGCTGATGTTGCCGCTCTTCTCGTTGATGAGCTTCATCTTGATAGATTATTTGCAGGTCGCATTCCAGCTCCTAACAGCGGAATGAAAGCTGAATTCACACCTGCTGATGTTGTAAATCACATGTTTGAACCAGAAATCATGACTGTAATTAAGTGGAAGGTTCGTGGTCTTCAGCCAATGTTTGACCAGAAAACACATGCTTTCTTATTTTACCCAGCAGATCCTATGACTCGTAAAGAGCTGGCATTTGTATTGGAAGATGTTTTGATCAAGCTTACCGGAGACGAGTCTATGTCTTCGCAGCATTTGGGGCAGAGTAGATCCCTTTACCCGGATGTGACTGCTACCGATGCTTGGTACAATGCGATTGTCACAGTGGTTAATAGAAACTTGATGGAGACTGAGCTTTCGGGAGCATTTCGCCCGGATGCCAATATGGATGGGGCGGACCTCATTCTCTCGCTTATGCGTCTTCGTAACGTTATGAATGTTTACTAGCGCGGAGGAAATTATGAAAAAAACTATACTTACTATATTAGCATTTTGCATGCTTGCAGGTACTGCTCTAGCTCAAGATCGAATCGTTGAGGTTGTCAGGCCTGATCAAATCTTTGAAAAAGGATACATTCAGGTTATCGGTGAATCAGAAGCTGGGCAGAGCCGCTACAGAGCGAAACGTGCGGCTGAAGTTGTTGCACAGAAAAGGCTCCTTGAAATATTTCAAGGGCTCAGGCTGACGGGTAAAACGACTGTCCGTGACGGTATGCTTTCTAGTGAAGTAATCAGAACTAAAGTTCAGGGAACACTTCGCGGAGCAGCTCCTTGTGGTGAAGATTTTGACAAAACAGAAGGGTATGCCCGTGTTTGTTTAAGATTAAATCTGCATGGAAATGATTCTGTATATAGTGCTTTTCAAGATATGATTATTAAGAGTCCAAATGAACTTAGCGTTCGCGAAATGACAAGCTTTGAGTCAAAGATTGCTCTTGACGATATAAAGGTAGTTCCCGGTCCGACAGCTGACACCGTAGCTCCTGCTCCAGTTCCAGCAAAAGAGGGCATTCAGACTACAGCTCCTGCTGCTGATAAAATTGAAGCTGCTGTCGCCGTTCCTGTTGATGGAATAATCGTGGATGTCCGCGATTTCGATTTCAAGCCGGCTCTAGTTAATCGGATTCTAACCGAGAAAAATGAAGTGCTGTTTGACCCATCCAAGGTTCTTAATCAGGTTCTTATAGAAAGAGGTTGCGGCGGTTACACCACCGATTTGCAGAAGGCGAAGGCTTTGCTTGAATCATGGGGAAGTAAGTCTCCTATGATCTTAAAGGGGCAGAGTGTTCAGAATGTTACTGACGCGGTTGTGAGTGCAACTGACGCTTCTGCAGTTTTTGCTTATGATCAGAAGTACAACATTCTTGCAAATGCTAAGGTTGTTTTCGTACTCAAGTAGAAAAACATAAGGTGGTATTGCAGTGTTGAAGAAGAAAGGTTTTCTTATTGCCGGGCTGGTTACAGTTCTAGTTTTAACTGGTTCTATTGTGCTTGTAAGAGCCTACTTCGTTGATGCTGCCGAAGATTTGCTTTCTGAAATGACCGAAATGGGGATTGTAATGGAGGATATAGAACTTCATTACAATCCCTTACCTTATATTCAGGTGAAAAATTTGGAAATTAAGCGCGGGACTGATTTGATTCAGGTTCCGATGCTTGAAGTTTACCCTGATATTGCAAGTTTATTGACCGGAAATGTAAAACTTCGTCATGTAATTTTGCAAGACCCCGATGTGCAGACTGCGGCGCATGGTAGCGGTTCGGAATCTTCTGGACTTGAGCTTCCAGCTATGTTTCCTGAAAGGCTTGATGTTGTTTCGGGCAAGCTGCGTTTGACAAATGGTGTTCAGGGTGAACCACTTACCGTTTCTGGCAGCATGGAAAAGGAGAGTGGCGGGTTCGCTTTTAATGTTAGAAGCGCGTCCATCGCTGAACTCGGTTTTAAATTTTCAGGTAAGTTGGATATGCAGTCCACTTCGCCGCTTAAGCTTAACTTGCAAGCTTCAGAATGTTCCATAGATCCTTCCGCATTCCTCGGGTTTCTTACTGGTTTTGGATATATGAGTAATAGCTCTATTCCAGAACTTGCTGAGGCAGGTAAGTTCGAGACCCGTGATCTTGATTTCAGCATAGATAGCGCCATTAGCGCAATGAATTTCAAGGCTGGCGATTTGGTTTTAGATGCTAGCAATGGCAAGAATTTGTCAGTTGTAATCGGGCAGGGGGGCTCATACCAAATTTCATTGGAAGAACTCCAAATTGATGCCGAAGAATTGTATTATATGGCTCAGAAGAGTGAGCGTGGGCGTAATGCTACCCTAGCTCTTTGTGAATCTGCAAAGCTGAAATCAATCAAACCGAAGGGTAAGTTAATTTTAAAAAATGTTCAGCTTGCCACGCCACCTTCATCCATTACTGGTAATAAATCCGGTTCGTCCAGTTTATCTGGGAAAATGACAGTGTCTGCTAAAGGGTTGGCACTAATTCTTGAGTCTACCGATGGAAAAATTCAAGAGTTAAATGTTTCTGATATTGATGCCGACATAGAAATAAAGGATGGCAAACCGATTGTTTCAGTTAGAACTTTTAATGTTGCATCTGCCACTGGTGGAAACCTTAGTTTGCAGGCTGCGCTCGCTTTCCCGCTTGAAATGAGGAAGGCTCGTTTCAAGGCTGAAGCTCAAGAATTTTCTCTTTTTGATTATATGATTACAGGTGATGCTGAAAAAAAAACTCCTTTAAAAACTCAGTTTGATACTCAACTGGAAAATAAAGGGACTAAGATTTCCGCTTCTGGTTACTTTAATTCTCTATATTCTAAACGTTCTGGTCTTGAAGCAGTTTTATCTTCTTTAAGTATTCGCAGTCCCGCCAAAGATGTGACCACTTCCGAGCATGAGAAATTCGATTTCAGCTCAATGCTAGGAGGTAATATAAACGGTAAGGCCACAATTAGCCGTTTTTACTATAATGATTGGCCTTTTAAGGATGTTGCTATTTACCTTGAAAGTGGAAAGACCAGAGGGCTTTTAAAATCTAGTGGTAAGCTTTTTAATCTCAGCCTTAATGCGGACGTGGTTTTTACAAAAGAACAAGTTGCGGCTCAGTGTAGTGTGAAAGGCAGAGGAACAAGTCTGGCGAATTTAATAGCTTGTTTTGCCGAGGACCTTTCAGTTTCACTTCGCGGCAAAGTGTTCTTGAATGCAAATGTCTTTGTTCAGGGGGATAATGCTGGAGCTTTAGCTAAGTCTACGCAGGGTGATGGGACCTTTAAAGTCGATAATCTACAAATTTTGAATATAGCGAATATTGATCCGAGACTTGGTTTTTTTATTGACATGCTTGAGGCCGTATCAAGCGGAACAGAAGCTAATGATGCTTTGAATTTCAGGACCAGCAGAGTGCGGGCCGCTATATCAGGTAAAAATGTGCTTATTAAGTCATTTTCATTAGAGGGAAATGCGTTGCAAGCTTGGGGTGATGGTTCTTACTCTTTTGAAGGTAAGCGGCTTAAGTTGGATGGTAAGGTTAAGTCTATATTCGGCACCGTTAACGCAATTAATATTGATAGAAAGTTGAAGTCGTAGAAGATGATTATGAAAAAAAATAGCTATGAATTTATTCCTACGTTTTTACTGATATTGCTTGTTTCAATGTTAGTAAGCGCATGTCTTACAACCAAAAATAAACAACAGCCCGTTCAGTATACCGCAGAAGAAGCTATTCCATACAGGGTTGCAATTTTACCTGCTCAGTATGTGACTCATGCTGAAAATTCTACGGTGCACAAGTCTGCCTTTGTAGTTGATGATGATCGTACTTTTGTCGCTGATATTACAAGAAGTGCAATGTATAATCAGTTGGCTGGTAAGGGTTTTTTACCCTTACAGAAGAGTGTTGTGGACAACATTCTCGGCGGGTCTGGTAATACTAATGCCTGGAAAAGCATGAGTAATAAAGAGTTATGCACGCTTCTTAAAGCAGATGGAATTGTTAGAATTAATATTTCAAGCGCGGACATGATTACAGCCGTTGCTTTCGATCTTTTTCAATTAGATGCAGGAGTTGAGATTTTTAATTCAGAAGGGAAACTCGTGGGCAAATGGAGTGAAAGTGCTTCAAAACGCAGAGTTTCTGTGCCTACTGGACTATTTTCGCTTGCGGGTACAATTTTAGAAGAGGTTCTTTCTGATCCTTCAAGACGGCAGATGCGTATGGTTATTTACGACTGGGCGTGGACACTTGCCCAAATGCTTCCTGATAGTCCTAAGGGACCTAAGCTTCCCGAAGTTGTTTCAGTAGATACTAATGTTGATAATAAGCTTTTCGGTGTCGGCAAAAGAATTTCTGTACGCGTGGATGCTGAGCCTGGTTTGAAATGTTCTTTTGATATAGGAAACTTTAAAAAAGATATCCCGCTCGCCCAAACATCTGAAGGTATCTACGAAGGTTTTTATGTAGTGCATGAAGGTGAGAAAGCTGTTGATGAATCTCTCTTAATCAGGATGCGTAAAGGGAACGGAATTGATCGTTTATGGATCGAAGCCGGTTCGCTTATTACCATTGATGGGGAGTTGCCGCCGAACCCTGAAGGGGTGACCGGACATGCTGGCAAGAATGGCGTTGAAATTGTTTGGGAAGTTCCATTAGCTAAAGATATTGAAGACTTTATTATAGAAAAGGGAAGTGATCCTGTAGGTGAGTTTGAAGTTATAGGCAGAACTCAGAGTCAGTCTTTCAGCGATGCAGAAATGTTGCAGGGTGGGACAGTTTATTACAGAGTTCGTTCAATGGATATGTCAGGCAACCTTTCTGCGCAAAATGGTGTTCTTAAAATTGTTGTGCCGCAGTTTGATGAGCGGGAACTTTTTGGAGAACTTAGGGGAGTGCTGGTTAAGGGTAACTACATAATCACGCTGCCTGTCTCTGTGCCTGAGGGCGCAATATTTACAATTCTGCCAGGTACAAGAATTATATTTCAATCTGGTGCGAAGCTGGATGTATTGGGTCATTTAACGTCACTCGGAGAAATACGTGCTCCTATAAAGTTCATATCTGAAAGTCCTAAAGCTGGCGAAGAGATTAAAGGGAGTGAGGGGATTAAAGTTCTGCCCGGTGGTAGCGCAGTTCTTTCACTTTGCGATTTTACAGGGTTTGATAAGGGAGTCTCCGCTGCTGGTGGGCATGCCGAAATAAGATCTTCCAATTTTGCGGGTGGTGGGGAATATGGCGTATCCGTCTCTGGTATGGGGCGCTATGCGTTCACCGGTCTTCGAATTTCTGACGTAAAAACAGGCGTAGTGCTTAGTTCTGGTAACGGTTCCGTAGTGCGTTCAAGTCTCAGTAATTGTACGATTGGAATCAGTTTCTTCGGTGGAAACAGCAATATCACTGAGAACAATATTTTTGATAATGAAATTAATATAAATTCAAGCGCAAAGCTTGTTGTTGTGGATAATTATTTTGGGACCGCGTCGTCTGATAAAATGAAAATTACAGGTGATGTTCTTGTTAAATCCATATTGGATGCACCGTATCCACATGGGCGTAGGGTTGTATTAATTGACGATAAAACAGTTACTCCTGAGTTACTCGAAAAGAAGTTTGATCTGCTTAAAGCGCAAGGGGTGAAGGCGTTTCATGATCAACAGTATGGTGATGCTTATCAGAAGCTTGAACAGGCTTTGAATGTAAAAGATGATAGAGATATTTACTTGTATCTTTCATATACGCTTTTAGCGCTTGATGATGATGCTAGGTTGACTCTGGTTTTAAGTGAAGGGCTTTCCAAGTATCCTTATGATGTGAGATTGCATCAGCTTTATGTGCGCAGACTATTGAATAAAGGTGAAATAGGCCATGCCAAGCAGGTGCTTGAAGAGGCTTTGCGCTTAAGCCCTGCGGACAGCAATCTACTCTATATGAAAGATTATATTGATCAGATTATCGGTAAAAATAAGCTTACGAACGAATCTGCTGCAAGTGATGGGATAGATAAAGAGGAAGTAATTAGTAGTAAAATTGGTGTTGATACTGAAACTGTAAAGAGTCCGGAACCGGTAACTGGTGCCATTGCAGATGAAAAGTAATACACTGGTTATAGCTTACATTTTATCATTCGCTAGCTGAAGAGAGATCATTATGAAAAAAACGAATTATATTTTATTTTTGTCTTTGATTACGACTCTACTTTTAAGTGGAGGCTTGCTTATTGCTTCTGCGTCTGCCGCACCGAATATTGCTATGGATAATTATCAGTATTCTTCAATAGATGTGGAGGATCAAGCTCAGGCGCAGTGGCATATTAATTACGCAAGTTATTTAATTGATGTCGGTAAATATTTTGAAGCTCTCGAACAATATGACACCGCTATTGATTATTCCCCTGTAGCAAAAACACGTGTTCATGCCATGATGGGAAAAGCTATGGTGCTTTCTACTTTTCTAGATGCACCCGATAAAGCTGCCGATGTTTATAGGTCTATTGGGAAAAAATATCCCAAGCATTCCGATACAGCGCTCTACAGGTTGGGCTTTCTTTATTATCAAATGAATGAGTTTGATAGGGCTCGTGCCATCATGAAGCAGTATGTTAAATATTATCCTGTTGGCCGGTTTAAGTATCAAGTGGAAGCTGTTCTTTCGGCTATGAAGGAAGACGTAAAGCCTAAGCCTGAGGTCAAGCCTATTCCCGTTGGTAAGGAGCCTGATCTTCGTGTTTGCCTTAGCCGCAGAGTTACTTCTATGGTTATAACTGTCGGGACAGAGGATGACGAAATTTGCGCGGGAAAACTTGGTTGTGGTAAAAAATATAAGGTTGGAATTTCTGGAAATAAACTGGTTTTAGATGGTAAGGTTGTTTCCGCTACGCGAATAAAATTTACTTCGAAAGTTCCGCTTAAAGTTACTTATGGTAAAGAGTCTAAAAAAGTACGAGGGCTAGTTGAGGTCAGCATTAGAAAGGGAAAACTACTTATTTTGAATATGGTTTCTATGGAAGAATATTTGAAGTCAGTTGTTCCTGCTGAATCATATGCATCATGGCCGAAAGAGACGCTTAAAGCGCAAGCTGTGGCGGCTAGAACCTATGCGTACTATCAGAAACTTCACCGTACTCATCTTTTTTATGATGTGTACGCAGACACTTATGATCAAATGTACGCAGGAGTTGATCGGGAAGACAAACGTACAAATAAAGCTGTGAAAGATACGCGAGGGCAGATTCTGCTTTATAATAAGAAACCTATTTTGTCGCAGTACACAGCTAATAGTGGAGGATACACTGCGGACTCTAAAGCAATATTCGGGGTAGGGAAGAAGTATCTGGTGGCTCATAAAGATCCTGCAAGTTTGAAGGGAAAGATGGCTTCATGGAGCCGTAAATACAGAGTGAGCACTATTGAATCTAAGCTTAAAAAAATAGGTATTTCCGTGCCTGGTATTATTTCGATTAAATCTCTTGAAACGGGACCATCTGGAAGAATCACTAAGGTTAGAATTAAGTACAAGGGTGGGCAGAGAGATCTGCGAACTAGAACAACTTTGGGTAGTTCGAGGGTCTTGTCGTTACCTGATATTCTTTTAAAGATTGAAAAGGTAAAAGATTCTTATGTATTCAAGGGGCACGGATGGGGACATGGAGTAGGCTATTCCCAGTGGGGAGGAGCTGAAATGGGCAAGACTGAGAAGTATGATTCCATTCTAGATTTTTATTATCCCAGTACTAGTATTAAGCAGTTGTGGTAATCAGCTATAGAAGTTGTTACTTGCTGCTGTGTTTGTTAAATTAATGATCTTATATGAATAAAATATACAGGTTTTAAATGACTAAAGTCGAAAGAATTATCTGGATAGTCTGTCTTCTTGTAACGTTAACTTTACTTATTGGTATTTATGATAGCCGCGCAGAAGATCTCAATTCAAATGCAGATGTAGTTACTGAATTATCGTGTGGGAGAATAGGGCAGGAGCTTATGGACCGTGAGGAGTATGAACTTGCTATTTCAAATCTTGAGGCTTGTTTGCGGGTTTATCCAAAATCGGACTGGCTTTATAGTCTGCTAGGACGAGCGTATTTTAAAGCCGGAGATCTTGAATCAGCAGAAGCTCAGTTTAGGCACGCCCTTGAAATTAATAAAAATAACCCTGTAGCAAAGCGTCTAGTTTTGGAGATGCGTAAAACGCAAGATCTGCTAAAAGATAGAGATCTTTCTGAGTGGGTTGGCATTATAAAAGAACGAGCTGCGGATCTCGCAACGCTTGTGATTGGAGTGTGGCTTGGTATGTTTCTTTCGGGAATTTCAAGCAGGTTTTATGCTCATTTTATGAAGACCAATTTTCGTAAGGCTTTGGCTAAAAAAGATTATGATTATGCTACAGATATATTGGAAGATCTTATTGTGGACCGCAAAAAGGCCGAGCTTCGAAAAAGGCTCAGAGAGCTTTTAGAAGAATCCAGTTTGGAAGATGCAAAAGAGATGATTATTGAGTATGTTGATGATCGTGAGATTGAAGATAAGCTGGTTCATTTTCTTGTTCAGATACATAAAAAGTCTAAGGTGTTATAGATTGTTGACGTTGTATTAGTTCTCTTTTTGTCCAAGGGTTGCCATAAATTGAGTAGCCCTTTCTTTAGCTATTTTTATATCGTCCGCGACAGGGTTGCTGGTCGTGATATGCGCGATTAGGTGGCCTATTGTAGCTATTTTTTTCTGTAGTTCGGATTCTTTTCCCGTCCCGTGAATCGCTTCAATTAAATCTCCTTGAGTTTTTATGGAGAATCCTTCTTCCGTGAGGATGTGTTTTATAAAAGCGATCCTTGCTATGCGCTGGTCCGTAGTTCCATCCCCTCCTTTAAATTTGAAATGGATGTGATTCTTTTCCTCGGAGGGATCACATACGGCGTCTACTTCGGATAAATCTTTTTTAGATTTGAGCTTAATATTAAGGTATGTCTTGGAAAGTATGGCATACCCTTCCATGCTGTTATTAGCCGACCAACCGGGATTTTTTTTGCCAAGTCCGAACAATAATGCCCACATAGGTGTGGACTTTATATCGTCGGGAGAAATGTCCATTTTACCTGCTGCCGTTGTGAATAATCCGTCACTAAGATTTAGAATTGTCAGCGAAATAAGTTCTTTTATTTTTAAATGTTTCGCGCCATCTAGCCCTAACCCCTCTTTACTTACCAACGAGAACATTTCTGATACTGCTTTCGCGTTTGCAAAGCGGACGAGATCGTACAGTGATTTGCTTTTTTCAGGCAGAAAAACTTCGGTGTTTCTGTCTGAAATATTTAAGTTCGCAATATAGGGCAACGCTCTTTTCATACGGTCGTCGGCTTTAATCCCTTCATTCGGATAAGGGGTGGTGGATTTGATTTTTACCCTATTTCGTAAATCTGTAATCCATTCGCATTTTTGTGGTTCGCCAAGTAGGGCTTCAATTTTCAATGCATTAGCTGCGATTGTTTTTGCAGAATGGGTTGAAAGTGTTGAAAAATCAGGGTGCGAAAGTATGCGTTGCTTTTCCCTTCTTGATAATATGAATTGCGCAGAATCACTGTTGTTCAAAATAAACGAACATCCTGTTTTTTGGTCGGAAGGGGGGAGAGGGGTCTCCTTTTTGTACCGTGTCTCGATAATTCCTGAATCGTGCGTTTCAATCTCTGGTTGTATAAGAACGGAAACGGGTGTTTCGTGGCTTGAGTATCCAAGTTCTATACGTATCTTTATAGATTCTGGCGAAAATTTAGCGAGAACGGCATTCTTCCATGCTGTTACGATGTCTTGCGGATTTACATTTGAAATCATGCAACGGTTTTTTGGAAGTTCTTTATTACCTTCGTCTGGGGTGACGCTGGCCGAAAGAGTGATTCTGTTGCCGCCTAGGGCCGTTTCGAGAGCAGCTATTTCTAGTTCATTGGAGACTACATCCGGCATTGTTCCTTTCAAAAATATTGAGTTTAATTTTTTTGATGCTGTTGTTAAATAATCATAATCAGTGGTTGTAATGGACTCTAAAACACTATTTATTTCGCTTCGCAGGTCATTGGCCTCAATGAAATAGTTATATACGTTTGAGCTAATTACTATTCCGTCAAGCACCGGAATATCTGTATCATTCATGATGCGGGAAAGATTTATAGCGTGCGTCCCAACGTGCTCTGGATATTTTGCCGAGTCAGAAAGCGGTATAGTAAATGGTGTAGATATTCCTGAATCTGGCACTGTGACTGCCATACGGACATAAAAATTTATTTTGTTGTAGTAATCCATGATATCCATAAAGCGCACTGGGTTCATGGATTGCAACTGTTCCAGCATCAAGAAAACTTTTTTGCCGAGATTCTTTGAAAGCTTTTCTACATTTGCCCAGTCAACTTCACTTAGTCCAAAACCGATATCTTCAATTCTTGAAATTATCTGTAAACATTCTTCTTCAAGCTCCATCAGTAACTTGAACGAATTGTAGCGTCTCCTGAGCAGTCTGCCGGGAGGAAAAGTCTCGTAGGTCCAGTGGTTAAATAGCTGTCTAAATTTCATAATTATATAGGTCTAAGCTGACCCAGTGTTTACGACTTGTTCGTCGGCAGAAATGGCATCAAGTGGTAAGACAACTTTAAACAATGTGCCGGGGCCGGATGTTTCAGCTATGTCCATTTTTGCGACAACATTCCTAGGAAGCGGGCTGATGGCTTCAATTGTCCCGCCGTGGTCTTTAATAATCCCGAACGAGACGGAAAGACCTAGTCCTGTTCCCTTACCAACAGGTTTAGTTGAATAGAATGGGTCGAAAATTGATCCCAGTTTTTGCTGATCGACTCCATGCCCGGTGTCAGCAAAAAGCGCCGTGATGGTCATTGTTGAAATGTCGAGAATTGTTGTGATTTGGATAGCTCCGTGTTCATCAACTGCTTCCATCGCATTTGATAGGAGATTCAGCCAAACTTGTTTAAGTTTTTCAGGATCACCGTGAATGATGGGGAAACGGTCATCAAGTACCGTAGATATTTCGATCTGCTCAAGTTTGAAGGCGTGGCTAACAAGCTGGACAACCTCAAGGATTGAGTTATTGAAGCACATTTCTTTCTTTTCACTTTCAGTCTGGCGCGAAAATCCGAGTAGATCGGACACAATTTTTCGGCAAACATGGGCTTGCTTTTCAATTGTTTTTAAGTCCTTAGAAATCTGATCTTCGGAGGCAACATCATCTTGTAAAAGTTGGGCGTAGCCTAAAATAATGCCGAGTGGAGTGTTAATCTCATGGGCAACTCCGCCAGCAAGTTTACCGATAGATTCCATTTTTTGAGATTGAATCAACTGGGCCTGGTAGCTCTTAAGTTCCGTGATATCGCGGGCTGTGGAAAGTACGCCGATAATTCTGTCAGTCTCAGAATATACGGGGACACGAATGGTGTGGAACCAGTGAATCGTAGAGCTTTCATCTACCATTTCCCGGGTTTCTTTATTAATAATTTCGCCCGTTTCTAAAACTTGGCGGACTTCCTGGTTTTTGATTGATAAATTGCTCTGGGGGAACAGCTCTTTGTCTGTGAGTCCAACTATTTCTTCTTCGGTTTTACCAATGTGCTCAGCTAGGGGTTTGTTCACAGCTAAATACGTCAAGGCTGGACCGATTAGAGATATAAAATCAGGTGAGACATTGATGATTGTTTTGAGAAGTTCTTTTTGTCTCGTAAGGTTAGTTTCAGTTATTTCGAGGTCCTCGATGTGGCTTTCAAGGTTCATTGCCATCGCATCGAAGGTTTCTGTTAGTTCTTGAACTTCATCTCCTTTTAGCTTTTTTCGATGAGATGAGAAAAATGATATACCTGTTTTTTTAGTGTTGGAATTGTCCCGTTTTTGAGGTCCAAGATGTGTATGGACAATTTCTTCAGCATGTCTTTGGAGTGTTCCAAGTCTGAAAGTCATGCGCCGCGCGAACTGTGTTGAAACTAAGACGGCGACGAGCAAAACAGCTCCCGTTAGCGCTGATATTGCAAAAATTAGATCTTGAACAACAGATTGAATTCCTGCCCTTGATAGGCCGATGCGGACGGTTCCAAGTTTTTTGTTGCTGATGAAAATAGGCGCAGCAAAATCATAAATTTTTTCAGTTCCCGTATCAATCATAACCGATGCTATGGCGTTTTGATCGGTACTTGTATTTGCATTTCGTAACTGAATAGGGAAGCCGTCTCTGAAACTGTTTGCAAGCACTCGTTTTTGATCATCCATTATAAAGGCATAGACAATTTCATCATCAGCCTTTTTTACTTCATTAACCATTGTTTCCAGTTGAAGCAGGTCCGTCGAAAGTAAAGGGTCTTCAGCTCTTAGTGCTAGGTTGCTAGCAAGAACTTTTCCTCTTTTTCGGGACTGCTCCATAAGAGCTTCGGATGCCATGCTGGTAACAAAAAGAGCGATAATGAGGGCGGTGAATCCAACAATTAGCGTTAAGCCTAGATTTATTTTTGTGCGAAAGCGCAGACGGGAAAGGAATGTCATTTTACAAGACCCCCTTCATTCTTACGGGGACTGCTTAGACCTAACTTTTGGATAAGAGTCCTGATGGAATCGTAATCTCTATCTTTGGCTGAGATAATACCGCGCATTCCTGCTTGTTTCAGTATTTCAGCCTGCTCTTGATTATTCATTGAAAGGTTTAACATTGCGTTGGAAATGAGTTCTTTTATCTTCGGATCTAGACCTTTACGAGCTGCGTAGACCCAGCTTGGATAAGGTTTTGTTTCTGCTATTACGCGTATTTTAGAAATATTAACTTTGTCTTTAACAATATCAAGAGTGCCTTCACGAATAGATGCGAAGTCATACTTTCCGGCATAAACGGCAAGAACCGCTTTTTCCTGCTTGCCACCCGGCCCTGCTGCGAAAGCAATTTCTTTAAAGTCTTCGCTTGTAATGCCTTTTTCTAAAAACATACCGAGAACAAATAGATAACCACCCGCAGAAAGCGGATCAACTGCAATCCAGCTTTTGCCAATGCAGTCATTAACCTTGCGGATTATACGGTTGTCTTTTCGAGCAATAATTTGCCCTCGAAAAGTGGGGCTTCCTGATGGTTCTATTATGCGGGCAAATGCTTTTGCGCCTGAGTTTGCAATTTTTATATAAGTCAGCGGGTTTGAGAAGGATATGTCTATATCGCCATTTTCAACCATGCGACGGTGCTCTTCAAATGTGTCGGGGAAAACTTGGCGGATTGAGAGACCTGTTTCATGGGAAAGGTATTCAATCAATCTGTTGTGGCGTTGATATGAAACTTTGTGGGAATACTGGGGGAGGTAAGCATATGTAATAGCCGGCTCAGGATCGGGAGCATTGATCTCTTCCCGAACAGACATATCCACTTTGACAATATTTTCATTCAGCCCAAGGCCGCGGAAATAGAATGCGGCTCCAAGAAGCAGTAATACAGCTGGAATTATATATTTTAGTTTCAGCATTTAATTTCCTTGCGAGAGAATGACCTTCTCCCGTGGTATGCCGAGTGTGGGGGAAGTTTTAAGCGCTATTTTCAGCGGGGCAATGGGGAACTGTATTCACTGACTTTGAGTCTGAAATAGTCTTATTAGGAGAAGAGTCCGTTTTAAATTCTTTGCCTAATTCTGGAGCCAGTTCAGTCCATGAAGTCATTTCGCCTGCGTTAACCGCGTCTTCTTCTTTCATGACGTCAATTCTTTTTAAGAATGGTACAAACTTTCTTATTTTAGCGAAAGAATATCTTACTAGTATATAAGTTATGATGAAAACAAAAGGATAGCCAAGACCAAATTCAAAGTAAGGTATTGTATGGACACTGATTCCGACAAACCTTTCCTGTAGCCAGCCCATAGCGAAAGCCATAGGCCATAGGGATACTGCGAAAAGAGCGGCATGCGAAAAGAAGACTTTGCCGAAATACTCATTTGCCCAGTCGTTGGCGGATTTGAATATTTTCTTGTCCTGATGGCGAATGGCTTCAACGGAAATATTGTGCATACGGGTCATTTTCTTGTTGAGGTCGGTGTAGTAGTCTCTGTTCCACATGTAGACCAGAGCCATACAGATTTCTCCCGCTATTGTGCACCATAAAGCGAGAACCGCTGTGCCGAGCCAGAACGCCGCGACGGACGGGATGGGGAGTCGGTAAGGTGTAATCAAAATAGTATCAACAACTGCGAGAATTGGGGCGACGTCAAACATTCATAACTCCGTTTTAATCTGGTCGCCCCATGCTCATTATGTGAACAAGGGGCGACCTGCTGGTTTAGGTGCTTATAATTTAATTAGAGACCTAGAATGGAGGTACTATGCTGTAACCGAGGAATCCCTTGGTTGAGTAACGGATACCAACGTAAAGTGCGAGAACGATGAAGAGTCTCTTGAGCCATACGTCAGGGATGTACTTGGAAGTGCGTGGTCCAATGAAGGAACCAACGAGAATTCCGAGAAGTTCAACTCCGATGAGAGGCCAGAAAACAGGAGTATCTTTAACTACCATGTAGGTGAAGATAGATGTGGTCATACCGACGAGAACAGCAACAGCGGATGTTCCTGCAACAAGGTACATAGGAAGACCAGCAACACTGGTAAGGAAAGGTACGAGCAAGAATCCGCCGCCAACTCCGAGGAAGGAAGCTAGGGCTGCGATTACAAAACCACCACAAACAGGAACTAGCGGGTTGAAAGAGAATTCTACACCATAGAATGTGAATATACATTTGGTAGCAGAAAAACTGACAACTTTAACGCCGAGACATTCAGTATCAACAGCGCAACCGTCTTTTTCGCTCTGAATGGATTTTTCGAAAGCTTTTGCAGCTTCTTTAGCCTGCTGTTTGTTAGCTTGTCCTTTGGGAGTTGTTTCGTAAAAGAGGTAACAACCTAGGAAAAGAACGAAGAGTCCGAAGAATCCGATGTAGTCTTTCAAAGATACTTTACCAGCAGTCAGCCAAGGCACGAGGTATGAACCTGCGATTGAACCGGCTGCAAGGGAAAGTCCTAAAGGAAGAACTAGGCGACCCATTTTGAAATAGTTGAAAGAGGACATCGCTGCGGATGTACCTACAAGCCACTGGTTGGATACGCGAATGGAGTCTGTAACGAGCTTGTTCATTACAGGTGATGTCTTTTTGAATGTAGAAGCGAAATCACCGAAACCATAAATGGTAATGTGACCGACACCAGCCATGATTCCGCCGAATGCGCCGACAGTAGAGAAAATCCAACCTACCCAGATCGCCCATGCGAATCCTATGATAAGGGATGGAGTTGGAGCACCGCTGATTCCGAGGAATCCGGTTGCAAGTTCTGAATTGATTTCTCCAGCGCCAGTCCCTTTCGGGGTCGCGTCGATTGCAGCCTGAAGCCTGTCTGCCAATGCCGGCTCAACAAAAGCCGCCACAGTCAGCGCCGCCAGAGCCATAATCATAAGGCTTTTGCGGGATTTAAACATAGTGTATCTCCTTAAGTGAAAGTTGGTTTTGCTAAGTCATTCTATTAATCGCTTTCGTTGCAGCGGAAACGGTTAATAATCGCGAAGTCCTTAGCTCTTTCATTTGTCAATCGGAGCGCATACTTAAGCTGTATGCGCTCCGTTTATTTTGTTGCTCTGTAAACAGTGCAGCTTTTTTATTTGTCTTCGCCTTTCTTGAAAATAATCAGAGGACAATTCTTACAGACGTCAGCTCCTGGGAATCCATCACCTGGACGAGTGATTGCTCCGCTGCCTTTTTCTTCAATGCGTTGAACGAGTCTTTCAACAACAGACTTAAATTTGGTTCCGGGGATCATTACGTTGACTTCGCCGCGTTCTGTTTTACCTGCATTGTAGCTACCGGAACATGCTGGGCACATGTTGAATTCGTCTGCAACATATGAGTAAACGGTTCCGCCACATGCGGAAGAATTCATTGTCACATTCGGGCGAAGCGGGTGAGTATCTGTTGCAGCCATGTAGTCAACTGCAAGGTGGTAGGACTGCATGTTGTCAACGTAGAAGTGAACAACATCTGGTTCGAAAATTCCATCAACATCACCTAGTGGAGCAACCGCGATACCGATAAGTCCTTTAGGAAGTGTTGTTTTGCTTTTAACGAATTTTTCAGCCTGTTCGAGGTCGCGAGTATATTTTGCGTGTCCTTTAATTTCTGCTTCATCAAGATCTTTCCAGCCAAAGCTGTAAATTGCGTTGCCACACATGAGACCATCTTTTTCAGCGTAAACGGTCTGACCCTTCATGCGAGCAGCAATTTCCCACTGGCAGTAAGTCATTGGTTTGAGAGGAACGAAAAATTCAGCTTTTTCTTTGAAAGTATCTACTTCCGCTTGGTCGTAGAAAAATTTTACCGCGATAGGGTAATGGTAAAGTCTCATTTCCTTCATCAATAGTTCTTGAATTTCTTTGTAGTTCATAGTTCCTCCACGTCCGTTTATTAATTTTTACCCGATCAGATTGATCGGTGGCTTTTTGACTTAAGTAGTATTTATAGGGCTGCAAAATATTCTTCAAGAAAAAGTGAAATAGAGAAAAAAATAACTTTTTCACATAGCAACAACCTTAAAAGTATAACATAATCACTACACATTGTGAAAAGAAGTACAATATTTTATTTTTGACTATAAAATCGGGATATTGACTTATTGGTTTTTGAGATTGTGAAATTCTTTGAATGCCTTTTTAAGGGAGGGGAGATGTTTTATGTTAATGTTGTGCCACTTTTCACGCTTTTCAAGTTTGTTACATAGTGCGCACCATTTACCTTTAGGGTATTTATGGAGTAACTTTATCATAATATTAATAAGAAATCTTTGAAGAACTGATTCAGATAGGAGACAAAATGAGTAAATTTAAAATACATCCAATTGTTATGGGAACAAAAAGATTCGATAAGGGGATGATGACATACCAGCAGGGGTATGGATCTCCATATATCATACCGATTTATTGTTGGTATTTAGAAGGTGGGGATAAAAAGATCCTGATTGATACAGGGGAAATGAAGCCGATTATTTCAGAGGACAGAGAGCGTGATCTTGGTGGTAAGATTTATACTTTCGAGGACGGCTTAGCTAAGTATGGTTTAAAGCCTGAAGATATAGATATTGTTGTTCATACTCATCTGCATAATGATCATTGCGAAAATGATTATAAATGTGTGAACGCTAAAATTTACGCGCACCGCAAAGAACTTGAGCATGTTCATGATCCGCATCCGCTCGATTTTAGATATCTCGAAGATTACATTGAAGATGTAGAGGATAACGGACAGGTTGAGATCGTAGATAAAGATTGTGAAATCGTCCCCGGTATTAGAGTAATGCACACGCCTGTCCATACTGAGGGTGGTCTTACTATACTTATAGATACTGATGGCGGGGTTGCCGCGATTACCGGATTTTGCGTAATTATGGAAAACTTTTATCCTCCGTTAGAGGTTACTGGGATGGAGATGGAAGTTATTCCTCCCGGCACCAGCGTGAATACCTACAACGCATATGACATTATGCTTGAGGTAAAATCGTTGGCAGATATATTAATACCGCTTCATGAACCGTCTTTCGCAAAAGTTGATACGGTCATCGGAACTTAAAATAATGAGAAGGAATGATTTGTGAAAGCTGCATATTTTAAAGATGGAACAATAGAACTTATTGATAAAGATCGTCCTGAACTTCTTGCGGGTGAGGCTCTTTTAAAGGTCATTGTTGCTGGGATTTGTAATACTGATATCGAACTGCACAAGGGATATTACGGCTTTGAAGGTGTCCCCGGACATGAGTTTGTTGCAATTGTTGAGGAGTGTCCTGATTACCCTGAGCTTATAGGGAAAAGGGTGATTGCGGATATTAATGTTCCTACGGTGGGCGCAGGTAGTGCGTATCATGGAGATCGCAGACATGCTCCGGGCAGAACCGTGATTGGAATTGTGAATCATGATGGGGCGTTTGCGGAATATTTAAAAGCTCCCGTAGATAATCTCTACGTGGTTGATGATAACGTTGCCAGCGAAGCTGCGGTTTTTGCTGAGCCTCTTGCTGCCGGACTTGAAGTTAGTCAGCAGATCCATATTACAGGTGATATGAAAGTTATGGTTCTTGGTGACGGGAAGCTTGGAATATTAACCGCGCTAGCTTTAAAACTTTATAATCCTAATGTGCTCCTAGTTGGTAAGCATGAAGATAAACTCGCACTTGCTGCGGCGCAGGGTGTTTCGACTCACTGTATCCAAAATGCGGAGGAGCTAGCTGACTTGGCTGCAAAGTTATCGGTAACCAATGGTAAATATGATTTGGTAGTCGAAGCTACAGGTAGTGAAGCTGGTTTAGGATACGCGATAGAGTTGGTGCGTCCTGAAGGGACGGTGGTGGCGAAAACCACTTCACATAAACCTACTTCGTTAAACTTAGCGAAAGTTGTGGTTGATGAAATATCAATTGTGGGATCACGGTGCGGAGATTTAGGGCTTGCGCTCTCGATTCTTAAGCAAAACCTCATTTCCGTGTCCGAATTAATAGAATATACGTACGATTTTGATGACTTTTCGGCCGCTTTTGACCATGCGAAGCGTAAAGGTGCTAAAAAAGTGATTGTTAGAATGTAATATTTTATTGTTTAATTAAGACCTAATTAAAGAGATATATTCTTTATATATTAGTAGTTTGTATATTAAAAGCCCTCTTCAAGATTATTTGAAGAGGGCTTTTTTACGTCTTCGGTCTAAAATTATTTGAACATTTAGTCGGCTTCGGACCTGACTCGGCTAAATTGTGTCCGGCCTTCTTGGTATTCTTTGTACATAAGGAGGAAGAAATGAATGAAAGTTCAACTGTAACACTCGCTGCTCTGTACCCATTGGAGAATAGACGACTGTTAAAAAATTACGGACGTTTTGTAGAGGATAATCCAGATTGGCTGGAACTAGGTCTGTGCCTTGGCGATTACAAAAGTAAACGCAACGTGCCGGGGCTGAGTAGTTGGGAGTCTCGAGAGCATCGTGATGGCGCCGGAGGGATGTCATGATCGGTTCAATTATTGATATTGGTTCGACCATTATTGATAAAATTTGGCCTGATGCCGGAGAAAGGGAGAAAGCGAAGCTTAGGCTCGTAGAACTCCAAAGTCGGGGGGAGCTTGTTGAGATTGAGTCTAGGCTGAAAGTTATGCTCGCTGAGATGTCCGGCAACTGGCTTCAGCGATCATGGCGGCCTATTTTAATGCTTACGATTATCGGCATCGTGGCAAATAATTACCTTTTGTATCCGTACTTGGCTTTGTTCTGGGATGAAGCCCCGATACTTGATTTGCCTAAACAGCTCTGGTCTCTGATGGAGCTTGGTCTTGGCGGTTATGTGGTTGGTAGAAGTGCGGAAAAAGTAACTAAAGCGTGGAGGGAAAATGGTGGCTGAAGAAAGAGGCGAATTACAGGATCTGCTGATTCGCATTGATGAACGGGTCAAGTCAATTCAGGAGGATATTTCTGAAATTAACGGAGCTAGGCGGTGTCACACTCATGCGGAAAAGTTCCGCAACCTTGAACGTACTGTTTGGGGAACCGCAACTATTCTTGTCGGGGTTACGGCCCGGGCTGTTTATGAGGCTTTCAAATGATTGTTACTGCATTACTTGCCGACACCGCAACATGGTTAGGTGGCTCTTTTGAAGGGCGCAGATGTGATTGTTGTGGACGAACTGATCATCTTGAATATTTCAGGATGGAAACTCGTTTTGCCGGAAAAATTGTTTTCCGTGAGGCGCATTTATGCCGCAAGTGCATGAGAAAGGCAGAGGCTGGAGTATATGAAGCTTTAGGTGAAAAAAGTGTTCATTAACACGGGGAAAATAACTCAATTCATTCAGAGCTGTGAGGGCGAAATTTGTGAGTAAAGAAGTAAGTAAAAGTGGAGTTGTTAAACGTCAGAAGGAGGAGCTCGAAAGGTTTCGGGAAGTCTTTGCACTTGCTGTGGAATCCAGTGATTCGGATATGGTTAAAGATTTAAAGGCGAAGCTCGACATTATGCATAAACGGCATGACATGGAGCGGAAAGCTTGGTGCATCGGTGAAGTTAAAAAGGATGCAGCGCCTGCTAAAAAACGTGCAGTCAGTAAAACAATAAGTCCTGAACTAAGGGAGAAGCTTGATGAAATTTACGGATCTGAGCAGTGCTAATAATTGGTATGCCGCCGTGCTTCGTCAAGCGGAGGATAAGAAGGAAGTTTTGCAGGTCATGGCTGAACTTGGCCGAAACGATTTGTTCTTTTTGCTGACAAGGCTTCTAGGGCGAGTGGATGCCAATAATGATTGGGTTTTTGCTAGGTGTCAGGATGTTCAGCGTGACTCAGACGGGCATCTCGATTTGTGGAGTCGTGAACATTATAAATCGACCATTATTACCTTCGCACTGACCATTCAGGATATTTTGCGTGACTCAGAAGTTACTGTTGGAATTTTTAGCCACACTAGGCCTATTGCGAAAGGTTTTCTGCGTCAGATCAAAATGGAATTTGAGCGCAATGAGCTTTTAAAGCAGTGCTATTCCGATGTTTTGTGGGCGAATCCTAAAAAAGATTCACCTAAGTGGTCGGAAGAGGACGGGATAATTGTCAAACGTAAATCTAATCCTAAGGAAGCTACTGTCGAGGGATGGGGGCTTGTGGATGGACAGCCGACAGGCAAGCATTTTTCAAGATTAATTTATGATGATGTGGTTACGCGGGACTCTGTTTCAACGCCGGATATGATTTTCAAAACCACTGAGGCGTGGGCCTTATCCATAAATCTAGGAACCCGTGAAGGGGTTAAGAGGTATGTCGGAACCCGCTATCATTTTAATGATACCTATCGTGATATTTTGAAGCGGCAGGCTGCAATTCCGAGAATTTTTCCGGCAACTGCAGATGGAACTCTTGAAGGAGATCCTGTTCTGCTTACTAGGGAACAGCTTGAAACTAAAAGGCGTGAAATGGGGCCTTATGTTTTCGGTTGTCAGATGATGCAAGATCCGAGAGCTGATGATGTTCAAGGATTCAAGGAAGAATGGATCAACCGCTGGGATCAGCATGGCCAGGGCGGCAAGCCTAGGTGGCGTGAATTTAATCGCTATTTGCTTGTGGACCCCGCTAGCGAAAAAAAGGTCGGAAGTGATTACACGGTAATGCTTGTCATAGGTCTCGGGCCGGACCGGAATTATTACCTGATTGACGGCATTAGGGACCGACTAAATCTGACTGAGCGCGCAAGGGCATTATTCAGATTGCACAGAACGTATTCACCGCAAGTTGTTGGTTATGAAAAATACGGCCAACAGGCGGATGTTGAGCATATGCAATACGTTATGGGTGAGCAGAATTACAGATTTTCCATCGAACCGATGGGCGGGAATATTCCTAAAACCGACCGCATTCGAAAGCTTGTTCCTATTTTTGAGCAGGGACGTTTCTGGTTGCCGTGGCGAGGGAGGTTCATGGACCATCAGGGGCGCGAAAGAGATTTGGTGCGGGAATTTATTGATGACGAATTTCTCGCATTTCCAGTCGCTCCGCATGACGACATGCTCGATTGCATGGCGCGGATTATGGATCCGGCACTGGGGGCTGTTTTTCCGAATCCGCATAGCAGTGTTCAGCAAAACGAATCTATTCAGGGGATTATGGATTACGATATCTTTACGGGAGGGCAATAATGTACGGATTTGAGGTGGATGGAGGCTTTATATTCTACAAATATAGAGATTTGGACGGAACTTTGAGCTTAACGGAGGGCCATTTGAAATGGTTCTGGGATGTAATGTCTCAGGCTGGGCAGATTCCGACTATTTTCTATGACGGTTCAGTAGAATGTTTCGAGGAATTTAAAAAACTTGCAAATGATAAAGGACAACATTTTTTCTTTGGTTTTAATGGGAATGAGCCTTCGGGGATGTTTTGGATAAATGGTTTGGCTCATCGTTCTTGCTTTGTCCATTTAGCCATAATGCCCGGTTTTTATAGAGAAGGATCTTTGCAGATGGGAAAAGGCGTTTTGCGTCATTTGCTGACAGCACGTGACGTCTCTGGTCGGTATATCATGGATTGCATTAAGGGATTGATTCCATCTCGCAATACGCTTGCGTGTCGAATGGCTGAAAAGTCTGGGTTCGCAAAAATTGGAATTATTCCACAGGCTACATACTTTGCAGCCGAAGATAAAAGTGTGGATGCCGCAATTTTTTGTGCGGTTAGAAATAGTCAATATGAGCAGCCTTCGTAAGGTTGCTTGTAAATTTTAAACTTAAAAAAGGAGAATGATCATGGGCGGATCTGGATCAAAATCACCCTCAGCACCTATAGCCGCGGCTCCGGCACCACCTGTAACAGCAGCACCGGCACCGCCAGTGCTTGATGCTGATTTGCAGCAAAGTGAAGAGGCTCTAAAGGCCAAGAAAATGCGTGAACTTGATAGGCTTAAAAAAGGCAGGAGTTCGACAGTCCTTACTGGTGGGCAGGGAGTTCTAGGGCAATCTGAGACTGATAATGCAACTTTGCTTGGGCAGAAAACCAAGCTCGGACAGTAGGGGGGCAGTTTATGAGTGACTACTACAGGCCAACTCTCCCAACTGCCAACGGCAATGAATCTAAGGTTTGGTATGACTATGGTTCTCCCGGGTTTAATGGCTACTTTAAATGGCATAAAACAACATACGGAACAAACCCATCGTCTAATACCAAAGGGCTCAAAGCTCCGGCTGGATGGGGAGTCCCTGAGGATTGGACGTTTTCAGGGAAAACCGGGCATTGGTATACGCCGGGAGAAATGACGAATGCGGGGTTCAGTCAGATTGATAATGAATGGCTGCACCCTAATGACATTCGTAAAAGAGAAGTTGATGCGCAGAATGCCGAATTGGATTTGAAAATAAAGACTCGGCGGGCGACAGAAGGGCGGATGAGAAACGTTCATTCGCTTGGAAGGAAGAAAACCATACTGACCGGACCTGACGGAGTTGCCGCTGGGGCGAAAGTTCAGAAGAAGATCCTACAGAACTCAAAAGGAGTGATGCAATGATTGATCACAGATGTCCGGTTTGCGGAAGATTGTTGATGAAAGGGAAACTGATAGAAGTTCAGGTTAAGTGTCCTAAGTGTAAAAAAATAGTAAAGTTGGTGTGTGAAAAGATATAAACAGTTATTGTTAAACTTAGGGGCTTTCATTGCAAGTAATTGAAAGCTCCTTTTAAATTAAAGGTAATATTGGATAAAAAATGAATTCGAATAATAAAAACAGGTATGAATCCCGTTTAAAGTCTCTCTTACAGGAGCGAAGTTCTTGGGAGGGGCATTGGAAGGAAATAAGTGATTATATCCTTCCTCGAAAAGGTCTTTATGCTGGAAGTCAGCCTAACGACGGGCGTAGAAAGGGCAACCGCATAATTGATTCAACGGCTACAAGATCATTGCGGATTCTTGCAGCCGGGCTTCAAGGTGGTTTAACTTCTCCGGCTCGTCCGTGGTTCAGGCTTGGCATAGCTGATCGTGACTTGGCCAAACATAAAAGTGTGCGTGATTGGATTTCAAAAGTTGAAACCGTTATGTACAGAGCTTTGGCGCGGAGTAACTTTTATTCTTGTATCCATTCGCTATATACTGAGCTTGCAGGGTTCGGAACTGGTATTTTGTATTGTGAACCGGATGACGAACGTGGAATTAGGTTTCGCACTTTGACTGCCGGAGAGTATTGTTTGGCAACGGATGCGCAGGGGCGGGTTGATACTGTCTATCGCGAATTTAAAATGACGGCGCGGCAACTTGAAAAAAGGTTCGGAATTGATGCGCTTCCGGCAACGGTTCGTACAAGTCTTAAGAGCAATCGAGATCATTGGTTTGATGTTCTTCACGCTGTTCAGCCGCGTGATGAGTTTGATTCCGACAAGATAGATAAGCAGAATATGCCGTTTGAGTCTGTGTTTATGCTTAGCGGTAGAGGTAATGAAATCCTTTCTGAAAGCGGATTTATGGAGAATCCGTATATGGCTCCGCGCTGGGATACTTCTGCAATGGATGTATATGGGCGCTCACCGGGCATGGATGTGCTGGCTGATGTGAAAATGTTGATGGAGATGAGCAAAAGTCAGATACAGGCTGTACACCTTACGCTTCGTCCGCCCATGAAGGTTCCGTCCATGTATTCGCGTCGTTTGAATCTTCTTCCCGGTGGGCAGAATCCGGTGGAGCAGAATCAGCAGGATTCCATTTCTCCGCTTTATCAGGTTAGGCCAGATCTTGGCGGAGTTAGTGCTAAAATTCAGGACGTTAGAACTGCGATTCGTGAAGGGTTCTATAATGATGTATTCATGATGATGGCTGGGTCGCATCGCAAGATGATTACAGCGGCTGAGGTTGCTGAGCGTCATGAGGAAAAATTGATTCAGCTCGGGCCTGTTATTGAACGCCAGCATACCGAGCTTCTCGATCCTCTTATTGATCGCGTTTTCGGAATTCTGACTCGTTCGGGGCAATTGCCTGAGCCGCCGGCTTTTCTTGATGGTGCTGACATCCGTATCGACTATATTTCGATTCTTGCTCAGGCTCAGAAGATGGTCGGCACTCAGTCAATCCAATCTTTATCCGATTTTGTGGGCAGGCTTGCAGGAGCAAATCCAGAAGTTTTAGATAAGGTAGATATGGACCGCGCTATTGACGAATACTCGGACTTGATAGGGGTTCCGATTGGTATCGTTCGCTCTGATAGCGAAGTTGAAAAGTTCAGGGCGCAGCGGCGGAATATGCAAAATCAGCAAATGAGGATGCAACAAGGGATGGCTGCGGCAACCGCGGGAGCTGGAATGATGAAGGACTTGTCACAGGCTGGCCTTAATACCAGTGAAGTTATGGGGATAGCCGGAAAGGCTGAGCAGATTATGAGTTCAATGTAAAATTTTTTGCAAAAAGTATTTAAGCGGAGTCTTTTTAAAAAGGCTCCGCTTTTTTTCGGAGATATTATAAATAGTTCACGGTTTGAGGAGTTGAAATTCGTCACGATTAAACATACAATCATTTATGGCTGTATGTGGCTGAGATTGGTTCATAGGTTATAATTTTGTAATTTTATAAAAAGCACAAATTTAATTTTAATTGCATTAATTCAGATCTCTAATGGTGACATGTTCGGTTAATACCTGTAGGGATAATCGTTATAATGTTGTGGAGCGGTGAGTTACTTTTTAAATGGAGCCTGAGGGGTTGGGCAGAGGGAATTATGAAGTTGGTGGTTACAGATATAACTCGTTTTAAAGACAACAATGATGTTTGCATGGCTCTGCTTGATGTAGAAAACTGCACTTGTCATAGACCTTTGCCGTACGCGACTAAGGAACTTGTCGCTCAGAAAGGCATTCGTCCGGGAATGCTTGTCGATGCTACCGTTTTGCCCATAGAAGACGCAACCCGCCCGCATGTTGAAGATTGCCATATGGTGAATGATTTATGGCTTGAAATGATGGATGACAATTCATTCAAAGATTTACTGGAACACACTGCATTTGATTCAGTAAGCGAAGCATTTAATGGAATGATCACACCTAAAAAACGTTGTGCACCGCATGATTGCCCCCCTGAATTTTCCATAAAAACCATTAGAGTTGATCCTCTGTCGATGGCTCTTTCCGTAATGGACTGTGGCGAGAAAAAAATCCGATTAAGTTTTCAAGACAAGTCTGGCGAGACATTCCGACATACCCCTATTGCAGATTTGAATTTTCATTCTTGCGTTTTGAAATATATTCAGCAAGATCGAATGGATGAACTGAATGCTCTTCTTGCCGGCGGCGAAGACGTCTATATCCGGTTAGGGCTTAGCAGATTGTACAAAGGCAAAAGCGGCAAACAGGGTTACTGGATGCAGGCCAACGGAATCTACTGTTTTCCTGGGTATTTTTGTTCTACTATGTGATTACTGTTTTTTTCTTCCAATAAGTCGTGACGCTAAAAACATATTAAAAATCAAACTGATTCCAAGTGCTATTCGCATATAGAGTGACGATTTTAAGGGTGATGGTTTGTTTTGGACTTCAATTATATTCCCACCAGATAAATCCGCAATAACAACATCAAAAATTATTTTGTGCCCCATTCCCCCATTTACCTCTATTTTCCACTTTCCATTTTTATCTGGCAAGAATGAAAATTGCCCGAGCTTATCGGTTCTACCGTTTTGGTATTCCACTTCAGAGTTTTCTGGAGAGTATATTAAAACTTCTCCGTATGAGATGGGTTCTCCTGATGAAAATACTGTTTTAAAAGTTATAGTCTTTGGGGATTCAAGCAGTTCATAAGAAACTCCATGCGCCCTAGCTGTGTTGCAATATAGGATGATGCCGACCGTAATTAATATTACGGTCGGTATTGTTTTGTGCGCTGCCATTTATTTCACTTCGAAAACTAAAACTGCACGTAGTACATTGCTGTCATAGTCGGCTGTTGGCTTATCTATTTTATGCTGAACGCGAACCATCCAGACTCCCGGGTGAGAAATTTTAACTTTAGCAAGTCCCTCTCCGTAAGGTTCAGTGAAATATGCGTAGGTGTTAGGATTCAGTGAGAATCCGTCATAGGAGGCAAGAACATTTTCTACGGAAACGGGTTTTCCCTCGAAAAGAGTTTTGAAAACTATCTCATCACCAACGTTTGCTTGTGTAGGGTCGGAAAGCGGAACGATTTCTAACTTGTGCCCAATAGTTTTTCCGAAACTGCCATCAGCTTTACCAACAGTGACTAGTGCCTTGCTGAACTTTTCATATTTTCCACTGCGAATAACTCCTTTTAGACCTTTCTTTGACTGCTGTTTCCAGCCTTGAGTTGTTTGTGTCCAGATCATCCCTTTTCTATGTCCTGCGATAATTGCTGTACCTTCTAATGTCGGGGTGCATTGTCCACTCAATGACATCAGCATTTTATCTTCTTCAAGCGTTAGTTTTTCAGATTTATCTTTGAAGATAAAATTAGCTTCAACCTTGTTCATGGGTTCCATCTCTTCACTGATCATAAAAGCGTGTGCTGAAATAATTCTGAAGGGGAGCACATTGTTTACCTCTGTGGTTAACTGCACGGGTTTGATTATGAACTCATGTGCAAAAGCAGAACTTGCAGACATCAAAGTTAGAACAAAAAGAAGAGAAAAAGCAGGAAGATTTGAAATTTTCATAAAACACCTCTGGTTAATGATTTTTAAAAAAATATAGCATGAGTGCTACCTATTAAGAAATGATATGTCAACACTGTGTTTTAATTTAAAAATAAGGCTTGTCTGAAGTGAGCTGTTTTTGCTTTTCCCACAAAAAAGCCCTTCGACCATAAAATGGGCGAAGGGCTAATAGGTTGTCTTAGCAGATATTTTATTACTAAATCATTTAATCCAACGTCTGCCGATATCTCTTAAGCCCCACAGTAAGGACGATCAGCCAGAAAATAATGATAGGCCACAGATGGTGTGTCGATTCTACCCAGCCGCTTCCTTTTAGTAGAACTCCTCGTACTAACCGCAGATAATGCGTTAGTGGCAAAACTGAGCCTATTGTTTGCGCCCATTGCGGCATTCCGCGAAATGGAAACATGAATCCTGATAGCAGTAGCGATGGCAAAAAGAAGAAAATGGACATCTGCACTGCTTGGAGTTGATTTTTGGCAACTGTTGAAATTGTTACTCCCACAGTCAGATTCGCGGCAATGAATATGGATGAGTATAGAAATATGATCACCGGATTGCCGTTAATCGGCACATGAAACAGAAAGATTGACGCCACCATAATTAACATCACCTGAATGTACCCGACCATTACGTAGGGGATGATTTTACCAAGCATTACCTCAAGCGGGCGCACTGGCGTTGTCAGTAAATTTTCCATAGTACCGCGTTCGCGCTCTCTTGTAATTGCAAGTGACGTAATCATTGAAAGTGTCAGGGTCAGGATTACTCCCATTAACCCCGGCACAATGTTATATTGGCTGATGGCTTCGGGGTTGTAGTCCGCATGAACTCGTACATCTACTGGCGATTTTTCCGGTAGCAAATAACTTAGCGATCCTTTTAAATTTCGGCGCATGGCACGGTCCACTATTTCGCGCATGGAATTTACGGCATTGCCTGTTGCCATCGGGTCAGTCGCGTCAGCTTCAATTAATAAGACAGGGCGCTCACCGCGTTCAATTTTCTGTCCGAACTGTTCAGGAATTGTCAGAACGAACTGCACATCACCAAGTTCTAGTAAACGGTTGGCCTCAGCTCGTGAGCTAATGAATCTGTCCACATCAAAATATGTACTGGCCTGCATGCCGGACACAATCGACCTTGAATACTGGGTGTTGTCCCCAGATAATATCGCAAGTGGCAAATGTCTGGGGTCCGAGTTTATTGCGTATCCGAAAAGGATAAGTTGAATCAGCGGTATGCCGATCATCATTGCGAAAGTTAGACGGTCCCTGCGCATTTGCACAAATTCTTTGCCCGCCATTGCCATGAATCTTTTAAATGAAAACAACTTAAGAGCTTTCATGGATTCATCCCCTGCATTAGATCTATGAAGACTTCTTCGAGACTAGTTTCAGATGGATTAAAACTATTTTCCGCACTTGCAACTGCGCGGATTCCTCGTTCAATAATATTGGAATCCCTGCCACTGATATGCAGAGTATTCCCGAAGGCAACAACTTGGTCGATGCCCTCGGTTGCGCGCAATAGGGGAGTCATTTCATTCAGCCGCGGCCCCTTTAATGTCCATGTATGAAGTCCCGACTGCTCAATTAATTCCTCTAATGTTCCTTTTGCCAAAAGTTTGCCGTACGCAATATATGCCAGTCTGTGGCAACGCTCGGCTTCGTCCATATAATGTGTGCTGATGAGGGCAGTTATTCCCTGCGCTGCAAGGTTGTGAACCTCGTCCCAGAAATCTCTGCGGGCGGATGGATCAACTCCGGCTGTTGGTTCATCTAAGAGCAAAAGTTTCGGGCTGTGCAGAGTACAACCTGTCAAGGCAAGCCGTTGCTTCCATCCGCCAGAAAGGCTGTCCGCTAATTGGTTCGTGAATCTGCCGAGGCCCATGCGTTCTATCGCATCGGAAATTAGCTTTTTGCGGTTAGGTAATTGGTAGGCACGTGCGAGGAAATCGAGGTTTTCCTGTACGGTAAGATCGCCGTAAAGGCTGAATTTTTGCGCCATGTAGCCTACTTGCGGCTTGATTTGATCAGACTCGGTAATGATGTCGTGACCTAGGCAAGTTCCAGATCCGCCGTCAGGATGCAGAAGTCCGCAAAGCATGCGGATGAATGTGGTTTTGCCTGATCCATTGGGACCGAGAAAACCATATATCTCACCTTTTTTGACCTGCATATCCAGCCCATCAACAACCGTGCGTTTGTCGAATATCTTAGTGACACCTTTAACGTCTATAACAGTTTGATCATTCATTCTTGCCTCGGAAGAAAGACTTAACTGTTTCGATTAAACTGGTTTTACCATTAAAATATTTTGCATCACGGCTTATGTCTACAGGCTGACCGGGCTTAAGGAGCAGGGCTTCACTCGGCGTAGGGTAAGCTTCAAGCATAAACACAAGTTTTGCTCTGCTTTCGCTGGAATAAATAACAGGCGGCGTGTATTCGGCTTGCGGCGCAATGTACGTAACCTTAACTTTTACGGGTTCTTTTATACCATCGTAGTTTAGGAGCAGTTCTTCACCAACTGCGAAGCTGCCTACGATTGGTTCCGGCACATAAAATATAACTTTACGGTTCTCAGGTGGTAAAATTGATAGGATCGGTTTACCTGCCGGAACCCATTCACCTTTATATCTAATAGTGTCGAAGACTAAACCTGTGCGGGGCGCAGCTTGTTCCTTTTGATCATAATTCCAGCGCGCTTGATCTAAGCGAGCTTTCGCGGCCTCAACTGCAGATTCCGCGGCTTTGATTTCATCGGACCTTGAACCGAGTGTCGCGGTGGTAAGTTCGGATGAAATTTGCATTACCTGCTGAGTTGCCTGCTGATAATCTGAACTTGCTTTGTCGCGTTCTTCTTCCGAAATGGTGCGAGATTTATACAGGTTTGCTCTGCGCTTATATTCGACTGATGCCAGAGATTCGGCCGATTTGGCTTTTCTCAGCTGAGCTTTAATGGAAGCTATTTCTGATGGCCTTCGTCCTTTACGTTTATCCGCAAGGTCATTGAGGGCTGTATCCATGTTCTCGGAAGCTACGCTTACTCCCGCTTTTTCGAATTCTCTTTCGAGGGTGAATAATGGATGACCTTCGGTTATTTGCTGACCTTTCTTGACCTTTATCTCGTCGAGTTGGCCGCCAAGAGGGGAGGATACGTATACAAATTCACCTTCAACATAACCTTGCCATAGGAAATTTTCTTGATCTGTGCAGGAGAACATCAGGTAACATAACGATATTAGCAATATTGTTTTATGAATGCGAATGCTAGGGATATTCATATTACACTTCCTCGTTATTTTCTCTGAACTTTACTGCGTCTTCAAAAAGCATCAGGTTTTTTTGGACTTGAGGTCTGGGATCGAATTCTCCATCAGAAATGTGAAAGAGGAATGAAGGAGGTACAACGGTTCCGAGAAGCATGAAAACGATATCTTCAGGCTTAACATCATTTCGCAGTTCACCTGATTTTTGTCCGTCTTCGGCAATTGAAGCTGCGGTAGCGCGATACTCAGTCATAACAGCAAGGAATGCTTTGCGTCTAAGTGAATTTTTACCAGAGATTTTATCAGAGAATATGAGACGCGGAATGCCGGGATATTTGTATAGTAGATCAGCATGTCTGGTCGCAAGGTTCTTTAGAATTGCCATAGGGCTTTTTTCTTCTTTAGCAGCAAGGGTTGCATTTTCAATTAGTTTGTCGCGCACAAGGTCGCGCAAACCGTCAAAAACTTCGTCTTTGTTGCGGTAGTGACGGTAAAGGGCGGAAGGAACAATGCTGCATGCCTTTGCAACGCTCTCCATTGTTATGAAAGAGACACCTTTTTCGGCCAGTTTAAGTGCTGCTTCTGCGATCTGTTCGCGGCGAGATTGTCTATTCATTCGTTTACTCAAAGTGCGCTCCTATTAAGTGAAAGTGAATTCACTTTAACAAAGTGTAGTAGATTGAGTCAAACGATATGTGAATTTAAATTCACAACAAAAAAGCCCCTTGATTCGTACGTAATCAAGGGGCTTTTGGGGGCTTATATTATTGTGATCTAGTTTGGTACAGGCTTACCTAGGAAGCGTACTGTTGCTAATACTGCGATGATAGCCATAGGCAGTATTATGAATAGCGGCATTCCCAGTCCTGCTGGAATATATCCGAAAACAACGGATATAATAGCAACGGGGACGGCGTAAAACAATTGGGTCTTTGTGTGGTCAATGTGGTCACATGCTGACCCCATTGAGGATAGGATTGTTGTGTCTGAAATGGGAGAGCAATGATCTCCGAATATGGCTCCGGTAAGGACCGAACCTATATTGAGAATGACATAGGACTGATCTGGAGAAAGCGCATAAGCGAGTGGAATACACAGTGGCATCAGAATTCCCATTGTTCCGTACGAAGTTCCTGTTGCAAAGGATATGACCGATCCCATAATGAATATGATGGATGGCAGTAGGAAAACAGGGATGGTATCGGATAAGATGCTGACTAGATATGCGGCCGTTCCGAGTTCTTTAATAATTCCTGAAAGTGACCACGCCAATAAAAGAATAACGGCTGTGATGTTTAAGGACTTTACGCCTTGGACCCAAGTAGAGATTGCTTCATCTACTTTGAGGATCTTTTTACCTATGGCGAGTGCGAGTGCAACAATTCCAGCTATAAGAGCAGCCTGAAAGAGAACAACTGACGCATCTGATGCTCCGAAAGCTTCGCGAATTGCTGCAAAACTAGTTGGAGAATCATTGAGAAGAGCGATAATCTTCGCATTGTCTCCGTCCATGATGGAGTTGTATCCATTAAAATAAAATCCGAGGAACGCAGCCACTATTAAAGTGCCGATTGGAATGATTGCATCCCAGATACTTGGAGTAATATTAGGGTCAGGCTGCAAGTCTGTCGCTTCGTCAGCAACCATTGGTTTTGCGTTGTCAGCTAACAGTTTACCCGTCGTGCGCGCGCGTTGCTCAGCTTTATACATTGGGCCGAATTCGCGCATGAACCAAATTGTGGCAAGTATGAAGACGAGAATAAGAATGTTGTAAAATCTATAAGGGACGGTTTCAACAAATACACCATAGGCGTTTATATCGTATCCGATACCTTGAAGCCCGTCGCGGATTAGGCCAACTTCATATGCAACCCATGTAGAGATAAGTGCTATACCTGCGATAGGCGCTGCTGTCGCATCAATGATGAAAGCTAGTTTTTCTCTTGAAACTTTCATTTTATCTGTAACGGGTCGCATGATGGGGCCGACTGTAAGTGAGTTTGCGTAATCATCAAAAAAGATGAGTAGGCCTAGCAGCCATGTTACAAACTGTGAGCTTCTTGGGCTTCTTGCTTTTTTAGCGAGGGCATCTGCAATAGCTTTAGCACCGCCCATCTTAGAAACAAGAGCTATCAGGCCGCCGATGGCGAGACATTGCAAAACAATACCAGCGTTCCACGGGTCGGCAAGAGATGAAAGTATTTCGTTGGAAAGTCTGAGAAAGCCCTGAACAAAGCCATTATAAATGTTGAACCCTGTTGCTTCGAGCATGAACGCTCCGGAGAAAACTCCGAGTAGCAGTGAAAGGACAACGTTTTTGGTGGCAAAGGCCAATACAATTGCAACAAATGGTGGAATGAGTGTTAGCATCCCAAATTTTTCAGCATTGGCCGGGCCAAGGCTAGAATCCGCTGCAAATGCTGGCTGACAAAATAGTAGAATGAAAGAAAAAAGCAAAAAAACTGTTCTGTAATTACGCATACACGATTACTCCCTAGAAATTTATTGCTATTCGTTAAAAATAGCGATTTTGGATTTACAAGATAATTAATATAAAAGCAATGTTGTTGCTTTTTGGTCTGAAGCCATACACACCCTTATATGTTGCGGGGATATTATTAAGTATATATTAAAGTATGCAGTTTGAACGAACTTCTTAAAATAACAGGTGACTAGTGTCTCTATATTTCCGCGAACCTATGAACGGGTTTACTCATTTTATTGGCTTTTGCCTTGCCATTGCTGGGCTTGTGCTGCTTCTTGATAAATCACTGCATCCTTTTAATATGATGCATGTGATTACTTTTTCTGTGTTTGGCGGTGGGATGATTCTTTTATATCTGGCCAGCACTCTTTACCACTGGCTTCCTTTGTCCGCGAAAGGGCAGGCGTGTATGCGCAAAGTGGATCACAGCATGATATTCATATATATAGCTGCAACCTATACTCCCATTTGTCTTGTAGGGCTGAAAGGGACGTGGGGTTGGTCCTTATTTATATGTATATGGGCCATGGCTGCTGGCGGGATTATTACGAAGTTGTTTTGGATGCATGCGCCGCGTTGGCTTTCTACTGGTTTTTATCTTGCCATGGGCTGGCTCGCGATTGTCGGAATATGGCCGCTTATGCAAGCTTTGCAGACTGGAGCACTATTTTGGCTCGTTGCGGGAGGCTTTTTTTACTCAATTGGAGCAATTATTTATGCTCTGAAACGCCCAAATCTGCATTCTCGTGTCCTAAATTTCCATGAAATCTTTCATATCTTCGTTATTTTGGGCAGTTTATCCCATTTTTGGGTCATGTATAAATATATTTCTGTCATGAGTTAATGTTATTTTTAGCTACTCGCATTCTAATCTTAACCGACTAATTTAATGGTATTATCTATCTAAATAATTTTCTCTTTCGACCTTCCTATCTCGTCAAATATTCTCCAAAATTCACTTTATTTTAAAAGAGTTGTCCTCCCGGACCTGAGTCGGCTGATTCGGGTCCGGGTATTTTTATATTCTATGTCTTGTAGGGGGGAGAAACAAATACAACTCCCTCTTTCAGGAGGAATAGATTTTATGACGATCGAACCCATTTTTTTAGAAGATGAACAATTGGAAGCGGAGAACATCAAAAAAGAACATCGCAGATTAACTGAGCAGTTTCTGGCTGATGTGAAAACTACTTTTGGTTCTCCACATGGAAAAAGAGTGTTCACCTTTTTACTTGAACAGGGAGGAGTAAACGCAACTCTTTATTCCAAAGAGTCGGATATTTATCGGAATGTGGCTGTTCATGATTTTGTGGTTGAAAATATTCTTGCGCCAGTTGTTACGGCGGATGAGGGAATCTACCTATCTATTATTCGTGAACGTGCTCAAAAATTAAGGGATGAGGAGGAAAAGAGAAATGAGTGATTCTATTACACCGGATGAGGCGCAAAATGCAGTAGCAGCAACTGGCGCTGAGGGCCCGAGCAACGAAGGTCAGAACAGTAAAGATCAGACTAGTGAGAGTGAAGCTTCTTTTGCCGATAACTATGATCCGGCCAAAGCTGGGCGAAATTCGCAAGGGGCGAATGTAAATCCTGCCGAGAGATTGGCTAACAGTGAGGCGCAGGGAAAAGGTGAAGCTCAGCCTTCAGTCGATCCTGCTGACTACAACATTAATTATGGAGAAGGGGCGAATGTTCAGCCTTATATTGACAAACAGTTCAGAGACTTTGCTAGAGAAAATGGTGTTTCCGGCGAAATGGCTCAAAAGTTGGTGGATTTTAACAGTCAGCTCGAAGTTGCGAGGGGGCAAGACCAAAAGTTGCAAGCTGGCAAGTGGCGTGAAGAAACAAAGTCTCTCCCTGGTTGGCAGGGGGCTTCGTACAATAAAAACATGGGTATCGCGAATAATGCGCTTCAGGCTTTTGCGTCTCCTGAACTTGTAAATATGATTGTGGAAGCCGGCTATCAGAATCATCCCGAAATAATTAAAGCTTTTCACGGCATCGGAGTGAAAATGTCTGAAGATAGCTATGTAAATAACACAGGCCCTACTGGGCGCAAAAAAACAATGGGTGAGATTCTTTATCCGAATCAGCCTGTTTAGATTCAGTGATAATCGTTCATAGAGGACGATTGAATATATATTTCGAACGCTTAAAGCGTCCTTAAAATAGAGCTTCCAGAAAGCCGAATTTCAAGGAGATTTTTTATGGGAACTATTGGTGGAAACGCACTTACTCTTGCAGATTGGTCCAGCCGTCTTGGCGCTAATGGTGAAGCTACTTCTATTGTTGAAGCTCTTTCACAGACTAACGAAATCCTAGTAGACGCCGCATGGGTCGAGGGTAACCTCCCAACTGGTCACAGAACCACTGTCCGTACAGATTTACCAACTGTCAGCTGGCGTAAACTTAACTACGGTATCAAACCTAGTAAGTCTCGTACTAAACAGATTGATGATAGCTGTGGTATGCTTGAGTCTTATGCTGAAATCGATAAAGCGCTGTCTGATCTCAATGGCGATTCCTCAACTTTCCGTACCTCAGAAGAACGTGCGTTCCTCGAGGCGATGAATAAGGAATTTGCAGATACATTCGTTTACGGTGATACCGCACTTGAGCCAGAGAAATATTTGGGATTGTCTGCACGTTTCGGCTCCCTTGATCATGAGAACGTCGTAAACTTTGGCGGAACTGGCGACAACTGCACATCTATCTGGATCGTTTGCTGGTCTGACCAGACTGTGCATTTCACCTTCCCTAAAGGAAGCGCTGGCGGCCTTTCTCACAAGGATCTTGGCGAGGTAACTCTCGAAGATACTAACGGTGGTAAATATCAGGGCCTTCGTACCCATTTCAAATGGACTCCGGGTCTTGTTGTCCGCGACTGGCGTTATGTCATGCGCATTGCTTCCATCGACACCACAAACTTTGGAACAGAATCTCTGCGTCATGCTTTAATTGAAGCTATGAACAAGATTCCAAATACCAACATGGGTAAGACCGTAATTTACTGTAACCAGACTGTGAAAACTCAGCTCGATATTGAAGCATCAGACAAGAACAACGTCATGCTCAAGACTGAAAACTGGGAAGGCAAGCCTGTAACAACATTCTGGGGATGTCCGATTCGCAGAGTTGATTCAATTCTTAACACTGAGTCTGCGGTAACTGCATAATTGGTTGGGTTTCTGATTTTTTTAAACTGATAAAATTGAAAGGATAATAATATGTATTTGGATAAAGAACTTTGTTTTTGTGAAGAGCAGGCCGTAACAGGAAACGCTGTTTCTCAGAATGTTATCAATGTTGGCGAAGATTGCGGAAGTGGCAACGGCGTCAAATTAAAAGTGTTCGTAGATACTGAAGACTTCGCAGGTCTAACTGATCTTAGGATTGCTTTACAGGCATCCGAAACAGACAGTTTCGGTCTATTTGATACCGTATTCGAATCCGGTGCAATTCCAGTGGCTAATCTTGTAAAGGGGTACAGCTTTCCGCTGCCATCCCTGCCTGTGAAGCATAAAGGATTTGTAAGATTGTCCTTCACCGTTGGCGGAAGTGATGCAACTGCTGGTAAAATCAGCGGCTATCTTATCATGGACGACCAGACAAACGTATAACTTAAAGAGATTATTTTGAAATATATCTGTGAAAAGAATTGTTTTGTAAGGAATCCGCAGGGCGTATTTGAGCGATTCAATGTAGGCGATGAAGTTGAATTTGGAGATGTCGAAAAAGTATCAGACCATTTCAAACGTGAGGGCGGTGGTGATAGCTCTAATGAAGATGGCGCTGATAAAAAAGGGTCAAAAAGTGAAAGAGAAGAATTGCAAGGTAAGCTTAAGAAGCTCGGAGCGACTTTCTCTCCGAAAGACAGTTTGCCAAAGTTGCGTACCATTCTCAAGGAGGCCAGTGCAGATTAAATTATAACCGTACTTCATTCTGTAAAACGCAATTGGTAGTCGTCATTTTCCTATTAGCCCCCGGAATTTATTCCGGGGGCTTCTTTTTTTGTTTTTTTTAATATTTATTATCAGCCGGACCTGACTCGGCTGTTTCGGGTCCGGCTTAACCGCTATCCTGAATGTATTAAGCAATGGTTAGTCTCCATTAATATGGAAAAGGTTCGTGTTTTTGGTGACTTCCAGAAAAAACAGAGAGGTTTTATGAATCGTTCAGGTGAAAGTATGGCAGAAGAAAAAAATGGTAAAAATGTGAATTCTGTGTCCGCGCAAGGGGGCATGGGAAAGTCGCGCGAGCCGGAAGTTGACTCTGAGGGTGGTCCTAATAATGAGTTGAACGCACTGAGAAATGCGGCTACTCGTAGTACTACAGGGCAGGATGGTTTTAAGGGTAAGCCTGATCCTAAGAAGAACACATATGGAACTTCTCACATAGATGATTACCATAAGCAGGTTAATGATCATCTATTACAGAATGGAACAAAGCCTTCAGATATAGCTTATAACTATGAAGGCAAGCCCATTGTTACATATGACGCAATGGGTAACCCTGTGGCAATACCCCCGGGGGACTATGCCGACTCTGTTAAAAAGCTTGGAGATATGCATGCAAAGAGAGAGCAAAATAAGGCAGATGGTGTTTTCTCTAAAATGTTTTCAGGAATGAGCGATGCTACCGCCTCAATTGCAGCAGGCCTTGATGGTGTGGCAGATAAAAGTATTGAAGGCATCGGAAGGCTGTGGTTGAAGGTGGTAAGGCGGCTGGTGAAGCTGTTGGGAAGACTGTTGATGAATTTAAGAATAATGAAGAGTTGCAGAAGTATACGGGTATAGCTCTTGGGGCAGGAGGATTGCCTATTGCTATGGCTTCTGGGGTAGCGGTGGCACCTGCCTTAATTCGAACAGGGACAGCCGTAAGTGGTATTGTCGAGAATGCAGCTCAAGGAGTAGCCAGTAGAATTGCAACTAGCCCTAGCACAGTAAAAAACCTTAAAAGAGGCTATGATTTTGTGTCGGCATTTAACCCCGGAGAACTTCCCCCGGTTAGTTGGGCAGGAGCTCTAGGGACAGCAATTGCTAATAGGGATAGAATTCGTGAAACGGGTGAAGTTATTCGTAAACAGTTAAAGCCACACTTAGGAGATATTGTACATGAAAGGACTGCTAAGGATAATAGATAGAATGTGTGAGTTTTTTGAACAATGGGATAAATTAATTAGTAGAGCGATGTACATTGCTACTGGAATTCTCTTTATCCTTTGGAGTATGCCATTTTTGGATTCGGCAGATCCATTCTTTAGAATTGCAAGCTTAAATATGATTGCTCGCTGGGGAATGACAGTCTTTGGTTGTATTAGCATTGCGTATGGATTGTTTAAGAAGGATTTTATAAGAGAAAACAGTCAAGGGATGATATGTCCTCTATGCGAAAAGACCTTTTCTTTCGGTGTCTTACGAATTCTTAAAAGTCTAGTTTGTCCAGAATGCAAAATCGAATTAGAACCCCTTGAAGGATTCTATGATCGGTACCCTGAATTAAAAGAACTAGAAGAAGATCTTCCAGATGAGATAGAAGATATTAAGTAATATAATCAGCCCCGACTTCGGTCGGGGCATTTTTTTTGCCTTTTTCCACATTTTTTCCCAGTCCGGACCTGACTCGGCTGTTTCAGGTCCGGCTTGTCGCTTATCCTGACTTTGTATTGGGTTTACTTTTAAACCTTAACCAAAACAAAGAAAGGAGATTTTTGTGGCAATTTCAGAAGTTAAAATTTGTAATCTGGCTCTTAGAAAACTTGGTGCTAGGCTTATAGAATCGCTTAGTGACAGCTCTCAGGAGGCTGTTACCTGTAATTTATTTTATGAGCAGGTTCGGGATGCAGTCCTTCGGGATCACCCTTGGAATTTCGCAGCACGTCGGGCTAGATTAGCTAAACTTGTCGAGGGTCCAGCTTTTGGTTTTTCATTTCAATATCAGGTCCCAGTTGACTGCTTGCACTTGCGTCAACTGAATAGCCCTGATGATGAATTTGTAGTGGAAGGCGATAAGATCCTCACCAATTTTGATGGCGCATCAGTCGTTTATACTTGCCGAGTTACTAATCCGGTACTCTTTGATTCCTCTTTTATAATGGCCTTATCCGCACGTCTTGCGGCTGAAATGGCTGATGACATTACGGGATCTGCCTCCAGAGCCAGAGAAATGTGGACGCTATACCTGAATGCTATGCAGTCAGCCAGATTGGCGGACTCATCTGAAGGGCGCGAGGACGAGGTCTTGAATGATCCTTGGCTCGAAGCCCGTGGTATTTATGGCGCTGACTCACCTGTGTGGGGGGCATAAATATGTCCGTTTCATTAATCATGACCAATTTCAGCGCGGGGGAACTTTCCCCGCGCCTTGGCGGACGCGTTGACCTTGCGAAATATTCAAACGGGCTTGCTGCTCTGGAAAATATGTACACGCACCCTCACGGCGGTGCATCACGCCGAACTGGATTCCGCTTTATCCGCGAAGTCCTCGGGCGTGATCTGTTGCGCGAAGGCTGTTTTACCTCTGTAGATGATTGGACCGTTGGAACCGGCTGGTCTGTTTTAAACTCCGTTGCGCCGTGTAATGGGGCTCAGGCAGGAGAGTCTGTTCTCAGCCGCGATCTGAGTCTCATTGAAGGCAAAACCTATGAAATCGGTTTCACCGTATCTAGCTTTCAAGCTGGCTCAGTTCATGTTGTTGCAGTTGGATCAGGGGTAAGCGAGTCTGCTACTGTGAACGGGAAATTTATTTCACGCCTTGAAGCCGGAAGTTCGGGGTCGATTGCAATCATTGCCGATGCAGATTTTATTGGTCAAATAGATTCCATTTCCGTGCGCGAAGTCGGACCTAAAACACGGCTTATTCCTTTTGAATTCTCAACTGAGCAGGCTTACGTCCTTGAATTTACCGATAAGAATATTCGGATTTATAAGGATGGCGGCATTGTTGTGGATGCGGATGGCGATCCAGTAGAAGTTCCAACTTTATACCTTGGTAGCGATCTCGAGAAGTTGAGATTCACTCAGTCCGCTGATGTCATGTATCTGGTGCACCCTGAGGTCCAGCCTTATAAATTGTCCCGAACCTCTCATGTCGATTGGACTATGAAAATTGTCGAATTTTCCTCGCCTCCTGCCGAGTGGAATAGTGATAAGGGTTACCCTTCCTGTGTGACTTTTTTCGAGGAGCGTTTGTGCTTTGCTGCAAGCCCCGCCAATCCGCAAACAGTTTGGATGAGCAAAAGCGGTTCATATGAGAACTTCGGCGTTTCATCCCCTATTGTGGATGATGATGCTTGTACTTATACACTGTCCGCAGATCAGGTTAATGCCATCCGCTGGATGGTCAGTTCCAAGAAACTCATAATGGGCACCTCAGGCGGTGAATGGTGGCTTTCCGGCGGCGGGAGTGCTGATTCTGTCACGCCCAATTCCGTAATGGTGCGCCGTGAAACAACCCATGGTTCCGCGTCGATTCCACCTGTTGTTGTCGGCGGGATCATGATTTTCCTTCAGCGTGAGGGCAGAACCATTCGCGAACTGTCTTATTCGTTTGAGGCGGACGGCTATGTTGCGCCTGATCTAACTATTCTAGCCGAGCACCTTACTAGGTCAAATTCCATAACAGAGTGGGCATACCAGCAGTCACCGGATTCTGTAATTTGGATGATTCGTGATGATGGTGTGCTCGTGGGACTTACCTATCAGCGCGAGCATGAAGTGGTCGGATATCATCGTCATGTTACCGAAGGACAGTTCCGCTCTGTCTGCGTCATCCCCGGAACTAATCAGGAAGAGGTTTGGATTGTTGTCACCCGGGAAGTTGAAGGCGTGAGCCGTAATTATATTGAGCGACTCGAAGAGCAGTTTAATGGTGAAGATTCAGTTGAGGCGTTCTATGTGGATTCCGGCCTCAGCTATGAGCAGGATGTTGCAGATACCGTGTTCACAGGACTTGATCATCTTGAAGGTAAGACAGTCTCAATCTTAGCAGACGGAGCTGTGCGTCCTGAAGTGGTGGTTGAGAACGGGAGCATCACGCTAGCGGCCCCTGCATCAGTGGTGCATGCGGGGCTTCCTTTTATCTCAAATCTTAAAACTTTGCGTTTGGAAGGCGGCGCAATGGCCGGAACCGCTCAAGGGCGCATGAAACGTATTTCGCATGTAACGGTAAGGCTTTTCCAGTCTCTAGGACTACAGGTTGGCTACGACGAGGACCATCTGGAACGCGCTCCTTTCCGTACCTCTGCGGATAAAGTCGGGGGCCCTCCTTCGCTGTTTAGCGGGGATTATGAGGTGAAATTCAACCGTGGATATGATCGCGATGGGCAGATTTATATCAGGCAGGATCAGCCGCTTCCGCTGACCATACTTGCGCTTATCCCAGAAGTTACGGTCTATTCATGAGCAAATTAGGCAATACTACAAAGGTGACTTTGAGCGTGCCCACAGCAGAGCATATTGAGCTTGTTGCTAGCAGGGTTCGGCTGTGCGATCGCGAGGATATGGAAGGTCTAAGGCCGCATACTTCTATCATAGATGTCATTATGGGTGACGTAAAACTGTCGAGGTTTGTTTATGCGCTTTACCTTGATGGCGTTCCGCACTCCGTTCTGGGAGTGATTCCCGGCCGTATTGATGGGGTGGGTATTCCATGGTTGGTCGGAACTACTGATGTTGATGAAAATCCACTGCCATTTGCGAGGATTTCATTGTCAGTACTTGAATTAATGCAAACCGATTTTCCTGTTTTAGAAACATTTGTTTGTGCACGAAACAGGAAAAGCACGCTCTGGCATCGTTGGTGTGGGTTTAAGTTTGACCCAGAAAAAATAATGCTTGGGCGTGATTATTATTATCGTGCGAGTCGAAATATTGGAACAATTAATAAAAAGAGAGAGGGAATATAATGGCAACAGGGGCAATGTTAGCAGTTGGTTCAATGGCAGTTTCAGTGGTTGGCGGGGCAATGAGCAGTGGTGGCGGAGGTGGTGCGGGGGCTGCCGTTCAGGCCGCTGGCTCCGCTATGGGGAGTGCAAGTGGGGGGGGCGGGTTTAATGTCAGCTCTGGAATCGGCATGATGACCGATTTCGGCAAGTCTGTTTTTAGCAGTGGAAATGATCAGAGTGAAGCTGCATATAACTCACAAGTGTCAGATTTGCGAAGCATGAATAAATTGCAGGGCGGGGTCTATAATCGCGATACCAGCTACAAAGAGGCTCAGCTTGTGCGGCAGGATGCGGATATTAAGTTGGCTGCTTTGCGCAGAGAATTATACCGTAGAGAACACTCTCTCGGCGGATACAAAGGAGTCCGTTTGGATTCCGGCTCTATTGTGGATGTTAAGGAAGATACAATCCGTCAGGCAAATCATGATGCTGAAATTGTAAAATATCAGGCTGATATTGCGGCAGGCAGGTATGAATCCCAAGGAGATATGTCTTTATGGTCGACAGCAACTAGTCTTGCTCTCGATAAAATAGATTCTGATCACGATAGTGAAAAGGAGGCGGATAGTCGAACCAGTTCCCTCGTTGATAAGGCTGAAAGCAATCTAACCAGTCTGGTCAGTTTGGCTGCTGAGTAAATTTATATTTTTTGTCGCCCGGACCTGACTCGGCTGTTTCAGGTCCGCTTTACGAAGTAACTTATAGATATATGGCGACGGTTTTTTATTGATAAAATTTTTAAGGAGAAAATTATGACAGTGGTTTCAAGCAGCAACAACATTACCTTCGCGGGTGATGGAGTGCAAATTTTATTCGATTTCAATTTTAAAATTTTCAGAGAAGAGGATCTTGCGGCTGTTGTTCGTGACAGTTTGGGATTCGAAAAACAGTTGGTAACGGGAACCGATTTTAAGTTGATCTCAGGTCCGGAAATAGAATCCGGCGGAAGAGTCAGCTATCCGCTTTCAGGCAACCCTCTTCAGGTTGGCGAAAGTATTACTTTATTCAGGGATATTGCATATTCCCAAGAACTGGAACTGGTGGATAACGATCCGTTTTCTGCAGGGCTTCTTAATGAAGCATTCGATCGCGGAGTTATGCGTGACCAGCAGTTGCAGGAGCAGATTGCGAGGTCTTTAAAATATGACATTTCTACTCCGACTGAAGAACAGCTTATGCCACAGGAGTTTATGAACACTGTCATTAACTCTCGTGATGCGGCTAATATCGCTGTAAGCGGAGCTGAAACAGCAAAGGCAGATGCTCAGGTTGCTCAGTCCGCCGCAGAGGTGGCTAAAGCTGGAGCAGAAGCGGCCCAGATTGCCGCCGAGTATGCAAAAGATCAAGCGGAAGAAATAGCCTTGGGCGAGCTTACTAGTCTTCGCAGTGATACACCTGTTCTCGCAGGGGTTGCGACTGCAACAGAAGGGGAAACCGTTGAGATCTCTATAACTGACTATGTTGAAGATTCTCTGACAAATTACGAAATTGATGTTGTTGGATTTGGTTCAGCTCAACTCGTAGGGGGTTTAATTAACTGGACTTTAGGGCCAGTGGCTATTGATACCCCATATTCAGTTAATGTCATTAGACGTAAACGCGGTGAACTTTATTCAGAAACTGCTGTTCATCAGGTTTTGGTGAAAAATGTTCAGGTCAATGATGGTCCTACTGTGGTTTTTTCAAATGATTCTGTCGGCTGGCCCGGTGCGACTATTGATGATGACGGGATTCATTCTCCAGCTAATTCTGTTGGGGCAATTAACACAAAACAGATCGTAAGTGGAGAAATGGAGATTGAGGTTGCAGGCTCTGAATTTCCTGTCCTTGGCGGAACCACAGGCGAACTTCTCAAGACCTCAGTAAAGCCGACCAAGGATGCGAAGTACGTTGCTAACAATGGTAGTGGTTATTTTGGTGATGTTACTGAGGTGATGAGCGACTCTGACATAATATTGCATGAAGAGCCTTATGAATATTCTGGAATGTCAGCAGGGTGGGTTGATAAAACCGCGCCTCTACCCGTTGGCGTAACAATAACACATCTTGGGTTCAACTCAACTAGTGCTACTTCCGCAGGGCGTATGCACATTGTGCGAAAAGACTCCGCAACTCTATATACCTGTGTTGCTGAATACTTAAGCATCCTTGCTCATACAGGCGATGGGACTTTTCAGTACGCGATATTGTCGGTGCCATTCACTGTTCCTGATGATGGAAATGAATACTACCTACATGTTAGTGCAGTACCAGCTAACTGCGCCTATAAGATTGTAGAATCTGGTCTTGCTTTGTATGGGGGCGATGTAGATTTAATTATAGGGTCACAGTATACCTTCTCAAACACAACAACATGCCCAATGCTTGCTTATAGTGTGGATAAAGCGGTTGTAGAAAGTTACGAAGCAGCAATAGCCCTTCCCGAAGCACCAACAAAAATCTTTGCTGACCCTACTCAGGGTGAAATTATAAAAGTAGATGAGGCTTCAACTAGCACAAGTTTTGTGTCTTCGGACGAGATTATCGAGGGGCAGGAGTTTGATTCAAACCTAGGCGGTTTTAAGGCGGTGGCTTTATCAACTTCGGTTGGCGGCACTGAGCTTATAAAGAATGATGTTCCAACTCTTGTTGATCATGGAACGTTTACTTTTGGTGTCATGGATAAACGCACAAAGTTAACCGGTACGGTTAATAAGATTGGTATTGTTGAAGCCGCGCATAGTGGCATTAACTATATGGCTGTTGCGAAAGACAATACAGACGGTACATTTGATATCATTGAACAGGTGGCTTACTCGACAGATACAGTTGTTGATGGATTTTACATGCACACTCTTGTAACTTCAATAGACACAACTGACGGTGATTATTACATAGCCGGAATTGGGCCTGTATCAGCTAAAACAGTATCAGGTGTTGCTGGAACAGGTACGTACTACAATGGTACAATTGTTGACTCGTTGTGGACTCCTGTTATTACTGCCGATAATGGATATGCACTAGTTGTTGCGTATGAAGGTGACGGCACTCTTTACACAGCAGACATAACAGCCGCAGGGTTCGCAGAAGCTCCAAGCAACGTTTCCCGTAAAGCTGATAACGTCTTTGCAATCGGTGCGGGTAATACTGGCGAGTATATTGGTAAGCCAATTGAATTGGCGCTTGCTGGTGGGGGGGAAGTAGATGGGGCAGAAGGAACAATACATACCACTACAGTGACATATCCAGAAAAGGCTTTTGATGGTGACCCTGCTACGTACGCATATGACGGTGGCACTCCTGAATGGCCTTTCATACTAGGGAAATTGTGGGATAGCGCAAGAGTTGTTTCCAGTGTGCACGTTGCCAGTATTACAACTGGATGGTCTAACATAGTCGGGACTCCTGCTAGTGTAGAGATTTATTTAGAAGGTAGTAATGATGGTATGAGTTGGGATATTCTTGGAAGTACAGGGGCTATAGTGAATGTTGAATCCGCTGACGTTAATGTTGTTTCGGCAAGTGCTATTGCATATACTAATCACAGAATACGTCTTGAAGATTTGATCGGGACAGGGAATGGGGCTGTAAACTCTATGGTATCTTTAATTGAGTTTACCGAAGTTAGTAACACCACTGCTCAAGTTTTAGTGTTTACCTCTGTCGAGTCCATCACAGACAAGTTACATACTGACGGAGGCTTTCATAACAACCTTGATTGCACAATGTTAGACGGTAGTATCGAGACTGCCATTATTGAGAGCGTTAGCGAAGAGCTTGTTGACGGTAAATTTAAAACAAACGCAACTTTAAGCGAAGCACTAGCTGATGTTCCGGTAAGCGTGACCATTCCCGACAGGTGCACTTATACACCTACTGATGTAACTGCGTCCCTTTCCGGTGAGGCACTAAAAATTAAATCTGATAAAGTTCAATTGCCGGATAATGCGGAACTTAAACAGATTGCTATGGCTGTTCGTGCAACGGACGATATGTGCTTCACGGACGGTAAAATTTATATTCAGGAGACAATGTAATGGGCAGTATTAAACATAAAGTAGATCAGCAGACAGGAGTAACCGTTCACCGTGAAATTCCTGAAATGCGTAGCTCCGATGATTTTGATGTCAGTAAAATGAGTGTAGAAACCCGTGAGGCGTGGGGCAGGGTTTGTGATACTGGCGGTGCAACTCCGGAAGATTTTAAACACGTTTTTGCTTCCATTATGAGTAGCGGTGTTGTGGAGGGGGTTTTACAATAATTAACCAGACGGGGCACTTATTTAAGTGCCCCGTTTTTTTATGGTAAAAACGGGTTGCCATTCTGCTCGATGAATTATATTTTTCTTTCGCCTGTTCAATCTTTTAGGTGAATATAAATTTGTCTTACTTTTTTCCGGGAAGCCTGACTTAGGAATTATATGACGTCAAAATGGTTTAATCAGCATATCAGTAAAGAGTTAGCCGCCCTTGAAGAGTCTTCTCTTTTTAGGCGGATTCCCGCTGTAGAAAATGGTGCAGATAAGGAACTTATTTTCAATGGTCGAAAGCTGCTTAACCTTGCTTCAAACGACTATCTTGGTCTTGCGCATAGCCAGCAACTTTGTGAAACTTCGATTCTAGCCATTCGTGAGTATGGAACAGGTGCGGCTGCTTCCCGTTTGGTCACAGGTAATTTCAAGTTGTATGAGGATCTCGAACGCGAATTTTCTGCTTTTAAGGAGCAGGATGATTCAATGCTCTTTTCTTCTGGCTATGCGGCCAATCTTGCTATTTTGGATTCACTTGCTGATCGCCATACTGTTGTTTTTTCCGACAAGCTCAATCATGCCAGCATTATCGATGGCATAAAAATGTCTGGAGCCAAACATGTTCGCTACCGTCACAATGATATCGATCATTTAAAAAAACGGTTGGAATATTTCGCAAATATTCCTTCAAAAATTCTAATTACCGATACAATATTCAGCATGGACGGCGATCTCGCGCATATCGAGCAAATAGCGCAGCTTTGTACGGATTTTGATGTCCTGTTCATAGTAGATGAGGCTCATGCAGAAGGGGTCTTCGGCGCAGGCAAGGGGCTTTGCTTCGAGCGCAAAATTTCTGAGATGGTAGATCTGCATATGGGTGCTTTTTCCAAAGCTTTCGGGTCACTGGGCGGTATGGTCGCTGGAAGTTCGGACCTAATCTCTTTCCTTAGAAATAAAGGACGTTCATTTATATTTTCTACAGCACTTCCTCCCGCTGTTGTCGGCGCAAATTTAGCCGCATTGCGGTTAGTTTCTTCTGACCCTTCGCGCGGGGAGAGGGTTCTTGAAATTAGCCGAGATTTGAAAATTTTTCTTGAAAGCGAAGGGTTTGATTGTGGTAATTCCGGTAGTCAGATCATTCCGGTTGTTTTGGGCGAAAACTCATTAGCTTTGAAAGCTCAGGCGTTCCTTGTGGATGAAGGTATATACGTGGCTGCCATTCGTCCTCCCACCGTCCCCGTTAATACGGCCAGACTTCGGCTTTCTTTGCGCGCAGATTTAACTTCGCAGGATTTAGATAAAATTATGCGATCATTTGTTTTACTTAGAAGAGAGATTCTGTCGTGAGTTTGATTTTTGTTGGGGGATGGGCAACATCTAAAGACCAGTATCCTGTTATTGCCAAGTCTAGTACTTTTTTGATTCCTTTCGTAGATTTTAAGCCTGAAGAACTTCCGGACTTAATCAGCGGAGGAGGCAATACTCTTGTGGGCTGGTCCACTGGGGCGCATATATTGCTGAAAGAATGCCGCGCTTATTTTTCTAAGTTTGATAATGTTATTTTGATTGGACCATTTTTGTCTTTTACAGAATCTTTTCCGGAAATAATTCTTCGCAAAATGATATCTGGAATGTCTAAAAACCCTGCGCGCGTTCTAGCTTCTTTTCATAAAAATTGCGGCGAGAAGAACAAAATTAATTTTTTTGACAGTCAAGTGGGTGCGCTTGTGGAAGGATTGGAGTATCTCATTTCTTCGCGCATTGAATTTGAAGGTGCGATTCCAAACGATAATTTAATTTTAGTGCATGGAAATGATGATAAAATAGTACGCCAAACTGCTTTTGAATCTGTTGCAAAAAGTATCAGCGGCGCGCGGATTGTTACGCTTGATTCCGATCATAAAATTTCTGAAGATGAAATATTAAATTTGATTAAGGGGCTTTAATAGCGTGAAGAACAGGATTCGCCAATGTTTTGGAAAAGCCGCATCCGGCTATGGTGACGCTGCCTCTGTTCAGAGGAAAGTAGCTTATAAGTGTGCTCAAAACACTCTTGAAGGACAGTATCATAATGTTTTGGACGCAGGGTCCGGCGTTGGCTTTTTATATAGTGAATTAGAAAAAATAATTTCCTTCGAAAATTATATTTCACTAGATCTAGTTCATCCAATGCTTATGGAACAGAGGAAGTTATCAGGGCCTCTTTTGGTCGCTTCAGATGGCGAAAGTCTCCCCTTTAAAGAAGGTCAGTTCGATCTGTTGGTCAGCTCTTCTGCCATGCAATGGTATGCAGAACCGGAAAAATCCATCCCTGATAGCTTTAAAATGCTGAGGAAGGGCGGACGTTTTTCAATCGCAATTTTTGTAAAAGGGACACTCGGCGAACTTGCAGAGGTGAGCGCTAGAACTGGATTTGGATCTGTGAAAGATCTGCAAACAGCATCTTTTTATAGAAATTTACTTTCATCTATTCCTAATTTAAGCGTGAATTTTAAAGATGGGCATCACGAAGTTTACTTTTCTTCTGTCGTTGAATTTTTGAGAAATCATAAAAAGACAGGTGCTGTTGCATCCACTGGTGATATTTCATGGGGAAAGGAAAAGTATATCCGTTTCCTAGAAGAATATGAAAAAACGTATGGCGGGGAACAAGGGGTACGCGCTTCGTATGAGGTGTTGTATGCTTCGGGGGAAATGTTATAGTTTTGTGGGATGAATATTAAAGTCTCTTTCTTTTTGACTTTTTTGCTTTGTAGGCAGACTATTCATTAGTTTCTGGGGTTACGAATTTTTAGGAGTTGTATATGTTAGTTGGGGATTGGATGACTGAAGAGGTGATAACCCTCTCTACTAATGCGTCGATTAGTGACGCTGCTGAGATGATGAAAGAGCGCGGAATCAGACAGATTCCTGTGACGGAGGCTTCTGGCCTTGTTATTGGGATCGTATCCGATAGAGATGTTCGGGATGCTATGCCTTCGAAATTTTTGCCAGGCGATAGTGCCGCTGTTGTCGGCGAGGGGCTTAAGGGTCTTAAAGTAAAAAATATAATGACTCACGACCCCTTTATTGTTGCTCCTGACACATGTATGGAAGTTGCCGCCAGCATTTTGCTTGAGAATAAAATTGGCGGGCTGCCCGTTGTGGATGAATTCGGTCTTGTCGGTATTATTACCGAGGTTGATATCTACAGATTTTTAACAACGGTCACAGGTGTGAATCGCGGAAGCTCTCAGTTTGCATTTGTTCTAGAAGATTCATCTACAGCTTTACAGGATTTGTTGGATGATCTGTGGGCGAGAGGGATTAGACTTTCAACTGTTTTTACCTCTTACGAAGGCGTAGACCATGGACTCAGAAGAGTTTTTATATGGGTTCAAAAGCTTGATGATGATTCCGTTACAGCTTTGGTCATGCATCTTAAAAAAGCATATGGATTGAAATATCACGTTCATAAAGGCGAAACTTTTAGAGATTAATTGTCCTATTTAGATATATTGTTTTTTAGTAAAGCCGGTTTTTTAGTAAAGCCGGCTTTGTTATTATGGAACAAAAAAAGTTGCCACATCGGAAATATCCGGTGCGGCAACTTTTTTTTAGGGACAGTAAGTGTAGAAAAAATTATTTACGGAATTTAACTTTCTTAGCTTTTTCGTAGACTTCAACAGAAATGATGTCGAGCGTAAGCATTGCCGACAATATGCCCATATTCTTATCTTTAGAAAATTTTTCTGCAGTTTCAAATTGGCTATCGTCGATTTGTTGCTGGCTGCTTATCCATGATTTTAAATCAATTTCAGCGCTTGCTGACGTCTGATTTTTTTCAGCATTTTTTGCGTTTGGGACACTTTGTTTGATGTTAAGAAGTTCTCTTTTAAGGTTCCGCCTTTTTTTTGCAAGTTCTTTTTGAGTAATAGTAAGGTTGTGCTCTTTTTCAATCAACTCAGTGTTTTTTTTGTCAAACCTTGTGGTGATTGATTTGCAACAAAATACTGTTGCGATTGCAGCAACTAAGATGAGAAAGGCGGCTATGATCATGTAATTACCATTCGTATTTTGGTTGTGATGCTGAAGAAATTATTGAACTTCTTCACTATAATCGCCGAAGTTTTCTTTCGCAATTTTTATTTCATTTTCAATAGCTGTTATCTCTGCCCTTATGCGATCCATTGATCTATTCATGTGAGCTTCTTTGAGTTCTAACGCTCTGTTTCTTTGAATAAATTTTGAGTTGCGGCCCGAATAAACAGAATAAATAATAAAAGCAAAGACTATGATAGATATTAAAACTATGAGCATTTCCATGTGAGTATTCCTTTAAAAAATTAACACCGTAAGATTAGATGAAGTGGGCCGTAATGACAAGATAAAATAAGTATTGCTTTAAGATGCTTCATTGCGAGTGTACAGGTGTTTAATTGAATAAAAACTCAATTTTGCATAACAATATATTTAAATTTAATTCGAACTGAGTTATGTTTAATTAACGATGAAATAAAAATGCAATCGGCCTATGGGGTTTTTGATGCAGGATACAGAGTTGTTTACCGATGATGAGCTTCTTTTTACTGGTGAGGATGTTGATGATGCCCCTGTAAAAAAAATAGAGCCTTGGCGTGTGCTCATTGTTGATGATGAACCGGATGTTCACGCTATGACTAGAATGGTTCTCGGGGATTACACTTTTGAAGGGCGTAGTCTTGATTTTGTTAGTGCTTTTTCGGGGGAGGAAGCTTTAAGGGTTTTTAAGAGTGACTTTAGTATTGCTGTAGTTCTTTTAGATGTTGTTATGGAAACGAGTACTGCTGGTTTAGATGTTGCTCGCAGGATAAGAACTTTTATTAATAATTCGCTTGTACGAATCATCCTCAGAACCGGACAACCTGGGATTGCTCCTGAACATAAGGTTATCACAGATCTTGATATCAATGACTATTGGCAGAAGGCAGAGCTGACATCTCAGCGGTTGACTACTTCCATCACAACGGCACTGCGCTCTTATCGTGATTTGTGTAAGATTGAACAAAATCGAGTCAGCCTTGCACAACTTGCAATGTCTGTTGCACATCAAATAAGAAATCGAACTATGACAATTACAGGGTTCGCGAACCTTGCATCCCGCAAATTTGATGTTGATTCAGAAGTAGCTGAGTATCTTAACACTATCGTCGAAGAGTCTCGCAGATTGGAAGAGGTGGTGGACAGTGTCTCTGAGTATGCCTCTATTGATAATTGCGACCACTTAAATTCAGAAATTTTCAATCTTCTAGAAGATGTCGTCAGTGATACCAAAGTTTATGCTTCTACATTAGGTAAAGATATTGACTTTGTTGTCACCATTAAAAGGGCCGTTGTGGATTCCAGGGCAGATCTTTTTAAAAAGGTTGTATTTGAATTGCTTAAGAATGCGGTTTTCTTCAGTGATGAGACTTCTCCTTGGGTGGAGCTTGTTGTTGAGGTTGATTCTGAGTTATGCCAGATACGCGTTTCTGACAATGGGGCTGGTATTGATGATGTTGATTTACCATATATTTATGATCCCTTTTTTACCAAGCGCCCTGAAGCTGTAGGGATGGGGCTGAGTATCGTTCGCAGGGTTGTTGATGGGTATAATTGGACACTGGAAGTTTCAAATGGAGTCCCTCATGGAGCTGTGTTTTCTTTAACAGTTCCTATATAATTTGTCTGTGAAATATTTAAGAGAGGGAATGTATGGTTGCTGATGACGACATTGATGTAACTGATGAACTTCTTTTTGCAGAAGAGACCTTTGAGGATAGTCACTCCATTGTTTGTGATTCCGATCGCACTTGGAAAATTCTTATAGTTGATGATGAAAAAGACGTGCACAGTACGACGCGTCTTGTGTTGGATGATGTGACTTTCGAAGGTGGGAAGCTTGAGTTCATTAGCGCTTACTCCGGTGAAGATGCTCTTGAAATCATGCGCACGCATTCTGATATTGCTGTTATTCTTCTTGATGTTGTCATGGAAACGACTCATGCGGGCCTTGATGTCGCACGGATTATCCGTGAAGAAATGCATAATAAGATGGTTCGCATTATTCTTAGAACTGGTCAGCCAGGCCAGGCTCCAGAGCGTAAAGTAATTATCGAATATGATATTAATGATTATAAACACAAGGGTGAACTTACGGCTCAAAGGTTGTTTACGTCTGTCCTATCTGCCTTGCGTTCGTATCGTGATATTACTGTCATTGATCAAAATCGCAAGGGACTGAAGCACATAATTGAAGCCTCCGGGAGTCTTTTCAAGCAGAAATCCATTAACCACTTGGCGCAGGGGGTTTTGACTCAGATTATATCTTTACTGGGACTGAGGGACTCTGTTTATATGGAGAGCAGTGGCTTTGCTGTTTCTAGCGCAGGCAAGGGGCCGATGAATATTATTGCTTCAACCGGTAAGTATGGCCAATGCCACTCCACTGTTGAAGATTGTCCTGAAATTTCAGATGAGACAAAAAAACATTTTGACGAAATTCAAAGCTCTGGTCGCGGCCAGTTTTTTGGTGGTGATTATTTAGGCTTTTTACCTACAAGACAGAAAGGATCGCACCTTTTATATATTGAGGGGTGTGGACCTGTTCATGATAAGCAGGATGATGATTTGCTTCGTATTTTTTCCGATAATGTAGGCATCGCGTTCGACAACCTTTATTTGAACCAGGAAATCCTAGATACGCAGAAAGAGATTGTAAGGATGCTTGGAGAGGTTGTAGAGAATCGCTCAAAGGAGACGGCCTGCCATGTTGTGCGAGTTTCAGAAATAACCAGAATTCTCGCGGAAGCTCTTTCTCTCGATCCTGAATATGTGGATGAGTTGTATTATGCTTCCCCTATGCACGATGTTGGAAAAATTGGAATTCCGGATTCTATTTTGCTAAAGCCCGGCAAGCTTACTCCTGCTGAATTTGAAATCATGAAAAATCATACTGATATAGGTCATAGTATTCTGGTGGCCAGCAATAGAAAACTGCTCAAAACTGCAGCAATTATTGCTCATCAGCATCATGAGTACTGGAATGGGTCAGGTTACCCTAGAGGTCTCAAAGGCGAAGCCATAGATCTTGCTGGGAGGATTACCTGTATCACGGATGTATTTGATGCTCTCTGCTCACAAAGAGTTTATAAAGAGCCTTGGGATGTTGATCAGGCGCTTGAGTTTATAAAGAAGAATCGTGGTATTATGTTTGATCCTACAATCGTAGATGTTTTCTTTGACAAACTCGACCTTATTATGGCTGTCCGTTTAGAATATAAAGACTGATTTTGTTAAATTAGATTACGTTATTACAATTGAAAAAGCCCGAAATTTACTTGCATTGTTTGCGAGTAATTTCGGGCTTTTTAGTGTGCTGTTATTGACGTTAGTTCCGTCATTTATGTCTAAATTAAGGGCTACATTATTTCTTTTTCCATGAGATTTCTTTACCCGCAGCTAAGCGGCGAATATTTTCTCTGTGAGTCCAGAATAGAATCAAAGTGATAATACACCCGAGGACTATCGCTCCGAAGCTCCCTGTGAGTAGAGCCAGAACAGGAAGAGCGACTGCAAGGGTTAATGACCCCATTGAAACATATCCTGATAATAGAATAATTATCACGCAGAAAAGTACCGCCCAAAGAGTTGCTGCAGGAGCTATTGCCAAAAATGCGCCGATAGATGTCGCAACAGCCTTTCCGCCACGCATGTCCAAAAATATGGAAAAAACATGGCCGATTATTGCTGATAAAGCTACGAGCGACAGGAACATCCAGTTGTCGTTGTATTGTGATGCCATAACGACTGGAATAAAACCTTTCGCAATATCTAAAATTAGTGCTGTGATTCCGTATTTGAATCCGCAGAGGCGGGCTACATTTGTAGCGCCTGTGTTTTTGCTTCCTTCGGTACGTGGATCAATACCGCAAGAAATTTTTGCAATCAAAAGTCCGAATGGTAGTGATCCGAGAAAATATGCAAAGAGTAACCAGAATATCAAGAGCATGTACAAACTCCTTTAGGTCTTTATGTTAATAGAATTATTCTTCGAGGGCTTCAACCACCCTGAGTTCATTTGTTAGCGGATCAATTTTATTGAACCTGATTTGAAAAAGTTGTCCCGGATATAGCTTATCTCCGAGCATTGGCCGTGGAACTCTGACATTTATCTGAATTTCCGGCATAGAAAGCGATGCTAGTTGCCCGCCATCATCAACAACTGCAGCGGACTGCCATTGTTTTTTGTTTTGTGCAAGGTAGAGAAGTTTCCAATATCTTGGCCTGAACCTTTGGATTTTCATTACAGCCTGCAACCGTGTTTGAAGCGCGCTGGCTATTTCTTTTAATTCATCACTGTTCCAGCGGGGCAGTTTTTCATGTAAATAGTGGCAGAGTTGCGCCATATTTATCAAGTCTGCGTACCGTCTGAGTGGGGACGTTATTGGGCTGTATCCACTTACCGCGAGTGTTGCGTGTCTTTTAGGAACTGTCTCCATTTGAGGCGGAGCCATTAGCCTTACGCGCTTAAAAATTTCGTGCGGTTCAGTGACAATTCCGCTTAGATCAGATGGAATGACAATATCTTGCGTTCTGTAGAGAAGCGGGAAGTTGTGCTCTTCAGCGAATCTGCCAAGGCCAGAGTTCGCTAGAATCATAAATTCACTGATAATCTGGTCAGCTTTCTGAGTGTCTTCTTTTGACGTAAGTTTTACAACGGGCTTTTCTGGCCAGCCATCAAGGGAAAGATCCGGTTCCGGCCTACGGATGACAACTGCCCCGTTTTTTATTCTGCGCTTAATAAGTTTTTCAGATAACTCGTAAGCCAGAGACATTTCATCATCTGTGCCTTCATCAAGCATTTTTTCAACACCGATATAGGTGCTGTTGTCTGTAATCTTGACCCATCCTGTTTTAGGATGAATAGAGTTCAGTTCTCCGCTTGAGTCCAGTTCGAAAGTTGTAATCAGTGCAGGTCTGATTTCTCCTGCAAATAAACTTAAAGCACCAACTCCTAGTTCTTCGGGAAGCATGTGACTGGTACCTTCAGGAAGGTAAATACTGGTGCCTCTATCGAATACGGCCTTATCCAGTTCTCCTCCAAAATCCCAATCCATGCAAGGGCGGGCAAGAGCAATGGTTAAAGTGTACCCGCCGTCTTCATTTTTTACTAAATTGAAAGCGTCATCAATATCGCGAGTTGTAGCGGCATCAATACTGCGCATAGCAAGGGGGCATGGAATCGCTGCTTTGGTCTCAACAGACTTGATGAGTCTGTCAATCTCTTCGGGGTGATCAGCGGCCCAGCTATTGTCTGGAACGTAGTCAGCTTCGTTAAATAGAAAGTTGTGATGTGGATATATTATTCCCCATCCCTGAGCTAGAAGAAGAGCTAAGTGAGGATGATCGGGAAGTGATTTTTTTAGTCCGATCCACATTTTGTGTGATTTTTCATCACTTGTACCGGCAATGCGTTCAAGCAGGAACCTTTTTAAACTTTCGGCAGTGTCTTCAGACATGTCAGGAATTTGATCAGGACGAAGTGTGCTACCGGTTTCTCTCGCGGCCCAGATGGCTTTGAAAAGGTCTTGTCCGGCTGTCATCGCTTCTTCGCGCTGTTTTTCTTCCGTTTGTAAGGTAAGACGTTGTTCAACCTTTTCTTCGGTGTAAACTACGAATTCAGGGGGCTGGAATTTAAAGTGAGTTTTAGCCGCGAGCATGGAGCGGCCCATGGCTGAAATCTGGTCAGCATCCGGGTTTTCCCAGAGTAAACCTGCGAACCACTTAAGTGGGGCTTTTTCAACTTCTCCCTGAGCAAGTTCCCAGATGTCCATGACATCAAGTCCAGCCTGTAGTTCTCCGCGCTTTTCTTGATGACTTATCATCAGATCCAGCATTTCCTGACGCGATGCATCAGGAGAATATTGCGGCCCAACCCATGGTAAAACACGGGCGGCAGGCATTTTGGTTTCGCGCTTATTAATCGTGTAGAGTTTTAGCTTGCCGGATTGCTCTTCGATTACAAAAGCAAGCTGGGGCTGATTGCCATGCATAAACTCTACAATATTTCCAGGCGCGACATAACGCCCATCCGTGAATAAAGACATTTAATTCCCGAACTCCGCCGCTATGTGTGCGGAAAGAGTTAGTAAGTACTTGATTGAAATTTAGTGGATATCTAAAATCCCGGACACCTCTTGCAAGGCGTCCGGGAGGTTTCGTACCATAATTAGTCTGGTATTGAAAATGGCACTAATCAACCATATTGGATTGTAGTCGCCATTTCAAATCAGCAGTTCTTAATGCTTAAATGACCGCTGTCCGGTGAAGACCATTGCAACCTGCGGTGAAGCTTCATTTACAGCCTGGATGATTTCATTATCTCTAATGGAACCGCCGGGTTGAGCAATTGCAGTAATGCCTGTTGCCATGCAGATATCAACGCCGTCACGGAATGGGAAGAACCCGTCAGAAACGAGAACAGACCCGATAAGTCCGCCTTTGGCTTTAACAGCTTTTTCTTCAATAATAGCGAGGCTGGCAGCAGCTTCTTTATCTTTCATAGCTTTCAATTTTAATTCAAAAATAGACATTTTGAATTCTTCGAATGCTAGAAGGTCAGCATATTTAGTGCGCGCTTTCGTTACAGCAAGCTCAACACAACCAACTCTGTCCTGCTCGCCAGTTCCGATCGCGGTGGTAACACCGTTGCGGACGAATATAACTGAGTTAGAAGTAACGCCTGCTTCAACTGCCCATGCAAAGAGTAGGTCGTCAGCTTCTTTTTTTGTAGGGGTACGAGCTGTGTAGCTGGTTCCGTCTTTTTCAGCTGTAGCGGGAATGAAATCGTCTGCGCTGAGGATTTTGTTGCGGAAAGAGAACTGTATAACCATACCGCCGTCCATGAGCGACTTGATGTCGAGGAAAGGCTGGCCGATAAGCTTATCGAGATTCATGATTCCAGGGATTTGGAGAATGCGTAGATTTTTGCGTTTCTTAAGAACTTCCAGAGTACCCTCTTCGAAAGCAGGAGCTGCTACGACTTCGAAATATGCGCTGTCGATTACTTCAACAGCTTCCATTGTCAAAGGACGGTTGACAATAATTGCTCCGCCGAAAGCGGCGATGCGGTCAGCCTGAAATGCGTTTTCGAGGGCTTTGCCTATACCTTCTTCGGTCCATGCTGCTCCGCAAGGGTTGTTATGTTTAAGGATAACAGCTGCGGGTTTAGCTGAAAGATATTGTAAAATGTTTAGAGCATTATCAACATCGGTAAGGTTTGTTTTACCGGGGTGTTTTCCTGCTTGCAGCATGTTCTCTTCGGTTAAAGCTGAAACAAGTCCCTGACCTTCTCCGCGAAATTTAACACCGTCAAATTCGAGTCCGCCGGCAACAAGTTCATAAAGAGCTGCGGGCTGATCAGGATTTTCGCCGTAACGAAGCCCTTTGGTTTCACCTTCGATATCCCAGGTTCTTTTTTTGAAAGTTAATTCCTGCTCACCTAAACGGACGGTCATGTCCGCAGGAAAGGGGTCCTGAGAAAGAGTATTGTACATTTTTTTGAGATCGCTCATGAGTATTCTCCTGAATTATTGCCTTGTGGATGCACGCTAATAGCACAGCATTACCCGGTGGGCAATTTTGAATTGCGGTGTTACCCCGCTTTTTGTTAGGCTTGCCCGTCCGAAGGTTTTTTATGAATGTTTATATTTTTAATAACTTCGGTCACTACTTTATCTGGAGATAATAATGTCTGAAGGTTATATGGAAAAGGCTCTACTGAAGCTAGCAAGGCAACTTAACGCTTACGATGAAGCTTCTTTGACCGCGCTATGGGATAAATATGAAGCCATTGTGTCTGAATTCGAACCCACTAGAAAGTGGGAGGAAGCAGCAGTTGTTTTCGGCATGATACAGGCCGTACGCCTTAAAAACCAACTTTTCAATTATCATTGGGCAGATTCTTGTGGGCCGGAGGCCATGTCTCCGAGGCCGGATTTTGTTCCTGTAAAAGGCGAAAAAGCGCTATTTGATGGAGCCGGTCAAAAGCCTGATTCAAAGTCAGACGGCGAATCAGGGACCGGGGACGATAAGAAAAGGCGTAAGGTACTTAGCTTCACGTCCCGGAAGGATAGCTAGCCCTCTCATTGTATAATAGTAGTAGCGAATGCTTTCTACGTAATCGACTCCTTCATATCCGCGAGTGTACCCATAGCGAGTCTGTGAATGATATTTGGGCATGGTCAGCAAAGGAAAGATCTGTTTTAAGGATCTCCACGTGTCAGGAGATTTTCCTAGGTAATCAGAAATATCAATTGCATCATAAACATGCCCTAACCCCTGATTGTAAGCTGCCAGAGTGAATAACCAGCGGTCCCATCCATCAACATCGCGGCTACCTAATTTATTCCATAGAAATCTTAAGTACTTGGCCCCGCCAGTTATAGACTGTTCGGGGTCAAGCCTGCTGGAGATACCCATGAGCTGGGCTGTATCTTCGGTTAATTGCATTAATCCTCTGACTCCGGTTTTACTCCGGGCTAGAGGATCAAATCGCGATTCCTGATACATGACAGCTGCGATGAGTAGTGGGTCAATATTATATTTTTTAGCAGCTTTAAGAATATATTTGCGGTAAAATGGAAGCTTTTCTCTGATATCTTTTCGTAGCGAGTAAAGGTCATAAAAGTCCGTTTCATCTGGAATAAAGCCAAAATACATTTCACGCTTGTCCTCAATCGTTCCGTTGGTCGTAATCTGGTTCCAGAAATCTTCGTTTGTTTCAGATAGTCCGCGAATGTCATCCCGCCAGTACCATCGGTATTCAAGATCATCGCCAAAGTTGTCTGTTACTCTCAGTCTATGTAAAAAAGGCTGGAGGGGTTTAAATGCTCCTGCTTCAACGAGGTGGAACCTGAAATTTTTGTCACCATTAAACTCAAGAAGCGGAGCTAAATGGGTGGCGTTGTTGCTAGTAATAAGCATTGGTTTGCAGACCAAATAGTCCGACAGGTTATCAAAAATTGTTCGAAGTCCTGGATGTTTAGGCGCAAAAATAGTTTGGTCGCACAACTCAAATGGAGTTCTAAGCTCAAATCTGCGGATATTATGCAGAATAAGTGCTGGGCTTTTTTCGTAGACAGGTCCGGCTTTTATAGGGGTGGACGGTTTGAAAATATCAGGGTTATAACCGCTTGCAAGCATCAAGTCGGCACGCCCCTTCAAAAGAGCTTCAAAGGCCTCTTTATGGGTCGAGTATGGCGTTATTTCTAGATCTATGTTGCTGTAATTACTGAATTCGTCTAGTATTTCACGGTCAAATCCAGGTCCCCATGGGGAAAGTCTTGGGAAATTTCTTTCAATATCCACAGCCGCGACTCGGATGGTCTTTGGAAGTGGTATTTCATGTTTTATTGAATATAAATATAAAAAGGCTGAAAGGCACAGTAAGTACACAACAATATTGAAGATATGTTGTGAAAAAAGTATCATAGTGCCCTTTGTGGGGCGATTTAATTTACTAAAGTGTATTGACATTGTCCTCAATAATTTTTTACGCAAAAAACCCGTCTGCCGTGCAAAATACAATATTTTCTCTTTTTTAGGGAAAAAAAGATGGCGGTAAAACGAATTCGTTTTTATATCTATACGTCAGACGCAGTGTCGCTATCAAGTCATCAAATTGCAGAAAAATCTCGCGGGTCGATTTCCGTCAGAGAAAACTGCCCAAGGAGCTACTTAGGAATGTCGAATACGGTAATAGTTGGAACCCAATGGGGCGATGAAGGCAAAGGTAAAATTGTGGACATGCTTGCACAACAGGCGGGCGCAATTGTTCGTTTTCAGGGCGGAAACAATGCGGGACATACCCTCGTAGTTGCTGGCGAACAGTGTATTCTTCATCTTATCCCTTCTGGTGTTCTTCATCCCGGTAAGAAGTGTCTCATTGGGAACGGAGTAGTTCTAGATCCTGAAGTTTTCCTTGAAGAGATCGACGGCCTTGCCGCTAAGGGCATTGATGTTTCACCTGAGCGCATGAAAATCAGTAATAAAGCACAGATTATCATGTCCTACCACAGAATGATGGACAACTGTAGAGAGTCTGTCAAATCTGATGATAGCAAAATCGGCACAACTGGTCGCGGAATAGGTCCTTGTTACGAGGACAAAATGAACCGTGTCGGTATTCGCGCTGCGGATTTAGCTGATCCTGAACTTCTTCGTACTAAAATCGTTGATGCTCTTCAGGAAAAAAATGTTTTATTTAAAAATCTTTTCAATGTTGAACCTCTTGATCCTGAAGCTGTTTATCAGCAGATACTCCCTGTTGCGGAAAGAATTAAGCCTTTCCTCGGGGATGTTTCCTCAATCATTCAGGACGTCAACAAAGATGGCGGAATGGTTCTTTTCGAAGGGGCACAAGGAATTCATCTTGATATCGACCATGGAACTTACCCGTTCGTAACATCATCTAATACTGTTGCAGGTAATGCGGCAGCCGGTGCTGGTTGTGGACCTCGCAGTCTGAACCGCATCATCGGAATTCTCAAAGCATACACTACAAGAGTTGGTAGCGGACCATTTGCTACTGAGCTTTTTGATAATGTTGGTGAAACTTTGCAGAAGAACGGTCATGAGTTCGGTGCAACTACAGGTAGAAGACGTCGTTGCGGATGGCTCGATATGGTTATCATTCGTGAAACTGCACGTCTTTGTGATCTCACTGAATTTGCTCTTACCAAGCTTGATGTACTATCCGGCCTTGATGAGATTAAAATTTGTGTAGCTTACAAATACCGCGGCGAAGAAGTTGCCTATCCTCCGCAGGAACAGAACGGTATGGCTCACGTAGAGCCTATTTATGAATCAATGCCGGGCTGGACAGAAGACATCACAACTGCACGCAGTTACGAAGATCTTCCACAGGCTGCTCAGAATTACATCGCTCGCATCGAAGAATTATCCGAAGTTAAAGTTGCTATCGTTTCCGTTGGTCCCGATAGAGCTGAGACAATAGTAAGATAAATATGTTTACAGGCATAAAAGAGACTGCATCACGGCAGACAATCGTTCTGCCCCGGTTAGCTAAATTGGCTTTGCAGCCTCCGCAGTGCTTGCTCATTGAAGGTGGAACCGCCGAAGACCGGCTGGATATGTCCCGTTACTGGGCTTGTCTGCTCAACTGCGAAGGTGAGAATACTCCCTGCGGCAGTTGTCAATCCTGTCTTCAAATTGCGGATAACGCTTTTAATGATTTCTTGCTGATTGACCGCATCGACGAAGATGGTGTTGAGAGGCAGAATATTCCCGTAGATAATGTTCGCAAGTATCTCTCGGTCTGGGGCCAACCGCCCCATGGCCGAGGTACTCGCGTGACTGTTGTTGAGGAAGCACAGTACCTCAACCTCAATTCCGGAAATGCCCTCCTCAAAACTCTCGAAGAACCACGCCCCGGCAATGTATTTGTTCTCACAGCACCACAACGTGAAAGACTCCTCGGAACTTTGGTGTCGCGAAGCTGGGTAATAACTCTCGCATGGCCCACAGAAGTCAATAACACTCCTGAAGTAGCTGAGTGGGTGAGTGGTATGCTTGCTTTCTGGCGCTCAGGGCAGGGCTGGTTTCAACGAACTTCTGCAAAGGGAGCCCTTACCAAGGAACAGGCCCTGAAAGTTGTCATAGGGTGTCAGAGAGAGCTTCGCAATTCCTTGATGAGTCCTGAAATGACTCCCGCCGCCAGTGCAATGTCCGGCCTATTTGATCCCAAAGGACTACGCAGGCTCGATCTTATTCTGGGCAAAGCGCAAGATTCCCTTAATTACAATGTAAATCCGGCCCTCGTCCTCGACTGGGTTTGCACTGCCGCCATGCCTCGCAAAAGAAGATAAAATTTCCCTTTTCATTTAATACTGTTGTAACTGAATAGTGGCTTGAGCCTTTCTTTAGGTTTATGTCATGCTATTCTTGTGTTTTTTGCCAATTACAACGGTCCAAATGAACGGGGTTTTATATGGATTTATTTAGCGATAATTTCTGGTCAAAAAGTTCCGATTCGGTATTGGCTGATTTAAAGTCGAGTACGGACGGCCTTAGTCAGGCTGAAGCCGCAGCTCGGCTTAAAGAATTCGGTCCGAATACCCTCAAGAAAGAAGCGCATCACAGCTTGCTATATTTATTTCTAGAACAGTTCAAAAGTCCCATCATAATAATACTTATTTGCGCCGCAATTCTATCAGTTGCCCTTGGCGATAGTGTAGATGCCATCATCATAATGGTGATAATTTTGGCTAGCGGTTTGCTTGGATTCTGGCAGGAAAAAGGCGCCGCTGGCGCAGTTGAATCCTTGCTTGAGACTGTCGAAACCAAAGCAGATGTCATGCGTGGCGGCAATAGTATCCAAGTCCCCGTTGATGAAATTGTTCCTGGAGATATAATTAAACTTCACGCCGGAAAGGGCATTCCGGGTGATTGCCGAATAATCGAATCTCGAGATTTATTTGTTAACGAAGCCGCGCTCACGGGCGAAACTTTTCCTGTTGAAAAAGATGCAGAACCACGTGCGCTAGATGCTCCGCTTGCTGGAAGGTCGAATAGCCTTTTTATGGGCACTCATGTCATGAGTGGAAAGGGTAAAGCTGTGGTTGTTTCAACTGCATTGGCTACTGAGTTTGGTAAAATTTCTAAACGTTTGAAACTACGTCCCGCTGAAACCGAATTTGAACGTGGAATTAGAAAATTCGGTTATCTTCTAATGGAAGTGACGCTTGTTCTGGTCGTTCTTATTTTCGCATTTAATGTCTATTTTCATAAACCTATTCTCGATTCCCTTCTTTTTTCGTTAGCACTTGCAGTAGGGCTAACTCCGCAACTTCTTCCCGTGATTATCAGTGTTAATCTAGCGAACGGTGCAAAACGTATGGCGCAGCATAAAGTCATCGTGCGCCGGCTTTCATCTATCGAAAATTTTGGTAGTATGAACGTCTTATGTTCGGATAAAACTGGAACTCTTACCGATGGCACTGTTAGACTTAAAGGAGCATATGATATTCACGGTAAAGAGAGTGAATTAATCCTCAAGCACGCATATCTCAATTCATATTTTGAAACAGGTTTTATAAGCCCGATTGACGAGGCTATTCGGTCTATGGAGTCGTTTGATGTTTCCGAATATACGAAAACAGATGAAGTGCCTTATGATTTTATCCGTAAAAGATTGAGCGTCCTTGTAAAAAAAGAGGGCGACACTAAATCTGTCATGGTTACGAAAGGGGCCTTAAGTAATATTTTAGATTCGTGCACCAAAGCTGTGACTGATGGTGGAAAGGTTGTGGATGTAGCGGATGTTGTGGATAGTATTCAAGCTAAATTTGAGGAGTTCAGCTCTCAAGGATTTCGTGTTCTAGGAGTCTCGAAACGCGAATTTACATTTGATGCTGAAGTTAATAAAGATGATGAAATAGATATGACCTTCATAGGCTTTTTGGCGTTCTGGGACCCTCCGAAAGTTGGTATTGCTGAGACCATTGCTAAGCTGAATAGTATGGGAGTCGCTCTAAAAGTTATCACTGGCGATAATAGGCATATTGCTGCGAAGGTTGCTTCGGAGATCGGTTTGAAAGATCCGGTGATTCTGACGGGGTCAGATATAAACCAGATGCGCGATGAAGCTTTGGTTCAGCGTGTGCGTTCTGTCAATATTTTCGCTGAAATCGAACCAAATCAAAAAGAAGATATTGTGCTTGCGCTTAAAAAAGCTGGCGAGGTCGTCGGCTATATGGGGGATGGAATCAATGATGCTTCCGCACTCAGAGCAGCCGATGTAGGTATTTCAGTTGATAGCGCCGTAGATGTTGCAAAGGAAACCGCAGACATTGTTCTGCTTGAAAAAGATCTCGGAGTGCTCGAACATGGCATAATAGAAGGACGCAAGACCTTTGCCAACACGCTCAAATATGTGTTCATGGCAACCAGTGCGAATTTCGGGAATATGTTCTCCATGGCGGGTGCTAGCTTGTTTCTGCCGTTCTTGCCGCTACTTCCGAAGCAGGTTTTGCTTACCAATTTATTTACCGACTTGCCTGAAATGACCATTGCAACGGACAATGTGGATCAGATTAATATTGATAAGCCGCGCCGCTGGGATATCGGGTTTATCAAAAAGTTCATGATCGTTTTTGGCATAGTCAGTTCAGTTTTCGATTTCATGACCTTTGGCGTTCTTCTATATATTTTAGATGCTTCTCCGGAAGAGTTTAGGACGGGCTGGTTTCTGGAATCGATTGTATCGGCAACAATGATTGTACTTGTTATCCGCACCAGACTTCCGTTTTATAAGAGTAAGCCCGGCAAACATCTTGTGTATGCGACACTTGCCGTAATCGCCATGGTGCATGTACTTCCATATAGTCCTATTGCGCCGCTCTTGGGATTCAAGCCACTGCCGTTAAGCTTTTTGGTAGCAATGTGGCTAATCGTAGGTTTGTACGTGGTCGGGGCAGAGTATGCGAAGAAGCTGTTTTATAAACATATTGGCGGATAGAGGCGGTGAACTTTTTGTGAGTATGTAGATATCAATTTTATGTTGCCCATAAAAAACCCCGATCAGACAAATGAGTCCGATCGGGGGTTAGATACTCTTTTCAAGTTACTTAACTACGCGCTTAAACTCTTAAATCGTTTTAAATCAGTTTTTTTCCGAGTTAATTCAGAATACGATTTTCAACTACTTAACTGTTTAATTTGTTTGTTTCGAGTTAATTCGAGTTACGCGCTATAACCGCATTGAGGGGTTCCATTTAATCGCTGTGCCGGATTGCCCGGCTGTTTCCAGTCTCTCCGTGGGCCCGGAAGAGGAGATTCTAACAGAACTCTCGCAGTAGGATTACCCCTCGGCTTGAGCCATCATCAATCTCGGCTCGTTATGGGAAAGTGATTTCAAGACTATATTCACTCCCGTTGGGGTTAAGTAAGAAAAACTTTTTTAAGGTTTTCCCTTACCGTTGACTAGAATCTACGCCCGTTGGATATACCCGTCAATATGTTTTTAGGTTTTTGTTGGTTCTTTTTTGTTTATAAATGAGTATAAAGTGAGTAAAACCCATTATATTGGGGTGTTATGTTGTGGTTGGACGTTAATTTTTTTTTGAATATATATGAATTTTATTGAGTTGAATTGTACAATTGAAGACTGTTTTACTGAAAAGTGAGTTTTTCAAAGCTAGCTTTTTAGGGCAGAATGAGCTGTTTTTATCTCGAAAAAATCGGAACATAATTCCAAAAAAACGCAAAAAAAAAGCCCCGATCAGAATATAGCATTCCGATCGGGGTGTTTTAAATCTGTTTCTTACGAGTTTCTTCAAAAACGCGTTTTAACCATTTGTAGGGGTTCCGCCATTTCGCTGTGCCGGATGCCCGGCAGTTTCCAGTTTCTCCTAGGGCCCACAAAGGAGATCCGTGCAGAACTTTCGCGTTTGGTCACCCCTCTGGCCGAGCCTCTAAGTCAGGCTCATTATGGGATTTAAATATCAACGCTTAGTTGACTCCCGTTGAGGGTTAGATAAAAAGTCATTTCCATGACTGCCTTTACCTCTTGATTAAAATATACGCCTCTGGGAATAATGCGTCAACACATTCCTAGATTTTATTTAGAACTTTTAATAATACCCTAAATAAACTAACAATTATTTAGAAATAAAGTGCTGTTGGAGCAACGGAATCAGCCTTTTCTGTGCCAGTAAGGACCATTGCCTGAGTAAATTCAGACTTCAATTGATCGATATATTTCTCAGCGCCTTCTTGTAATCCACCCATGGTTGCAATGGAGAAAGGGCGTCCTATCATGACTGCGTCTGCTCCTAGAGCTAGCATTTTAAGAACGTCAATTCCGGTTCTAACGCCGCCATCAACCATTATGCAGCACTGACCTGCAACAGCTTCGGATATAGCTTGCAGCACTTCGGCTGTTCCAGGGCATGAATCAAGAACGCGTCCGCCATGATTTGAAACAACAATGCCCTTAGCACCGGCATCAATAGCCATCTTTGCTTCATCAGGGGTCATTATTCCTTTTAAGATGAAGTCGGCATTAACGGATTCGATTATGTCTCGCAATTTACTAATTGGCTTGGGCGTAACAGGCCTGCCCATTTTTCTGAGGGTGATAAGGCCGGCCGCATCAATATCCATTCCGATGATTTTAGCACCTGTCTGGTCAGCTTTTTCTAATTTCATATGAAGTTCAGCTTCTTCCCACGGCTTGATGAAAGGAATGCCGTGTCCGCCTAATTCTTCAATCGCGTTAAATCCGCTTTGATAGATGAATTCCGGCACTCCATCTCCGGTGCAACCGATGATTCCTTTCGCTGCACAAGCTTTGAGTTTAGCCGAAATGTAATCCGCTTCCTCTATTTTTCCGCCCATATTAAAGGACACTCCGCCAATTGGAGCGGCTAGAACAGGAATATCAAGCTTCATACCCATGATATTTACGCTGGTGTCGGGTTCACTAAATTCGTGGATGGTGCGCATGTTCAGTTTTATGTTTGCAAGAGCTGTAACATTGTTTTTAAAGCTGGAAGCTGTACCTAATCCGCCCATTCCGGGCACTTCGCCTGTACAGGCTTTGCCGTTGCATACTGGACAAACCTTACAGTAACCTTTCATTAATTCTTTTGCGTGTTCGCGAACTGTTTTCATGTAAATTACTCCTGAATATAAATTAAAGTACTTTCAAAAACATAATTTAGTGACGGCTTATTATCTGTAATGTGAAATTTTTTAAATTAAAAGAGGCTGATCAGCATTTTAGTTGCTACAATGAAAAGTAAAATTGCAAAAATCATTTTCAGTTTAGCGACTGGCAAGCTGTGAGCCAATTTTGCACCGATCGGGGCCGTAAGCATGCTTGTGGACACAATACCGAGAAGAGCTGGTAAATATACGTAACCGATTGTCCATTCAGGAAGTCCTTGAGCACCTATGCCTGTCCAAACAAAACCTGCTGTTCCGGCCAAAGCAATGGGTAGCCCAATTGCCGCGGCGGTACCTATCGCTGTGTGAATTTGAATGTTGCACATGGTCAGGAATGGTACAGAAAGTGTTCCCCCGCCGATACCTACAAGGCTGGACATAGCCCCGATAAGATTACCTGCTCCGAACATTCCCCATTTTTTAGGTATATCGCGAGAAGCTTTTGGTTTAAGGCCTAGAAGCATCTGAGATGCTACATAGTATAGGAACACGATGAAGATTACCTTCAAGACAGTTGTATTTAAGTAAGCCGCGAAACAAGATCCTAGAAAAGTACCGATCAGAATTCCCGGGGTAATTGTTTTGAAAATATCCCAGCGGATCGCTCCTCTTTTATTATGAGCTTTCATGCTCGAAATAGATGTGAAAATAATGGTCGCAAGAGAAGTTCCCAAGGCAACATGCATTAGCTGGCCCTCAGTAACTCCTAGTGGTGGAAGTGCAAAATAAAGAATCGGGACAATCACAAGCCCGCCGCCAATCCCCAGAAGTCCAGCAAGAACTCCGGCAAATGCACCAAGAATTACAAAAATTAATAAGGTCGTAATCACGGTCGGTTCCTCTCTTTATTTTAAACATTTTATAATTAATCAGAGCCGGTCGCAGCAGATTCAACATCTTCGATATGTTGCTCCATTACCTTGCGAGCCATTTCTGAATCGTGTCTTTCAAATGCTTCAAGTAAATTAAAATGCGCTGTCATAGACTTTTCTAGCCGACGCTTATTTTGCAAAGGTTCAGAGCGGCTTTCATCCATGATCTTACTGAGCGCGTTCAGCATGTCTGGAAAAATACTATTGCCTGTTGCCATCGCAACTTCATGATGAAACTGCGCGTCAAGGTCGCTACTCTCTTCGCCCGCACGGAGTCTAATTTCTTGATCGCAAACAATCACCTTCATGCGTTTCAACGTTTCATCATCAATAGATATAGCAGCAAGGGCCGCAATTTGCGGTTCAACAATTTTTCGAAATTCGAAAATGTCGCTTATGCGTTTCTTTTGATCCGCAAAAGCCTTAGAAAAAGCATCAATAATCTGTGAATCAGCGCCCGCAAGGATATATGTTCCGTCACCGCGTCTGCTTTCAACTAAATTTTTGTGCACAAGAGACTTAATCGCTTCACGAACAGAACTGCGAGAAACTTTGAATTTTTCAGCAAGGCTGCGCTCAGAAGGAAGTTTATCTCCCTGCTGCAATTCACCGGATTTAATAAGCTCCGTTATCTGGTTCGCAACAGATTCATAAACTGGATTCTGCATATTTTAGATGTTCCTATTCGGTCCTACCAATTTTGTTAACAAACAATTGGTCAGACCAATATCATTGTTTATTTGATCAGGCAATAGTTTGTGTAGAATAAAAAAATCCCCCTTCAGCGGTTAGTGCTGAAGGGGGATTTTTTTAAACTTGATAGTTTGATTACTTTTGGTATGCCCCAGCGGAATAATTCAATTCATAGCTGTGGCTATATATTTCAACAATGTTTCCGAAGGGATCTTCGCAATATACCATCCGATAAGGCTTTTCCCCAGGGTAATATTCACGAATCGGCATTCGCTGCTTGCCGCCATTAGCGACTATCTTTGCTGCGAGTCCTTCCACGTCCGGATCCTGAACGCTGTAGTGAAATACGCCTGTCTTCCAGAATTCAAAATTGTTTTTACGACGTTCTGAGTTGGGGAATTCAAATAATTCGATACCTATCCTGTCTCCGGTGGAAAGGTGGGCGATCTTAAAACTGCCCCATCCCTCGCCGAATACATCGTTGCACATTATTCCAATGGCAGATTCATCCTGTTGGATTTCAGTTGGCGGAATGATAACATACCATCCCATAACTTCGGTGTAGAAATTAACTGCTTGGTCAAGATCCGTGACAGTTATACCAATGTGTGAAAAAGTTCTTGGGTAAGTCATAGCGTTTCTCCTCTTTTTTATCGTGTTTAGATAACTTAACTCGTTATATTTTTTAAACAAGAGGGCACTTTTAACTTCGGTACGAACCTTTTGGTAAGAATTGAATAATGTCGCATTGATTGCGTCTAAACTTTTTTTGAGGGTACATGATCACATTCAAAGGGAAACAGTTTCATTGTCCTGTAGAAGTAACTATGGGCATGATTAGCGGAAAGTGGAAAAGCCTGATTTTATGGCATCTTCACGCTGGGGTAATGCGTTATAAAGAGTTGGAGCGCATTGTTCCGGGTGTTAGCCAAAAGATGCTTACTCAGCAGTTGAAGGAAATGGAGGGAGATAATTTATTAATTCGTACTGTATACCCTGAAGTTCCGCCCCGTGTTGAATATGAATTGACGGAATTGGGGCATAGTGTTTTCCCTATATTAGAAATGATGCACATTTGGGCTGTTGAAAAGCTAAGCTATCAAACTGATGAAATAAAAAAATAACCCCCGCAGAATTTTAATTCTACGGGGGTAGGGGGCTAATTAAATAGCAGGTTTTCTTTTATGGCTAAGGCTGAACAGTTAGAGTGTATCTCTTGCTCCAGTCCAGATATTTGTTAATGAGCACTCGTACTTCTGCCGCGCTCATCTTAGCTGCTTTTTCGATAATCTTAATGTCCATATCAGGCTCGAATCCTCTTACTATCAGGCCTGCAGATTCTCTGCTCCTTGATAGTAAACTCTGATGATCCTGATAGTATTCGCCTCTCAGAATATTCCTAGCGCGCTGAATTTCATCTTCCGGCAGATCTTCTTTTTGCAGCATGACTACTGTTTTTTCAAATCCAGCCATTGCCTGTTCTACCTGTTCCGGCTTGGTTCCTATGTAGAAAGCCATGAATCCGGTTTTAGGTGCCTGCCATAGGAAGGCTGTTACTGTGTACCCAAGACCCTGCTTGTCGCGTAGGTCACGGAACAGTAATCCGCTTTGTCCTGCTAGAGATGCTCTCAGTAGAGAGAGTCCCGCAGTAGCGTCTTCGTCTTCCATTCCGGGCACTGGGAACACAGCCATGAGGTGTGCCTGATTGCGATCCGGCAGAGTCAGCTCAAGGCTATTCTCAGATCCCCAAGTAGGGGCTGGGATTTCTACAGGCTTATCTTTCTTGACCAGTTTCGCATCAAGTTCATAAGCAAAGTCCATAACTGCTTCGCGATCATAATCACCGCAGACAGCTATTACGAATGGGCGTGCTGATTGTCTGGTCCAGAAGTCACGAATATTTTCTTCCGTGAAATTCATAACCGTTTTCGGCACACCTAAGTGGTAATATGAGTAGCTTCCGTCTTTAAACAGGAACGGGAATATGTTTCGGAAGGCAAGGCCCATAGGGCGATCTTCTTTGCGTTTAATAGCTGAAACCTGATCTTGTTTAGCGCGATCAATTTCTTCTGGAGCAAAACGTGGAGCTGTAAGGATTTCACTGATAAGCGGGAATACGTCAGCTGTGAATTTTGAAGGGAACTTCGAGCTGATTGAGAATATTTCGCGTCCGGCGGAAGCCCCGATGGAGGTTGCCCGGTCAGAAACGTAATCTTCAAATTCAGTGGCATTCATGCTTGCTGTTCCGCGAGTAAGGCTTTGTGAAACCAGAGCTGAAAGTCCTTGCTCTTCTATAGATAGATCTGCATCGCCGCCAGTCCAGTACATGGACATCGCGGTGTAGGGCAGAGTTGTGTCTGGAATAAATACAAGCTTGCTACCGTTGGCAAGTTCAATCGTTGCGGATTCACCCGGGCCGGACATAGCTTTTTCGCTTGCGTCTGCTTTTTTGGTAGTCCAGTTAGCCTCGATAATATCTTCAATGTTTTTTTCGGTTACTTTTGAACCTTCGGGCATGAGCATGCAGGATGCCAGCTTTTCTGGAACGAAGTACTCGTCGTATAGTTCCTGAAGCTGAGCGCGGGAAATATTCTTTATATCGTAAAGGTAATTTTCCTCAGCTTGTTGTCCACCTTCGAAGAATTGGAAGTAACCGAGCTTTGATGCAAGTCCGGAAAGAGTTTCTTTGGTAAGGAAAAGTGAATCTTCAAGATTCATGGAAACGCGGTCCATTTCACGGTCGGTGAACTGGTTGAAATCGATGGAAGACATTTCCACCATAAGTTCTTTCCAGAATTCCTCAACTTTGTCAGCATCAAGAGTCGCGAAAATATAAAGCATGCCGGACCGTTCAAGGGTCAGGGATGACACTGAAATGCTGTCGACCATTCTCTTTTCATATTTGAACTTGCGGTAGAGCTTAGAAGTTTCGCCGCCGCCTAATAGTTCGCAAAGAGTTTCAAGTCCTGCAACTTTCGCAGAGCTTAAACCGGGAATTGGAAGAGCTGCACCGATGTACGCTTTGTTCCATTTGCCGGGAATTATCTTTACTGTTGTTTTCCCTGTTTCCGGAAATGGAAATTCGACAGGTGGAACCACAGCCTGTGATGATTTTAAAGATCCACAAAGCCTTTCAGCTTCGATAGCAACTTGCTCAGGATCAATTTTACCGACAACGCTAAGCAGCATTGACTGCGGCTGATAGAGTCTGTCGATGTATGCGTGAATATCTTCGGAAGATATTTTTTCAACAGTTTCACGGTAGCCGATGATAGGCCACTGATAGCTGGTGTCTTTCCATACTATGGATTGCAGAGTCTTGAAGATTCTGCTTCCGGGATTGTCTTCGCCTCTTTCTAATTCGGAAAGAACCACATCGCGTTCAGACTTAAGTTCTTCTGGATCAATTTTGCCGTTGAACGCCATATCTGTGACGATATCCATGCCGAGCTTCCACTCATTTTCGGGCACTTCAACGTAATATACAGTGTAGTCGAAACTTGTCGCGGCATTCATATCACCGCCGATAGATTCGATTTCAAGAGCAGTCTGTCCGGGCGCGCGTTTCTCGGTCCCTTTAAAAACCATATGTTCGAGAAGATGGCTGATGCCGGCCTGATCAGGTGTTTCGTAAGAAGATCCGGCATGAACAAACAGACGTACATTGACCAGAGGAAATCTAGTATCTTCCTTTATAAGGAGGGTCATGCCGTTTTTTAGCTTGATTGTGTGCGGGCCTTCTCCCGATGCAAGTACATCGGAAATCTCTTTTTTAAGTTCAGCTATGGCGGCAGTTTCAGCAGAGTTTTTAGTCTGAGAAGCAGCCTGAGATTCGTTTACGGCTGTAGAAGCTTTTGTAACGATCTCTTCAGACAGGACGGTTGCGTCCTGCTTTTTTGTTTGGTCGGTTCTTTCAACCTTACATCCGGCAGTCATTATAAGTACTCCGAGTAGAAGGAGAAGGATGGATAGCTTTGCAATTCTGAATCCTTTTGCGGTAAAATCAGCCGCGTATTTTTGATGGGGGAACATGTCTCTTAAACTCCCGTATGTCAATGGCGTATTGCCGTGAAAATAACACTCAATATTTAGTGCAAATCTAATTACCTTACTTGGTCAACTAGAACTAAGCATCGGACGCTATGTGGTCAACGGAAGATTGTAAATAGCAATGGTTTCATTTTCGAATGCAATTATGTGTAATTTGTTGTAATGCTAATTTTGTTATTTAATGGGGTGGACAATGTCCTATGAAAAAAAAGAAGGTATCAAGTATTTGCTAATTTGACATCTTTTTGATGTTAGATACTGTAATTGTTCGTATTTATATTTTGTAAAATTAAATAATAAATTTTATCTCTCCCTAATATACAGTACTGAAAGTCATTTTCTAAGATTGATTGATTGATAAACCAATCAATGGTATACAATATCCCAATCCAAACAAATGATAGTTGCGAGGTATCTTTTAAATAATTAAATGGAGGTGCGGATGTCTTTCGATTTACCTGTCACGGCTGCCAAGTCGGGCAAAACTGATGCTATTCTGGACTGGCTTCAGATGATTTCCGGTGTAGCTCTTATCATTTTCGTATTCATGCATATGACTCTTGTTTCAAGCGTACTGATTAATCCAGGAATTATGGACGCTATTGCTCATACGTATGAAGCTAATTACATGGCTCAGGTCGGCGGACCTTTGCTTTTCCTTCTCTTCCTTTTTCATTTTTATCTTGCAGCTCGCAAGATTCCATTCAGGCTTGAAGGCCAGAAGACCATCTGGGCTCATGCCAAAATGTTGAACCACAGAGACACTTGGCTCTGGATTGTACAGGCTGCTTCCGCAATGATTATCCTCATTATGGGGTCAATCCACATGTGGGCTGTTCTAAGCGATCTACCTATCACTGCTGCTCGCTCCGCTGCTCGTATGCAGTCCGGACCTTGGGTTTACTTCTATCTTCTTCTTGCTCCTCTGGTTGTTCTGCACGTTGTTGCAGGGCTTTACCGTATTGCAGTTAAGTGGGGTGTTGCTAAGGACTACTCGCGCGAGAAACTCAATAAAATTGCAATTGGCCTCGGGATTGCTTTTATCGTCATCGGCCTTGCGACAATTGTTCGTTTTATGACTCTGGCAGTGTAAGGGGGATTGATGCAGACTATATATAAAGACGTACTAATTATTGGTGCTGGACTAGCTGGAGAACGTGCTGCTGCTGAAGCTGCTGGCGCAGGTTTATCCGCTGTTTGTCTAAGTATTGTTCCAGCAAGACGCTCTCACTCTGCCGCTGCAATGGGCGGAATGCAGGCTGCTCTTGGTAATAGTGTTATGGGTGAAGGAGACAGCACTGATGTTCACTTTGCAGATACCGTAAAGGGTTCTGACTGGGGATGTGATCAGGAAGTTGCTCGTTTATTTGCAGACACTGCTCCTATCGAAATGCGTCGCTTGTGTGATTGGGGTGTGCCATGGAACCGCGTTGTTCCCGGTAAATCCAAATACTTCAAAGGTGGAAAGCAGTTCGACAAAGAAGAAAAAGAAGAAAAACGCGGATTGATCACGGCTCGAAATTTTGGTGGTACTGCTAAATGGCGTACTTGCTATGTTTCTGATGGTACTGGTCACTCTGTTCTTTATACAATGGATAACCGTTGCGCTCAGCTTGGCGTTGAAGTTCACGATAAAAGTGAAGCAATCGCTCTGATTCAAGACGGCAAAACCTGTTACGGTGCTATTGCCCGTTCTCTACGCACTGGTGAGCTTATTGCCTACGTTGCTAAAGCAACTATGGTCGCTACCGGTGGTTTTGGTAAAATATACAAAGCTTCCACAAATGCTGTCATCTGTGACGGCGGAGTGCATGGCGCAGTGCTAGACACTGGCGTTGTTCCTCTTGGAAATATGGAAGCTGTTCAGTTCCATCCTACAGGGATTGTGCCAACTGATATTCTCGTAACTGAAGGCTGCCGCGGCGATGGCGGAACTTTGCTTGACGTTAACGAAGAAAGATTCATGCACATATACGAGCCTGATAAAGCTGAGCTTGCTTCTCGTGATGTTGTTGCCCGCTGGATGACTCATCACATGCGCCTCGGAAAAGGTGTTCCTTCTCCTTACGGCGAGCATCTCTGGCTTGATATTCGTCACCTCGGCGCAGATCACATCACCGGTAAACTTCGCGAAGTATATGAAATCTGTACTTCATTTCTCGGAGTTGACCCTATTCACCAGCTTATCCCTGTTCGTCCTACTCAGCATTACAGCATGGGTGGTGTTCGTACCAATAAAGACGGCGCGGCATACGGACTTAAAGGTTTGTTCTCCGCAGGTGAAGCTGCTTGTTGGGATATGCATGGTTTTAACCGTCTCGGCGGTAACTCACTTGCTGAAACAGTCGTTGCCGGCGGTATTGTAGGCGGTAAGATTGTTGAGTTTCTTAAAGATTATGAATGTGAAATTCCTACTGCCGAAATCACTAGAACTGCCGCTAAACAGCAGCAGCGTATTGATGATATGATCAGCGGTAAGAACGGAAATGAGAACGTATATAAAGTCCGTGAAGCAATGCAGAACGCTCTAGATAAGGGCGCGCATGTTTTCCGTACTGAAGAAGGTCTGACCGAATGTGTTGAAACACTTCAGGCTGTATTGAAACGCGCAAGAAGCATTGGTTTACAGACTGACGGATACGGCGCAAGTCCTGAGCTTTCCGCAGCTCTTAAAATCGAAGGACAGGTTAAACTCGCCCTTTGTGTTGCTTACGGAGCCTTACAGCGTAGAGAGTCTCGCGGAAGTCATAACCGCGAAGATTACCCTGCACGTAACGACCGTGACTGGCTCACTCGTACTCTTGCTTACTGGAAGAACCCTGATGACGATCTTCCTACTCTTGAGTATGAAGATGCGACTCCTAGCTTCGAAATGCCTCCGGGAGATCGTGGTTACGGTAAGATGCAGATTATCACCGCAGACAGCAAAGAGGAGAGCTAGCCGTGGGAAGACAGCTAAAATTCAAAATATTCAGATTTAATCCGCAGAATCCTGAATCCGTACCTCGTATGGAAGTTTTCAGTCTGGACGAAACTGATAGCATGACCCTTTTTATTGCTTTGAACCGCATCCGTGAAGAACAGGATGGATCATTGCAGTTCGAATTCTGTTGCCGTGCTGGTATCTGTGGCTCTTGTGCAATGGTTATCAACGGAAGACCAGGTCTTGCTTGTCATACTAAGACCAAGGATCTCCCTGACGAAATCACATTGACTCCTCTACCAGTTTTCGAATTGGTAGGCGACTTATCTGTTGATACAGGTTCATGGTTCCGTGAAATGTACAATAAGGTTGAGTCATGGGTTCACACTGATAAAGTGTTTGATCCTAATGCAATTGAAGATCCTATGGATAATGCTATTGCGGAAGAAATCTACGAACTCGACCGTTGTGTTGAGTGTGGTAGCTGTGTTGCCGCTTGTGGTACTGCACGCCTTCGTGATGACTTCATGGGTGCAACTGCTCTTAACCGTTTAGGTCGTTTTGTTATTGATCCTCGCGACAAGCGTACCGATGAACAATACTTCGAAGTTATCGGTTCTGACGAAGGTATTTTCGGCTGCATGGGCTTACTGGCCTGTGAAGATGTTTGTCCGAAGAATCTTCCGCTCATGAATCAGCTTAGCTACCTCCGTCGTAAGATGGGAGTTGTCGCTCTTAAGCAGATATTCAAGAAGTAAAATAAGCCTTACAAATAGAATGATAAAACTCCCGGTAGGTTACGCCTGCCGGGAGTTTTTGTGTGCTTGACCTGATTACGTAAGTCTATTACCGGTTTTTCTTCTGTTGGAAATATAGCACTCAAAATTGAAGTTTTATTATAAGTAATTTTCAAGTTACGGGAGTTCATTATGGAAAATAATGCTACTGCAGATTTGCAGAAAAATGAAGAGAAGGGCGACTCAACAGTATACGTACCGTACCCCGGCGCAGATACTAAATACAAAGATAATCACCGTGATTGGCGTATATACAATCCCGAGAAATATCTTGATCCGAATTGGTCCCCTGATAAAGAGTAATCGGGGTATATTTGGGTAGTATAGACTGTAGGAGTTCATCTCCTACGGTCTTTTTTTTGTCCCGTTAAGAATTGACTACTTTTGCCAAATGTAGAAATTATCTCTTTGCTCTATGCCGTCATCAAGACCGAGCTTTTTTATTTTGTGAATATTATTTTTAGGCATTTGTCCGCAACGCGGTTCTAAGAAAGTAAATTTGTCACACCCGTCCACGTCAGAACATTCCCAGCATCCTTCGTAATCTTTAGAAAGACAACAATCCATGATTTCGCAGGGAACGCCAGAACATCCGCCACCTGTGCGGCAAGGTTTATCGCACTTAGTTTCTGCAAGGGCTGTTAAGACATTTTCAAACTCATCATATTTATTAAATTGTGCGCCGAAAGGGCTTTTGGTTTTGGCGTATTTATCAAGCCCTATTTCTAGTAAATGGTTTTTAAGTGCACCTGCCAGCTTGCTATATTCGTTTTGATAATGAATGCAGTCGGGGCAGTATATTCCGCAATACGCGGTTTTATCTATTGATTTCATTTTCACTCCTATAACCAAACATCTTCATCATCCACCATGATTTCGGCCGTTCCACTTGTTTCTTCAATTACTACTTTCGTGAAAGCTTCTACTTGATCAGACGGCATTATTAAACTGAATGTAATGTCTGCTCCGAAAGTCTGTTCTTTTATATTCGCTTTGAAATCTTCAAGCATTCTCCTAAGCATTCCTTCCTGACCGTATCCTATCTCAATCGTTACAATACGCATGGGAACTTTCATCACAATTTCAAGAGCTTCAAGCCCTTGCTGTACCGCACCTGAATAAGCGCGGACCAGGCCGCCTGTGCCTAAAAGAATGCCGCCGAAATATCTTGTTACGACAACTCCGATATCTCCGATTCCGCTACCCTGTAGAACTTGGAGCATTGGTTTGCCTGCTGTGCCTTGAGGTTCTCCATCGTCACTCATTCCCATATCACCCGTTTGAGATGGGCCAGCAATAAACGCAGAGCAGTGATGTCTGGCATCAGGAAATTCATTTTTTATTGCGGAAATAAACGATTTTGCTTCATCCCTGCTTTGAACACGGCAGATGTCACATATGAATCTGCTTTTTTTTATAACATCTTCAGTGCGAATGGACGGTCCGGGTACAGGGTATGCTTTGTTTTTCATAAATTGAGATAGCTCATAATTGTTATTAAAAATGGTAATTAGCTTAACTGTGAACCCGATTATTAGCTTTTAATGCAAGAATAGTTAAAATAAAAGTAATATTAACTTGACTTGGTAATAGTAATTGTTATTATTTAATCAAGGCGAATGGGATAGGAGCTTTATTAAATAGTTAAATAAGGAGACGGTTATGGGAAGCTTACGTGAATACAGAAATTGGGACATCGATTGGGACATGACGCCAGAGGATGCGGTGACACTTTACTTGGAATGGGGAAACCACCCATGGAATAGTCAGTTTACTCCGGTCACTTCAAAGTTAGATTTCACAAACTATTTTACCGTATATATGTGGGACGATAGGCCACGAGTTCTATTTGTCCGCAGAAATTCGGAGGAAGCCCGTGAACTGCTTAGTTTAGATCTGCCTAGAGACATGGCAGAAAGATTTAATAAGTCTGTTGGCGGCTTGAAGGGTAACTATCCCATCAATGAAGAAGTTCGAGAATGGATTGAAACCCAAATGAACAATTAGCTCCCATCTCCTTATTGCCTAACCCGAAGTGGAGGTCGATTATGTCGGCCTCCTCTTACTTTTGTTCTGTATTTGGATAGCTTAGATCGTTCCTTATCCGTAAATCCATATTAGTGAGTATGTTTAAAAAAAACGATTATACTTGAATTGCTTATTTCCAGATGCTAGAATCTAAAGATATTAATAGTAATTAATTTATTAGAGTTTAAGTTTTTTTGTAATTAGGTGTGCTGTTTCAACAGACATTCTGTTGAATGTTATTTGCGACAATTTAGAGGCTGACTAAAATGGCAAAGGGAATATTTCACGGTTCAATACAAAAAAAGCTGACTTTAATAGTTTTGCTGGCAACCTTGCCTGCGTTTTTGGGACACCTCTGGGCAGAAACAACAACTCGCATGGAAGCTATTGAGGCTGCAAAAAAAGATACTTCTATTATCTTACGCGGATTCAGTGAAATACAGAGGCGCATCAGTGAATCTACGCGCACTTTATTGCAAACTATAGTTGCAATCCCTGAGGTGAGAGACCTCAATGTGGATAAAACAAAAATTCTTTTATCCACTCTGCTCGAAGCAAATCCCATATATACTAATGTTCTACTATTGAACCTAGAAGGAGATGTTCTTGTTGCTGGTAAAGGTAATCCTAAAGGGATGAACTTTTCTGACCGCAAACAGTTTCAGGATGCCATGGGAACAAAGAAGTTTTCTTCCGGGGAATTTGTTGTAGGAAAGGTTACTCGTAAGGCAATTTTCCCCTTTGCTATGCCCATTCTCAACCTCGATGGTGAGCCGAAAGGAGCTATTATTATTGGTGTTGATTTAAGTTACTACGGAAAGTTTTTCGAGAGTGGATCGTTTCCAGAAGATTCTTTTTTTGGCATGTGTGACCACAGGGGTAACAGGCTTTTCAGATATCCTATCAAACCCAATATTTCCCTTGGAAAGCCTATTAAGGATACTGTATTTAATGCGGCCAGTAGTTCGAAAAAAACTGGAACCCTTGTTAGTGCTGGGACGGATAACTTGACGCGTGTTATTGCCTATGAACCGTTATTTCTTGATTCAAAAACTGAGCCTTACATGTATATGTTCATGGGATTTGATCGGAGCAAAGTTTTAGCAAGAGCTGATTCTTTGCTTATCCAGGGAATGTTTACTACAGCTGTATCCCTCTGTCTCGCTCTTGTTATTGCCTGGGTGCTCGGAGGAAGGAGTATTGCAAAAAGCTTAGAAAAGTTAACCACGATAGTTCAAAAGCTAGGTAAAGAAGATGTTAAATCTCCAAGTGGAATAGACTATTCTGATGGTGAAATTGGGCGTCTGGGAAAAGCGTTTGATGTAATGGTTAAGTTGCTCCGCTTACGTGAAGTTGAAAGAAATCAGGCCCTTTACCGTTTGAGTGAAAATGAGGAACAATCTCGAATTCTTTTAGATGCAAACCCGTCTGGGATTTGTTTAATAAATCCTAATAAATGGTTCATTGAGTTTGCCAATCCTGCCTTCATGACGCTTTTTGAACTTCGTCCAGAAGATCTCGGGGGGCTGCGCTTGAATGAACTCCACCCTGCTAAAGAATTTAGGGGTATTGGTAGAGAATATCAGAAGCATTTTAATAAAGAAATTTCATTTTCTCCTGCAGTTCAATGTTTGTCACGTAGCGGAAGGTCAATGTTAATCGATATTTCTTCTGCTACTGTAACCATTCACGGACGCGAGCTAATGGCAGGATTTTTCACCGATATTACCGAACGCAAACAAACGGAAGCTTATATTATTCAGGCTGAAAAAATGATGTCAGTGGGAGGGTTGGCGGCTGGTATGGCGCATGAAATAAACAACCCTTTATCAGCAATCGTCGGAAGTGCGCAGAATCTTCATAATCGCATACTCAATGACAGTGCCAAGAATAGGGAGGCGGCTGACTTTTGCGGTATAAGTCTTGATAAGATCCATGAATATCTAGATATTCGTGAAGCGCCTAAAATGATCAAGACTATAAGAGAATCTGTTCAGCGGGCTGCTGATATTGTAACAAAAATGCTTAGATTCAGTAGTAAAAGGGATTACAAAGCGTGCGAGCATGATATTGAAGCTTTATTGGATACTACATTGGATTTGGCGGCTAGCGATTACGATTTAAAAAAGAATTATGATTTCAGAAGTGTAGCAATTAATCGTAAGTACGAGTTAAATCTTCGCCCTATTCTTTGTGATAGTACACAACTTCAGCAGGTTTTCCTGAACATATTCAAAAATGCTGCAGAAGCTATGATTGAAAAAAAATACGAAAATGAGAAACCACAAATAAATCTCAGGGTGCATGAAGAGGATGGTATGGCGGTTATTGAAATTGAGGATAACGGCCCTGGTATTGATGCGGAAATAGCAAAGCACATCTTCGAACCTTTCTACACCACTAAGCCTGTCGGCAAGGGGACCGGTCTTGGTCTTTCTGTGTCGTACTTCATCATTACGGATCAACATAACGGACAGATGTTTGTAGAGTCCGTGCCCGGAGAGTGGACTCGGTTCACTGTTAAATTGCCGTTTAGAAATGGCCCCAATATGGAGACATGAGATCTGTCTTAATTCTTGGACGAGAGCAGATACCGTGTCGCAAATCAATTTATTATTCCCATATCTTCTAGGTATTTATACTGGTATTACAGTGTATTAGCAGCGCATTTTCTGTGCTGTACGTAATAGGACCATTTGCTACTTGTGTTCCGTATAAAAATAAGTAGGATGATTCATCTTTTGATTGCGAAATCGAAATTTTATTTAAACGCACCAACTTGCTGACAATTCTTTCGGAAACGGTTTCCGAAAGGCATGGACTGGATTTCTGGACTACATGCAATAGATTGCGGCGTTATGATTCTCAAGGAGGCTTAGATGCCTGTTAAATTTGCAGATCGGATGTCTACCGTCCACAGATCTTTCATTCGTGAAATACTCAAAGTAACTCAAGATAGCTCTATAATTTCTTTTGCCGGTGGTTTACCAAACCCTGAACTGTTTCCTGTTGCAGAACTTGAAGCAGCCGCAGTTGGCGTGATGCAGGATAATGGTCCGCAGTCTTTGCAGTATTCTACTACCGAAGGCTTCCTTCCTCTGCGCGAGTACATTGCTGCTCGTTATAAAGAGAAAAAGGGCATTGATGTCAGTCCTGATGAGATCATCATTACTTCCGGATCACAGCAGTGCCTTGATCTACTCGGAAAGGTCCTCCTTAATGCTGGTGATAACGTAATTATTGAACGGCCCGGTTATTTGGGTGCGATACAGTCTTTTTCAATGTTCCAGGCTAATTTTATTACTGTCGATCTCGAAGATGACGGCCCTAATCTGAAAGAGCTTGAAGCCGCATTAGATAATGAAAATGTAAAAATGTTTTATGCTGTTACAAATTTCCAGAATCCGTCTGGCCTGACTTACAGTGCTGAAAAGCGGGCAGGTGTAGCCAAACTTATGAAAGGGCGTGATACTCTGTTCATTGAAGATGATCCTTACGGAGAACTTCGTTTCAGGGGTGAATCACATCCTCCTGTTGTCAGAGGATATCTTGACGAGGGTGGCGTGTTGCTTGGTTCCTTCTCTAAGGTTGCGGCCCCCGGGTTCAGACTTGGTTGGATGGTTTGCGGCGGCGAAATGCGCGATAAACTTATTATCGCCAAGCAGGCTTCCGATTTACATACAAGTACTTTTGCTCAGCAGGTTATTCATCGTTACCTTACTGATAATGTTCTGGATGATCATATTGAAAAGATTAAGGAACGCTACGGAAGGCAGAGAGATGTGATGGTTGAATCTATCGCTAAATATTTTCCTGCCGAAGTTACCATTACTGAGCCGGAGGGTGGGATGTTCTTGTGGGCGACTCTTCCTGAGTCTTTGTCTGCAATGGATTTCTTCGATGAAGCCATTAAAAGTAAAGTCGCATTCGTTCCTGGCCGTCCTTTCTTTGTTGATGATAGCGGGGAAAATACTTTCCGTCTTAATTTCTCTAATTCAGATGAGAAGAAGATTGTTGAAGGTATCAAACGTTTAGGTGAAGGGCTTAAGGAATTTATCGCTAAAGCATAGTTCCTGTATTTTTTATGATTTATTTGAGGAGGTACAGGTTATTAATCTGTACCTTCTCTTACATTTAAGCTCTAAAACGATTAACTTTCTAAGTCATTGGCTACATAAGACAATACTTCGTTTTTTCAGAGTCTTGATAAGATTTGGTACAATATGACCTACGAGAATAATTAGAGATTACATGTTCACAGCTTGCCCGAATATTTTTTTTCTAATAGTATAATGACATTCATATTATACAACATATTAAAGTAAGAGGTTTTTTATGTTTATGACCGACTTATTATCGAAAGATCAGTGGACTGATTTGGAAAAAACTATTCATAATGATTGGAATTTCAACGCTAGTGCCTATGATGCTAAGGGAATGACCTTCACTGGTTTCAAGAACTTTGTAAATCCGTTATGCTCCGAAATAAAATCTCACCCCGAAGGCATTCAAGCCATCTGTTCAGTCGCCCACCAGCATATGGCCCAGCTGGCTCGGGACACAGGAAAAAGTGTTATTGAACAGTGCGACGCAGGAATGTTAAAAATTTGTACTCCCATCATCATTGATGGTGAGTTCATTGGCATTGTTGGCGGATGTGGGCGGGTACCTGATGAATCAGAAATTGAAACCTTCACGGTACACAAATCCATCAGTATTCCTCTTAATGATGTAGAAATGCTCGCCAAGGATGTTCCAAACATATCCAATGGGAAAGCTCAGGATCTGGCCACATTCCTTGAAAAATTTGTTGCTGACATTCCCCGGCCTTAAAAAAAACTGAATTGACGACTTTAATCCAGATGGGGTAACCTATCTGGATTTCCTATGTGCAATTTAAGATATCAGTGATGGACTCCTTGGGTCGCTTGAGAATTTCGGTTGCCTCCTCGCATATTCTTGCATCCAGCTTAGTGAATGAAAAGCAGACTGGAAAATTAGTTTTAACGGAAAAAGATTCGTGAGTATCGTCCTGCACCGTATTTGCGGGTCAGAGTTTCAAATTCTTTACGGGGAATCAGAGATAGAATTTGACGAAGGATCGTGTTCACATAAGCTATGTCCTAAATCCTCTCAATATGCAGTTTTTTCTCTCATCTGCATATTATAAATTGAGAAGGTTTTGGATGTTTTTTTTTGAAAGTCATTCAAAGATGTTTATTGAATGACTTGCGCTTGAAAAATCTACAAACATGCGATATCCACTGTTATCAACGGATCTTAGCCGGACAGCAATTTATATAAACTAAAGATAATTCCCCTTCTATTAATATCGTTTTTAGAAGTTATGTTAATCGCAAACCAGAGGTTTAGTCATGTCAGAACATGTAGTTGTCATAGGTGCAGTTGCGCTTGGGCCAAAAGCGGCTTGCCGTTTTAAACGACTCAGACAGGATGCCAAAGTAACTCTTATCGACCGTGATGATATTTTTTCTTACGGCGGTTGCGGGATTCCTTACTTTATTTCAGGTGATGTTTCGGAAGCTACCGCGCTCCGTACTACCGCGTTTCATATGGTAAGAGACGAGCCATTTTTTAGAGATATCAAAGGTGTTGATGTACTTTCCAGCACCGAAGCCACCAAAATTGATCGCGAAAAAAAACAGGTTCATGTCACGAACCTGAAAACTGGCGACAAGAGCGTTCTTGATTACGACAAGCTCGTAATCGGAACTGGTGCTACCCCCCGCAAATTATCTCTTCCCGGTGAAGATCTGGAAAATGTATATTACGTAGGTAATATGCATGATGCTGAAAAAATTAAGCAAGGCATCACTGAAGGTAAATACGGTAAAGCTGTTGTTGTCGGAGCCGGATTCATCGGTCTCGAAATGGCGGAAGCTTTCGCTGATATGTGGGGAATTGAAACTACAGTAGTTGAAATTTTTGACCAAATTCTTCCTCGTATGGTCAGCCCTGTTCTAGCAAAGATGGGTCAGAACCATATGCAGGAACAAGGTGTGAAGTTTAAACTCGGCCAGACAGTCACCCGCATTGAGGGTGATGGTAAAGTTGAAAGAGTTGTAACTCCCGGCGGCACAATTGATGCTGATATAGTTATCATTTCCGCAGGTGTTATCCCTAATGACAAGCTCGCCAAAGATTGCGGTCTTGATTGCGGTGAACGTGGCGGTATTCTTGTTGATGAAACAATGCGTACTTCTGATCCAGAAATTTTCTCAGGCGGTGACTGCGTTGTAATTGAAAATGCTGTCGACGGTTCTCCATTTTACTTGCCAATGGGGTCTATGGCCAACAGGCAGGGGCGCATTATCGGCGGGAACCTTGCCGGACGGAGCGAAACATTTCCTCCTGCAGCTGGATCTTTTGTTGTTAAATTATTCGAAAAATCCATGGCGGGAACCGGTATGTCTCTCGGTGGGGCAAAACAAGCTGGGTTCGATGCTGTCAGTGTAATACTTATCATGGCTGATAGAGCTCATTTTTACCCTGAAAAGGACATGATGACTCTCGAAATGATCGTTGATAAACCGACTCGCAGAGTACTTGGTTTGCAGGGATATGCTTCAAGTGGCGACGCAATGGTTGGACGTATTAATGCTGTCGCAGGTATGATGAAGTTCAAGCCAACTATTGAAGACGTTAGTAATTTGGAAGTCGCGTATTCTCCGCCGTTTGCATCAGCAATGGATGTTATTAACTCCATCGCAAATATGGCTGATGATGCTCTCGCTGGAATGAATCATGGGCATGGTCCTGATGTTTTTGCAGAACTCTGGGCTGATCGTGAATGTGGTGATTATTGCTTCCTTGATGTTCGTGAAAAAGCAGACGCAGAGCCTTTCCTCGCGAAATATCCCGAGCATTGGCACAATATTCCGCAAGGCGAAATTCCAGCTCGTTTTGAGGAACTTCCAAAAGATAAAAAACTTGTTCTTGTATGTAATACTGGCGGCCGTTCATACGAAGCGCAGATTATGTTAGATGGACTTGGTTTTAAACATGTGTTGAATACTCAAGGCGGCATGGCCACAATTAAGGCATATGGTGTTGATATCTAGTTTGTTACAATTATTCTGTAATTAATTTAAATATTAAGTTTACTAGAGACTCAAGGCAAAGTGTACTAAATGTGCTTTTGCCTTGAGTCTTTTTTATTTTTCATTATTGCTATACATATTCAATTGGTATACTATACTTTCCTAAGCGAGAGTTATTGGAAAATTTAGTAATTTTTAATAGTATTAAATACGGTAATATTTAAGAGAGGTCTTATGAGGTTTCTAATTATTGACGATGATGAAACCGTCCACATGTATCTGACAAAGCTCTTGTCTTCGTATGCACGTTGTGAATCGGTTATTAGTGGTGCTGAAGCGATTGATGCTTTTAGAAAAGCAGTTGAGGATAAAGATCCTTTCGATACTGTCTTCATGGATATCCTCATGCCGGAGATGGATGGACACGCTGCAACCAAAGAGCTTCGGGCTCTGGAAGTCGAACTCGGTATTAATGGTCCAGATGAGTTTAAACTCGTTATGATAACCTCTCTTAATGATACTAAAAATGTCAGCCAAGCATTCTTTAAGGGATATGCTAGCTGTTATATAGTAAAGCCTTTCAGTAAGGTTCGAGTTTTAAACGAACTTCGCGAGAATGATATTTTGTAACGATACATTTTTCATGGTTATGCAAAAGGTGCAATTTGGTATATACAGATTGCACCTTTTTTTTATGCAATCAAACCACTAGTTGACGAGAGAGTGGTCGTAGTACATATTATTTCTGGTTGTTTAGAGCTAGTCTTAATTAAATAAGGAGATTTATATGTTTCTTAAAAAGATAACTACTTTTTTTATGTGTGCATTGCTTGCTATGTCTCTGTCTGGATGTGGAGCTGTTCTGCTTGGTGGAGCCGCAGCAGGTGGAACTTATGTGTATGTAGCTGGAGAGGCTAGCCGTCAATACAAAGCAAACTTGGGTACGACTTATCAGTCCGCACTCAAAACTTGTCAGGCACTTGGGTTAAAAGTTGAGAAAAAAGCTAAAAGACTCAGTGATGCTTCTATTAAAGCTATTGATGTTGATACTGGAGTTTCCATTAGTATTAAAAGTGTTTCATCTACTATTTCAGAAGTATCTGTTAGATATGGAATACTCGGTGATGAGCAGGCTTCTCAAAGAATTTTATCTGGAATTAAAAGTAATTTGTAATTCTACTGTTTGTTTTCAATTACATGAATCAAAGGGTTCCAAGCTAAGCTTGGAACCCTTTTTTACTTGGGCAATTCCACTTTAATTAAAAAATCCCCCTAATGAATGATAATTCAAGAGGGGGACTTTTTACGAAGCACATGTTGAGAGTTGTTTTTGTAATTCTATGAGTATTTCTTAGAATCACTTGCTGAATCCATCTGGTGGAAGTCCGCATTCATGATATTAGCGCGGTCATCCTGATGAATGTTCCAGTCATCTGTGTTTAGAACGAATATTTTGCATTCCTTTCCAGATGTTTCGCTCATAGTTTGAATCTTGGGTGTGATTTTAATCTGCTTCATTGCGGCAGGCTGCTTGTTTTTCATGATTTCCCCCTTTGCTGAGTAGTTACACTTCATATTAAGTATATAACTCTTTGAGAGGGACAAAACAACGCTTGATTTCAAAAAAAACGAAAGAAAAATTGAATCCCATTGTATTACTTAAGTTATTTTTATAAAATTCTTTAACATGCTTAAATAATGCGTAAATATGTGTATGTTTTGATAAGATTCAACGATTGCAGTGGGTTTTAAAAAGTGTTTAATTGCTTATTTTTTAAGTTCAAACATCATCAAAATGGTCTGTTGTAGTGGCGAAAAATTATCATCTGAAATAATGTATATAAAAGTCCTGCCATCCTCGTTGGTTACGGTGTCTAATCCTTCAAAATTGTCTAAGGGCAGTGACTTTGGAATTCTTAAGAGTTCCTTTGGAATTAGTTTTGAACCTGATTTCAGAGGGGGATTGTTGATTACACAGAGTCTTATTTGTAATGATCCCGGACCAGTGTAGCTCCTTTCCAAAGTAAGAATGTTTCTGTTTGGCAGGTTTGCAGCTGAAGTTGGACGGAAATCGGGAACTCTTTCGTATTCTAAATTAATCCAATTCCCATCGTTTTTAATTGCCGCAAATGAATTGCTACCAAAAATATTATCCCCTTCGGCAATAGCAAGAAGTCTGTCATTTGGCAGCAAGAGTAGAGACTCTATACCTCCATTATTAGATAATTTATCCATTCCTTGAGGCAAGCTGACTTTTGTTGGAGGGCCGGATAGATCCAGCTCTTTTCCTGAATTGTAGTGATTAATGCGGTGCACACGTTCATAAGCTACCAGATATCCAGACCCCGGCGCTCGGCTCAGTGCTTCTGCGTCCGCATTGTATTTTATTGCGAAGGTTTCCCCTTTAAGATTGAGTAGTTGTCCAAGCTCAGCCTCGGTGCTGACTCCGATAAGTTGACCTTTTTTAGAATAAAGTAATTTTCCTCTCAGCCAAAATCCCATATCTGTAATTGTAAGGAATGAGTCGCGGCTGTCGCTTACTATCAGGTCGGAAAAACCTCCGAAGGCAGGATGCGTACCATCAATAATGATGGCTCCCATATATTTAAGTTGCGAAACGTTTAGATCGACAATTTCGCCTTCAAGCGGTCCTATAGGTTTTGAGGACAGTTTGATTTCGATGGGATTCGCTACTGGTTGCTCTGCATTCTTTAGTTTAGTAGACGCCCCGAAGATCATTAAGAATGATACACATATAAGAATTGTTAAAAATATTGTGATTTTTTTCATGTTTAATCCGTTTGTTAGATAATATTTACGACAATCTTAAAACTATAACGTATATGATGACAATTGCGGTATAGTTTTTGTATAGTAAGAAATGTAATTCTTAGCGAAATTTTAGAATAGTAAATAACTTAGATTTTTTATAATTTGTTTCATTAAAACGGAGAGCAACACAAGTGAGAAATATATTCACTACGTTTGCATTGATAGTATTAATATTTTCATCGACGGTGTCCATGGCGGAAAGCGAGAAAAAAAATATCCTTTTCCTCAATTCCTACCAGAATGGGTATGCGTGGTCAGATGATATTCTTGAAGGGGCCAGAGAAGTCCTTAATTCGAGTGGTATGGTCGTTGATATGCATATCGAATATATGGATACAAAGAGGTTTAAGAGTGATGAGTTTATGGAAATTCTTCATTCTTATTACGCATTTAAATATAGAGGTTATAAATTTTCGGCAATCATAGCTTCAGACAATAACGCTCTGAATTTTGTGTTGAAATATCAGGACAGTTTTTTTCCGGAAGTTCCGGTAATTTTTTGCGGCATTAATGATTTTAAACCGGAGCAGATTGAGGGAAAAAGTAATTATGCTGGAGTCCTCGAAAACCCTGATATCGGAGCTAATGTAGAGCTTGCTCTTAAGTTTAAGAAGGGGCTTAAGAAAATAGTAATTGTCGGAGATAAGTCTGTAACCTCGCGCGCTATAATTCAACAGATTAAAGATGCCGCGCCAGATTTTGCAGGGCGCGTAGAGTTTGAGTACTGGAACGACCTGCCACTGACAGAACTACTTGCAAAGTCTAGAAAAATGGGACGCGATGAAGTTCTGCTGTTCACGCCGTTCTATAAGGGAGCGCACGGTGAACTATATAGCGCCGAAGAGGTGCTACAAGTTATTTCAAAGAATTCTCCTGTGATGGTTTTTAGTGTCTGGGAGTTCTTGCTTGGGCACGGTATTATCGGGGGGAAATTGCTCTCCGGTCAGGATCAGGGGCGTCAGGCTGCTTTGATGGTAGTTGACGTTCTAAAGACTGGTAAGATGCCTATACCTAGGGTGTTAAAAGATTCTAATGAGATTTATATGTTTGATTATAACATGCTCAAAAAGTATCATATTAACGAAGACTTATTGCCCGAAGATAGTGTTATAATCAATGGACCAGATTATTTTTACAAACTGAATAAGCAACTGTTCTGGACAATTATAATCTCAATGGTTGCGCTCAGCATTATTCTGATTTTTCTTGTTATTTCGATATTGCAACGCAGAAAGGTTGAAAAAACGATCAAAGCACAGTTGTCTTTTCAAGAAATTCTGATGGATACGATACCGCTTCAGATTTGCTGGAAGGATAAAAGGCAGAGATACTTAGGTGCGAACCAGTCATTTACAGATTTTTTCGAAATGGATGATCCTTCTGGAATTATTGGGCTTGATGATACAATACTGAGGCCGAACAAGGAGTTCGCAGAGCAGGCCGCAATTTGGGATCAGCAGGTCATAGATTCAGGTGAGCAGAGGTTGCGTATCAGCTGGGTTATGACTTCTGAGGGAGCTGACCCTGTCTGGCTCGAAATTAATAAGGTTCCACTTTATAACGAAAAAAGGGATGTTGTAGGGACTCTTTCAACTGCAGAGGATGTCACCCGCCGTGTTAACCTTGAAAAGCAGCTCCTCCAGTCACAAAAAATGGAAGCTATCGGCACACTTGCTGGCGGAATAGCTCATGACTTCAATAATATTCTGACCTCCATCATAAATTCAATAGATCTCGCCATGACGGATGTGGAAGAGGGGACTATAACATGGACAGATCTTGATAGAGCGATAAAAGCAGCTCAACGCGGAAGCCGTGTTGTTAAGCAGATTCTTACTTTCAGCCGTCCTTCACAGGAAGGTTTTAAACCTACTGATATAGGCGAGGTTGTGAGTGAAACTGTAGATTTCATTAAAGCTTCACTTCCACGCAATATAGGTGTTTTCGCTAATGTTTCTGATGGAGTTCCGTTGATAATGGCGGATCCGACTCAGATTCATCAGATCATTATGAACCTGTGTACCAATTCATTTCAGTCGCTTCGCCAGAGTGGTGGTGAGATTGAAGTATCCCTTAAAACTGTTGAAGTTGCAGATGAACAGGGACAGTTCATGCGTGTGCGTCCCGGAAGATATATTGAGCTTGCAATCTGCGATAATGGACCAGGCATTCCCGCAGATATTCTGGATAAAATTTTTGATCCGTTCTTCACAACTAAAGGTAAAGCAGAAGGTACCGGTTTAGGACTTGCTGTTGTGCATGGTCTGATTAAAGGTCATGGGGGAGGCGTGAGTGTCTCCAGTTCACCCAATACTAGAACTTGTTTTGAAATTTATCTTCCTGTTAAGGGGAAACTTGCTGACGTAAGTTTAAAAACTTATGGGCCTTTGCCGCTTGGCAAAGAGAATATACTTTTTGTGGAAGATGACGAGGACCAACTTGAAACCACACCAAGAATTCTTGAAAGTCTTGGCTATACGGTGACAGCATTTGCTTCGCCTGCGGAAGCATTTAAACTGATATGCAAGGAACCGGATCTTTTCGACTTGATTATCACAGATTACGATATGCCCGAAACTAATGGTGTTGATTTGGCAAAAGACATTCAAAATGTTGCGCCCGAGATTCCGGTGCTTATAGTTTCCGGCAGACGTAATTTTTTGAACTTTGCGTCCGAAATACGAAATGTCAGGAAAGTCTTAATGAAACCTTATAGTAAGACCATAATTGCTGATGCAATAAGGGAAGTTCTTACTGCCTCGGAGAAAACTGATGGGTAGAATCCTGATAATTGATGATGACGTCCAAGTTTGCGAAACTATAGGCAGTTTGATCATTCGCTCCGGGCATGAAGGAGCTTATGCGCATAATCTGGCAGATGGTATGGAAAAAGTTGAAGCTGATCCCTTTGATTTAGTCTTTTTAGATATCTCATTGCCGGATGGTAATGGCCTTGATTATTTGGCACGAGTAAAGGCCGCACTTGGTTTTCCAGAAGTGATAATTCTTACTGGGAAAGGTGACGATGATGGTGCTGAACTGGCTATCCAGGGCGGAGCGTGGGATTTCCTAGTAAAACCTTCATCCATAAAGCAGATATCATTATCCATGAGAAGAGCTTTAGACTTTCATAACGAAAAGCAAAACAAAGCACAGCGTGTTGCTCTTAATTTAGATAATATTGTTGGGAAAAGTCCCGAAATCAAGCGTTGTTACGATTTGATTGCTCATGCGGCAGGATCTGATGCCAACGTTCTGATCACAGGTGAGACAGGAACAGGTAAGGAGCTTTTCGCGCAAACCATTCATGAGAATTCTCTTCGCGTAAATAATAATTTTGTCGTGGTTGACTGCGCTTCGCTCACCGAATCTCTGATTGAAAGCACGCTGTTCGGTCATAAGCGTGGATCATTTACTGGCGCTCAGACTGACCGCAAGGGGCTGGTTCAGTTAGCTGATAATGGCACCTTGTTTCTCGATGAGGTCGGTGAAATGTCTCTTTCAATACAGAAATCCTTTTTAAGGGTTCTTCAGGAGCGGACTTATCGACCTGTCGGTGAAAATAAGGAGTTTAAAAGCGATTTCAGGCTTGTAGCTGCTACGAATAGGGATCTTGAAGCCATGGTCGCAAAAGGTGAGTTTCGTCAGGACTTGCTCTACCGCATTAAGACTATACACTTAACATTGCCGCCGCTCAGGGACAGAGTCGGTGATATTAGAGAGCTTACTGATTTTCATTTACGTCGTTTACGTACACAGTATGAAGTGCCCCCGAAAGTTGCAAATTCTGATTTTTATGACGTTTTGAATAATTACAACTGGCCTGGTAACGTGCGCCAGTTGTTCAATATATTGGAGCAAGCCTTCGTTGCATGCGGTAGTGGTAATACTATTTATGCCATGCACTTATCCGATGATCTGCGTATTAAAATGGCTAAGTCCAATCTTAAAAAGACGGTAAAAACAGCTCCGATCGCGGTTTTAGACGTTGCTCCTAAAACCGTTGCCCCTTTAGTTGAGGAGTCTTCAGCAGCTCTTGATGGTTTGTTTACGGATGATTTGCCGCCCCTTAAGAATTTTAAAGGGCTTGCTGAGAAAAGATATCTTGAAGAGCTGCTTTCTCGCTACAAAGGAGAAACTTCCGCTATTTTGAAGGTTTCTGGCCTTTCGCGTTCTCATTTTTATGCGTTGCTAAAAAAGCATGAGATTAAAGATTAGCCTCTCGTAAACCTTGAAGCTAGCGTGGTCCCTCACAACGTCCCTAGGGCATAGTTGCAGGGGGAAGCGCATTTTATTAAATTTTATCTCAATCTATCAAAAAGGTCTTAATTTAATGAGTGTTAACACTCATTAAATTAAGCCCTTTTTTCGTTGGTAAAGCCCAGGTTTGGGTGTATAGTACATTCTAAAATATCTGTCCGTTTTTTAGGACAGTCTGTTGTCCAGAAAAACGGACACGGTGGTTGTTAGTGAAAGCTCTCGGTAATGCTGGAAATAGGGGGTTTAGCCTTGTCAGAATTCATAGTCTGAAAAAAAAGACTTGTAATTGTCTGTTTTTCCAGACTTGTCGTGCTTTCAATATTGCTTGTATTTGAAGGGTTTGTGCATAAATATATGTTTTAATTGAATTTAAAGATGTGGGAACGGTTTGGCACAAAAATTGGAATAGTGCTGAATGAGTATTCAATCGTGTGCCTGTAACAAGGCTCTGTGCGAAGCGTTTCTTTTCACAGGTTGTTTCTCTAAATTTTCTAAGGAGCGAACTTAATGGCTAAAATTATGAAGACTATGGATGGTAACACTGCAACAGCTCATGTAGCGTATGCATTGAGCGACACTGCAGCCATTTACCCCATCACCCCCTCATCCACAATGGGTGAAGTTGCTGAAGAATGGGCTGCACAAGGCCGTAAAAATATATTCGGTCAGGTTTTAAGTGTAAAACAGCTTCAGTCAGAAGCAGGCGCCGCAGGCGCAGTTCATGGCGCACTAGCCGCTGGAGCACTTACTTCGACTTACACCGCATCGCAGGGTCTCCTGCTCATGATTCCTAACATGTACAAGATCTCCGGCGAACTTCTTCCCGGTGTCTTTCATGTTTCTGCCCGCGCAATTGCTGCACAGGCTCTTTCCATCTTCGGCGATCATCAGGACGTAATGGCTTGTCGCCAGACTGGTTTTGCAATGCTCGCTTCCAGTTCTGTACAGGAATGTATGGACATGTCACTTATTTCTCACCTTGCTTCAATCGAATCAAGCGTACCATTCATGCATTTCTTTGATGGATTCCGCACCTCACATGAGATTCAGAAAATTGAAGTTATCGACTATGATGACATCGCATCCCTCGTTGATTGGGAAGCAATCGCGAATTTCCGTGCCAGAGCGATGTCCCCTGAAAATCCTTCAATCCGTGGTACAGCACAGAATCCAGATATTTACTATCAGGCTCGCGAAGCATGTAATCCATTTTACGAAGACCTTCCTTCAGTTGTTCTCAATTGTATGAAGAGAGTCGGCGACCTAACTGGACGTTACTACAAACCTTTTGACTTCGTAGGACATCCTGAAGCTGAAAGAGTTATCGTCGCAATGGGTTCCGGTTGTGAAGCTATCGAAGAAGTTGTCAACCACATGGTTGCAGACGGTGAAAAAGTCGGTCTTATCAAAGTCCGCATGTACCGTCCTTTCCTTACCGAACACTTCCTTCGCGTACTTCCTTCAACAACAGCAAACATGACTGTTCTTGATCGTACAAAAGAGCCCGGCGCAATTGGCGATCCTCTTTACCAGGATATTTGTACTGCATTCATGGAAACTGGTGAATCTCCTGTTATCACTGCTGGTCGTTACGGCCTCGGTTCTAAGGAATTCACTCCTAACATGGTCAAAGCTATCTTCGATAATATGACTGTTGCAGGCCCTAAAAATCATTTCAATGTCGGTATCGAAGACGATGTTACCAATACTTCACTTGAAGTTGGCGCAGCCCTTGATACTACACCTAAAGGCACTGTTCAGTGTAAGTTCTGGGGACTTGGAGCTGACGGAACTGTCGGTGCTAATAAGCAGGCTATCAAAATCATCGGTGATAATACCGACATGTTTGCACAGGGTTACTTCGCATACGACTCCAAGAAGTCTGGCGGAATCACCATGTCTCACCTGCGTTTCGGTGATAAGCCAATCCAGTCAACTTACCTTGTAACAAGCGCAGACTTTATTGCTTGTCACAATTCAAGCTACGTACATCTATATGATATCCTCGACGGTATCAAAGATGGCGGAACTTTCCTTATCAACTCTCCTTGGTCAGTGGAAGACATGGAAAAAGAACTTCCAGCTTCCATGCGCCGCACCATTGCTGAAAAGAACCTCAAGTTCTTCACAATAGACGCTATTAAAATCGCTGCAGCAGCAGGTCTCGGTGGCCGTATTAATATGGTTATGCAGACTGCATTCTTTAAACTCTCCAGCGTAATTCCTTTTGATCAGGCTGTTGCTCTGCTCAAGGAATCTATCAAGAAAGCTTACGGCAAGAAGGGCGATAAGATCGTCAACATGAACAATGCCGCAGTCGATCAAGCTGTCGCAAACCTTGTCGAAGTTAATTACCCTGATTCATGGAAAAACCTCATTGATACAGAAGAGGCCGTCACGGATGAACCCGATTTCATCACTGACGTTGTTCGTCCAATCTTAGCTCAAAAAGGGGATAACCTGCCTGTTTCCGCTTTTGAGCCTGACGGTCTCTTCCCCCTTTCCACCTCACAGTTTGAGAAACGCGGCGTAGCAGTAAATGTTCCGCAGTGGATTCCTGAAAACTGTATCCAGTGTAACCAGTGTGCTTTCGTTTGTCCGCACGCTGCTATCCGTCCAGTTATTGCTACAGAAGAAGAACTGGAAAATGCACCGGCAACATTCGTAACTCTTGATGGAAAGGGTAAAGAACTTAAAGGTCTTAAATACCGTATGCAGGTCTACTCTCAGGATTGTTTGGGGTGTGGAAACTGCGCTGACATATGTCCTGCTAAAGAAAGTGCTCTGGTTATGCAGCCTATTGCTACTCAGACACCGACTGAAATTCCTAACCTTGAATTTGCAATGACTATTCCTGAAAAAGACGACCTCATGAGCAGAACTTCCGTTAAGGGAAGCCAGCTCCAGCGTCCTCTCATGGAATTCTCCGGTGCATGTGCCGGTTGTGGTGAGACTCCCTACGTTAAAGCTCTCACTCAGCTATTCGGCGAACGCATGATCATTGCAAACGCAACAGGTTGTTCCTCAATCTGGGGTGCATCCGCTCCAACCACTCCTTACTGCACCAACAAGAACGGTCATGGCCCTGCATGGGGTAACTCACTGTTCGAAGATGCTGCTGAGTTTGGTTTCGGTATTGAAATGGGTGTTTCTCACCGCCGCGAAAAGCTTGCTGACCTCGTAACTGAAGCAATCGAAGCGGGTGTTCCTGCTGAGCTTGAAGAAGCAATGAGTGGATGGCTTGAAAATCGTAAAAACGCACCTCTTTCGGAAGAATACGGTAACAAGGTTGTTCAGGGTCTTTACTCTGTACCTCAGACCGCTCTTCTTCACGAAATAGCAGATATGGAAGACCTCTTCACCAAGAAATCCCTCTGGGTATTCGGTGGTGACGGCTGGGCTTACGATATCGGTTTCGGCGGCGTAGATCATGTCCTCGCATCCGGTGAGGACGTCAATGTCTTCGTAATGGATACCGAGGTTTACTCGAACACAGGTGGTCAGGCTTCTAAAGCAACACCACTCGGGTCCATCGCTAAGTTTGCTGCTTCCGGTAAGAGCACCGGTAAAAAAGACCTTGGTCGCATGATGATGACTTACGGTTATGTTTATGTCGCATCCGTCTCCATGGGAGCGAACAAACAGCAGTTCATGAAAGCTGTTCAGGAAGCTGAAGCTTACCCCGGTCCTTCTTTGGTTATTGCTTACGCACCTTGTATCAATCAGGGAATCAAGAAGGGTATGGGCAAAACTCAGTTAGAGATGAAGCTAGCTGTAGATTCAGGTTACTGGCCTCTCTACCGTTACAACCCACTTCTTGCTGACGAAGGCAAGAATCCATTCATGCTAGAATCCAAAGCTCCAGACGGAACAATGCAGGACTTCCTTGCAGGTGAAAACCGTTACGGACTTCTGGAACGTATTAGTCCCGACGCATCTAAAAAATATCGTGCGAAAATCGAGAAAGATTACAACGAACGTTACGGTATTTTAAGATATATGGCTGACGCTGATTTCAGCGAAAGCAAATAAAATTCTCAACAGCTTCCGGGCGATCCTTACGGGTCGCCCGTAGGCACCCCTTTTTATGCGGAATTGAAGGTGATGGTTTTTTCGAATTGTAATGCGGTTACAAAATTTTAACTTTCTAAGAGGAGAAAAGTAATATGCTTACTTTAATGGCTCTAGCACCAATCCTAACGGTGTTTTTCTTCCTGGTAGTTCTACGTTGGCCTGCTAAAAAAGCAATGCCTCTGGCGCTTGCCGTAGTAACAATCCTTGCGTTCTTTCAATGGCAGGTTCCTGGAACAGTAATTTCTGCTTCCATCATTCAGGGTATTGCCATCTGTATCGCGATTTTGTGGATCGTGTTCGGTGCACTGTTCATGCTTAACACATTGACTAACAGTGGTGCTCTTGCAACCATTCGTGCCGGTTTCATGGATATCACTCCTGACCGTCGAATTCAGGCAATCATTGTTGCATGGTGTTTCGGTTCATTTATTGAAGGAGCGGCTGGTTTCGGTACTCCTGCTGCTGTTTGTGCTCCTCTTCTTATGGCTCTCGGCTTCCCAGCAATGGGTGCGGTTACTGTAGCGCTGATCATTCAGTCTACACCTGTTTCTTTCGGCGCAGTTGGTACACCAATTCTGCTTGGAGTTAAAACAGGTCTTGATAACCCAATCGTTCACGACATCTTGGCTGCAAACAACATTGCATTCATGGACTACATTTTCGAAATCGGTCGTAACGTAGCTCTCATTCACGGTATTATCGGGATCATGATTCCTACCTTCCTTGCAGTAATTCTTACTCGTTTCTTCGGTAAGGAAAAGTCTATCAAGAAAGGCCTCGAAATTCTTCCTTTCACAATCTTTGCTGGTCTCGCAGTAACAGTTCCTTACGTACTTACTGCATGGTTCCTCGGACCTGAGTTCCCATCAATCGTTGGTGGCCTTGTTGGTCTTTCTCTCGTAGTACTTGCTGCTAAGAATAACTTCCTTACTCCTAAAGTTGCATGGGACTTCGCTCCACGTGAAGAATGGCCTAAGCATTGGATGGGAACATGGGAACCTAAGTTCGCTGCTGCTCCTGCACACATGACTCTTCTCAAGGCTTGGATGCCCTACGTCCTAGTCGGTGTCTTCCTCGTTCTTTCCCGTAAGGTTGTATGGATCAAGAGCCTTCTCGTATCTGTAACTATCCCGGTTACTGATGTTTTCGGAACTGGCCTTGGATACGTAATCAAGCCTTTGTATGTTCCTGGATTTATCTTCGTACTTGCTATCGCCTGCGCATTCTTCATTCAGAGAATGAAGTTTTCTGACCTTAAGTCAGCCGCTGGTCAGTCCTTAAAGACAACAGTTCAGGCTTCCTTCGCTCTTGGATTCGCAATCCCTATGGTTCGCGTATTCATTAACTCCGGCGCAAAGTTCAACGAATCTGGCTTGCTTGCAATGCCAATGGAACTTGCAAACGGTGTTGCTCAGATCGCTGGTTCAGCATGGACCGGACTTGCAGCAGTTATCGGAGCAATGGGCGCATTCATCGCTGGATCAAATACTGTATCCAACATGATGTTCTCTCTCTTCCAGTTCGGTGTTGCTTCCCAGATCGACGTACCTCAGTCCATTATTGTGGCACTACAGGCAGTCGGTGGAGCAGCTGGTAACATGATCACAGTTCATAACGTTGTTGCAGCCGCAGCAGTTGTTGGACTCATGGACCGTGAAGGTGAAATTATCCGTAAAACTCTTATCCCTCTTACCTACTACCTTATAGCTGCAGCAATCCTCGGATTGATTCTAGCTAATATAGGTTGGGGTGTGGTACTCTCTTAAATAAGACGAATTATATAACGTTTATTAGAAAGGGAGGGGAACTTTGTTTCCCCTCCCAATTTGAAAAAGATATTTCAAGGAGAATAAAAATGGGTGCTGAAAAGCTTATCAAAGATTTCGAGGCAATAGTTGGTTCCGGTGGAGTGTTGTCGAGTGAGTCTGACCGTCATGCCTACTCTTATGATGCAGCAGTTCTCGATTCCGCACTGCCTGCTTTCGTCGTTAAGCCTAATAATACTGAACAACTTGGTCCTATTACCAAACTTTGTAATCAGCACGGCCTGCCTTTAACCGTTCGCGGAGCAGGAACAAATCTTTCCGGCGGAACCATTCCACATCCTGGTGGAATTGTTGTTCTGACCAATGGCCTTAATAAAATTATTGAGATCAACGAAGAAGATCTCTACGCAGTTGTTGAACCTGGTGTTGTTACAGCGCAGTTCGCTGCAGAAGTCGCAAAACGCGGTCTTTTTTATCCTCCAGATCCAGGTAGCCAGGCTGTTTCCACTCTTGGTGGTAACGTAGCCGAAAATGCTGGTGGCCTTCGCGGTCTTAAGTACGGCGTTACCAAAGATTACGTTATGGGAATGGACTTCTTTGATGTTAACGGCGATCTCATTAAATCCGGTTCACGCACAGTCAAATGTGTAACAGGGTACAATCTTGCTGGACTTATGGTTGCTTCCGAAGGAACTCTCGGAGTTTTCAGCAACATCATTTTCAAGCTTGTTCCTCCTCCTAAAGCTCAGAAAGCTATGATGGCTGTTTTTGATGACATTGATAAAGCCTCTGAAACTGTGGCAGCAATTATTGCTAACCACATCGTTCCTTGTACGCTCGAATTGCTTGATCACGTAACAATTAAATATGTTGAAGCATTCACTAAAGCGGGTCTTCCAACAGAAGCTCAGGCTATTCTCTTAATCGAAGTTGATGGTCATCCTGCTGAAGTCGCTGATGATGCTCAGAAAATTGTTAACATATGTAATAAAACTGGTGCTACATCTGTTAAAGCTGCTGAAACAGCTGAAGAACGTGAAGCACTCTGGTTTGCTCGTCGCAATGCGCTACCGGCTCTTGCCCGTGCACGGCCTACAACAGTTCTTGAAGATGCAACTGTTCCACGTAGTCAGATTCCAGCAATGATTCGCGGCCTGAATAAGATTGCTGATAAGTACAAATTGTCTATTGGTACTTTCGGTCACGCTGGAGATGGTAACCTCCACCCGACTATTCTGTGTGATAACAGAGACAAGCAGGAATTCCACCGCGTAGAAGAAGCTGTTAACGAAATTTTCGATGTAGCTCTTTCTCTTAAAGGAACTCTTTCCGGTGAACATGGAATCGGAATGGCTAAGTCTAAGTGGATGATAAAGGAAACTAATCAGGCCACTCTTGATTACTCCCTCAGAATGAAGAAAGCGATTGATCCAAAGGGAATTCTTAATCCCGGAAAAATCATTGAGGGTAGCTAAATGTCTGATGTGAAAAAATTAGCTGAAAAGCTTATGGCACTGGACGACCAGATGGTCGCCTGTATGAAGTGCGGCATGTGTCAGGCCGTTTGTCCTGTCTTTGCTGAAACCATGCAGGAAGCAGATGTTACTCGCGGCAAGATTGCCCTTCTTGAGAAGCTCGCACACGAGATGATTAAAGATGCCGATCAGGTAAACGAAAAGCTGAATAGATGTTTACTCTGTGGCTCTTGCGAAGCTAACTGTCCTAGTGGCGTTAAGATTATGGATATTTTTATCCAAGCTCGCGTTATCGTTACCGAGTACAAAGGATTATCCACAGCTAAGAAACTTATTTTCAAAGGTCTTTTGACCCGTCCAAAGTTGTTTAACTTACTGACAGATGTTAGTGCTAAGTTTCAGGGACCATTTGCCAGCGTAGCTGACAAGTCTGCAGGAACTGCTAGCTGTGCAATGCTAAATCCGCTTCTTGGTGAACGTCACTTTATGCCGCTCACTAAAAAGCCTTTCAGAAAAGATTACCCTAGTATTGATTCTCCTCGCGGAGTCAGCGGACTTAAGGTCGCATTCTTCCCCGGTTGTGTGGTAGATAAAATGTACCCGCATGTAGGGCACGCTGCGATAAAAGTGCTTGAACACCATGGTGTCGGAATCTTCTTGCCGAAAGGTCAGGCCTGTTGCGGTATTCCTACCCTTGCATCCGGAGATCAGGATTCATTTATAGTTCTGATGAAGCAAAACATTAAAGCATTTGAAGATGGTAATTTTGATTATCTAGTTACTCCTTGTGCTACTTGTACTGCTACTATCAAAGAAACATGGATCAAAATGATCAAAGATGAAGATCCTATTTTCATAGAGAAAGTATCGGACCTTGCTGACAAGACTATGGATATTACTCAGTTCTTGATTGATGTTGTGGGTATCAGTGTTCCCGCTGAGTCTAAAGAGGGCGGTAAGGTCGTGACATATCATGATCCTTGTCACCTTGCGAAGTCTCTTGGCGTTACGGCTCAGCCTCGCGCACTGCTTAAGAAAAATGACAAATACGAATTTAAAGAAATGAACGAAGCTAACCGTTGCTGTGGCTGCGGAGGTAGTTTCAACTTATACCATTATGATCTGTCAAAAAGTATCGGCGAACGCAAAGCTGATAACGTTAGAGCTGTTGGAGCGGAAGTCGTGACTACTTCATGTCCTGCCTGTATGATGCAGCTTGGGGATATGCTTTCGCAGTCCGGTGGCGGGATCGAAGTCAAGCACGTGCTTGAAATTTATGCGGATTCATTAGAAAAATAGTGTATTCTGGTCCAGATTGTAACTACAGTCTGGACTAGTTTGCAAAAAAGCGTTTTTATAGCGGCGGTTGGTTTGTTTATAGGGTAGTAGGAAAGTATAGTTACTTCCGCCCGTTGCCTTTTAGGCCGAACAGCGTGTTCTTTTGTCTGATCCGGAAACCAGATACCCAACCGTTCACGCGCCATACAGGAGATTTCCAGTGTCGAATAATTTATATATTACTGCCACCGAAGAGAAGAGCGGTAAATCTGCAATTGCTTTAGGAGTAATGCAGCTGCTGCTCAGAGATATACAGCATGTCGCAATGTTCAGACCTATCATTAATGATAACCAGACTGGCTCCCGTGATCACGATATTAATCTAATTATGAGCTATTTTAATCTTGATATTGAGTACGAAGATACTTATGCGTACACGTTAAAAGAAGCTCGTGAACTTATTAATGGCGGCAAACATTCACTTCTTCTCGAAAATATTCTTAATAAATATAGCCAGCTGGAAGAGAAGTACGACTTTGTTCTCTGTGAGGGGACCGATTTTCAGGGTAAAGATCAGAACTTTGAATTTGATATCAATGCTGAGATTGCAGCTAATCTCGGTTGTCCTGTTTTGCTTGTTGCTAACGGCAGAGGCAAAACAACGGAAGATATTATCGCATCCACTCAGCTCGTAATTGATGCACTTGAAGATAAAGGTGTTGATACAGTTGCCGCAGTAATTAACAGAATTACCGCTCCTGAGTCTGACATGGCTGAGATTCTTTCCAGCATAAAATGTAAGACCAGATGCGCTCAGGATCTTCTTGTATATACAATTGAAGAAGATGAAAGTCTCGGGAACCCAAGCATGAGCGATGTGCGTAAATGGTTAGACGCTTCAGTTCTATATGGACACGGCAGGCTTGATACGCTTGTTGATGATTACGTTATTGCTGCTATGCGTATCGGTAACTTCCTTGAGTATATTGAATCAGGTAGCCTGATCATCACTCCGGGTGATCGTTCAGATATTATTTTGGCTAGTCTTGCTTCCAGGTTGTCGACATCTTTCCCTGATATTTCAGGAATTCTCCTTACTGGCGGATTGCAGCCAAGTTCAAGTGTGCACAGGTTAATCGAAGGGTGGACAGGTGTTCCGATTCCTATTTTATCCGTAGACACAAACACCTACCGTACAACACAGGTTCTTAGTGAACTCTATGGTCGAATTGACCCAGAAGATCAGCGAAAAACTGCCTCTGCTCTTGGAACATTCGAGTCTCACGTTAATATTAATGAACTTCGCGAGCGTTTAGTTGCCACCAAGTCAGACAAGGTTACTCCTAAGATGTTTGAGTACAAGCTTGTTCAGAAAGCTAAAGCGAATAAGCAGACTATAGTTCTTCCAGAAGGAACTGCCGAAAGAATACTTCGCGCAGCGGATATGCTTACTCGCCGTGGGGTTGCTAACATCGTTTTGCTTGGTAAAGCTGATGAAGTAGGAGCTAAAATTTCAGCTCTGGGTCTTGATATGCATGACGTCAGAATACTTGACCCTGAATCTTCTCCTCAGTTCGAAGACTACTGTAACACCTATTTCAAGCTACGTGAGCATAAAGGCATCCGCATGTCTGACGCTAGAGACAGAATGCTTGACCCAACTTACTTCGGGTCCATGATGGTTTACAAAGGCGATGCAGACGGAATGGTGTCAGGATCTGTTACTACAACAGCGCAGACTATTCGTCCTGCATTCGAGTTTATTAAAACCAAGCCCGGTGCGTCCATTGTTTCCAGTGTGTTCCTGATGTGTCTAAAAGACCGCGTTCTAGTCTTTGGTGATTGCGCAGTTAATCCTAATCCTAATGCTGAACAGCTTGCCGAAATCGCTCTCAGTTCTGCTGCCACAGCGAAAATTTTCGGTGTCGAGCCAAGGGTAGCTTTACTTTCATACTCAACAGGCCAGTCCGGTAAGGGCGCCGACGTTGAAAAGGTTAAAGAAGCTGTACGCATCGCAAAAGAGCGTAATCCTGACCTTTTGATTGAAGGCCCACTACAGTATGACGCTGCAATCGACCCTTCTGTTGCAATGACTAAACTACCGGATAGTGAAGTAGCAGGGCGTGCAACAGTATTTATTTTCCCCGACCTGAATACAGGTAACAATACTTATAAAGCCGTTCAACGTTCAGCTGAACAGTCTGTTGCAATCGGACCTGTTTTACAGGGGCTTAATAAGCCGGTCAATGACCTTTCCAGAGGTTGTACTGTTCCCGATATTGTAAATACTGTAGCGATAACAGCAGTTCAAGCTCAAGCTGAAAAGGGACTTATATAAATGAAAATATTAGTAATAAACGCAGGAAGCTCATCCATTAAGTATCAGCTTCTCGACGCAAAAAGCGGATGCGCTCTTGCTTCCGGTATAGTTGAGCGTATTGGTGAAGATATGGGTAGTCTTACTCATAAAGGTTTCATCGGCACTGCGACTGAATATAAAGAAAAAATGGAATGCCCTTTCCCTACTCACAGAGAAGGGATGCATGAAGTTGTAAAGCTTTTGGTGGACCCTGAAAAAGGCGCTATCAAAGATCACACTGAAATATCTGGAATCGGTCACCGCATAGTTCATGGCGGAGAGCGCTTTTATGCGCCAGTTGAAATTGATGAAGATGTTCTTCAGGGAATCAGAGATGTTATTCCTTTGGCTCCACTTCATAATCCTGGTCATGTTATTGGTATTGAAGTTGCGATGGAACTTTTCCCTGGCGTTAGACAGGTTGCTGTTTTTGACACATCTTTTCACCAGACAATGGAACCAAAAGCATATCAGTTTGGTGTTCCGTATGAACTTTATGAAGAATTCGGTGTTAGGCGTTACGGTTTTCATGGAACATCTCATAAATTCGTGGCCCGTGAAGCAGCTAAATACCTCGATAAACCGATGGAAGAGTGCAATCTCGTAACTGTTCACCTTGGTAATGGAGCATCACTTTGTGCCATTAAAAACGGTAAATGTTATGATACCTCCATGGGCTTAACTCCTCTTGGTGGAATCATAATGGGTACTCGTTGTGGAGATATTGACCCTGCTATTATCGGGTTCATCTGTGATAAAAAAGGAATGAGCGTTGCCGAAGTCGAACATATGCTCACTCACGAAAGCGGGCTGAAAGGCATCTGTGGATCAAATGATCTGCGCGATATCCATACTCGTATTGCAGAAGGTGACGAGCGCGCGATACTTGCGCTTGAAATGGCAACTCATAGAGTTCGCCAGTTTATTGGTTCATATTTCTTTGAACTAGGCAAAGTTGATGCCGTAGTATTCACTGCGGGAATCGGCGAAAATGATCCTGAATACAGAGCAAAAACCTGTGCGGATCTCGAAAACTTTGGTATTGTAATGGACAAAGATAGAAACTGGAACTGGGATAGAACTCCATCAGCAATCAGTGCAGACGGCAGTCCAGTGAAGGTTTTGGTTATCGCAACAAACGAAGAACTTGAAATTGCTAATGATACTGTAGCAGTTCTCGGACTTTAGGACATAGCTCTTAAGGATAATTCGGGGCCGGGAGTGGAAGTCTCTGTGTCGGAATAAATGGATGGTCTGGGTCGTCCCCTAAGTGGAACTACCCAGAATAAACAGACCCTGGATCAGACTGTAGAAGTACTGAGATGCTGCAACCGAGTGGAAGTCGATGCTGCGTTATCCTAGGGCTTATTAACGGGTAATAATTACCCATGATCGTGGAGAAAAAATGACAGTCAAATCCGAAAATGTCAAACTTTTCACTGAAAAAGCTGAACTAGTCTCGGCCGTAGTGTCAGAGGTTTCCTCGTTAGCTGAGGCCTATCAGTATACAATTGATCTTTGCGGTAAAAAAGAAGCGTGCAAGCTATTGGTTTCAGGGTGCGAAGAAGGTCTTTCCGATAAAGCCGACGCACTTTGCGAAACCAAAATTGGTAAAACAATTGCCGCTCCTTCCCTCAATAAAAAACAATTTTCAGCCCTTGAGAAACAGTGCGTAGATAATGGCTTTCAGCTTCTGAAAGACGGACTCCGCAAACACTTAGGTGGCATTGATATCGGATTTACTTTTGCCGATCACGGCATTGCAGAGACCGGAACTATCGTACTTAACTCCCGCAGTGAAGAACTCAGAATAGCAACAATGATCAGCGAAGTTCACGTTGCTGTTCTTCCAAAATCAAAGATTGTCGCAGATTCGTATGCGTTAGAATCCTACATGGAAGAGTGCATGCGCAAGGCTGATTATACAGCATTTATTACCGGTCCAAGCCGTACTGCTGATATTGAGCGTGTTCTTGCCATCGGTGTACATGGACCGCTGGAACTTCACATTCTTCTTTTGGAGGACAAATAATGCAGGATGCTAAAAGTTTTAAAGAGTATAAAGGGCAAGTCAGAGAAGCTTTAGGTGACGAATTTCTACGGACTGCAATGGATAATTTCGCAATTGCCTACCGTACAAGCAGGGCAAATGCATTTAAAGACATTGATGATAAAGCTCTGATAAAAGATATTGCTGATGCAAAAGCATGTTCCACTGCGAATATGGACGAGCTCTACGCTCAGTTCAAAGAAGAAGCAGAAAAGAACGGCGCTGTTGTTCATCTAGCCGCAGATGCTCAAGAAGCTAACGAAATTATTGCTCGTATCGCAAAAGACGAGAATTGCACTAAAATTGTGAAGTCAAAATCAATGACTGCTGAGGAAACCCTTCTAAATCACCACTTGGAAGCAGAGAACCTTGAAGTTGTCGAAACGGATCTAGGTGAGTGGATCATTCAGCTTCGTGATGAAGGTCCTAGCCACATGGTTATGCCTGCTATCCATCTTTCCCGCCATCAGGTAAGCGATACGTTCACTGATGCTACTGGCAAAAAGCAGGATGCTGATATTCAGAAGCTTGTTAAAGTTGCTCGTCGTGAACTTCGCCAAAAATTTACTGAAGCCGATATGGGTGTTTCCGGTTGTAACTTCGCAATAGCGGAGACTGGGACCATTGGTATCGTAACTAACGAAGGTAACGCTAGACTCGTTACCACGTTGCCTAGAGTCCATGTTGCTCTTATGGGGCTTGATAAGCTTACACCAAAATTACATGACGCTTTACGCGTTCTCAGAGCTTTACCTCGTAATGCTACCGGACAGGCGATTACTTCCTATGTTACTTGGATCACTGGGACTAACGAGTGCGCAGTGGCTGAGGGTGACAAGAAGAAAGTACATTTCGTATTTTTGGACAATGGAAGACGTGCTCTCGCGAAAGATCCGATGTTCTCTCAGGTGCTGCAATGCGTACGTTGCGGAGCATGTGCCAATGTCTGTCCTGTTTACCGCATGGTTGGTGGACACAAGATGGGCCATATTTATATCGGGGCTATCGGCCTCATTCTCACTTACTTCTTTCATGGAACTGATAAGGCGAAGAACCTTGTACAGAACTGTATTAACTGCGGTGCCTGTAAAGAAATATGCGCCGGAGGAATAGATCTTCCCGGACTTATTAAAGAGATTCATGCTAGAATTCAGGACGAGGAAGGGCATCCGCTTTCATCTGCTCTTCTCGGAAAAATGATGAAAAACCGCAAATTGTTCCACAAGTTCCTGCGCATCGCGAAATATGCTCAGAAACCTGTAGCAGGAAATGACGGTTTCCTTCGTCACCTCCCTATGATTTTTGCGCCTGACCATGATTTTAGATCATTGCCAGTAGTTGCAGAAGTTCCATTTAGAGACATGTGGCCAAAAGTTAAGCCTGTAAAAATAGCTGACCCCAAATATAAAGTCGCGATTTTCTCCGGCTGTGTTCAGGATTTCGTATATCCGGAACAGTCCGTTGCAACAGTTGAAAGTATGCGTGGCAAGGGTGTTGAACTTGAGTACCCTATGGATCAGTCTTGTTGTGGACTTCCGCTTCAGATGATGGGCGAAAAAGTTGCAGGTCGTGACGTAGCCATTCAGAATATGGAAGCATTTGAAAAATCAGACTGCGAGTATATTTTGACCATGTGTGCATCCTGTGCATCGCATCTCAAACACAACTATCCTAAGATGCTCGGACATGATCCGAAGTACGCTATCCGCGTTCAGGAATTTGCAGATAAGGTTATTGATTACAGCTCATTCATGAATGATGTTGTCGGAATTGATGAAGATGATTTCAGACAGACGAAGGGTGAGAAGGTTACCTATCACGCTCCTTGTCATCTTTGCAGAGGACTGGATGTTAAAGCTGCGCCTCGCGAATTGATGGTCAAGGCGGGACTCGAATATGTTGAATGTGCTGAAGAAGAGGTCTGTTGTGGATTTGGTGGAACTTACTCAGTAAAATTCCCCAAAATATCAGAACAGCTTCTTTCGAAGAAAATGGACAACGTAGAAGCGACCCGTGCAGATGTTCTTCTTACTGACTGCCCTGGTTGCGTAATGCAGCTTCGCGGCGGAGCTAATAAGAATGGTCTTGATTTAGAAGTAAAACACGTCGCAGAGCTTATAGCCGAGCGCAGAAAATAACTTTAGTTTCCCCGGCTGTCGCATGATAGCCGGGGAAATCAATTTTCAACAGAGCGGCATGAATAGACATTGCCTCCAAGACCGACTCCTTCACCTCGCAACTGAATAGTATCGGGTCTTCTGCCGCATAATCAAGGCTTTTCCATTCGCTCGCCCGGTGGGAAAGCCTTTTTTTAGTTAATATCTTTATGGTGCGGAATTAAGACCGTGCGAATCAGAGAAAATATTGGTAAATTGTTGTTAATGAATTTATTATTTTTTAAAAATCAGGAGTTTTTAATGATTAAGCATATTGTTATGTGGACACTGAAGGATGAGGCCGCAGGCGGCACCGGGGCTGAAAACGGTCTTAAAATGAAAGAAATTTTAGAAAAACTGTCTGGTAAAATTGATGGGCTTATACATATTGAAGTAAGCGTAGAAATTTTTGAAGCAGTACCTGACTGTAATGTTGTTTTATACTCTGAATTTGAGACGAAACAGGATCTTGATTTTTATCAGGTTCACCCATTACACAAAGAATGTGGAACATTTATAAAGCAGATCGCAGCTTCAAGAAGTGCTGTTGATTATGTAATTTAAAAGTTTTTTGTACTAGATTTAAGGCGTTGGTAGTTAATTAACTATCAACGCCTTTTTTTTGTTTTGTATTTGGTGTTTTCGAGAACAATTTGAAGATAATCATAATGGAGTAAATGTACATCATGGTGAGCGCTTACTCGTGGTGTGTGGCAGCATCATTTTCAAGACTGTTAATATTACTATCCTGTGTAATCATGTTCTTTAGTAATCATCAAAAAGGTGTGTATTTTTTTTATTAGAGTCAAAAAAAATGTTGGTTTTCAAATAATGAAACAATTATAAATAGATTTTTAAAGTTGCAAGCGTATATAATTGTTTTTTTTAATGAAAATGTATTATTTAAAAGGTAGTTAAAATGTTTATCAAGTTTACCGTTTTTATATAAAATACTTTTAATAAACCTCTAAGTTGTGTATATTAAGGTCAGTATTCAGAGTTTGACGGATTGTCGATGTCCTCTGAGTCACTTTTTGTATTAATAATTTAGCAGGAGAGGGGTCCTATGTTTAAAAATTTATCAATCGGATCCAGGTTTTTCTTTCTTTTAGCTCTTATGGTTGTTTTTTTAGTGGTTACCGGAGCTCTCTTCCTCGGCGCCATTAGAGATATTACTGAGTACGGGGTAAACGAAACCCAGAAAGTGATGCTTACAGACCAGAAAGATAAAATCCTTGTCGCCACTAAGAGCATGGCTCTTTCGCTTGGTGAAGAATTGAAGGTTGTCAAAGGTGATGATGAAAGACTTGAATTCATACGCCATGCCTTAGATCCTATTAGGTATGAAGAAGATAATTCTGGTTACTTCTTTGTATATAAAGGGACTTTAAACATGGTTATGCCGCCTAATAAGTCTTTACAAGGTAAGGATCTTAAGGGTTTAAAAGACCAAAATGGTGTATTCGTTATTCAGGAACTGGATAAGGTTGCGCACAGCGGCGGAGGCTATGTTGCTTACGATTTTGAAAAGCCTGGGGCTGGAATTCAGCCTAAGATTAGTTATGCTCAGATGATTCCTGGAACGAACTTATGGATAGGTACTGGCGTATACATTGATAATATTGATCGTGAAAAAGAGCGTATTGGCGGAGCTATGAATGCTAGCGCTAATGCCATTACCATGAAGATAGTACTGGGCGCGGGTGGAATATTCCTTATTTTTATCCTTCCGCTGAGTTTGTACTTGATCAAAACGATTGTAGCTCCATTGCGCGAAGCAACTGAAGCAGCAACAGCAGTCGCAGAAGGTAATCTTGATGTCAGTCTTGATCCGCAAGGCAGAAATGAAATTTCGACCTTGCAGATGGCCCTTAACTCTATGGTTTCGACGCTTTCTGAAAATATTGAAAGTATTAAGGTTAAGAGCGATGAAGCTCAAGAGCAGACTCGAATTGCGAAGGCCGCAGCGGCTGAGGCTCAGGAAGCAACAAAGCGTGCTGAAGGAGCTAAGAAGGAAGGAATGTTAGCCGCAGCTGAAAAATTACAGAGTGTAATTGATCGAGTCTCAACAATTACTGATGAAGTAACAAGCAGTGCCGATGAGATTCTAAGCGGTAGTGAATTCCAGAAGCAGCGAGTTACTGAAACCGCGACTGCAATGGAAGAAATGAATGCAACTGTTCTTGAGGTTGCGCGAAACGCTTCCGAGACAAATGAAAGTTCTGAATTGTCCATGCAGAAGGCGAGTGAAGGTTCCAAAATGGTTCAGGAAACCGTTGATGCCATGACCGACATTCAGCAAAGGACCGCTGTTCTTAAAGAAACAATGGAGCAACTTGGCACACAGTCTGTCGAAATCGGAAATGTGCTTGGTGTCATTAATGATATTGCTGACCAGACAAACTTGCTCGCTCTCAATGCCGCAATCGAGGCTGCTAGAGCTGGTGAAGCCGGTAGAGGGTTTGCAGTTGTTGCCGATGAAGTCCGTAAGCTCGCAGAGAAGACCATTGGAGCAACAGAAGAAGTTGAAAGCAGTATTAATTCTATTCAGAAGCTTGCACGCGAAAATGTTAAGGGTATGGATGCAACTGTTAGTGCAGTTGAAAAGGCCACGGACCTATCTCGCGAGTCTGGCCATATGTTGGGAGAAATCGTCGATTTAGCCAAAAACTCAGCAGATCAGGTTCGCTCAATAGCAACGGCTGCCGAACAGCAGTCTGCGACATCGGAAGAGATTAACCGCAGTGTTGGTGAAATTGATTCGATGACTGAAGAGAACTCTAAAAATAGTCAACGGGCATCTGAGGGGACTCAAAACTTGTCTGAAGAAGTTAAAATTCTGCTCGCGTTAGTTGAAGAACTGAAGCAAGGTGAATAAAATGAATGTTAATTGATATGTAATAGGGCCTAGACCATTAGGTTTAGGCCCTTTTTTAGATTCATTAGATCATTTTAGGCCGGAGGGGCAGTGGGTTGTGAACAATTGGAGATAGCTCAAAGATACCTTACAGATCAGTTGGAATTAAATCCGACTGAGTTGGACGTATTTCTTAAAGAGGTTACAAGCTCTTTGCGAGGAATCATGGATAGACTTGATGAGGCTATTGATGAAGGTGATTTTGATGAGATAATAATCACTGCGCATACTCTTAAGGGCAGTCTTGGGAATTTGGGGTTAGCAGAAATGAGTATGGTAGCAAAGAATATTGAACTCGGAGCACAAAGCCCCACTCCTGCTCATTTGGCTTGCTATTTCATGCGTCTGAAAAGAGAGCTTGCCTGTCTTTTATAAAATTTAAAATAGATCTAAGAAAGAAAGCCCGGAAGTAATCTTCCGGGCTTTCTTTCTTTAGGTGTTTAAAAATCTGACAGCTCGTCCTTCAGACCAGAGCTGTTTTTCTTGAGGCAAGTCGGTAAATCCCACATGGCCGCCATAGTTCGGGATTTGCAACGACAAATTGTTATTGTTTTGCGCTTCTATGATTGGATAGCATTCAGGAGAAAGGAAAGGGTCATCCTTTGCGCTTAAGATTAATGTTGGGACTTTGATCCTGTGTAGAAATTGTTTGCACGAGGCTTTTTCATAATAATCAAAAGCGTCTTTAAATCCGTGAATGGGCGCGGTGTACGCATTGTCGAATTCGATAAGATTTTTGAGGCCTGCCAATTTTTTAAGCGGAAAAAGTTCCGGGAATTGCATGCTCTTGGCTTTAACTTTTTTCTTAAGAGAATGTAAAAAATATTGATTGTATATTATATTGGATGGCTTACATAGCTGTTTGGCAGAAGACGTAAGGTCGCAGGGGACGGAAATTCCGATGCCCCTTATGACTTCGGATGGAACCATTTCAGGTGTTTCCCCTAAATATTTCATAACTTGATTGCCACCAACGCTAAACCCTATAAGGGCTGCGTCCTCATATATTCCATGTTTAAGTCCGTATTCGAGGACTGTGTGGATATCTTCTGTTTGCCCGCTATGATACATTTGCGGTTTTTTGTTCATGACATTACCGCAGCCTCTAAAATTGTAAGTAATGCAATCCCATCCCGAAAGAACCATGGCTCGAGCCATGCCAAGCATGTAGTGTCTTCGTGAGTTTCCTTCGAGTCCATGAACAATTACAGCGAGTCTTGTGCTCCCAGCTAAGTGCCAGTCAATATCTAGAAAATCACCGTCAGGGGTGTCTATTTTTCTTCTGATGACAGGTGGAAGAGAAACTTTTCTGAAAAGTCGTGGAAAGATGGTCTGAAGGTGACCGGATTGGAGGGGGAACTTTGGTTTAAATGGCGGTGGCTGCAATAAGGGCATTTGGTAAGAATATCCGTCCTTTGGTTTACGTCTTTGAAACCAGATTGTGATTTATGAATGAAAATAGGGGTGAACCGATTCAATTAAAGATATACTGAGTCTTGGCTTGTGTCAAAAGCAGACGTGAACCTTTATTCGATTATTGTAACAAAAGCTTAAGCCCGATCATAATCAGAACAATTCCGCCTACCAGCTCGGCTATGTGGCTGTAACGTGATGCTGCGGAGAATTTTCTGCCGATCTGAATTCCGATAGCTGTTAGTACGAAAGCTGTGATCCCTATCAAAATTGACGGCATGACTATTGGGTAGTCCAGAATGGAAAAGGAGAGGCCCACAGCAAGCGCATCAAGGCTGGTGGCAACTGACAAAAATATAAGTGAAAATCCGACTGTAGGATCTTTATCAACTTCACATGAGTCGTCTTTCTGGAAAGATTCATACATCATTTTACCACCGACAAATGCGAGCAATACGAATGAAATCCACGGGGCGTAAACCTCGACCATGGATTTTACAGTAAGGCCAGCCCCCCAGCCTAAAAGTGGCATTACTCCTTGAAAAAGGCCAAAGCTGAGCGCAAGCCTGAAAGTCTGACGTCCTGTAACTTTAGACATACAGAGGCCGCAGGCAACAGCGATAGTGAAGGCGTCCATTGCAAGGGCTACGGATATTATTATTATTTCGTATAAGGGCATAGGGGAGATTCTTGTCCGATCAAATTTATAAAGGTTTTGTGAGCAGCAAAATACCTACATAGGAACTTGAAACTTGTTAAGTAAAACTTTGGCTAAAAATATGGTGTGGGTAAACTATTTAAAAAATAGTGCCGGAAACTCAAATAATTAATTTGAGTTTCCGGCAACAAATGAAGCGTTTATTTATAGTCCTGGAACAGGAAAAGAGGAACAGAAAGATTCAATTTCACTTCTAGTCTGTTTCGCCAATTCCAGATCATTTGGATTTTTAAGGGTCTTAACCATCCATCCCGCGAGTTTGATCATATCGTCTTCTTTCATGCCGCGAGTCGTGGCGGCAGGAGTTCCGATTCTAATTCCACTCGGTTTAAGTGGTGGATTAGGATCATCAGGAATTATCTGCTTGTTGGTTGTTATTGATACTGAATCAAGAACCTCCTCTGCAAGCTTACCGTCTATTCCAAAACTTTTCTCGGTATCAATAACCATCATGTGGTTATCAGTTCCACCAGTGACAAGGCTCGCGCCGGACTTCGTTAATTCAGTTGCAAGCGTTTTAGCGTTGGTGAGAACTTGTAGCCCGTATTTGTGAAAGTCCTGTTCTGCGGCCTTTTTCAGGGTGATTGCTATACCCGCAATGGTATTCATGTGCGGTCCTCCTTGGAGGCCTGGGAATACCGCTTTGTCGATTCGGGCAGCATATTCTTTTTTGCATAGAATGATTCCGCCGCGTGGACCTCTTAGGGACTTATGGGAAGTTGTCGTTACAATATCGAATCCGAAATCAAACGGATTGCGCATAACATTTCCTGCGACAAGTCCTCCATAATGCGAGGCGTCAGTCATTGTTATAGCGCCAACTTCGTCGGCAATTTTTTTGAAAGATGTATAGTCCAGGTCGCGTGGGTAGGAAGTGTATCCACAAAGAATCATCTTCGGCTTATGTTCGAGCGCTGTTTTGCGAAGCTCATCAAAGTCGATGGAACCGTCAATAGGATTTGTTTTGTAACGGATGAAGTTGAATAGCTTACCCATAAATGAGACTGGTGCGCCGTGCGTCAGGTGTCCACCATGAGAAAGATCCATCGCTAGAATAGTATCGCCGGGTTCAAGTAAACCGAGATATACGGCTTGATTCATAGGAGATCCTGAAAGAGGCTGAACATTCGCGTGTTCGCAACGGAAAACCTCTTTTGCCCGTTCTCTGGCGATATCTTCGATGGTGTCAGTAAATTCCTGACCTCCGTAGTAACGTCTACCTGGATAACCTTCGGAATATTTGTTGGTAAACACGCTACCTAATGCACAGAGGACTTCTGGATAGGTATAGTTCTCGGATGGGATAAGTTCGATGCCGGCTTGTTGCCGACGCTCTTCACCCTCAAGGGCTGCAAAAATGTTTGAGTCTGATTTTTTGAGAAGATCGCGATAAGAATTCATGGGCACTCCTTTGTTTGTTTCCTTGTTAAAGGAAAAGGATGCACGTCGTGTGACGTGGCCCAGGCGAGCGGCAAAAACTAGTTCCGTGTTTCCTCGTGGTTTATTCCACTTAAGATCGCCAGTTACACGGAGTATGTATAAATAGCAGGCCTAAAAACTAGCAATAGAATTTAAATCTGTAAACTAATTTATTAAGCCTGCTAAAATTTATTAAACAGCGCCCAGTTTGTATCTGATGCGCAGAATGCCATCTTCAAAGCTATGAGAAGCGATCTTGAATTCACCAATTTCGCTGGTGTTTTCAACGTGCTCTCCGATGCAAGGACAGGTGTCGAAATCACCAATTTGAATGATTTTAACAGTCTCTGCGTCTTCGGGAAGCCTTTCCAGATTGAATAGTTCTTCTGCTTCTTCAGTAAGCATAAGATCGTCGGTTACTGGAAGGTTCGCTGAAATAGCCGCGTTTACGGTCATTTCTATTTCTGCTGCTTCTTCGTCTGACATACCGCGCTTGTACTTGTAGTCGCATTTAGATTTTTTCTTGTTAATGTGCGCACTGAAACAACGACCACATTTAAATTTGCGATCCATTGCTGAATTTAACATATGTTCTGCTGTATGCATTCTAGTAAGGGGATCTTTGCCCATGATAAAATCCTTTTGTTGTGAAATAAATATGTTGCAGATTTAGTAATAACTAACTGCGGGATTTCCATTCTTTCATTTCTTCATTAATTAAATAATCAATCTTCAATTTGTATATTTAGCTAATTAATTCAAGATAAGCTCCATATTTGGTAGCTGATTTATTCTTAGAATTAATAACTTTTTGAACGCGAGCTAATTATTCGCTCGCTGTTTCGTCGTGAAACTGTCATGAATCGGCTATAAAACCAACTAAAAAAGGCTTTACTAAAAAGTTAAGCCTTTCAAATAATATGCAACGATTCAATATCAGAAATCTTTTCATCTAATTCATCTAATACTTAGCTTAATCAAATTCTAACGACTCAAAGATATCAATAAAAAACTAATCAGTAGTAAGCTTCTTAATATCCACATCTTTCTGCTTACGCGTATAACTACGCATAGTCTCGTATCCGTCATTACCTACGATTATACTTGTTTCGGATAGCGCTTTTATGTGAACCTCTTGTCCTGTTTTCTTTTGAACCATCTGGGGTATCTGTTCTTGGCCCTATCACGACTGCAGCTATTTTACATTTTAAAGTAGTTTTACTCGTCGGGTTTAGAATACTTTTTGAAATGATTTGAAAGCGCGTTCCCAAGCTCTTTTAGTAGAGGAGTGTCCACGCTCCAAGATTGCCAATACATAGGAACCGACACCCTCATTTCCGGGAGCAGATCAATAAGTTTACCAGAGTCTAGTTCATCGGGTATTTGAAATTCTCCCACCATTCCATATGCATATTCTCTGCGAATTGCGTCCACAAAAGGTTCTGATGATGGAATATAAAAAATAGGATGTGTGATCTTCACTTCAGGGAAAGCCATCTCAAGCATTTTGCCTTGGGCTTCGTCTTTTCGGTTAAAGACTGCCGCTGGCGCTTTTGTCACGTTCTTAAGTGTGAAACCATCCTTAAACCACTTATCTCGAAATGCCGGGGTACAGACACATATGTAATCTAATGTTGTTAGGTATTGTCTTCTACTACTTTTTAAAGGGGTAGAGTCGGTGCCGATACACCCAACCACCTCACCGCGTTTAAGAAGCTCTTGCGTTTGGTTTTCGTCATCAACATACAGATCCAGAAGTACTCGGTTTTCCTTTAAAAACCCATCAAGAGCATCAAACAACCATGTTGCGAGGCTATCAGCATTAACCCCGAGGGGTAGCACTGTGAAATTATTTGGATCAACTAAATCTGTATCTTCGGTAAGTTCATGTTCCAAAAGCCGGACCTGCCGTAAATGCTTGATGAGTTTACGACCAGCATCTGTCGGTTCAGGAGGAACTGAACGGACTATTAATACCTGACCTAGTTGTTCTTCGAAGTTTTTTATCCGCTGAGATATCGCAGATTGTGTGAGATTCAGCTTTATGGATGCTTTGTCGAATCCACCTTCCTCAATCACTGCCGTAAGTGCTTCTAAAAATTTATAATCTAACATGGGTACATTATAAGCAAAATTAATAATAAATGAAAATATTTAATTTTACTAATTTAGATCGACTGCCTATGGTTGCATCAACTTAAACAACGGAGAAAATGAATGTCCATGATGTTACCATATTTGCAGGGTTTTGGAACTGGAGGGGGGCTGATTGTAGCCATTGGAGCACAGAATGCTTTTGTTCTTACTCAAAGTATTAAGAAGAATCATCATTTGAAAGTCTGTCTGGTATGCGCGTTGTGTGATGCTGTTTTAATTGCGCTCGGCGTGCTCGGGACAGGGGATCTTGTTGCGTCCCATCCAATGCTGATTAAGCCTGCGGCATGGGGCGGGGCATTATTTCTTGCGTGGTATGGCTTTGGCTCGTTCAGGTCCGCGATAAAAGGGGGCAAACTTGAAACCGAGGAAGTCACGACTACAGGAGTTCGTTCTATTATTATGCTTACTCTTGCGATTACTTTACTGAATCCACACGTATATTTGGATACGATAGTCATGCTTGGCTCAATTAGTGGACAGTATAATGGAGATGCACGATATTTCTTTGGATTCGGCGCTGTGAGTGCCTCATTTGTATGGTTTTATACTTTAGGATTTGGAGGTCGCGCGCTTGCGCCTCTCTTTAAAAAGCCAGTAACTTGGCGTGTTTTGGATACTCTCGTAGGCGTTACCATGTGGGTCATTGCTTTGAAGCTTTATGAAAAAGCTATGAGTGTTTGATTGTAAAAAGTAGAAATAGCGATTCCCCGAATTTTAAAAATAAGTTAAAAGAAAAATAGCATTCACCATATCGGTTCATTATCATTAACAATGACTGACTAAAAAGGAGCTATTATGAAAAAGCACTTGTTTAAAGTCGGAATTTTTACGATTTTTCTTGTCACTTTGTTTATTTTTTCGGTGCAACCTTCCTTTGCGGATGCATCCTCAAAAGCTGCCCCATACAAGGTTGGCAAGTGGTTGCCTTCAGATCAGCAAACATTGAATGATTGGCGCACCGATCTCATTCAGCAGACGGATGCAACTGGTAAGGTTCCTTTGCTTCCTGTTCTTCAGGAATTCAAAGATATGATTGAGAATGATCCTGAACTTTTTATGCTCTTTACCGAAATGTTCAATCAGGTGCCAACCAGGCCACCATACGATAAAGACGCAACTGGAAGACCTCAGATCAGGAATTATAATCACATGCTGCAACTGATGAATGCCATCATGACCCGCGCTCCTGAATTTAATAAAACCGGTATGGTGGGGTTCCCGATAAATACTATTTTAAACTGGCCCATGGGGACGCCAGCCGGAACAGCTGCTTTTTTAAATGAGAAGGTTAACCGTCAGCTTAAGAAAATTTTGAATCAATGGGCGGTGTATTTAAGTTCGCCGGATTCTCGTTATGTTCTAAGTAATGATCCTGAAAGAGGCTGGTTTGGACGAGATGCAAAAGAAGCTATGCCTACTTTTGCAAAGGATTTTATATGTGATCCTAAGAAACCATATTACGGGTTCAAATCATGGGATGATTTCTTTACACGTGTTTTCCGTGAAGGACGCCGTCCTGTGGCATCACCTAAGGATGACTATGTTATCAGCAACGCATGTGAGTCTGCACCGTATAAACTGGCCAGAGATGTTAAGGTGCGTGACAAGTTCTGGATCAAAGGTCAGCCGTATTCCCTTACGCATATGTTGGGCGATGAAGAGCTTGCCAAACAGTTTGCAGGTGGAACAATTTATCAGGCTTTTCTAAGTGCTCTCAGCTACCACCGTTGGCATGCCCCTGTGAGTGGAAAAATTGTGAAAACTCAGATCATAGATGGTTCATATTATGCTGGAGCACAAAGTGTGGGGTTTGATCCTGCCTCGCCTAACGATTCTCAAGGATACATAACACAAGTAGCCGCCAGAGGACTGGTTTTGATAGAAGCTGATAATCCTGACATTGGATTAATGGCGATAATGTTTATCGGAATGTCTGAAGTTTCATCTAATGAAATTACTGTTTATGAAGGACAGCATGTAACGAAGGGTGATCAGTTAGGAATGTTTCACTTTGGTGGGTCGACACATACCCTCATATTCAGACCTGGCGTGAACCTTGAATTTGACCTGCACGGTCAGAAGCCGGGACTGCATTCCAATAATATTCTTCTTGGATCTAGGATTGCGACAGTAAAAAAGACGAAGAAATAATTCTGCTCACTAAAGCAATCTCTTTAGAAAAAGGGATTGCTTGGTGAGAGGGGAGTCGTAAAACCAAAAAAAAGGCTTAATCATGCGATTAAGCCTTTTAAATAAGTCTAAATGGTTGCGGGGGCAGGATTTGAACCTACGACCTTCGGGTTATGAGCCCGACGAGCTACCAAACTGCTCCACCCCGCGTCACTTGAGAATATAAATACACATTCTCGTATTTGCTGTCAACATTAAATATTGATATTTGCAAATTATTTCGAATATTATCAAGGTCTTAATAAAAATTGGTTCAACTCATAAGTGAACCGGACCTTGTCTCGGGAACTTTTCTGAAATATCAGAGCAGTTAATTCTTCCCGAAAAAAAAAGAACCTGTCAGACGACTAGGTTCATCGTAAAATCTTTGTGGTTGCGGGGGCAGGATTTGAACCTACGACCTTCGGGTTATGAGCCCGACGAGCTACCAAACTGCTCCACCCCGCGTCACTGAGAGCATGTCTACAGTCCAATGTGTAGGGTGTCAATGTAAAAAAAAAGTATATTTAAAAAACATTTAAAATATACTTTTTTTGCGAGGGTGCTATTTAGTACTGTTTGTTGTTGGGGCCTTACTACTTATTACTTTTATTGGGAATACTTCTGTTATGTAGAGGGAAAAAAATGCAAATGACATTAATAATATTATTAAACCGATAATTGAAGAATTTATTTTTAGGCCACCGGGACCTATTTCAACTTCGCTTGTTGGAGCTTGTTCTGCTGGGTCGAGTTGCTCTCGATGTTTCATGTCAAAATCAAATTGTTTCCAAGCGAGAATAAAGCCGCCTGCAACTAGCAGTAGAACAATTCCAAATAAGGCGTAATTTAATATATATTGTTGTTTTAGTACGTCGACGCGGTGTTGAAGTTCTTCTGCACCTGTTTTGTAAAATGTCTTTTGGTATTCAGTATATTCTTTCAACACATCATTATGATATTTAAATTTATGATCATCTTTTATTAGGTATTCGCTAATAGCTGTTTGATTATTGGGAGGGAAAAGTAGGTGTAAATATCTTTCTGTAATATTAATTTTAAGTTGGGGGGCAGGATAACTTGGGGTCTTAGATGCAGTCGGAGATGCAATGAGTAGAGCAGTAAAGAATAGCATTAAAAAAATAATTTTCTTGGCTTTCATAGCGACCACCCTTTGAAATATGTCTAATTGTAATTATAATTAAAATAAGCAATGGGGTTTGTAAAGGTTTTGTTTGTGAATATATGTATGTGCGTAATTGTGAATATTAATTAATTGGGCGATATATTAGGGTGTGAGCTAAATGATGAGAGGCAATATACCCAAAAAAAAGGCTTAATCTTTCGATTAAGCCTTTTAATAAGTCTAAATGGTTGCGGGGGCAGGATTTGAACCTACGACCTTCGGGTTATGAGCCCGACGAGCTACCAAACTGCTCCACCCCGCGTCACTGAGAGCATGTCTACAGTTCGACCCATTCCTTGTCAATAGCTATTTACAAAATTACTAATATTTCTTATCTCATCTCTCGATATGACAAAAAACTATGACCTTTCTCTCGTAATCCCTGTTTATAATGAGCAGGATAATTTGCGAAAACTAATGCAGGAAATTGATTCGGCCTTAGAGCCGCTTAATATTTCATATGAAGTTGTGTTTGTGGATGATGGCAGCAAGGACGCAAGTTTGGCTGTTTTAAATGAAATTTCGACAGCCTACGAAGCTGCCAGATATATATCATTTGCAGAAAACAGAGGACAGTCCGCCGCCTTTTGCGCAGGTTTCGATGAAGCCCGCGCTCCGCGAGTTGCCACAATGGATGCTGATCTACAAAATGATCCCGCAGATCTTCCGGCTATGTTATCCCTTTATAACGAAGGATATAAGATGGTTATCGGATGGCGTGGTAAACGCAAAGATGTGTGGATCAAAAGAGTTGGCTCCAAATTCGCTAACGCTGTGAGAAATAAACTTACAAAAGAATCTGTCAAAGATACTGGCTGTTCTTTAAAAATTATGGACACAGAAACTGTTTGCGCAATTCCTCGCTTTAACGGAATGCACCGTTTTCTGCCGACTCTTATGAAGATGCAGGGCGCTACCGTTGCGGAAACTAAGGTTAATCATCGCGAGCGTCATGAGGGTGAATCCAAGTACGGAACACTCGATAGGGCTATCGCTGGTGGGCTTGACCTTCTCGGCGTGTGCTGGTTGCAGAACCGTCATTTTTCATATTCAGTTAAAGAGCGTAGCAGCGACAAAGATAATTCATGACATCCGAGAGAAGTGATACAAAAGTAAGTATCAAGGCTCTTATCAAAGGGCTGACAATGCTAGGGGTGCTTGCTTTATCAGTCTATTTGGTAAGATACGCAGGGCTGTCAGAAGCTCTTGATACCAAGTGGATAGATGACCACGTCACCTCACGCGGAATGACTGGGGTAATGCTCTATGTGGGTATTGCCGCGTTCTTTTCTGCCATTGGATTTCCGCGTCAGCTTATCTGTTTTATGGGTGGATACGCGTATGGATTTGCTTTGGGAGCACTGCTTGGAACCATTGGTACAGGGCTTGGTTGTGCATTTGCTTTTACCTACGCACGGTTAGTCGGGCGCTCGTTTATTCAAAGCAAATTTGGCGCCCGTATTCAAAAAGTGGACGATTTCTTAAGTCGAAGCCCATTTAATATGGCGCTCACAATCCGCTTTTTTCCGCTGGGAAGTAATGTCATAACGAACCTTCTTGCGGGAGTTACCAGTATTCCCGCGATACCTTTTATTCTTGGCTCCACAATTGGATATCTGCCGCAGAATATAGTCTTCGCACTCTTCGGAAGCGGAGTGAATGTCTCATCAACCATGCAGATGGTTATGGCAGTTATTCTGTTTGTATTGTCGACTTTGTTAGGTTTTAAAATCTACCAAAAGTATCGCAATCAAGCCGAAGCTGTTGTTGAATAAGGTTGATAGTTTTAATAAGAAAAAGCCCTGTCAGAGTTATCTGGCAGGGCTTTATTTTTTGCTAAGCTTTTGAATAAAATTAAAGTCGAAGTTTTTCGGGAAGTTTATCTTTTATTAGATGACTCCAGATCAGCCATACTGAAATTGCTACACATGCTCCCATGGCCCAACCTGCGCACACATCGGTAGGGAAGTGCTTTCCTAAGTATAATCTTGAATATCCTACCGATAATGGCAAAAAAAGCATCCACGGACGAAGTTTGCGGAAAAAGAACATGCACATCAGCGCGAAGGTCATTGAGTTAGAAGCGTGTGCGGATGGGTATGAGTTACCTCTTTCTTTTAACGGCTGAAAATCGAGCGGTCTGCGTTGCCACTGACCATCCTCACGAAAATATGTGAGTGGTAGTGAATTCAGAGGACGAACTCTGCCTATAGTTTTTTTTATTAACCCTGTTGAGAAATCAGCAATTCCCATAGATGCGATGATGACCAGCATCACGATAAGAATTTTAGGTCCCTTTTTATAAATGCCGAATGCTGTGGCGATCAGTATGATTACCCATAGGAGAGCGGCAGAAGAAACTAGCGGCATCACCTGATCTAACCAGTGTTTTCTGAATATCTGATTAGCAAGTATGAAGAATTGCATGTCGAAAGTTTGTGTTAAAAAAACCACTTATTTCTCCTGATTAACCGTTTATCTTGGCAAGTTGCCTGTTTCCGATTAACATTCCGCGCGTCGGCGTAATGATATTTGTCTTTAAGATTGGCAAATATCAGTATAAGCGATAGCTCGCAAGGGACGCTTCCTTCGAATAATAAATTAATTGTCATTATAAAAACAGAATTAATACATACCGTTTCTCTGAAATATAATATGAAAAAAATAGCCATCATTTTACCGCGCTTCAGCCGTTATGGCGGAGTTGAGAGATTTGGATATAATCTTAGTCAGACTTTGGCTGAGCAGGGTTATGCTGTAGATTTTATCTGTTCACGCTCAGAAGAAGAACCTCCGCAAGGCGTAAATGTAATCACGGTAGGACGCTATGGTCTTTGCCGCGCTGGAAAGCTGTTATGGTTTGTCCTAGCCGCGGAAAGAGTGCGCAAAAACGGAAATTATGATTTATGCATAAGCCTTGGAAAATCGCTTAATCAAGATATTCTGCGTATAGGCGGTGGGCCTCTTGAATCATTCTGGAATCTATCACGCAGAGCATGGCCCGCAGGATTTGCGCGCAGTTTTAAGATGTTCCGTAGACGCACTGCACTGGTTAACTTGCTCATAAAATATATTGAAAGGGCGCAAGTTAGCTCAGGTTGCCGCATGGTCTGCGTTTCGCACCATGTTAAGGAATGGATGATTGAATCGCATCCTGCTATGAGTGAGCAGGAAATAGGGGTGGTCTACAACAAGCCGGACCTTTCTCTTTTCGCCAAACCGAGCGCAGAGCAAAGAGCGGAAAGCCGTGCTGAATTTTCTTTGACCGATAATGATGTTGTAATCTCGACTGCCACCACAAATTTTGCGCTAAAGGGCGTTTCAAGTCTGATCAAGGCCTTGGCGCAGTTGCCTGATAATTATCATTTGCATGTTGCGGGCGGGCGTAATGCCGCAAAGTATCAAGCGTTAGCCGCAGAATTAGGTGTGGCAAAACGCGTAAAATTTCTTGGTAAGGTAACAGATATGCCGCGTTTCTACGGCAATTCAGACATATTTGTTCTGGCTTCATATTATGACGCGTGCTCAAATTCAGTTCTGGAAGCACTAGCTTGCGGTCTACCCGTGTTAAGTTCCCGTGATAATGGGAGTAGCTATTTTCTTCCAGAGAATAGAATTTTCGATGATCCCTCAGATTATATGAAACTCAAAGATATGATTAAAATAGCGGTGAATCAAAAAGACGAAACCAAATTTGAATGGGACGAAAATATCCCATGCGGAGTAGAGCCATACTTAGAAATGGTAAAAGAAATGCTAAAATAACTCCTTCTATTGTTAAAGAAAGCCCCTCAATTTATATTTGAGGGGCTTTTAAATTAGCATCTATGAACTTTGAAAATGCTACCAAGTGCTGCGGGTCTTAACACCCTTGGAAGCCATGTGCTCTTTTAATTCGGGGATGGTATATTCACCGTAATGTACGATGGAAGCTATGAGGGCTGCTGTTGCGCGTCCTTCTGTTACTGCTTCTACCATGTGATCAGGGTGACCAGCACCACCGGAAGCTATAACTGGTACGGTTACGCTTGTAGCAATTAGCTTGGTCAGCTCGAGATCGTATCCGTCCTTTGTTCCATCTGCGTCGATGGAGTTTAGGCAGATTTCGCCAGCTCCGAGAGCTTCGCAGGTTTTAGCCCATTCAAGAGCGTCGAGTCCCATGAATTTGCGTCCGCCGTTGATTACTACTTCGAATCCAGATGGAATCTGTTCGGACTTTTCTACGCGTTTAACGTCCATTCCAAGTACGATACACTGTGAACCGAAAGCCGCCGCACCCTGACTGATGATGTCTGGATTTTTAACAGCGCCTGAGTTTACGGATACTTTTTCTGCTCCTGCCATGAGTACCGCGCGCATATCTTCGACAGAGTTAATTCCTCCGCCTACAGAAAATGGAATGAATATTTCAGATGCGACACGCTCAACTACATCAAGGAATATTCCGCGTCCTTCAGATGATGCTGTTATGTCGTAAAAAACAATTTCGTCAGCGCCTTGTTCGTAATAACGTTTTGCTGTTTCGACTGGGTCGCCGATATCAACGTTATTTTCGAATTTAACACCTTTGGTGAGGACTCCGTTGCGTACATCAAGACATGGTATGACTCGTTTGCTAAGCATCTTTGACCTCTTTGCAGTAATTGTAAAAATTGGAAATCATTTTCAGGCCGGGGGTCCCGCTCTTTTCAGGGTGGAACTGTACAGCCCAAAGTCCTTCGCGTCCGTGTATAGAGCAGAAAGGGCGACCGTATGTAGTTTCGCCGATAATGAATTTTTCTTCGGGAGCAGGGTAGTAGCTGTGTACGAAGTAGAAGTATGCTTCCGGATCGATATCTTTAAAAAGAACACAGTCCTGCTTGAGATCAATCTGATTCCAACCCATGTGTGGGACGCGGATAGGAATGCCTTCGTAATCAACCCATGATGGATTGAAAAGTCTGCATTCTCCGGGAATAACAGAGAGAGCTTTGGTATCGTTTTCTTCGCTGTAATCGAGAAGAATCTGACAACCTACACAGATTCCGAGTAGAGGCTTTTTCTGTGCAACTAAATCTTTTAATAGAGCGTCTAGACCGCCGGAAGTGAGCTCATCCATTGCCTGTCCGGCAGCGCCTACACCGGGAAAAATTATACCGGTAGCTTTGGAGAGTTCTTCGGGGTCGGAAGTAATTACGTTTGGAATACCTAATTTATTCAGCGCGCGCTGAACACTGGTTTGATTTCCAGCCTTATAGTCGAGAATGGCCAGCATGAGATGGACCCCCTTATGTTTAATGTCTCTTTTGGTCCGCTAAATAATTTCAATCAAACTGCCTGATTGTGAAAGCGTATAAAAGGGATAATCAATTCTGTCTTATATAAGGGGCTAGTAAAAAAAACGAAGGAAAACAAGAGAAAAAGGGGAATAATATTTTTTTGTGGGGAAAATGTTGTAAATATAGAAGTGCAGGTGAGGCTGCCAGATGGTGTGCAAGAAGAGATTGCTAGATGGCGTAGCGGGATCTATTTAGCAAGAATTCGTAAGTATAAATCGCCTTTAAATGGACCGAGTTTGCGTCCTTGTCCTTTAAGTCGAATAGGTCTGCCTATTACAAAATCGCGAGGAAGAGTTATTTCAAGTGTTTTAGATATCTTCTTGATGCCCTGCTGAATAGTGATGCGTATACTGCGTCCTGGAATAAGTGTTGAAGCGGGGAAGAATACGGTTTGCTCATCATCCATTTGCCCTGTCATCCAAGACTTTATACCACCAAAAAGTCCTTTTGAAACATCTACAGAGACAGCTTTATCTCCCCAGTTCATGTTTAGTTTGCGCTCTTTGCCATTGGCGGATGCGGATTTAAAGGGTTTGTCTTTTCCGATTTGGCTGTAAATATCTTCAAAGACCTGTTTTGCAAATGGATCGTTTAAAATATCTTTGAGGACATCTTCCTCTTTCTGATAAAATGAACGGCTTTGCTGAGCAGATGTTGAACTTTTAGCTTTATGTGCGTCGGCACGCGCAGTTTTTTGCTGTTTTTTATATGCCTTAGCGCCTTCTGATGCGGTCTTTTGGTCAGCGCTGGAATCAAAGTTACGCTTCTGGCTTGTGTATTTGCGTTCACCTGCGGCTGATGAATCGCCTGAGGAGTTGCGCATAACATTTGTCAGAAATACGTACGCTTCGTTAAGTTGTCTAAATTTTCGTGCAGCGTCAGGACTGGGGTTAAGATCGGGATGCATGGTAAACGCAAGTTTTCGAAACGAGCGTTTAATATCTGCAAGCGTTGCATCCGAGCTTATGTTTAATATGTGCTGTGCTGTACGAGTATTCATGTGTTCTAGTCGTCGTCAGTTATTAAGGCGTTCGGAGCCACATCAGGATCATGCTGGCGCAAGCCTTCGGCGCGGATATATTCTTTGCCTTGAATTACGAACTGCTTGTGTCCGGCTTCTTTATTAATTCCCGGGCAGTAATCCTGAATCATTTCCCAGCTCATTTCATCAATAAGATTGCCTCGGAAAAAAGGCCATGCTCGGCAAATGTCAGGTCTGCCGGGATGCACTCCGCATCCATCATTAAAAAATACACAGTACCCGTCTTCACGGCTCTGGAGGCGGATTTTACCATTTACGGTTTCGCTATATTTCTCGACCATCTTTTCAACGGGTAAGCCAAGGTGGTCAGCCAGACGCTGTCTGTCTTTGGGTGTCATAATAATACCACCCTCACCGTGACAGCAGTGGCCGCATCTTTTACAATCAAACGCTTGAATCATAATTTTTTGCCTATAAGTCTTTTATGGTCGACCATTGTACATCTGTCTTCAACGACAGTAATATTTTTATCGGTGAGGATTTCTCGTGCTTCAGGACTGAATATTCCCTGCTGCATCCAGAAAACCTTCGGAAGTCTTTCAAGTTTTAAGCATTCTTTAGCATGATCTGAGCAATACTCAGATGCTCTGAATACATCAATCAAGTCAATTTGTTGAGGAATATCAGTAATAGACTGATACGTTTTAAGTCCCCAAACATTTTCCCTTTTAGGGTGAACTGGGATAACGGTATATCCTGCTTCAATTAGGTAACGTCCTACCATATCAACTGGCCGGCCCGGTTTATCAACCGCTCCAATCACAGCAATGACCTTGACCTCATTTAGAAGTGCGGCTAGTTTTTTCTCATCTAATAACATTATATAACTGTTCTCCTGAGACGACTGAAACTCGTGCATGCTACAGTAAAGCACTATGACTTGCAAAGTTCTCTTTTGATGTAATCAAATAAATTTAATATTTTCTATATAGCTTATAATGAACGGTTTTAAAAACGTAATTATCATAATGAAGAGGATCTTACACAATGAGTAATATTGAACAAAATATAGCTGTTCCGCGTGAAGAGCTTGAAAGGCGCTGGGCAAAGTGCCGTAGATTTATGGCTGACATCGCTCCTGAAGCCGGAGGGCTACTTTCTTTCTCAAGACTGCAACTTTATTATTTAGCCGGAACATTTGTAAATGGCGCACTCTGGCTGCCCGCTGAAGGTGAGCCTGTCTTATTTGTACGGAAGTCTGTTGAAAGGGCGCGGATTGAAAGCGCTGTAAAAAACATTTGTCCATTTAGATCATTCAAGGATCTAATCCCGCTTGCAAAAGAAGCCGGACAGCCTTTATCTGAAATTGTCGGAGCGGAGACTGCAGGGCTTACTTGGCAACTTGGTGAAATGCTCACTTCACGTTTGCCGGATGTTAAATTTGTTCCGTCAGACACGGTACTTGCTCTCTCAAGAGCTGTAAAGTCCGAGTGGGAACTGGAAATTATGCGTAGGGTAGGGGAGTTGCATAATACTGCACTTGTCAGCATTTTACCTGAAATAATCAAACCTGGTATGAATGAGCGCGAAATAGCGCATTTTATATGGAACGTCTTTTTCGAACTAGGTCATCAGGGACATATGCGCATGCAGGCCTTTGGTGAGGAAATGTTTCTCGGTCATGTTTCTGCCGGAGATTCCGGTGTATATCCCAGCTCATTTAACGGTCCGCTCGGTATGCGCGGAGTGCATCCTGCGTCTCCGTTTATGGGGAGCGGAGATAAAAAATGGGATAAAGGCGGGCTGCTTGCCACAGACGTTGGTTTTGTCCTTGAAGGATATCACACTGACAAGACACAGGTTTTCTGGGCAGGGTCTAAAGATTCTGTTCCGCGCAAAGTTATGGATGCACAGAATTTCTGTAAGGACATGCAAGATTTAGCTGCTGAGAATTTAAAGCCGGGTGTTACGCCTAGCTCTATTTACGCGCTACTAGTTAAAGAGGCTGAAAAGCATGGCTATGCCGAAGGGTTTATGGGAATTGGTGAAAGTAAGGTTCCATTTATCGGGCACGGCATAGGGCTTACTATTGATGGTTTTCCGCCCATTGCAAAAGGGTTTGACCTTCCTATTGAAGAAGGGATGGTCTTTGCTCTTGAGCCGAAACAGAGCATTCCCGGTGTAGGAATGGTTGGTGTGGAGAATACTTTTGAAGTGACCAAAGATGGAGCGGTCTCTATTACTGGTGATAATTATGATATGATATTTATTGAAACTTAAGCGAAGGCCGGAGATGTTTTTGTATGGGGAAATTATTTATAATTTTAGTGCTTACTGTGTCCGTCTTTTTTCCGTTCAACGCATATTCAGTTGACGTTATAAAGCCTCAAGCGCCTTCTTCAGTGAAAGACGTACGCGGAGATTATTTTAATGAACTGTATGTTTTAATAATGGAAGCTACAAAGCATGATTTTGGAGAATATCTGGTTGAAAAAAAATCGTTATATTCTCCTCAGGAAAGGACTCTCCTTGAAATTGTTTCTGGAAAAAAAGTTAATGTAGCCATCCAAGTGGCTAGATCTGAGTGGGAGAAGAAGACAATCCCTATATATATTCCTGTTGGAAAGGGTTTGATGAGTTATCGTTTGTTTCTTGTTAAGAAGGATGATTTATCTACCTTTAGCAAAGTTAAAACTCTTGATGAATTAAAGAAAATTAAAATGGGTCTTCAGGTGCAATGGACTATAACTCGTGCGTTGAAGCCACAAGGTTTTCGTATAGTTGATGGAACATCTTATGAAGGGATGTTTGGCATGTTAAACCGAGGTAGGTTTAAATGTTTTCCAAGAGGCCTCAATGAGATCTATCCTGAATTTAATGAGTGGAAACCCCGTTGCCCGGATATGGTAATTGAGCCGACATTATCTCTTTTTGTTCCATTGCCAAACTTTATATTCGTTTCACCTGCGTATCCGAGGCTTGCTGAAAGAATGGAGATTGGCCTTAAAAGGATTATCGCAAATGGCGAGTTCGATAAGCTTTTTGAAACGCATCATGGTAAAGTTTTTTCAAAAGCAAGACTTGATGAGCGAACCATATTTTATGCTTCCAATCCACTACTGACACCAGAATCTTTGAAAGCTGTTCAGACTTACAAGAAAATAATGTTATGGGATAAGGTGAAACAATAGTGGATGGACTGATGATCAAGCCAAATATAAAGCCCCTGATGCAGAGTGTCTCTCCGCGTCAGGGGCTTTTTAATAACTAACTTTTAAGTTTTATTTTACGTCAATATTAAGTCCAGTGTCTGTCTTCTTAATTGACGGGGCAGGAGTGTCCCCTTTGAGATCCATTACCATGCGCAATTTATCCTCGTACATTCCTATTCTAAACTTCGAAAAGATCGGATTTTCCGGCTTCAAAGTGGTGGGCCCAAAGTACTCCCAGCTTCCGTGTATATCAACAACCAGTCGGTCAGGATTACGCAGAAAGAAGGAAGTATAAGACAGCGGTGAACCACCCAAATCTAGGTTGATTCTAGTTTTTCGCCCAATATCTTTAAAGTAAATGGAGTTAAGTCGTCCGCTCTGTATTGCCGCTTTAAAGGTAGGCTTTGAAGCGGCTGTGATAGTACCGTTTTGTACGTCTGCAATGGCAGACGCATTAAAATTCATATCAGTGCCGTTTACAAAGGTATTCACTTCGTAAGTAGTTCCATTCGAGGTACCGTTAACTGCACCATCCATTGCGTCAGTACTATTGCCGAACATGGTTGCATTGGTGGGAATCTGTAGAGCGGCTATTGTGCTGTTTGTTCCATTACTTGTAGGATTCTGTATCTCTGAGTAGCCAGTATTGTTGCCTGCTACTGGAGTGTCTCCGCCTAGGGATTCACTGCTGGATAAAGCTTCATAGCTTTGTGTGGTTAAGTCCACAGGCTGAGACATGGCGTCTGTGCTTTCGGAAGAGATCTGTTGGTCTGCTTCAGATGTTTGCTTAGTCATAAGCCAGTTTTTAGGATTAATCAGACTTGGATTGGTAAAGGCGACAATTGCAATAATTATCAGGATGTGAACAAGGGCCTGCTTGCTGGTAAAGTAGTTGTTGTATTTCCTGAAGCTCCTACTACACGAACCGCAAGTAAATGATTTTACAGAGGTTAGCAGTGAAATGAATGCGTCAGAAACCAACCCGCGTCTAAGATACAGGCGATTGCTGTTGCAATAGGGGCATTGAATAATTTTTTTGTTTTTCAGGGTCATACTTTACTGTTTTTGAGGTTAAACTCTTATAATTAAATTCTATGCGAAGTTTACACCTTTTGCCAAGGATATTCGATTGAATGTTTTGAAACATGATTATGAAGGTCCTGTATCACTGTCTGGGCTCACTTTCTTTACCCTTTAATAGCTTCGGACATTATGCATTCAAGGTCGTCCTGATCCATTTCAGTCGGGGTGAAGTCGAAAAGTTTACCCATAGTTTCCATAGCAATCTTAACAAGTTCGGGAACATCTTCTTCTTTTGCACCATAGGTTTTTAATGATTCCTGATCGAGTCCGGTGCGCTCTAATAGGACACGCAGACCTTCGAGGAATACTGATGCGCGCTGATTTTCTTCAAAGCTTGATGTGTCATAACCCATTGCCATCGCGAGGTCTTCGAAACGCTCAGGGCTTCCGGGGACTAAGCGTTTGAAGTAAGGTAGCGAAAGTTTTGCTAAGCCCAGTCCGTGCGGCAATTCAGGGTACATGGCGCTTAAAGCATGCTCTAAAGAATGCTGGGATATACAGCGGGATAATGTTTCACACATTCCGGCCGCTGTGCTGGCCCATGCCATCACTGTACGGGCTTCGATGTTGGTTCCGTCTTCTATCGCCATCGGCAAATAGTTTGTGATGAGGTGCACTGATTCAAGTGCAAGCATGTCACTCATTGGCTGATGTTCGGTTGAAACAAAAGTTTCTACTGCGTGAAAGAACGCGTCAATTCCAGTATATGCGGTGGTGCGGGGCGGAACGCTGACCATAAGTTCTGGGTCAATAATGGATATGGTAGGGAAAGTAGAATCGGTGCCTAGGCTGATTTTTTCTGCGCCGCCACTTTTACTGATGACTGCCCATTGGTCGGCTTCAGTTCCGGTTCCGGCAGTGGTCGGGATGGCAATGAGAGGCGCGGCTGGATTCTCAGCTGTGATGCCGCCGCCTGATCCGGCCTGAATGAAATCCCAGCATTTCCCGACATTTGTGGTCAATAGAGCGATGGCTTTTGCCGCATCGATTGTGGAGCCACCGCCGAGTGCCACGATAAAGTCGATTTTTTTATCACGGGCTATTTTAGCCGCTTCGTCAACTTGATCAGACTTAGGATTGGGAGAAATATTATCAAAAACTATAGTTGCAACATTCTGTTTACCTAGTGCGGCCTGAACTTTATCAAGGTAGCCATTGCTAACCATTGCGCCGGATTCACCTATGACTATAAGGGCTTTGTCACCTTTAGGAAGGGTGGTGATTGTTCCGAGTTCTGCTAATTTACCGGGTCCGAATATAAGTCTTGTAGGGATGAAGAATTGGAAGTTGAGCATGTTGATCCTTATATAGTTGGTCTTTGTATAAATATATAATTGTTAGTTCAGCCAGTTTAATTAACCGACACCGCCGCCCGCGTAAAGGGATAGTACGCAATAATAAAACAACAAATTTAAAGAAGTTTTGCCGTTGCAAACGTAGAGCTATTCAGCTGTCAATGTTTGCTGAAGAGCTTCTTCAAGCTGACCTGTGGTGTAAATGTCACGGATAACCGTCGGTGAATGGCTGTTTTTGCCCTTGCTGAAAATAGCCGCAAGGGGGATGGACCTGCTTCCCAAGGCACGGAGAAATTCATCCGCAGTCTTGTCGGGAGACGACAGGTCAACTTTAATTAAACGGAGATCATATTTTTCCTGCCAGCGGTTGAGATTTCCGATAGTGAGTACGGTTTGTTCAAGTATTTTACAGGAAGGGCACCAGTCGGCTGTGAACTCAACAAGAATAGCCTCTTTACCGATGCGCGAAGCAAAGTCTTCCTGTTTGAAATTGATCCAGTTCGCAGTGCGTACTGGCGGGGTAGAAGCCCAGAATCCTGCTGTTATACAGATGGCCAGTGCAATGACTCTCAAGAGTAGCATGCCGGACTTGGTGTCACTTCCGGCCGAAAGTCCCCACATCCATGCCGCTACACTGGTAAACCACATGAAAATAAGGGTTGCGATGAGCATATTTTCTGGAAGTATGCTGATCAAATAAATACACGTTCCTGCCAAGAAAAAGCCAGCAGAGCGTTCAACCCAGACTGTCCATGCTCCCGGTTTTGGGAATTTTTTAACAAGACCTGGAAAAATTGCCATAGCAATGTATGGAAGAGCCATTCCGGCCCCTACGCTTATGAAAACGCTACCAATAACATAGGGCGCCTGAATCATGGCCCAGCCAAGTACGCCGCCCAGGAACGGGCCACTGCAAGGAGTGGCAAGTAGTGTAGCAAGTATCCCTGTGAATAAAGCCTGCCTGCGCGGGCCTGTGTTTGCCGTGTTGATTTTCAGGTCTACTATAGGAAGATTAAATAATCCGAACAGACTGAGACTGAGTGCAAACACAACCCCGGTAAGTATAATAACGACAGATGGCTTTTGGAATATCTGGCCCCAGGCAAGTCCTGTGAAGCCTAATATTCCACTCAACACTCCGAAATACAGTAATATGCCGAGTGCGAAGTAAAGGTTATGTTCCCTGAAACTTTTTCTACGCTTAGACTCCTCTACATGCTGTGATCCCGCCAACAGGGCTGAAAGCTTTAAGCTAATTACCGGAAGCACACAGGGCATGAAATTGAGCAGGAAGCCTGCGAGAATTCCGAAAAGTATTGCAGTAGTGAGGTCGCCAACCTCAAGTCCCGGAGTGAAAGATATAGGTTTTAACGATTCAAATGAAAATTTAGATTCAACTGGTGTTTGATTCGGTTCTTTTGAACTTTTTTCATCGACTTTGGGCGTGGTAAATATTTTAGTCTTTTCTGTTATTTTAATAGCTTCAGGACTTTCAGCGGTAGTTGTTTGGGTAGAAATGTCTTTAAGGGAGAACTTACCGTTCGCAACGGTTTTAATTTGGCTTGCGCTCTGTTTTGTGATTTTGTTTTTGCTTTGTTCTACGCTAGCTTTTAGAAATAGAGGCCACCATGATTGCTTGCTAGCTTCAGGGAGATTCGCAGGAACAACTCCCATCCCTATAAAATTGAGTTCTGTTTTAAATGGCAGACAGGAAGTTTTGGAACACATTAACAGCGACAGCTTCGCCTTCAAAGAAATAGTGGATGATGCGCTAGGGATTGGGATTAGAATAGGTGTAGGAGTAGCGTATACTTCTATCTTGCTCCCTTTGTTAAAAGGGTCATCTTTAAGTTTTCCGGATATGTAGATTGATTGAAGAACAGTCTTGTCCGGTAAAGTGTTCACCGTCAACTTTGTCGGCTGTCCCATTTTTCCCGGATTGTGCGAGTAAGTATACCAGCCGTTCTTGGTTTCCAGAATTAAGGCTGCGAGAACTTCCGTTTGCAAGCCCGTCTGTGTCTGATCATCAGGACTGAGTTTGAAAAGTTTCCATTTAGTACTGAGATTAGGATTTTCTTTTTGAGCACTGCGAGCTTGATCCGGACAAGCTGCGGAGAGCATGAAAATACTTAAAAATATGATGAAATATGTCTTTAAACGCATTAAATAACCTTTTTTGAAGAAAAATATGAAAATATTATTGACAACTTACTCAATCCACTCTAAATCACTTTCTCACCACATGGGTCACTAGCTCAATTGGTAGAGCAGCGGACTCTTAATCCGTTGGTTGAAGGTTCAAGTCCTTCGTGGCCTACCAGAGAATTCAGGGGTTTAGATGAAAATCTAAGCCCCTTTTCTTTTTGCCCTTACCCCTCTCCCCATATTCTTCCCCATAAATCAAAATAAAGTAAAAAAAGTTTGATTAAGTTCATCTTTTTAAAGTTGTTCTATTGTTATGCCCTAGTTAAGCTTGATTAAATTTAATTTAACCAATCTGGAGAATAGGCATGTCCAACGCCGAAAAGCATAAATCCGTAGAGGCTCAAAGTACAGAAATAAAGCCCGTTAAGAGTGAAATAATTCAACCTGAAGCGGCAGAAACCATAGATGATAGCGATTCAAAGAACAAAAAGTTGACTCTTCCTTTTAAGACCGCACCGCTTGTACTAGAAAAGAGTATGCAGGAAAGGACTATTGGCGCGCTGCTTTTAGCGAGTGGGATGTATGCTGGGATTTCATTTTTTGAGATATTACCAACTAATCCAGATGCATCAAGTTATTACCGTACAACTGCTTTGGTTATATGTATTGTTTTTTTATTTATATTTTTAAGTGTTTTGCAGCTTTTTTAATGAAAGAAGGGACTTCACTTGTTAAGGATAAAGTTCCTAATAGAATATCTGCCGCTGAGTTAAGAGAGCGGTGGGGAAGAGTTGTTAAACATGATTTCATCAATGTAATTCTTGAAACGAAGATGAATATTTATCTTAGATCAGAGGTGCGGCCCGAGAATGTGCTAAGATCAAAACGTTTTTATTCACAATTTTTTCCACAACAAGATAGAACGAATATACTTTTTGATAAACGCTGTTTTTTTAATTTGGATCAAGTTGAAGAAGTTGAACAAAAATACCCTAGGCTTTGGGCTGGAGAACATAGCGTAGTTGGAAAGCTCAATTTAGAAATTGAAGAGCTTAAAAAAGAAGTAAAATCTTACCAAACAAAGAAGGCTCGTTTGACTCTCGCTCAGAAAAAGTTAAACGGAGCGCAAAAAGAGGGTTTCTTTCTTGCGAATATGATGTTGGAGATGGTCAAAGACCCAACTCCTCAAAAACAGTTTTCACACGAGGAATACCAAGCCATCGCAAATAATGTAAAAGATAAGCAATACATTCAAAAGTTGGAGTTGGTGCGTCCAGCAAATACGCTTATTGAACTTTCCGTGAAAATCTACCCCCAGAATTCAGAAACGAAGGAAATAGTCCTAAGTAAAAACCTTGGGACAATATGGACAAAAGGTAAGCCGCAAATCGAAGCAGGGCTCTATAAGTCTGCGGGCTTTGACATGTATTTCCGTATTTTTTGCAACTTTCCAATTAAGCAATACCCTGCTAAAATGTGCAGATGCCAACCACTACCTACCACCCACCCCACACAATAACCCCAACCATCGTAAATCTGATAGCCCAGATAAGCGAGGTAGTAGGGCGTTTAACCGTTCTTACCGACAATTCAAAGGAATTGCGGCTAAGGCGTATCAATCGTGTACGCACTATTCGTGGCTCATTAGCTATTGAAGGGAACAACCTAAGCGAAGAGCAGATTACAGCCATTCTGGACGGCAAAAGGGTAATAGCTCCGCCCCGTGAAATTCAGGAAGTTCGTAACGCCATTGCTGCTTATGAGCGATTTGGTAGTTGGTCTGTGGAGCGGGAAGCTGATTTGCTGGAGGCACATAGCGTGCTTATGTCCGGCCTGATAGATGATGCTGGTATTTATCGTCATTCCGGTGTCGGCGTGATTGCGGGTGAAAGGGTAATTCACATGGCCCCGCCTGCGAAGCGAGTTTCTATTTTAATGCAGGATCTTTTTGGATGGCTTGCCGCTACTGACGACCACCCGCTAATAGCAAGTTCAGTTTTTCATTACGAATTTGAATTTATACATCCTTTCGCAGACGGCAACGGTCGTATGGGCCGTTTGTGGCAGACTCTTATTTTGAATCGCTGGAATCCTTTGTTTGCAGATATCCCGGTCGAAAGTCTGATCTATGAACACCAAGAAGAATATTATGACGCTCTACAACAGAGCACGGATAAAGCTGATTCAGCTCCATTCATCGAGTTCATGCTCAAGATGATTTTGGATGCTATTGCATCTGCGACCCCCCAAGTTAGCCCCCAAGTTACCCCCCAAGTTAAGGCATTGGTGGAAGCCATTTTAGGTGAAATGAGCCGTGATGAGCTTCAAGCTGTTTTGGGTCTGAAAGATCGTAAGTCATTTAGAGAGCTTTATCTCAAGCCAGCTCTAGAAGAAGGGCTTATTGAAATGACTATTCCTGATAAGCCTAATAGTAAGTTGCAGAAGTATCGTTTGACTGAGAAGGGGCAGAGGTCTGTCCGTTCGCCACGCTTGAGTTAAGTCTTTGCCTGCCTTCAATTTGTAGCACACCGCTTTATGCTCGCATAATAAATCCCAATAATTTAGTTGATCCTCATTTAAAGATCCTAAACATGGTTCAATACCTCTTTATATCTAATCGAGAGGATCTTTTCTAGTTTAGCGCCCCTTCTGTCTATAAGTTTCTTAATTCTAAGGTAATATAGATTTATTGCGCAGTATATAAGTCGTTTTTTCCTCGTTTTCTATTTCTATTCCGTCTTCGAATTTCCCCCATCTTTTTTTTGTAGTGTTACAGCTACAAGCTGTCTTTTATTTCAGACAAAGCTTGTTTAAAATTATTATTTCCTCATAAGTACCATTATCAATTTTAGTTGGCTCTTTGTCTAAGAGTCTATTTTTTTGTATTGAAAGATTTTAATTTCGTTTATCCGTATAAAATTATTTATTTAGTGTTCAGAATGAGGGGCGCGATGAAGTTTTTAGAAATGAATTTTAATAAGAAAATAGTATTAACATGTCTTCTGATATTAACAATTCTCAGTTCTGTTTTAACAACAACTAGTTATTTTGAATCTATGAGTTCATTGCGTGATTTTGGATTAGCATTTGTTAAAAATACTGTAGAAGGTTTGTATAATACAATAGATTTACAAAGCAGAGTTTCGCAAAATCTTCTTAAATCAGAAAGCCAATTTTTAGTTAATAAAATCTTAGCAGATGGTGGTGTTCGTGTTGATGAAAATAATAGTGAGTCGGTTCTCATCTACAATCAGAAAAACATGCTTTCTGAAAAAGCAGAAATACCTACTCTTATGATTGGCAGTTCCAAAGTTATGGGGTCATATGATTTGGTTGATGGAATAAAAAATAAATCAGGATCATTCGCAACAATCTTTCAGTTGTTACCAGGAAAACTTCTTCGAATTTCCACAAATATCATTAAATCTAGTGGAGAACGGGCTGTACAGACATATATACCCTCCAGCAGTCCTGTTTATCAGACCGTAGTTTCCGGTGAGTCTTTCTACGGGCGTGCTACGGTTATGGGGGAAGATCTTTTAACTGCATATGTACCAATAGAGGACTCTTCTGGTAAAATTGTTGCAGTGGTTTTTACGGGAGTTAAGATTATCAACTCTGAACTTAAGAAACTTGTTAATGCTGTGAACATGGCGGGTCGTGGATACGCCTTTATCTATAATTCTAAAGGAGATGTTCTTATTCACCCAACCTTTTCCGGGGCAAATTTCAGCAAATCTTCTCCTAAAGTATGGAAGGCTTTGAGCGAAGTAAAAAACGGTCTTGTTTCATATGATTTCAACGGTGATACTCGAAATTGTTACGTAAAATATTTTGAGCCTTGGGATTGGTATATTAGTGTTAGCTTGACAGATAGAGAGATGTATCTCGGAGCGGATATTAGACTTTTATACATTAATGTTGGAATTGGAATAATTGGTTTGATCGTTTCGGCGTTATTTGTAGTCTTTATTGTGCGACGTCTTCTCACGCCTTTACGCGATTTGGCTCAGACTACTAAAAAAATTGCAGCCGGTGATTTGAATGCCCGCTTCGAGTATAATTCTAAAGACGCCATCGGAGACACCGTTTCATCCGTCAACGCGATGGTCGCAGAATTAAAAAGTAAGCTTGGTTTTTCAGATGGAGTCCTTAAGGGAATTACCATTCCCTTTATTATTACGGATTCTGAGGGAAAAATTATATTCTGTAATGAGTCACTTCTGCAATATGCAGGAAGAAAAGGACGACCGGAGGATTATTATGGGCGAGTATTGGGAGATGTTTTTTATAATGATCCGAATAGAAAGAGTCTTACGAGTAAAGCTATCGCTGAGAAAAAGAAAATAGCGAATGTTTCTTCAAGTATGACCAATTTAGACGGTCAAGAAAAGCATGGCGTATTTAACGCGTCTCCGTTGTATGATTTAGATGGGAATCTCATTGGCGCATTCAGTATGATTAATGACGTTACTGAAGAGAAGAGGCAGCAGCAGCGTATTCAGGAACAGACTGAGCGGATTACTGAAGTGGCTGCGCAGGCGATTGATATTGCTGAGCAGGTATCTTCTGCCTCTGTGGAACTTTCTTCCCAAATTGATGAATCTAGCAGTGGAGCCCATACGCAACGAGAACTTACTGCAGAAGCTGCAACGGCAATGGAGCAGATGAATATTTCTGTGCTTGAGGTGGCTAATAATGCTGAAAATGCGGCTTCTCTAGCAATTGATTCCCGAGAAAAAGCAGTTGCTGGTGAGGAGATTGTCTCGCAGGTAGTGGGCGTGATGCAGCAATTGCGCGAAACCACGGGCGTTTTGCAAAGTGGTATGAAAGAACTTGGTGTTCAGGCTGAGGGTATTGGTCAGGTTATAACTGTTATTAATGATATTGCGGATCAAACCAACTTGCTCGCTCTTAACGCTGCCATTGAAGCTGCCCGTGCTGGAGAAGCTGGCAGAGGTTTTGCCGTTGTTGCTGATGAGGTTCGCAAACTTGCAGAAAAGACCGTGCAAGCTACAAGTGAGGTGAGTAAGAATGTTACGTCGATTCAACTGGCTGCTAATACTAACATAAAAAATACGGAACATGCTGCTACAGCTGTTGACCTCGCCACAGACCTTGCAGGTCGTTCAGGGAAAGCTTTAGAGGAAATTGTATTACTTGTGGGGAGTTCTACAGATCAGGTTCGCTCCATTGCAACGGCCTCGGAAGAGCAGTCCGCTGCCAGTGAGCAAATTACCCACTCTGCCTCGCAGGTGAACTCCATTGCTGAAGAGACTGCTAGCGCCATGGAGCAGTCAGCTGTTGCGGTTGCTGAACAGGCAAAACTTGCAGAAGAGTTGCGTATGCTTGTTTCTTCAATGCAACAAGCGTCTTAAAGTGGCTTTTATTTTCTATCAATAGTTAAGCAACATGCCGGACTGATTTTACCCTCATCTGTTCAAGTATAAGCAAGCATTGTTTTGTCATGTATATTTATTATAAATTGTTATGGCCAGAACAATGCTGTGACTTTTTCTTACTTAATAAATGTGTGCTATACAGGTATTAACTGGTTTTTTAAATGAAGATATTAGCATTGCTCTTTATTTCAAGCAATTTTCTTAAATAGGTACTAAGAAGTTTGTTAGATGGTTTTTATAAAGAATGTCGGTAATAATTAAATTCGAGATTTAAAATGAAAGACAGAGACGTGAACAAACTTATAGGTGCAGTTTGTAAAAAAAACCAAAAAAACTCAATTGACTTGCCTGATCATACTTTAGCAGAAGTATGCAGATGTATTCTAGCGAATCAGGACTTTGCGCTTAGTATTCGTGGCAACGATTTTGAAACTCTTTATATTAATGATGCATGCTTACGTCTTTTTGATGAAACACGTGAACAATGGATGCTGGATAACTGGGAAAGTAGGTTCCAATCTGAGCACGTTACCAAGATATATGATGAGATTATCCCTACAATTCTTGCTGGAAATAAATGGCGTGGTGAATTTGAGATAATTACTTCAAAAGGGGAAAAAAAACAGGTAATAAGTGATTGGGATACGATTTATGATGCCGAAGGTGAGATAGTATGTTTTTACGGGCTTTATACCGAAGTTACTCACATGAAATTTTTAAAGCAGGAATTGAGTAGGCAAAACTCGGTTTTGAATGAAATAATTGATGCTCTTCCTGATCCTCTGGTTGTTAAAGATAAAGAACATTTGTGGGTAATTGTTAATAAGGCTTTTTGTCAAATTACTGGAAGAACTCGTCAGGAATTGATTGGAAAAAGTGATAACGATTTTTTTTCTGTGGCTGAGGCTGAAGTTATTTGGGAGGCTGATAATGAAGCAATGTATACTGGTAAAGAAATAATCAGTGAAGAAAGTATTACAGGTAAAGATGGTGAAACCTGCTTATTTTCTACCAAAAGAGTTACGACTACCAGCGCTGACGGAGAAATAATGCTGATAAGTGTAGCCCGTGATATTACAAATGAACGTAAATTGCATAAATCTGTTGCCGATTCTTATTGTCAGTTGGAGTCGAGTTTGACGGCTCTTAATTACGATTTTAGCAGAATACAAGATGATGTCGCAGATGGTGTTTCCAAGGCTGAAGCAATTCGCGGTCTTTTTAAACACTGCAATCGTGATTTTGTTGCGCTAATTAAAGAGGCAGAAATAAAACCGATCTCAGATAAAAGTAAAAAAAATACTCCTGCCCATCTTTCTTCCAGAGAGTACCAAGTGTTCTTGCTGCTGATTCAAGGTAACCGTATTAAGGACATTGCAAGCCACTTGGGGATAACTGCCAACTCAGCAAGTACCTATCGCAGCCGTATTATGAAGAAATTAGGAATAAGCTCCATGACTGATATGGTGCAGTATGCAATACGATTGGGACTAATTTAAAAATTATACGCTCTAAACTTGTGTAGGGATATTACTACACTCTGTCTTATTTTCCAGGCCAAACTTGTTCATGCATACGTTTAGGGATATCCACTAAATATGCATTTATTTGATCGCGGGAGTACTGATGAAGACAGATGAGTATTATTATATTTTGGAACTGATGCAAGAGGGATATGTTCTTTTAAATGTTTCATGTAGCCGAACTATATTAGCTTATGACTACCGAGTAGTAAGGGTTAATCCTGCTTTTGAAAGAATGACCGGCTTGTCGGCTAATAATGTTGTCGGAAAATTTTTCTCTGATTTTGGGACGGTTTTCGAAGGTATTTGTAAGGACTGCTTGGATAAGGTGTTTCGCACTGGAAAAAGCAACTCGTGTGAAATATATTCAAATGTTTTTGATAAGCAATTTAAAATTACATTTTTTACTCCCACTTCAAGTCAGGTTGCTTGTATTTTTAGAGATTCAACAGGGCTTGCCAAAGCTGAGAAGGTACTTTGTGGAGCAAAGAATGCCTTTAAGAAAGACGAGAAGAGCAGGGCTTCTTTTCTGTCTGTACTAAGTCATGAGTTGCGAACCCCATTGAATGGTATAATGGGAGCACTTAATTTACTTGAAGAATCTTTTTTAAATGAGGATCAATGCAAAATTATTAAGGTGGCTTTGTCCTCTGCAGGTAGATTGAATTGTTTTGCAAGTTCCTTAATTAATTATTTAATGTTTGAAACTGGAGCAGTCTCTCTCCATACTGAAGTTTTTGATCTGAGGCAAAAACTTGGTAACCTTGAAAAATATTTTCAGGTAACATTCAAGCTGAAAGACATACAATTTGTTTTAAGTGTGGATAGGTCTGTTCCTGAAGAAATAGTTGGTGACTACCGCTGGGTTCAGAAAATTATTGAACCTCTTGTTTCTAATGCCTTCACTTACTCTAAAGAGGGAATTGTAAAGCTAGATGTAGCAATGATGAATATGAATGATCATGATTGTCGCCTTTTGTTTTCTGTAGCGGATAATGGAATTGGAATACCAGAGGAAAGTTTTGAAAGAATTTTCACTCCTTTTATGCAGGTTAAGAATGGCCTTGATCGACCATATGAAGGGGCCGGGCTGGGGTTATCTATTTGCAAAAAAATTGTTGAAATAATGAAGGGCAACATTGCAATTGAAAGTACCGTAAATAAGGGCACAACTGTCTATGTCAGTATTCCTTTTCAACTTTCAAGAGATCAAATTGATGATTTTTTCCCCATGGCGAGCACACCTTTGATCAGCCGGAAAGTCCAAATGTTATAGCCGTCAATAATTGCGGATGAAATGTGTAACGAGTTAAATGTTATTAAGGCCACTAAAGATTCATCTAATAGCAAACACAAAGTTCAAAGTAATAAATTATCGCACACTCCTTTTCACCCAGCTCTAATCTGATTCCCTGAATTCTCCTCGAATTCACCCCTAAATCACCCCTAAGGTTGGAGATGTGGGTGAAAAACCCCACAAGGGTTACAAGAACTAATCTTGTAACCCTTTCTTTTCTTGATTGGTCCCGACAAGCAGTGAGAGCTGGTAGCAGATGTCAGGTTTGGCTATTTGCTGGGCAGAGCAATTAGCTAGCCTGTCTTTTCCTGCATCTGCTGATACATATCCCCTATAACCTCACTGGCTCTTTGCATGGCATCGTCACGCAAATGGGCATATCTTTGAACCATAGCTGGCGTTCTGTGAGTGAGCAGTTTTTGCAAGGTGTACAGATCTACTTTTCCAGAACTGGCAAGAGTAGATGCGAAAACGTGCCTTAATCCATGCATGGGACGGAAATTATTGGGTAGCCCCGCATTCTTGCGAATGCGTTTGAAGGGTGCACGCACATCAGTAATGGGACCATTGGTTTTGCCGGGGAAAACATATTCTGTTTTACCACTCCTACTCTTTTGAATCTCAAGGACTTTTCTCGCCGAGCTGTTTAAAGTGATGCGCTGATCCAGTCCTCCTTTAGGGGCTCGAAGCATTATGAATCCTCGTTCGAAATCTATATGATTCCATTCCAACTTGAAAATTTCACCACGTCTCATGCCTGTATACAATGCCATGAGCATTATACTGGCTGCGGACTTATCCGGTTCATTGGCAATAGCCGTCATAAGGTTGGAAAGCTGTTTTGCGTTGAGATCTTCGGTCTTGATATTATTGATCTTTGGCATTTCAAAGTAGAGTTGGGCAGGATTGATAGGTTCGCATAACCCTCGTTTGGTTCCAAAGTTTAAAATACGCTTAAGCAAAACAATCCCTTGCTTTACTGTACCGGGAGCAAGCTCACGGTCCTGTAATTTGCGGCGCAGTTTATCAATGTCGGTGGTGTATACTTGATCAGGTAATTTATTGCCAAAGTCTTTTAGTCGGTAGTTGCGCCAGTCGAGGTTATTAAAAAAATTATATAAGTAGTTTATTTTGTTAGACATCCCTGCTATCAGAAAGACTTCTGCGTGGACTTTTTAATATTTTTATACTTGCATGAGGAATAACTGTGAAGAATAAATCATCAGGATCATCCAGACGTGACTTTATCAAGATGGCGGGACTGGGGCTGGTTGCATCAACCTTGCACGCTTCGTCAACCAATGTTTTCGCTGGAAAATCAAAAACAGAGATCAAACCTATTTCTCCCAAAAAAATTTCCGAGAAGGGTTATAATGTCGTTTTTATAGTTACTGATCAGGAACGATATTTTAAAGATTATCCTAAAAGTGCAGAACTTACTTCCAGAGAAAAAATAAAAAGCGAAGGTGTCAGCTTCGACAATCATTATAACTGTTCAAATATGTGCACGGCCTCGCGTTCCGTAATGTATACTGGTCAGCACATTCAGCATACTGGCATGTTCGACAATACCAATCTCCCTTGGCAGCCGGATATGTCTACTGATATTCCTACCATCGGGAATATGATGCGTGATCTCGGATATTACACTGCATATAAAGGAAAAGTGCATCTTAGTGAAGCGCTCACCCCCGAAGGAAACAAAGACCAAAAGTTGATGACCGATGCTATGGAACCTTACGGATTTTCAGACTTTAATCCCTGTGGGGACGAGTACGGACATGTTTTGGGCGGATATACGCACGATGCAGGATTTTCAGGTGATTCCGTTAACTGGCTGCGCTCAAAAGGGGCGAAACTCAATAAGGACGGTACCCCGTTCTTTCTGGCCGTGAATCTGGTCAACCCGCATGACATCATGTATTTTAATACAGATGCAGAAGGTGAGAGTGATCAAAAGAATACAAAAGATGAAAGCGTTCAGAAAGCAGGTGATCTGCTAGACCCTACAAACAAGGCTCCAGACAACACCATATATCAAACCAAGCATACAGATTATCCGCTGCCATCTAATTTATACCAGTCTATTACAGAAAAAGGCCGTCCTCGTGCCCACTACGAATATCACGAAGGCTGGGATTGCCTTATGGGTGCTATCCCTGATTCAGATGCTCACTGGACTCGATACAAAGACTATTACTTGAACTGTCTGAAAGACGTAGATATGCAGATCGGTACTGTGCTTGATGAGCTGGACAGATTGGATATGAGAGAGAACACGGTGATAGTCTTTACAGCAGACCATGGGGAGATGTGTGGAAATCATAACTTGCGAGGTAAGGGACCATTTTCATATGAAGAAAATATCCATGTCCCTATGATTGTCATACATCCTGAAGTTGCTGGTGGACAATCAACTCACGCTCTTTCATCCCACCTTGACCTTGCACCCACACTACTGAACTTGACTGGCGTTGCGGCTCAAAAGGTAGAAAGAATTACGGAAAACCTCCCGGGCAAAGACGTCAGCCCTGTTTTGGACGATCCGAAAGGAATGAGTATCACGCAGATTCGTTCGGGTGCACTGCATTGTTTTGATATGATTTTTACTGTCGATGCCAATTTCCTAAAGGAACTAGTGCAGGCCCAATCTAAAGGTGAGGACTGGGCAGGTGGGAAGAATATCAAACCGGATCTTTCAAAGCGTGGAAATATACGCATAGTGTTTGACGGAAGATATAAATTCGCCCGATATTTCGCTCCGCTTAAGCACAACACTCCAAAAAACCTGAACGAACTGATTCGCGATAATGATCTGGAATTATTTGATCTAAAAAATGATCCTAATGAAATGATCAATCTCGCAATGGATTTGGACAGAAATAAAGAACTTATTCTGCGGATGAACGAAAAACTTAACGCGCTTATAGCTCAGGAGGTTGGAAAAGACGTGGGGCATGAGCTGTCCGATTTTTCCAATTGGGCCGTAACAGATATGCGCCACTAGATGGCCTATTCCATCATTGCCAAAGCTGTCGGGCCGCGCTGTAATCTGAATTGCACCTATTGCTATTATCTTGAAAAAGCATCTTTGTTCGCAGACGCCTCTGTGGAGGGGGCGCTGGGACTGATGTCCGAAGAGGTACTTGATGCTTATGTCAGGCAGATGCTTAATTCTCCCGGCACGCACCCTGTTGAGTTTGTCTGGCAGGGGGGCGAACCTCTATTAGCTGGTATTCCTTTTTACGAACAGGCTTTGCGCATCCAGAAGACATATGCAGGGCAACGGTCCTATACGAATGTTATTCAGACCAATGGCACACTTCTTGGTGATGCGTGGGGTGAATTTCTATCCCGAAATGCAATTTTGGTCGGTATCAGTATTGATGGTCCTGCTGCTTTGCATGACGCCTATCGCGTTGATAAACAGGGGCGAGGATCGTTCAAACAGGTCATGGCCGGTTTGGATATACTTAGAAAACATCGGGTAGATTACAACATTCTGGCCACAATAAATCATAAAAACGCAGAACATCCTTTGGAAACATATCAGTTTCTCAAAGAGCAGAGCCAAGGATTCTTGCAATTTGTGCCAGTGGTGAGACAAGCTGCAGAGTCCCGCGAAACAGTTACTCCATGGAGTGTAACTGCTAAGCAGTTCGGTGAATTTTACGTGACCGTTTATGACGAATGGATTCGAGAGGATGTAGGCAAGATCTTTGTCCAACTCTTTGACGCGACACTGGGCAATCATCTTGGAGCTCCGCCGCTTGTGTGCTATTACGCCACGGATTGCGGAGGATCGGGATTGCTCGAACAGACTGGAGACGTATACGCCTGCGACCATTTTGTGTCTCCTGAGTTCAAACGAGGAAACATCCTTGAACAATCGCTTCAAGAAATGCTCAGTTCTCAGGTTCAGCATGATTTCGGCCTTGCAAAATCAAGATCACTTCCTCTGGAATGTCAAACCTGTCCGGTTCTGTTCGCCTGCAAGGGAGAATGCCCTAAAAACAGATTTTTACCTGCAACAGATGGAACACACGGAAAAAACTATCTTTGCGCTGGGTATAAATATTTTTTTGAACACAGTGCGGATACAATGCGGGAAATGGCTTTGCTGATACGGCAAAGAAGACCGGCGCAGGAAATTATGCGCCGCAAGAACTGATCTTTTTTGCTTCTAATCTTCTGCCTTGAAGGTTGGACAGCAAAATTCCTTATTCTCAAATGTGCCGAAGAATTTGTTACAGCTGAGGCACTTGGCAGGTCGCCTGTCGCCGGATTTCCATCGTTTGACTAAATCTGGTTCATATATGAGAGGTTGGCACATTGTTGTCGCATCTGCGGTTTCAGGGTTGCGTATTCCCCCTACAAGAATCAGTGGAATATCTATATTCTCTTTGATTAATTGAGCTGCATATTTATACCATGCCATTTCCCACCAACGCAGTTGCCATATGGGTAAAAACAGTATTACGGTAATGGGGTATGGACCAGGCACTCTGCAAGCCTGTCATGAGCATGATGCGTGCTACTCTTCCTGTAATTTATACTTACGATAAAATAATCAAAGGAGATGTTTTATGAAAACACAGATCAATACCTCCAATGCCCCCGGAGCAGTTGGACCTTATTCCCAGGCAATTAAAGCAGGCAATACCTTGTACGTTTCCGGACAGCTCCCAATCAATCCTGAAACAAGTAAAATGTGTGAAGGGTCTATCGAAGACTGCACCCGTCAGGCTTTGGAAAATCTTAAAGCAATCATCACAGAAGCAGGAGGAACACTTGATAACGTGGTTAAAACAACCGTATTTCTAGCCGATTTGGGAGACTTTTTGGCCGCAAACGGTGTATACTCTGAATATTTTACTCAGCCTTATCCCGCACGTAGTGCATTTCAGGTAGCAGCTCTACCTCTGGGCGGACGCATTGAAATCGAAGCTGTCGTTGTTCTGCCGTAATAGAAATCCGGTATAAAACAAAACCCCACAACGAGTTAACTCGTTGTGGGGTTTTGTTTTTGTTAGATTACTATTATTTATGAATTTATTAATTCTTCAATCAAAATTGAGAGTTGTTCACCCAGCTTTCCAAGTCCTTCGTTCATGTCAGCTGAATCTGAAGCATCTGCTGCATTTCTTGCTACTTTCAAGACAATTGCATTCATTTTATCCATTTCTGAACTGTAAGCTTCAACTTCGTACTGGGCTTTCGCGCTTTGCGACAATAGTACCAACATTTGTTGTCGTACTTATTCTTATGTCGATTAGTACAATTATTATAACCCTGAAGGCTCAGAGTATGGCTGTGGAGCAGGCCAATTCGTTCGCAATCATCTCCATTACTATTGGTGTTATGCAATCCTATTCCTCGTATTGCTTGTTATTGCAGGCATCGTAGTGAAGTCAATAGCCCTAGCGGAAAGCTTGGCCAATGGTGATCTTACAAAGACGATTGATGTTGAGCAAAAAAGACGAGGTTGGGCAGCTTGCAGAAGCTTTACGCAAAATGACCACGCAATTACCTGCTGTCATTGGAAATGTTGCGGTATCGACCAGCAACGTTGCTTCTGGAAGTGAAGAATTGTCCTCGGCATCCCAAGCTATGGCTGAAGGGGATGCTGAACAGGCGGCTAGTGTTGAAGAGGTGCCGTCTTCTATAGAAGAGATGTCCGCAAAGATCATGACAAATGCAGAGAACGCGCAGAAGAGAGTGGTAAGGCTGTTGCTCAGGCTATGGGAGCCATAACAGATATTTCTGAAAAAATATTCGTTATCGAAGAAATCGCACGCCAGACTAATTTACTTGAGCTCAACGCGGCAATTGAAGCTGCCCGCGCTTGAGAACATCTCGATCAACTCGTACCAGATATCAAGGAGACGGCTGAGCTGATCCAAGGCATATCTGCTGTCAGTAACGAACAGAATTCTGGAGTGGAACAGATAAATCAGGCCATCCATCAATTGGACCTAACCAGTAGCTCCGTTCTCCCGCGCTCCGAAATCTTTGGCAGGTATCGCGCTAGATATGGATGATAATAATGATTTTGAGAGATTCTAAATCTTTAGGAAAGAGGTGGAGGCTTATGCCTCCGCCTCTTTTTATTGAGTTGCTATATAATCTTAGAAATGAGTCCACTTAGTTGGACTTGTTAATCTTTGCTTACTAGAAAATCGTCCTTATCTTTCAGAGGCTTATAGTACCAGCCGACCTTTCCTTGTCTTGTCTTGCTGTTGTATTTAAATTTGATCACCAGCCCATCCATGACGTGCTTGCACTTGATGATCCGCCAGTCACCATCGACAGACCTTTTTATTGGCTTAATGATCTCTTTATCCATCATGTCTAAGCCAAATTTTTCGAACTCTTCAATAGTGAGATCTTCTGGTAGATAGAAAGAAAAAATATTGCAGTATACTTTGTTGTCTATAAATCCATAGTACTGCTCAACTGGTGCAACCATTTTTTCTATCTGAAGCGTGCATTCTCCAGTAAACTTATAGTAAGTTATTCCGTTTTTTTCTTTATGCTTGCTGAATAGCGCTTTGTCATTGAGATGTTCAACAGTTTTTCCATACGGTGGGAATTGACAATTAAAATAATCAGCCATGGCGGGGACAGCTAGGAGTAGTATAAAACAAATAATTATTATCTTTTTCATGTAGTATTCGCCTTTAGTTTTAAAATTATAGAGTTGTAACACATTTCTATTCTATTTTAATAGAGTAGAAAACCTTTCTAGGTCTGTCTTAGTATATTCAAATAATGTCCATGTCGAGTCTTACATATGTTCATTGCAGAGTCTTCTATCACACCCTAGCTACTCATTCTGTAGTGAACAGGAATGGATATTAGTGTTTACGAGCTTTTTAATATACATTTTAACCATGGTTCTGCGCACGTGCTAAGTCTAGATCATGAAAAAAATAATTGGTGCAATCGTAATCGCTTGCCTAAGCTTTTCAACAGTTGCTTTTGCTCAAAGAAAAAGTCACCTCATATTAATAATTGGCAAGATTTAAAGGGGAAAACTGTAGGCTATTTGCGCGGGCGACAGAACGTGAAAAAGTATTTGAGTGATGTTTCACCTTAATTTAGATAATTAGTGATTTAATCAAACTAATTTTAAAGTTAAAAATATATTTGTAGAAGTAATTGACAAGTAATATTAGAATCTTATGTCTTGAAAAGAGTAGATAGCTAGAGTCTTATAGAGTATTGTTTATGCTCATAAATGATGATGAATTTCTTTTACACCAACTGAATATCAAAAAGTCAAAATGTAGGGCTATTGGTTTTAATTGTTAGGGGAACTAAAGTGCGAATTAGTTTTAATAGGATGGAGTGGGCTGGATCTGTGGGAGATTTAGGCGCGTTGCTACCCTTAGCTTTCGGCATGATCATGATAAATGGGTTGTCGTCCACTGGATTGTTTTTGACTGTTGGACTCTTTTATATTCTCGGGGGCATGTATTACCGAACTCCAATTGCAGTACAGCCCATGAAAGTTATTTCTGCTTATGCCATTGCACAAGCTTTGAGTGCTGAGGTCATCACCGCATCAGGGATGATTATTGCTGTACTTTTACTTTTTCTAGGGTTGACCGGGATAGTGAAGCAGGCCGCTCGGATTATCCCTTTGCCCGTTATTAGAGGGGTTCAGCTATCCACAGGGATATTGCTAATATTGAAGGGGATAGATTTGGTTTTAGGTAAGAGTAGTTTGCAAGTTCTCAGAGGGGCGGTTGAACCTTTTTTGAGCTTTCAGTCCGTTGGTCCTGTTCCGCTAAGCATTGTTATTGGACTTGGATTTGCGGTAGTTGTTTTCTTCCTGCGAAATAGTAAACGCTTTCCTGCCGGCCTGATTGTTGTTGGTAGCGGTGCTTTTCTGGGTGTTTTATTAGGGGCGTGGCAGGGGCTTTCGGAACTGAATTTCGGTGTGCACTTGCCGGAAATACTGCCTTTCGGAATTCCGTCGGGGGAAGCGTTCTCTTTTGCATTACTTGCTCTAGTTTTACCTCAGATTCCTATGACGCTCGGTAATGCCGTCATTGCGAATAGAAATTTAAGTCATGAATATTTTGGTGAAGAAAGCCGTAGGGTCACGGATCGTGCTTTGTGTATTAGCATGGGGCTGGCGAACGGATTTTCGGCTTTTGTCGGGGGGATGCCTGTTTGTCATGGGGCAGGAGGTCTTGCGGCACATTACCGATTCGGAGCTCGCACTAATGGCGCAAATATTATTATTGGTAGTATGTTTGTAACTCTTGCCATCGGTTTTGGAGCGGGATCAGTAAAAGTGCTCCAGCTTATTCCTATGGGAGTTCTAGGCGTGTTGTTATTTTTTTCAGGGTCTCAATTGGCAATGACTGCTAGAGATATGCGTACGTACCCTAATTTACTTGTCTTGTTTGTCATGCTGGTAATTACATTACTCTCAAATCTTGCTTGGGCTTTCGGGGCAGGGATTATTTTAAGCGCTCTTCTCACAAAATTTAAGTTCTCTTCATAAGTTTTTGAGTTGGGATTTGGTCATGTTTGATTGACACAACTCCCTGTATGATTAATTTGAACGCAGTAATGAAATTGAAAACAACAGTCAGATCAAAATAATCAAAGGAAATGTGAATTATGAAAATTGATATTGCTATAGAAAAGATTCTTAGAGATGAGTCCGCTGATTTGAAAGAATTTTGCCGTAAGCGTAATGACGGAACTTTTACCGACGGAGTTACTCTTTCCCGGGAATTGGACGGAAATCACGAAAACTATGTTCTTGGAGAAGGCTGGGTTGCTGACTATACTGTTATGACTGATTTGTAAGGTCTAGCGATAGAGATTAACACCGACAGAGAAGTATTTTTTGTCAAAGTTGTATGTAGAAGATTTGTATTGAGTTTGCTGCCGCAACATGTGTATTTTGTATTATAAAAAAGTATAAAATTAAGTCCCTGTTTTGCAGGAGTTAACTCTAATAATCTGGAGGTAAGTAATATGGGAAAGTTGATTAAAGAAGATGGAGAGAAAGGTAGGTTGCACATAGAGACTAACCTGCTTGGAGAATCTCTGGTTGGAAAAGACTGCTTGCGTAGCACTGAGTCTGCGGAATATTTCCATATGCAGCCAGAAGTAAATGTCCTGAAAATCGGTGGTCAGTCTATCATGGATCGTGGAGCAAAAGCGTTGCTTCCTATTCTTGATGAATTAGTCATTGCTAAAGAGAAACATAAAATTTTGCTGATGACTGGCGGCGGAACCCGCGCCCGTCACGTATATAATATCGGAATTGATTTGGGTATGCCTACAGGCGTACTGTCTAAGCTTGGTGATAAAGTTTCTTGGCAGAATGCCGAAATGCTGTCGGTTCTACTCGCTAAACATGGCGGAGTTAAAATCGGTCACGGTGATCATCTTGAGCAGCTTAATATGTATTGCCAGCTCGGTTGTCTGCCTATTACTACAGGCATTCCTCCGTATGGCTTTTTTGAGCATCCTGCTGAGCTGGGGTCTATTCCTCCGCATCGCACGGATTCCGGTGCATGCTTGCTCGCAGAAAATATAGGGGCTAAATCTCTATTGTATCTGAAGGATGAAAGAGGATTGTATGAAGATGATCCTAAAAAGGCTAAAAACCGTGAAGCACTCAAATTCTTTGATAAAATTCATGTAGATGAATTGATCGAAATGGATCTTGACGATTTGATCGTTGAACGTCCTGTTTTGACCTTCCTTAAGAATGCCAAAACTCTCAAACAGTTCCAGATCATTGATGTTCTGCGTCACCCTGAAGAAATTCATGCTGCTCTTAATGGCGAGCATGTCGGAACTATTGTTTACAAATAAAGTTGACGGTTTTAAATTTAAAAAGGGCTGTGAGGTTAACCTCACAGCCCTTTTTAGTGGTCTTAATTCTTTTTCCCTTCGCTACCCTTGCCGTCTCTTTCGAGGTAGATAATCTCAGCTCCAGTGTGCTCTGCAATCTGTTTCAACTCACATTTACGGATACGCTTAACTTTAATGGTAAGTTCTCCGCCATCGACACCAACTACGCGATATCTAGGTTTTTTGTCGCCATCTTCTGATCTGCGGCGTTCTCTTACAAATACTTTCATAGAGTTCTCCTTTAGATGTTATTGTGTCTTTGTGGATATTCGTCTATAATACATATATATCCTTGAAGAACCTATAGTCAAGAAGGACTTTGCAAAAATGTCAAGAAAAGTTGGTGGGGGAAAACCCCAAAGATATGTACAGCCGTCATTATTAATGGCTCTTCGCGGTGGTTCTTCCTATGGTTATCAATTAATTCAGACCATTGGGGAGTACGGATTTATGCGGGGGGATGTTCCCCCGGGAATGATTTATAGGCATCTGCGCCAAATGGATGAAGAGGGACTTGTGCAGTCCGAATGGGATTCAGAAGGAGATGGTCCCGCGAAACGGGTTTACTCCATCACCGCTGAGGGATTAGAAATACTGGAAGCGTGGATCATCCATATGGAACGTCAGCGTGATTCTCTGGATAAATTTATTTTGCGGTATGCTGAGCATCCTTAGCTTCGGGCTTTGCTTCTACGCTATGGCCTTTTTTGCGCTTGCCGTGAGCTGGTTCCCAGACTCCATGGCTGATGTTTTGCACTTGCAATACGGGGCGTCCTCCCCAAAGTGATGGGCGAATCCATGTAGCGCTTTGAACGAGGTCTCCTAGAAGCGGTACAAGCGGGTCGCGGTCTACCGAAACTACTTGGATGCCTGCATCGTACAAGTCATAGACATGCAGGGATGATGAAAGGTCGCGCAGTTTTCCATATTCAATAAATCTTCCGCACCACCCGAATTTGGTTAGCCCGATTGCGGCTGTCGCTCCGATAATGCCGTCATTTGTTCCGCCAAGGCCCATCAATTCTATTGATTTGGTGACGTCCATCGCGTTTTGCTGTGTGACGAGTTGCCCTGTAACAATTTTTGAGAAGTCGATTATTTCGCTGCCAATTTCTGACTCTTTAGCTATGCATAGTCCAGGATCGCTTCCCGGAGCGCAATGGTTCATGATGTGTTCTACTGCTAAAGTGCGGAGGAGCTCAATGGAGCCGTCCTGCGACATGTCTATGATGGCACAGGCAGAACTGTTGTTCGAGGTGAAAGGGATATCGCCTAATCTTGGCAGCTGGTGACGAACCACACCCATCACGTGGTAATCTTCTGGTAATGAATAGACAAACTCTCTGACTAATCTGCCAGTTCCAATTGGAGCGTCTTTGTCATCTGTATCATCGAATCCTACGTATACGCGCATGTTTGTGTCTCCTGCTTTTTGGGTACATTTTATCATGCTTTAGCGCAAAGCAAGTAGTTTGAGCTTAATGATGAATTGGCACAACTTTAACGGCTGTTTTACGTCCTAATAGTCATTCATTATGTCTATTATTGCATGTTATATCTATTTGGTATATTAATAACTAAATAGCGAAGGGCTGATGGGCTAAGCCCAAATGGGCAAGCAATGATACCCATGTGATTAAGTACTAAAACCTCTATGATAATGCAATAAAACAGTCGCGTTGAAACCATATGGAGATGATATTATCATGATTTTTGTACATTACCCAAGTTGAACGAGTGCACGTAAGGCCAAGGCTTGGCTTGAAGGAAAAGGTGTAGATTTCGTTGTTCGCAATATCATAAAAGAAACTCCGACTAAGGAAGAACTTCTTGAGTGGCGGAAGATTGCAGGTGTTGATAAAAAAAAGTTTGTGAATACCAATGGCAAAAAGTACAAGGAACTCGGTCTTAAAGATACGATAGATACCATGTCTGACGATGAACTTTTTGGTATCATCGCGGGAGATGGAATGCTCATTAAACGTCCGCTTCTTGTGGGTGAAGATTATGTTCTTATGGGGTTTAAGATTAAAGAATGGGAAGCTTTAGAATTGTAATTTACTAGGCCGTAAAATATGCCGTCCCGTGCATTGGTGGGGTTGGTAATTTGTTATAATTGATTTTGACTGTGCTTAAAGAGGTGTCCATTAATATGGATACCTCTTTTTTAATGCTAAAGTGTAACTATAAGTAGGTTGCTTGCCTGTCTGTTGCGCTGGTGGCACGGGTGTATGCGTTTGATCTTGATAACAGTGCCTCAACTATGTTTCGAAGGGGCCTTGTATGTATGAATAAATTTAACAGTTAATCTTAACAGCCCTAAATTTGATCGTTGATGGACAGGCATTTGATTACCAAGAGGCAGGTAGAGTATGAAGTTTAGTATTTTGAATAAAATAGTCCTGATGGCAGTCAGTATGGTGATATTAACAGCTGCATCAATTTTCTTTACCGTTGATCATTATATGGCTGAGGGATTTGCCAATGAATCACGTAATAACATTATAACCTTTAAAAAAGTTTTCGATAATCACATTGAGATGCTCGCACATGAGTCTTATGAAGAATCTAAGTTAGCGGCTAGAGATAAGGAATTGATTGAAGCTGTTCTGTTGAAAGACTATTCCCTCATAAAACCTGTTGTGAATTCAATATTGGGCGACACTGAGTTTGACCTAATTACTATAACTGATTCAACAGGCAAAGTCCTTGCCCGAGGTCATTCTGATAAATATGGGGACAATATATCTTCGCAGGCGACAGTGCAGGCAGCTCTTGGACGTCAGAGTAAGTCTGGTGTGGTCGAGGGGACAGAGGTTCCTTTCTCATTGCGTTCATCGTCACCAATCAAATCCGGCAATAGTGTAATCGGAACTATTTCTTTCGGTGTTTCTCTTGAAAAAGAATCGTTCGTAGACGATATTAGAGAATTCACAGGTTTGGAAATTACCGTTTTCAAAAATGAAACACGAGCTATGACAACAATCATTAAGTCCGGTAAGAGAGCTATCGGTACAAGAATGACCAATCCGGAAGTTATTGCTACTGTTCTTGATAGAAGTTCTACATTTCTTGCTCGTAACAATATCCTCGGTATTGAATATCAAACAGCTTATTGGCCTATAAAAGGATTGTCCGGAGATAATTTAGGCATGTGGTTTATAGGAATGCCAGTTGAAACTATAATACAGGCTCAGTCTAAGGTTTCTACCTCTTCATTGCTTGTTATTTTGATGATTATTCCACTTATGATTATTGCTGCTTGGCTGATAGCAAAATCTTTATCAAAGCCAATAGTTCTTACTACCGAATTTGCTTCATCTGTTGCAGACGGGGATCTTGACCGCGAACTTGTTGTCAAAACCAAAGATGAAGTCGGAGTTCTTGCAGAAGCCTTAAATAGAATGGTTTCGACTCTTAAGGAAAAGATTGGCCACGCTCAGGAGAAAACACACCTCGCAGCTGAAGAAACAGAAAAAGCCAAACAGGCTATGGCAGAAGCTGAGGAAGCAAGGGCTGCGGCTGAGGTTGCCAAACGCGAAGGTATGTTACAGGCTGCAAGTGAACTTGAAGGGGTTGTGTCAATTATTTCAGCAGCATCAGAGGAATTGTCGGCTCAGGTAGAGCAGTCTTCTACTGGATCGGATATTCAGGCTCAGCGGACAAGTGAAACTGCAACAGCCATGGAGCAGATGACAGCATCGGTGCTTGAAGTTGCAGAAAGCTCTGGGCAGGCCTCCGGTACTGCAAATGACGCGAAATCGACCGCAACATCCGGTGCTAATATTGTAGATACAATGATCGGTGGAATTGGAACTGTACAAAAACATTCTGAAAACCTTCAAAACGAAATGGTTCAACTTGGGCACAGTGCAGAGAAGATTGGCGAGATTATTGATGTGATTTCTGATATTGCCGATCAAACTAATTTGCTAGCACTCAATGCTGCGATTGAAGCCGCACGCGCTGGTGAAGCTGGCCGAGGCTTTGCTGTTGTGGCTGACGAGGTTCGCAAATTAGCAGAGAAAACAATGACTGCCACAAAAGAGGTAGAAGAAGCTATTTCAGGGATTCAGAACGGTAGCCGCAATAGCATGGCTAGATGTCTGGATACTGTAAAGGAAGTTGGCTCAGTCGCAGAAATGGCGACCGATGCCGGAAAGTCACTGGCTGATATTCAGTCTTTGACTGACGAAGTTTCAGATCAGATAAGAGGCATTGCCACTGCTTGTGAAGAGCAGTCATCTACTTCTGAGGAAATTAATCGTGCGATAGATGAGATCAATAATATCTCAACCGAAACAAGCGATGCTATGCGTCAATCCTCCGAAGCTGTAATGGATCTAGCCTCTCAGGCTCAACGTCTCCAAGCTATAATTCAAGAGATTGAAAGAGAAAATAGATAATTAGATGGGCTGGTCTTCTTTGAAGAAGGCTGGCCTGTTTTTGTTTTACGTGCCTTACGACTGCCTTTATTTTAAGCAGGTTAAGCGATTGCAAGCTATTTTGATTTGATTTAAGTAGCTTTATCAGAAAGTAATTTATGTTGTTTGGTATTGGAATATTTGTATTTGAGAGAGTTACTATAAGCTCCGCTTAATTAAACAGGAACTTTTGATTCGGGAGGTCTTTTATGGGCGATTCGTCTTTGAAACAGGTTAAATATGGCGAGTTTTTAATAAGATATTTCGTTCAAGGAAATATCGCTTATTTGTGCCCTGCAGATATTTTTGCAGTAATGGGCAAGAGTGCAGATGAAGCTGCAGCCTGTGAAGGTGAAGCTTGGGATAAGGTTGAAACTGGACGACGTATTTTTACAGACGAAGATTTTTTTGAGTGGTTTTCAGTCCAATTTGATAGTTACGATTATTCTAGTGATATGGATTTCCCCCTCCCTCTTCCTTGGAGTGATTAGGATTCAATAGTTACCCTACGAATTTCATTATCTCTTCCATCAATGTTTTTATTTCAAAGGGTTTCGAAACGAATCCATTGATTCCTGCTGCGAAACAATTGCCTCTGTCTTCCTGGGTAGCATGTGCGGAAACTGCGAGAATGGGCACTTTTGAATTTGGGGATTGCTCATTTGATCTGATCTCTTTAGCGATTTGAATTCCGGTCATGTCGGGGAGCTGTATATCAAGTAATATTATGCTGAATTCACCTCGTCCGGCTTCTCTTAAAGCCTCTTTCCCGTTCTCTGTCCTAACTACTTCGTATCCCTGACGTTCGAGTACTTTAGCTATATAAAGCTGGCTGTGTTTGTCATCTTCAACGATTAGAGCATGTTTATGTAATGTTGTTGGGATATATTCGTTGCTAATTGGTTCGCAAGTTTTCATAGGGAGATGGATGTTGACCAAACTTCCCATGCCGGAAGGGTTTTCGAATTGAATTTGTCCATTCATTGCCTTTACTATCGGTCCGACCAACTGGGTTGGATTTGATTGATAAGGAGTGTCCTGCTCAGAATTTTTAGGGTAAAAGATATGTTCATCGAGGGGCTTATTTTTGGCGGCAGACGTGATCGCAAGTACGAGCGTTTTTTTGTCCGCACCAACTGCAGCGGAGAATTGTACATATCCCCAAGGTGTATTGGTAATGAATAATTCGAGCAATGCTGTAGAAATCTGCTCAATGCGGAGTTTGTCAGATTTGATAAAAGCAGGCAGGTCCGGAGATTTTGTGAGAGAAATGTTGATCTTCTTCTGTGTATAATCAGATTCAAACTCTTGAACTATTCCTTCTAATGTTTCGTGCAGGTTAAAGGGTACTTCTTCAACTTTCAGCCCTTTGTCCCATGTGAAAAAGTCTCCCAGATCATTTATTTTTGAGGAGATTCTTTTTAGTTTGAGAGGTGAAGAATGATCTTTGTTTTTTTCGGATTGCTCCGCGATAAAATGAGTCATCAAGGATCTCAAGCTGTATGCTCTATTCTCAAAAAAAGCTGCCTGAATATCAGCTCTTTGGGTGGTTTCTAAATTAATTATCTTTAATTTGTCTTCGAGTTCTTTTCTTGAGGATATTTCTGATTTTAGTTTTTCAATGGCAGTTGAAAGTTCTTCACCCTGTTCATGATAGTTTATTTCCAACGAATTTTTGGCAGATTGGATTTCATTTCTGAGCTGTACAATTTCTGTAATATCTTGAATTACACCAAATGTTGCAGAGCGGTCACCTTTCTCATCTTTTTCAAAATATCCCCACATGAGAATGTAGACTGGCTTATCTGTATGTTTTCCGAGTTTAAGTTCGCAATGGAAGTGCGTATTGTTTTTGAGAGCCTTATCAGTGCTTTGCTTGATTAGGTTCTGTTCTTCGGGGGCTAAGGCTATCAAAAGGGAGTAGAAATTTGGGGGAGAGTCTCTTGGTATTCTTAATATGGACGTTACTTGTCTTGTCCAGTGCGAGCTGTCTTGATCTGTTCCGAATTGGAAGGCTCCTATGGAGGCTAAGTCATGCAGCTGGGACAGCTTTTCCTGCACTTGGTTAAATTCCTGACTAGCTTCAATTGCTTCATCTGGTAAATCTTTCAACTCTCGTACAAGCCGGGAGAAAAGCATGGGGCGCTTTTTAATAATATCTTTAACATCACCGGATATTTTGCCGCCAAGCGCTAGTAGATAGTCAGAATCTTCACCTAATACTTCGGCTAGTGCTATAATTTTTTCTTCTGATAATGCGACCGGTAGGCATCTTTCAATTTTGCTTAGATAAGACGGTTCAATACCGATTCGGAGGCTTACCTGCCGCTGAGAGAAAGCTTTGTCATTTTCTTGCAGAGCGATTCTTTTTGATTTGATGTAATTTCCAAATTTTTCCATAAGTGATCTGTAGTCTTTTTTTTTTATATTTACAAAGGTTGAATCATATGTGATTTGTTGTGTGTACTATCCGATACACGCTCAATGCTTTTATAATCAAGATAATAGCGTTTGTGGTGCATGTAATATGATTTTTAATATTGGGTTTTTAATTGATTTCACATAGGGAGCATATAATGAAGCTTTCGTCTAAATTATCACTTGGTTTCGGTTCGGTCTTGGTTCTACTATTAATTCTTGCCAGCACGGCTTTCTGGGCTCTTGAAAATTCGAATGAAGGTTTTTCAAAATATCGTGGACTTGCAAAAGTTACAAATCTCACCGGACGCCTTCAGGCTAATATGCTTATGATGCGCATGAGCGTTATAAACTTCATTGTAACGGGTAGTGATGCAGATTTGAAGCAATTCAATATTAATTTTGACAAGATGAAGACGTTTATGAGTACTGCTCAGTCTGAGATTAAAAATCCCGAAAGAGCAAAGCTTATTGATCAGACGGATGACTTGATAAAGCGTTACGGCTCGTATTTTGATGAAGTTAAGCAGGCCTGGGTTAAGCGCAACAAGCTTGTTAATGATATTTTGTTTGTTAGCGGGCCTCAGATGGAGCTTCGATTAACTGATATTTTGCGCACAGCTAAACGAGACGGAGACATGAATGTCGCGTATTTAAGCAGTGTGGCAATGCGAAGTCTGCTTTTGGCTCGTCTTAATGTGGTCAAGTTCCTCGATAGTAATTCTTTGGACGACTCTGACTTAGTTCTTAAGGAAATTGAGGTATTGAATGAACAGTTCTCCGATCTTGATAAGTCTCTTCGAAATCCGGAAAGTCGTAAGCTTCTTGCTGAGGTTCTAGCGCTGGAGAGGGGCTATACTCAGGCATTTACTTCTGTTGTTACGGTTATTTCAAATAGAAATGAAGTAGCAAATGAAAAGCTTAAGAAGATAGGTCCGGACGTAGCTAAGGCTGTTGAGGATATAAAGTTGTCAGTTATGGCTGATCAGGATGTTATTGGTTCTCAGTTGCAGGCGGCAAATGATCGTGCCACTATGGTGGCAGTTTCACTCAGCGTGCTCGCTTTAATTTTCGGAATAGGGACAGCTTGGTTTATTATTAGAACTACACATCGGCAGCTTGGTGAAGATCCTGCTGAAATCGCTATTATTGCTGGAGAGATTTCAGAAGGCAACTTGGATATTAAGTTCGCAAGCGATGTGTTTGGTGTATATGAAAATATGAAGAATATGGCTGTTCAACTCACACAAGTAGTTTCTGATGTCCGTGAAGGATCTGCTAATGTCGCTGCTGGTAGTAATGAGCTTTCCGTAGCTGCACAGAGCCTTTCTTCGGGGGCTACTGAACAGGCAGCAGCAATTGAAGAAGTCTCAGCGTCTATTGAAGAGATGGCATCAAATATTCAACAGAACTCGCAGAATGCTTTGGCAACTGAAAATCTGGCAACTAAGTCGGCATCTGATGCTTCCGAAAGTGGTGTGGCTGTTAATGAGGCCGTCTCTGCCATGAAGAATATTGCAGAAAAGATATCTATCATCGAAGAGATTGCACGTCAGACAAATCTGCTTGCTCTCAACGCTGCAATTGAGGCAGCCCGCGCAGGCGAACATGGTAAGGGGTTTGCCGTTGTAGCTGCCGAAGTTCGTAAGCTGGCAGAGCGCAGTGGTCAGGCGGCTGGGGAAATAAGTGAACTTTCGACATCAACTGTTGATGTTGCAGAGAGAGCTGGATCCATGCTGGAATCCTTGGTTCCCAATATTCAGAAGACAGCAGAGCTTGTACAGGAAATATCCTCCGCAAGTGCTGAGCAGAACTCTGGCGCTGAACAGATCAGCCGCGCAATAACTCAGCTCGACTCGATTATTCAGCAGAATGCATCTGCTTCTGAAGAAATGGCTTCAACTAGTGAAGAGTTGGCTATGCAAAGTGAACAACTCGAGCAGACTATGGCTTTCTTTAGATTGCGTAACTCTGGGGCAAGGATTGCCGCGCCTAAACAGGCTGTGACTCGTTCGACTCCTCGGGCTTTACCTAGTTTTCCAAGAGCGCCTCGCTCATCAGGAACAGGCATTGTCATGAACATGGATTCAGATGACAACGAAGAGTTTGAAAGATTCTAACGAATGATATCTGGTTTGTGCATTAGGTGAGATGTACAGTAAATGCTGCTTAAAAGTATAGACCTTCCAAGTGGGCATGGTTCTTTGTTTGATAGCAAAGCATCATGCCCGTTTTTTATGCAATGTATTAATTATAGGATTTAATTTTATTATTTTGTGTATAGTTGTGCACTGCGAGATAATAATAGAGCAATTTTGTTAGCCTTTGATCGGTTAGTTGAGCATGATACTATTGTTTTTGCAGTTATTACTCACATTTATTATGTGTTTAACTGGAGTTGCATTGTTTGGTTAAAATGATTAGTTGTAGCGGACCAAAACGCCGAAGGCGTTTTGGTCTAGTTACTGAGTTGATAGTTTTATGACCGGGGGGGCATATGAATTACCTATTTTGTTCTATTCTTTTTGCGTTTTTTTACTCTTCTAGCACCCCTTTCTGCCAGTGCCACTGTCTTTATTGTTCCAGATAGGAGCTTGGGCACGTTTTCTGTGGGCCGCAGGAAGACGGTGTTGTGAAGGGGCTGATCAACAAAATTAATGATGATAAATCCGTAATGTCTATATATCCCGAAGCATTATCTCTCGAATCTAAAAATGGGCAGACTTATACCGCTGGCGCAATTTTTAATGGACCATAGCAAATGGGAACAAGCCGGTTCACTACCCATTGAAGACGCGCCAGAATATGCAATTGTTTTTAATGTTAAGCGCGCAAAACAATTAGGAATAGCAATCCCCACTCCTCTTTTGACTGCCGCTGACCACGTTTACAAATAAAAGTTTTTCTATGGATAAAATGATTATGCCTACTTCTTCAATTAAAAAACCAGCCTCTTCGTTTAGAACTAGACTTTTATTGCTGGTTGTTGCCGCAATTTTACTGCCATTGCTCGCTGCCGCTACAATTGGGGGCGTTACAATTATTAAGCAGTTTCGCATGATGCACTCTGAGAATATTAAAGCTAATATGTCCATGTTCGGTCTTGTTTTGAATAACCGAGCAGGCGAACTAAAGCGAACAGTTAATAATCTTTCACTTGATAACACACTACAAGTTACTCTCGATTTGGGGATTATTCCTCAGCTTCAAAAACATATTATATCTCAGGCGGAGAATTTAGGCCTGTCGAATTTGTCAGTCTTCAATAACGAAGGGGAAATAATAGCCTCCTTTAAAGGTGGAATAAAAGCGGAAATGGTTCGCCATTCTAAAAATAAAATTTTCGTAAATCGCAGTTCCGAAGGATTCTTTCTTTGTTATGAAAAGAAGATTGATCGTGGTAATCATTTAGGGGCAGTCGTCGGTTGTTACAACCTTTCAGATGATGCTTTTATTGATTCTGTGCAACAGGTCGTCGGTGGAATGTTTGCGGTATGGTTTGATGGTGACCTCGTAGGATCAAATTTTATTGAAAAGGGAGATCTTTCTCTAGTTGAGCCGGACGTGACAGGGAAGGTTTTTAATCAAGATATCGGTGATAAGCCCCACTTGGTTCGTGCTGAAAAAATTATTGTCGGTGAAAGTACGATTACTTTTAGTGTATATGCTCCAGTAGCTGGTGCTTTTAAAGAAATAGCTACTATTTTTATAGCTATTTCTACAGTTGTCGCATTACTTGCCGGATTTTTCATACTCAAATCTAGAAAATTTATCAGTGATATGCTTGTTCCTGTAGATGATTTGATTAAAGCTTCATCGGCAATTTCTAATGGTGACAAGGGTATTCCTGATCTTGATTATACAAGGATTGATGAGTTTGGGGTCCTGAATAAAGCCTTTCGGGATATGCAAATTTCGCAGCGTAGCGCTGCTAAGGTTCTCAGAGAAAATGAAGCTAGGCTTGATGCTATTTTTGAGACAGTTCAGACTGGGATTCTAATTATTGATTGGGAAAATCATAATATAGTTGATGTAAATAAGGCCGGAACTCAGATTATTGGTGCTCCGAAGGAAGAAATTATTGGTCGCAGGTGTCAGGGTTTTATCTGTCAGCAAAAGAAAGGTCAGTGTCCGGTTACTGATTGCGGTGTCACATTAGATAACACCGAACGTATTTTGGTGAGGGCTTCCGGACGCAAAGTTAGTGTATTGAAGAGTGTCATTCCGTTTGAGATTAATGGTAGGAAGCTCCTGCTTGAAAGTTTTGTTGATATTACTGACCGAAAGCAAGCCGAAAGACTTAAGCAGGAAAAGCTCCTTGCGGAAGCGGCGAATCAGACAAAAGATATAATACTTGCGAATATGAGTCATGAGGTTCGGACTCCTATCAATGGTATTATTGGTATGAATGAGTTGCTTCTTGAGTCTCCTCTAAATTCTGAACAGCGACAATTCGCAGATATTATTAATAACGAAGCCGGTATTCTGTTGGGACTTGTGAATAGTATTTTGGATTTTTCCAAGCTCGAATCAGGTAAAATGGATTTTGAAGAAATTCCTTTTGATATCCGAAGTTTAGTTGAAAGACTGGGGTTCAGCCTGGCTCTTGCTGCTGCTGATAAAGGTGTTGAGCTTGTCACTCACATTTCTCCTGATATTCAAAGTCAACTTGTTGGCGATCCTATTTGTATTCGCCAGATTATTACAAACCTTGTATCCAATGCTATTAAATTTACTTCCCAGGGATTTGTTCGCGTTAAAGTGAGCGCAGCCTCTGTAACTAATGGATTTATGAAACTGGATATTCAAGTGCAGGATACGGGTGTCGGTATTCCGGCCTCTAAGCAGGATGCTATCTTTGAAAGTTTTACGCAGGTTGATGCTTCTACTACCCGTGAGTTCGGTGGAACAGGGCTCGGGCTTACTATTGCCAAGAAGCTTGTTGAGAATATGAATGGGGCAATTCGGGTCGAAAGTAAGGAAGGAGTTGGGACTACTTTTTATGTTTCGATCTCGTTAAAAGAGCAACTTGAAATTAAACATTTTGATGAAGTTTCGATCTTGTGTACTCGTAATTTTAGAGCTCTTCTTGTAAATAATCATACTGCGACAAGTAAGATGCTTGTTGAATATTTGAACTTCGCTGAGATTAAGACTGAGGTTGTTGAGTCTGTTCGTGATGCAATTGCATTGCTGGATAATCCAGATTCTGGTTCCTTTGATATCATCCTTGCGGATGCAGAAATAGTTTCAAAATCAGAGATTGATATCCCATGGGCTGGGGAACATGGCGCTTCCAAATTGGATATTCCCACTGTCTTGATGCAATCACTTGGTAAATTGACAGTAGGAACTCATAAACTTAGTTCTGCCGCATCCATAGTTAAGCCCGTGTCCTTATCCGGGTTGCTTGGAAAAATTACTGGGATTTTGTGTTCAGAGGAATCAGTTAATATTGAAAAGACAGCCGATGAAAATATTTCTAGTAGTAATCATAGTTTAAATATTCTGCTTGCGGAAGATTATGAACCTAATAGCATGTTAGTTTGCAGGCATTTGAACAAGTTTGGTGTTAATGTGGATGTTGCCAACGATGGAGCTAAGGCCACTAGAAAGTTCGAATCTGGAAATTATGATTTGATTCTTATGGATATTCATATGCCTATTATGGATGGCTATGAGGCTACCACGCACATTCGCAAATTTGAAAAAAATGCTAATTTAGAGCCGGTTCCTATTGTTGCTTTAAGTGCTCACTCTGCAAAAAGTCACATTGATAAGTGCTTTTTTGTAGGAATGAATGACTGTATTACTAAACCAATCCGTAGAGCTGATTTGATAGAAGTTGTTAGAAAATGGACAGAACCTGCTGCAGATGATTTAACGATAATCCCGATTGATATGGAGAAGGCTCTATATGAATTTGAAAATGATCAAGAATTTTTAATTGAGATAGTTAATTCTTTTTTAAGTGTTGCAGCTCGACAATTTATTGAAATGGATTCCGCCATAAAGAATAATGATTTGAAAAGTGTTTCCCGGGCAGCCCATGCTATTCGCGGCGGAGCTGCAAATCTGTGCGCTGATCCCCTAGCGCTTGCGGCAACTAATCTTGAAACTGTTGCTAAAGAAGAAAGTCCTGAAACTGTTGATGCCATGAAAAAGGTACACAAAGAATTTGATATATTGAAAAAGTTTCTCATCTCAGAGCTGGATATAAAATAGTAATCGGTTTTGTTGTGTGAATACAGCGACTCTTATAGTTCTCTTTTTGTTATGCGTAATTTTAAATGCCAATAAATATGTTTTTTAGGAGTTTTTTAATGGATAATATTGTTTCTGAATCTCTTTCTGTTCTGCCTGTTAAACGTAAAAATGGAGCTTATTCTTTACGTTTATGCGTAAGTCAGGGGCAGCTTACAATTGGTATGCTTAAAAATCTTACAGAGACCATGGCTGAATTCAATCTGACCTCACTTAGAGCTACGACTGGGCAGCGCATGAATCTTGAAGGTATTCCGGAGGGCAAGCTTGATGCTGTCGTTGCAAGTCTTGGTGTAGGCGTGACTAAGGCCCCTCCGGGCATGTCTGTCTGTACGGGCGGAGGCATCTGCATCTACGGTAAGCAGGAAACTCGCGATATCGCAGATAAAGTTCTGGATTTGGTTGAAGAGAATGGACCATACCCATATAAGGTCAAAAGCGGTGTGTCAGGGTGCAAAATGGCTTGTGGTCTTAGCTTTGTGCGCGATATTGGCCTTGTTGGCGGACCTAAGGGATGGGACGTTTACTTTGGCGGAGCCGCCACTAGAAATGCCGGGGTTGGAGTGCAGCTCGGAAAAAATGTTACTGAAGATGAAGCTTTAGCAATGATTACTAAAGCTCTTGGTTTTTACCGTGAAAGCGGTAGGAAACGTGAGCGCCCAAGTGGAACTGTTAATCGCTTAGGTAAAGAAGCCTTACTAGATTTTATGAAATAAGTTGATAAATATATAAATCGAAGATTGAGGAAGAAATTCTTTCTCAGTGTTATACTTTGATCTGCAATGAAAAGCCCTGAAAGAATGATTCTTTCAGGGCTTTTTTTGTAAAGCAACCCCGAACAACCATAATGGTTGCACGGGGCAGGGTATTAATTCTGCTAGTTATTTGGTTAGAATAACTCGAAGTCGTTATCATCATGATCGTTCATGTCTAGAGCAACCCCAGAACCTTTGTTGGCTTGCGGTTTAGGGCTAGTAGGCGCAGCAGCTTTTGGTGTTGGTAGGGCTCTTTTAGGTGTTCTATGAGCAATCTTGGCTGGGGTATATTGTCTGCCTCCGCCATCAACATTAAAGAATGAAATGGTCTTCTGCAGATGATCAGCCTGACCTGATAATTCTTCTGAAGTAGAAGACATTTCTTCTGATGCAGCTGCATTTTGCTGAACGACGGTGTCAAGTTGCTGGATAGCGTTGTTAATTTGAGTAGCGCCGGAATCTTGTTCGTTACAAGCTGCGTTAATTTCCTGAACAAGTTCAGCGGTCTTCTGGATATCTGGAACTAATTGATTCAGCATCTGTCCGGCTTTTTCGGCTACATCAACACTGGATGACGAAAGTTCGCTAATTTCACCTGCAGCAGCTCCGCTTCGTTCTGCAAGTTTGCGAACTTCGGCAGCGACAACTGCAAATCCTTTTCCATGCTCCCCGGCTCGTGCTGCTTCAATTGCAGCGTTCAAAGCAAGCAGGTTCGTCTGGCGGGCAATTTCTTCAATGATGGATATTTTTTCTGCAATTTCCTTCATAGCTCCAACCGTCTGGCTGACAGCAGAGCCTCCTTCCTGAGCATCGGCAGAGGCTTTTTGTGCAATTGCCTCGGTCTGTCTTGCATTATCTGCATTTTGTCTGATATTAGAGGCCATTTGCTCCATGGATGAAGAAACTTCTTCTACTGATGCTGCTTGCTCGGTTGAGCCTTGCGATAGTGCTCCTGAGGTCGATGAAAGTTGTTCACTCCCCGTGGCGACATTGCCTGACGCAAATTGTATCTCACCGACAACTTCGCGTAAACGCAGGTTCATCTCAGTAAGGGCTCTAGCTAGATCTCCAATTTCATCAGTGGAGTCTACGTCTATAGAAGTATTTAGGTTACCTGCTGCAACAGTTTTTGCGAAGGAAACCCCTTTAACTAGAGGGATGATAATGTTTCTTGCGAAAGTAATAAAAGCAGGAATAATGATAATTATAGAGACGCAAAAGACAACAAGTGAGGTCCATAAAGCAGAGCTAATGGCTTCTGTTTGATAGGTAGAAGCTTCAGCCACTTCTTTGCGGATGGATCCTGTGTATAGGTCAAGCTGTTCGCTTACTAATGCACCGTTTGCATCAAGTGAGTCATCTATTGCGGAAAATTTTTCTGCAATTTCTACTTGTTCGCGAGCACCTTCTTCAATCAGAGTAACCAAATTGACTTGAATTTCCAATGCAAGACCATCAATTGCATTGTTTATTCTAGGAAGGAGTGTTGCTTCATTCTGTGTAGTGGTATGCGTTGAAAGTTGTTTGCTGAATTTGCGGAGATCTTGAATAGTTATATCTACGATTTGCATGCGCTCTGAACTAACGGTTCCATCATTCTTATCAATAATGGAGTCCATTGCAGCCAGAAGAAGCTGAGTTAAGGAGAGTTGCATCTTCATTGAAATGAGTGCGCCGTCATTATTATCATTAGATTCAAAGCTTGCTTCAAGCTTTTGAAGTATGTCTTGCAGCTCGTTTCCGTTTTTATCAAGAATGTCGTCAATTTGGGCAAAATCATTTTCAATCTGTGAATCCCTGATAGCACTTTCACTGATTAATTTGTTCAGATCAACCTTAATTGCCTTGACCAAGCCTTGCGCACCCACTTTGATTTGCTGAGCGGATCGTTTTTCACTCTCAGTATCCGCTGCTTGAACTATAGCATTAGAATTTTCTGTCAAAAATTTAGATGTGCGGTTAATCACATCCATCACATCACCAGATATTTTTCCTTGATCTCTGTCGACGATGGAATCCATCGCAGCAAGTAACAATTCTGCCTGTGCAAATTTCATATTTTGCGCTAGCTCAAATTGTTCGTACCTTAAGCTCTGAAGATCACTAGATTCTTCTACAGACTTAAATCCGAAAATGTTGATTATCGCCAGTACGCTCAAGGCGGCTACTACGATTGTGCCCATTGCAGTCATTTTTTTCTTAATTGTCCAATTCATAATAACACCTTCTCTTTATTGAAAATATATTTATGAGTTTATTGTAATTAAATATGAACAATTGTCTAATATTTTTTCAAGTAAATAGTATTCTTTTATAATGGCTATTTATATTAACTTTTCATCGTAGGCGAAAGCATGATGTAAGTGCAGAACTGTAACAAATGATCACGAATATGAATTTTCAACAAGTTATTATGATGTGGCGGTGTATTGATTGTAATGTTATTGGATTGGGTAAAATTAACGAGATTTATTTTGCACCGCAGCTTGAAGTGCAATTTTTTGTATAAAGGAATTTATGAAGGTAAGATTTATTTTTTGGGTATTAGTTTCTTTTGTGCTGCTTTACGCTGATTTAAAATTGTCAGAAGCCAACCAAAGCGGTTTGAAGCTTAGTGCTCAAGAGCAAGAATTTATAAAAGAAAATTCTGAAATAGTAATCGGCGGTGGTATTTCCTTTGATCCTTTTGTGATTCAAAATAATGATGGATCTGTAAGTGGTTATGATGCCGATATAGCGAAGTTAATCAGTGAAAGGACTGGACTTGGTATCAGGTTTGAACTTGGAAAATGGATTGATGTTCAGGATAAAGCTAAGAGGGGCGAACTTGACGGTATCAGCACTGCTACCGCGCAGGAAAGCCGCGATAAATATTTAATTAAGACTTCTTCTTACCTTACGATGACAAGTTTAGTGATTGTTAGGAATGGTAATCCGAAGCGGATATACAGTATTAATGACATTGCTAACAAGCGAGTAGCTCTTCAGCGTGGTAACTTGGGTTTTAAAAAGCTTCTTGAGCCTTATTGGGATGAGATAGAGATAGTTTATTATGATTCCATGCATGAATTGATCAGAGCTGTTGTCGCTGGTGATGCAGACTTCACGCTTTTAGATGAAACAGCATATTATGTAGCCGATCAGCTGGGATTAGGCGGATTTATAGAAACTACTTTCCCAGTTGGAGAGCCCATTGAGATTAGATTTTATTTAAGGAAGGATAAACCTGTACTGGCGTCCATTTTTAATAAGGGACTGAAAACTATATCAGAACAGGAAAAGAACATCCTCAGAAAAAGATGGTTTGCCAAGAATCAAAAGAACTTCAGCGATAGTGAAGGGGTTGCAGACTTTACCCCTGAAGAGAAAGAGTATCTTACCCGCAAGGGAGGTCTCTCTGTTAGTGTATATCCAGATCAAATGCCCTATATGAATGTTGACGAGAGTGGGCAGCTTGATGGAATGGCTGCTGACTATTTCTCTGTTTTTGAAGAGCGGATTGGTGAAGCATTTCGGTTTTTGCCTACCAAAACATTCGAAGAAACAGTTCAGTCTATCCAGTCACGCAAAACTGATGTCCTTCTTATGACAAGGGAGACAACTGAACTTAATGACTACGTATATGTTACGACTCCATATCTTTCATTTCCGTATGTAATTGCGACGACTAGTGACAAACTTTTTATTGAAGATATATCAATGGTTATTAGTAAGACTTTTGCTGTGATTAAAGGCTCTATTATTATACCTGAGCTTAGGAATATGCATCCTTTCATAAAGATCGTTGAAGTTGAATCCTTACTAGATGGACTCGGGCTGGTTCGAGAAGGCGAAGTTTTCGGATACATAGATACCTCCGCTGCGATTGGATATGTCATACAAAAAGAGCTGATGTTGGACATTAAAATTGCCGGTAAGATACCTCGTGATTGTGATTTCAGGGTGGCAACACGTATTGACGAGCCGCTTCTGAGCAGTATTTTCCAGAAGGTAGTAGGGAGTCTTACAAGAGAAGATAAACAGCGTATCTATAATCGGTGGGTTGCAATTAAGTATGAGCGAGGCGTTGATTATTCCGTTGTATGGAAAGTCATAATTGTTGCCGCTCTTTTACTTTTGGCAAGTATGTTTTGGAATCGCAAACTTTCGATAGCAAGGTGTAAGATTCAATCCACTCTTGATGACCTCAGCGTGGCTCAAAGTCTATTGCAGGAAAAAAACGATGAGCTAGAAAAACTGGCCATCACGGACAGGCTGACCGGGCTCGGCAATCGTATGAAGCTGGACAGTACTCTTCAAATAGAGATTGCTCGAAACATTCGTTACGAGCATCCTCTTTCAGTAATTATTATGGATCTAGATTTCTTCAAACGAATCAATGACAGCTTGGGACATCAGGCTGGAGACAAGGTACTTCAGGGCGTGTCAGAAATTTTGCGCAACACCATTCGTGATACCGATATTGTTGGGAGATGGGGCGGAGAAGAATTTTTGATAATATGCCCTGAGACAACTCTTGAAGGTGCAAGTACACTTGCCGAGAAAATTCGTTTAATAATGGAAAGTACTGAGCTTGAAGAAGGCGTGATAGTCACCGGAAGTTTCGGCGTGGCTGAGAGAGAACTTGGAGAAAAAGACGCAGGCTTAATTAGCAGGGCAGATGATGCGTTGTATGAGGCAAAAGCCAATGGGCGAAACAAGGTCGAAGCTTTACGTGGTAAGGAAAGCGAATGAATATCCGTTTAAGCAGTAAAAAGGTAACGTGGATAGTGGTAATTCTTATTGCCCTACTTCCATTACCTTCTATCATTAATTATATGCAGCGTTTTGTCGTCCGCAATGGAGTTGTTACCGCCTTCAGGTATGAAGTACGTGCTCCTATAGATGGTGTGGTGGACAACCTATCGGTTGTGCCCGGGACCATTGCCGGAGGAAAAACCGCTTTACGGCTGGGTAATAAACGAAAAGCAGGGCAGCATGAAACGCTTGAACAAGAACTTACTTCTCTTGATGGCAGTCTTAAGCAAAGCAAAAAAATGTTGTCAGAATATATTTCTCAAATATCAAAGGATCTTGATCAAAGTCTTGGTATACTTAGAGCTAGGCTCATTGGAGAAAAAGCCTCACAGAACGAATCCTATCAGCGACGTGAGCGAACCATTAAGCTTGTAAAGGATCTTGTGGCAACTCGGGAAGATGCTGATCGGGTTGAGTCTGAGTATCGGAAAAATGAAGCTAAGGTAAAAACAACTAAGCTGGAGATTGAGCAGCTCAAGCACCGGCGCCGGATGTTGTCTCAAGGTATGTTTCCTCAAGATTTATCCGATGGAGTTATTCAGGTGCAACGCCGGATTAACACTCTGAAGCAGGGGATTCTTGAGTGCAAAAGGCGTATGAGTGAAGCTGACACTGCATTCATAAATGAAGATGACTCTCTGAATGTGGGCAAAGCTAATATCAATAACAGGTCCGCCCGAGCCTCTGTGGTCTTGCCTGATTCCGCAGTAATATGGGAAGTGGACGTGCAAAACGGTATGGAGGTGACGAAAGGTGATCGACTTTTGTCCTATATAGATCGAAGTCGCCTTATGGTTGAAGTTGCTGTGGATGATGCGACTTTGGAGCTGATTAGGCCCGGCCATCCTGCACGAATTCGGTTGTTCGGGAAAACTGATTTCATCGACGGAAAGGTCACACGTGTAATGGGCTCAGGCGGTGTTTGGCATTCCAATCTCTTCGCGGCAAATATCAAGCGCAGAGCATTTCGAGATGGGCGTGTTCTTATCCAGATTAAGGACGACAAGCTTTATAATGAGGTAGAGAAGTTTTGCGGAGTGGGAAGGACAGCTTATGCTGAATTTGAAGGAATTGGTCTTGTAGAACAGTATTTTGGAACGTTTCTTAGATGAGCTCTTTCGCTTCGGAATTATCCCCCCATCAGAAGGATAAAGAAAGCTCCGTATTATGGGCGGCTGTTCTAGATACAATTCTCTTGGTCTTTCTTATGAGTGTAGGGCTTCTTTCCGGTTCAATGACAGCGTTATCCGAAATTATCAGGGTTTTACTTTTACTCGTGATAGAATACGTTTCGTATGTTGTTTTGAGACGAGTTCACAGAAGTAGATTTAATGAGTTTGAATTTGGTACTGGCAAGATCGAACGAATTACAAACTTACTGGTTGCCTTCGGACTTCTGCTGAGTAGCCTATATATTTTTTCAAAAGTTATTTCCATGGATGAGAGTGCCCCCATTTCCCCCACTGCTTTGATGTTGACGCTGGTTGTGGCCAATTTCAATTTGATTATTAATTTCTATTTCTCAATGGCATTCATCCGTTCCAATCAGACGGAAAGCTCTGTGATTATTTCATCTCAGATTGCGGCCAGAATTGCGAAAACAGTCGCATCGTGTATTGTCGTAGGTGTTCTAATGCTTGCACTATGGTTGCCTGATCCAAGATCTGCACGCATTGTTGATCTGTGGGGATCAATATTTCTTCTTTGTTATATGGTTTTCATCGCCTATGGTTTGATCAAGGAAAGCCTGCCGGAAATTCTAGACCGCACCATTTCCGAACCAGATCATTATCAAATTCTAAGAATATTGGCGGAAAATTTCGATCATTACGACGGCTTCAGCGGATACAAGACGCGCAGATCCGGTAAAGATTTATTTATACTTTTGACATTGTCCTTTTCCCCCACAAACTCGCTAGAGCAAATTGAAGCACGCTTGCAACCCATACGGCAATCCTTTGAAGCAGAACTTCCGGGGTCATCGCTTATCATTGTGCCTGAGGTTACGAAGGCGTGTTAATAGTAATTTATAAGACTAATTGATATTGTTTTATGGTTGCTGTACATTTAACACTAAATAATATTTTAAGGAGTATTAAATGAAGCTAGTAAAATTATTAGGATTGGTTGTTTCGGTCGCGCTGGCAGGAGTACTGATACTTGGACCAATGACAGGTTGCGGAGGCGGCGGTGCTGATCAGACCATGCAGGCTAGAACGACAACCACAGGGCAGGAACTTCAGGACCTGGATGCAGCGTACAAGAAGGGCGTTATCACTGAAGATCAGTACAAAGAGCAGAAAGAGAAGATTCTTGACGATTAGTATTTGAAATATTTTATTAGATTCAAAACCCCGATGCTGGCGACAGTTTCGGGGTTTTATTTTTTGGGGGAAAGGGTGAATTCGTTATCGGTAGAGATGCTTGCGGCGCTGTGAGAAAGTCTATAATCTCTTCCTAGTCTGAAATATTAGGAGCTATTAATGGCGTGTTGTAAATGTAGTTGCGAGGGTCTGGGTGTTGATGGGGAGATGTATAAATGGGAAGATCCTCAAGAGCCAGTTTATAAAGATCCAGAAGATAATAAAGAATATTGTATTTTTCATGCACCTAAAGATTGTAAGTTTAAGAAGTTGGGAGAAGAGAATATTATCTCTGTAGAAGACTTCAATAAAAAAGTGTTTGAGCGAATTAATAACGTTGTTGATGATACGAAAAGTCCGTGGTCTTGTAATTTATCCTTTACCGTATTTCCTGATAAAATTTCTTTTTCGCAATACGGGATCAAAGAAATTTTGCCTTCTATTTCTTTTTATAAATCTACTTTCTACGGGATTGCGAATTATAGAGGGTTGTCATTTAATGGAGAAGTCGATTTCGAGAATGTTAACTTCAAGAAAGAGGCTGTGTTTACGAATGTAATTTTTGATGAAAAAGCTGTGTTTATGGATGCAATTTTTGATGAAGGAGCGGGCTTTTTAAAAGCCGTATTTGATGGGGAAGCGTATTTCGGACGTACAACATTCAGCAGTATGTTTGCCAATTTTATTGGGGTAGTTTTTAATAAAGGAGCTAACTTTCATGCGGTAACATTTAATTCTTCAGCTCTTTTTACAAAGGTAAAATTTAATGGAAATGCTATTTTTAGCCGAGCTAAAATTAAGGAGGGAATTGGCAAATTCGACGAAGCATTTTTTAGCAATACGAGTGATTTCTCTCTTGCCCAATTTGAAGATGGTGCTATGAATTTCACAGGGTGTAACTTCATTGGTGATTCCAAGTTTTCCGGGGCTGTCTTTAGCTATGGGGCCAATTTTAATACAGCTTCTTTTAGTAAAGAGGCTTGGTTTGATCAATCTAAATTTGCTGGTAAGGCTTCTTTCGTGCGGACTGTTTTTAACGGCTATGCTGGATTTATGGCTACAATTTTTGAAAGTGAAGTTAGGTTTACCCATTCCGTATTTAATGACGTTGCAAAATTTTCAGAGCTAATCATAGGTTCTGAGGGTACATGGTTAGATTTTGAATCTTGTTATGCTGATCCAATTAAAAAAATGTATTTTGAAAATTTAGATATGGAATCGTTTGTTTTTTTCAACACAGATATGACTAATCTTCAATTTGTAAATTGCACTTGGCCACTTGAAGAAAATCGTTATTGTATTCAGAGTGAAAAAGATGAAAATTATTTAGAATCTGTTCGAGACTTTTATCAGCGCATGAAACGTAAGTTGAAAGATGAACATAATGAATATGAAGCATCAAAATGGCATATTGCAGAAAAGGAAGCTCATCTTAAAATTTTAAAACAGAAAAATGAATCACGTTTTATTCGTTCAGCACTTTGGATCTATAAACAGTTAAGCGGGTTTGGTGAAAATCCATTTCGCGCTGGTTGGGTTCTAGCTGCTGTTATGTTGATCGTTTTGGTTCTTCTTGGACTGGGAGGAATTGTTAAAGGTGATAAAGATCTTATCATTCAAGGGATAGCTTATCCTAGTTGGGGAAATATAGAAAATTTCGGAACGGTGTTTATTACTTTTTTTAAAAATGTGATGTTGTTCAAAGCGACCACAATAGAGTTTAAACCTCAGTATGGTTTCGTGAATGGCGTAATTTTAATCCTGACTCGTTTGATCATTCCATTACAAGCTGCTTTGTTTGCATTCGCCCTGAGAAATAGGTTTAGACGTTAGGAAGTAGTGTTTGATTAATTGGTTTAAACATAAAAAAACCCGACAGACCAACGTCCGACGGGGCAATCTAATTCTAAATATTCCGACTCTCTACAACCTACAAAAAATAATCACCAAGATAAATACCCTTACCCGCAAGAACACGATTAATATTTCTAACCGCACACATCTTTCCACTCATAGATCAGGCATGCCACAGTCTAAGCTTTTCTTGTCTTCATCCCCTGTAACACTTTTCTATTAATACCCATTCGCGTTTGAAGTTGACTATAAGATAGTTTTCTCATGCTTTTTGTCTTGAGTAACACCCCATATTCAAAGTAGTTAATCCATTTTTTATTATAGGCATATTGTATAGCTTCTTCATTCAGTGCCTTTTGGTCATCATCTCGGATTCTTTTAATCGCTTGAAATATTTTGTCAGAGGGAAGGTTCAGGAGTTCTTTTACACAGCAATTTCCAATAATTGTCTTCTTGCTATTCTGTGCGTTTTTAAGAACACAAAATTCTTGTATAGGAGAATGACAGCATAAACAATTTTCGGGTTCTTCCGTTTCATATATTTTAAGGAGTGACCATTCGAGTTTCGCTATATCCCAAGTTGTGGCTTCAGATAATTCAAGAATATTTTCTTTTAAGTTGCCTTTAGACATTTGCCCTCCATTTTTTTTTCCATAAGCGGTCTTAATGAGTAATCTGAGTTTATGAAAAAGTAATTTTGATCATTTGTCAAAGATGTTTCTGGTGTCTAACTCAGAGACTCTTTGAAACTAATCCCAAAAAGCCCCGACAGACCTTCGTCCGCCGGGACAATCTAATCCCAAATATTCCAAATATCTACAATCGACAAGAACTAATCATCAAGCTGAATATCTTTACAATCAAGAACTCTATTCATATTTCTAACCGCACACATCTTCCCACGCATGGAGCAGGACTCTTCGTGCTAAGTTGAATAACCCTTGGTAATGGAAATAAAATAGAAACAAATATAACAGAGGCAGGGCTGTCTTTAATTAATAAGGCAAACGACATTATTTTATCTTCCGAGGATGATATATTCAAGCGTCTGTTGCAAGGAAAGGCTGAGATATTATTACTCTTATTTAAAAAACTTAGAATAGAATGAGCATAGCATCTATATTTTACCGTTACATTGGTTGAGTGCTTTTTAATTCTTTTTACGTGTCATAATCATTTTTAACTAACCACATAGGTAAAATTGTGTTATGGGATGAGAATGAAGTTATTGTCTGATCAATTGGTTTTTGGCTGTTTCTTTTAAGTCATCGGTAGTGCTTTGGTTTATAAGAGTAACGCACAAGGAGGCTGTTTGTATGTCGACTGAAATAGATTTCCGCGAAGTAGAGGAAAAGTTACAGGATATAATCGGTGGTAGCGTTCCTGCTCGTGTCTTGGCGGACCAGTTTATGCGCCTTAAAAAGGGATTTAAGCCCACGGCTTTACATAGAGCTTGTACGCCAAGCGATGGCATCCTTCTTTTGTCCGATGAATTAAAAGATCAGTTGCTCGGCAGCTACGAAACGGCCGCACGCGAAGGGCGCTTCACTAAGTTTGTTCCATCTTCCGGCGCAGCGACCCGTATGTTTAAATTTCTGCTTGAGTTCTTAAAAACAGGCCATAAGAATTTTGATTCCGCTACCGATTGCGATGAATCTTACCTTGAAATGGGGCGAACCTTTATCAGTTCACTTCCCAACTTTGCATTTTATGGTGACTTAAAAGAAGTACTTCAGCGCGATAATATGAAACTTGATGAATTGCTTCTTCAGGGAGATTACCGCACTGTTTTAGAATATTTGCTCACGGAAAAAGGTCTCAAATATTCGAGTTCTCCAAAGGGCATGATTCCATTTCATGGAGCTGAAGAGGGTACACGCACTCCTTACGCAGAGCACATAGCTGAGGCAATTGAGTACGTGAAAGATAAGGACGGAAAGATTCGTCTCCACTTCACCGTATCTCCGACTCACAAAGCGGCTACGGAAAAACATATTGCGGAAGTTTTAAGTAAATTTCCGGAACTTAATTTCGAGATCACTTATTCGGAGCAATGTCGTAAGACGGATACTATCGCGGTTGATTTAAATAATGAAATTTTCAGGACTGATGATAATAAGGTTCTTTTTAGACCTGCAGGGCATGGCGCTTTGCTTGTGAATTTGAATGAGCTGAATGCTGATCTTGTTTATCTAAAAAATATAGATAATGTTGTCCCTGACAATTTTAAAGCAGATACGATCGAGTATAAAAAGTTCATCGGTGGTCTTTTAGTACAATTCCAAAAGCAAATTTTCGATTGTATTCACAGACTGAAAACTCCCGGTTTAACAGAGATGGAAGTGGCAATTACGGCTCTTTTTGTTGTTTCTAAATTGAATATGACATTGTCAGATAATTTTGGCTCAATGTCACTTTTCGGTAAGGCTGGTTACTTAATATCAAAGTTGGATAAACCTATCAGGGTTTGCGGGATGGTTAGAAATCAGGGCGAGCCGGGCGGTGGACCATTTTGGGTTGTTGGTTCGGACGGTTTCATATCCCCGCAGATCGTGGAGAAAAGTCAGGTTGATATGAATGCCCCTGATCAGGTAGAAATATTAAACTCATCAACACATTTCAATCCGGTTGATATTGTTTGCGGCCTGCGCAACTACTGCGGAGAGCAATTTGACCTGATGAAATATACTGACCCAGAAACTGGATTCATTTCACATAAGTCTAAACAAGGGCGGGATCTAAAAGCTCTCGAACTTCCGGGACTTTGGAATGGATCGATGGCTGATTGGGTAACAGTTTTTGTTGAAGTCCCGCTTAGCACTTTTTCACCAGTGAAAACAGTTAACGATTTGTTAAATGATGAGCATCGGAATTTGTAGCTTGTGCTCGTTGCATATTCGCATGATTTAATTAAAAGCCTGTCAGGTTATGACGGGCTTTTCTTTTTGCGTAAAAGGTTTCATTATGATCAAAGGAAACTTCGTAGCGGTAATTACGACTACTTATGCGTTTGTTATTGCGTATATTTATAACGGCTCTACCCATTGGTGGGATATGTTGGTTTTAATGTTAGTTTTTGTTAGTTATCAAGAGTTAAATTATGAGACAAAACAATAAGTTAAGTAGTTCATTAGAGTCTTTTATTGATGAAGACCTTATTTGGGCTGAAATAGATAAAGCGACTGATCCTGACCCTGCACTTGTTCGCGATATTCTTGCCAAGGCGAAGGATGCTAAAGGTCTTTCTCCTTTTGAAGCGGCTGTACTGCTTAAGAATACAGATAAGGAACTCGATAACGAACTTTTCTCGGCTGCAATAGAAGTTAAAAAGAACATTTACGGTAATCGTCTGGTGCTGTTTGCTCCGCTTTATATAACTAATGAATGTAATAACCAGTGTTCGTATTGCGGCTTTAATGCGAAAAATAAAGAACTCACGCGCCGAACTCTCACAAGTAAAGAAATTTCAGAAGAAGTCACGGTCTTAGAAGATTTGGGCCATAAACGGCTACTGCTTGTTTATGGCGAGCATCCAAAGTTAGATGCGGAGTGGATAGCTCAGACAGTACGCGATGTTTATGATGTTACATCACGTAAAAGCGGTGAAATTCGCAGGGTGAATATTAACTGCGCACCGCTTGATGTTGAAGGCTTTAAAACTCTTAACGAGGTTGGCATAGGTACGTATCAGTGTTTTCACGAAACGTATCACCGTGAAACATACGAAAAGGTTCACACCGCAGGTAATAAAGCTGATTATCTGTGGCGGCTTCACGCTATGCACCGTGCGCAGGAGGCGGGCATTGATGATGTGGGCATGGGCGTACTTTTCGGACTTTTTGATCCTGTTTTCGAAGTTATGGGGCTTTTATACCATGCCTTGCAGCTTGAAAAAGACTGTGGAGTGGGGCCGCATACCATTTCTTTTCCACGGCTTGAGCCTGCACTTGGATCAGAAATAGCCTTTAATCCTCCTTACCTGTCATCTGATCATGATTTCAAGAAAATCGTATCAGTACTTCGTCTCGTGTTTCCATATGCAGGGCTTATTCTAACCACTCGCGAAAGTTCCGAATTCCGTGCAGAGCTACTTGAAGTGGGGGTAACTCAGCTTTCTGCTGGTTCGCGAACTTATCCGGGAGCCTATAGCGACCCTGAATTTGATCGGCCTGATGTTCAGCAATTCTGTGTGGGAGATAATCGATCACTTGATGAGGTTATCCAATCAATTGTTAGTGAGCACGGTTATATTCCATCATGGTGTACGGCTTGTTATCGTCTGGGGCGTACGGGAAAGCATTTTATGGATCTCGCAAAAACAGGTTTCATCCAGAAATTTTGTCTTCCTAATGGATTACTGACTTTTAAAGAGTATTTGGAAGATTACGGCTCTGATGAAACTAAAAGGATCGGAGATGAGTTCTTACTGCGTGAAATAGAGAAATACGCTGACCCGAAGCGAAAAAAGCTGGTTGAAGATCGCCTTGCTCGCATGGAAAAAGGGGAAAGAGATCTTTTCATATAGTTATTTTGTTGGAGCGATAACAATATTTTATAAGTTTAATTGGAACCGGATTTAAAAATAATGCGCGATTTTAGTGACGATGAAATTTTGGCCTATTTAAATGGCTGCAATGATAATGAGCTTTTTAAATTAGCGGATAAACTGTGTCGCGCTGAATTTTCGGATCAAGTTTATTTACGTGCAATTGTGGAATTTTCAAATTTTTGTAATAAAAAGTGTAAGTATTGCGGGCTTAGATACCCTAATTCAGAAATTACGCGTTATCAGTTAGATGATCAGGTCATCATTGATGTGGCAAGCCTTGCTGCATCAAATGGAGCCGGCACAATAGTATTGCAGTCCGGTGATGATTTCAGCTATTCCGCAGAGAGGATTGGCGAGATTGTGCGTAATATTAAAAGGGAACATGATGTTGCGGTTACGCTTTCTGTTGGCGATCGCGGAATTGATGAGTATGATCACTGGTTCAGATGTGGTGCCGATCGTTGTTTAATTAAGCTCGAAACAACTGACCCCGATTTTTATAAAGACATACGGTGCGGAGAAAGTTTTGCTGAGCGCTTGAACCTCGTGAAAGAGGTACGGGAAATAGGGTACGAGGTCGGCTCAGGAATTATTGTCGGATTGCCGGGCTACACTCCAGAATCTTTGCTACAGGATATCCTCTTTTTAACGAGCCTTGATCTAGATATGATTGCTGCAGGGCCGTTCATCCCGCACCCAGAAACTCCTTTTTACGCCAGTCCCTCAGATGGTTTAAGTATGGCTTACCGCGTAACCTCATTACTTCGCATACTTAATCAAAGATCCAATATTCCGGCTACATCTGCCTTGGATTCTTTAATGGTTGATGGACGTAAGATTGGGCTGAGCAGAGGGTGTAACGTCATTATGCCATCGGTTACTCCCAATGTGAACCGAGCTGATTATAATATATACCCGGGTAAGAATTCTGTCACCTTAGATGGCGACAACGGAGTTGTGGAGGCTAAGGAAATGATTCGTTCTTTGAACTTAGTTCCCTCTGTGTCTAAAGGATATTCAAATAAAAAATGCGTACTTAAGAATCTGAATATAATGAATATTCATTAATGCAGCATACAGATAATAAACGGCGAAAATTGTAAACGTGCAAAATAGTAAATAGGCAAATCAGTAAACAGGATAAACAATGTCGAATAAAGCTCCGCGTGGAATAAGGATGGTCATAGCCCTTGCTGGAAGGCGTAATACTGGGAAGTCGTCACTGATTAATTCAATTGTTGATCAGGAGGTGGCAATAGTATCAGATCACCCGGGAACAACTACGGATGCGGTGGCTAAACATTACGAATTGCTACCTTTAGGGCCTGTTACATTCTATGATACCGCTGGTCTTGATGATACCGGTGAACTTGGCGAGTTGCGCATTAAGGCTACACAAAAGGTTCTCTGGCGATCAGATGTAGTACTTGTGGTGGTTGGTGATGAGGGCATTACTGACTACGAGAAGCAGATCATCGAAAATATTCACGGTTTGCAGATTCCACTTATAGTGGTGTTCAATAAGAATGATTTACGAGAACCTACTGCCCATGATTTATCCTTTTGCCGCAATAATAATATCTCATATCTAGCTGTTTCCGCTACTCTCGGATTAAATGTATCAGAGTTAAAAGGGGCTATTGTAGATATGGCGCCTGAGGATATGAAACGTGATCCCGTGCTCGCGGGAGATCTGTTTAGTGCTGGGGATTTTGTGGTCTGCGTTGTGCCTATAGATTTGTCCGCTCCGAAGGGGAGACTTATTTTACCGCAAGTGCAGGTGCTGCGTGAAATACTTGATTGCAATGCGATTGGAGTCACAGTTAAGGAGCATGATCTTGCTAAATCCCTGTCCAATTTTAAAGACGAACCTACTCTCGTTATCACTGATTCGCAGGTAGTAAAAAGTGTTGCGAATATTGTTCCTGACCATATTCCTTTAACTACATTCTCTACCCTTTTTGCTCGCTATAAAGGCAACTTGCCTCTCCTTGTAGAGGGGGCTAAAGCTATAGACACTTTGAAAGATGGTGATACTGTTCTTATTGGTGAAGCTTGTTCACATCATGCCATGGACGATGATATTGGGCGTGTTAAAATTCCCAACTGGATTTCGAACTATACTGGTAAAAATATAAATTTTGAAACATATTCCGGCTATGATTTTCCGGATGATCTTGAACGTTTTAAAGTAGTTATCCATTGCGGTGCTTGCATGTTGAATAGAACTGAAATGTTGCGGCGTATTAATGAGTGTCGCCGTAGAAAAGTGCCCATAACAAATTACGGTGTCGCTATATCAAAACTTCAAGGAGTTATGGATAGAATCATTGAGTCTTTCAGGTTATAATATATTACAAGTAATAAAGCTCGGATATTATTGATGAACTTTGCTTTGAAAATGTATGTGCATCTAGCTATTCAGGGGCAATACCTATTTCAGAGTTAGAATAAAAACCATTTTCATAATGATGAAATGCGCGTAATAATAAATAGGAATATGAATCGTAGGGTAGATTTTTTTGTACTCACTTTTGATGCAATCGTAATTGTGTCATTAAATATTGGATTTGATCTTTTTTTTATGGAGGTCACGTGAAGCAGGTATTAGAGATTCGAAAATTTGTAGCACCTGAACTTATATTCGGACCGGGATCAGCTTTGCTTGCTGGTCAATATGCTGAAAATTTTGGGGCAAGCAAGGCTCTCATTGTTACTGACCTTGGAATTGTAAAGTGCAGCTGGGTTACTTCTGTGCGCGAAAGTTTGGAAAAAGCAGGGATTGAAACATTTACCTTTAGTGACGTCTCAGAAAATCCCAGAGATGCTGAAGTCATGAAGGGAGCTGAGTTTTACCGTGAGAATAATTGTGACTGTATTGTTGCTGTTGGTGGCGGAAGTCCTATGGATTGCGCAAAAGGAATAGGCATCGTAACCACAAACAATGCTCATATTTTGTCTTTTGAAGGGGTTGATATGGTGGATTCTCCGGGGCCACCTTTGATATGCATCCCGACCACTGCGGGCAGTTCTGCGGATGTTTCACAGTTTGCTATCATTACGGATACCACGCGGGATGTTAAAATAAGTATTGTCAGTAAGGCAATGGTCCCAGATATCGCACTTGTTGATCCTATCCTAACAACAACAATGAGTGCGCAACTGACAGCGGCCACCGGCATTGATGCTCTTACGCACGCCATAGAAGCGTATGTCTCAAACGCTAATTCTGCGGTCACAGATGTTTTTGCTCTTGATGCTATAAAGTTGGTGAGTGCTAATCTAGTCGCGACCATAAAAGATCCTGCTAATCTCGAGCTTCGCGGTCTGATTATGCTTGGAAGTATGGAAGCAGGGCTTGCTTTTTCTAACGCAATTCTCGGTGCTGTTCATGCAATGGCGCATAGCCTTGGGGGGCATTTGGATCTCCCGCACGGTGAGTGCAACGCGATATTGCTTCCTTACGTAATAAAAGTAAATTTTCCATTTTCTGAAAGTAGATACACTGAAATTGCCAGATCCATGGGGGTTTCTGTTGATGGCAAGACTCCTGAGCAGGTATGCCAAAGTCTTATAGATGCTATTATAGAACTCAGGACTAATGCTGGAATAAGAAAAAGCCTAAAAGATTTCGGACTTAAAAAAACTGATATTCCTAAGCTTGCAGAATTGGCTTTGCAGGATGCTTGTATGATTACCAACCCCGTTGATTTGAGTCGTAATGATGTAGAGAGAATTTATGAAGCGGCGTTCTAAATCTGACAGCAACGAGAATGTTCGCAACAAGCTTATCGGGCTTGGTGAGAACTCTATGCGTAAGAGTTATTATCCTGAATTGCGTGCTCGGGTTAATGAACTTGAGCGCTTTAGAGCATTGGTTGAGCACGCGAATGATGCCCTTTTTGTTATTGATGCCTTTGCTTGGGATTTTGCAGATATTAATGCTACAGCCCTGAAAATAACCAATTTTAAACGTGAAGAGCTTATCGAAAGTTCTCCTGAGATGATTTTCCCTAAATCAACTTGTGAGCTTCTGCATGATATAGTTGCGCAAAATACTAATAGTGTTTTGCGCGATGAAGAAGGGCTCTATACAACTGAATTGCTGGTTAAAGAGGGTGGAACCGTCCCCGTAGAAATTACAATGAGGGTACTCTTGGTTGGTGGCAGGCTCTATGTTGTGATGGTTGCTCGGGATGTTACGCGCCGTCTTGCTGATCAGATGGAATTGCAAAAGACCCGTACTTATCTCGGTAATGTTATTAACTCTATGCAATCTATTCTTGTTGGTGTTGATGATAAATTGAACGTTGTTCTCTGGAATTCATCAGCAGTAGGTGAAACTGGAATAGCTGAGCCTGCAGCTTTAGGAAATTTTCTTTTTGATGTTATGCCCGAGCTTAGGAAATTTAATAAATTAATTAATAATACTATTTTGAGTGATAAGTCCGCTGGAACTGAAATTTTCCCTTTTGAGCATAGTGGAGAAACTGTGTTTTATGAAATTGCAGTTTTCCCTTTTAAAGGGGGAGTTGAAGGGGATTCAGGTGCGGTTATTAGAATAGATGACATCACTGCCCGTACAAGAATGGAAGAGGTGATGGTTCAAACCGAAAAAATGATGACTGTGGGCGGACTTGCTGCAGGAATGGCGCATGAAATTAATAATCCTCTGGGTGGTATACTGCAGGGAAGTCAGAATTTATTGCGCAGACTTTCGGTCGAATTCGAAAAGAATCATGCTGTAGCTAAAGAGTGCGGAACTACTTTTGAGGCAATTCATGAGTACTGCGAAAAGCGTGGGATTATATCTAAGGTCACTTCTATTCAGGAGCTTGGAAAGCGTTCTGCCAGAATTGTGGCAAATATGCTTCAGTTCAGTCGCCAGACTGGGGGAGAGCAGTTTTGTACAGATCTCGTTAAGGTTGTCGAAGACGCTATTGAACTTGCTTCTAGCGGTTATGATTTTTATCGAAAGGAAGGAAGCAAGAGCGTAGAGATCATTCGAGAGTTTGACGTAAATGTTCCCTGTGTTTTTTGTGCTCCATCTGAAATTGAGCAAGTGCTGATAAATCTTATAAAAAACTCAGTTCAGGCAATTCTTTCATCTCGGGAAAAAGGAGAGACGAAGGGCGGAAAGATTTATGTCAGAGTTAGAACTGATGGAGACTTTATAAGGCTCGAAATCGAAGATAACGGCCCTGGCATGGATATAGAAACTAAAAAGAAGGCTATGGAGCCATTCTTCACGACAAAAGAACATGGTGTTGGAACTGGGCTTGGTCTTTTTGTCTCATATTTTATTATTACTCAGAAACATAAAGGGTCTTTCATTATAGAAACCAGCCCATTTCAGGGAACCACCATTATCATTAAGCTTCCTATTGCTAAGCATTGTGAGAATAATATTTCAAATATCTAAATATTTTTCTGGATAGCTTCAGCTCTTTTTTCCATTTGTCCTGCAAACTTGGATAAAATTTTACTTCCAGATAGAATTGAATCTATTCTGCTTTCATTCGTGTTTACTCTCCTGAAAACCCACTGTGCGATGTAGAATGCATCGGCTGGCTTGTCGCATGGCCCTATGCAGAATGTGTTTATCTTATCAGTAATTCCGTCCTTTATTTTTTCTCTTACCATGATGGCGTCTTTTAAAATTTCACCGGCATGAGATGTTTTATTTTTAGCTGTAAGCGTTTTCGTGAAATTTGAATTAGTAAGTGATTGTTGGAAAATACTATTGGCACTTTCAACTCTCTTTTCTGCTTTAATGTAGCCGTCCATGGCCTGGATAATATCAGGGTTTTGCGCAATAGCCGTAAGCACTGCCGATACGTGGCGCAAAGGCGTTGCGCTTACTCTAAACATTTCCGCACGTTCTTTTGCTGTTAGGGAACGAAGTTCAGTTCCTTGTCCTTCAGTGGCAAAATATTTTTCAGCAGTGATTCCTTTTTCTTCAATAATATCGAGCAAGATAGAGTGGTAGTTTGAATAAGAGTTTGTCAAAGCTTCAGGTGCAAGGAGCGTTTCCCAAATGTTTTTTCTTGCTGAAATAATGTTGTCAGCATTTGGCATAAGCCCCATTAAATTAAGTCCGAAGTGAGTATTAATGCCTTTAAAAGTAGCTGAGCTGTAGCCTGCTTTGGGGGTAAAAGGCATGGACCCTGCTGGTTGGTAATTGTTTGCAATATATTCAGCAAGGTTGTTTATAAAAACATCTGTTATGATGTCCTGCTTAATTTTCTTTACTACCTTGGCAACGGTCGAACCTTTGCTTTCTGAACTGTTTTTTGTTTTGGTTACAGTTGTCTTATTTGCCGTTGGGGCAGAATCCTTCGCTGATGATGGCGTTGCAGTAGGGCTTTGGGCTATTTTCGTAACTATCGGAAGTCTCCCGCTAGATCCTTCTTCATGAATCCATGCCGGGGCTTCGACTTTTTCATCCTCTTGCTTCTCTGTGTCCTTATTGATGAAGAAAACAAGTGCGGCAGCCGAAATAACGAAAACGGCGGCAAAGATGATGATAGGAAGTTTGAATTTATTCATTTGTGTGCTCCAGTCTATTACCAGTGGCGGTTCCATGCAAATTTTACTGCCCCGGTTCCAGGACAGCATGTCATGGAGTTGGGGGTCATTGCCGCAAGATAAATTGATCCCTTGGCGGATTGTTTAGCAATTCTTCTAATCTTCGAGAAAAGTTCTAATTGATCGACCATATCCGGTACTTGCAGGTCTCCCGTTCCACCTGCGGAAAGTAGTCTGGCCTTAAGGTCGTGATAAGCTGATAACATGTCAGCTATCATGTTGTCGATTTGGCAAAATTCTGATGTACATGGGTGTTCTGAGGTATTTAAGACTCCAAGGCAAGAATTTAAAAATACGGTAACAAGATCAGAGTCAGATCCTAAGGACTCTACGTTCGGCATTAATTTCTTTTTTGCTAGCGATTCACATAACGCGCCCGATGTTCGATAATATTGCAAAATCCTGAGTGCGGTAGCTATTTGCTGAGCCTGTGTTTCTGTAAGTGGCTGTCCTTGCATTTTTGCGCAGAACTCCCTTGAAATTTCTATCAAATTGTCAAGAGAGCCCTTGTCGGACGTGAGAGCTGCATAATTAAAATTTGAATTTAGTCCATTTCTAACAATTGAGCGCGTATGAATTCCGATGCGTGTAAGCTCAAGATTAAGTGCATCGATGGCAAAAGATGGAGTAGATAATACATTGTTATCCAGGTATTTGGGGCGCCCTTTTTTATCGCCCTTATGCCCGATTCTTCTCTCAAGAAATGCTACAAGACGATCTGTAAAAGGCCATAAACACATCACGCCTAACACGTTAAATACAGTGTGGAATATTGCCAAAACAAGAGCAGGTTCTTTTGATATCCCCACACTCTCGGTAAAGAGCAAAATTCCCTTCAATAAAATTGGAAGAAGAAGCAAAGCTATTAGCGCCGTGACCATATTAAAGATGATATGGCCTGTAGCAACTCTTTTGGCGTTTACAGTTGCTCCCATTACCGAAAGGGCGGCTGTGGAGGTTGTTCCTATATTGGTGCCGATAACCGCGGCGGCTCCTTGATCCAAATTCATTAGTCCTGAAATTGTGGCGGTTAAGACCAATGCCATAGCTGCACTTGAACTTTGCATCAGCAAGGTAAGCAGAAGTCCTATTCCGATAAAAATGGGGAGGGAGAGTATGCCGGTTCCTGCAAATGCAGAGAGATCAAGTGCTGATTCAATTCCATCAAACGAATGTTGTAGGGTGGATATGCCGAGAAAAAAAAGTCCGAAGCCCGCAAGTGCATCACCGAAGTGAACTCGCTTGGAAAGAGATCCTGTTAACCTTAGAAGTGCGCCAACCGCAATAAGGGGCAGGGCCAGTCCTTTAATGTTAATACTGAACCCCGCAGCGGCAACAATCCAGCCTGTGACTGTCGTTCCTATATTACTGCCGTAAATTACGCCTATGGACTGTGTAAGTGTTATCAGCCCTGCATTTACGAACCCAATTACCGCAACTGTTACTGCGCTGGAAGATTGAACTAGTGCTGTTATGAAAAAACCTGAAAAGAGTCCGCGGCCGGGGCTTTTGGTCCATTCGCCAAGAATGCGTCGTAACGAATGTCCGGCGGCTTGGCGAAGCCCCTGTGTCATCAGGCGCATGCCGATAAGGAAGAGCCCAAGCCCTCCGAGAAGATTTGCAAGAAGCGTAAATGTCATGTTTCGTTTTTATGTATTGGGTTGAATTGTCGAATCAATATTTGGATAATCTACTGAGAAGGCGGAAAATGCAAGGGGCATAAGCTATTTATTATGTCAGTTTAAATAAAAAACCCCTCTCACAAATTGCTTGTGAGAGGGGTTTTGACTATCTAATTAACTTTGACAGTTTTAAAACTGTTAAGGTGTAACTTTGATGTTCATCTTGTTCATTTCTTCAATGATAGCAGCTGTGATGTCTGCATCTTTATCGTAGCTGATAGCTGATTCCATTGAAAGAACTGCGGACAAACCTTTTTCTGCACGGTATTTATCCACCGCAGTGGTGAATCCTGCGTTCAAAGATTCTACTATGCGAGTCTGCTCTGCGCCCATTTTAGCCTGGTATTCGCCGAGAGCTTCTTGGAATTTGCGTGAATTTTCTTCAGTCTGGTTTCCTGCAAGTTCTTTCTGCATTTCAGTGAAAGTAGACTGGAAGGTTTCACTCGCATTCTTAAGGTATTCCATGCCTTCAGCTCCGGCCTTACACTCTTTGAATACAGTATTGGTATCTACAACACCAATTTTAGCTCCTGCTGATTCATCTTGTTGACAGCCGAATAGAAAAACTGAAAGAGTAATAAGTGCAACTAATGTAAGTATTTTTTTAAACATAATGTTCTCCACTGTTAGATTTTTAGATTTTGTCTTCTTGAACAGACAAAAAGACCTTTAAACCGAAAAAAGAGTAGTTGGCAAGAAATCGTTGCTGAAAATTAACATGGTAGACATTTTTTAATTATGAGTTAAAGTATTTGATATCTTAATTTACGGATTTCATAGTTGTTTATGTGAAGGTGATAATCAAATATATAGGGTTAAAAGCAGTTTGTGCTTCGTAATTTGTAAAACTGTGAGGACAGGAAGATGAGAACTAAAGTAATCGCCACATTAGGTCCGGCCTCTGCAAATGTTGAAACTATTCGCAAAATGGTTCTTAACGGAGTCAGGATTTTGCGCCTGAATTTTTCTCATTCAAATGCAGAGAGTTTTCGTCCGGTTATAAAAATGATTAAGGAAGTTGAAGAAGATCTTTCGATTTCTTTGACCACCATGGGTGATTTGTGCGGACCGAAAATCAGGGTCGGTGAAATTAAGGGTGCTCCTCTTGAAATAGCTCAGTACACTAATGTGTATCTGGGTATGCCAGAGGAAAGTGAAAAGTATACAGATTGTCCTTTTATTCCGCTCGATCAGCCTGAATTACTTCATGGCCTAGAAGATGGAATGCTTGTTTCTCTCAGTGATGGAATATTACAGTTCATTGTAACTGAGACCATCGAGAAGGATAAACTGTATAAGCTTGAGGTTCAGAACGCAGGTATCTTGTCGTCTCGCAAGGGAATTGCATTTCCCGGAAAAAATTTGGCTCTTGCTGCTTTTACTGAGAAGGATAAAGTCGATCTTGCTGAAGGAATTGAAATTGGTGTTGATTCCTTTGCAATGTCCTTTGTTCAGACAGCAAAAGATGTCGAAGATGTAAAAGCCGAAATGCAGAAGCGTGGTGTCTGGCTCCCAGTTATCGCCAAAATTGAACGACAGAATGCTGTTGAAAATATCGAGTCGATTTTACAAGTTGCCGACGCCATCATGGTTGCGCGTGGGGATTTAGGACTTGAGTGTAAGTTATCGGTGGTTCCGGTTATTCAGAAAAAGCTGATACGTGCTTGTCGTCATGCTCAGAAGCCTGTGATCGTTGCCACTCAGATGATGCTTTCTATGGTAAAGAATCCTATTCCGACGCGTGCAGAAGCCAATGACGTCGCAAATGCGATCATGGATGGGGCAGATTGCTGTATGCTTTCAGAGGAAACCGCAATTGGCGATTATCCGGCTGAAGCGGTTGGTTTCATAAAGGAAATTGCCGAAGCGACTGAGCCATATTACCTCGAAAGAATTGACGGTCCGTACAAGCCTAAAAAGGGAACAAATACCATTAAGTCCCTGAGTTACTCAGCATGTTTGTTGGCAGATAATATCGACAGTCCTGCGATACTTTGTCATTCAAGCAGTGGTGAGTCTGCAAGGGTTATTTGTAGCCGTAGGCCGAAACAGCCGATTCACTGCCTGACTCCTGATAGGAGTGTCCCCGCTTACTTGAACTTCTTCTGGGGCATGACTCCGGTGGTCGCGGATGCCAGTATTTGTGAGCACAGAGTGCGTCTTGAAATGTATCTGGAAGGTAATATCTCATTTCCGCGAGGTAAGGGGTATATCCTTGTTTCCGGACAGCCTACACCGGGGCAGACGGAATCAAGAACCAATGAAATTAAGTTGTATTACAAATAGATTAGAAAGTGTTTAAGCTAGGTGTAAGGCCGCTCTGAATCGTTACGGTTCGGGGTGGCTTTTTTTTATTGGGAAGAGCTTTGGATGTTGTCTTTTATGAGACCGTAGAAAGAATCTGAGTCTGAAACAAACACCCAACCGAGATGGCAGAGGCATTTTCCGCATATGGCAATTTGCCAGCGATATCCTGAAAACCAAGAGAATTCGGAGTAATTATTTCCAGATGGGAGACAGCCAGGTGCATTAGAAAAACATTTGATCTGAAATATATAGCCATGCGGATTGAAAAACGAGTGTTCGTGACTTCCGTTTTTAGATATGGCGAAGGAGCTGTTGGTTATTTGATATTTACATTTTTTGCACAGAATATTTTGTTCGGGATCATGTGGCTCGGGTTGATCCGCCTTGAGAGGGGCGTTACTTGAGAATCTATCACTGTCTGGAATAGTTTTAAGTAACGCAGGTGGAGTCGAAAGTGTGCAGGGGGTCGTGTTCTGTATATCCATGTGCTTATGCATGTTCTGTATGGTACACATAGGACGAGAGTATGAAAAGGGGAGAGTGATGCGTGACGTTGTTTTTGCTGTGTAATAGGCACTTGCTCCAAAAACAGAAAAGGCTACTTTCTTAACGAAAGTAGCCTTATATAATTCTGGCTCCCCGGGAGGGACTTGAACCCCCAACCTAGTGATTAACAGTCACCCGCTCTGCCGATTGAGCCACCGAGGAAGATACTTGCTGAACAGTTTCCCGTTGCAACGAAGAGATATCTACGGATTTGGTCCGAAGATGTCAAACATTATCTGCACTTAAAATGAATCTAATTAAAAAAAGTATGAAATCAGCTATATATAATGAAGAGACGAAAATTGAGCGATTTTAGAGAAAAAGAGGAAAGGGGAGATTGCTGACGTTTGGCATAAATGGTTAGAAAACAGAAAAGGCTACTTTCTTAACGAAAGTAGCCTTATAAAATTCTGGCTCCCCGGGAGGGACTTGAACCCCCAACCTAGTGATTAACAGTCACCCGCTCTGCCGATTGAGCCACCGAGGAAGATACTTGCTGAGAAGTTGTCTCAAGCAACGAGATTGGGTTTTACGTATTTGCCTTAGAGATGTCAAACATTTTTTTAAAAAAAAATAGTACGTCCGAGGTGGCTATAAAACATGTACTTTCTTGACGACAAAGGGTATTTAGCTTAGGCAAACAACGGATCTCGTATTTTTCTAGACTTTATTCGGTTACGGAGAATTAATAAGTTGAGCGGCAAGAAAAAGAAGCAAATAAAGCTGGCAACCAAATCCGAGCATGTGGCAAAATTTATGCCCCTGCTCGAGGCTCTGCAAGCTCAGAACGAACTCAATGAGGTTCTGAAGAATCGCGTTGAAAAGGCTTGTACTCTTCTTGATGAAGGTGTGCAGCTTTATCCAAACGACTTCAGTAAAGATACAGATGTTTCATTTATTTGGGACAATTACGACAAAACTGATACTGAGGGTCTACAATCTCTCGGTAAAAAGTTTAAGATGGCGGGCAGAATACTTACTCTGCGTTCCTTCGGTAAAGTCGCATTCTTTCACCTGCAAGATCCAACCGGCAGAATTCAGATTTATGCCGCAAGGGATGATCTTGGTGTAGAACTGTACAAAATATTTAAGAAATTTGACATCGGTGACATTGTCGGCGTTGAGGGAGAACTCTTCAGAACTAAAACTGATGAGTTGACTCTGAAAGCCGACACGGTCAGCCTGATTACTAAATCTATGCGTCCGCTTCCCGAAAAGTATCATGGACTTAAAGATGTAGAGACCAGATATCGTCAGCGTTATGTCGATCTGATCGTTACTCCTCGTGCCCGTGAAATTTTCCAGAAGCGCACAGCTATTGTTCGGTCTCTTCGTAATTACCTTGATAACAGGGGCTTTATGGAAGTTGAAACTCCCATGATGCAGTCAATTCCGGGTGGGGCGGCAGCTAAGCCTTTCGAAACTCATCACAATGCTTTTGATATGAAGCTATATCTGCGCATTGCACCGGAGCTTTACCTAAAACGATTGCTTGTTGGTGGTTTTGAAAAAGTTTACGAAATTAACCGTAACTTCCGTAATGAGGGTATATCTACTCAGCATAATCCAGAATTCACAATGCTTGAATTCTACTGGGCGTATGCTAATTTCGTAGATCTTATGGACCTTACCGAAGATATGCTTTCCTGGATTTGTAAGGAAGTTAACGGTGATACTAAGGTTACTTATCAGGAAGAAGTTATTGATTTGACTCCTGGATCATGGAATCGCGTGGCGTTCCATGAATCTTTGGAAACAATCGGTGACGTAGCTCCCGAAATTTATAATGATTATGATAAGTGTAAAGAACTTGTCAGAAATCTAGGTGAAAAAGCTGTTGAAGGCGAAAAACTTGGAAAGCTTCAAGCTAAATTGTTTGATCTTCTTGTTGAGCCCAAGCTGATTCAACCTCATTTTATTTATCATTATCCGACTGATATATCTCCTCTTTCCAGAAGGAATGAAGATAATCCAGATCTTACAGACCGTTTCGAACTGTTTGTTTGTGGTCGTGAGCTTGCCAATGCGTTCTCAGAACTCAATGATCCTGTCGATCAGCGTGGCAGATTTATGGATCAGGTTGCTGAGAAAGAAGCTGGTGACGATGAAGCTCACTTTATGGATGAGGACTATATTCGTGCTCTCGAGTACGGAATGCCTCCGGCAGCAGGGCAGGGTATCGGTATCGATAGACTTGTAATGTTGTTGACAGATAGCTCCTCTATTAGAGAAGTAATTCTGTTCCCGCTTCTTAAATCTGAAGCTCCCTCCGGCTCTGGTGGCGCATGAAATTTGAGTTGTTCGTCGCATTAAGATATTTATTTACACTGAGGAAGAACTCCTTCATCTCAGTCATATCTCTTTTTGCTGTATGCGGCGTTGCAATTGGTGTTGCGGCACTGATCGTTGTGATTGGGGTTATGAATGGATTTACTAATGACCTCCGAGATAAGATTCTCGGGGTTAACGCTCACATTATTGTGACCGCATATGATGGTACTTTAGATAACTATCACCATATGGTAGATGGTATTGAAAAACTGAAGGGCGTTACAGGCGTAACGCCCTTCATTTATTCTGAGGTAATGCTTTCCGCTCGTGGTGGAGTTAAGGGCGTTGTTTTACGCGGTCTTGATTCTACTTCCGCAAAAGGAGCTCTCAGCCTTCCTGGTGATATTGTTTCTGGTGGTGTCGAGTGTTTGTCACAAGATGGTAAAATTCCTGAAATTGTTATCGGTAATCAATTAGCTAAAAGACTTGGTCTGGTTATCGGAGATTCTGTCAACTTGCTTTCGCCCACAGGCAAGCGTAGTGCGGCTGGGTTTACACCCAAAGTTCGTATGTTTAAGGTTGGCGGAGTATTTCGAACAGGCATGTATGAGTATGATTCTTCTCTTGCTTACATCAGTAACAAGGCTGCGCAAAAATTACTCGGGTTTAAGCGGGATTTTGTTTCCGGTCTTGAAATACGCGTAGATGATGTTTATGCCGTTGATGAGATAGGCAAGCTTTTAAAGAAAGAGCTCTCCGGTTATCCTGTTCAGATTAAGAATTGGCAGCAGATGAATGCTAATTTATTTGCTGCCTTAAAGCTTGAAAAAACCGCAATGTTCATCATTCTAGCAATGATTGTTCTAGTCGGATCTTTCAGCATCATTACAACTCTTGTTATGCTTGTTATGCAAAAGACACGAGATATTGCGGTGTTGATGTCTATGGGCGCAACATCGGGAAGTATTAAAAGAATTTTCATGTGGCAGGGAACGTTAATTGGTTTGATAGGGACGAGTTTGGGATATCTAATAGGTGTACCAGTCGCGTTGCTTTTAAAGAAATATCAATTTATTAAACTGCCCAGTAATGTGTATCCAGTTGATTATCTTCCTATAAGGATGGATCCATTGGATTTGACCATTATAGGCGTTTCGGCATTTTTGCTCTGTTTTCTCGCAACGCTCTATCCTGCGAATCAGGCTGCTGCGTTGGAACCTGCGAAGGCTCTAAGATATGAGTAATTTACTTTATGAACTTGCCGGAATTGGGAAAGATTTCGAAGGCCCTACTGAAACAATCGAAGTTCTTAAGAACATTGATTTGAATGTTGAAGCAGGTGAATCGCTCGCGATAATCGGCTCTTCAGGGTCAGGAAAAACTACTTTGCTCCATATATTAGGTACACTTGATACCGCGAGCAGGGGTAGTATTGATTTTGCAGGAATGCGATTTAATGATATGCCTGCTGAGAAGAGGGCGAAAGTTAGAAACCGGGAAATAGGTTTTATTTTTCAGTTTCATCATCTTTTGCCTGAGTTTACAACGCTTGAGAATGTCGCGCTTCCTGCCATGATGGCTGGGATAAGTCAGAAAGAAGCTTCTGATATGGCCCGTGAAGCACTTTTGCTTGTGGGTCTTGAAGATAGATTGACACACAGAGTTACTACTCTTTCTGGCGGAGAAAGGCAGAGAGTTGCTATAGCAAGAGCTGTTTTGCTTAAGCCGAAAGTATTATTGGCGGACGAGCCGACTGGTAATTTAGACGAGAAGACAGGAAGACAGGTCGGCGATATGCTGACTTCATTAAATGAAGAATTAGGAATGACTCTTATAGTTGTGACCCATAATATGGAATTAGCCGGTACTATGAAGCGCCGGCTTGAGTTGCGTTCCGGAGAACTTTATGCCCAGAATTAAGATTCTGTTTTTGCTGATTGCGGCAACTCTAGCATTTTCGCTCAATTTCGAAGCAAAGCAGGCACACGCGGAAGGCGCTTCCGATGTTGTGCTTGCTGTACTTCCGTTTGAGGTAAATGCCAATGCGGATACTCAGTATCTTAAAGATAGTTTGCCTACCCTCATAACTGATAGACTTCGTGAAGCAGGATTCAGAGTTGTTCCACAAAAGAAAATTATCGAGCTTATTGATAAGCAAGGGTATGAATACCTGAATTTGCAGGCCGCTAAGGACATGGCTCTTCTTGTTGGTTCTGGGTACTCTCTTTACGGTAGTTTCAGTCAGATAGGTGAAGATCTCAGCTTAGATGTTCGCCTTGTTGAAGCTTTTGGAATGAAACCCGCAGTACCATTATTCGTTAGCAAAAAAGGTCTTATTAACCTTCTTCCTGCTGTAGACGAACTTGTTGGTAAGATTAAATTGGAATTATTAAGTCAGGATAAGATTGCTGACGTTGAAGTTTTAGGGACTAGAGTTCTCGATAAAGACGTTGTTATGATGCGCACTAATATAAAAGTTGGTGACATTTATACTCCCTCCAAAATTAATGCTGATTTAAAAAATATTTACGCTCTTGGTTACTTTGACGATGTAAAAGTTAAAGTAAGTGATGTTCCCGGTGGTAAGAAAGTCTTATTTGAAGTTACTGAAAAACCTCGCATTCAGGCTATCACAGTTGAAGGCGCGGATGCCATTGATTCAGAAGATATACTTGCTGCTGTGAATACGAAAAAAGGGGCTGTTCTTAATCCCAAAGTTTTATCCGATGATCTGAATACTCTTCGTGAAATGTACCGCAAAGAGGGCTACTATAAAGCCAAAGTTGACTATAGTGTAGAAGGGGAAGGAGCGCAGGCTCGCCTTAATATTAAAGTTGACGAAGGGAAAAAACTCTACATCGAAAAGATTATAATTCAAGGTGCTGAAAAACTTGACCCTGAAGAAGTTAAAGCACAGCTTGCTCTTACTGAGAGAGGCTGGCTTTCATGGTTTACGAAAACGGGGGTTTTGAAAGAAGAGCTACTTGAGCGTGATGCCGCTGCGATTCTCGCATACTATGGAAATCGCGGTTTTATTGATGCTAAAGTAGGTGAACCTGCTGTAGAAATCAAAGATGATGGCATATATGTGACTTTCCAGGTCGAAGAAGGAAATCGCTACAAAGTAGGTAAAGTTATTCTTACTGGAGATCTGATTGTCCAGAAAGATAAATTAAGACAAGTTATTTCGGCCGACGATATGGCTGATGGCGGTGAGTATCTTGATAGGTCTGTCCTTCGTGAAGATATGAAAGCGCTGTCAGACTTCTATGCTAATTTCGGTTACGCATATGCTGAAGCAAATATTCAGTTTGATGCTGATCCGGAAACTAAGACTGTTGCGATAACCTTCATGATTGTAAAGCGTCAGAAGGTTTCAGTTCGCCGCGTTATTATTGAAGGTAATTCCAAAACCCGTAATAATGTTATCCTTCGTGAAATGCGTTTGACAGACGGGGATCAGTTCAGCGGAATTAAATTGCAACGTTCGATTGTCAGACTTAATAAGCTAGACTTCTTTAGTGAAGTTGATATTGAGCCAGTTCCTACTGGTGACCCTAGCGAAATGGACTTGAAGGTTAAGGTTAAAGATAAAAACACCGGTATGGTAAGTGGTGGTATCGGTTACTCCACTTCAGATAGTGTGTTCGTTTCTGCTAAAATTACTGAAAGAAACTTGTTTGGACGTGGTTGGGACTTTGGTCTTAATGGTGGTTGGAGTTCAAAAAATATTAGTTACGGTCTTTCGTTCTACAATCCTCGTTTCGGGGATACCATGTGGGGAACAGGGATGCAGACCTACTGGCGTAATGAAGACTTTGATGATTATGACAAACAGACAATTGGTGCGGCTCTTGAGGCATCATACCCAGTCGGCGAATATACTAACTTCTTTAGTAATTACCGTTTAGACTTTTATACGATTTCAGACGTGTCTGATACTGCGGCTAAATCAATTAAAGAAATTGAAGGTGATAACTGGTCCAGTGTTGTAACTGCCGGTTTTAAAAGAGATACAACGAATAAGGCCTTCAATCCTTCGACAGGTACACTTAATACCGCGACAATTGCTATGGGTGGTGGGGTGCTAATGGGTGACGACTCTTACGTCAAATACTCATATGACTCTAACTACTTTACTCCGGTATTCTGGGATCTTATCTTCCATTGGAGAGGTAAACTTGGATTTATCCATGACAACTTCGGTAGTGGTGATATTCCCGTCTTCGAAAGATTTTATCTTGGTGGCATAAACGACATTCGCGGTTATGACTCTAGAGAGATCTCTCCTCGTGATACTGCTTCCGGTGACCGCATTGGTGGTAATAAGATGATGTTCATGAACTTTGAGCTTCTCTTCCCAATCAATGAAGAATTCGGATTAGTTGGTGTAACCTTCTTTGACCTTGGTAACTCTTGGGATGATGGTCAGAGCTTTTTCGAGGATACCAAACAGGCTGACGGAAGTGATCTCATGTTAGGTTTGTACAAAAGTATCGGTGCTGGAGTACGTTGGTTCTCACCAATGGGGCCAATCAGAATTGAATACGGTTATGCTCTTGATAACCTTAAAGACGGTAGTCGTCATAAAGTTGAATTTTCCATGGGACAGTTCTTTTAACAGAGCTTGATATTAATTGTTGAAAACTAAAAACATGTTGTAGGCAGTATGTTCTTAGAATTATCTTAGTTGTTCGAAATTATAGGAGTAATAAAAAATGCGTAAAATTTTATTTGTAGTTCTTGCTTTGATGTTAGCTTTCCAGACTCAGGCTTTTGCTGGAGCTCAGAAAATCGGTGTTGCTGCAATGGGCAAACTGATCAAAGAATCTGAAGCCGGACAGGCTGCTCAGAAGCAGATGGAAAAGAAATTCGAATCTTCAAAGAATAATCTTCAGGCCAAGCAGAAAGAACTAGAAACTCTTAAGCAGTCTTTGCAGAAACAGTCCCTTGTTTTGTCTCTAGAAGCTAAGCAGGATAAGGAACTAGAGTTCAAACGTAAAGTTCGTGATTACCAGGATCTTGCTCAGGCAACACAGAGAAAGATGCAGGCAGAAGAGCAGAAAGTCGGGACACCTGTTTTGGAAGCAATCAAAGCAGCTGTTGACACTTATGCTAAAGCTAACTCTTTCACAGCAATTTTTGATAAGGGAACTTCCGGGTTTCTATATGTTGAAGATTCTATCGACGTGAGTAACGAAATTCTTCTTGAAATGAACCGTGCTTACAGAGCTGCTAAAAAGTAGGGTTTTATGCTTTTATCAGAACTTGCAAAGGCTATAGGTCTGACTCTTTCAGGAAAAGATACAGAAATAACCGGAATTAACACTCTGGAACATGCTGGTCCTACTGATCTCACCTTTTTAGCTAATGCTAAATATGAGAGTCAGTTGGACACGACTAAAGCTGCTGCTGTTGTGCTTAGTGCAGAATATGCAAATAAGGTTGAGTCAGCTATTATAAGTGAAAATCCTTATATGGATTTAGCTAAAGCTATGCATGTTTTTTCTAAGCCTCAGGGGTGTCTAACAGGCATTCATGAACTGGCTTTTATTCATCCTGATGCTGATGTTGATGAAACTGCAACTGTTTATCCTTTTGCCTTCATTGGGAAAGGAGCTAAAATCGGGCCTAATACGAAGGTCTTTGCCAGTGCATATATTGGCGAAGATTCAGTTGTCGGTCCAGGTTGTACTCTTTATCCAAATTGCTCTATAATGTCAGGAATTGAACTCGGTTCTGGTGTTATAATCCAGCCAGGATCCGTCATCGGCGGTGATGGTTTCGGTTATGCTCAAGTTTCGGGAAAGCATATGAAGATTCCTCAGATTGGCTCAGTAAAACTAGGCGATCATGTTGAGGTTGGGTCAAATACTACAATTGACCGTGCTGCGCTTGACGTTACCCGTATTGGATCTGGAACTAAAATTGATAATCTTGTTCAGATTGCTCACAATGTTGTAACTGGCGATGATTGCTTGATTATTTCACAGTCTGGAATTGCTGGTTCAACGAAGCTTGGCAATAATGTTATTTTAGCTGCTCAGGCTGGGCTAGTTGATAATATAACCGTCGGAGACGGTGCTATTATCGGGGCACAGGCAGGAGTTTCGAATAGTGTGCCAGCTGGATTTGTTGGTTCAGGGTCACCTCTCTTGGAAAGAAGGAATTATTTGAGAAGTTCAATCTCAATTAAAAAGCTACCGGATATGGGACGCAAGCTTTCAGCTCTCGAAAAACGAATTAAGAAGCTTGAGGCTGCTCTCGAAAAAGGAATCGATAATGACTAAAAATAGTGCTGATCTCTTAGATATACAAAAAATTATGTCCTTGCTGCCTCACCGTTACCCTTTTCTATTGGTGGACAGGATAGAAGAGCTTATTCCTGGTGAGCATATTAAAGCTTATAAAAATGTCACAATCAATGAACCTTTTTTTCAGGGACATTTTCCTGGTCTACCCGTTATGCCGGGAGTTTTGATCATCGAAGCTCTCGCTCAAGCAGGTGGAATGATAGTCCTTAGCATTGATGGAATTGATGTGGAAGATAAAGTGTTTTTGTTTACTGGCATTAATAATGTTAAATTTCGAAGACCTGTAGTCCCTGGTGATAAACTTGAACTTAATGTGACCAAGACTCGCAATAAAATGAATATTTGGAAAATGACATGTACGGCTTCAGTTGATGGTGAAATTGCTGCTTCCGGTGAAGTTTCAGCTGCCATCGTAGACAGGGGGGCATTATAGTGACAACAGGCATTCATCCAACCGCAATTGTCTCTCCCGGAGCCAAAATCGGCGAAAATGTCACTATTGGGCCTTTTTGTGTTGTTGAAGATAATACTGTTATCGGCGATAACTGTTTTTTGGATTCTTATGTGCAGATTAAGTCTTTCACCCGCATGGGGAAGGATAATTCAATACACTCAAATGCAGTTCTCGGAGATGCTCCTCAGGACCTCGGTTTTAAGGGAGACGAAACAACTCTTGTGATTGGAGATAATAATATTTTCAGAGAGTTTGTTACTGTGAACCGTGGAACGGTTAAAGGTGGCGGTTGTACTCGCATCGCTGATAAATGCATGCTCATGGCATATGTGCATGTTGCCCATGACTGTTCGCTCGGTAACAATGTTATTATTGCAAATTCTTCAAACCTAGCCGGGCACGTTGAGGTTGGTGATCATGTCACGATTAGTGGTATGTCGGGTATTCATCAGTTCGTTCGTATCGGAGAATATGCATTTCTTGGTGGTATGTCAGGTTTTGCGAAAGATCTACCTCCTTATATGCTGGCGACCGGTGTGCGCGGGGTTCTGCATGGACCCAATTCTATAGGACTTAGAAGGCATGGGTTTAATTCTAAAACTTGCATGGCTATCAAAAAAGCATATAGAATAATTTTTCGTTCTGGACTTACTCGTGATGAGTCTCTCGAAATGGCTGAAAGTGAACTCGGAAGTGTTCCTGAAGTCATGAAGCTGATAAAATTTATTCGCGAAAGCGAACGTGGAGTATGTCCGGCGGATCGCGGACCTGAATAGTTTATGAGCACTGTTGAAACCATAGGACTTATTGCCGGAGGGGGACAATTCCCCCTTTTGGTTGCTAAAGGAGCTGCTGCACTGGGACACCGTGTTGTGGCTGTTTCTTTTAAAGGGCACTCAAACGATGATGTCCATGATATCGTGGATAATTGGAAGGAACTTAAGCTTGGTCAACTAACTAAGCTCGTCAATTTTTTCCTTGAAAACGGTGTCACGCAAGTTGTTATGGCTGGTACAATCAGTAAGCCCAAAGCTTTTGATATGCGTCCTGATTTACGCACGGCGAAAATGCTTTTCAGACTTGCTACAAAGGGCGATGATGTGCTTCTCAGGGCTATTACTCGTGAGTTTGAATCTGATGGTTTTAAAGTCGTAGGACCGCACGTTTATGCTCCAGAATTACTTACTCCCTGTGGTTTATTAACCAAGCGCGCACCAAACGAAATGGAAGCTAATGATTTGATTGTTGGCTGGAAAAGTGCACGTGAATTAGGGCGCCTTGACATCGGTCAGTGCGTTGTCGTGAAGGACGGGGTCATTACTGCTGTAGAAGCCATCGAGGGGACTGATGCCGCTGTAAAACGCGGATGCTCCCATGGTGGTAAAGGGTGTACAATCGTCAAGGTCTTTAAACCTGGACAAGAGGACCGTGTCGACATGCCTTCAATCGGTTTTAGAACTGTTCAAGGTATGACAGAAAACGGTGCAACTTGCCTTGGTGTTGAAGCCGGGAAAAGTCTTTTTTTTGATTTGGAAAAATCTATTCAGTTTGCAAATAAAAATAAAATTACCATAGTTGGACTTACTGACGAATGGTTCGCAGAATAGTAGTTTCTATTATTAACAATTCTATTCTTTTGGAATTATCAAGGTGCGCATAAAATATTATATACGCACCTTGTTTATAATCAAATCTCATATACAAACAGGCTAAACAATTTCCTGTTATGCCATAAGCTTCTTCTCTAGTTCTTTCCAAATCTCTTCAACTTTTGCACCTAGTCCCTCTGGGTCATACTCTACTGCTGATTGCCCCGCAATTTGGGCCTTTGTAAATCCAATATCGTATGGAAGTTCTCCCGCAATACTAATTTCTTTTTCCAGACAGAAAACTTTGATCTCGTTTTCCTGATTTGCGTTAATGCCGCATTTATTTATAATTACCATTGATGGAATCTTAAAATGTTCAGTCAGCTTGTAGACACGCTTCAAATCATGCAGTGCTGTTATGGTTGGCTCTGCCACGAAAACAGCAAGGTCAGCATTCGTAAGTGACGCAATTACGGGACATCCAATACCTGGAGATCCGTCTACGATCACAATTTCGGCTTCTTCAATTTCACCCGCGGCCGTCGATGCATTTCGTACAGTTGTCACAAGCTTACCGGAGTTTTCTTCACCTATGCCTAGTGCTGCATGAATCAATGTTCCAAATCTTGTACTTGATTTAAACCACTTTCCGCAGTTTCTAGGTTCTTCAGTTACCGCTCCAGCCGGGCAGACAAAAGAACATACTCCGCATCCTTCGCATTTTTCAGGTAATATTTTGAACTCATCTGAAATAGCTTCGAAGTTACAGTTATCAATGCACAGTCCACATTGTGTACAGATGTCTAGATCAATAGATGGACGTTCGCCACTTATAAAGTCGTGCTCTTCAACGATTGTAGGTTTTAAAATTAAGTGAAGGTCTGCCGCGTCTACATCGCAGTCTGCAAGGACTTTTTTGGGTCCGATCGAGCTCAGGGCTGAAACTATACTTGTCTTACCTGTTCCGCCTTTACCGCTGATCACTACTATTTGTTTCACTTATTCAACCTCGTTTACGATGTTTTGAATGGAGCCCCAAATTTTAGATAATTCATTTTTATATCCAGGGATTGATTCATATAAAAGACCACCGTCTGAGTAGATGATTGCAGCGTCACGATTATTTGGAAGAGATCCAAGTAGTGTGATGTTTTTATCCTTTAGATATTTTTCAACTCTATCATCACCCATTCCCGCGCGATTTATGATTACACCATATGGCTGATTGAGGGTTTCAACGAGTTGTACTGCAAGATCAAGATCATGCAGGCCAAATGGGGTCGGTTCGGTAACCAATACAACAAAATCTGCTCCATCAATTGATTCAACTACAGGGCATGATGTCCCGGGAGGGCAGTCTAAAATGTTGACTTCTGCCTTTGGTGAGATCGTTTTCACCGCTTTAATAAGTGGTGGAGACATTGCTTCCCCAATCCTTAGCAAGCCTTTTGTGAAGTCAATATTACCTGACTTTCCTTGTGATGTTGTACCAATCATTCTCTCGCCTTTTCCTACGGCATTTACGGGACATGCTAATTCGCATAATCCACAACCATGACATAGTTCAGAGAAAACCATTACAGAATCTACCATCCAAATCAGTGATTTGAATCGGCAAAGTTCAATGCATTTTTTGCATGATTCTCCAAGGCACGCGTCTTCATCAATCTTTGGCACAGCGATATGTTCATTTATTTCAGGGGATAGTGACGGGTTAAGGAAGAGGTGAGCATTGGGCTCCTCTACATCGCAGTCTGTAAAACTGACCGTGACCCCGAGTGAATCAATAAAGGATGCAATGTTAACTGCAATCGTGGTTTTTCCTGTACCACCTTTGCCGCTTGCGATTGCTATTTGCATATATAATTCCTGTTTATTCTGGTTATTAAATCAAGGTGCATTCGTGTATGCACCTTGATTTAGGTTGTTTATTTTTGTGCTTCTGATCTTAGTCTTTCATTTTCAGCTTCAAGATCTCGAATTCGTTGTTCCAAATCATTATTATCAGGTTGTGAGTCCGTGGAATTGAATGTGTTTGATCTCATGCAGGACCCGTCTCTGCGTCCAAGTCCCAGGCCACGTCCTTGGCCGCCTCTTTGGGATTGTCCGCTATTGCGTCCCTGACCATTATTCATACTTCCGGAGCCACCTTGATTTCTGTTAGATACTGGCATTGTTTTGCTCCTATAAATTAGTTACTGATAATTAGCACTTAGCAACTGCTGTGCCTTTGTGTAAAAATAATATAATACAGATGCTTGCTGAAGTTGAGGTTATACTAATACAACCATGAGGGCGCATAATTAGCCTTGTTTTTAGTGTATTGAATCAAAATTAGTCCGGTTATTTAAAAGGTATATGAAATGAAAACTCAGTTAGATTGTTTGCCGTGTTTTTTAAATATGGCTTTGAGCGGTATTCGAAAGGCTTGTCCGGGGCAGTACGATGTTCATGAAAAAGTAATTCGGGCATGGGCGAAGGGTTTTGCTGAGGCTGATCTAACTGAGTCTCCACCTTCGATTGCAGGCAGATTTTTTAGAATGACGTCAGAGTATATCGGGGATGTCGATATATTTAAGGATCAAAAGGATGAAGCAAACAAGCGTGTTCTTGAGCTTCTTCCTAAAATATCAAAAACGGTGCTTGCCAGTGAAGACCCCTTGTTAGCTGCAATTGGGGTGTCAATTATTGGTAATTATATGGACTGCGCTCTTATGGATCAGTTTGATTGGGAAGTTGAACTTGGGGATCTTGAGCAGGATATTGATCGTAATCTTTTTGCTGATTTTATGGTAAAAGTTCGCGCAGGTAAGTCGCTGTTGATTCTAGGCGATAATGCTGGAGAAATCGGGCTGGACACGATCTTAGTTAAATTATTGCAAGCGGAAGGTGTTAATGTCACTTACGCGGTTCGCGGAAGTAATATACTTAATGATGCCACTGTAGTAGATGCCAAGTTTGTGGGGATGACTGATATCTGCGAGGTTATTACTTCAGGAGTAGATACACCGGGGACGGTGCTCAATAGATGCAGCGTAGATTTTCGTGAGCGTCTAAAGTCCGATCCTGTGGTGCTGAGCAAAGGGCAAGGTAATTTCGAGTCACTTTGGTCCGTTATGCCCGATGTTTTTTACGCTTTTAAAGTTAAGTGTCCTGTTGTTGCCCGGCTTACAGGGCATCCTATGAAAACTTCCTTATTTTGCCGTGAAAAGTGATTTTCAAAAGCTACTTGTTCAAAGTATATAAGATTACCCTCTATCTTTAGCATAAGATCGCATTAGGTAGCGTTTTTTTAGTTGATGTGCTTTACCTTTAGTAAGGTTATGCCGTATCTAAGTTGTATCGTTAATAAAATATATTAAGTGGATATAAGAGATTTTCAGTGCTGAGTAGAGTAAAAAAAATATTCTGGATTATATTCCTTCTCTTTGACCTGTGCTTGCTTTCAGCAATTGTGGGCGGTGTTTACTATGCTGAATCAGATGGTCCACGCCGCGAACTGGAAGTTTATCTTAGCGATCTTTCCGGTCGTAATTTTGATTTTGAAGAGAACCTTGATTTTGTTTTTTTTCCATGGCTTGGCGTTCAAACTGGATCTTTTTCCGTTTCTTCCGCTCCTTCTGAGAGATATCCGCATCAGTTGATAGTAAAAAACGCAGACTTCAGAGTAAAATTACTCCCTCTTTTACGGGGTGTTTTTGACGTAGATACTATAATCGTTGATTCGCCTCTTTTGCGCGTGGATAGGGGAGAAGATGGTCTATTAAATTTGCCTATAGTGGAACAGTCTTCGGACGATTCAAAAAATGATGGTTTAGAAAGGTTTTTGTCTCATCTGTCCGTTCGAGGCGTAAGTGTCCAAAACGCTACCTTTATATACTGTGACGTTGTAAGCAAAAATGAATTTGCTTTTTCTGGAATAGACGTCAGGACTGGACCTCTAAGGGCAGAGCAGCCTATTGCGTTTGATATAAAAGCAATTTTAGATACCGATTTTCTAGCTGTTAAAGCTTTCAGCAATGTTAAGGGTTTATTGCATTTATCCTTGGAAGATAAAACCATATCTTTGTCTGACATGTCTTGTTCACTAAAGGTGGAAAGTGAAAAAGCCTTGGGTACTGATGGCATTATTGAGGGTATCGCTGGACTTGATTTTGATTTGAACGAGGGACGCGTTGATGTGAAAGGACTGGTTATGCAGGGGTTAGGTGTTCGCCTTACAGGGGCGGCTGTCTTCAAAAATATTTACGATTCACCTGATTTAACTGGGAGCCTCAAGTCTACGAAGTTTGATCCTAAATCACTGTTATCAAGATTTCTCCCAAAAACAATTCCACCGGAATTTGATAAGATACTTAATTCGGCCTCTATTTCTGTTTCATTTCATTCCACGATGCAGAAAACTGAAGTTAAGGATCTGAAATTAGCCATTGATGACACATTGCTTAGAGGTGAATTTTCTCTACAGGATTATGATAATCCATGGGCGGAATTTAATCTGAGAGCTGATAGCATTGTTTTGGATTCTTACGCAAAACTTTTTGCTCTCCGTAGATCTTCTCTACGGAATCAAAACGGTACGCAGGGAAATAACTTTCAGGTAGAAAAAGAGCATCCGTTTAAAAACCTTGTAATTGCAGATCTTGTACGCCGTATTCCATGCAATGGTAAAGTTGAGGTCGGTAAGCTTGTTTATGACGGGTTGCGTATGGATAATTGTCGTTTGTCCATTTCTCCAGGACCAAAAGTAGCAAGCATCAGTATTGAAAATGGCGCCTACCTTGATGGTAAATTTTTAATTAAAGCGGACCTTGCATTTGATAGTTCCAAACAAAAGGACACCCTTTATTTGGCAGGAGCTGGCTCGATTTCTCCTGTTTCGCTGAAACTAATACCTCTCAAAATTGATGGGCTTAAAATTAGATCTGGTAAAGCTGAATTTATGCTAGGTAAATTAAGTTCCAGCGGAAAAACATTGGGCGAGATTGTGAGAAATATTAAATCAGATATTTCTATTGATAGTAAGTCAGTCATTGCTTCTTTGAATTACAAAGACATACCTGAGCAGTTTCGGGAATTGCATGTTAAGAGCTTGCAGCTTGGAATCAAAGGAGCTCCACTCACGACATCTATTATCGAAGGGATGGCTGGGCGAAACCTAAAGATGAGCTTATCATGTGCTCTGGCAAATCCGGCAGTCGCTGTAAAGGGTAATTTCTCAGGAAATGTGTTTGCTACACGAAGAGCTATCCGAGATGTTTATCTTAAAGATAGTAAACTTGATTTTTCAATTGAAGGTAAGGATGTTCCACTTATTAAGAGCAAAATAGCGCTGACATGTACCGGGGATGGATCTCTTAAACAGCAAAGCATCAAGCTGGATTCTTTTAGCTTATCTAGCGGAAAGGTTAAAATTACTGGGAATATTGAAGCTAAAAGAATTGGTAGCGAAACGGCTACAGTTCAAGGTCGGTTGCTGGTTCCGCAGACAAACCTTGCACATGTGTTTAAACTTTTCGGTGTAAAAAAGCCCGCAACGCAAGACCCTTCCGCGTTTAATTCTTTTACCCTTGATAGTTTATTTAGTGTTAATGGCGAGAATGTAAATCTTCGTATCAATAAATGTAAGTTAGACGGTTCAACGGCCAAAGGGACTATAGAACTTGCAAACTTTAAAAAGCCAACTATCAGTTTTATTTTGGATGCTGATGATGTGGATGTTGATATGTTTTTACCTCCCAATGATGAAGCAGTCACAAGTGAATCTGTTTCAGACGGGAGAACGGCTCAAAAGGTTCCTGAGTGGAAATTCCCTGAAACATTTTTGAATTCAATAAATGCTAGCGGAAAAGTTAAGTGCGATTCTTTCAGGATTTTTGACTTTGCAGGTAATAAAATCAGTGCGAACATTAACATGCGAGATTCCGTAATTGATATTAATAACATTAAAGGCGGGTTTCATGAAGGTAATGTTGCAGGTAAATTGTCACTTGGTCTTAAAAACAGTACGGTTGCTTTGAATACGGATATTGAGGCTAGAGCATTTCAGGCAGGGCATTTTTTTGAAGATTATGTTGGCAGCCGATATGTGACAGGACTTGCTGATGTTTCTGTGAAACTAAGTGGTCATTCAACTGCAAATATAGATTTTATAAACACTTTAGGCGGCCACTTTGCTGCGAAAATTGTAGACGGCTCATATTTGTTTTCGAGCGTACCCGTTAACGATAGCACTGCAGTAAAAATTAACACTGCGCCCAATAAGGTTAATGGATCTAAGGCGCCCAAGCCTACAAAATTTTCGATTATGGAAGGGACAATATATGGTGATAAAGGGGCCTTTGTTGTTAAAAAGTTCCTGTTGAAAACGGCTTATCTCACGGCAGTGGGACGTGGTGGATTTAATATTCCCGAAGATTCAATTGATATTTATGTTGATGCCGATATCATACAGCTACCGAATTTATACCTTAAGCTCGTTAATTCACTTTTTGACGCAATGTCCGGTGTAAATGTTACTGTCACCGGTAAGTTGACTGACCCTGATGTTAATGTTCAAGGGATGCAGCGTTGGGGTGATGTCTTTAAAGACGTTCTTGGTGTACCGGAGCAGTCCTTTAAGTTTTTTAGGAACTATATATTCTGACATGGTTGTCCACTAAATTGCATTTTTAAGTCGTTTGTTGTTGTGGATGTAATTTCTAAGGAGGCTCTTGATGGTTGCAAGTAAAATTGGGGATAGAGTTTCAGATTTTTTCATGAATGAAATATGGAACTGGGATTCTCAGAGTGTCGACCCTGTGCGCAGAATTTTTTATACGTTTTCGAGAATTTTGTATCTTGTCGTATATGGTTTCTGGAAAGACCAATGCATGATTAGAGCCTCTGCCTTAACTTTCACAACCATGCTTTCGATTGTTCCTTTTATAGCTGTCGCTTTTTCTATTTTAAAAGGGATTGGCTTTCAAGATTCTTCCTATATTCATGATATCTTGCTTAAGGTTGCAGCCGGAAGGGAAGAGGTTGTCATCAAAATGCTTGAGTACGTTGATAATACAAATGTTAAAACCTTGGGTGGTATTGGTATCGCTGCACTGCTTTTTTCTGTCCTTTCAACTGTAGGCACGGTCGAAAAAGCTTTTAATGTAATCTGGGAAGTGAAAGTCGGGCGAACATTCTGGAGAAAATTTACAGATTTCTTCTCCGTGATTTTTATTTGTCCTGTTGCCGTCATTGCCGCGACAAGTGTGAGTGTTGCCATTAGTAAGCAAGCCGCTTCATCGTCATTACAAAATATTTACGGAGTATCCGAGGTAGAGAGCTTATTTATTAAGATGGCGCCACTTGTTTTGATATGGATTTCATTCACTTTCATTTATGCCTTCATGCCTAATACTCGCGTCAGGATTTTTAGTGCGGCCGCGGGCGGGGTTGTTGCCGGATCAATTTGGCAGTTAGCTCAATGGGCATACATAAACTGGCAGGTGGGTGTAAGTAAATACAATGCCATTTATGGGAGTTTCGCCCAGTTGCCTCTGTTTCTGCTCTGGCTATACCTTAGCTGGATAATCGTTTTGCTCGGTTCTGAGGTGAGTTTTGCTGTCCAAAACGTGATGCTATACAGACAGCAAAGGTTTATGCCGAATGCCAGTATGGAAGATCTTCAAAAAATATCTTTGCTCGCGCTTAGTTTGATGAGCGTTAGGTTTGATCGTGCGGAACCTGCATACTATATTGAGGACCTCGCTGAAGAGATGGGCGTTCCGGTTAGTTTCTTAAGCTCCATGCTTGATAAATTTGTGGATCGTGGATTATTGGTAAAAGGAAGTGATGAAGATGCTGAAAAAGATATTTATATCTTTGCCGTTTCACCTAAGAAAATTACTCTGCTCCAAGTTCTTTCTGCTCTTTCCGGCTATGAAGATAAAGCAACAAAGAGAATTAACAGCCCGTGTATGGGATACATTAATGGTGTAATCGAAGCGATGAGACAATCCGTTATTGATAGCGGTCAAGATGTTTCACTGTCGGTGTGCGCAAATAGAATGGACGAGCTTACTTCATGCTCAACTTTTTCCACACCAATGCAAGGTCCAGTGGTTGAGGCTGACATAGAGAATAAAGATTAGCAGGAGTCCACCCCTTCCCATGTGAATAATCGTTTGCACTTAGTGAAGAACTCTGTGCCCATCAATAGAATTCCTGTGATGCTGGTAATATCAATACTACCGACTATGATTAAAAGAGATTTATGGTCGAGTCCCACAACATCTGTGAGAACCAGATAAATTAGAACCCAATTGACCATAATTCCGCTGATGAAAAGAGTCATGCCTATTGTGTAGCGTGTTTTTCCTGCGGGTTTAAACAATTTATGTTTGATTGAATCTAAAGCTTCTTTGCCCGCAAGTGCGCCCCCGGCAATCAGGAAAAGCTCAGGTCCACCAACCATTAAGAAAGCAATAATGGTGGAAGACATTGCGGTTGAAAGATTTAAAAAAGGGACGAGAAAAGAAAATAACGGGCAGATCATTCCAAAAAATATTAAGCCCATTCCGATTCTGTATTTTATTGATTTTTTACCTGACATATTTATCTTTATACTCGTATTTTATAATTAGTCTGGAAGGGGCTGTGATTTTTATTTTTAATAATGGATAGTATATTAAGATAAGTCATTAAGGCAACATGTTAGTCGTTAGCGCTCTTCAAAGGTCATGCTAAATTGACACGTACAACATAAAGTATAGGAGCCGTATGAAATTTTCCGGTATAAACTTACTTGATGAATTGCAAAAGTCTGAACTTACGGACCTTAGGGATGTCTTTCATTCTCGCTCCGCAAAGAAGGGAGCTATAATATTTAGTCCTGAACAGGATGAAGATCTTGTTTTTATTATCGAAAGTGGAAAAGTAAGAATTTATCTTGGTTATGAAGAGAAAGAATTTACACTCGGAATTTTGGAACCGGGCGACCTTTATTCTTCTCACGCCGGATGTTTTGTTCAAGCGCTTGAGGATAGCTCACTTCTGGTTACTGATGTTCAATCCGTGAAACGATGTATGGCTGAAGTTCCTCTTTTTAACCGCACAATGGTTCGAGTTCTTGGTAAAATTTTACAAAATGCATTTTCAGTTATTGGCGGACTTGCATTTAAAGATATTTACGCACGCCTAACTGCTTATCTTCTTAAAGAGGCACAGGAATCAGGAGTCCCCTTTGATGGAGGTCTTGAACTTGAGCTTGATTTAACCATTGAACAGCTTTCTCAAATTCTCGGTGCAACCCGTCAAACTGTATCTACTTTGCTGAATAATATGGTTCGTGAGGGACTTGTTGTAAAACGCGGTCGCTCAAAATGGTTTATTCCTGATCTGAAGGCTCTTGAAGATGTGGTAAATACTTAATTAAAAATTTGTTATTTGCTCTTTAAATGTGCTAAAATTAGTTCATTACTAATTTATTATTAATTTTATTCATGTATTGTCGTCTATCCGACAAACATACTCTCCTGAATTGCTTACTGTGGACTCAATAGCCCAGAATATAGCTTTTGTTTTGGAACAGGCATTTCGCCTTTATCCGTTTAAAACAGGAAGGATAGAAGTATGGCAAAAGAACCACGTCCAGTAGAAGAACTTTCCCTTTGGGATGATGCCCAGGCAATGATTACCAAAGCGAGAGCTGAGGGAATCGACACTGTTCATGAAAGACTGCAACAACAAACTCCACATTGCAAACTTTGTGAGCTAGGTCTTAGTTGTCGCAACTGTACAATGGGGCCATGTAGAATTACCGCAAAAGCGCCCCGCGGAGTTTGTGGCGCAGACGCAGACGTTGTTGTTGCTCGTAACTTTGGTCGCTTTGTAGCTGGTGGGGCCGCTGGTCACTCAGACCATGGTCGCGATCTTATTGAAGTGCTTGAAGCTATCGTTGACGGTGACACAAAAGATTATAAAATCACAGATGAGTCTAAACTCAGACGTATTGCCGAAGAAGTCGGAGTAGCAGCCGTCGCAGAACGTGACATTATTGATGTTGCCAAAGATATTTTAGAAGTCTTTTTTGGCGATTTCGGTAGCCGTAAAAAACAAATCTCATTTCTTTCCCGTGTACCTCAAAAGCGTAAAGACATCTGGAATAAACTCGGTATGACTCCACGCGGAGTTGATCGCGAAATTGCAGAGATGATGCATCGCACCCATATGGGCTGTGATAATGACGCTCCTAATACTATGCTTCATGCCGCAAGAACTTCGCTTGCAGATGGGTGGGGCGGTTCCATGATCGGTACTGAACTTTCCGATGTAATCTTCGGTACACCATCACCTTCCATGTCCGAAGCCAATCTAGGCGTTATCAAAGAAGATAAAGTAAATATTCTCGTTCACGGTCACAATCCTGTTGTTTCCGAAATGATCCTTGCCGCTGCTCGCGATCCTGAAATTATCGCCGAAGCTAAAGCACTAGGTGCAACCGGAATTAACATTGCCGGATTATGTTGTACTGGTAACGAACTTCTCATGCGTAAGGGTATCCCCATGGCAGGGAACCACTTGATGACCGAACTTGCGATCATTACTGGAGCAGTCGAAGCAGTCGTTGTTGATTACCAGTGTATCATGCCGAGCATGGTTCAGATTGCGGGTTGTTACCACACAAGATTCATCGATACCGCTCAAAAAGCTCGCTTCACTGGCGCAATTCATTACAATATTAAGCCTAGTTCTGCTCTTAAACAGGCTCGCGAAATAGTTCGTTTAGCCGTTCAGGCATATGCTGAGCGCGATCCATCCCGTGTGGATATTCCATGTGAACCAGTTAAGATTATGACTGGATTCTCAAACGAAGCTCTTATCACCGCAATGGGCGGAACTCTCGATCCACTCATTCAGGCCATTGTGGCTGGTGATGTTCGCGGCGCTGTCGGTATCGTTGGGTGTAACAATCCGAAGATCAAACAAGATTCCATGAATGTCGGCCTTGCAAAAGAGCTGATTAAAAAAGATATTCTCGTAATCGTCACAGGTTGCGTAACCACCGCCGCAGGAAAAGCCGGACTGCTTGTTCCGGAAGCAATTGAAATGGCTGGCCCGGGACTTAAAAAAGTTTGTGGAGCACTCGGAATTCCGCCAGTTCTTCATTACGGATCATGTGTAGACAATGCGCGTATTCTGCAACTCTGTGCGGCTCTGGCTAACGAATTAAAGGTTGATATTAGTGATCTCCCAGTAGGAGCTTCGTCTCCAGAATGGTATTCAGAAAAAGCCGCTGCTATCGGACTATATGCCGTAGCTAGCGGAATCTATACTCACCTTGGTCATCCACCGAATATTCTCGGTTCTGAAACTGTTACGAACTTAGCAGTATCAGGACTCGAAGACCTTGTCGGTGCTTCCTTCGTTATTGAACCTGATCCCGTTAAGGCCGCGGAGCTTTTTGATATCCGTATTAGGGCTAAGCGTAAGGGACTTGGACTTAGCGAATAAGGAACCACGGAGTAGCTTATGAAATTGGCATTTGCAGGCAAGGGCGGCGTCGGGAAAACATCCGTTACTTCATGGATGGCAGACTGGCTGGCAAGAAACGGACATAATGTTTGGATGATAGACGCAGATACCGCTCTTTCACTAGGGCAGGCATCCGGCTTAGATCAAGAGTCTTTGCCACAGCCGATAATCAGTAAAAAAGATCTAGTGCATGAGCGCATTCACGAGGGCGGTTTCTTGAACCTCAATCCTGATGTGAGAGATTTGCCTGATGATCTGGCTGTAGAATTACCGCTGTCATCTGCTCCATTGCCGGGGGTAACTCCGGGACGCAAACGTTTACTCGTCATGGGCGGGTTAACAAATGCGGGCGGTGGATGTGCTTGCGATGCTAACGCACTTCTCAAGGCTATCTTGGCTCATATTGTAATAGATAGTGACGATTGCGTTCTGGTCGATCTTGAAGCTGGAGTAGAGCATTTAGGAAGAGGTACAGTGACTCATGTTGACGGGCTTGTGGTCGTTACCGAACCAAGTATGCGTAGTTTCCAAACCGCATCAGATGTCGGGCGCATGGCAGAACAGTTAGGGCTGGATAATCAGGTTATGGTGATAAACCGCTATATGGGTGGTACACTTCCTGAGCTTCCGCACCTTCCAGAATGGCACGCAATAATTCCACCTCTAGCAGGTTTGATTGAGCGCCAGATGACTGACGGCAATGTGCTAAGTCTCCCTGAATCTGGCGAGATTGATTTAATCCTAGAGCAGATCGTTAAAAAGATGGGGCTTTAATTGAGATTGGAGAGATAAATTCAATTTCAATTTAGTGAAGTGTCGATCCTGAAAATTAGCGATTAATCGAATGCAGATTGCGACCTCTCGGAATTAAGATGAAAATCTTATTTCGGGAGGTTGTTTTTTTGTGAGCAAACCCCATTTAACCGCTATTACTTAGAACTTCTGAAGCCACCACCAAAATAGTAAAAAATATTCTTGGCAGCTTCTAGAACTATATATGGGGCTGTGCGGAAATTGGACCACCATTTTTCGGGAACGGGTTCATATGGTGTTGCGACAACGATGAACTCTTTGTTCGGTAGAGCGTCGCGAAATATTTTACCTGCGCGCCCTGTGTGTAATGGTGAAGTAACAAGAATAATCTTTCTTATGTTCGCACCTAACTCATTTTCAGCAAACATAATTTTGAGATTTTCAGCTTCATCAATTGTACTCATATTATCTTTACCGAAAAATAAGATCTTATTTTCGGGTACACCTTTGATGAGCAATACATCTCTAAAAATTTCCCATTGATACTTACGTTTGATGCCTAATTTGTGAAGGGCATTTATTTCAGTATAAACAATAGGCTTGCTGACTAATACTATTGGGGCATAGCCCTCGGAATAAAGTTCTGCCGCATATATGGGTCTGAAGTAATTCCCGGCAAGGACTACAATTGCATCGGCTTTTTCTAGCTTATCGACTTGTTGCAAAATAGTAGGGGCGTAGCAAAAGAGTACGGCAATAGCCATAATCCCTAAAAAGGTAAGCCCCCCTAAAAGCGCAAACAAATTTCGAATAAGTTTCATAATGTTTTTTTAACTAACCTCAATAAACAACCTTCTTAAAAATCCCAACCCTCTAAAAAGTTTTGTTCCGCCGGAGGCACACAACCCCACATCTTTAAATTTGAGCAACAGGTTCGTATACTGCTTCATACTTTTTGCGTAGATCAGCGAACTTACCGTTTTTGATAGCTTCGCGTGCTTCTTCTGTCAGCTTGAGGAAAAAGCGTAAATTATGAATTGAATTCAGCTGTGACGACAGTAATTCTTTGGCTGTGTAAATATGTCGCAAATATGATTTGCTGAAATTCTGACATGTGTAGCAATCGCAATTAGGATCAAGCGGAGAATCATCTTCACGATACTGTGCGCGTTTGATGTTCACTTTACCTTCGGACGTGTAGAGGGTTCCGTTTCGTGCATTGCGGGTAGGGAGTACACAGTCGAACATATCTACACCGTTGGCGATGCCTTCGAGAATATCGAGGGGAGTTCCTACGCCCATTAAGTAGCGTGGTTTGTCCTGTGGAAGCTTAGGTCCAATGTGTCTTAGTATGTCGTACATATCCGGGATTGGCTCGCCAACGCTCAGGCCGCCGATTGCGTATCCTTCGAATGGTATTTGGGATAGCTGCTCGAGACTTTTTTCGCGTAGATCTTTGTGAAATCCACCTTGAATGATTCCGAACATGAGCTGATCGCCTGATCCTACGGGGTAGGCATCACGGCAACGCTGGGCCCAGCGGGTTGTTAGTTCTAGTGAACGTTCGGTGTATTCACGGTCATTTCCGTATCCAACACATTCGTCGAGAACCATCATAATGTCGGACCCGATATTCTTTTGAATGGAAATGACTTTTTCAGGTGAAAAGAAATGTTTTGATCCATCTAGGTACGAGCGGAACTCAACGCCTTCTTCTGTTATGTTGCGGATGGATTCGAGGCTGAAAACCTGAAAACCGCCGCTGTCTGTAAGAATTGGACGATCCCAGTTAGCGAATTTGTGTAGACCGCCACGGCGCGCGATAAGCTCATCACCTGGACGGAGATAGAGATGGTATGTGTTACCGAGAATAACCTGCGAGCCAATTTCTTTAAGGTCGCGGGGGGAGACAGCTTTTACAGTTCCTTGAGTCCCTACCGGCATGTATACGGGAGTCTCAATGTCACCGTGAGCGGTGGTTAGGGTTCCAAGGCGAGCTTCACCATCAGTGGCGTGAATCTTAAATGTACCGGGCTTTTTTTTGTCTTCAGTCATTATTTTTTCTCTATTCCATTTTTAGGGCATATATCGTTTAGTTGGCAGATGTCACATTTGGGCGATCTGGCGGGGCATATTTCGCGTCCGTACAGAACAAGCAAATGGTTCGTTGTTCCCCATTGCTCGCGCTCAAATAGTGGCATTAGATCTCTTTCAATAATTATCGGGTTGGTGCTTGTTGTTAAACCCATTCTAAATGATAGACGTTTAACATGGGTATCTACAGCTAACCCTTCGTGAACTAACATAGCATTTGATAATACTATGTTAGCTGTTTTTCGGGCAACACCGGGCAAGCGAATCATATCTTCCATGGTGCGGGGCATTTCACCGCCAAACTCTTCCATAACTAATACTGCGGCGGCTTTAAGATTTTTCGCCTTATTCCTGAATAAACCTGTGGAGCGGATGACATGCTGTATGTCTAAGACATCCGCTTTGGACATTTCTTCAGGTCCGTCCCATTTAGCGAAAAGAGCAGGTGTGACTTTATTTACCCGCACGTCTGTGCACTGGGCAGCTAGAGCTGTTGCTACCATCAATTCCCATGCGTTCTTCCAGTCTAACTCAGGTGTTGGATCGGGATAGCGCGTGATCAGGCGGGAATAAATTTCTTTAGCTCTAACCTGTACTGCTTTTTTAGGTGGTTTAATCTTCGTTACCATATCAGGTCGGGCTATCATTTCTTTCTGTAACTTACAATCTTACATGTGGCCCCACAAATTTATAATTGAGGAATTGCTATAAATGTTGCGTGGTATGGTGAATCATGTATTATTGAATTATAAATCATCGGAGGAAATAAAAAATGAAATTCTTATTTAGTTTATTTGTTGCTGGAACCATTATGATGACTGGAGCTTTAGCTCCTGTCGCACAGGCTGATGACGCAGAAATTGTTACTGCTAAATGTGTATCTTGCCACAGTATGAAACGCGTTTGCCGCGCTCTTGGTAAAAAAGATTTGGCTGGCTGGGAAAAAACCAACGCTAGAATGGTCAAAAAGGGTATGACTGTTTCTGACCGTGAGCTTGCTAAAATTAATAGGTATCTTGCTGAAGCTAAGCCTGACGCTACAATCTGTCAGTAAAAAAATAGGTTAATAATGTCTGTGATGCTTGTTTATATTACGGCTGGAGACGTGGAAGAAGCACGGGAAATCGGCAGTGAATTAATCATACGTCATTTGGCAGCCTGCGTTAATATTATTGATAAAATGGAATCTATGTACTGGTGGGAAGGTAAGATCGAAAGCTCTTCCGAGGCCGTGCTGATAGCTAAAACAGTTCCAGAGCTGGTGGAAAAGTTAACTGAAACAGTTAAACAACTTCATAGCTATGACTGTCCCTGCATTGTTGCTGTTGAATCAAAAGAAGGGAATTCCGAGTTCTTTGAGTGGATTAAAAGTCACACCTCGTGACAGCTTTATTGACTTTACAGTGTGCCAAAGCATATTATTCGTTTTTCAAAATGGATTTTGCTCAGCTCTGTATATGTTGAAAGGAGCTGCTTACTATATGAGATGCGATTCCACACTCGGATTTCCCTTCTCTTTTTAAAACAGTTTTAGGAGATTTTATAATGCAGATTTTAGTTTCAGGTTCCATGGCGTATGACAGGATTATGAGTTTTCCCGGTAGTTTTTCTGACCATATTCTTCCTGACAAAATTCACATGTTGAATATTAGTTTGCTTGTGGACGGACTAGACGAAAGATTTGGTGGAACCGCTGGTAATATTGCGTACGCGCTGTCTCTTTTTAGCGAAAAATCTGTTATTCTCGGAACTGTCGGTAAAGATTTCGATGTTTATGAGAAGTGGCTATCTAGGCATAATGTTGAACTTAATGGTCTCAAACGTATTGATACAGATTTCACTGCCAGTGCTTACATCACCACCGATAAGAGTAACAACCAGATCACTTGGTTTAATCTTGGTGCTATGAAATTTGCTTGCGATTACGATTTTTCCGCAGTTGATGCTAAGGATACTTTGGCAATCGTTTCTCCTGGTAACCTCGAAGATATGCAGAATTTCCCTAAAATCTACAGAGAAAAGGGCGTTTCTTTCATATTTGATCCGGGCCAGAATATTCCGGCATTTAGCGGCGAACAGCTTCTTGGTATGATCAAAGATGCTAAAATTTTGGTAGCTAACGACTACGAACTCGAAATGATCATGAAGTCTACCGAAAAGACTAGAGATGAGCTCATGGAAATTTGTGAGTCCATCATCGTGACTCTCGGTGAAAAAGGTTGTCTCGTTGTAGAAAAGAGCGGCGAAACTGCTGTTCCAGCTGCAAAGGTGGATGTTGTTAAAGATCCTACCGGAGCTGGTGACGCATTCAGAGCTGGTTTGATTAAAGGTATTTCAATGGGTAAAAATCTTGTAGAATCAGCTCATATCGGCGCAGTAAGTGCTGTATATTGTGTTGAAAAATTGGGAACTCAGGAACACTCATACACTGAGGACGAATTCTGGGCCCGCTACAAATCCAACTTCGGAGAAGTTTAGCGCACGGTAATTATTACTGCTTGTAATCCGCCAGCTCCAAACTTTCTTCGCCTGACTTGCTTAAAATAAATTAAGCGGGAGGATGATGGAATGGTTGAGCTGACACCGAGCATGATTGAAGAATATCTGAAAGAGGCTTTCGGTACCGAAACAGCCCTTGTTGATTATGGTGACATTGGCTCACTTGATAAACAGGGCATGAAAAGTTTCGGCTACGGGAAGCCTCTTCTTGTTCGGTTCACAGTTGCCAGTGATGACGGGAAAGCTGAAATTCAGGAAACCGTCATCTCGGTTATGAAGGGCGACAATTATGGACATCAGTTTTACTGGGACCGTGCCTCTATTTTGATGTTTCAGTATGAGACCTCTGCAAAGCTCAGTAAACATGTTAAACCCATGGGCATGGGATATGTGAACAGCGCTGGCAAAATGATGCCGTTGCATGAACCTCGTGAATTTTTTATTTTAAATGAGAAACTTGAAGGGTATGACTATTTCCAAGATCTTGACCGCATTACGAAGGGAGATTTCCGAGATGCGGATACTGAGCAGGCCGGAGAACTTGCGGGTTGGCTTGCAGATATCCATTCTGTAAAGAAAGATGATTCACATCTTTATATGAGAAGGGTTCGGGATCTTATCGGAAGCAGCGAATGTATTATGGGACTTGTGGATGAAGCGTATGATCATCCATGTGAACATTTTTCTAAGGACAGGTTTATAAGTCTTGAAAAAAGGCTTATAGATTGGAGATGGAAGTTGTCTAATTATACGCACAGGCTTTGCGCTGTGCATGGCGACTTTCATCCGTGGAATGTTTTGGTCGGCGGGCCTACTGGTTTCAGCGTACTTGATCGTAGTCGAGGAGAATGGGGCGAACCTGCTGGCGACCTCTGTTGTATGGCTGCTAATTATATTCTTTTCGGACTATATGGCGGCGGGTCTTGTTCGGAAAATTTCAGAAAGATGTATATGACGTATTTTGAGAAATATCTTGAAAGAACTGGTGATATTGAAATACTGGAAGTGATTGCTCCATTTTTTGTTTTCAGAGGGTTAGTAATTGCGTCGCCTGTGTGGTATCCCGATCATCCCGTAAAAGTTCGAGCGTCGCTTTTAAGGTTTATTGAAAATGTGCTTGAGGAGGAGGTTTTTGATTATGCCGATTTCAAAAGGTATATGCGTTAATAAAAACTGGGCTGTATGGTTCACGGGTCTTCCGGGCTGCGGAAAAAGTACCATTGCGGATGGTTTGCTTAATAAGCTTAGAGAAGATGGGCTTAATCCTATATTGCTTAGACTTGATGATCGGAGGAAGTTATATGTTTCCGATCCTCAGTACACTCACGAAGAGCGCATAAAAGTTTATAGCCTATTTGTACAAGACGCTATTTCTATTATGAAGTCTGGACGATGCGTCATAATGGATGGCACTGGGCATGAGCTTTGCTTTCGCAAAGAAGCTCGTGAAGGAATTGAGTTTTTTGCCGAGGTCCATCTGCGCTGTCCTGTGAATATGGCAATGAAGCGTGAGGCCGGAAGGCAGCAGGGGTTGGTTATGGCGGGGCTTTATGAGAAAGCTTTGGAACGTCAAAAAACAGGTAAATGTTTCAAGGAACTTGGGGAAGTAATCGGTATTGATGTTAAGTTTGAAATCGATCCTGATGCCGAGTGCATAATTGAGACAGAAGATAAAAATCCTGCGGAAGTATTGGAAGCTGTTGGTGCATGTTTAAAAAAATGGCGAAACATGAATGGGATTTGCTGATTTTTGCTGCAAAATAATATAGTACTGAAACAGCATTAGAAAAAATATTATCTACAGGTGTTCATATGAAGAAAGTTTTATATTTTGGTGTTTCTGTTTTGCTCTTGGTTTCACTCAGTGCAACCGCTTTTGCTTCTGATGAAAAAGAGGCTGTTCGTGATCGCCTTAAAGATGTTCTTTTTGAATATAAAGATGCTTACAATCTTAGAGATTTTGACGCTATCAGAGTCCTTTATACCGCGAATGCAACAGTGAAGTCCTTTCCTTGTGATTCTAAGGAAGATTTGGAATTTGAAGATTTTAGCGGGATCTTACCGCAGTGTGCTTCATACTGGGTTGACCAATCTTTTAAATTGAGATTGTTTAAATTCACCTCGTTTGAGCTTAAAGGTAATACTTGTACGGTCAGGGTTCTTTGGGATTATCGGGATAACAGTGGTCGCGGTAAATTTACCCCTACCTTTGAATTTGTTCTCGACGGGGATAAGTGGAAAATAAGTAAAGAAACTTACGGTCGTAATCCTTCCTGACTTTTTTTAGAGATATTTGCATTTTAGCCGGGATTGTTTTTATAACTCTCTCGGCTTTATCTGTTTGAAAATATTGTGTTTTTTTTGTGGTGGCTCGAAGATAGATAAGCTAAGCAAAACTTTGATAGTGCTAGTTAGCTGTTTTTACAGGTTATTTAATCAGGTTTACCCTCAACATCATATAGAGTATGTCCGGCTCATGAAGTTTAACGTAATTACATTCGGTTGTCAGATGAACGTTCACGATTCCGATTGGCTTATCCGTGCAATGGAAAGCCGTGGTTGGAAAGCCGTTAGCGAATCAGAAGCAAATATATTTATTGTGAACACTTGTTCTGTTCGGGATAAACCTGAGCAGAAAGTTTATAGTGTTCTAGGCCGGCTTGGGCGTTTATGTACATCTCCCGGCGATTTTGTCGCTGTTGGCGGGTGTGTAGCTCAGCAAATTGGTGAAGGATTTCTAAAGAAATTCCCCTTCGTAAGGCTTGTTTTCGGTAGTGACGGCGTGGCTCAGGCTCCTCAGTTTTTAGAGGAGTTGGCTGCTGATCACACAAAGAAACTAGTTTTAAACGATTTTCTTGCCAAGTATCCAGAGCGCGAAGGCGGACTTGCAAATCCTAATGAGGAATTGCTACCTCCCGGTATCGGAACAATTCCCGGACAGGCTTTTGTAAACATAATGCAGGGGTGTGACAATTTTTGCGCTTACTGTATTGTTCCTTATACACGTGGTCGTCAAAAATCGCGTTTGTCGTCAGCTATTATTGATGAATGCACCGCGCTCGTTAAGTCCGGCGTTCGCGAGATTACCTTGCTTGGACAGAATGTTAATAGTTTTGGTATAGATAAAAAAGGTGCAGACCTTAGTTTTGCTGAGTTGTTATACAAGGTTTCCGCTATCGACGGTCTGGAGAGAATTAGGTTCACGACTTCTCATCCTAAAGATATTGCGCCGGAAGTGATTAAAGCTTTTGGAGAATTGCCGAATTTATGTCCGCAATTGCATCTGCCTGTGCAATCCGGATCTGATAATATGTTAAAGAAAATGGGACGCAAATATGACCGCGAACGGTATTTGGGCATTGTTGAAGGATTAAAAGAAACTTGCCCCGGTATTGTTTTGACCACTGATATTATTGTAGGGTTTCCCGGTGAGACAGATGAAGACTTCGAGCAAACAATGGATATAATGGAAATAGTTAGATATGAAAGTAGCTTTTCCTTTAAATATTCAGACCGTCCGGGAGTTGCTGCCGTTAAAATGACACCAAAAGTTCCCGAAGATGTTGCTCAAAAGCGTCTTGCGCGCTTGCAGGAAAGACAAAAGCATATTACTAGAGAAAGTCTAGAAGAGTTAGTCGGTGATGAAATGGTTATTCTGCTTGAAAGGCCAAGCAAAAGGCAGAGTGAAGGCGGAATTGCATGGCGCGGTAAAGATCCCGGCGGACGTGTAGTTAATATTTTCTTTGAAGGCGGGGATGAATCTCTTCAGCTTGGTGGCAAGTTGGTGAATGTTAAGATTATAGAATCTAAAAATCATTCTCTTATCGGCGAGAAAGTGGGGGATCCATGGTAGAAATGCAGATTTACGGCTTGGCGGTCGAGAACGACTCTGAAGCGCCTGTACTTGTTCTTAAAAATGAAGAACTGGGTATTGTTCTGCCTATCTGGATTGGAGCAATGGAAGCTATGGCTATATCTTTGGTCCTTGATGAAGTTGCCTTCCCGAGACCTATGACACATGACCTGCTTTTGGATACTATTTTAGCACTTGGCGGTAAGGTTGTTTCCGTAGATATCGTAGATATTGAAAAGGGTACTTTTTACGCTGAAATAAATGTTGAGACTGGTGGTGAGGTCAGAACTATTGATTCGCGTCCATCCGATGCAATTGCTCTTGCTGTCAGGGCTAAATGTCCTGTGCGAGCATCTCAGAAAGTTATTGACGTTGCTGGCACTAAGGACGCTGAAGAGACTCTAAGCAAAGGCTCTCGCACTGGCGATGATTTTGAGGATCTTTCACCCGACGATTTCAAATATAAAATGTAAGACTGTTCCCGGATTATAAATATATTATACAGAGCTGAGATAATGATAGACTTTCACACACATACTGTTTTTAGCGATGGTGAACTTATTCCTGCTGAGCTGGCGCGTAGAGCCAGAATTGCAGGGTATCGGGCGATTGCGATGACCGACCATGCTGACTCAAGTAATATAGAAATTATTCTTGAAAATGTTCATCGTTTTTCTAAAAAACATGGTCATTTTTTTGATCTTGATGTTTTCAGCGGAGTAGAATTGACCCACGTGCCCCCCGGGCTGATCGGTGAAATGGTTGATCAGGCTAGAGATTTAGGCGCACAGATAGTAGTTGTACACGGTGAAACAATTGTTGAACCTGTTGCGGAAGGAACTAACCTTTCCGCAATTGAGGCCAAGGTTGATGTTCTTGCCCACCCTGGGCTTATCACTGAGGTTGAGGTCGAACTGGCCGCTGAATATGGTGTTCATCTGGAGATAACTACTCGCAAAGGGCACAGCCTGACCAATGGTCATGTTGTCGGCCTAGCTAGGAAATTTGGAGCGAAGCTTGTTATCAATAACGATGCTCACGCGCCCGGAGATTTAGTCAGCCGTGAACTGCGCCGTAAGATAGCTCTTGGCGCAGGTATGACTCCTAAAGAATATGAGCAGTCGGAAGAAAATTCTCGCCAGCTTGCGCAGACAATAATGATGCGCAGGTAAACTTGAGCTAAATTTTATAGCAGGGAATATGTCACCTGATCAGTCTGTTTTAGATCAAGCGACCGAACTTATCGCAAACGCGCGGTGTGCCATTGTTATGACGGGCGCAGGGTTTTCGGTGGCAAGCGGGATTCCTGATTTTAGAAGTCCCGGTGGTATATGGTCTAAATATGATCCTGAAAAGGTTGCTTCCATCAGAGCTCTCCAATCTGATCCTGAAACGGTCTGGAAATTTTTGTTGGAATTGGTCCGTCTGACTCATAAGTTTGGGCCTAATACCGCACACAATGCTCTTGCCAAGCTCGAAGCGGCGGGGATTTTTAAAGCTGTTATTACGCAGAATATTGATGGATTCCACCAGCGCGCAGGTTCTGCAAATGTGGTGGAGTTTCATGGTAATTGTAGTCATTTTTTCTGTTCGGAATGTTTTGTTGAATTCGAGGCTGATAAGGTAATTAAGGCTGAGAATAGTGATCTTCCGCTTAAATGCTTAAAATGTTCTGGAACAGTCCGCCCAGATTTAGTTTTCTGGGGTGAAAAGATTCCGCCGGAAGCATATAAAAGAGCTTTTGAGCTTGCTGATCAGTCCGATTTGGTTATTGTTGCAGGTACTTCGGGTGAAGTTGTTCCTGCCAGTTTAATTCCTCCGCGCATTAAAAATAATGGCGGGAAAATAATTGAGATTAACAAAATTACTTCGGCCTATAGCTCAATGAGCGATGTCTTTATTGAAGGGCAGGTGGAAGATGTTTTCCCTGAGTTGGTTCGGAAACTTTTGAAATAAAGCTAAAAACAAGGTGCGTGCGATATGGATTTTTTACCTGAAGGCGGAATTTTCGCCATGCTTGCGTCCGCTTCTATAGTGGTAAAAAGTGTAATGTGCTTGCTTGCAGCCATGTCTCTTTGGAGCTGGACCATTATTTTTTGCAAACTTATTTCTCTCGGAAGAGCAAGAGCTCTTGTTCTTAAAGGGAATAAGATTATGGAAGACGCGGACTCATTGTCATCCGGTTTGACCGCAATCAGCAAAACTCCTTCTTCTCCGCTTAATAGAATCGGTTCTGCGGCAGTAAAAGAGTATCGCATTCTCGAAAAGTCCGCAGTCAGTCCCAGCCATAAGCGCCGGCTGATTAAGGACACTTTACGCAGAATTTTGAGACAGCGGGTCAGCTCTGAGATGAAAGGGCTGTCATCTTCATTATCTTTCCTCGCCACTTGCGCAAATGGTGCTCCCTTCATCGGTCTTTTCGGGACTGTATGGGGGATTATGAATTCTTTCCATGCCATCGGGACAGCTAAATCAGCTGCTCTTTCCGCAGTTGCTCCGGGTATTTCAGAAGCGTTGGTTGCAACCGCTATCGGACTTGCTGTAGCGATTCCAGCTACCATCTCTTATAACTTTTTCCTTGGTGTACTTGGTGGAATTGAGACAGAAATGGTCAATTTTGCTGGAGTTTTCCTGAATAGAGTTGAACGTGAAGTTTCTTGGGTAGAGCCTCCTTCTAAAAGTCATGGCGACGATGAAGACGACACTTCTGTTGAGGTATAAATTATGGGAATGTATACCAATAACCGGGGAATGCTCGCGGAGATAAATGTAACTCCTTTTGTTGATGTTATGTTGGTGCTGTTGATCATTTTTATGGTTACAGCGCCTATGATGACTCAAGGGGTTGAAGTTGACTTGCCGCAGACAAGAACTGTGAGATCCCTTCCGCAGGATAATGAACATCTTGTTCTTTCTATTAATGCCAAAGGTGAAATTTACCTTGATGAGTACCAAGTCGGCTTTGATGAGTTGCGAGGACATTTGGAAAAGCTGGTTAAGAAGCAGAATAAATCGCTGTTCTTAAGGGCTGATAAGACTGTTCCTTACGGCGAAGTTGTCCGTGTAATGGGCGAAATAAAGGCGGCTGGAATTGATAGAATGGGAGTTGTCGCAGAGGTAGAACCGCAGAAGCCAAAGCGTTAAAGTTGTAACTATGGGTTCTTCGCGTAAACTAATAATGGATGATAACTCTTATTCAGGGCGAGCTTTTTAATGAGAATTTTAGGTCTTTTAATCTCATTACTGCTACATGCAAGTATAATTACACTGGCTATGACATGGTCGGATTCTTCTACTGTGAAAATTTCACTGGATATGCCAGTATATCAGGTGGATTTGATTTCTCTTGCTCCTGCGCCGTCCGCGCCAACGGCTCCTAAAGCACCTGCTAAGCCTGCTCAAACTGTTTCCAAACCATCCGCTGTCGCTATTCCTGAGGCTGTTACACCCACAAAGGTTCCGGAACCAAAAGCTAGCCCCGTGAAACCAGTTGAAGCTAAACCCGTAGTCCCTAAGGCACAGCCGAAGCCAAAACCTGAGCCTAAAGTCGATAAAATTTCTCCCAAAAAGATCAAAACTACTAATCCGCCTAAAAAGAAAGTTGTTGAGAAAAAGGTAGAAAAGAAGCCTGTTACTCCAGCTAAGAAAGTGTCTCCTAAGAAGAAAACTCCACCTCCAAAACCCGCTAAACCTAAATTGACGCCTGAACAGATTCTTGCCGCAGACCTTGCCGCCATTGGTAATATTGTCAAGAAGCAGGAAAAAACAGAGCAGCAGGCCGTTGCAAATGATTTGGCTTCGCTTAGCAAAACTGCCGAATCTACAGCGGTTCAGGGATCAGCTTCTGGAACTCCTGGTGCCTCCGGCCTTGTTCAGGTGTACGCTTCTATTGTTATGCAGGAAGTTAAGAAAAACTGGAGATATCCTGTTTTTGGGCAAGGGACCGATCTTGCCGCCCGCGTACAAATTTCTTTGGAAGCATCTGGAAGAATCACTGATATTAAACTGCTTGATTCTTCCGGTAATGTGGACTTTGATGATTCTGTGTTAACAGCTTTACGCGATACCGAGGTTTTACCTGAACCTCCGGGAAGTTCAATTCGAACTATCATTGTTAACTTTAACCTGCATGACCTTGATCAGTAGGTTCGGTTTTATATTATGAGCAAAAGAATTTATTCTTGTTTACACAGTGTTAAGGTTATTCTTGTTGCGGCAATCATATCTTTGATGTTTGCGACAGGTAATGTCCGCGCTGCAGATACTCTTACTGTTGATATCTTCGGCCCGGGCCAACGGAAAGTTAACATTATTTTGCTGCCTCCTCAGACTTTGCCGGAAGGTAAATATAAAGGAGCAAAAGACAGCGATCTGCCTTTGCCGTCTGAAGCTGGAGCTTTCAGTGAGGATATACGCAAGAACCTGACTTTTCTTCCATTCTTAAATTCAGTTCCTGTTGGTGATATTCTGGGTGGTGATCCTGCGCGCGGAGTTAAGCCCGGCGATGTGGATCTTAAGCCGTTACGATTGTCAAAGGTGGATCTCGTTCTGACCACAGGCTGGGAAATTATGCCTAATGGTGAAAAGAATTTAAGTATACGGGTTATTGGAACATTTAATGGACGCACGATTCTAGGTAAACGATATTCAAATGTAACTGAGGAGTTGCTGCCACTGATTGCGGACAGGTATAGCTCGCATTTGATGATGATACTTACCGGGCGGGCTGGTTTTTTCGATTCGTCCATTGCCTTTGTTCGTAAGAATGGGAAGAATAAAGAGATTTTTACTGTAAGTCCGCAGGGTAGGAATCTGCGTCAGGTTAGTTCACTTGGCGGTATTAATTTAAGTCCTAACTGGGCCCCTGATGGGATGAAACTAGTTTTTACAAGACTCGGAACAAGACAGCATCTACTTTGTATATGGGATAAATCTACCGGGAAAATTGATCAAAAGGCCTTTGCGGGCAATACCGTTATCGGGCCGACCTTTTTGCCGGATGGGAACCTTGCCGCCACACTTACTTTAAATGGCGACTCAGATATTTTTCTTATTAATGGTAGTTTTAAGCCCAAGCGTGCTTTAGCGAAAAGCTGGGCCATTGAAGTTTCTCCTGATTTTGACAAAACAGCAAGTAAGATGGTCTTTACTTCCGGTCGTTTCGGTAACCCGCACATTTTCATGCTTGATATGGCGAGTGGACAGGTTGACCGTGTAACTCGTAAAGGCAAGTATAATACTAACCCTACAATCAGTCCTGATGGGCGGTATGTTGCTTTTTCTCGTCAAACTCCTTTAGGGCACAGAATTTTTGTTCACGATATGAATTCAGGTGGTGAACGGCAGCTTACTTTTGGTCCTGGTAATGATGAGGATCCTGCTTTTGGACCGGATGGGTACTTTTTGGCTTTTTCATCCAGTAGAACCGGTGAATATAAAATTTACCTGACCACGCGCCACGGTGATGCGGCTATGCAGGTTCCGACTGGAGTGGGGATTGCAACCGCTCCTGCTTGGGGAAAGGCTACTAAGTCTTAATTTTGTGCTGTTTTTTTACGTTTCTTGTTGAAAGCATGTGTTTAATTTCAAATTTTAACAGATCTGTTTCTGTGATGACTTGATTTTTTTACAAAACACTTTAGGGTTAAAACATCGGAAGTTAAAAAATTTAAGAGTTTTTTCCACTTGGTGTGGACAATCTCCTGTCCTTTAAAGTTCCTTTTCAGGAGGGCAAATGAAAGCTAGAGCTATAATTTTGTGTGTTGCGTTCATGTTGATCGCCGGCCTGGGTGCCGGTTGTTCTAAAAAACGTGTTGAGTCTAATACTGCGACACCAGCTGTAGAACAAAGAATGGAAGACCAGCAGGAAAAGGAAAGACTAAGGCAGGAAGAGCAAGCTAAACTAGTCAGAGAAAGAGAACTTCAAGAACAGGCGCTTGAAGAAGAACGTCTAGCCGTTGAAGCTGCTAGAGAGTTTGAAGATGTTGTCGTTAAGCTTGGCAATATTATTCATTTCGATTTCGATTCATTCGAAATTAAGCCAGAATATCGCCCGCTTCTTCAGACAAAGGCAGAACTCCTTAAGCAGTATTCCAACGTCACTATTGTTATTGAAGGATACTGTGATGAGCGCGGAACAGAAGAGTACAACCTTGCCCTTGGTGAGCGTCGTGCCCGTGCAGCATATGAATTTTTGATTCTTCTTGGAGTAGCTCCGGAAAGACTTAGTATTGTAAGTTTCGGAGAAGAAAACCCAATTGACCTTGCTCATAATGAAACGGCTTGGGAAATGAACCGCAGAGCGCAGTTCAGATTGACTTACTAGTTAATCAAAAACAGTCAGTTTTAATTTAGATAATTTAAAGCCCCTGCTTTCAATGAAAGCAGGGGCTTTTTTATGGAATATGAACTGAACGATTCTTACCCTGTCGTAAAATTAAATCATTCTGAAAAGCCAAAGCGCGATTGCTGCATATACTCCTGCAAGAACATCATCAATCATCACGCCCCAACCAGATTTAAGCCATTTTTCTGATTGCTTAATAGGCCACGGTTTTAGAATGTCAAATATTCTGAAAAATACAAACCCCACTATAAGCTGTGAGCCTGTCATCATCCCGAAGGGTAGGTATGTAATCCACTGTCCGAGTACTTCGTCAATGATGACGCAGCCCGGGTCTTTCTTACCTAACTGAACTTCAGCTTCGGAGCATGCTATTGCTCCAAATATGAAAATGAAGGCCAAAATGAGGACCTTTACTGTGAAAGGGAAGGGGTAAAAGCAGAATGGTGCTGCAATTGCAGCAACTGCGGACCCCCATGTTCCTGGAGCTTTTGGGAGAAAACCCACAGGGCCGAGTGTCGCGATATTAACGAGGATTTTGCTGTGCATTTTTTTCATGGCCTTATTATCAGCTTAATAGTTGAAAAAGTCCAGAATAGGAAAAGCCTGAACTGTATAAACAATTCAGGCTTATAATAAGCTTATTTTCAGATAAAAATTAAGATTGGTGCGCGTTGTTGGGTTTAATTGTATATCCGATGCTTTTAGCCATATGCTCAAGAAGGCTTACCTCATTTGTTGCTTTGAGAATATCAAGCAAAGTTCCAGCTCCAAGCTTTGCATTCTGATCAAAAGGATTAATCTCTCTCAGAAGAGTTGAATATGGCTTTCCTATTTTCTCGGCTACTTCTTTGGCAGGTTTGTTGCCGGCAAGTACCACGTCCTGGGTCATTTTTGTGATAGATTCAATATTCATATCTAATTCTCCTTCATTAAATGCATATCTTCATACAGTGATGCCCTGTGGCTCTGTAATGAAAATAACAAATTATGAAGAAGAGTAAACTAGCAGAACTATGTATTTTGACTCGATTGGGTAGTAACTTTTGGTAGGGTTTTCTTTAGTAGGAAGGGGTTTTGGGTAATTTACTATTAACGGGGGTGGGTCTAGCTGTTTTGAGCATTCAAATAAGTCAGGAAGTCGTTTTTGGGCAGGGGTTTTGTATAGTAAAAACCTTGTATTAGATTACACCCTTCGTTTTGAAGTAATGTTATTTGGTTTTCCTGCTCAACGCCTTCAGCAATAACCTCAAGACCCATCTTACTGGCCATGCTGATTATTGCAGAAACTATAGCCATATCGTTTTCATCATCTGAAATATCGTTGATAAATGATCTGTCGATTTTGAGGGTGTGGATTGGTAGAGTTTTCAGATAGCTGAGGGAAGAGTATCCAGTGCCGAAATCATCAATGGCAATTTGTACTCCGGTTGAGCTTAACGTATTTAAAAGTGATATCTTCTTTTCAACATTTTTCATGATAAGTGATTCAGTAATCTCAAGTTCCAACTGATTATGATTCACTTTATGCGCGCTAAGGGCGCTTAGGATTTTACTTGTAAAGTACTGGTCTTCGAGTTCTTTTGATGAGATATTAACTGAAACTATTAAATTATCGTATCCAGCTTCCTTCCACATTGACATGTCGCGAAGAGCTAATTGTAAAATTTGATTATCAATGTCGCCAATTAGGTTCAAATCTTCGGCAATTTCTATGAATTGGCTAGGGGGAATAACTTCTCCGTCTTTTTTTACCCAGCGAGCAAGCGCTTCCATTCCATATATTCTGCCAGTCACAGAGTTTATTTTGGCCTGATAAAAAGGTAAAAATTCTCCTTGTGACAACCCTTTTCGAATCGCAGATTCCATGTCGATTTTATTCTGTGCCCGCACCTGCATTTCTGTGGTGTAAAATCTAACTTCCCCTCCGTTTCCGTTCTCTAATTTCATTTGATGCATCGCTGTGTCAGCATGCTGTAAAAGTAGTTCGGGGGTGTCTGCGTCATCAGGATATGTAGAAATTCCGATGCTGGCGTTTAAGAAAATTTCGTGATCTTGTATTTTAAACGGATCAAGGAATAACCCTTTAATTTTCCTGGCTAAAGCCATCAGTGAATTGATATTATCAAAGTTCACTAACCCTACAGCAAATTCGTCACTTCCAATTCTTGCGAAAAGATCAGACTGGCGGATAGTTTGGTTAATTCTATCAGTAAACAGCTTAAGGAGTTCATCTCCGACAGAGTACCCGAGGGAGTCATTTACTTTTTTAAAATCATCAAAATCAATATATAGTAGCGCTAATTGACAGCCTTTTTGTGCGCATTTAACTATCTCTGTTCTTAATCTGTCTGAAAAAAGCCTACGGTTTGGAAGGTTTGTCAGCGCATCATGGTAGGCGTAGAAATTTATTTTTTCTTCTTTGCGCTTAAGTTCGCTTACATCGTTATTAACGCCTACATAATGCGTTATGTTTCCTTCAGAATCATAAATAGCACTGATGCTGAGTCTTTGTGGGTATATTTCCCCGTTTTTGCGCCTGTTCCAGAGTTCTCCATCCCACTTACCTGTTTTCAGCAGGGATCTCCACATATCCTGATAGAAGTTTGCATCGTGATAATCTGATTTTAATACGCGTGGATTTTCACCAGCAATTTCATCAAAGGTGTAGCCTGTTATCTCTGTGAAGGCTGGATTGATATTCAGAGCAGCGCCAGTTGCATCGGTGATTATAACGCCGTCAAGTGTGTTCTTAAATACGTGGTTCATGAACTGCAAATTTTCGTTCGCAGTGTGCAGAGTTTTTTCCTGAACTTTTATGTGCTCTTTGAGTTCTTCACGAACTCTGTCGAGTTCCTGTTCAATGGCCTTTCTCTCTGTGATATCTGCTGCAATAGTACCAATTCCGATTAGTTCATCGTCAGCACTGAATATGGGAAATTTCTTTGCTAGGAATGTAAAAATTTCTCCACTAGGAGTCGGTAAAGCCAGTTCAATAGCAATGTTTTCTCCTTTTGGAAGTTTCATAGCTACTTTGTCGTATTGCTCGATTACGGAAATTTGTTCAGAGATCGTTCTGCCACTGTAAACTTCTTGATTAGTTTTACCTACTATCTCACTAAGAGATTTAAAGCCGCCGTAATTCAAAAAAGTCTTATTTACAGTAATATACTTGGAAGAAGTATCTTTAATTGATGTTATGTGATCAGCGCTATCTAAAAAAATTTTTAGAATATCTGTATGACCGGAAACTCTTTCTGGTAATAGTTCTGATTCATCAACATTCTTTTGTTGGTCTATTTTCTTTGTGTTTTGCGGCATTTTACTTGTGTAAAAAGTTGATCTTTATTTTAGAAATAATTTAGCACCTAGATAAAAACATCGCAATGCTTTAAAGGCTACTATATCAAAAATGGCATATAAATAGAGCTAGTGATATTATAAATTATTCAGTGCCAATCGGGCTGATGGCTTTTAGTGAAATCAAAGATTCCATTACGCGGGCTAGGGGGAGTCCTACAACGTTTGTGTAAGATCCGCATATACCTTTAACTAAAAAGGCTCCCTGCCCCTGAATAGCATAAGCTCCAGCTTTATCATCGGGTTCGCCAGTTGCCACGTAAGCTCTAATAGCGAATTCATCACAGTTGATAAATTCAACGTCAGTCGTAACTGCGTAGCTTATTTCATCGCCATTATCAGAAATTAGGGCGCAGCCTGTGATGACTTTGTGCGATCTTCCGCAAAGGCTTTTTATCATTTCTATGGCATCTTTCCGGTTACGCGGTTTTCCTAGGATATCTAGATCTCTGGCAACGATTGTGTCTGCGCCGATGACTAGGGTGCCGGGGCATAAATTAGCAACATTCCGTGCTTTCATCATAGCCATTTCAATTGCATAGTCTTCAGGAAGTTGTCCCCTTTTAGCAGGAGGTTCATCGCATGTAGCCGGGGTTATATTAAATTCCAATCCCACGGATCCCAGCAATTCGCTTCTTCGGGGTGAACCGGATCCTAGTGTGAGCGCTTTAAGGGTTTCATATATTTTCATTTTACTTATATTATCTCTTGCTTGTCTAATGCTACATGTTTCAAATTCATTAAACATTTCAAGCTAATATTATAATCTTGTCAAGGAGAGGCGTTGGTACTTTTATTATAATATTATTGCACTCAAAAAGGATAATATATAGTAAGCTAGGGTGCATGGGTGTTATTTTAAGCAATGAGATGTTGCTCTTTATAAGATCTATATGTAATGATTATATGAATGTAAGATTAGGAGTTCATGAATGAAAGTTTGCATATGGGGGGCTCGAGGCTCTCTACCTGCCACATATAACGCTGACAGAGCTAGAGCAAAGGTTAAAGCTGCGCTTGAGATTGCTGTTGCGCGTGGAGTAGATTCGTCTACCGATCTTGATTCATTTATAGATAATGAACTCCCTTTTCCGGTGCGCGGATCATACGGCACCAATACGCCTTGTATTCAGATCGGGACAACTGGAGATGATTATCTTATTTGCGATTGCGGAACAGGGCTTCGTGATCTCGGAAATGTAATCATGGCAGAGCGGGCAGGTAGGTCGGGCGCACACATCCACATTCTCATTTCGCACCTCCATTGGGACCATTTGCAAGGTTTTCCATTTTTTATTCCAGCATATTTGAAGGAAAATAGAATTTCGTTTTATGGCGGACACCCTACCATTGAAAAAGCATTCCGTACCCAACAGAGCGACCCTTTTTTTCCTGTTAAGTTTGACCAATTGGCCGCAGATATTGATTTTACGCGCCTTAAAAATGGTCAGCAATTTGAAATTGCTGGCATCAATATTAAGGTGAAAGCCCAGTATCATCCTGGTGGATCATATGGTTATCGCTTTGAAAAAGATGGTAAGTCAGCCGTTTATTCAACTGATTGCGAGCACAAAAGTGCAACCGCGCTTGCTGATACCGGATTCGTAGAATTTTTTAAGGATGCTGATCTTTTAATAATGGATGCTCAGTATTCATTTGCTGAGGCTAATTCTATCAAAGAAGATTGGGGTCATTCCAATAATATTATTGCTGTAGAGTTGTCTGGTTATGCCGGGGTCAAAACTCTATGTCTGTTTCATCAGGAACCCGTACTTGATGATTTTCAGTTGGATAAATTTCTCCAAGATACAAGAGCTTATGCTGAACTGGCTGAGTGCAAACCTGAAAATATAATAATGGCACAGGATGGTCTTTGTATAAATCTCTGATTTTAAGCTTGATATCTCTTCTGTTCTTTTTTTGACACTTCCTCATTTATTCCTCTTCTTCCTCCTTTATCTCTTTTTAAGTATCTGTAAAGATTGCATTAAAAAGTTTGGCATTACCCTTGCTTTAGTGTTGATGAAACGTTCGGGCGCGGCCCGTATCTTTTGATCATGGAGCAATGGTATGAGAAACGATGAATTCAAATGTGATTTAGATCTGATGGAGTTCGGTTCTTCGGATTCCGATACATCCGGCATGAACGGATGGTCTGTTCCGTGGGCTGACCTGATGATGGTAATGTTTGTATTGTTCGTTGTGCTGTTTATCTACAGTAAGTCTGAGGAAAATATTAAAGTAATTTTCGCAAGTAACGCGCAGTCTAATGTTTCACCTACTCCTGTTGATAGTCTCATTGATATGCTTTCAGTCCATCGCCAATCAATGAGCGGCAGCACCAGAGTCCTTTTGGCTCCCCAAGATGTACTTTATCGCAGCAATGACGGAGCGGTAAGCGTGGGCAGTGAAGATAACGGGCAGATGAAAATCGTCATGCGCGGTGATGCCTTCTTTGCTCCCGGAAAAAGTAGCTTTGAGCCAAAGACCTTGCAATATCTTGCTGAAATTTCCGAAGTACTTACAAAAAATCATCACGCCATACATATAGTCGGCCATACCGATCATAGTGACGTTGCTAAACTTGGTCCCAGTGCTGCCTTTGAGCTATCCGCAAGCCGAGCCGCAAAAGTTGCACAATATTTAATAAATGAAAAATCTATCGACCCCGCGCGTATTCTTGTTAGCGGGCGAGGTGGAACCCTTCCTGAACTCCCAGAATATTTTGGTGATGTTTCAGGTAATAATCGCCGTGTAGAACTCGTCGTCATAAATCCTGACGTCAATGCCAAGTAAGGAGGTAATGTCATGAACAGGAAGAATCTTGTCGGTGTATCAGTTGCCGCAATAATTTTTATAGCAAGTTTCTGGCTTAGCGGTGGAATCTCGCTTTACTGGAACGCTGCTGCATTTGCCATCGTAACGTCCGGACTGACTGTGGCAATAATGCTCAGTTATCCCGTAGAACAATTGACTGCTGCTTTTAAGGTAGTTCGTAATACTTATTCAAGTAGGCTCACGACCCACGAAGAAATTGTCGACACCTTGCTTGACCTAAGTGTGCGTTCGCGAATGGATGGTATGCTTTCTCTTGAAAAAGCAGGCGAGCAGACAACCATGTCATTTCTCAAAAACGGGTTGATGCTTTTGGTGGATAATTTCACCGAAGACGAAATCAAGGATTGCCTTAAAACTGAAATGTCATTTTTCAATATGCGGAGAAACGAGTCTGAACGTGTATTTCAATCACTTGCCCGTTTCGCTCCGGCATTCGGAGTAGCAGGATCAGTTATCGGTTTGATCGGCCTCTTAATGGGGATTGATAACCCAGCTGTAATCCTAAAGCATATTCCGGTAGCCTTTATTTCAACTCTTTACGGGGTAGTTCTCAGCAACATGATTTTTGCGCCTATGGCTGAAACTGTTCGTTGCAGAACCAGAAATGAGCTGATCAATCAGAAAATGATTATGGACGGAATTATTGCCATCAAGAATGAGCAGAATCCGTACAAGTTAGAACGTAAGCTTGTCGCATTTCTTTGCCCCAATAATAGAGAAGGTAAGACCGAAGCTCTTAGGAATATCACTAGAAAGTATATCAAGATGCGTAAGGATGCCAAGGATGGCAAGACCAATATTCTACACGAAATTCCCTTGGTAAAAGCTTCCTGATGACCCTGCACGGCATTGACAGGTGATGGAAGAAGCTCACCAAGCTAGTAAAGCAAAGCCCGAACTGTACTCATATATGAGTCTATGGTTCGGGTTTTTTATGTTATTTCATATTTCCAATTTAAAAAAGGTATATAACCTGATTTACTTTTTTAATATGACTGTATTAGGGTCAAATATAGTTTTCATAAAGAGCAATATTTTTTGCATCAAATATATGAGGGTACAAGATAATGGGGTTGATTTTAGCTGTTGATATTGGCGGGACAAATAGCAGATTTGCTGCCTTTCAAGTTGGGGCAGATGGCAAGCTCGTAATGAAAGAGAAGATATGGCTTTCCAGTAGAGCTGTGGAGAGTTTTGAAGAGCTTTTAAGCCAGCTTACTGAAAGTGAATTTCCATATGCGCCCGAAGATTTTGATATGACTGTGATGGCTCTTGCGGGACCCGTTGAGTTAGGAGTTTACTGCAAACCTACTAATTTGACGTGGGCTGTGGATATTTCTAAAGGAAGCTCGGTTTACGGGTTCAAGAAAGTGCGGCTTATCAATGATTTTGTCGCGCAAGCTTATGCTTGCAGAACTCCTGCTGTTGATGGTGCGAAGGTTATACAGCAGGGGACTCTTGCCCCCCATGGAACTGTAGGCGTGCTTGGTGCGGGTACTGGTTTTGGGCATTGCGCATTGGTTCCTTGTTCCGGCAGTTTTGTGCCTGTCCCATCTGAAGCAGGGCATATTACTTTTCCATTTGAATCTTCCGAAGAACTAGATTTCTGCGCTTTTGTGAAGGATCGCAAACAAATTTCGTATTGTTATGGTGATGAAGTTCTCACAGGCAAGGGGCTTAATTCCCTCCATTTATACCTGACGGGGGAAGATTTGCCTCCTCGCGAAGTTGCAAAAAAAATGGCGGAAGGTGGCATTACTTGTGACTGGTATACCAAATTCACCGCGAGATGTTGCCGGAACTATGCGCTCAGCATCCTTGCCACAGGCGGACTTTATATTTCAGGTGGTATAATTGCCAAAAATCCGTTTGTTGTTGAAGGGGTTACTTTCATAGAGGAGTTTAATAGATCAAGTTCCATGACTAATGTTTTGAATAATATTCCTGTTTATCTAAATAATAATGAAGATAGTGGTTTGTATGGTTCTGCGTTGCTTGGCGTCTTAGAAAGTTGACCATGAAGTGACCTTTTTTCGCGGGAAGTTATATCATGCCGATTTGCGATTATGATTTAGGGGTTATCGGGGGGGGGGCTGCCGGACTTACTGTTGCAGCAGGTGCGGCTCAACTCGGAGTAAAAGTTTTGCTCATAGAAAAGGAAGACGTGCTTGGCGGCGACTGTCTTCATTATGGCTGTGTGCCGAGTAAAACTCTAATCCGAACAGCCCGCGTACGTCATTTAATGGGCAAAGCGCAGGATTTCGGACTTCCTCCTGTTGAATTACCTCCTGTGGATTATTCGAAAGTTGCAGATCGTATTTCATCCGTAATTTCTGAGATTCAAAAGCATGACTCTGTAGAGCGGTTTAATTCACTTGGAGTGGATGTGCGGTTTGGATCACCTTCTTTCGTTGAACAATATTCCGTTCTGATGGGCGGTAAAACCGTTTCCGCTAGATCGTGGGTTGTTGCCACTGGTTCGTCTCCTTCCGCTCCTCCTATTTCCGGTCTTGATGATGTTCCTTACCTTACTAATATGGACCTTTTTTCCATGAAGGACCTTCCTTCGTCATTGGTAGTGCTTGGCGGTGGTCCGATTGCCATTGAGATGGCGCAGGCTTTTCAGCGGCTGGGGTGCGAAGTTACAGTTGTTCAGCGCAGCAGTCATATTTTGAGTAAAGAGGATGCGGATATGGCTGAGTATGTCATGCAGGGTATGATGGAAGACGGCGTCAAATTTGTGTTGGGATCTAAAGTTACTCTAGTTAAAAAAAGTTCTGGCGGAGTCGAAGTCGAACTCGAAGAATCCGGTACTCCGCGAGTTTTAAAAGGTGCGAAGCTACTTGTCGCTATGGGGCGCAAAGCAAATATTGACGGGCTGGGACTTGATGAAATTGGCATAGCACACACGAAGGCTGGAATTGATGTCGATGCCAAAATGCGCACTTCTGTTAAAAATATTTATGCGGCGGGAGATGTTACGGGCAAGTATCGCTTTACTCATGCGGCGGGCTACGAGGGCGGAATTATTATTGCCAACGCTGTTATGCATTTGCCGCGCAAGGCCAATTATAAATGGCTACCGTGGTGCACTTATTCAGATCCCGAACTTGCAAGTGTTGGGCTTAATGAGTCTGCCGCAAAAGCGCAGGGGATTAAGTATAGTACGGTGATTGAAGAATTCTCTAGCAGTGATCGCGCACTTGCGGAAGGAGAGGCGAGGGGCCGCATTAAGATTGTCCTTAGCAGTAGAGGAAAGCCGCTCGGAGTGCAGATTGCCGCAGTACATGCCGGAGAACTTCTAGGCGAATGGATTGCCGCAGTGAATGGCGGTGTCGGGCTGGCAACAATTGCCGGAGCCATCCACCCATACCCGACCATGTCGGAAATGAATAAGAAAGCGGCTGGCAAACTTATTGGTGAAAAGATTTTTTCTGACAATGTTCGCAAAATTTTGCGGAAGTTGTTTTCGTATCGCGGGTAGTTTTATTGCAACAAATGCTTGTTTAAAAAGACTTCCATTTTTTCATAAAAATCGAACTTGTTTTCCTGATTCATAAAACCGTGGCCTTCATTTTCTTTAACCATATATTCTACTGCTACACCGCGTTTTCGAAGAGCTTCGACTATCTGGTCGGACTCAGCTTGTTTAACGCGGGGATCGTTTGCGCCTTGGGCCACGAAGAGCGGGGCGGTTATTTGGTCCACATGAAAAACAGGTGAAATCTGCGTTAGCAGTTTTTTGTCGCGGATTGGATCGCCTATCATTGTATAAAAGCGATCAATCTCTGGTTCCCAGTAAGGCGGGATTGATTCGAGCAGGGTGAAAAGGTTTGACGGGCCTACGTAATCAATTCCGCAAGCGTATATCTCCGGCGTAAATGCCAGTCCTGCCAAAGTTGCGTATCCGCCATAGGATACTCCGTATATCGCGACTTTTTTAGGATCGGCTATGCCGGAATCAACCATCCATTTGACCGCATCAGTCAGGTCGTTTTGCATATTAAGGCCCCATTGCTTGAACCCTTTTTCCCAGAACGATTTTCCGTACCCTGTAGAGCCTCTGAAATTTATCTGTAAAACAGCTATTCCCCGGTTATTCAGAAATTGAACTTCCGGGTTGAATCCCCAGTGATCGCGCGCCCATGGGCCGCCATGCGGATTTAGCACTACAGGTAGATTCTTTTGCGGACCTTTAACAGGTAGGCTAAGGTAGCCGTGAATTGTAAGACCATCACGCGAAGTGAAGGTTATCGGCTTCATGGCGGACATGCGGGATTCATCCAGCCATGGGCTTACGTCCGCAATTTTCTCAAGCTTCTTACTAGGAATATCGTAAATATATCCTGCTCCGAGACTTTTATCGGAGTAGGTACGAACAATCATTTTAGTTTCGTCTTTACTTATGCCTGTAACAACCACTTCGTATTCGGGTAGTAAATTTTCAAGATCTAACTGAACCTCTTCCCGTTCATCATCAAAAAAAACGTAATGGTGCTTGTCCGAATAGTATCCGGCTCCGATCACAACTTTTCTCTTTTTGGATGCGATTAAATTGCTGACATCGACTTCAGGATGCTCAAAGATCATTGTTTCAAGCTCGTTGTTGTCGGGATTGTAAAGATAGATGGCGGTGTTATCTCTATCTATGTTTGTCGTGACATAAAATTTGTTGTTGTCGAAGTCGAAAAGCAGGGGAGAAAAAGTAGTTCGGAAATCAAGTGTTTTTATTGGGGCAAATTCGTCCTGAGAAGTTTTGCGATAGAGGACGATATCATTACCACCCTGTTTTACGATTGCTATCCGCAAAACTCCTGCGTGATCAGTAATCCATTGTGAGACGTTACCAGGATTCTCTGCTTCAAGCGTAAGTTCTCCAGTAATAATATTCAGTTTGAACACATCAAATAAACGGGGATCGCGCTTATTCATGGTTATCAGAATGTGTTCGTCATCGTTATCAAGTTCATCGACAAGGTCCGTTCTGGTATTTTCAAACGGAGTTAAATCCGTAGCACCGCTGCCATCAATGGGCGCAGAATATGTGTGAAGATTTTCGTCTCCACCTGTGTCTTGCCCGTAGATAATATGGCTATTACCAACCCATGAATATCCTGAAACACTGCGCTCTGTACTTGCTGTTATTCTAGTAACTTCTCCAGATTCAATGTCTTTTACAAAGATATTCATGCGGTCCTGCCAAGGCGCAGTCCACGCAATTTTGGCGCCGTCAGGAGAAATTGAGAACGCGCTTGCTACCGGATTTTTGAAGAAGTCGCGCAGAGGAATAAACTCTGTTTTATCGACTCGACCTCCACGCATTTCCATTTTAGTTTTAGTTTCAACAGTGGTTTTTGCACAAGCTCCAATACTTAAAAGTAGTGTGGCCAGTGCGAGATAAAAGCAGAGAGTTTTGTATTTGTTCATAGTTGTTACTGCCTGATGTTAGTTCTCTGATTGTCCGTAAATTGCGACCGCTCCTGCACCCCTTATTTTTGATGACTTAAGTGCAGTTGCTACTTTTTTCATGAGCGTTTCAGATGTGTCGACCTTATCGCATGAAGCAATGCCAATATTAATTGCGAGGTGAATCGCGCTTGTCATTTTGTCATTCTTTAGCAGTTTGTTAATTTTTTCAGATAGGTGCTTAGCATTTTCAATAGTTGTATGGGGTGCGAGAATTATAAATTTATCACCGCCTACACGAAAGAAACTGTCCGGTCTTCTTAGATTCTTTCGTACTAGTCTTGCAAATCTAGAGAGAATCTTATCTCCTGCTTTTTGTCCGTGTTTCTGGTTAATTTCCTTGAAACCGTGAATGTCCATTTTGACCAGCGCTAGATCTGATTTGTACCTTGTTGCGGCAGCAATTTCCCGATCAGCCTCTGTGTAGAATTTTTTCCTGCCGGGTAGATTAGTAAGAGAGTCTCTTTCAGTAAGCTTTTTAATAAGAGCATGAGATTCTTCATGCTCCTGATGCTGTTCTTGCAATCTTTCTTTCATATATGATTGAACCACAAAATATTGGATGAGTATAAAGATGCAGACTAAAATGATCAGGCTGTATTCTATCTTAACCTTGCTGCGAATCGATGCTCTAGGTTCATCATTTAGATTTATCAGTGCTCCGCTAATTGCTTTGTCTAGACTTTGCGTTAAACCCGACAATGATTGATTCGGTAAGGTGGAACCACGTTGCATAGAGGCTTTCAAAAAAGAGTCAGCCGAATCAATTAGGTTCAACTCTTTCGAATTGATAATTCCATAAAATGGGTTGTCCTCTTTAATCCCTTTTAACTTTTCAATAAGAGATGTCAGTCGTCCTGTCTCATATGATTTTTGTGAGGATGTCTCTTTTCCGGCGATCCTGTATGCATCAGAACGAATATCTTCTAAACATTGTTTTACTGTTTTAAGGCGCTGCTGCTCAACAACTGTTGTGTGAAATAAAAAAAATGCAGAAATAGCTAACAGAAAAAGTATTGGTAGGATAATTACGCGGTGGATACCTATAGGCTCGTGGTTTTTCATTGGCTGACTTTACCTTGATATAACTTGTTGGGAAAGGGATTTCATCTGTTTACGGAGTTCTATTATCCTTGCTGAGAGATTATGTAAAATCAAAAAATATCATGTATGATTTGTATAATGTGATATTTTTTATGTTGCCCTGATACTTTCCATGGGCTAGGAAAAATCGCGTGGCTGATTGAAAAGTCATCAAATTGATTAATTCGGGCTAAGTTAGAGTATCTTTTTAGAGCTAAATTAAAGGATAAACCGCAATGGCAGACAATTATAAAAAAATGTTTCCCATCTCCTGGGATCAATTACATAGAGATTCCAGAGCGTTATCATGGCGCTTGCTTGAGTTAGGCCCTTTCAAAGGGATTCTGGCAATCACCCGCGGAGGACTTGTTCCTGCTGCTATCTTAGCGCGCGAACTTGATATAAGACTTATCGACACAGTTTGTGTTTCAACATATGATTGGAAAGTGCAGGAAAAGAAATCTACTGTGCTCAAAGGTTTTGAAGGCGATGGCGAAGGCTGGCTTCTTGTAGACGACCTTGTCGATACTGGTAAGACAGCTAAATTAGTAAGAGAAATGGTACCTAAAGCCCATTTTGCTACTGTTTACGCCAAGCCGGAGGGCAGATCTTTAGTTGATACTTTCATCACTGAAGTGAGTCAGGATACTTGGATTTTATTTCCTTGGGATAGTGAAACACAGTTTGTTAAGCCTATTGTGAAAGTATCTCAGGACGACTAAATTGATGTTAAGATTTAATAAATCTTAATTATATTTAAGGTTTAAGCAGGAAAGTAGGGTGCTGACTAGCTTCCAGATGTTTATCATCAGGAGGATGGTTTTGTATTTTCTTTTTTGTTTGTCCGACCTTTTGTTTTTATATGGCTAGCCATATGGCAAGTCATAAAGGTGTTTTTTGTTGTCGAATGAAGGGTTTATTCTAAGTTCTTCAAGCTCAAAAATCGGTTTTGTATTCTTAAGGAGTAGATAATGCGTAAGTTAATGATCATGGTCATCGTAGCGGCTATGTCCGTAATGATGGCGACTGCTTGTTTTGCCGGTGCTAAAAAAGACAAAATTAAAGTTGGTTTCGTCTACGTTTCACCTGTTGCTGATGCGGGATATTCATACGCACAGGATCAGGGGCGTATTGCTATTGATAAACTTCCTTATGTTGAAAGCTCTTTCGTTGAATCCGTTGCTGAAGGAACAGATTCCGAGCGCGTAGTTCTTAACTTCGCACGTAAAGGGTATGATATTATTTTCGGAACAAGCTTTGGTTACATGGACCCTATGGTCAAAATTTCCAAGAAATTTCCTAATGTTGCATTCATGCATTGCTCTGGTTTCAAAACCACTCCTAACATGAGCAACTACTTCGGACGTATGTACCAGGCTCGCTACCTTACAGGTATGGTTGCCGGTATGATGACTAAAGATAACGTCATCGGTTACGTTGCTGCTTTCCCGATTCCTGAAGTAATTCGCGGAATCAATGCTTTTGCTCTCGGTGCACAGGCTGTTAACCCTAAGGCTACAGTTCGCGTTGTATGGACCAAAACTTGGTATAATCCAGCTCTTGAAAAAGACGCAGCTATCAGCCTTCTTGATATGGGCGCTGATGTTATTGCTCAGCATCAGGATTCTCCTGGTCCTCAGGAAGCAGCTCAGGAACGAGGTAAATACTCCATTGGTTACAACTCCGATATGTCCAAGCTTGCTCCTAAATCTCACCTTACTTCCGCTATATGGAACTGGGCTCCTCTCTTCACAAATGTCGTTGAGCAGGTTCGTGATGGTGTTTGGCAGGGTAACGAGTCTCTCTGGTGGGGCATGGATCAGGGCGTAGTTGATATTTCTCCTTTCAGCTCCATGGTTCCTAAAGAAGTGCAGGACAAAGTTCTTGCTGCTAAGAAAGAAATTAAAGCAGGTAACAACGCTATCTTCGTTGGTCCTATTAAAGATCAGGCGGGTAAAGTAGTAGTTCCTGCCGGACAGACAATGGAAGACGGTAAGCTTCTCGGCATGTCATGGTTTGTCGAAGGCGTCGTTGGAAATACTGAGTAATTATAATTTATGTTGGGTTATCGGTTACAAAAGCGCGATGAACCTTGGAGCTGGGGCGCCCCGATTATTGTCGTGGGCGCTCTGGTTCTTTCTTTAGGGATCAGCGCTCTCCTGCTTAAATTGCAGGGTAAATCAGCTGTGGAAGGACTCTTTGTTCTCTGGCAGGGGTCTTTTGGTGCGTCATGGGCTTTGGAAGATGCCCTTTTAAAATCTATCCCTATTTTTCTTTGTGCACTTGGTGTTGCTACTGCTTTCAGAATGCAGGTCTGGAATATCGGAGCGGAAGGACAGTTTGCTTTAGGAGCCATCGGTGCGACTTGGGCTGCTCTCAATTTTCCCGATCTTCCCGGCTATTTGCTTATGCCTTTGATGTTCTTTTCGGCCGCTGTTTTCGGTGGATTCTGGGCCTATATCCCAGCCATTTTGCGGCTTAAATTAAAGGTAAATGAAATCATTTCAACACTTATGCTCAACTATATAGCTATACTTCTGCTGGAATATCTGGTTTTCGGAGTATGGAAAGATCCCAAAAGTTACGGTTTTCCGGTTACGCCGGAGTTTACAGGCGGAGCTGTTATCGGTCAGATCGGCGATAGCCGATTGCACTGGGGTTTTGTGGTTTGTATCGGAGCTGGACTCGGTATGTGGGCGTTTATGCGCTTCACTCGTCTCGGTTTCGATATAAAAGTTGCAGGCGAAGGCCAGCGAGTTGCCATGTATTCACGTCTGCCGTACGGAAAGCTTACGATTCTCGTCATGGCCATTTCCGGTGCCCTAGCCGGGTGGGCAGGCTGTATCGAAACCTCCGCAGTTGTGAACAGGCTACAGCCCAGTATTATGGTTGGTTACGGCTATACTGCTATTGTTGTTGCCTGGCTTGCAAGGCTACATCCTCTTTATATAGCAATCTCTGCGTATTTGCTTGCGGCACTGCGTGTCGGAGTGGAAAATATGCAACTGGAGCTCCAAATACCTGCGGCGTTCGGGTCGATTATGGAAGGGCTTATTCTTATGTCCGTTCTTGCCGGACAAATGCTGGTAACTTATAAGATAAGACGAAAGAAATAGAAGATTTATCCTAAGCTTAATTTGAAGTTTAATCGGGTGATATAGATGCTGGAAAGTTTTATAGTTCCTCTGCTGGCCGCTACCGTGCAGTCCGGTACTCCAATTTTGTACGCTACTCTTGGTGAGATTCTCACCGAAAAGGGTGGCATACTTAATCTTGGGGTAGAGGGTATGATGAGTATGGCGGCTTTTGTTGCATTCGCTGTGGCGTACACAACGGGAAATCCTTGGCTTGCATTTATTTGTGGCGGATTGGCCGGAACTGTTATGGCAATGCTTCACGGCTTTGTTTGTATCACATGTCTCGGCAATCAGGTTGTTTCTGGACTTGCGCTCACCATACTCGGAGTTGGGCTTTGCAACTTTTTGGGGACTCCTTTTATCGGATTAGCCGCGCCCGGTTTTTCGAAATTTGCCGTTCCGGTACTTTCGTCTATTCCATATCTTGGGAAAATATTCTTTAGGCAGGATGCTCTAGTCTATTTCTGCTATTTCATTCCATTTATTTTCATGATCTTTATGAATAGAACCCGTCTGGGTATTGCTATTACCGCTGTAGGTGAAAAGCCGGGAGCTGCTGCTGCGGCAGGGCTTAAAGCTGTAAAACTGCGTTGGATGGCACTGCTTGGTGGCGGTTTCCTGATCGGTCTTGGCGGGGCATATCTTTCCCTTGCATACACGCATCTCTGGGCTAATGGCCTTGCTGGCGGTAGAGGTTGGATTGCGGTCGCTTTGGTTATTTTTGCATTCTGGCGTCCCGGACGAGCTGTATTCGGCGCATATCTTTTCGGCGGGGTTATGGCCTTCCAATTGAGACTTCAAGCTATAGGTACACATATTCCTTCTTCACTTCTGCTTATGCTACCTTATGCGCTTACAATCCTAGTGCTTATTTTCTCTGCTGTCAGAGGACGCGGGGGGAATGCTCCTTCACACCTTGGAATTAATATCGAGCCGGAAGGATAGGTGGACAACATGAAAGGACCGCAAGACCTAACCCGTCCTGATTCGCAAAAAGCGACAGGATTTGCTGACGCCGCTCCGCTCATATCTTTGAAAGGTATAACCAAGCGATTTGGTAAAGTTGTTGCAAATAAAGATATTTCACTAGATCTGTATCCGGGCCGCATTAAAGCTTTGCTCGGCGAAAACGGAGCAGGTAAAAGCACCTTGATGAATATGCTCGCCGGACGTTTCAAACCTGACGAAGGTTATATTGAAGTCGATGGTGTGCGCAAAGAATTCACTTCATCAAAAGATGCTATTAAAGCCGGAATCGGAATGGTTTATCAGCATTTTATGCTGGTAGAGACTATGACTGTTGCCGAGAACGTTCTTCTTGGGCAGGAAGGCTCATTCTTTATTAATCCTCGCGAAATGAATGATAGAGTCCGCAAATTAGCTGTAGACTATGAACTTGAAATTGATCCTACAGCTCGCATATCTGATCTTTCTATGGGCGAAAAACAGCGCGTAGAAATTTTAAAGCTACTATACAGAGAAAGCCGCGTTCTAATTTTTGATGAGCCAACAGCGGTTCTTACTCCGCGTGAAGCTTTTCGTCTTTTTGAAGCTCTATGGGCAATGACAAGACTTGGTAAGTCTGTTGTTTTCATCAGTCATAAACTTGAAGAAGTCATGGCTATAGCGGATGAAGTCGCTATTCTTAGACGCGGCGCAATTGACGATGAGGTCATGCGTGATAAAATTACTTCTAAAGCAGATCTTGCATGTCGTATGGTTGGTAAAGAAGTTCTCCTTGAAGTGACTAAAGAAGATGTAGAAATCGGCGAGAAGGTTCTTGAAGTTAAGAATATGACCGGAATTGGCTTGCGCGGCATCAATTTGCATGTCCGTAAAGGTGAGGTCGTTGCTATTGTCGGAGTTGCCGGGAACGGGCAACAGGAGTTGGTTGAGGGAGTCAGTGGACTTCGTAAACCTCCGAAAGATACAATTTTTATTATGAATAAGCCGTGGCGCAAATTCTTTGCGGAGATGACATGGAATAATTCTATGTCTTACATTCCAGAGGATAGGCTTGATCTTGCTACCGCCAGAAATCTGGATCTCGTGGATAATTTGCTTTTAACAACAGGAAAGGGATTTACCAAAGGGCCGTTTCTTCAGCGCGATAAAGCTGCAAAGGTAGCTCAAGAGCTGGTTGAAGAGTATGACGTTCGCCCCGGTAGAATTCAGGCTCTCGCGTGGCAGTTGTCCGGTGGTAATTTACAGAAGATGGTATTGGCCCGTGAGCTTTACCGTCAGCCTCATCTAATTGTTGCAGAGCAGCCCACACAAGGGCTTGATATCTCTGCTACCGAGGAAGTCTGGAACAAGTTGTTAGAAGCACGTAAAATGGCCGGAATCCTGCTCATAACAGGAGATTTGGGCGAAGCCGTTCAGTTGGCAGACAGAGTGGCTGTAATGTATTGTGGCCAAATTATGGATGAATTCCCTGTGACTGATACTGCAAAGCTCGATAACATAGGTCTTTTGATGGCTGGTGTTCGCGAGTAAACGATTTGCACATAGCTTTTATTGATCCCCTTCATGTCTCGCATGGAGGGGATTTTTTGGTTTTGTGGTTGTTTTTTTATAATAATAAACGGTTTGAAATTCATTTAAAAAAATAACGACTTCGTTTAATTTAAAAGTAAAGGGGAAGTTATGTTGTTACGAGTAATATGTATTTATTAGTGATGCTAAAATGGATGATATGAAGCAATTGTTATGCTGTTTGAGTTTATTGCATGACTATGATTGATGTTGAATTAACGTAATGCATTTCAAACATGTAGATTAAGACTTTTATGATTTTTTATTAGTATGTGTGAATTTTTTCTCATTCTTTTTGTGTAGTTGATGTGATTGTATGCTGTGTCAGTTGCGTAGTACATGCATCCCCTCATTTTTATTGAAATAATCCGTGATTTTGAGTAGGAAGTTACAACTTTCTTGAGGAGGAATAGAATGAAGACTAATTTTTTGTATGTAGGTATAGCAGTTGTCTTTGCCGTTCTGGTAATTATTTACGGTACAACCACTAATAATTTAAGTGAGGAGATCGCTAGCATCTCTTCAGATAAAGCTGAAATGGCCAATGCGGACCTGACTGTAAGCTTTCCTGTAACTTTCGAGTTTGATCGCCCCGAGGGCATTAATAAAACTCGTTTTTCAGAGGTTAAATTCTCTCACTTCAGTCATCAGGATGTTTCCTGTGTGAAGTGTCACCACACTTGGGATGGAAAAAGTCCTGTGAAGAGTTGTGCTACTGAAGGGTGTCATAACGAGTTGAAAACTAAAGGTGACACTGAGTCATACTTTAAAGCTTTCCATACCTTGCATAGTGAACGCAGTTGTCGCGGATGTCATGCCGAGATGAAGAAAGCCGGTAAGACTGAAATTCAGCTTGCTCCCTGTGCAAACAATGCTTGTCATGTGATTGTACCTAGAGTTGCAAAATAAGAATATTCGATTAACTTCGAATTAGCTTAGTTATTTAGAAACGGTTGCCGGATTATCTGGCAACCGTTTTCTTGTTTGTGAGTTGATCAGAAATTACACTTGACTATATTCTTTTTAGCTAATAAACATACCATACCGTATGGTACTTAAAGAGTGGGGTTCGTTTATATGGAAGTGGAAAAAGTTGGAAAGGATAAAAGTAGTCGACGCAGTAGTACAGACCTGCTTGATGCTGGGCTAGAATTGCTTGCTGAGCATAGTGTACAGCAATTGACTATTGATGCGCTCTGTAGGCAGTTAGACGTAACCAAGGGGTCGTTTTATCATCATTTTAATGGGCGAGCTGACTATCTTGAACGTATGCTTGCTCATTGGGTGGATGTGTGGACAATTGGAAGTGTGAATCAGGTTAACGCTAACGCCAGCGCAATTGAGCGGTTTGATGCTATCGTGGATAAGTCTAAAAATTTCCCGCATGGGCCGGAAATTAGCATCAGGTCTTGGGCTCAGCGTGATCCATTAGCACGTCGCTACCTCGAAAAGGTTGATTCAATACGAATGAATTATTTGTTTGAAATATTTAATGAGCTTTCTGGAGATGCTGACAGGGCGTTTCTTTTGTCACGCATCAGTTACTCCCTTTTCGTAGGTACAAGAATGGTTGTTTCAGATATTTTGGGAGATTATCATGATCGAATCCTCAAATTAATGAAAGATGAGTTGTATGGAATGTAAGTTGTTTATAAAGATAGAATAATCACATTAATGGAGTCTATATGCAGTCTGATATCCCATGGTCGGAAGTTACTGATCTGTTCGGCAAAGTTCCCAGTATGTCAATTGCGACTGTAGATGAAGATGGTAGTCCGCGTGTATCGCCCATTGGTTCGGTGCTTTTTAGTGGCGAAGGGCAAGGATACTATTTCGAAAAATATCCGAAAATCATGAGAAGCAATTTAGACCGTGATCCGCGTATGAGTATTTTGGCCGTAGCTCCCGGATTTGGATATTGGGTCGCGGCATTGTGGCGGGGCCGTTTTAAAACTCAGCCAGCAATACGTTTGGTGTGCGAAGCTGAGGCGCGTCGTAAGGCAACACAAGAAGAGCGAAACGCTTGGCTTGCTAAAGTGCGCCCATTCCGATTCTTTAAAGGACATGATCTGCTTTGGAAGGATATGAGTGATTTACGTGAATTTAAAGTTATACGCGTAGAGCCTGTTGAATTGGGGAGGATGAACCCAAGTCGGAGTTCTATGGAAATTGTAAGCTCAATTCCCGCTCTGAGTAAATTGGTGAAAGATGCTGAGTATTTTGAATCAAAAAACTTTGTCGGTGAATGTTCTATGAATAATTTTTTGGTTCGGATGCTAAGCTATAAGCCTTCATGGTTACGCATGCTTTATAGCATAAGAGGATTTGTTGTAAAAATAATGGGAGTTGTTGATGTTGTTGACCACACAAACGTTGAAATAGAAGATATCGATTTTGCAATCGGTGGAAAAGTAGATTTCTTTACCACCGTAGACTATAAAGCAGATCATTATTGGATTGGAAAAGCTACCGATAAACATTTAACTTGTCATTTATGCGTTGTCGCAGAGCCGCTTGATTCTAAAGAAGTCAAGTTTCATACATTCGTAATCGTCAATTTCCTATATTGGACTGGTCCAATATATTTCAAATTGATTGGTCCTTTTCATCATATTGTTATGCATTGCATGGGGAAATATGGTGTAAAAAAATAATTTAACAGTGTAATGACTATCTATTAGTTCAGCATATTCTCTGCTGCACTTAGATGGAATTCTAGTTCTGTGTCGGTGAGTTTCAGCTTGTACTGAAGTTCTTTGATTGATTCACCCGGATCAAATAGCGGGTAATCGCTGCCGAATAGGATTTTTTCACGTGGGTGTTTCTTCATTATTTCATGAAGAACTTTGTCATCCATGAATGGAAGTGCGCTCGATGTATCCATATATACGTTGCTTCCGGCTAAATAGTCCGAAGACCATTTCCAGTGCCTATATCCGCCCATATGGGCCGCCACAGCTGTTAGTTTTGGGAAGTTTTGTAGTATCTTTTTGAGCTTGATAGGGCACGATGGATTTTTTTCAGGCGGAAGTTTATCCCCGACATGAAACATCGTGATAAACCTTCCTTGAACCATTTCAAGAATTTTATAAAATCTCGGTTCATCCATGAAAAATCCTTGAAAATCGGGATGAAATTTTAACCCTTTAATTCCATTTTTTTCAAGACGTGCAAACTCTTTCTCGGGGTTTTCGTAATCGGGATGCATTGTTCCGAAAGCCATGACGCGCGGGTCGCTATTCTGTAGATCAATAGACCAGTTATTAGCTGGTATCACCTGCGCAGGCTCGGTTGCTGCGGTATGAACAATTACCTTATCCAGTCCTGCTTTATCAGCACGGCTAAGCAAATCTTCAATTAGTCCTGTACCTACGGGTTTTATTCCGTAATGGCTGTTTAGCTGGGCTAGTACTTTGTCTGATATTTTTGGATGAAATGCGTGAGTGTGAACGTCGTAATACATTATTTTGTCTTTATGATTTAGTTAATAGTAGTGATGATTATTGGGTTGAAAATGGATTTTCCAGCATGAAAGCAGATTGCTTTCATACAGTAAAATACGCTCTCTCTAGTTAGGTAAAAAGTATAGAATTGGATTTGATTTAAAAAATATCTCTAAGCCATTCTGGAATTCTAACCGGACGCCCCTCTGAATTTACGCAAGCATGCTCTGTGAACCCGCTGGCAACAAAAGTGGTGCGGTCATTTTTGTAGATGTCATACACGAATATCATGGAAGCTCTTTTCCATTCTCTAATGCCTACATGAATATTTAACATGTCGTCATAATGGGCTGGAGTTCGATATTTGCATGATGCCTCTCTCACTGGAAGGAAAATTCCTTTTTCCTCCACGACAGAATAACTCATGCCTCTTTCTCGAATGTAAAGACTGCGTGATCTTTCGAAAAAGTGTAAATATTCCGCATAATATACTACTCCCATTGCATCTGTTTCACCATAAGAAACACTGTGGTTCAGCCATGCGTCAGGGGTAGGGAACTCTTTTTTTATTGTCATATTATTTTAGCTGGTAAGGTCAATAACCCATTGCATGAGTTCATGTCCTTTATCCTGAATTACACCAGTGGATTTGGCATTCTTTTCTGAGAATGAATCCAAGCCAGTGTTCCCGTTGCACTTTTTGCTTGCTAGTATGAATGGCACCGGTGCAGCGTCATGGGTTTTGGTTTCAATGGGGGTGAAGTGATCGCAGGTAATTAAATATGAAGCCTGATCCAAGGGATATTTCTTAAGTAACGGTCCGACAATTTCCGCATCGAATCGTTCAATAGACTTAATTTTATCTTCCACACTGCCCATGTGACCCGACTCATCTGGTCCTTCCAGGTGAACAAACGCAAAGTCTCCGTGTTCTAGGAACTCAATAGTTGCATCCACTTTTCCGGCATAGTTGGTGTCGACAAGTCCAGTTGCGCCTTCAACTTCGAGGACCTCAAGGCCGGAAGCTCTTCCGAGACCCTTAATGAGATCAACCGCAGATATGACGGCTCCTGTCATGGAATATTTATCTTTAAAATTAGTTAGAAGCAGAGGCGTTCCCTGTCCCCAAGGCCAAATGCTGACAGCTTTGGTTCCGTTGTTTTCCAGAAGCTTAGCCGCATCTTGCAAAAGTTTGGTCATTAGCGGGCTTTTGCCGTATTCTTCAATATCTGCGCTGATGGATTTATCTGTAATGTCGTGGGGTGGATTTATTGCAAGCTTGCTTTCAAGCTTTTTAGCTCCGCCCTTATGAACAAGCAGGTGTCTGTACTGAATTCCTGGGTAGAATGTGAACTCTTCGTTGCCAAGCTCTTTCTGAAGCATTTCGACCAATGGTACTGATTTATCAGTTGAAATATGACCTGCTGAATAATCATACATAGTACCATCTGCGCTGAGATCAGACAGATTGACTAGATTTAGACGCCATACTAAATCGTCAGGATTTAGCTTAAGTCCTTGCGCCGCCGCTTCAATAGGCCCGCGCCCTGTATGATATCTTTCAGGGTCAAATCCCAGAAGGGACATGTTTGCAATGTCAGACCCCGGAGGCATGGCTGCGGGGACAGTTCTACATCTTCCGACAATGCCTTTTTTAGCAAGCATATCCATATTAGGTGTATGCGCCGCTTCCATTGTGGTTTTGTTGCCAAGTTCCTTAATGGGCCATCCGCCCATGCCGTCAGCTATCAGAAAAAGGAGTTTCATTTATTTTCCGTTATCCCTGAAGGATTCTCATGCTTACAGTTTCGCGAGAGATAAAAGGCATCTTGTCGATTACTTTAAGAGCAGCATTAACATCTTTTGTGCATGCTTTATGAGTCGTAAAGACAATCGGAATGTTTGTGCCGGAAGGTGCGCCTTTTTGCACTGCCTGAGCTATTGAAATATTGTGTTCAGCCATGGCTTTTGAAAGTTCAGCCATAACGCCTGCTTTATCCGCAACAGTGAACCTGAAATAGTATTCAGATGATGCTAGTTCGGGCGGTAGGATTTCAGCTTTCTCGATAGGGCTGTTGTTAAAGCCCGTGTTATCGGGAGTCTTAGAGCTGGAAAGGGCCATTATGTCTGCTAGGACCGCACTTCCGGTAGGCAAAGAGCCTGCGCCCTGACCGTGGAAAAATGCTGGGCCGACAGCGTTGCCTTCAACTCGGACCGCGTTGTAGTTTCCGCCGACTCTGGCAAGTAGCAAGGTGTACTTAACAAGCGCCGGAAATACTCCCGCTTCAAGTTTTCCGCCCACATCGCGAACTTGTCCGATGAGTTTTATTCTATATCCAAGTTCACGAGCAAAACGGATATCCTGTCCTTCTACGCGGGTGATTCCTTCAACAGGAAGATCCGCGAGAGGATAATCTTTACCATAAGCATTTCGGATCAGCACAACTATCTTATGAGCTGTATCAATGCCTTCAATATCGAAAGTCGGATCTGCTTCTGCATATCCTAAATCTGTCGCCTGAGCTAAAGCTGTATCGAACTCAAGTCCGTTAGTGCTCATTTCTGAAAGAATGTAGTTTGCGGTACCATTCAGGATACCTACTATGGATTTGATGCGGTTGGCAGCTAGGCTTTCTTTTATCGACTGGATAATAGGAATGCCGCCGGCAACACTTGATTCGTAGTAGAGTCCGACACCGTTCTTTTTGGCTATTTCAAATAATTCTATTCCGTGTTCCGCTAAGAGGTGTTTGTTAGCAGTAACAACATGCTTGCCAGCTTCGAGAGCCTTCTTGACTATATCAAGCGCAAGCGTGATGCCGCCCATTAGTTCGACAACAATGTCAGCGTCTGAACCTGATGTGAATTCGTCTACATTGTTCGTGAATTTTACATTAGGGCCGGGAAGGTAGTCCCTTTGCTTCTTGAGATCACGGACGAGAACTGACGTTATATTAAATTTCTTACCCGAGCGGGCAAGAATAATATCTTCGTTTTCTTCAATAATCCGGGCAAGACCGGTTCCGACTGTGCCGAACCCTGCAATGGCTAACTTGACTGTCTGCATTTATACCTCTTTATGAAATTCACTGGAATCTTAAGCGGTATTTCCGGCTGCTATAAAACAGCCGGAAATACGGCAATTAGTTATTTTAAGAAGAACATCCGAATAAATCTTTCATGCCACGAACAGCCTGATTAATTCTCTGTCTGTTTTCCACTAAAGCCATACGCACATGGTCGTCTCCGTAACTACCGAAACCGAGGCCCGGAGCAACAGCTACTTTGCATTCGCGTAAGAGCAATTTTGAGAATTCAACTGAACCTAAGTGTTTAAACTGTTCAGGAATCTCTGCCCAGAGGAACTGTGTTGCTTTCGGAGGAGTTACATCCCAACCTATGCGCTGCAATCCTTCGCATAATGCGTCGCGGCGATCCTGATAAATGTCCATCATTTCGCGAACGCATTCCTGTGGTCCGCTTAGTGCGGCGCATGCAGCAATTTGAATGGGCTGAAACAGTCCGTAATCCAGATAACTTTTAATACGTGTCAAAGCCTGTACCATTTCTTGGTTACCACAGCAGAAGCCTACACGCCAACCCGGCATTGAGTAACTTTTAGACAAGGAGAAGAACTCAACTCCAACATCTTTTGCTCCGCGAGCCTGCAAGAAGCTTGGAGCTTTGTACCCGTCAAAAGTAAAATCAGCATAAGCCAGATCATGAATAACCAGCAGGTCATTCTCTTTAGCGAAATCTACTATCTTTTCAAAGAAAGGAATTTCTGCCGTGATACCTGTAGGGTTATGCGGGAAATTAATAATCAATACTTTCGGTTTGGGCCATGTCTGGCGCATTGCCATTTCGAGATCTTCAAAGAAGTCTCTGTCATGAGCCATTGGTATAGTTCTAACATCCGCGCCTGCAATAATACTGGCGTAAGGATGAATAGGATATGATGGATCCGGGGCGAAAACGACATCACCAGGGGAAAGCATGACCAGTGCTAAATGCGCCAGCCCTTCTTTGGCGCCCATGGTAACTACGATTTCCTGATCTATATCTAAATCAACATCGTATCTTCTTTTATACCACGCGCCCATTTCTCTGCGAAGGCCTTTGATTCCCTTTGAGGCACTATATCTATGGTTGGCAGGCTTTTGAGCCGCTTCAACCAGTTTATCAACAATGTGCTGAGGTGTCGGGAGGTCCGGGTTACCCATACCCAGATCAATAATGTCTTCGCCTTGGTGGCGTAACTCCATTTTTAATGCGTTCACTTGGGCAAAAACATAGGGGGGCAGCCTGTGAACTCTTGGAAACTTATCCATGGTCGGTACTCCTGAAATAAATATAATAAAACTTGAAAAGTATTTGTAACCGTGCCTCTGATTGCTGTCAAAGCTAATATGTATGGCTGTTTATATTTAATTTTGATTGTGATTGTTAATCATTTAGTAATATTAGTAGGGTTATTTATTGCAAATGGGTGTGATTGGTGAACAATAGTGGGTGAAACTGTTATTTTTGTGAATATTGCGATGAGAATAAATTGTCTTACGCTGTGTTTTTTATGGATCCTGTTGACATATAAAAAAAGTCTGTATTAATAGTATAAGTATATTTATATTGTACTTTGTGGCTGAGTAACAAAATTATAAGTTAAAGGAGGCTCTTGTGGCTATTTCAAAAAAGTATTTAAAAAGTAAGCCAGTTTGTAAGGTGCGCTTTGAAGTCCCAAAATCTCAGATAGAAAACGGCGAAACGATCTATCTGGTTGGGGATTTTAATGACTGGGACATCGCTTCTACTCCCATGAAGAAACTTAAGAGCGGGAATTATACTGTTACAGTTGATCTGGAAACTGGTCGAAATTACGAGTTTCGCTACCTTGCCGGAGAAAGCATCTGGTTTAATGATTCCGCTGCTGACGGTGAAGAAAGCACTCCATATGGCGATGCTCAGAACTCTATAATCAGCGTTTAGCATTTATGTATTTTGAAGAAGGATAGATACTTTTAGTTGATCCTTCTTGACCTTGGACCCTCTTTTTTTTAGCTTCATTCTTCCCGTTATTCCCAAAAGTGATTATTATTGCTTTGAGGAACTTTTATTGTGTTGCCGGGGATTAATATGAAGCAAGATAAGGGGGACATATGGTACAGAAAGCTGAAAAAATTTGGTTTGATGGTGAACTAGTTAACTGGGATGACGCTCAGGTTCATGTCCTTACTCATACTTTGCACTACGGTGCAGGTGTTTTTGAAGGCATACGCTCATATGTTTGCGTGGATGGACAGTCTGCAGTTTTCAGACTCAAAGAACATGTAGTCAGGCTATTTGATTCCGCAAAAATTATTGGTATTAAAATACCCTTTACCATCGAAGAAATTACAGATGCAATCATTCTGACCCTTAAGGTTAACGGGCTCAAAGAAGGATATATACGTCCTCTCGTTTTCATTGGAGACGGAGTTATGGGAGTTCATCCCGGCTCAAATCCTATTAGGGTAGCTATTGCCACTTGGCCTTGGGGTGCGTACCTTGGAGAAGAAGCGCTTGAAAAAGGGATTAGAGTAAAAACTTCTTCCTTTAATCGCCACCATGTTAATGCAATGATGACCAAGGCAAAGACCTGCGGTAATTACGTTAACTCTATTCTTGCCAAAGTCGAAGCTGTTACAGATGGGTATGACGAAGCTCTTATGCTTGATACTCAAGGGTATGTTTCTGAAGCTACCGGCGAAAATATTTTCATCGTAAAAGATAATATCATTAAAACGACTCCTCTCACATCAGTGTTGCCCGGGATAACCCGCGCATCTCTTATGGAAGTTGCATGCGATCTCGGATATGAGGTTGTGGAGCAGCTCTTCACTCGTGATGAGCTTTATATTGCTGATGAAGCATTCTTCTGCGGCACAGCTGCTGAGGTAACTCCTATTCGCGAAGTGGATAACAGGACCATTGGCGAAGGAAGCTGCGGAGTGATTGCGAAGAAGCTTCAAAAAGAATACTTTAATGCCGTTAAAGGCGGAAATGAAAAATACGCCAAATGGCTTAATTACTACGAGATATAGTTTTTATCACGCGTCCGGGACTGTCGGTTCCGAGTTCCGGACGTTTTTAATATATGGGAACCACATACGGATTTACCTGCATAATGAGTACATCGAATCTGACAGCAAAATATCGCCCGCAAACCTTTACTGATGTGGCGGGGCAGCAAGCAGTCAAAACTATTTTATCCCGCGCAGCACAGCAGGATAAAATTGCACCTGCCTACCTTTTCAGCGGAACACGCGGAGTCGGTAAGACTACTATTGCCCGAATTTTTGCTAAAGCACTCAACTGCGTTAATGCGCCAACCGCAGAACCATGCAACGTGTGTGAAAACTGTCGTCAGATTACAGCCGGAATCGGCGTTGACGTTGTTGAAATAGATGCCGCTTCCCACGGTAAGGTTGATGATGCTCGCCGCCTTAAAGAGGATATCGGCTACGCTCCCATTGAATTTCGCTACAAGGTCTTCATCATAGATGAGGCCCACATGCTCACCACACAGGCTTTCAATGCTCTATTGAAAACCCTAGAAGAGCCGCCATCCCACGCCACTTTCATAATGGCGACAACGGAAACACATAAATTTCCGGCTACGATCATCAGCCGTTGTCAGCACTATGCATTTAAAATGCTTTCAACTTCGGAACTTACTGCGCATCTTAATAATATTTTGCAGATGGAAAAAGTTGAATTCGAAAGCGGAGCTGTTGACCTTATCGCAAAAAGAGGGGCGGGTAGTGTTCGTGACTCCATGTCTCTGCTCGGACAGGTCTTGGCGCTAGGCAGTGAAAAACTGCTTGAAGCCGATGTCAGATCTATTCTGGGACTCGCAGGAAAAGATGTGTTTTTCACTTTGATGCAGGCTATTCATTCGCGGGATCTTGTCTCTGTCGGTGAAGTAGTGAAGCAGGTACTTGATCGCGGTTTAGATTTAGGATTTTTTATCCGCGAATTAAGCTCATGCTGGCGCAATATGTTTCTACTCGGACAGTCAGGGGAGCGTGCAATTCCGCTACTTGACCTTTCTACGGAAGAGGCAAAAGAGTTTATGCACTGGGCGCAAACTTTTGATCGTTCATTCGTCCATGCCTGCTGGCAGATGACTGTAGATGGTCAACGCAAAGTTATGTCTAGCCTTGAGCCGGCCATGGCGCTTGAACTTTTGCTACTGAATATGGCTAGCCTGTCAGATCTTATTTCAATGGAAAGAGCTGGGGCTTTAACAAATGCTGGGGGAGCCGCAATACCTGCTCCAACTCCGGCAGCACCCGCACCGCCTACTCAGCGGCCCGCACCCGCTTCCATGCCGCCAAATTCTGCGCCTCCGTCAGGAGAAGCGCCACCTTGGCAAAACGCACCTGCCCAACAAAATGGTATGCAGGGCGGCTCTACGCAAGCAAGCATGATGCCGGCCTCCAATCGTCCTATGGGGCGTAGTGAATCCGGCAGTCCGGCTGGTGGCAAAGCTACAAATGAAATGGGATCTGAAGATTCCTCACTACCTGACGCCGCGAAATCAGAACCTACACAAGAACTTAATGCTCCTGCGGCGACTTCAACCCCTGCCATGAACGGTCCGCGTGACTTTGAAGGGTTTATGAAGTACGTGGTCGACAGCGGTGCGAATGGGACAGTTGCCGGACTTAATAAGTGTAAAGGTCTACTTGCTGACGGTAAATTGGTGCTGACTTGCGCTAACCCATTTCATAAGAATCAAATTAGCACCCGTGACACTCTCGCAGCGATTAATCGGCTTTCAGCAGAATATTTTGGTTCTGATATCGAGGTCGAGTTAGTCGTAAATAGCAAAGGAATCCGAAAGAGCAGACAACAGCTCCGAGCTGAAGTCGAAGCCAATCCAGATGTCATGCGCGTGATTGAAGCGTTTGGTGCGTCCATTATTGCAGTTGATCCTCGTAGAGATTTGTAATTCTTTACGATTTTAGTATATGAAACGATATTCATTTCAAAAGGAGAAATATAATGAAAGGTATGAATGATCTAATGCGTCAGGCTCAGGTTATGCAGCGTAAAATGTCCGAGCTTCAGGAAGATCTCAAAAAACGCGAAGTTGAAAGCTCAGCTGGTGGCGGAATGGTTAATGTAAAAGTTAACGGTTCATCCGAAGTTCTTTCCATCGTAATCGATCCAGCAGTTATCGAATCCGGTGATGCAGAAATGATTCAGGATCTCGTAATGTCCGCAGTAAATGACGCGAACAAAAAAGCAAAAGCCATGATGGAATCAGAAATGTCCCAGATCACTGGCGGCATGAACATTCCAGGCATGATGTAATAAAGTTTTATTGCCTTCGGCGAGCAGGGGGCTTTTTGCTTCTTAAGCCGCCGGAGGCATTAACAAGCACAGTCCGTAAATATAGAGGTCGCAAGTGGAAAATTTACCGGGTCCTTTGAGAGCGGTGGCTTTGGAGTTGTCTAAGCTTCCGGGGCTTGGTCCTAAATCTGCCCTAAGAATTGCTTTGACTATGCTTAAGATGCCTAAGGAAAAGGTTTCTGGCATTGGGCAGAGTATTATTAGTTTGCGTGAAAATCTTTGTATTTGCGAAGAATGTGCAAGTATTACAGAGACTTGTCCTTGTCGTATTTGTTCTGATCTTGGTAGGGAGAGAGATAAACTTTGTCTTGTTTCTGAATGGGATTCTCTTCTTGCAATTGAAGAAATGGGTCTTTATCGCGGCTACTATTTAGTACTTGGCGGCCTTCTTTCTCCGCTTGATGGTGTATCTCCGCAGCATTTGGAATTTAATAAGCTTGAAGATCGCCTTGCTAAGGGGCAGGTTACTGAGCTGATTCTTGCTCTTGGCGCTACTGTTGAAGCTGAAGCCACGGCTTCGTATGTAAAAAATATGGTTGTAAACAGGTTTCCGCAGATTTCCTTAAGTCGTTTTGCTCAGGGCATTCCTATTGGAACTGAGGTTAAACATACTGACAAGGAAACCTTGCGTCAGGCCCTTGAATATCGCCAAAAGTTGTAGTTTTTAATCACAAATTTCTATTCATATTGCTGATTCTTCTTCGATATGGACAAACTTGCTACTGATAAGCTTGATATAGCAATATCGAAAAGGATACCGGATGTCGGACACTTTAACTGGTGAAGTTCGCACAGTTGTCTATCATAATGAAGAGAACGGCTACACTGTAGCTCGTGTATCTTCAAAAGATGAAGCCGCGCAGATTACTGTTGTGGGGTGCATGGGACAACTCACGCCCGGTGAATCAGCTGAATTTCAGGGCCGCTGGAAACAGCATCCTAAATTTGGACGCCAGTTTGAAGCTGATTATCATGAACGCATCCGTCCTGCTACTGAAGCAGGCGTTATCAGGTTTCTACAATCTTCAGCTATCAAAGGTGTCGGGGAAGCAATTGCTACCGACATGGTCAAAGAGTTTGGAGTGGAAGTTCTGGATGTCTTAGACGATGAGCCTGATAAGCTTCTTAAGATTAAAGGTATTTCCAAGAAGAAATTAGCTGATATTGTGGACTCTTGGCAGTCTCAGCGCGAAATCAAGAATCTGATTATATTTCTGCATACTCATGATGTTCCTCCTACTTACGCTACTAAAATTTTCAACTTGTATGGCGCTCAGTCTGTTAAAAGAATAAGCGATAATCCGTATGAACTTGCTTATGATATCCGTGGTATCGGCTTTAAGACAGCGGATGCTATGGCGCTTAAGCTCGGATTTGCAGCGGATTCTTCTCAGCGAATTGAGGCCGCGATTGTTTATTCTTTGTTCTCGGTAAGTGAGCGGGGCGGGCATATGTTCAGCCCTCGTGACAAGCTTGTTGAAGACGTTTCAAAGATGCTTGGCGGCGTGGATATTACCTTGGTCGATGATGGTATTCACGCGCTTGAAGAACGGAAACGGATTAGAGTTGAAGCTCTTCCTGAGCAGGATATTGATTCGGCAGTATTTTTGATGCATTTTTACAGATTTGAGAGTGAAATTTGTAAAAGATTGCATGGTCTTGTGAGTCATCCATCCCCTGTCAGTAAGGAGAAGGTTGAGAAGACTTTACCAGAGGTTGAAAAAGAGCTTGGTTTTAACCTTTCAGGTGAACAGCGCGAAGCTGTTTTTGCGGCCTGCGTAAATAAATTTTTTATTATTACTGGCGGACCGGGAACTGGTAAAACTACCATCACCCGTGCTGTGGTGCTTACACTTAGCGAGCTTGGGCTTAAGGTTAAGCTTGCCGCGCCTACGGGCAGGGCTGCTAAGCGGTTGTCGGAAGCTACTGGCAGATCAGCTTCTACAATTCACCGCATGTTGCAATATACGCCTGATAGCGGTGGTTTTTATTACAACGAAGATCAGAAGCTTAAGGCGGACGTTCTGGTTGTGGATGAGGCTTCAATGCTCGATTCACAGCTATGTTTGTCGGTTTTACGTGCTGTTCCACTCACCTGCCGTGTTATTTTTGTAGGTGACGTGAACCAGCTTCCATCAGTTGGACCGGGTAATGTTCTTTCTGATTTACTGCAAAGCGGGGAAGTGCCAAGTGCAGTTCTTAATCATATTTTCAGACAAGCTCAGGAAAGTTATATAGTAGTAAATGCCCATAGAATTAATGATGGACTCTTTCCATTAGGGCATCCTGCTGACGCGCCGGAAGCAGATTTTTTCTGGATACCTCAAGAGTCTCCACTAAAGGTTCAAGAGATGATTGCGCAAACCGTTTGCGAGCGCATTCCTGAACGTTACGACCTCGACCCCATGACCGACATTCAAGTGCTGACACCGATGCATAAGGGTGATGTGGGAACTCAGAAACTCAATTCCATATTACAGGACAGACTCAATCCCGCGCGCGGAAAACCGCTAGTGCGTGGTTTTGTTGAGTTCCGTGTGGGGGATCGAATTTCACAGATGCGTAACAACTACGATAAAGAAGTTTTTAACGGAGATCTCGGGCGCGTTGTGTACATCGACACCGAAAAGAATGAGCTCACCGCAGAATTTGACGGTAATATTGTTCATTACGAGTTTTCCGAATTAGATGAGCTGTCCCTTGCTTATGCGGTCAGCGTGCATAAGTCGCAGGGTAGTGAATATCCCGCTATCGTTATGCCGATTGTTTCCCAGCACTATTTATTGCTGCAAAGAAATCTGCTTTACACCGCCCTGACCAGAGCGCGCACTTTGGCGGTTTTGGTAGGTAGCAAACGGGCATTTCACATTGGGCTGAACAACATCACAGCCGGAAAAAGATTCACTAATTTGCGTTATCGCATAAAGCAGATATTTGACGAAAATCTGCTGTAGACTGAGATTTACTGTAGCTCGAATCTACCGTAGCTTGATATTTGTTGAACATTAGAGCTGACGCCTTTCGCGCACCCAGCAGTTTCCTTCGATAGATTTGGCCCACTTTTTAAGTGACGCGGCCTGTTCGCCTATTTCCAGCAGAGATTGATCGGGAGTGCAGTCCAGTATTGCAAGCGATACGGAGACTAATGGGAATTTAGCCGTTGTGCCGTCACGCCCTTTTCCTTCCATCCAGCCATTCGCTCTATCTTTTGGATTATAGCTGTTTTTCACAATTCGCTTGAAACATCGCGTGATTGCCAGACATATTCTCTCGGCTTTATCTGGTGAAATTACCTGTACGAAATCATCTCCGCCGATGTGCCCTATGAAATCAGTGGTTACATCAGAACCATATTTAACCGTTGCCCATGATATTATGCGGCTGATGAGCAAGATTATTTTGTCTCCGCCCTTGAAACCGTAAGTGTCGTTGTACACTTTGAAATTGTCGAGATCGGCGTAGATAATGGAATAGTTTTCTTTGGCTTTCATGCGCCGTTCAATTTCTTTTTCTATTCCTAGATTACCGGGTAGTCCTGTTAGTGGGTTTGTTCCTTTTGCCATTTCAACTTGAACATGCGCTAAAGTGTCGAGTAATTTTTGCACTGAAACTACGCCGAATAATTTATCTTCCTTGGTAATGATTATGTCGTCGTAGGCTTTTTTCCTTTCTCTTGCCATAGCTTGCTTTGAGACGTTTTCTACCGATGTTTCGAGGTCTATGGTTAGCGGTGATTCGTCCATGACTGAGGCTATCGCTTTGTTAGAATAGAGCGCCACTCCGAACTTACCGGAAAGGTGTTTGTTTAAGCGATATTCCATAATCAGCCCGCACGGAACTTTGTTTTTGACTACAGCCACACTACTGACGCCGTCTCCTTGCTCAAATATGTTTTGGACTACTGGCACGGGGGTATCCATTTCAACCGGACTTATTTTGTTGACCAGATTTTTTACAGGTATACCGCAGATATTCGTGTCAGTGCGGAGCTCTGGAGTTTTCTGAATATTCATTGCTTCTGGTGTTAGTTCAGGCTTGATTCGAGCAGGTCTGGCGAAGAAATATCCTTGTCCGAGATGAACGCCCATGTCGATCATTGCGACTGCCTGTGACTGTGTTTCTATCCCCTCAACTAATAGCTTGCCGCCGATTTTTTCTGAAAAATCGGTGAATGTTTCAACTATTGCTCTGTTAACTTGACTCGTTTCGATATTGTCCACAAAAGATTTATCAAGCTTGATATAATCTGGTTTAATCTCCGCTATGGATGATAGCCCTGAATATCCGGTTCCGGCATCATCAATTGCGACCAGATATCCTTGGTTACGGTAATGATCGAGCGTTTTACGGAAAGTTTTAAAGTCCTTTACGCTATGTCTTTCTGTTATTTCAAAAACGATGTTTTCCGGTTTAAGACCCCACCTGTCTAATAGTATTTTAGTTTCGCCCGGTGAGAAATTTGGATCAACAATAGTGCGGGGGTGAATGTTTAAAAACAGTTTTTGTTGTTGATCAAATTCACCGAAAGAGCTGATTGCAGATTCGCGACATATTCTTTCTAGCTGAAAAAGCTTTCCAATATTTTCTGCCATATCAAAGAGGGTGAGCGGTGAGCGGAAAGGTGAGTTGCGTGGTCCTCTTGCTAGGGCTTCCCAACCGTGGATTTTCTTGTCCGCAAGGTTCACTATAGGTTGATAGTGGCAGTTAACCCTGCTGTGTTTTATTATTTCGCAAAACTCTTTGCTGAGCTCAAGATTCGAAAGGTCCGCATTGTTTTGCGCCTCAAGGCGTGCTTCGCCGATGGCGGACAAAAAACCGGACCATAACTTATTATTTGTGTGCGAAGCGCGAAATGATGAGTGTCCGCTATTTAAGGTTATGGTGTTGCCAGTCAGACTGATTTGATCACTTTTTACTAAATTTTCAATGTTTACTTTAAACTGGTAAGCAAGTTCATCCAGTGCGAGTTTTTGGTGGCAATCATTGGGGTCGAGTAGAAAAAACTCACCAGCGTTAAACGAGAAAATATGGAATTCGTCATGTTGTAATCGGAGGTAACCTTCGTTTTCAATCCCGACGCGAATTTGATTTTCAAGGGACGTAGCCCATTCACTTCCGTACATTTCAAATAGAGTAGGGAAATCTTGGATTGCAAAATATAGAATATTAAGACTGCCCACATTTTGAATCAAGCTCCCTATTCCTGGACCTTCGAAAAAATCTCGGTTTCTGTCAGAAGGGAAATTGAAGTAATCAGATTTTTTCTTGATAAGTTGTAGCATGAGATAGAATCTCCATTATATGGTATAGAAACCGTGTATGAACGTTCAAAGCCGGACTTTCGCGTCTGATTTTCGGGAGACTACATTTAATAATTATTCGGATGTTACTTCTTCGTTACATTTTGTTTAAGATTCTGAGCTGGTTTGAATATTATAAGTATCTGGAATGTTGAACTCGATTCATGTAATCAGCGTGTATATATATGTTAGGAGGTAAGACGTTTGAATGATGAATCTTTAAGAGTTCTAATTGTTTCTCAAGATTTTAAGCATATAGGCGGCGTGGTTGAGACTGCGCAATTGCTGCTTTCAAAATTCACGGGAAAGATAGACGTATCACATGGCGCGCTGGGGCGCAGAGTCGGGCAGGTGGGCGCTAGGGCATACGTTCAGCCTTTACTTGATATGTTTAATCTTTTTAAATTGACTCGGAAAGAGAGCTTTGATGTCATTCATGTAAATCCATCCTTCAAAGTTCGCTCGTTTGTGAAAGAATTCTTTGTTTTTATGCTTTTTTGCACGCTCGGATATTCTGGTAAGATCTTGCTATTCTTTCACGGCTGGGATCCAGTCTTTTTGCAAAAACTAACTTCAAATATTATTGGCAGAAAGTTCCTATTATTCATGTTTAAGCGCGCAGGTATAATAGTTGTACTATCTAGTAAGTACCGTAGATCGCTTATTGATTTAGGGGTTGAGGAAGATAAAGTCGTCGTGCTTACCACAATGTATAACAAGGCGGATGTTCCGAATAACCATGAAGATATAACCGCTCGTAATTCAATTTTATTTCTTTCAAGGATTGTTCGTAAAAAGGGCGTTTTCGAACTTGTTGAAGCTTTTGAAGATCTGCGCAAACGGCATGGAAACTTGCACTTGATTATGGCTGGAGATGGCCCAGATATGAGTTTGCTTGAAGAATTAGTAAAGGTGAAAAAAATAGAAAACATATCTTTTCCGGGTTATATAAAAGGGGCTGAGAAGCGTAGGGCTTTTGAAGAATCATCAATTTTTATTCTCCCCACTTTTTTTTCTGAGGGTTGTCCTGTTTCGCTTCTTGAAGCTATGGCGGCGGGTCTTGTGCCAGTTGTTCCTCTTTCTGGCGGCATTGCGGATATTGTAAAGCCTGACGAAACTGCAATTATACTTGAAACTGTTACGGAAAGCAGTATCGTTTCCGCAATAGATGGATTAATTGGTGATCCTGAACGCATGAAATTAATTTCAAAAAATGTTGAAATTTACGCCAAAGATAATTTTGAATCAGATAAGGTATGTGACCGTATTTTAGATTTATACAAACAGATCAAGAGCAAGGTTCAATGACCTTTTTACTCTCACTATTCTTCTTTTTGCGCCCGATCATGTTTATCGACATTGGTTGGCTTATTTTCGGTTTGAATATAACCGAATTTTTTGCTGTTTTTGCTACCTTTATTTTGATCGGTGCTTTTGTTCTGCGCGTAGTAATATCTAAAAAGCTCAATATTTCTGTAGTAGATTTTTTTATAATGTTCTTCATCATTTGGTGTTTCTTTATATTTGTACTCTACATAGATAAATCAAACATAAAAGATGTAGCAAAATTCACAATACCATTTTTTACTTACATAGTGATGAAGAATGTTATTACTCAGCGAAAGCAATACACCAGACTTGTGTTGCTTATGATTTATGGTTTTTTCATACCTGTCTGTGCCAGTGCCGTACTTATCTCACAAGGTTTGGGGCTGGATAAGGTTTTATATTGGACAGGTCTTCATCGCTACCAAGGTGTTTATGTAAATCCGCATAACCTGGGTCATTGTATGGCTTTTTTGCTCATGCTGATGGTTATATATACTATCGTGTGCTCAATGGATCCCACCATTAAGCCACTACGTCAGCGCAAGGCACTTTTTTTATTTTTTATAATATTAGGAACGCTCGCATTATATTGTTTGTATAAGAGTTATGTGCGTACTTCTTTGCTCGGAATGTTCATTTTTGTTTACTATTACCTCTTTAAAAAAAACAAACGGTTGCTCATAGTTCTTACCGGAATTCTCGGGATTCTGGGGATGGTGTTTGCGGCTATTTTATATACAATTTTCTTTGATATGGTAGACTCTGCAAAGGGGCGTGATAAAGCGGAAAACTTTGGTTCTGGGCGACCTTATATCTGGAAACACAATCTTAATGAGTTCTCGAAACTTCCTCTGGATGGAATGCTTGCAGGGGTTGGTGTTGGTAATAGAAAGACTCATGACAGTAAGTCTGTAGGTGGTGGTGATGTTTGGAATAGCCACAACGATTTCCTTGAAGTTATGATGCAGACTGGGATTATTGGACTTCTTATTTATCTTGGTATGCAGATATGTATTTTTCGAAAGATACGACAACTTGAGGGTAAGGAAAAATACGTTTTCCTTGCCCTGTTCCTCACTGTTAATTTTATGAATTTTGTTAGTAATAGTTATATTACCCGGTTTGGGCTGGGGCAGATTTATTATGCAGTGCTCGCGTATATTGAGTTGCCCATCTATAACTATAAAAAGGATTCAGATAAAAGTGAGGCTCGGGAATTTAACGAATATTAATATGTGCCATCCACAAGTAGGCGAGCGATGACTGTTGATAAAATTATATGGATTTTGAATAGGCTAAAGGCAATGGGGCCTAAGGAAATTCTGTACCGTTTCGGTGACGAAGTTCGCTGTTTTGCTGAAAGCATCGGTTTCATGACCGCAAAAGTTGTTGCGCGCGCTGATTTGAGACGGACAGGTTCTTGCTGGCTACCAATGGATGGGCTTGAATCGGACTCTGATCTCATTTTATCCTCGGCAGATCAGATTTTGAACGAAGGAATGAATCTCTTTGCTCTTGGTAATAAGGTTTCATGCGTGACACCTGAATGGAACCGAGATCCATCTACAGGTAAGCTCTGTCCGCTTAGTTTTGGTAAAAAATTAAAATTCAAAGATCAGTCCATTTGCGGTGATGTAAAATACCTGTGGGAGCTTTCAAGATTTTTACAGATTGTACCTCTTGCCCGTGCGTATCAAATTTCTGAGGATGATAAATATCTGCGGTCCGTCAGGGTAATGGTTGAATCTTGGCTTGATGAATGTCCTTATATGATGGGCGTTAATTGGAGTAGTTCTTTAGAGATTGGAATAAGGCTTATTAACTGGAACATTGCTTGGCAGTATATCGGCGGGGTGAATTCTCCAATATTTGACGGGAAGGATGGCAAGCTTTTCCAAACCCGCTGGCTCGATTCTATTTATCAGCATATCCACTTCATTGACGGTTGGTATTCTAAAGGTTCGTCAGCTAATAATCATTTGATAGGTGAGGCCGCCGGTGTTTTTACTTCCTGCAAAACATGGCCGTTTTGGGAGGAATGCGAAAAGTGGGAAACTACTGCGTTAAATATTCTTGAGACTGAATCCAGTGCGCAGGTTTTTGACGATGGAGTTGATCGGGAACAGACAACTTCGTATCAGCAATTTGTAATTGATTTTTTATTGCTATCGTATTTAGCAGATAAGAATAATTTTTCTCACAAATATTTCAAAACGATTGAAAAGATGATCGGCTTTCTAAGCTCGCTCATGGATGTTTCAGGCAACGTTCCTATGATAGGTGACGCGGATGATGGCCTGGTAACGGGACTGGGAATGTACGATGGATTCCATCCCTTTAAATCTCTGATTGCAACAGGTGGGATTCTGTTTTCTCGGGACGATTTTCTGCAAAAAACAGACGGATGCGATCTGAAATCTGTGAGTCTTTTGGGGCGCGTTTCAGAGTATTCGCCGCAATGTGGAACTAAAACTCCACTTACCAGCCGTGAGTATAGTCGTGGTGGATATTTTATTCTCGGCGATAATTTTGGTACTGAATCAGAACTATTTATCGTAGCTGATGCCGGGCCTCTCGGGTATGGCGCATTAGCTGCTCACGGACATGCGGACGCTTTGTCTATTTATATGTCGCTTGCCGGGCGTGAATTTCTCGTTGATCCGGGTACTTATGTTTACAATGGGAATCGTAAGTGGCGTGATTATTTCCGCGGGACATCTGCGCATAATACAGTGCGTGTGGATGGTTTGAATCAGAGTGAGATAGGTGGCCGTTTTCTATGGAAAAATCATGCCGAGGCCGAAGGGGCTGTTCATTTTGACCGCGATGTTGAAACTTTCCGTGGCAAGCATAATGGCTATGAGCGGTTAAGTGATCCCGTAACTCATGAGAGAGCTGTTTCCCTTGATAAACTTGGTAAACGGATAGTTGTACAGGATCATTTGCGATGTAAAGGATCACATTCAGTTGAGCAGTTCTGGCATTTCAGTGAAGATTGCACCGTTGTTTTTGATGGTCCACATAAAATTGTCATCACCAATTCAGGTGTTTCGATAGAAATGCATTTTGGTGAAGCAGTTTCCTTGCAGATGCTTAAAGGAGAGGTTACTCCTCCATTTGGTTGTGTGTCCCGCAGGTTCGGCGTAAAGGTACCAAGTGTAACAATTATTGCTGAAGTTTATATTGAAGGTGATTCTTGTTTGATTGCGGAAATCGTTTATGGACGGGTTTAAAACATAAGTATTTGTTGTTTCTGATTAAAGTTTTTTTTGATATGTATTAGTTCAACAATTGAAGTATATTATGTTGAAAGATATTTACACTAGTAAAGGCCGGAACCTAGGGAGTAATATATAAGTGACCGCTCTTGTTTCTTTTATATCTGCTGTGGCAGCTTGGATCGTTTTATATTTTGATTCATTTCCAGCTTTGATAAGACGCTGGAGTAATGACGATTATTCCTATTGCTGGCTTGTTGTGCCGCTTGCAATATATGTTGCGTGGCAGAGAAAAGATATGCTCCCGAAGGCTCCCAAATCTTCACTCAAGACTGGTTATTTGGCACTACTTGGAGTTGTTACATTTTTCTTTTTAGGAAAAATAGCGTCAATTGATGCTCTTGTATTCGTTTCCATGTGGTTATCCATAGTCGCCTTAGTTCTGTTTGCGTTCGGCCTACGGTCAATGAAGGCTCTCTTTTTTCCTTTGCTTGTTTTAGCTTTCGCAATTCCTCCGCCACCTTTTATTAATCGTATGCTGACTTTTAAATTGCGTCTTCTCTCTTCAGATTTTTCTGTGCGTATGATGCAGTTCATTGATATTCCGGTTTACAGAGAAGGTAACGTCATTGATCTGGGTATGATAAAGCTTCATGTTGTTGACGCATGTAGCGGACTACGCTTTTTATTTCCAACGATCTTGCTAGGTATTCTCATCGGTTACTGGTTTAGCAACCGTGGTTGGCAGCGGTTTGTTGTTTTTTTAGCGACTGTTCCTACAGCTATTCTAACCAACGCTTTGCGTATTGCTATTGTCGGATATATTGCACGTAATGTTTCAGTTGAAACTGCAGAGAATTTTTTCCATGATGCTTCTGGAATGGTAATTTACCTTCTTTCAATTGCGCTGCTTGTAATTCTCAGCTTAGTATTGAATCTTTTCGGTTCAAAGGAACCTGTTCGGTATTCAGAAGCACCTTCTCAATTATATAGTAAAACTAAATCCAGACCAGCTCTACATATCTTTATTATGGCAATTTTGCTTGCTGGTGTTTTTATTCTAAACGGTAAATTTTTGTCTACAAGGATCATTCCTGAACGGACTAATTTTGATAATTTTCCAATGCAGTTTGGAGAATTTGAGGGAGAGAGACAGTATTTTGATGATAATATACTCAAGTCTCTAGGAGCTGATGATTACCTTTCGGGGTTTTTTGTGGATAGAAAATCCGGCAGGAAAATTTTTGTCCTAGCATCTTACTATAATTATCAAGAACCTCAGCGGGCGGCTCATAATCCTGTAAGCTGCCTTCTTGGTGGTGGCGGGTGGGATTTATCTTCGTCTAAAGATCTTCCTGCTGATCCTGCTGCGGGAAGAAAGTTTAAGATGCGAAGGTTGATTCTTGAGAAGCCCGGAGCCAAGTTGCTTGCCCTGTACTGGTTTCAGCAGAGAGGGCGTATAGTGACAGACGAATATCTGAATAAAGTATATCTTGCACTGGACGCCGTGCAAAAGCATCGTACGGATGGTGCGCTTGTTCGTCTTGAGATTCTTTTAAATAAAGATGAAACTGTTGAGCATGCACAAAAGGTTATGAATTCATTCATTAGTAATTTTTCTATGATTTTAGATCCATATATTCCAAATTAAAAAGTGTTTGTAATTTTGAAGTGTCTTAGAAGAAAATAAATTCAGAGGATAAAAATGCGGAAATATATAATTCCACTAATGATAATAGTCTTCATATTGGGTGCTTTTACCGGATGTGAGAAAAGGCGTGACGATTTTTATAATAAAGCTGTGGAATACTATAATCAGAAGAAATTCACCGAATCCAGACTTGAGCTGAAAAATGCCCTCTCCATTGATCCTGAATGTGGTGAGTGTAGACTTCTTTTCGGAAAGCTTGCTTTGGAAGAAGGTAATTTTCAGAGCGCGTTTATAAATTTCAAGTATGCTACTGATTTTGCACCTGATCTACTTGAAGCAAAGGTTGAAATGAGTAAGCTTTATCTGCTTGCTCGTGAATATGATAGTGCCGGAGATATGGCTAGAAAGGTTCTTAATGTTGATTCTTCTAACATTGAGGCTCGTCTGGTTCTAGCAGCAGTTCTTATGGATGGGGGAAAATATTTGGAAGCTGAACGCAATCTAGGTGTTGCTCTCGCTGAGAATCCCGATAATCCGAATGTATATCTTTCCCTGAGCAACCTATATTATGATCAGGGGGAGAAGGAAAAAGCTGAGTCAGTTTTAGTTGATGGAATTGCAAAGATACCATCTAACACTTCATTATTAATGAAAATATCTGTTCTATACAGAGAGATGGATAAGCCTGATAAGGTTGAATTCTATGTTCAGAAACTCCTTAAAGCTGGAAATGAAGAACCGCGGTTTGTCCTTTTTGCTGCGGAGTCTTATTCTGCAATAGGTAACTCTGCTAAAGCAGATGAACTCATGTCAGGCCTTGTAAGTAGGTTCCCTGATAAAGATGATTATCGTGTTTTATACGCCAGACTCTTAGCTTCACTTAAAAAGCATGATCAGGCGATTAGTTCTCTTAAAGATGGGTTGCTGGTTAATAATGATTCGCTCCAACTTCGTTCGGCATTATCCGGTATTTATATTTCTCAGGGGCAACAAGCTGAGGCTATTAAAATACTTCTTGTTGGAGCAGAAATAGACGCTGAAGGCGCAGATAATGTTGCTTATAGGAAAAAGCTTGCGACCCTGTATCTCGATATGAATGAATCAAATCATGCTTTAGAACAGCTTGATCTTGTTATAGAACGTAATCCCAAAGATGCAGAAGCTCATTATCTCAGAGGGCAGATATATCTCCTCGGAGGTAAGGGGCAGCAGGCTGTTTCTGAATTCAGACAGGTTCTTCGTGATAACCCGGAGAGTGCGCCGGGATACGTGCTGCTTGCTAAAGCTCATATTGCTAATGATGAGATTAGTATTGCTATAGAAAATTTGAAGAAAGCAATATTACTCGATCCCGGGTATAGGATTGCTCGTGAGACGCTCATAAACGCATATCTTGATCGGAAGGACTGGCAACAGGCCATTTTGGAATTGCAGCGTTTAAAAGAAAAGCGTCCGGATGATATTAATATCAGGTCCGCCATTGGAGATGTTTATGCGATTAAGGGAGATTTAAATCTTGCCAAATTGACCTTTACTAACCTGGCAAACAAATTCAAAGAATCACCCATTGGATATTTGAAATTGGCAGAGTTAGCGGAGAATGAAGGCAATAAAAGCCTAGTTCAAAAATATTATGCTGCAGCTCTGAAAAGATCTCCTGATTCTTTAGTCGCAATTCAAGGCATGGTTGGAGCTTTGCTTGCACAGAATAAATATACTTCAGCGATAAATTTTTGCAATAAATTGTTGGCAAAATATCCTGGTAATGCCCGTGTATTTGAATTGAAGGGGGGAGTTTACAGTCGCAGAGATGATTTTAAAAATGCCGAGGAAAATTATTTCCGTGCTACGGAACTTGCTCCAGATTGGATGCTTCCATATATGCGTATCGGAGATTTATATGTATCAACGGGTAAGACCGCCAAGGGTATTGTTAAGTTTTCCAAAGTTGTAAAAAAAGATGAAGCAAACCCTGCTCCACGTTTTATTCTTGGATTGCTTTATGAGCAGAAGGGTGATTTTAAGAAAGCTAGAGAGGCCTATTCTGTCATTTTAGAAAAGGATCCCGGATTTCAGCTTGCTGCCAATAACCTAGCATACCTTCTTGCAACGCAGTTTGCAGACAACAGTGCGGATATGGATGAGGCCTTGAAATTTGCTAAGATAGCCGCAAGCAGTCAGAGTCCTGAATCGCTTGATACATTGGGATACATTTTTTATTTGAAAGGGGAGTATGAGCAGGCTTTGCATGCACTTAATACCGCACTTCAGATTGTTCCTGAATTTACCGCTGCGCAATTTCATAAGGCTCTCGTGTATGTGAGGCGTGGGGATGCTGTCGCAGGTAGAAAGATCTTAAAGAAGATGCTGAAAACTCAGGATGACTTCCCTGAAAGGAAAGATGCTGAGAAGCTCCTTTCAAAGTTATAATTTTGTTTTATTTCTGTGTTTGTGAGGGGAGGTTGCATATTGCATCCTCCCCTTTTTTTGATTTATAATAATTGAAATTATATCGCATAATTGTGATGTCTTTTCTTTGTTTATTATTTAGGTTAAAATATAATAGGAATTGTTTTCTCTCAGGAGGGTGAATGAATATTAAATTCAGAATTCCTGCTGGTCTGCTGATCCCTGTTCACAGGATCATGGATGCTACTATTGGAGTAGGCATCTTGCTTTTGCTATACTCGATTTTCTGGCCGGAAGCTTTTGTGGGAAAATCTACCGAAATTGCTTTGCTTATAGTTGCAGCCAGTTCTTGTATTTTTATTAATTTTCACATGGTCGGAGTATATAAAGACTGGGCAAGTTCTGACATTGTATACGAATGCAATCGCATTGTTATCGGCGTTTTATTGGTTTTTGCAACAATGCTTATGCTTGGTTATCTCTTTAAAGTTTCCAGTATATATTCAAGACGTGTAATATTGCTTTGGATATTGGTGTGGCCCGTTGTTTTGTGTGTTGAGCGGGTGTTTGTTAAGAAAATAATGTTTAGGATACTTCTAGAATCTAGAAGGTATAAGAGTGCTGTTATCGCTGGTAGTGGCGATATCTCTTCTTCGCTAGCCGAGTGGATCGAAGATAATCCTTGGGCCGGGGTTCGGGTAGAAGGATTTTTTGATAGTTCTAGTACTGTTTGTAACGGTTCATTCCCTTGTCTTGGAGCGTTGAACGATCTTCCTCAGTTCGTTAAAGAGAATAATATTAAAATAGTATATCTTGCTTTGCCTATGCGCGAAGAAGTCCTCTTGAACAGAGTTCTACGAGATCTTGAAGATTCTACAGCTCAAGTGTATTTTTTTCCTGATATGTCAATTTTTAAGCATCTAATGGGCGCTGATGTTGCCCATGTTGCGGGTCAGACTGCAATAGTTTTGCGCTCTTCGCCGTTTCAGGGGTTAAGTGGTTTTGTAAAGCGTTGCGAGGATCTAATTGTAGGATTGTTGATCCTCATAGTGATCAGTCCTGTACTGCTTGCAATTGCCATCGGTATAAAGATTACATCAAAGGGCCCTGTCATTTTTAAGCAGTGGCGGTACGGCTTAGAAGGGGAACCCTTTCAAATTTATAAGTTTAGAACAATGAAAGTTCTTGAAGACGGATATGATTTCATCCCAGCCACAGAGGGGGATCTTCGGATTACCTCTTTTGGACTTTTTCTTCGCAAAAATAGCCTTGATGAGCTGCCCCAGTTTTTTAACGTGCTTGGCGGGAGTATGTCTGTTGTCGGACCCCGCCCTCATGCTGTTAAAATGAATGAGGAATACAGAAGTCACGTTCCGGGGTATATGCTTCGTCATATTTCAAAACCGGGCATTACCGGACTTGCGCAGATAAACGGATATAAGGGTGAGATCCATAATGACGAGGATATGAAGAAAAGAATTTCATGTGATATCCAGTATTTGCAAAATTGGTCTTTTTTTCTTGATATAGAAATTATTTTAAAAACAATATTCAAGTTCGCGTGGCGTCAATAACTTTTTAGTATCGGGGGAGCCGATGAGTTTTACGTTATGGTTTACAGGGCTTTCTGGAGCTGGGAAAACGTCCTTATCTTCAAGACTTTACGAAGAACTTCTTAAAAGAAATATTCCTATTGAACTGCTGGACGGTGATGTTATACGCAATAACTTTGCGCAGGATCTTACCTTTTCCAAAGAGCATCGCAATATTAATGTAAAACGCATAGGTTTTCTTTCTAAATTACTCAATAAACACGGGGTTGTTGCAATCGTAGCAATGATTTCTCCGTATGAGGAAGTAAGGGAGCAAAATCGGCAGACCATTGGTAATTATATCGAAGTTTTTGTTGATTGCCCTTTAGAGGTTCTTGAAAAGAGAGACCCGAAGGGGCTTTATGCTAAAGCTAAAAAGGGAATCATAAAAAATTTTACAGGTGTATCTGATCCATATGAAAGGCCGCAGCATCCAGATGTTGTGGTGAATACGGATGTCCAGACTATTGAAGAATCTCTTTCGGTTATTTTGGAATATCTTAAAGAAAAAAGTTTTATTGAATAACGTAATTTTTAATTCAGAAGTTCCTGTAAGGAGGGCTTGTGAGTATATTTAAAAAATTTTGGCTTATATTACTGGTGACATCTTTTGCGATCGGGCAGCAATGTGCTTTTGCTCAGGATGGAGTGAAAGACGGGTATAGGCTCGGTCCTGAGGATATAGTCGAAATTTCTGTGTGGGGCGATAAAGAGCTTGTCCGTGAAGTTGTTGTGCGGCCTGATGGGGGTGTATCCTTTCCGTTGGCAGGAGATTTACAGGCTGGCGGTTTGACTGTTGAAGAACTTCGCAAAGAAGTTAAGAAGCGTATCGTCGAGTTTGTTCCTGATGCTCCGGTCACTGTCATTCTTCGCAAGGTTGAGAGCCCAAAGGTTTACGTTATGGGCAAGGTTAATAATCCGAAAGTGCTGATTCTCGGGCAGGACATGACTGTTGTTCAAGCTCTTGCTATGTCCGGTGGGCTTAGTCCTTTTGCTTCTTCGGGAAATATCAAAGTTATAAGTAAGCTTCCAGACGGAACACAATCGGTTGTGACTTTTGATTATGACGCTCTTGCTGATGGTGAAAATCTAGAACAAAACGTGTCTCTTAAGCCCGGCGATACCATCGTTGTTCCTTAGTTATTGCTTAGAAATGCATTTCTAAAGAGCTAATTTTCTCTAGTTTATATCTGACGGGGGAGAGATGTTAAATTTTGCTCTTAGAGTTGTGCGCATACTGGTTTTCAGCATTTTGCTGATTCCTGTATGTGGCGTGCTCGCAGAGCAGGAAGAACCCTCTTGGCGTGTCAGAATGCCTGTGATCCAACCAGTTGAAATTGTTGAAAAACGGGCTAAACTTGTACAAATTGCCGAGCTAAGCCGTCCCGTTGCGGATCTTAACCGACCTGCGACCGAGCCTAAGCGTCCTGTTGCTAAGGTCGTGCTTCGTGCGGAATCAGTTGAGAATATTGTTGATGAAGGTCCTGCTTACAAGGCTGTTTTTGATAAAGAAGCACCGCGTGAGACTGCACTTACTAATGTTGAATCTTATTATCTTGTGGCCGAAGCGGATGTTGTCGATACCGATGATGTTGCTGATAATGATAAAGTAAAAGCCGTAAATGATCCCCTTGCTGCATCTTCTGTGTCCATAATGCCGCATGGGAATGCTGCAGCTAAGCAACGGCGCTCTGCTCAGGATGTAAGTTTTTATACTACTCCTAAACGGGTGGTAGGTCTTTCTGGAACAGTTGTTAAGGCTAAACCTTCTATCTCTGTGATAGAAACTTATGATAGCAATGTTGATTACAAAGATATTGAGGATTTAGTTACTGAAATTAAGCCTGCGCTTACTTTTGATGTTATCGGGCAGGATGGTCGTCTGAAATTCAGAGGCGATTTTATTTATCGTACATATCTTGAGCATAAAGATTTGGATAGATATGACTATAACCTCAGTCTTTCAGGGAAATACAAATTCAGCCCGATAGTTGATGGCGAGATTAGCCTTACACATAACAGACGCCACAACCTTGACCAGAATACATTTGAAGCTGGTGGAGTCACGCTTGACCCAACTATTATTCTCACCACCATTTTTAATCCGCAAATTAATTGGCGTGTAGGCGAGAGGGATAATATAAATTTTGCTCTTAATACAGATAAGACTGATTATGAGAGAAAGATTGATTCTGATTATTTGAGTAATGTTTTAAGTGGGATATGGGGCCATGCGCTACGCGATCAGCGTACGACGCTTTTCCTCGGTGCTATGAATACATATACTCATTTCACCAGAGAGATAGATAATTTGAAAGGTGATCAGGTTTCTTTTCAAAGCGTTTTAGGGATTGATTATCAATTTACACCTGGCCTGTCGTTGTCATTTAAAGGTGGTCCCGGGGTAACAGTTTCTAACTATTCCAGTGATGCAAATACAGGTGATGATATTGATTTGTTATATCAATTCCGTTTTGAGCTGGGGTACAGAGAACTTGAATTCTCATTAGTCCCTGCAATTGAGAGGATTGTCAGGCCTGGGCGCTATGGTGAAAATGAGGTGCTGGATCAGGCAGAACTTTATTATAGGTATGAATTTTCAGAGTATTTAACATATGATATGATCAATACATACTGGATGATTGAGTCTGAAGGTGTGCATGCAGGGCGCAAGCACAAGTCTTCAGGAATATTTACACAGTCTGTAATGAACTGGGTTTTTAAAGAAGATTGGAAAGCATCTTTTGGTTTTAGTTACAATCATGGTCAAAATGAGATTTCGAAAAAAATAAATGAAAGAGCTAGAACTTGGGTTGGACTTACATATTCTTTCCCGACAGAGATAAATTAAGGGGTTTTTTTTAGATGCAACAAAGTTCAGATATTGCTTATTATATTGATGTGTTGCAGCGCAGGAAATTACAGTTTCTTGTGCCGGCTGCGGTTGTATTTTCTATGGTGGTATTTTTAGCCTTCATTTTAGCTCCAGTGTATAAATCTACTGCAACAATCCTGATTGAAGATCAGGATATTCCTCAAGAATTGGTTCAGACGACAGTTACTGGGTTTGTTGAAGAACGGTTGCAGACCATTTCGCAGATTGTTTTGAGTCATGGTAATTTGCTCAATATAATTAAAGAATTTGATCTTTATCCTGATTTGGTGGGTAAATATACTACAGAAGAAATAATTTTTAAGATGCGCGAAGACATAAATCTTGAGCCTATTACTGCTGAAGTTACGAATCAATATTCTGGTCGTCCGTCCAGTGCTACGGTTGCATTTACTCTGTCATATGAAGGCCGGCGTCCACAAAAAGTTGCGCAGGTTGCTAACATCCTGACTTCTTTATATTTGAAAGAAAACTTGAAAGAGCGTGAAGAGAAAGCTTCATCCACTTTCGATTTTCTTGAGCTTCAACAGGCCGAGTTACGTTCTGAAATTCTTGAGCTTGAATCGCAGATTGCGCAGTTTAAAGAAAGTCACGTCAATGAGTTACCAGAGCTTCTTGTTCATAATATGAACAGCATGGAAAGGTTGCAGCGTGAGATGGATAAGGTTCAGGAGCAAATAGCCTCTCTTAAAAACCGTAAGGTTTACCTTGAAGGTCAGAGAGCAAGCATCGATCCGAATCTTCGAATAGTATCCAATGAAGGTACTCGTTACGCTACTTCTAAGGAAGAGCTGGAAAAACTTCGCAGAGAATTTCTTACTCTTACTTCAAAATACTCTGACCGCCATCCTGATGTTGTTTCTTTCAGAAGGCAGATAGATGCTCTCGAAAAAGAGGTTGATGCTGTCGCCAATTTAGATGTTGTACAGTACGAGATTGATTCGAAGGAGCGTGAACTTTCTGTTTTAAAGAAGAAGTATTCTGCTAAGCATCCAGAAATTGTGATGCTCAGGAAACAAATTGACGCACTGAATGAAAGGCTTGAAGAAGAATCTATGCAAGAGAGGCTGTTTGAATCAGCAGGAGATATCCCCGATAATCCGGGATATATACAGATTGAAACTCAGATAGCGTCGACTGAACTTGAAATATCAGAAGCTGAGCGTGTACATGCTGAGCTTGGCAATAAATATGTGGGATATCAGAGCAGAGTTGTTAATACTCCGCAGGTTGAGCAGGGATATAAAGTTCTTTTGCGAGATTATGATAATGCTCAGCGGAAGTATCAGGAGACGAATACTAGGCTGCTTTCTGCGCGAGAAGCCAAAGGTCTTGAGCAGAGTCAGCTTGCGGAAAGGTTCACCTTGATTGATCCGCCGATTGTGCCGGAAAAACCTATCAGGCCTAACCGCCTTGCTTTGGTTTTGGTTGGCTTTATTTTATCGATTGGTGTTGGTATTGGAATTGGGACTTTTCTTGAATTTATGGATCGTTCCATCCGCCGTTCTGAGGATTTGTCAGAGATTGTAAAATGTCCGATACTGGCGATAGTGCCCTACTGGGAGAGTGCCGCTGAAGCGAAGGCCATTGTACGTAAGAAATTGGTTATTGCGGTGGTAATTCTTTGCTCTTGTGCTGTGGTTGTTGCGGGCATACACCTGTTTTATATGCCTCTCGATGTCATTGCTATAAAAGTTATTCGAAAAATAGTTCTGAATTTTTAATAGATATACGGAGTCATCATGAGCAAGCTGCTCAAAGCTGTTGAAAAAGCTAAACGAAACAGACGGGTAGAAGAAGAGAAAAGCTGGATTGCAAAAGGCGATTCTTATGATGAACCAGTTGAAGTGGAAGAATGCAACGGTGAGAGCGTTGAGGAACCTTTATGCGAAACTGATATTCCTTCTGAGAGTGAAGGGGATTATTGCCGTGTAGGTGATGAGAGTAACGCTTGTATGGTTCCCAAATCTTTCTTTAGAGATGATTTGGTCCTTGATGAGATGAGTCTTGCTAAAAATAGAATTTTGACAAAAAATAGTAGTCCCGTTTTTACCGATATCTATAACCTTCTCCGGACTCAGATTTTGCATCGTACAAGGAAAAAAGGGCATAATGTCCTTATGGTTACAAGTGCAATGCCTGGTGAAGGAAAAACCATTACCTCCATTAATCTTGCGATTAGTCTTGCCCGTGAAGTTGATCAGTTTGCGCTCCTTGTTGATACCGATATGCGTAAACCTTCAATCCATAAATATTTAGGGATTGAGGTAGAACGCGGTCTTACAGATTATCTTTTGCACAATATACCTGTTCCTGATCTTATGATTAAGCCGGGTATCAATAAATTGTCATTTCTTCCAGCCGGTGAGCCTATTAGAGGTTCAACTGAAATACTTGGTTCTCCTAAACTTCAAGAACTGATTATTGAAATGAAGGAACGTTACCCTGATCGCTACGTTATTTTTGATTGCCCTGATTTATTGCACGCTCCTGATGCGTTGGTTTTTTCCAGTTATGTTGACGGCATAATATTAGTTGTCGAAGCAGGAAAAACATCGCGGGAACATGTTAAAAAAGCTATGAATCTTCTTGAAGGTCGCAATGTAGTCGGTGTTGTTTTGAACAAGACTGAAAAAGAAAGTCTTGATGCAGAGTAGGTGGCATTAAATGTATCGTGAATTTTATGGTTTAAATGAAAAGCCTTTTAATATGTTGCCTGATCCCGACTTTTTTTATTTAAGTCAGTGGCATCAGCAGGCCATTACGCATATTGAGTATGGCTTGATGAATGGCGACAGCCTTATTTTGCTGACCGGTGATGCTGGAACAGGTAAAACTTCTATTATTTACAAGCTGATTGTAGATATGTGCGAAGATACAATTGTCGGCGTAATTTTTAATACTGCTGTGGCGGGCGATTCTATCGTGGAAATGGTGCTTGCCGAACTTGAAGGTGACGTGCCGGACAATCCCACTCCTGCGTCATGCATGGCTGCGTTGCAAGATTACCTGCTTGAAGTCTTTACCAAGGATGAGAAAAAAGTCTTGCTGGTGCTTGATGAAGCCCAGAACTTAAGTGACGACGCTCTCGAGCAGGTTCGCATGATTTCAAATTTGCAAGTTGGTAAAGAAAATCTTATCTCGATATTGATGGTTGGTCAGTCTGGTTTCCGTTCCCGTCTCAGAAGAGCGCGTTACAGTCAGATCGTACAGCGCATTGTTGTTAGCGCACATCTTGGAAGACTTCGTGAGCAGGAAGTTAATGACTATGTCTGCTACCGTCTTCGTCAGGGGGGAGTTGATGATTCTTCAACTGTTTTTACTGATGGGGCTTTTAAGAAAATATTTGAATATTCATATGGTGTGCCACGCAATATAAATGTTATTTGTGAAGGATCACTTATTTTTGGTTTTGCAGATGACATAAAGCCTATTACGGCAGAAGTTGTGGAGAACTTTTCAAAAGAGCGCATCGAGGATGGGCTACTTATTATGCCTGGAACAGTAGATACTTATGATAGCGACGTAACAGCCGAATATATTGAAGATATACAGAGAAGGGTCGCCAGTCTCGAAAAATCGATGGATATAGTAAAGCGCACACTTGTTAGAATTATCAAGGCTGTAAAGCGGCTCACTTCAGTTCAATAAAACAAGGAGGGAGTATGCGGCTTTGGTCAGTGATTGTAGCCTTGTTCTGTTTTCTTGTTTTTAGCGCGATCCCCGTCACATGCGGAGCGGCAAACTATTCTGTTTTTAAAGAACGTCCCAGACTCTATTTCAATAAAGCTAAGCTGGAATCTCTTCGTGGTCTAAAAGGCGAGCTTCCATATTCCTCTTTTATTCGTAATGCTGCTGTTAGAGCTAAAGGGCTGGTGGGCAACCGAGTACCTAACAATCTAGTTCGTTTTAACAGCAATTCTCTAAGGCGTCCTGCCGATGGTCTTGTTAATCTTGCATTTCATTATGTGATCACTGGTGATCGCGGTAGCCTCTTAACTGCTCAGGCTCTGCTCAGAACGTTTTGTTCAGATCAGAAATGGGGCGATAATAATGATATCGGAGCTGCTCATTCGCTGTTCGCGGTTTCACTTGCGTACGATTGGCTATATTCAGACCTTTCCTCTGCTCTTCGCCTTATGGCGCGTGACGCCATTGGTTATCATGCTGAAATATTTTATAATCATCTCATAAAAAAGGATATCTGGTGGGCACAGTCTCGCGGGCTATTGCAAAACCATAATTACGTTAACACTGCCGCTTTGGCCGTTGCCGGAATTGCGCTGTATGGTCAGGATTCAAGGTCCGTCAAATGGCTTAACGGAGCTGAAAAGAATTTTGATGTAGTCCTTTCCCTGTTGTCGCCTGATGGCGGATCACATGAGGGTGTCGGGTATTGGAGCTATGGCACATTATGGTTGCTGAATTACTATATGGCGGTAGCTCCGGCGCAAGGAATGGGAAAGGTCGAGTCCAGTCCGTTCTTTAAAAATACAGCTAAATTTAGATTATACGCGTCCTTGCCCGGATTCAAATATAATGTAGATTTCGCCGATTCTCCTATGGTTGATTATAAAGGGCCCGCAGTTATCTTGCGCTGCCTTGCTTCGATTTTTAAAGATGGTCATGCGCAGTGGCTTGCGACCAAAGTGGAAGGATTGAAGCGCGGCAGATCCTCGCTCTGGCAGGATTTTGTCTGGATTAATCCAGATATAAAACCGATTTCACCTGATGATCTTCCTACTTTCGCGTGGTTTGATAATCTGGGGCTTTTGCTCTCCCGTTCTTCGTGGAAAGATGATGGGTCGCTCGCACTATTTAAAGCTAGTGCTCCGCAAGGATTTTTAGCGCAGTCTAAAAATATTTATGCTGGTTCGCATATTCACCCTGACGAAGGTCATTACGGCTTCTGGCTTGGTAGGAAAGCACTTGTCCTAGATGATGGGTATGTCTTAAAGAAGTTTTCAATCAGTCATAATATTTTGACGTTTAATAATATCGGGCAGTTGGGGGAAGGTGGAATTTGGTTTCAGAATTTAGATTATAAAAAGGGTAGGGGCAAAACAATTCGCCCGAGATTTAAGTCGGGAGATAAATTCCAAGCTGTAGAAGCTGAACTTTCAGGTTACTACCCCATAAGTGTCAGGCCTAAATCGTGGAAAAGGACTGTAATTGTTATTGGCGGTTCGGAGATGATTATCCGCGATAAGGTTGTGCCGTCCGGTAACGTTGAAGTTCGCTATCCTATTCACGTCACTCGAAAGGCTCGTAAATTCGGCGATGGTCTATGTCTTGATTACGGCAATGGTTACGCTCTGAATTTGGATAATGGCGGCGCAGATTTGTCCTTGAAACGATACTCCATTCTGACCAAATCTATGGGTAAGGACATCCCACGTGGCGGCATGAATTACTTGAGTACAATGAGCGGGGCAGTTCCTTTTTCTATGCTCACAATCATAGGACAGCCTGTGAATGGTTGCGCAGAAAACAAGATGGTGGAAAAATATAACCGCGCTCAAGATACCGCTGTAATTGTTTGTAAATCTGGAAGGTTCAAGATAAACTTTTCTACTTTGACCGTTAATGAAATTTGACCGTACATATTTTAGCCTTAGTGAGTAAGCTTTGAAGTTCGCATTTTTAATATATGACAGCAGGTCTGGATCGACCTTACTTTCGTCATTGCTGAATTCCTCTTCCGGTGTTCTTGTAACTCAGGAAAGTGGATTCATGCCGCTTATTCTTGAAAATTTTGAAAGTGAAAAAGACCTAACTGTGGACGAAGTTATACAGACCATTTATTCTGAGCCTCAGTTTTGCGAGTGGGGTGTTTCTCGGGAAAAGCTTCGCGCGTGCTTGGGAGAATTGGAATCCATAAATTATAGGTCTGTCTTCGATACCATAATCTCTGAGTATTTGAAGGTGAGGGGAGAGGTTTCACCTGAGCTTGTAGTTATTAAAGGACCTAGATTAGATATTCATTTGCAGAGCTTAATTTCCATATATGAGACTCCATATTTTATTAATTTGATACGAGATGGGCGCGCTGTTTATAATTCTAAGCTTGAAATGATTTCTGTGACTGGAATGAAAATGTCCAATAACATTTTTCAGGCGAGTCTTGATTGGAAAAAGAAATTCAGAAGACTTGCGGGCCAGCCTTTAATTACAATTAGGTTTGAAGACTTGGTCGTGAATACTGCTGAAATTGTTGATCAGTTATTTGATGCTATCAGGATCAGCGATAGGGGGCGGGAAATTACGGGTGACCAGCAGGACTATCATAAATTGATAGGTAAAAAGCAGATCCACCTTCATACCAATGTAAAAAGTGCACCGGATAAATCCATTGCTGTTAAGTGGAAGAACTCCCTAAGTGATGAAGAAATATGGGTTTACGAGCAGATTTGCCGTAAAGATCTGGTTGAAAATGGTTACGAACTGGTGGATAAAAAAAATGTCAGTCGGAGTGGTGTGATTTGTTTGCTTGTCAGGCACGGAGCACATTGGATTTGGCTGAAAGTTAGAAATATTTATTATTATACTTTTGTTGATCGCAGCTTGATGCAAAAAATTAAAGGTAAAAGATTTGAATAACAATCACTCAAATCTGACCAAGATCATAGTGGTTTTCATCGCCAAAGCAATGAAAGGTGTCGGGGCGTTGCTTTTGACTTACGTTCTGGCAAAAAAATACGGTGCGTATGGCTCTGGTCTATTCTTTATTTCATATACTTTTGCATTCTTGTGTGCGCAATTTGCACAACTTGGAATCGGTAATTCATGTTTGAAATACGCGCCCGTTCTTAAAAATGATGACCCGCAAAATCTGTCTTTTTTGTGGACAGCTTCACAGGCCATAGTAGGGAGTTTCGCGGCCCTGTTTCTGATTGTTATTTTCTTTAGTTCAAGCTTTATATCCACACTTGTTTTTAAAGATCCCGATAATTACAAGTATATCCTGTGCGCTTCTCCAATCATTCTATTTTGGGCTTTGGCGAAGATTAACATCTATTTTCGGCAAAGCCTTGGGGACATGTCCGGCATAACTTTCGTCGAAAATTTAATGATACCACTCGGAATGCTGCTGATTGCAGGAGCATCGTATGTGGTTGATATTAGCGTTCTTAACTTTGTTTCCGCCGTCTCGTTTCTTTTCTTTCTAGCTTTTATATATTCATTTTATTCGACGAAGCGTGTCTATTCATTGAAGTTTAATATGTCTTTCACTGGTCCGGTTACAGTGAAAGATATGCTTGTATATTCGGTTCCGCTGCTCATAATCGCATTTTCACAGAATTCGCTGATGTGGATAAATACACTCATCCTCGGTGGCATTGGTTCTGTTGTAGATTCAGCGGTATATGTGGCGGCCATGAAAGTTGCCATGTCTATTTCTATTCTGCTCTATACTTTTAATAGCGTTTACGCTCCGCAAATTTCATCCGCCTACGCAAAAAAGGATTTTGAATCGATCAAAAATTTATATGGCGATGTTACCCGTTCGCTCTCGTTTTTTTCATTCCTATTTTTGGCTGGCGTAGCACTTTATTCTGATTACATAATGGCGACATTCGGTGCTGAATATTTGGTTGGTACGAATTGTCTGCTATTTTTGTTACTAGGTCAGATTTTTAATTGTTATACTGGACCAGTGGGCTATATTTTGATTCTGTCGGGACAGTCTAAGCTTGAAGTTGTGAATACTGTGGCGGGCTTATGTTTGAATGCGGCATTATGTTTTGTGTTTTACCGTAGCTTTGGTGTGAGCGGGGCAGGGCTTGCTTTTTGCGTATCAAATGCGCTGATAAACCTACTTCGCTACCTCCAGTGCAGGCATCTATTTGGGCTTAGGTGGCTTAGTAAGGTTCAGGCTGGCTTTTTCGGGTTACAAGTGTTGCTTGTGATAACCTTTGTGGTTCTGACGGCTTTTGATGTTAACCGTGAGCTTATAGCGGTTACACTAGGTTCTACTTATCTGCTGGTTAACTTTCGCAGTATCAAGAAGCTTTGGATCAATCTCAAAGTGACTCATGCTGTTTAGCAAACCACTTCCCCTGCTCTGATAAACATGAAATCCGGATGGTACATTACCATCCGGATTTCTTTTTATTGTACGTTTTAGCCTACTTTTTTACTTCGACCAACTTCTGCAACGATTTAGGCATAGATTTTAGCATTACATTTTTACGAAGAGAGATACGTTTTTCATAGAGTTCAGGCTAATTGTCGAATTTAGATGTAAGCTGAATGGAACTTTACTCTTCTGGAGGATTATCCATGCTGTTATCAGCTTAGTAGAACGCCTGCTGTCCTTTTAATATTACGCTCGGAGTTGCTTTGAAATTTTATTTTATTACTGCCATGGGAACGGTTAAGCTTCCCGCATGAAAGATGAGGGTGGGCATTGGCGTCAAATAGCTAGAAAGTGATTTAGTAATGAAACAAAGATGATTTCGTAAGCTGACATGGTGGTAGCAATGCAAAAAAGTCCAAAAAAAAGCAACAGTAGACTGTTGCACTAAAGAAGAAACTAATTTTGATTTGATTCAATCTAATTATTAACTAGTGCGAAATTTCACCCGATTTAATTATTGTATCGCTGGCTTTAGTTACCAAGTTGGTTACTGTTACCCGGTTGTAAAAGAGATCTTCAGGGTTAGCCTTTGAAAAGAGTTCTTTTAGTAGAACGTTGAGGAATAAGCTTTTATTAACATCTAGTTTTTTACAAGCATGCTCGATTTGCTCAATTATTTCTGGGTGTAAGTAAGCGTCTGAAAGTGATTTATGCATTTGTCTCCTAGTATTTTAAATACTAATTTTTGTAATTAGTTTTCAGATCATTATTAATCTTCCGCCCTAATTACCTGTCTTAATATTTATAATATAATACGCTTATCGTAAAAAGTACAGGGGGTATCGCAATATTAACGGTTCTGTCGCATAATAAACGCTTACTAGAATGTCATATCTGGTGGATGTGCAAGGCTGGATTGATCTGTTTGCACAAAAGTGCAATGTATTTGTGCATTTATATGTGCACTCAGAGGTGTGCTTCTTGAGTGGATTTAAGTAAGGTGTTGTATTAATTCTGTTTAATACTTTGGCACGCTTGATGCTATATGCTTATTAACCTGAGCGAGACAGCCTCAACCCCCAAAGTCGATTGTCTCAAGCTCGAAAAATATATACAGTCTTCATTCCTTCTTATCACTCCTTAAGCACGTAAGGCCGGGATCCCTCCATCCCGGCCTTTCGTGCGTCTAGTGCTTTTTCGTAGGAGTTTACTTTCTTCCAGTTTGCTGAACAATATTACCACCAACTATAAATAGTAGGCCAAACATTGTTGACGGTAGAATCTCTTCGCCCAATATAAAATGAATGAGTATCAGTGATAGAAATGGGGACAGGAATATTAAATTGCTGATTTTGGCGGTTTTTTCAGTTAATTTTAGGGCTTTCAGCCATAGTACAAAGGTTATACCCATTTCAAATAATCCGACATACGCGGCGGACAGAACTGCGGGGAGTTCTGTTGGCGGTGGTCCTGAAAACATTAGCATTGCGGCTGTTACAAGAGGCAGTCCGAGGCAAAAATTTAGAAAAAGCTCAATTAGCGGATCTGCTTTGCTTTTGGTGTTGTAAATCCAGTATAATGCCCAGATTATTGTGCTGAAAAGAGCTAAGAATACACCAAGGCCGCTACTGAATTGGATATCAAGCAGATTGCCGTGAGTTGAGATTACAACAACGCCTAGGTAGCTGATGAATATTGCAATAAGTTCGCGTGCATTAAGCTTTTGCCCTAGAAGCGGGATAGAAAGCAGGGACAGGGTAATTGCCCATGTGTAATTAAGTGGCTGTGCTTCCTGAGCCGGAAGCAAGTCGTATGCTTTGAAGAGTACTATATAGTATAGGAAGGGATTTAAAATTCCGGGCAGACCGCATTTGAGTATTTGATCAATACTCATTTTTGCGATCTGCCCGGTTTTATTTTGAGTTATCAATATAACTAAGAGAGTCAGTGTCGAGAATACCACCGCGTAAAAGAGCAATTGCAATGGGTCCATGTAAGACAGTGCAATTTTAAACGCGGATGCAACTGTAGACCAGATTAATACTGCGGAAAAACCGTATATATATGCTTTTTTTTGGTCAGTTGGTTGCAATTGGTACTCGTTTCTCGTTGTCAGGAATATGATCTGCTAGACGATTACGTGCTTTTTAATGTGAGCAACGGCTTCTTCTGGTGAATCGGTAACAAAGAATAGGTCAAGATCTTCTTCATGACAGAATCCGTCGGCTACTAAACGAGTTTTAAACCATTCAATCAACCCGCCCCAGAACTCTGTGCCCATGAGGATGATAGGGAAAGGCTTGATACGCTTGGTCTGAATAAGTACTAGTGCTTCGCTCAGTTCATCAAGTGTGCCGTAGCCTCCTGGCATTGCGATGTACGCCATAGCATATTTAATGAACATAACTTTGCGGATGAAAAAGTAGTTGTAGTCACTTTTAATAGACAGGTATGGATTAGAATGCTGCTCGAAAGGTAGGTGAATGTGAAGTCCGATGGATTCTCCGCCAGCTTCAAAACACCCCTTATTTCCTGCTTCCATTAAACCGGGTCCACCACCTGTGATTACTGAATAACCCGCTTGGCTTAGTAGCTTGGACAAGTGGTCAGTTTGCTCATACAACGGGTGATCCCGAGCAACACGTGCCGAGCCGAACAGTGAAACTGCCGGGCCAATTTCGCTCATAGTTTCGAATCCATCCACGATTTCGGCCATTATTTTAAAGAGTCTCCATGATTCCTGCATGGAGAGATCGTCAATTACGTATTGTCTTGATTTGTGCATGTCGCCCTCATAAAGTAGTTATAAATATAGGCAGGCTGTTGTGAACAGTTGCCTGAAATCCATTATTGGTGCATGTAACAGTGCATACGAATTACCAAAAAAAGAATGATAATGATAGTGCGAAAAGCTTAGAATTAACAGTGAATTTCATACGGAGGTCTGATGAAGATTACTTTTATGGGTGCTGCAAAAACAGTTACCGGCTCTTGTTATATTGTTGAGACAGAGAATGCCAGATTTGCAGTAGATTGCGGATTGCACCAAGGTAACGCTGAGATTGAAAAGCGTAACCGCTCAATAGCTGATTATAATCCTAAAGAACTAGATTTTATATTAATTACTCATGCCCACATTGATCATACAGGGCTTTTGCCTGCGGCTGTTAGAGCCGGTTTTGACGGGCCTATATATATGACTCAGCCGACTCGTGATTTGCTTGAAATTATGCTGCTGGACAGTGCACATATTCAGGAGATGGAAGCAGAGTGGGCTAATAGAAAAAGACTTCGCAAAGGGATAGCTCTCGTAAATCCTCTTTATCAACAGAAGGATGCTATTGCTACAACTCCGTTGATGCGGACTGTGCAGTATGGAGAACATTTTGAGCCCGCTGAAGGGGTCACAGTTAGCTATAAAGATGCCGGACATATTTTAGGCTCTGCATTTATCGAGCTTTGGTCAAAAGAGGGTGAAGATACTACTAAAGTTGTCTTTTCTGGTGACCTTGGTCATAAAGATCAGCTTATTGTACGTAATCCGTCTATTGTGGAAAAAGCCGATTATCTTTTGATGGAATCGACATATGGCGACCGTAATCACAAAGATGCATCAAATAGCCTAGAGGAACTTGCAGAGGCTATTAAGTGGAGTTACTCGCACGGTGAAAAGGTTGTAATCCCGGCTTTTGCGGTCGAACGCTCACAGCAATTGATTTACACGCTATTCATCTTATATAAGGAAGGAAAACTTCCTAAAGACATGCCTGTTTATCTTGATAGCCCGCTTGCGATACGGGCTACTGAAATTTTTAGAAATCATCCAGAGTTTTTTGATCTTGATACGAAAGAACTTATGGAGAACGGTGAAAACCCTCTGTCCTTGCCGAATTTGAAATTCACGCTTGATACGGAATCTTCACGGGCTATCAACAATACATCCGGGCCTGCTGTGATTATTTCTGCAAGTGGTATGGCTAATGCCGGACGCATTAAACATCACCTCAGGCACAATATTTGGAAAAAGGGCGCTAGTATTGTTTTTGTTGGTTATCAGGGTGTAGGTACTCCGGGACGTAGAGTTGTTAATGGCGCCGAAGATATTACTATATTTGGTGAAAAGCTTAAAATTGAGGCTAAAATATTTACTATCAATGGCTTCTCTGGTCATGCTGGTCAGGATGAAATGATCGACTGGCTTCAGCATTTTGATAGCCCATCCATGAAAGTTATTTTGACTCATGGTGAGCCGAGAGGGCAGAAAGTTCTTTCCGCAAGAATTAAGCAAGAACTTGGGTTTAATGTTCATATTGCTGATTACCGTGAAGAGCTACTGCTTACTCCTCGTGGAGAAATGGAACCAATTCTCAAGGGCAAAGCGATTCAGCCGGAAGTTGATTGGGAATTTTTACTTAAAGATTCAGAAGGTTTGTTTACTGAATTTAGAAAACGTCTTGATAGGGTTAAGTCGCATTCATTCCTCACCCAGACTGAAGTTAGAGATAAACTACTTGATATTAACCGTCAGGTCATTGAACTGATATCGGAACTATAGATTTATGAGACTTATAAGTGGTAAATATGGCGGGCGGGTACTAAAAACCACCAGTGGTCCCGGATATCGTCCGGCCACGTCCAAGGTGCGGCAGGCTGTTTTTTCAATGCTCGAATCTCGCGGCATTGATTGGGATGGCCTTCGTGCGGCGGATATGTTTGCCGGAAGCGGTAGTCTCGCACTTGAGGCTCTAAGCCGAGGGGCCGCGTATGCATGTTTTGTTGAGAAGAATGCAAAGGCAGCTTCTCTTATCAAGACTAATTTAAAAGATATTGGTGTCGATGGATCAGAATACAAAGTTTATTCAGCGGACTTGTTTAAAGTTTTATTAAGACCGCCTCCAAAACCCTTTGATCTTATTTTTATAGATCCACCTTATAGATTTGATCTTTTACCGAAAGCTCTCGATTGCGCTCTGAAGAATGGCTGGTTGGCCGAAGGTGGATTTCTTCTTGCAGAAGTTGAGGAGCAGGTAGAGCCTCCGCAGTCAGAATTTACAAAGGATCTGACACTTTTAGTGAACAAGCTTTACGGGCAGACGAGGATATTATTATGGCAGAAGTAAAACAGCTTACAGCAGTATTCCCGGGGACGTTTGATCCCTTCACCCGCGGACATTTTAGTCTTGTGATGCGCGGTCTTAAGACCTTTCATAAGGTAATTGTCGCTGTGGCAGGGAGCACTTCAAAGAATTGCTGTTTCACGCTTGATGAGCGTGTGGATATGGTTAAACGCATTTTCGAGAATGAATCTCGGGTTCATGTGGAGCCATTTAGCGGGCTACTAGTCCATTACGTGGAGCAAAGCCCTGCTAATGTTATTATGCGTGGTCTTCGTGCGGTTTCTGATTTCGAATATGAATTTCAGATGGCTCTTATGAATCGTCGCCTTGATAATGACATCCAGACTGTCTTCCTCATGACCGATTATAAATGGATGTATTTAAGTTCATCAATTATAAAAGATGTTGCCGTAAATGGTGGAGATATAAAAGGTTTAATTCCAAAACAGATCTATGATGAAGTTATGGTCAGATTGGCTCCGGTTGGCAAATAAGATATGTCAGAGCGTAAACCCGTAATTTGTATTCTTGGCCCTACGGGAGCTGGAAAGACTGCCACTTCGCTAGGATTGGCCGCGCGATTTCCTGCACGTGTTCTCAATTTTGATTCGCGGCAGGTTTATAAGGACTTTCCGATCATCACAGCTCAGCCAAGTCCTGCGGAACAGGCCGCTTGTCCGCATGAATTGTACGGTTTTTTGGCGACGACCGAAACGACAACTGTTGCTGACTTTGTAGATATGGCAAATGAGAAGATTGACCAAACTCCTATAAATGAACTTCCAATTCTGGTCGGCGGCACTGGTCTGTATTTGAAAGCCCTGACTTCCGGGCTTGCGCCCATTCCGGATATCCCTGACGAAATTCGAGCCCGTATGCGGCAGAGGGTTGAGCAAGAAGGTTCAGCTGCTTTATTTGCAGAGCTTGAGAAAGTAGATCCTGAATACGCCAAAAAAACTCATCCGAATAATAAGCAGCGGAATGTACGTGCTCTTGAAGTTTATGAAGGGACAGGCAAGAATTTTACGTGGTGGCACAATAGAGAAGTTCCACCTTCTCCATATAATTTTTTGAAAATTGGGATTAAGCTGGATTTGGATGTACTGACGCCGCTACTTAATAAGCGCATTGATATGATGCTAAAAAACGGTGCAATTGATGAGGCACGTCGTGCATGGGAAATATGCCCTGACGAAAATGCGCCGGGCTGGACAGGCATTGGGTGCAGTGAATTGTTATCATTTATTAGGGGTGATATCGATATTGATGAAGCTAAATTGCTCTGGGCCAAAAATACCAGAGCATATGCAAAGCGGCAACTTACATGGTTTAATCGTGAGAAAGATATACATTGGTTTTCACCCGATGAACCCAGTAAAACCGTAGAGTTTGCGGCTTCGTGGCTTGCGCAAAATATGAAGGAAGTATAAGCCTCCTTTTGCAAGCGGGATTTAGTTGTATTCAATGGATGTAGCGGCTTGCCGCAATATAAAAACGGAAAGAACAATGAGATTATATTCATTTTTGGTGTTTTTGTTGCTTCTGGCAATGCCTACTTTTGCTTGTGCGGATAGCGCAAGTAGCGGGTATCTCTTTGAGCTGGATGGTCTTTCGATTAACTGGGGATCTGGATTGATTTCCTCTTCTTCGGAAATTTTGCCCATGCAGGACACCATTGATCCTCAGAGGACTAAAGCTTTGGCCGTTCGTCAGAGCGGTGTAAAAGCTCGTAAAAATCTTCTTGATTCCATTTTAAACTTACGCCTTACTAGTAAAGAATTAGTTTCTGGCGCGTTTGAAGATGAAATGAAAGGGGCTGCTCTTCTGCGAGGATTTGTTCAGAATTCACTGCTGAGCACGCAGGATACATCTGACGGTATGGTAAAAGTTACAGCTTCTACTCATATTCGCGGAGAACTTTCGTCCATAATAATTCCAGCGACTCTACCGTTTCTTTCAGGAATTCCACCAACCTTATCGGATAATCGGGATGATGAGAACTCACAAAATCCCAGCGATGAGGAAGGAGCTGTTGTCAATTCATCTTCTTATAGCGGAATTGTTATAGATGCGCGTGGAATGGATATAGTTCCGGTCTTGCTTCCTGTTATTTATGATGGGAAAGGCATTGGAGTGTATGGTCCATTTATTGTGAGCAGAGAAGCGGTTCTTAAAAACGGGTTAGTGGCTTTTGTTACTGATACACCCTTTAGCCGCTTGCGTGAGCGTGTCGGTAATACTCCGTTGATTTTGACTCCTGTAAGTACACATGGAACAGTCCGCGGAAATGTTATTTTGTCACTTGCTGATGCTGCAAAGGCTAGAGCCGTTTTGACGCGAAAATCCGTCACAGATAATTGTGCAGTTGTTATAATGATGGATGCTCCTAAGGTCGAAGTAGTTACTCCTGAACTCGGTGTTGATGGAGCTGTTAGCGCAGGTTCGGTTCAGGGTGGACAAGCTTCTTCAGTGGATGAGTCAGAATTGCAAGAAGATTCAATAGTAGATGAAGGCACTTCACCTGCCTTGAAACCGTAATTTTCAGATCGGAGTAATCACTTGATCTTTTCAAAATATATCAAAAAATCAATTTTTGTCTTTTGTGCGCTGATAATAACAACTGCTTTAGCTGTTCCGGCCGGAGCTGTTAAAGTTCAGGTTTTCAAAGCCGGCGAAGAAGGTGTTTCTACTAAGGACTTGCGCACAGAAGCCGTTGCTCAGGCTTTTGCTCAGGCTCTTCTAGCTGAATCGGTACGCATGATACCTGTTACGGTTTCTGCTGATAGAAGCGATGCTTTAAAAAGCATGTTCAGCAATAATTATGAGTCATTTATTTCAGGCTACAAAGATATGGATGTTAAATATCATGACGATGGAGTTACCATTCGGATTGATGTTAATGTCAATAGAGCCGCTTTGCGTGACTCTCTTAGGAATATGGGTTTTTTTGCCTCCGCAGATAAAGTTGTTAAATCCGCCGTTGTAATATCTAACGGAACATATAAGCTTAATGCCAAGGATCAAGCCGCTCGTGATGCTAAAGTTAAAGAATTAAAGTCATTATATGCGGTGCAAGACGTTGCTCCGGGGACTGTAGATCCGTTAGCTTCAACACTCAAGATTACTCAGGTTGGTAAGAAAAGTTTTAGTGGAAGTCTCGATTCTTCGAATGGAAACTGGCAATCAGCTGGTAATTCTGTTGAATCCGTGTGGGGAAGATTGTGGACAAAATATTATGAATCAGTTCGGACAGATGATACTATGAATCCGAAGGCTGTCTTAGTTGTTAATGGCTGGTTCAATTCTGATGGCGTTCGTGAATTTGGAAGATTGCTCAAGTCATGGGATTCAGCAGTGCAGGAAGTTCAGCTACTTGATGTTGAGATGAAACCGACTGCGGTCTCTGCAAGCTGGTCTCTGGACGTTTCGGACCAGTGGGTTTTGAAAAGTTATTTAAACGATTTTCTTCCTCCGCGTGGATTGTCATACAGAATCGATGGGCTTAGCGAAGAGAAGTAAAATAGGAGAGTCGTGGCAAGACAGAAAGTCTGGACCATTCCTAATTTGATAACCATTTTCCGAATATTGTTGACCCCTGTTTTCGTCTTTGCATATCTGGGGTACAACTTCTATTTGGCATTGTTTCTTTTCATGGTCGCTGGCTTTACTGATGCTCTTGATGGTTTTCTGGCTCGTATTCTTAACCAGCGCTCTGAACTTGGAGCGATGCTAGACCCTCTCGCTGATAAAATCCTGATTGCTACTTCATTTCTGTGCCTGTCAACGCAGGGGATCATTTCAGGTTGGCTGGCGATTCTAGTCATTTCTCGCGATATAGTAATTGTCGTCGGACTGTTTTTGCTCAAATTTTTAGGAATTAATGTTAATAAGAAAATTAAGCCATTGTTAGTAAGTAAATTAACAACGACTTTACAGTTATTATTCATTTTTTTGATTCTATTCAGTTTCGTATTCGATTTTAAATTTTCCGATATACAGCCAGAGATGGAGTGGGTGATAGTCGTATTTACTCTGTTTTCAGGTATTTTCTACTTGAGGCAAGGCTTTCAAATGTTTTTTGACCGGAACCGTAGAAACTAGAAAAACCCCGCCTTGCATATGCAAGGCGGGGTCTTTTAGGCAGAGCTAAGAAAGCTGCTTAAGCGTCCTTGTCTTTGTCTTTAGACGGAGTTACGTCAATTTCTTCAGACTCACTACTGGCCTTCTTGAAATTTTGAATTGCACGGCCTAGTCCGCTTCCCACTTCAGGAAGCTTTTTGGCTCCGAATATCAGGATAATAATACCCAAAATCAAGAGAATTTCTGTTATTCCTAATCCAAACATTTTTACCTCCAATGCTAGACAGTAGGGAACTTTTACACGCGCTAGGCAGTAAGGTCAAGAATGTCTTTAATCATTGAACAGAAAGGGAAAATTTGATTTTTTACTCTTTACAAAGTTAAATTGGGTAAATAGGTCTTTTGAAAAGTTGGATAATAAATATTTTTATTAAACAGAAGTAATGGATAAGAGGGATACATTGGCAAAAATATCTAAATTGCCCGGACATATGTGCCGCTTTTATCAGAAGGGCAGGTGTCTTTACGAAGAAGTTCTGAACCCTGGTTATAATACTGACTGGCGTTGCAAAGTTTTAGAAGGGCTTGAGGATGAATACGATAAACTTATACGGCAAGCTGAAGCTTTCAAACTCAGTGCTGAAGTTGTAACTGATTTATGGAACCGAAGAATTGCCGAGCACAGAGTTTCATCCGGAGGATGTCAGAAGGATGCATTAAAGGGAGAAGACACATATCCTTTGTGTTCTAACGGGCATGACGATATATGTCTGCTTGAGCTACCTGAATGTGAGGGAGTTTGTAAAAAATTCAAGCCGCTTAATAATAGTTCAGATACAGAATAGTTTCTAAGTAACATCTATACCGATGGAGAATTACTATGTTGATATATTTCCCTGAATTGCACGAAGAGCTTATTTCTGAAAAAGTTGAAGGCGCACTACTTTTTGATCCCGGTGTTGATAGGGATCAGTCGAAAGACACTCTCGTTTTCAGACCTGAAAACCTACCTGTCGAGCCTGAACTTTGTAAGCGCATGATCGCTGATTTTGTAAGTTACGGCGAAAGTATGGGCAAAATGTTTAAAATGCTCGCCATGCCTGCATCGAATGAAAAAGATCAGTTCGGTGAAAGATCTTCAGCTATTGAAAATGAACTTAATGCGCTAATTTCCAGTACTCCAGAAGTGAAGGAGACGGGAACCGAGCTTGTGCAGAACCAAGTAGTATTGGCTCTTGTCTATGCTTACGAAGAAAAACAGCTTGAACTTGCTGAAATTGAGAATGGACTGAATGAAAAATGGTCCGGTTTCGGCGAAAGTATCGGGCTTGATGAAGATGATCAAGCAGATCAGCACGCAATGGCTATCGGCGGATTAATTTCGCATTCGCCTGTTCAGGTTGGAGAGCGCGTAGTGCTTCCTTGGCAGAAAGTCCTTGAAGGATTTGCAGTTCTTTTGCCCGAAAATTCAGTTTTGGTAACAAGCGATGCAGATGCAGTGGCAATGTGGCGTGACTTGGAACTCGAATTTCATGAAAAAGAAAATATTTTACCTGAGAAGGCTACTTTCGTAAAAGATTATGCTTGGAAGCTCATGGGGCTTTCCCGCTTACCTGAAGACAAGCCTTGGCTTGATCGTAAATTTCTTGTGGCTCTTGCTACATCCAAATTATAGCAGGTTAAGGAGTTTTTTGATGGAAGGAATACATTTAAGCGATGTTACCCCGCCTAAGTTTCTAAAGAAGATCAAAGGAATCATATTTGATTGTGATGGTGTGCTGATTAGTTCATTTGAAGCAAATAAATGGTACTATAATTGGTTCAAAACTAATTTCGGTCTTCCTGTTATGGATGCCGACGAAGAACGTTTTGTTCATGCGCATACTGTTTTTCAGTCATTGAAGCATGTTATGCCGGAAGAGTATTACGAAGAAGCTCTCGAGCTTCGCAAACTTCCTGAACTTGCCAAGGCCCTTGATTATATTTCTCTGGAAGACGGATTGTTAAAACTTCTTGAGTGGCTGAGAAATAATAAAATACGCATGGCAATCAATACAAATAGGACAGATTCACTTTCAGCTGTTTTGCATAAATTCGGTGTTGAAAGTTTTTTTGCCCCGACAGTTACCTCTACATTGCTGCCTAACCCGAAGCCTCATCCAGACGGAGTCCATTATATCCTAGATAAATGGGGTATGAAGCGCGAAGATGTGGTTTACATTGGTGACACATGGGTTGATGAAAAATGTGCATGTAGTGCAGGTGTAGATTTTTGGGCTTACGGAAATCCAAAATTGAACGGATCTATTTATATTAATGACTATTGGGTTTTAAAAAATTTATTGGAAAAAGCAAAAAATAATGTTTGGACTGAGTGTTTGTGATTTTTAGTGTACTTAATATGAGGTTTGACCTGCGAAGATCTTTTTATTTTAAAAGCTTAAAAAGTGTTGATTCTTAGGTCTTGCTGTGCCAATTTGTAATTAAGAATGTGAGTACAATACTACATTCTATGTTCCTTTAGGAGTATGATAAATGGATTACGTAATTCTTGCTGTAGCTAAAGTTCTCGGGATTGTATTCAATCTTTATATGTGGGTTGTTATCATTTCGGCCCTTATTTCATGGGTAAATCCTGATCCTTATAATCCGATTGTCCGCTTTTTACACCGTGCGACAGAGCCTGTATTTGCAAAAGTCCGGCACTACATACCGTTTTCTATCATTGGCGGAATAGACCTGTCTCCAATCATTGTTATCCTGGCTCTTCAGATGCTTGATATTGCCCTCGTAGGCAATTTGACTAGACTTGCATATGGAATGTAGTCGCTGGAGGTAGTAGATGAATCTTTCTAAGATAGATTTACTTAACAAGAAGTTTTCAAAATCACTTTTTGGTTATTCTAAAAGTGAAGTGGATCAACTTTTGGCTGAACTTGCAGAGGTTCTCGGTGTAACTGCCGATGAAAAGAAGCAACTCTTAAAGAAAGTTGCCCGGCGTGAGTCTACCATTGGTGAATTTCGCCAGCGTGAAGAAACTCTACGTGATACTTTGATGACTACCCAGAAAATGATTGATGACTTGAAAACAACTGCCAGAAAAGAAGCTGAGCTCATAATTAATGAAGCTCATTCAAGGGCAGAAGTTATTTTACAGCAGGCTCATAATCGTCTGGCTCAAATTCATGAAGATATTAATGAGCTCAAACGTCAGAGAACGAGGTTTGAAGTTGAGTTGAAGGCTGTTCTTGAGTCTCATCTTAAGACTCTTGAGATTAGCAGTCCTGAACTTGAAAAAGTTGAAGCCATCGAAGCTAAACTTAAATTTTTCAAAAAGGCCAAGTGAGGTCCATCATTAGAAAGAATCTGAAATTGAATATATGTCTATCCTCAGGGCTTTCTAATTCGGTGGAGTACTAAGTTGAACCGCGTTAGATTGGAAAGTTCCGCTGACGCTTGAATATGCAAACCTCTGTAAAGGAGTTTCAAATGGAAGCTAAAGACGTAGATTTGATTAAGACATTGGTTGATCAGGATGCAGAAATTAAAGGTCTATGGGAGCAGCACACTGATCTGAATAAGATTATTGATAAGATGGAGAAGAAAGGCTTTCTTAATGAGACTGAAACTCTAGAGCTGAAAGAGCTTAAAAAGAAAAAGCTGGCTGGAAAAACAAAATTACAATTGTTACTCGATAAGTATAAATAATAGGGAGAAGAGCCATGGAGCTCACTGGTGCTCAGATATTTTTAGAATGTCTGAGAAAAGAGGGCGTTGAGGTTGTGTTCGGTTATCCCGGCGGCGCGATAATTGATATATACGACCAAATCCCTAATTATCCTTTTAAGCACATACTGGTCAGACATGAACAGGGTGCTGTCCATGCGGCAGACGGTTATGCCAGGGCAACTGGAGACGTAGGCGTATGCCTCGTCACTTCCGGTCCTGGTGCTACAAATGCTGTTACAGGCATTGCCACTGCATATATGGACTCAATTCCGGTAGTTTGTTTTACCGGACAGGTTCCGACTCCGTTAATCGGTAATGATGCCTTTCAAGAGGTAGATATTGTCGGAATTACGCGTCCTTGTACTAAACATAATTATCTGGTCAAAGATATTAAAGATCTCGCCTTCACCGTAAGACAGGCTTTTTATCTTGCCCGTTCCGGAAGACCTGGCCCTATCGTGGTCGACCTTCCTAAAGATATAATGCAGACCAAGGCTGAATTCATTTGGCCTGAAGATGTGTCTCTTAGAAGCTATAACCCGAATCTTTTGCCGCATACTGGGCAGATTAAAAAGGTTGCCAAGCTGATTGAGCAGGCCGAAAGACCTATCATTTATGCTGGTGGCGGGGTTATAAGCGGCGGAGCAGAGGATGAACTTACATGGCTCGCTAAGAGTCTGAATATACCAGTGACGGCTACTCTCATGGGGCTTGGTTCCTTTCCCGGCAACGATCCTCTTTGGCTCGGAATGCTCGGAATGCACGGAACCTATGCCGCAAACATGGCAATCAACAACGCGGACCTCGTTCTGGCAATCGGAGCGAGGTTCGACGACCGTGTTACGGGTAAAGTTGATACTTTTGCTCCGAAAGCTACTCTTGTTCACATTGATATTGATCCTACATCAATTCAGAAGAATGTAGCTGTTCATGTACCTCTTGTTGCTGATTGTAAAAGTGCCCTTTCTGCTCTTAAAGCTGAAATGGAACCGAATTTGGATGCTGTAAAAGCTGAAGAAGATCATGCCGTTTGGGTTCGTCAGGTTCAGCAGTGGGCTGAGACGCATCCGCTACGCTACAAGAAAGGTGGCAAACACATTAAGCCTCAGTATGTTGTTGAAAAGGTATATGAAATCAGCAACGGCGACGCTATTGTCGCTACTGAAGTCGGTCAGAACCAGATGTGGGCCGCTCAATTTTACAAATTTAAAAAGTCAAAATCTTTTCTGTCTTCGGGCGGTTTGGGAACGATGGGGTATGGACTTCCTGCCGCTATCGGCGCACAAATGGCGTTTCCTGATAAGCTTGTAGTGAATATTGCCGGAGACGGTTCTATTCAGATGAATATTCAGGAAATGATGACTGCTGTCTGTAACAATCTGCCAATTAAAATCGTTATACTAAATAATGGTTATCTCGGTATGGTTCGTCAGTGGCAGGAACTTTTTTATAATCGGAACTACTGCGAAACCTGTATGGATGCTCAGCCTGATTTCGTTAAATTGGCTGAAGCTTACGGTGCTGTAGGGTTCAGGGTTACTGAAGAGAAAGATGTTGTACCTGTTCTGACGGAAGCTTTTGCTCTGCCGAAGACTTGTATTATAGATGTCCGCGTCGATCCTGAGGAGAATGTTTATCCGATGGTTCCCGCCGGCGCTTCTTTAACCGACATGCTGCTCGTTTAGGAGGATAGAATAATGAGACATACTCTGTCCGTCAGTGTTGAAAATGAGCCGGGAGTTTTATCCAGGGTCGTTGGGCTTTTTAGTGGACGTGGATTCAACATTGAATCCCTTAACGTTGCGCCTACTTTGGAAGAGGGCGTGTCCCTCATGACTATAACTACTGTCGGTGATGAACAAATCATCGAGCAGATTGTAAAACAGCTGAGAAAGCTGGTTACAGTCATTAAGGTAGTTGATCTCACAGAATTAAAAGCTGTTGAGAGAGAAATGGTCATGCTTAAAGTTAATGCCGAAGATGCTAAGCGTGCAGAAATTCTGCGCATAGTTGATATATTCAGATGTAAAGTTGTTGATGTAAGTGTGGACGAGCTGACCCTTGAGGTAACAGGCGACCACGGTAAAACCGAAGCTTTGATTAATCTGCTGGCTAGATTTGGTATTAAGGAAATTGCCCGTACAGGTACAGTCGCTATGAAGCGTGCCTTGCAAGCTTAATTATATTTCAATCATTATTTCGGCATAGAAGTGATCTCCGGCAGGTTTTAATCGGGTGTTAAAACTAGCTGGGAAACTATTATGGTTTCGTGTCCGAAGGAAAGCGAAAATTAGGAGATTAAGATGAAAGTTTATTACGAAGATGACGCGGATTTAAGCCTTTTGAAAGACAAAACTGTAGCCATCATCGGTTACGGTAGCCAGGGGCACGCACACGCACAGAATCTACGTGATTCAGGCGTTAAAGTTGTTGTTGGACAGCGCCCCGGCGGAGCTAACTACGAGCTAGCTAAAGAACATGGTTTTAAACCAGTAAGCGCAGCAGAAGCAACAGCAGCAGCTGACCTGATTATGATTCTTCTACCTGATCAAGTTCAGGGTGCAATTTATAAAGAAGACATTCTTCCTAACCTAAAGCCTGGTGATATCCTTGCTTTCGGTCATGGTTTCAATATTCATTTTGACCAGATCGTTCCTAACGATGACAACGACGTAATCATGATTGCTCCTAAGGGGCCGGGTCATCTTGTTCGTCGCACATACACTGAAGGCGGAGCTGTTCCAGCAATCGCTGCAGTTTACCAGAACGTTTCCGGTAAAGCTTTTGATATTGCTCTTGCTTACGCAAAAGGTATCGGCGCAACTCGTTCAGGTGTTATCGAAACTAACTTCCGTGAAGAAACTGAAACTGACCTTTTCGGTGAGCAAGCAGTTCTTTGTGGTGGCGTAAGTGAGCTTATCAAAGCTGGTTTCGAAACTTTGGTTGAAGCTGGATACCAGCCTGAAATCGCATATTTTGAGTGTCTGCACGAACTCAAATTGACCATCGACCTCATTTATGAAGGTGGTCTATCTAACATGCGTAGCTCCATCAGTGATACAGCTGAATACGGTGATCTTACTCGCGGACCAAGAGTAATCAACGCAGAAAGCCGTAAAGAAATGAAAAAGATCCTCAAAGAAATCCAGCAGGGTGAATTTGCTAAAGAATTCATTGTTGAAAATATGTCTGGTAAAGCTCACTTCAACGCAATGCGCCGCATTAATGCAGAGCATCAGGTTGAAACCGTTGGAGCAGATCTTCGCAAAATGATGAGCTGGCTTAAAAAATAGTTCAGCTGACTTAATTTGATTTAGATATAGCCCGTGTTAGAAAGGTGAACTATTCGCCTTTTTAATGCGGGTTATTTATTTTTTTATTTATATACGGTATAGTCATCATTCAGATTCCATCGTGGGATTGTTTTCTTAAAAATGGACGATTGAAGGCGCAATCAGGGCAATTGATGCTTTTGATGGAAATGAATTAGGTAGACATAGTCTTAAATTTAATGAAGTCCGCTCGCGCGAGGTGTCTTTATTGGCTGGTAATTCGTAGCGATTTGGTATAAAGCCCTTTTGGTTGGTGAGAATTTCTTTTTTTTACCATTTCCTAATTATACCTAAAGACAGTCTTGATAGTAGTTTCCGTTATACGGAAATATCAAAAATAGAGCCTGCTGTTGTTTAAGAGTTAGCAGGCTTCTCATATTCATTTTTAAAAACACGGAAAATATTTTGGCAAAAGAAGAAGGCATTGCAGTTAATGGCACCGTAGAAGAAGCACTCCCGAATGCTATGTTCAGAGTAGAGCTAGAAAACGGTCACGTAGTATTGGCACATATTTCTGGGAAAATGCGTAAATTCCGCATCAGAGTAATGCCCGGCGATAAAGTTACGGTTGAACTTTCTCCGTACGATTTGACTCGCGGCAGAATTACTTACCGTCCTCGTTAAGTATTCGTCGGTAGATTTTAGCGGTTTGAACATCGCTAAAATATTCCCCACGCGGGGTCGCTCTTATACGGACGGCCCCGTGGGAAGAGTAGTGCGAATTTCTCTTCCTTTTTTTGCGTCCTTTTTTTGAGGGATTTTACGCGTTCTTTATATCCAATAATAGAGTTCCATCTATTGCTTCTAAGGGTGTAACCTTGATACTCTCCCTGTCTATGTACGTAATTGTCACCGGATGCATGCCAATGGGGTTAGGGCGATCAGGGGAGCGTGTAGAAAATACTCCGCGCATAGGAATTGACTCATTGCCACGTGGATGTACTTTTAAATAGTTTCTGTCCGCTTCATGGAGCCATGTCAGTAAAACAATTTCCATTCCGACCTTAAGACCATCCATTGCATCCCTAAATTCATCTTCAATATGTAAGGTTGCAACAATTCCGCCTTCATCTCCCTGACGCGGTGTATCAGATCTTTTTTTAAAGTCCGACTGCACATATCCAATTATTTTCAGAGAAGTGTTCATTTTATCCTTTTTTATTAAGGGTGGGTGTATGTCTTTTCTATGTTATGATGTTTCGATTAGCAGTACCAATAAACGATTTTTTTTAAAATAGGAATTGTCAACCTGCATCGTTCTAATGTTGATCACACCATTGACAGCAGGTGCGATCAAGAATATCAATTTTTTCAGTGGTGCTCTTATGAGCTTAAAAGGGAATCCTGTTTAAATCAGGAACGGACCCGCCGCCGTGAGTCCTATATAATTGAACCCCGTAGCCGATTTTAATCAGGCTTAGCGTGTCACTGAAATTTCATTTCGGGAAGGCCGGGTAAGATGGGACAAGTCGGAAGACCTGCCAACACTGAATATATGCTATGCTTTGATAGATAACGGGGCTTTTATCTGTCGAAAAATCCGTATAACTACGCGTGCTTTGCGTGTGTAGGAACGGGCTGTTTTATTTTAAGCCCCCAAATAAATGGAGACTGTTATGCAGTATCGTTTTGGGGTTACACAAAAAGCAATTTCTGCTTTTGTCCTCCTTTTTATTCTTATTCTTCCTTCTATTGTACTCGCCGGACATGGCGAACCTGCGGCTGCTAAGAAAGGTATTCTTCTTGTAGCTTTTGGCTCAAGTATGGACGAGGCACAGGTCTCTTTCGATAACTTAGACGCTGCCGTTAAAAAAACTTTCCCAGACGTTCCCGTTCGGTGGTCATTTTCGTCTGCCATTATCCGAAATGTTCTAGCTGAAAAAGGGCGTAATGTTGATTCGCCAGCTACAGCACTTTCTAAAATGATGGATGATGGCTTCACTCATGTTGCCGTTCAGTCATTGCACACCATCCCCGGCGAAGAGTATTTTGGCATCCTTGATACTGCGAAGAGATTTGAGGGCATGCCCAAGGGAATGTCTAAGATTACCGTCGGTAATCCTCTTCTTTATTCGGACGCAGACATGGTGCGAACTGCTAAAGCTATTGCCGCCAATATTCCTAAAGACCGCAAAGCTAAAGATGCTGTCGTCCTAATGGGGCATGGGACACATCACGGCGCGAATATTTACTATCCTGCATCTCAATACTACTTCTCAAACATTGACCCTAAAATCTTTGTAGGAACTGTTGAAGGTTCTCCTACTCTTGATGATGTCAAAAAGAAACTCGCTAAAAGTAAGGCTAAAAAAGTCTACTTGATGCCGTATATGTCTGTTGCAGGTGACCATGCCCGTAATGATATGGCGGGTGATGAAGCTGATTCTTGGGTGTCAGAGTTGACCAAAGCTGGTTATAAATGCGTACCTGTTCTTAAAGGTAGTGCAGAATTTCCGCAGGTCGTAGATATTTGGGTCGATCATCTTAAAGTAGCTTTTAAGCATCTCGATTCCTAAATCGAATTAATTCAGGGGGCGGTAAAATATGGAAACATTGGATAAAAGAAGAGTTAAGGCTGTTGCTGTGCTCTTGTTTCTTGTTCCTGTTTCTATTTTTGCCGCCTGCTTGTTTGGTGCGTATGATACATCTATTGCGCAAGTTTTCCATGTGTTCAAATCTGCTCTCTTCGGAGATGCGGAAAGTACAAAGTCTTCACTATCTTTTATAGTAACAGATCTGAGGCTCAGCAGAATATGTCTGTCCTTTTTGGTGGGCATGTCGCTTGCTGTTGCCGGAACCGTGTATCAAGGCATTTTACGAAATCCTTTAGCTGATCCTTTCACTTTAGGTGTCAGTAGCGGGGCGGCATTTGGCGCAAGTCTGGCTATCTTTTCAGGATCAACTGTCCTCGGGGCGGGGCTATGGCTTAAGTTTGGATCACTATTTCTGCCGCTGGCGGCTCTTGCTGGAGCAATGGCGGCCCTTGGTGCGGTACTTATGCTTGGGCGAATTGGGGGCAGTTTGCGCCGTGAGACTATGGTGCTTGCCGGGATTGTCGTGGCGACATTTCTCTCGGCCTTGATATCATTGCTTAAGTCGCTGGATGAAGATTCCGTGACTAGTATTGTCTTCTGGATAATGGGCAGTTTTCAGGGGCGCGGTTGGGATCACGTTGCACTCTTTCTACCGTATTTTATCCTCGGTATGATTCCGATTATTTATTATTCTCGCGAACTGGACATATTGTCGCTCGGGGAAACTCAGGCACGCCATCTTGGTATGGATGTATCCCGAGTCAGATTATATTTGCTTGTGGGTTCGGGGCTGTTGACGGGAGCGGCTGTAGCTGTTTCTGGAATTATCGGATTTGTGGGGCTGATTGTGCCTCATTTGGTTCGTATGTTTCAGGGCGCGGAACACAGGCCGTTGCTACTTTCATCCTCATTGCTCGGTGGATTGCTACTCGTGTGGTCAGACGTTATTGCCCGTTCATTACTTCCCGGCGGCGAGGAACTGCCTGTAGGGGTTGTGACAGCACTGCTCGGCGGGCCGTTTTTCTGCATAGTTCTAAGGGGCGGATTTAGGGGAACAAAGTCATGATCGCTGTAGAAAATATTTCTGCCGGATACGGCAGGCGCAAAGTTCTCAGCGATATGAATCTGCTTTTCTGCGAAGGGGCCATGACAGCGGTTCTCGGACCTAACGGTAGCGGGAAAACTACGCTTGTGTCCTCAATTTCGGGTGTTCTAAATCCTTTATCGGGACAGATAAAGGTTGCTGGAAAAAATGTTCGGGATTATCGCCCTCGTGAACTTGCTGAAATTATGTCGGTCCTTCCGCAAAAGGTTGAACCAGCTTTCGGGCTGACCGTTAAGTCTATGGTTATGATGGGCCGGTATGCACATGGTTCAGGTTTTTTTGGATATGATGCTGAAGATGAGAATATTTGCGCTGAAGCTATTCAGCGGGTTGGAATTACCCACTTAAAGGATCGCCCTGTATCAGAACTTTCGGGCGGCGAGTTTCAACGGGTGCTTATGGCTCGCACGGTTTCGCAGCAGTCAAAAATAATGGTTCTTGATGAGGCCGCGTCAGGAGTTGATGTTGCCGGAAAAATAGAGCTTTTTGATATGCTTAAAACTTTGAATAAACAGGGTGCGACCATAATCTGTGTGATTCACGATTTGAATCTTGCATCACTTTATTTCGACCGTCTTGTGTTCCTATCAGAGGGAAGAGCTGTTTTGGACGGTCCTCCTGCGGATGTTATTACGAAGGATAATATTTCGAATGTTTATAAAACATCTGTTTCAATTGTTGAACATCCAGAGCTTGGTGTTCCTCAAGTCCTTTTTTCTCCTTCTGGCGATTTTACCCTGTAATTTAGCTTTTGCAGAAATTTCTGTGATTGATGACTTCGGGGATGAGGTTGTGCTTAAGGAGCCTGCTAAAAGGATTGTAGCGCTCTACGGCTCATTTAATGAGATACTTTTTGCGATGGATTTGGAAGATAGAATCGTTGCCCGCACTGCTGGTGATGATTATCCTGAACAGATAGTGAAGTTGCCGTCCATTGGCACTCACATGCGCCCTAATCCAGAATTGATTGTCGCCTTAAATCCTGATCTGGTTTTACAGATGGCAGGGCGCTCGCAGGCCAAAGCTCCGCTTGAGCCGTTAAAGGTGCGGGGCATCCCGACGGCGATGTTTCAGGTTACCTCGTTTGACGAGTTGTATTCCTTGATTCACAGAATCGGTATTTTAACCGCAGAACCTGAACGCGCAGAAAAACTTGTGCAGTCCATGGTTATGCGTCTTGATAAAGTGAAAGAAAAGTACACCGATATAAATGATAAGCCTGACGTATTCTTTGAGATTCGGTACCCGAATCTTTTAGCTGCGGGGAAAGGCTCAATTGTATCAGATATTATACGAAAAGCTGGCGGGACAAATTGTGTAAAGAATAATAAAAAGATCGTTCGCATGGGTGAAGAAGAACTACTTCGGCTCGATCCTGCAAATTATGTTTACCAGTCCGGCCGCATGAATCAATCTCCTGTATCTCCAACTGAGCGTGGTCATTTTAAAATGATTATGGCTGTTCGATCAGGTAGAATTTTAAAGGTAGACGAATCTGTATTTTCTCGTCCCGGTCCACGCAATGTTGATGCTGTGGAAACCTTGGCCGATTTTTTATATAGTACTAATTAGAGTTAATCTCTTAAAAACATTTACTGTCACTGTTTGATCAGTGAACTAAAACGAGTATATTAATGAGTAATTACGGTAAAATATATGGTATTGGTGTTGGTCCCGGTGATCCTGATTTGCTGACAGTGAGAGCTGTACGCACTCTTGAAAAAGTCGATGTTGTTTTTGCCGCTTGTTCCACCAAGAATGATTATTCGCATTCACTTGAGATAGCTAAAGAATATTTGAATGGTAGGTGTGAAGTTGTAAAACTCGGCTATCCCATGACCCGTGACAAAACGGATTTGCAGGCTGCGTGGGATGAAAATTGTAAATTAGCGGCTACTTACCTTGCTGATGGAAAAAGCGCGGCCTTTCTTACACTGGGCGATCCGCTCATCTATTCAACCTTTGGCTACATGCTCCAGACTCTACGCAGATTGTATCCAGAAATAGAAGTGGAAGTTGTGCCGGGCATCACCTCATATCAGGCCGCCGCGGCAAGGTCATGTCAGGTGCTTGTTGAATCTGGGCAGGATTTACTGCTTACATCAGGCGTTGCGGATACGGACAAGTTTGCGGAAACTCTCGCTACGGTAGATAATGCGGTCATTTTGAAAGCTTACCGCAACTTCCCTGAGCTTCGTAAAACGGTGAAAGAAATTCCAGATATCGACGTTAAATTTTATACGCGTTTGGGATTGGAAGGAGAATCCATTTACGAGGATATCGACGAAGTTCCTGAGAAGACGCAATATCTTTCGCTGATGCTGCTTACTGTTGCTGCGAATGGTTAAATTCGTTACGCATTCTAAGTGCTGTCTGTTGTAAAAAGGCTGCTTTTTGCAACGCGGGCTTCTTTTTTACGGCGTATTCGAGTTGATATGCGGACTTTTTGTCTGGCAGGTCTTCAACCACTTCAATTGTGACGGGTAGCCTCGCGCGGGTATATTTAGCCCCTTTTTTGGCCCCTTTGTTGTGCTCGGCAAGTCTGCGCTCGGGGTCGGTGGTTACTCCGCAATACAGAGAATTGTCGCTGCAGCGCAGTAGGTATACATGCCATGTTTTCATGCTTGGTCCATACTCTGGACCCGCCGTAAGGTCAAAATATAGAAAGTTTGACAATTTTGGAGCCCAAAACGGAAAGAATCCCTTGAAATCGTTGACTCGCTGGCCAATATGGCACCATTTACCTTGCTTTCCTTCGCGCATCCATATATTTTGCCCTGCTTAACCATGACCTAGTTTGAGATCTGTTTTTATATATATTTGAAGGGCGACTGCTGATTTAAGCTGATATGCCATGAGTACTATACAAATTTCTCAGCTTTTTTCAGCCAAATCCCCTAATCGGAGAATCAATGCCTAAAGTTACTATATCATCCCTTGGAAAATCATATAACGGTCAAGATCTGTTTCACGATCTTTCGTTTGAAGTTGTTGCCGGAACACGGCTTGCCGTAACTGGTCCTAACGGATGTGGTAAATCTACGCTCCTCAAGCTTATTGCCGGAAAGATCAAACCGGATCAAGGCGTTCTTGCCATCTCAAAGAATGCCCGTGTCGGGTATGTCGCTCAGGAATTTACTGATGAAGATCTCGAGCATGGCCTCCTTAGTTGGGTGCTTGCCGCTTTGCCATCATGGAATACTCTTTGGGAAGACTGGGAGCATGCAGCGGCGACAAAAGATCACGCATTAATGGAAAAGCTTTCGCAGCGTCAGGCTGACCTCGAAAATCAGTTCGGATACAATCCTGAACATAAAGCTCGCACAATTTTGACTGGACTTGGTTTTTCCGAACACAGCATGCTCAGCAAGATTGAAGAGCTTAGTGGTGGGTGGCGCGAAAGAGCTAAACTAGGCAGAGTTTTGTTGCAAGGGGCTGATGTTCTTCTGCTTGATGAGCCTACTAACCATCTTGATCTTGAAGCGGTTGAATGGTTGGAGAGCTACTTGCTTTCTTTCAGGGGAGTGGTTGTTTACGTCGCGCATGATCTTGTTTTCCTTAACCGCGTAGGTACGCATGTTTTGTACTTGGGTGCAGGGAAAGCTGTAGTCAGACGCGGTTCTTTCACACAATTTTTGGAATGGCGCGCAGAGAATGCTTCTCAGAGATCGCGTGAAGCTGTGAAGTTGTCAGCTAAAATTGAAAGCGAATATTCATACATTAACCGCTTTAAAGCTCAGGCTCGTAAGGCCGCACAGGCTCAGTCTAAGCTTAAAAAAGTAGTTAAGCTTGAGGAAGAGCTTGCACAGATTAAGCTTGAAACTGATAGTCATCGCGCTGGTAGAACTCTTTCGTTTAATATGCCTCGCACATCTCGGGGTGATAAAGCTGCCATATCCGTTGTTGATCTTGAATTTTCATATGATGGGAAACGCCCGTCACTTTGGCCGATTCTTAATTTTCAGCTGTTTCGCGGTAAAAAAGTCGCACTAGCTGCGCCAAATGGTGCGGGTAAATCAACTTTGCTAAAGGTTATACTCGGGCAGTTGGAGCCAAATGCAGGGTATGCGACCATTGGTCAGAATACCAGCCTTGCATATTTCAGTCAGCATCAGAGTGAAATTCTGCGTAGTGAAGCCACCGCTCTTTCTGAGATAAGAAGGCTTTGCGATCCTGACACTACTGAAGAGCAGCTTAAAGGTGTGCTCGGCCTATTTTTGCTCGGTCAAAAATATTTCGAACGTAAAGTTTCCGCGCTTTCCGGTGGTGAAAAGAACAGGCTTATACTTGCAAGTTTATTCCTTTCAAGGGCGAATTTGCTAATTCTTGATGAGCCCACTAACCATCTTGATCTTGAAAGCCGCGAAGGTTTGATTTCTGCGCTTAAGGATTATGACGGGACAATCTTTTTTGTAGCGCATGACCGTCATCTTCTTACGGAAATTGCAGAAGAAATCTGGGCCTTAACCGATACTGGTGTTGAAGTTTTCCAGACTTTCAAAGGTTATGACAAGCATCGCAAAAATGCGCTTGCCGGAATCGGTACCAGTAGCCCTGCATCGAAAGAAGTTGTGGAAGAATATAAGCCTGCTAAGCGTAAGCTTTCAAAAGAAGAAAAACGGAAACAGGCTGATATCCGTAATGCTATTTACAAAGATCTGAAACCGCGCCTTGCCGAATATGCGAAGCTTGAGAAGGATCTTGAAAAAGTTATGGAAGAGCAGGCCGTGCTTGAAGGTAAATTGAATGATCCTTCATTATATAATAATCCGGGGGCGGCCATTGAGCTTAATTCAAATTATTCTGAAGCATGTTCTTGGTCTGAGAGCTTGATGGAGCAGATGGCTGAGCTGGAAGAAGAAATAGGTGTGCTTGAAGAGCGCAAGAAAGAGATTTTGGATGAGGGCTAGCCTTCGTGATTGAGCGTGAGCCTATATCCGTTGTCGCAGGGATTATCTGGAAAGATGGTTTTTTTCTGTCTGCTGAGCGTCCAAGTGGCAAAGATTATGCGGGTTGGTGGGAATTTCCAGGCGGCAAAGTGGAGCAGGGAGAGTCTTTAACAGACGCCCTTGTTCGTGAATTGCAGGAAGAGCTGGGGATTACGCCGCTTAAGTATGGTTTTTGGATGGATAAGATTGTCGAATATCCAGAATATACGGTTAAATTGAATTTCTTTGATATATGGAATTTTTCAGGAAAAGTTACATCGATGGAAAAACAAAAGTTTGACTGGTTTGAGCTTGACAATGTAATTGATGTAAAATTTTTACCTGTTAATTATGAGATACTTGAACTATTGAAAGAAAGGGAAAGGGGCATTGATGCCGCTGTCTCGTTAAGGAGATTGTATGAAAATAGTTGATTTAATTGAAAAAAATAAACCATTTCTTTCCTTAGAATTTTTTCCGCCTAAAGATAAAGAATCTTGGCCTAAATTTTTTGAAGTAGTAGAGAAATTGAAAGTGCTGAATCCCCTTTTTGCTTCCGTTACATACGGAGCTGGAGGCGGAACGCAGGATAATTCTCTCGAAATAGTTAAGCAGATGAAGCAGAATGCAGGTATTGAGCCTTTGGCTCATTTGACGTGCGTTGGTGCAAGTCCTGAAAATATAAGTGTATTTATTAATTCACTGCGTGAAGCTGGTGTTGAAAATATCCTTGCTCTGCGCGGGGATGCTCCTGCTGATGTTGAAGGCTTTGATTTCAGCACTCAGGAATTTCAACATGGTTCTGATCTAGTTACTTACGTAAAAGATAATCATGCAGGTATGGGAATCGGCGTTGCCGGTTATCCTGAAGCGCATCTTGAATCTCCTTCAATTAAAGACGATTTCAAGTGGATGAAATATAAGGTTGATGAGGGTGGAGAGTTCATCCTTACACAGTTGTTTTTTGATAATAGAATGTATTTTGATTTCTGTGATAGACTTACTGAAATGGGAATTAATGTTCCTGTAGTGCCAGGTGTACTGCCTATTATGAGTCTTAAATCAGCTAAATTTATTCTTTCACTTTGCGGAGCAGCTATTCCTGGTAAGTTCCTCAGTGCTCTTGAAAAAGCGCATGTCGATGGCGGCGATGATGCTGTTTACCGTCTTGGAATAGACTATGCTACAAAGCAGGCTCAAGGGCTTCTTGATGGCGGCGCTCCAGGCGTTCATTTATATACTTTAAATAGAGCCAAAGCTTGTCTTGAAATTGGACAGGCCTTGAAGTTTAACTAGAGAGTATTATTTTTTTGCGAGGACCAGATCAATTTTTGATCGTTCATATTAAAAATTAAATCTGATAACCTTTGAGGTTCAGATCAAAAATACGGAGGAAACACAGATGAGTACTAAAAATCCTAGAGTTGCAGTAGTTGGCGCGACAGGGGCGGTTGGTCGTGAAATGCTTAAAGTTCTTGAGCAGAGACAATTTCCTGCATCTGAAGTTGTTCCTTTTTCTTCTGCCCGTTCAGCAGGGACGAAAGTTCCGTTCATGGGCGGCGAATTAACCGTTGTTGAGCTCAAAGAAGATTCTTTTGAAGGTTTTGATATAGCGTTATTTTCAGCTGGTGGCGAAACATCAGAAAAATTTGCACCTCTGGCTGCTAAGGCCGGATGTGTTGTAGTTGATAACTCTAGCGCGTGGAGAATGGACCCAAAGATTCCACTCGTTGTGCCTGAAGTTAACCCTGAAGACCTCGACTGGCATCCTGGTATTATCGCTAACCCAAACTGTTCCACAATTCAGTTAGTTGTAGCGCTAAAGCCTATTCACGATAAGGCTACAATTAAACGTTTGGTTATTTCTACATATCAGGCTGTTTCCGGATCAGGTCAGAAAGCGATTACTGAACTTGAAACTCAGGTCAGCAGACTCTTTAATGGTAAAGAAATTGTGTCTGATGTTTATCCTCACCAGATTGCTTTCAATTGCTTGCCGCAAATCGATGTTTTCCTTGATAATGATTACACCAAGGAAGAGATGAAGATGGTGAATGAAACTAAAAAGATCATGGGTGATGATTCCATCAGGCTTACTTGTACAACTGTACGTGTACCCGTTTTCTTCGGTCATTCCGAGGCTGTAAACATTGAGACAGAAGAGAAGCTTTCCGCTAAAGATTGTAGAAATCTTCTTGCAAATTCTCCTGGTATCACCATTATTGATTACCCTGAGAAAGGGCATTATCCGATGGCTATCGACTGTGCAGGCGAAGACGCCGTGTTCGTTGGTAGAATTCGCGAAGATGAAAGCATTGATAACGGCCTAAATATTTGGGTTGTTGCAGATAACATCCGCAAGGGTGCAGCTCTTAACACCGTCCAGATTGCTGAAACTTTAATCGCACGCAACCTTGTTCGCGTAGTTTAAGTTTAGCTCTCATTCGTTTAAGTTAGGCCGTTCTTCGAATAATCGAAGGACGGCTTTTTTTTGTCCTAAACCCTTGCCGAAATGCGCTATTGTTTTGTAGGTTGAGAAATTGGTTTTGAGGGGATACAAATAATATTTACGGAGCTTACGTTGATTAAAAAAGTTAATAGCGAAGAGTATCTGGATGCAATGCTTTCATCCATGCGGGCCGGAACAGGTTCCATTCGTGCTTTCTACGAACACAGGATCGGACTCATTTGTACTGATCCCAAATTAATGCTGATGCCGTGGGATGATCATCTTGTTCATCGCGGAGATGGTGTTTTTGAAGCTATGAAGTTTGTGGATGGAAAGTTGTATCAGCTTGATCCACATTTACGCAGAATGAAAAGATCCGCAGCTACAATATTTCTTGAGCCGCCTTGCGCGTGGGATGAACTTTCAAATATTATTTTAGAGATTTGCGGCGCATCTGGAAGTGATTCTGGTGTCGTTCGAGTCTTTTTAGGGCGCGGTGGCGGTAGCTTTGGTATCAGCCCTTACGAATGCCCTGTTCCATCATTATACATAGTGGTTACTGATCTTGGTGTTAAATCGGAAGAATGGTATCTAAAAGGGGTTACAGCTTTCAAAACTTCAGTTCCGGCAAAACAGCCTTACTTGGCAACGATTAAATCTATAGATTATTTGCCTAATGTTTTGATGAAACGCGAAGCAATAACGAAAGGTTTTGATCTACCTTTTTGCTTTGACAGTCTAAATTTTTTGGCTGAAGGAGCCACTGAAAATGTGTGCATTGTGGACAGTCACGGAACCCTTTTAGTTCCTGAGTTTACTAATGCTCTTGCCGGGACTACGCTTCTTCGAGCAATATCGCTTATAGCTGATGAAGTTCCAGTCGATTACTGCGCAATTTCTGAGGATCAAATTCTTATGGCACAAGAGGTCATCGTTTGTGGAACCACGATTGATGCTGTCGGTGTTGTTCGGTTTAACAAGAAGCCGATTCACGACGTAAGGCCAGGCCCTGTAGCGATACGTATGCGCGAACTATTAATTAAAGATATGAAAGAAAACGGGATTCCTGTAATTCCGCGATAGTATTTGGATATATGAATGCCTTTGGTGTCTCGAACCCTTTTGGGAAAAGGGGGCGAGACTTCCAAAACTTTTTAGTGTTAAATATCTAGATATTTTTCGGGGGTTGATACCATTTCGTTGAATAATTTTAAAAATTCTGCGACGTGTTTTCCGTCTGCTAGGCTGTGAAGTAGTTCTATTGCCATAGGGATGGTTTCTTTGCCTTCGACTGTTTTTGTCATTTGTCCAAACAATATTCTTGGTACTGAGTCTGCGTTGCAGTCGCCCCATGGGTTGCTGGCCGCAGTGAAGGGTATCCCTGTATTAATGCTGAAATAGAGTAAGTTTTGTTTATCTCCACCTTTCGGGGTTAGCGATGGGTTTATGTCGGCATTTGTTCTGGAAATTTCGATATTTTCTGATTGCTTGGTGTAATTATTGGAATATTCAGCAAGGCAGTTTGCATGAATATTTCTGCCTTTGGGAATGTAGGTGAAGGCGGGGTGGACCTTGTCAAAGATTACAGGTTTTCCGTCTACAATTCTCGTTCTGAATTCTGGTATGGCGTTGGCTGCTTTTGTTGCAAAAAAGTACAAAGCATCTGAAAAGCGAATGTTCATATCTTCTGAATTTATCTTTCGTCTATAATCACAAAATTTGCTGATGTCTTGTTGTACCGTAAATCCGTACTGGCAGGATTTCATTGATTGAAAAAAGTTGAAATGCTCGCTCCTTTCCCAACTATCCATATCTATAATCTGCATATTGCTTTCTGTAGAAATCGAGCTGTTTTTTGTATTAGTCATGTGTTCATCCGTGATGCTTGTATTTAATTAAACGAGATAAAGTAAAATAGTGATATTCGTGGCAATGGCAAGTTATATTACTCATCTGAAATGAAAGCAATTTTAAAAAATGAAATTCAACCATTGTCATATATCTCTGAAATGACATAAAGAATCATTATGACAAAACGATCATATACAGTGGAATCTGTTGTCGACTCAAACGAGCTCACGGACGTACGAATTTTGACCGAGGGCAAAGTCTGGCATCTCTGGGGACGCAAGGGGGCAGAGCGTGAACTCTCGCTAATACCCGAGCGTCTGTTAGAGATAGAAGTGTCAGTGCTTCCCGTGCTATTCGGTGCTGGCCTTGGAGTTTGTCTTGAAAAACTCCTAGAGCGTGGACCTGTTGCCATTGTTGACCAAGATCCCGATATTTCAGCTTTAACGGGAGCAGATCGCTTTAAAGATCATCCGCAGGTTTTATGGTTAGACGGTGAACCTGTTGATGTTATTGCTGAGTTGAAAGGTTGGCAGAATTGTAACGGTGGTGGCCAGTTTGAGATAATTAAAATACCGCTGTACATGCGTCTTGATCCTGATTGGTATAAATTGATTGTGGCGAATGTTGAGGCAATGCAAAGCGCCGATACTGATGCAGATCGCGACCCTGTTCCTGATTTTTGGGAGCGGGTTAATTATCCTAAATTTCAAAATGAAAAACCTCGAGTTCTTTTTTTCAATCGCCCTTATTTCCTGACGGGTGAAATAACTTCTGCACTTGAGCGGCTTGGTGTGTCGTACCGTAGCGTTGAAATTGGGATGGGTGATACTGTTCGTGATGGTTTTGTTGAAGATTTATTAAAAGCAGTAGTTGATTTTAAGCCAGATTTTGCACTTACGGTTAATCATTTTGGAGTAGATAGAGAAGGTAAGCTTACTGATCTTTTGTTAAAGCTAAAGTTGCCTCTCGCTTCATGGTTTGTAGATAATCCGCAACTTATTCTTTACCGGTATGAAAATGTTTCGGCTGAGCTTACGTCTATTTTTACATACGATGCCGGAAACTTATCTATCATGCGCGAGATGGGTTTTGATAATGTCTTTTATTTGCCGCTAGCAACGGACCCGCATAGATTTAAGATGGGATTGGGTGCGAATGAGAAGTGGCGGTCTAAAGTGTCATTTGTCGGGAACTCTATGGTTGATGCTGTTTCGAAGGCTTTTAATGAAGCCTGTCTTCCGTTAGATATGCAGGCTGGTTATGTGGATCTTGCTTCAGAATTTGGTGCGGCGGATGATATTTCTGTGGAGAAATTTCTGAGAAGCAGCCACCCGGATATCCTGGGGAAGATGGAAGCATTTGCGACTGACGAGCAAAAATTATCTTACGAAGCTTTGATCACATGGGAAGCAACTCGTCAGTATCGGTTGTCATGCATTCGTGCTATACTTGGATTCGATCCGCTTATTGTCGGGGATAGCGGGTGGCATAGTCTTTTGGAGAAGGGGGGCTGGAGCTATCTTGCCTCGCTGGATTATTATGCAGATCTTCCCGTTTTTTATGCGATGTCGGATGTTAGCTTTAATTGCACCAGTCGTCAGATGAAAGGGGCGGTTAATCAACGGATTTTTGATGTTCCGTCGTGTGGCGGGTTTGTTCTTACGGATCATCGCGAACAGATGGATGATCTTTTTGAACCTGACAAGGAAATTATATCATATCAATGTGTTGAAGATATTCCCGATATTATGGAAAAATGCCTTAAAGATTCGCAGATGAGAAAGAAGGTAAGCGGCGCGGCTAGGAAAAGAATTTTAGCAGAGCATACATATGAGCACAGGTTGCTTGAAATTTTAGATAAAATGCGGAAGACATTTGGGTAAGGAGTCAGTATGACAGGTTCTTTTTGGGATTTTCTAGATACAGAGGCACGTTATAGATTGTTAGTGTCTGGCCATGGAAAGCCTCACTTGATGGATACTGCCAGCAGGGTTTTAAGTCTTGCTGAAAAGGGAAAAGCTAATGGCTCGTTAATAGATCTTGGTGTGGATATTTTGCTTGCAGCATGGGAATCTAGCCCTTTGGATGGACAGCTTGCTACCAATCTTCTGTCCATTAATCAGCAACTCAAGTTTTTGCCTGAACAGTTAGTTGATACGATGTCATTTGTTTCAACAAATAATAACGTTCCTGAGAATATAAGCTATTTGAAACGCTTAATCTCCCTTGATGACAAGGGAAAACTTCTTGAATATCTTGGCCAACAGACCGCGCGCGAGCCTGAAAATATTTTCTGGCTGTCACATTTCCTCGATCTTGCTTTTTTCACAGGACGATATGACATGGCTCGGGAAGCAATTTCCAGAGGCTGGCCTTCTGCCATGAAGATTATTCAAAATAAGTATTCTGGTGATATCGCTTTTTGTACGGGTGATTATCAGCGTGCAGAGGATACTTATGCTGATGTGTCTGGTAACACTTTGATTCTTGGTGATAGTCTTTTGCGGCTTGCGGAAGCTCTAGATCGTATGGGGCGCAGGGAAGAGGCTCTTATTTTGTGGCGGGATCGCATGAGAGCACGTCCTTGGCAGGTTAATACGTGGCTTAATGTCCATGATAAGGTACTGCAAAGCTCTGGCAATGAAGTGCTGAACGGGAAAGTTGCTGTGTGCCTTTATACTTACGGTAAATGCGATGACGTTAATAGAACAATTGCGTCAATCGCTGATTCGCCACTTGATAATGTTCATATTTTTGCTCTCAATAATGGAAGCTCCGACGATACTTCTCAGGTTCTAAAATCATGGCACGATAAACTTGGTTCACGTTTTACTGCGATTAATTTGCCTGTGAATATTGGTGCTCCGGCAGCTAGAAACTGGTTGAAAAATTTAGATCAAATGAAGAGCTTCGAGTATATCGCTTATCTTGATGATGACGCTGTTATCCCTGAAGATTGGCAGACTCATTTTAGCCATGCTGTCGCGAATTATCCTGATGCAGGAGTATGGGGCTGCAAGGTTGTGAATGACGGACAAAAAGAAGTTATCCAGCACGCTGATTTGCATTTACGCGAAACAGCGAAGGGTTTTAAAGATAAAACTCGCGAGTTTGAGTTTTCATATCTTGATCCATACAATCAAGACCTTGATTATGGGCAGTTTGATTATTGCAGGCCGTGCGTCTCTGTTACAGGGTGTTTTCATTTATTTAAAAGATCGGCTCTCGCTGAGATTGGAGATTTCGATCTGAGGTATTCGCCCACGCAGTATGATGATGTGGACCATGATTTTATGTTGGCAGTTGCCGGTAAAACGGCCGTTTATCAGGGGAGTTTACAGGTTTTACATAAGCGTAAAACAGGGGCTGCAGCTTCTAAGAGCTCTGCCTCCAGAGGTAGTGGAGAGGGAAATATGCTTAAGCTTGAATCGAAGTATTCAAAAGACGAAGTCTCTAAAATAATCGAACGAGATCTTGCTCGTCTTGAGAATGATTTTGGGGAAAAATCAGTTAAGATTGCTTCTGTTATACAAAATATGCAATGATTTTAATATGAATCAAAAAAAGCGGAAGTTTCGATGAAACTTCCGCTTTTTTGTTACTAAACTAATCTACAGCTGCGTTGAACTTTTCAAAGTATGGTCTTACTGCATCTACATCTGCCTGAGGCGCTTGCATCATAGCCTTAGCTGTTAGCATTACGGACTGCATTTGCTCTTTCACCATTGCTTTCTGTTCTGGTGACATATCCGGGTCTGCCTCCATTTGAGCTAGTGCGGCTTTAATTTCGGCCATTCCGCTTGACGGGTCTTGTTCCATAGCTATCGAAACAAACGCTTTCAGAACTCTGCCAGAAGTTGTCGTCCATGTTTGTGCATTGAATCCGTTAGCCTCAATTATGTTTTTACAGTCAGCGCTGTAGTTATAGATAAGAGCCGACTGTTCGCTGATCATGTCAGAATTCAATGGGTCATTCATAGCCTGTTCTTCCATTTCACTTGCCATTTTATCCATGTATGGCTCAAGCTTTTCCATAACAGTAATGACCCTTTCGATTTCACTTGTAGTTAAGGGGGCCGTAGCATTTGCCATGGATGCGAATACAATAATTAATGTTAGAGCCAGTACTGTTCTTTTTAACATATAATTCTCCTGTGTAATAAAAGTTCATTCTGTAAAACGAATAATTATCCATATATGTATTTTGAAAATATTCCAAGATAATTTGAACTACGAAGAAAAGGACGGTGGTTTCTTGTCAGCAGGTTGGCTAGGAATTGTTAGTAATAGCTCAAAACGCAGAAAGCCCAGCTTTATAAAGCTGGGCTTTCTGGCTTGTGGAGTAGTGGATATAAATTATTTGATAAACAGCATTTCAGAGTAGCTAGGTAGTGACCATAGGTCATCTGCTACTACATCTTCTAGGTAATCTGCATATTTACGTACTTCAAGCATTGCTGGCAATGCTGTGTAGCAGAGGTAAGTTGCTTCTTTGCCGTGATCTTCTGCAGTGTTTTCTTCCATAACCTTCTCAAGAGCAACTATTGCAGCCTGCATTTTTCTCAGGTTTTCAGTTACGTCTTCAAGTACATCTGTAGTGAATGGAACGCCGATTGCTTTCATGCTTGCACATGTATCAGCAAGTTCTTTCTGGTAGCGAACTCCACTAGGGAAGATGAGAGTCTTAGCAAGTTTAACAACAAGAGCAGCTTCAGTAACTATAGCTTGATTGTACTGCTCAAGGTATATTTCTTCGCGGCTTTCAAGTTCTTCCTTGGAGAATACATTGTACTTAGTGAAAAGTTCAATGACTTCAGGATCAGTCAAAGCTGGAATTGCTTCTGCTGATGTTGGAAGATTTGGAAGGCCACGTACTTCTGTTGCTTCTTTATGCCACTCTTCAGAGTAACCGTCGCCATCAAAGAGGATAGAATCATGTTTGTCCATGATGTCTTTGATGACTTTCTGAACAGCTTCGTTAAGTTTGGACTGGTCACCTTTGGTTACTGCTTCGAGTTCAGTCGCGATGAAGTCTAGGGACTCAGCTAGCATTGTGTTTATTGCAACTTGAGGTCCTGCGATAGAAGCATTAGAACCAACAGCTCTGAATTCGAAACGGTTGCCTGTGAAAGCAAATGGGCTGGTGCGGTTACGGTCACCGGCGTCTCTAGGAAGCGGAGGCAATGTGTCTACACCAACTTTAAGAAATCCGGAACTCGTAGGAGTAGGGGAGTTGCCTTCTTTGATTTTCTGGAAGATCTCTGTGAGATGTGACCCCATGAAAATAGACATGATCGCTGGAGGAGCTTCGTTAGCACCTAAGCGATGGTCATTACTTACAGAAGCAACCACTGCGCGCAGAAGTCTGCTGTGCTTGTGTACTGAACGGATGACAGCAGCACAGAAGATCAGAAACTGAGCATTTGTATGTGGGTTTTTACCTGGATCGAAGAGACTACCATGCCCAGCACATCCTAGTGAATAGTTGAGGTGTTTACCGGAACCGTTAATTCCAGCAAATGGTTTTTCGTGAAGGAGGCAAGTCATACCATGTTTTTTAGCAGTACTCTTCAGAGTCGTCATGATCATCTGATTATGGTCAGTTGCTATGTTTGCGTGCTCGTAAAGAGGTGCAAGTTCGAACTGGCCGGGAGCAACTTCGTTGTGACGAGTTTTTACAGGTACTCCAAGTTTGTAGAGTTCGTTTTCTGCATCCATCATAAATGATAGAACGCGGCGGGGAATTGCACCGAAGTAATGATCGTCTAGCTCCTGGCCTTTAGCAGGTTTTGATCCGAAGAGAGTTCTTCCAGCAAGCTGGAGATCTGGACGAGCGAAGTAAAAGTTTCTGTCGATGAGGAAATATTCCTGCTCAGGTCCTGCGTTTGATACAACGCGGTTTCCTGAATCATCACCAAAAATTTTCAAAATTCTCTGAGCCTGAACGTTTACAACCTGATTGGATCTAAGGAGAGGGGTCTTTTTATCAAGAGCTTCGCCAGTCCATGAAATGAATGCAGTCGGGATACATAGGAAAGTTCCGTTTGGATTTTCAAGAATGTAAGCTGGGCTTGTTACATCCCAGGCTGTGTATCCGCGTGCTTCGAAAGTTGTGCGTAGTCCGCCGTTAGGGAAACTGGATGCATCTGGCTCACCCTGAATGAGAAGCTTGCCTTCGAATTCAGCAATTGCGCTTCCTTTTCCATCAGGAGTTAGGAAACCGTCATGCTTTTCAGCAGTGAGTCCGGTGAGTGGGTAAAATACATGTGTGTAATGAGTTGCGCCTTTTTCAAGAGCCCATTCTTTCATCGCATTTGCAACTGTATCAGCTATTGAAGGATCAACTTTCTGCCCTTCATCGATGGTTTTTTTGAGTGATCTGTATACGTCTTTAGGAAGTCTTTCCTGCATTACTACGTCGTTAAAAACATTGCAGCCGAATAGGTCGGTTGGTTTCTGCTCTGCAAAGTTCAGAGGAGTGGCTGGAGGAGTATAATTTGTTACAGCTGAAATTGCGCTCTGGCGAGTCTGGTTTGAACTCATTTTGAAAAAGCTCCTTGATCTTATTTAAAATTGATCTCTGTTTACACAGAGCATGGAAACTTAATTGGCAAATATTTGTTTTGAATAAAGCAGAGAGTATGCCTAAATTATTATATTATTTAAAAACAGTCTCTTAGGCTTAATCTGATTTAATCTGGTTTAATGTTGAGCGTAAATTTTAACAAAATAGTATAAAATGGCTGTGGATTAAAGAGTGAAATATACATAAATGTTATTTCGTTGTGGGAATGTCTTAAATAATGAATTTATTAATGTGTGAGATCCTTACATAAGTTATATTATGTTGGTAAACGGAAACAAAAGATCTTATTTTTGTTTTTTATATTCTATATGGTAGGAATTTGCAAATTTAGAATTGAATTTAAGTTGTGAGTTTGTGGCAAAAATGATTCTTTTGTCAAATTTGGATATTTCGGATCTTTTCTGAAATCTTGAAATTTCGAATAAAAAGTGCTAAAAACAAGAATAACGTACTATTTGTCGTAAATATGTGAGTTGTGCGGATATACCTTCATAATTGTAGAATGAAGGTTCATTTATTAATTTGCGCCATTTTTGGAGGTTGCATGAAAAAATTGTTGTCACTTATCGTTGCTGCAGTTCTCACCGTAGCGATGGTTGGATCAGCTTTTGCTGATAAACTTATAGTTGCTTGTGATACTAGCTTTCCACCTTTTGAATTCAAAGACCCTGAAACTGGAACTCATACTGGTTTTGATGTTGAGTTGTGGGACGCTATTGCTAAGAAGATTGGTGCAGAATACACTTTGCAGCCTATGGATTTCAACGGAATTATTCCTGGCCTTCAGTCTGACCAGGTTGATGTTGGTATAGCTGGTATGACCATTAAGCCTGAGCGCTCCAAAGTTGTAGATTTCTCAGATCCTTACTATAATGCAGGTCTGCTCATTCTTGTTAAAGACGGTGATAACTCCATTAAAGATATTAAAGATCTTAAAGGCAAAATTGTTGCAACCAAGCTTGGAACAACTTCTGCTGACTTTGTAAAAGCAAATTGTGGAGCTAAAGAAGTTAAGCTCTTCCCTAACAGTGACGCAATGTTCATGGAACTCATGGCTGGCGGAGCTGATGCTGTAATGTTTGATTCCCCTGTTATTGGTGACTTTGCTCGCAAGGCAACTAAAGGACAGGTTAAAGTTGTTGGACCTCTGTACCAGGGACAGTCATACGGAATCGCATTCCCTAAAGGCAGCAAGCTCGTTACTAAAGTGAACACTGCTCTTAAAAGCCTCCGTGCTAGCGGTGAATACCGTACACTCTACATTAAGTGGTTCGGATCAGAGCCTAAATAAATAATTCGGTTTTATTGTAATTCTGGGGCGGCTTTTGTCGCCCCTTATTCTTTTAAAAGACAGAGGAAGTATGGCATTCGTATTTGAAACTTCAGTGTTTTGGGACACTTTCCCTATGCTTATGCGTGGCTTGAAGCTTACAGTTCAGATTGCTGTTGGTGGGCTCTTTTTCGGTTTTATACTTGGTAGTTTAGCTGGTTTGATGAAGTTAGCCCGATCATTGGTTGTAAGAAAGCTTGCCGGAGTTTATGTCGAAGCGATTCGCGGGACTCCCATGCTGGTTCAAGCCATGTTCCTATATTACGGCGTACCTATGGCCGTCGGGGTGAGGATCTCTCCCATTACTGCCGGTATAATTATTATTGCTGTTAATTCAGGTGCATATATTGCTGAAATTGTACGTGGTGCTGTGCAGTCAATTAATCCCGGTCAGGTTGAAGCGGGCCGTTCCATCGGGCTCACCAGAACTCAGACAATGCTCTATGTTGTTTGGCCTCAAGCCTTGAAACGCATGATTCCTCCTTTGGGCAACCAGTTTATCATCAGCTTGAAGGATACTTCATTATTAATGGTTATTGGTGTTGGTGAACTTATGCGAACCGGGCAGGAGATTACTTCTGTTAACTTTAGAGCTTTTGAAGTTTATCTTGCAGTTGCCTGTGTATATCTTGTGATGACTCTTTCTATCGCTCAAGGTATGAAAATGCTTGAGAAAAAGCTGAACACTTCCCGGAGATAACGCTGTGATTAATATAAAAAATTTACATAAAAATTTCGGTGATCTTAAAGTTATCAAGGGAATTGATCTGCATGTTAAATCCGGTGAGGTCGTGTGTATTATCGGGCCATCTGGTTCTGGTAAATCGACTGTTCTGAGATGCATAAATAAACTTGAAGTGCCTAGCTCAGGCTCTATTGCTGTAGATGGCCATGACATTATGGATAAGCAGACTAATATAAATGAAGTCAGGGCTGAGGCCGGTATGGTTTTTCAGCAGTTTAATCTTTTTCCGCACATGTCTATTTTAGAGAACGTCACACTCGGGCCTATTAAGGTTCGTAATATGAGCAAAACTGATGCTGATGAATTAGGGGTCAAGCTCCTCGAGAAGGTCGGCTTAAAAGATAAAGCCGAAAATTATCCGGATCAACTTTCCGGTGGACAGAAACAGCGTGTTGCAATTGCGCGTTCTCTTGCCTTGCAACCTAAGGTTATTTTATTTGATGAGCCTACATCCGCTCTTGATCCTGAACTAGTAGGTGAAGTTCTTGATGTTATGCAAAAACTTGCGAAAGAGGGCATGACAATGGTCGTGGTGACCCATGAGATGGGTTTTGCAAAAGAAGTTGCTGACAGGGTTATATTTATTGATGAAGGCGTAATACAGGAAGAAGGGGCTCCTGATAACTTCTTCTCCAATCCTAAAAATCCAAGATTGAAGGACTTTTTAGGTAAAGTTGTTTCGCACCTTTAATTCTAATTTTAAATTACTTTTTTAAGCGGCCCTTCTATTGAAGTGGCCGCTTTTTTTATTGGTTTAAAATCTATAAAGACTTGACTGAGTGTTGTATTTGCAGAATAAGATTAAGTATCTACTGATATTTAACTTTTTAAGGAGTTTTTACCTTATGAAAAAAATGATTTGTTGTAGCCTTGTAGCTCTAGTTTTGATGGCGTTTAGTTCTTCTGCATTTGCTGCTGATTACCCTGAGGTTCGCGGAACATGGGGTGGAATTGTTAAACTAATCACTAAAGACGGAGATGTTCGTGAGAACAAAGCAGTATTTGTTATTAATAAACAAGATGGTGCTGTTTTTTCCGGCTATAAAATCTGGTTTGTTGATACCAAAGAGAACGCGCTGACTGAACCTTTCTGCGGGATTATTGATGCAGATGGAGTTACGCTTTACTTTGCTGAGGGTGATGATGGGTATACTCAGGGAACAATTACCGGAAAGCAGACTATGTCCCTTTACTATCTGGAGAGTGGCAGGAAGGCTAAGGCCATCTACTATCAGCTAGAAAGGGTTCGCTTTACCAGAGGATTTATTGATATCGACAAAGATGGCAATAAAACAATAATTCGTTCTGAAATTGTGAATGTTTACCCTTTGAATGCAGAGCGTATTATGCGTGAAGCTGACTTGAATAAAGACGGTCAGCTTAGCAAGAAAGAGTGGGAAACTTGGAAGAACGGAAAATAGAGTATACGAAAAAGTGATTAAAAAAAGGCGCGGTCATTATGACCGCGCCTTTTTTTTGTTCACAATTGCTGCAGGGACGTTGTCTCCTTACCTAGGAGCACGTTTATCTCTATTGAGCATCATCGGCCGCGTGGATTCATTTCTTTGCATCTAGCAGCTAAACAGGCTCCTGTGGTACCCTTTATTTTTGCCAAGGTGTTAGCTCCGCCAGCTATAGCTTTCAGAATCTGTCCCTTTGTGATGTTGGAGCAGTAACAAACTTGCTCATTATCCGGAGCAAGGAGAATGTTTTCTGAAAAGTTATTCATAAAAATTACTCTTGTCCCTTTTCAATTAAGAAAGCACCAAATTTTTTATCCGTTTTAAGTATATGATTACGTAGCCAGTCTGCAAGATACTTAAAAACTTTGATTGGATCTATGTCAGTATTGTTTGAAGATAGAAGGTTGTCTGTAGACGCTACTTTAATCATAAATTCATTGTGCTGCTTTCTGTGAGTTTCCGCGTGAGGGTATTTATGATGTTTCATGTACATTTCCTCAGTAGCGAAATGGGTCATGGCGTAATTACGCATTTCTTCGACCAACTCAACAAGAACTTCGTCTTCTCTCATTGCTTCAATTGAATCATAAGCTTTATTGATCATATCAATTAGAGTTTTATGTTCGTCATCAATTTTTTTTACTCCAACAGAGTAATTAGTCTTCCATGTCAATATTGGCATTTAGCACCTCTTTAGTTTTGTAAATCATAATGCTAATCATATGTTAGATCAAGGTTTAGTTGGGTTTAGGAGAGAGTGTCGCAGTGCTATCGCATTGTAATTTCGTATTAAAATTAAACTCTAATCTAAAAAATGTTGGAGAAGAGTAGTAGAAATAATATAAATAAAAACTAAATGTCTTGACATTTGTTCAGCTTTGGTGGATTTAAGATTTCTAGACGCAAGCAACGCCCGTGGAGGCGTGGTCCGAATGTGACCAAAGCTAGCTTATAAACAGGTATATCCAGGAGCAATGTGCATCTTGTACGCTGCTCCTTATTTTTGTTGGTGCGAAAGTGTCAGCTCTCAAACAATTTTTAGGAGAATATATAATGTCTAAAAAACTTTATGTTGGAAACTTGCCTTGGTCTGCTACTGAAGATGAAATCCGTTCCGCTTTCGAAGCTTACGGTGAAGTAATTTCTATCAATCTTATCGAAGATCGTGAAACTGGCCGTCCTCGCGGATTTGGCTTTGTTGAAATGGACGATTCCGGTGCTCTCGAAGTTATCGCGAACATGGACGGAAAAGATTTCGGCGGACGTAACCTTAAGGTTAACGAAGCTAAGCCACGTGAAGAACGTCCACGCTGGTAGTTTTTAGTTAAACACTAGTTGGTACAGCGCCCGTCTCTCTTTATGGGAGGCGGGCGTTTTCGGTCTATAGACCACAATGTTTTACTGGGAGAGTTCATTGCCACCTAATCGCAATTATAAGTTTGAAAAACGTCAGAAGGATTTAGCGAAGGCGAAAAAGAAAGAAGAAAAAAAGCAACGCCAGTTAGCGAAGAAACAAGCAAGTCAAGCTGAAAATGGCGAAGCTGTTGATGTCGTAGACGATGGCACGGTGGCGGACTAAATGTCTGGTCAGAAGTTAGAAGCGGTTTCATCCGGTTCATTGATTAACTCTGAACCGGATGAAACGATTTAATTACATATGAAACAATCAACTATATACGTCTCATAAAAAAGGAGCAGTCCCCGCGACCACTCCATTTCTTTTCCTATCTCTATCTCATATCGAATTTCATACAAATTCAGACTTTCCTAGTTTAATACTACTCTTACTAAAGTTTTTAATATCAATTCTTCTTTAGTGCTCTTTTGCGCGAAATTAAATTCATTGCCCACATTGTTAGTAGGGGGATCGAAACTCCGATAAGTGCGAGCTTACCTATCATGGCAGGTTTATTGGCCCAATCGAATGCAATGAACTGCATAGACACTGCGCCTATTATGAATATTGAGAACGTCAGAAATGATGATGCTGTGCCTATGTCTTTATCCACTTCTTCTAAAATCATGTTGTTGCTGATTGGACGACTTAGTCCAAGCAAGAAGGACATAACCAGCATTGGGCCTACAAACCAGATTGGAGAAGAACCTCCTTCGACAGTCAAGAAAGTGGCTGCTGCGAGCATTCCAAATAGTGACACTGTAAGTATTTTAAGAGGCTTCATGCCACCACAGAACCTTGAGCATGTGAAAGATCCAAGCATTAAGCCTAATGCGTTAAGCCCGAAGTAATATCCGAATGTTTGAGCGGAAACTCCGTAACCCGTTATGAAAATGTCGGGTGAGCCGCCAATAAACGCAAAGTGACCAAGTGTCATAAGTGAAAACGAAAGCGTGTATACTAGATATCGCGTATTTTTGAGTAATACGAAGTAACGTGAGGCAACTGAAAAAACGCCTCCACGAGTTTTCACCTTGAGGGGTTCCTCAAGCTTGAAAGATCCGTAAAGTGAAATCACAGCCAATATTGCCTGACACACAAAAATCCAGCGCCATGATGCAACTAGAAGTAACCAGCTTCCTAAAGTCGGGGCCAGCATTGGGGACAACGCTAAAATAACACCTACCCACGCTAATATTTTTTGTCTCTCCGGTCCTTCATAAAGATCTTTAGACAGAGCTAGCGATAGAGTGAAAGCCGCAGCTGCGCCTGCTGCTTGGACGATTCGAGCTATAACAAGCCACGTAATCGATTGGGCTGTGGAGCAGAGCAAGCAGCCTACTATAAAGATCGTAATCCCTCCCAATAGGACAGGCTTACGCCCAACTCTATCGGAAAGTGGGCCGTGGATTAAAAGGAATCCGCTAAAACTTAGAAAAAAGGCTACAAGCGAAACGTTAGCTTCTACCAAACTAATTCCCCAAATGGACTGGAGAGTTGGTATCGCTGGCAAATACATGTCTGTCGACAAGGCAGGAAATGTGGCTAGAAGCGCCAGCAGCAATAAATTAGGCATAGTGATATATTCCAATTAGTCGACTAAATATAGTCAGGTTCGGAGGTGGATCGGTTGACTGAGATTGTCAAGAGTCTGTGTGCATTACGAACTCTAAAAAATATGCTTGGCAGCTATGGCTGTCAAGGAGTGTTGTTAGAATAAACTTTAAGTGTTTATCATATTGTTAATATTTCTTATTGTTTTTGTATTAGTTATATTTCTGTTAGCATTGAATATGTTTTTGGGCTAATAAAACTACTGTTTTGTTAGCCGTTGATGTATATTGTTGGCTAAAGCCCATGCTTATAGATGTTTTAAATAAATGAAATAATAGTGAACTTATGAAATTTTATAGTTTCCTCTCATATTTTCGAATCAAAGCACGCCTGATAATTGTATTCAGCTTGTTGCTCATATTTTCTCTGACACTCTGCGGAGCGACTATATATCCTTTAGTGCGCAGTGTGATTCAGGATAATATTGAGGAAGAATTAGCTAATACGACAACGACAACGATTAACATGATCAAGGTGGCTGTTGATGTCTCTGTTCGTAATTATTTGCGAGCTGTTGCGGAGAAAAATCATGACATTGTTGTATCTCTGTACAGTAGATATGAGCGCGGTGAGATAACTGAAGAAGATGCAAAAGAAATTGCTGACAAACTTTTATCCAGTCAGACCATCGGACGCACTGGTTATATGTATTGTCTTAGTAGCTTGGGCCGGGTTGAGGTGCACCCCAGTGATGCTTTAAAGCTTCAAGATCTTACGGGTAAAGATGTTGTTCGTAGACAGATTTCTAAAAAGACAGGATATTTGGAATATGAATGGGTTAACCCCGGTGAATCTAATATCAGGCCGAAAGCTCTTTATATGACTTATTTTAAGCCGTGGGATTGGATTATATCTGCCTCGTCTTATCGTGAAGAATTTGATTCCCTTATTGATATTGACGATTTTAGTTCTAAAATCGCGGAAATAAAACTCGGGGAAAGTGGCTACATCTTTATTATAGATAAAAATGGTGAGGCCATTCTCCACCCGTGGATTGAAGATAATTTGAGTAATTACGCAGATGTTCTCGGCCACTCGGTTATGCGGAATATTTATGAACAGAAGAGTGGGCAATTGCATTATGAATGGAAGGACCGTGATAGTGATGTTGTTCGTGAAAAAATAGCTGTATTTCAATATTTTCCGGAAATGGACTGGATTGTAGCTGCTTCTGTCTATGCAGATGAAGTATATGAGCCGCTTGATAATATTATTTATTTGATACTTATATCAGTGTTTTTGTCTCTGCTTGTAGCATTGCCTTTAAGTGCCGTGCTCGGGGTAAGTATTACACGGCCTGTAGAAAAACTTGTGGATCATTTTTCTAAGGCGTCAGAAGGGGACATGACAACCCGTTCTGAAAACGATGCACCTGATGAGATTGGTATTTTATCGCGCAAGTTTAATTCTTTCATGGACCATTTAGATGCTGTCGAGAAAAATTTAAATGCAGAAGTCGGAATACGCCAGGAGTCAGAATATCAACGTCGTCTTTTTGAGGAAGTTTTTAATAATGCTCTGGAAGGGATTACGATTACAGATATTGATGGTAATATCGTAGCCGCCAACCCCGGATTTACGACTATTACTGGATATGATGTTGATGAAGTCATTGGCAAAAATCCTAGTGTATTAAAGTCCGATAAACACGGAAAATCTTTTTATGAGCAGATGTGGTCAAAACTTACGCTTGAAGGTCACTGGGTTGGTGAAATATGGAATAGGCGTAAAAATGGTGAATCCTACCCTGAGATGCTCAGCATCAGTGCTATCCGCAATTCTTCCGGTGAACCTACTCATTATGTAGCTGTGTTCCATGATATTACCGAGATGAAAAGCAAAGAGGAACAACTCCAATTTCAGGCTCATCATGATGCTTTAACTGGATTACCAAATCGCGCTCTTTTGCTCGACCGTATTACTATTGCTATCGCTCATGCGAAACGTCTTGAGACACGTATTGCGCTCTTTTTCATAGATCTTGATAATTTTAAAACCATTAATGATTCACTTGGCCATGCTTTGGGAGATCGTCTTTTACAGCGTACGACAACAAGAATTACTAATGTGTTTCGCGAGCAGGATACTATTGCGCGACTTGGCGGGGATGAGTTCGTCATTATGGTTGAAGATGTTACCGATGAGCGTCATTTGATTAATCAGGCCAAACGCCTTCTAATGGCTTTTTCGGCTCCGTTTAAAATAGATGGAAATGAACTGCATGTAACAACCAGCCTCGGCATTACTGTCTTTCCAGATGATGGCGATGATCCTGGAACACTGATTAAAAACGCAGATATGGCGATGTATCATGCTAAAGGCGAAGGAAAGAACGGATATCACATGTTCCGTCAAGAAATGCATGACCGTGTGGAACGTCGTCTTCAGTTGGAGAATGCTCTGCGCACAGCAGTGCAGAAACAAGAATTTGTTGTATATTATCAGCCTAAAGTAGATCTTAAGTCAGGGGATGTAATAGGGCTGGAAGCTCTGGTGCGTTGGATCCGTCAAGATGGTGAAGTTATATCGCCTCTTGAATTTATTCCGCTTGCTGAAGAGACAGGATTAATCGTTCCCATTGGCCGTACTGTCATGGAACAATCCTGCATGGATCAGCATGAAATAAGAGATAAGGGCGGACATGATTTGATGATTTCCATCAATCTATCTGCCCGTCAGTTTCAAGAAGAAGATCTTTTGCAGACCGTAAAAGAAGTCGTTGATGCCTGTAATGCTGATCCGAAAATGCTGGAATTTGAAATAACAGAGTCCGTGCTTATGAACGACGTTGAAAAGACTGTCGATACTTTAAACAGTATTACAGCAATGGGTTTTTCACTCTCAGTAGATGACTTTGGAACGGGGTATTCATCACTTGCGTATCTCAAAACGTTTCCGCTAACTACTTTGAAAGTGGATCGCTCTTTTGTAATGGATATTACACATGACAAGGATGACGCACAGATTGTTCAGACCGTGGTTAATATGAGCCAAAATCTAGGGCTCGATGTCGTTGCTGAGGGCGTAGAGACAGAAGAGCAGGCAGAAATGCTCCGCAAGTTCGGGTGTGCAAAGGGACAGGGATATCTGTTTGGTAAGCCCATGCCATTAATCGAACTTCTCTCTTTTCTAAAAGCAAGGCTCTAGCCTTGATAGTAATTTTCGCTGGCAGCCTCTCCTTCTGCAATTAAGCGGTCGACCATGTTTGAGTCCAAATATGCCCGTACGCGGATTATAGTTTTGCCTTCGAATTCTACTATCCAGCAATATTCGTTGTCAAAATCCCAACCTTGCAATGCTTGAGATGTCGCTCTCAATTCAACTATAGCAGTGGATCCATCCATTAAAACATTTTTCAGAGAAAGCCGTATGGGAGCTGTTAGGCATGGGGCCAAACGGTTAAGAGTTTTTTGACGAAAACTCTCACGACTTGTGTAATGACCTGCAAGTGGATGGGTTCCCATAACTGTCCAATCTACATCTGGGCTTACGTGATTAAAAAAGGAATCTGCATCTCCGCTTTCAAGATGCTTAAATAGGTTTCTAACCTCATCTTTAGTTATACTCATAATTTTCTCCCGTACTTGATTTCTTTTCTTGAATTATTCTTTTTACCATAAAAGATGAAAGTTACGAAATAGCAAATCTTGATTTTATAAAAATCGAGGCGGGTATTAATCCTGCCTCGTTTTATGCTGAGAAATACTGTCTCAAATTTACTGCGCCTGTGAACCTTTAAACTGAGCGAGTAATTCCGCCATCTACGCGCAGGTTTTGCCCTGTTATGTAGCTGGATTTTTCTGATGCGAGGAAGGCAATAGCATCCGCAATTTCTTCAACTTTGCCATAACGGCCCATAGGGATACGGTTGCGGCGTTCATCTGTTTCGGGAAGGCTGTCGATAAAACCGGGAAGGATGTTGTTAATCCTGATTCCTTTCGCTGCGTACTGGTCAGCAAAAAGTTTGCTGAATGCGGCAAGCCCTGAACGAAAGACTCCTGAAGTCGGGAAGAGCGGTTCAGGTTCAAAACATGCGTATGTAGAAACATTAACTATTGAACCTGAGCCTTGTTCGAGCATGATTGGAGTGACAAGCCTTGCTACACGAATGACGTTAAGCAGATACACTTCCATACCTGCAATCCAGTCTTCATCTGTCATTTCGAGAATATCACCTTTGGGGCCATGTCCTGCACTGTTCACGACGACGTCAATGCGTCCATATTTTTCCATAACGGTATTGATGAAATTGGCAATGTCTTCAGGTGATCTGTTAGAGCCTGTAAAACCTAATCCGCCAAGTTCTTTCGCTAGCGTTTCGCCTTTTCCTGATGAGGATAGGATTGCTATCTGGTATCCTTCTGATGCCAATTTGCGAGCTGCTCCAGCACCCATTCCGCTTCCGCCTGCTGTAATAATCGCTACTTTATTTGGTGACATTATATAGCTCCTTTTTTTTGTGTATTGATAGAACTGTAGTTCATGTGAGTTTTAATTATACTTAGTTGCTTAGTGTTGCAACTTTTCATGCAATTACATCTTAAATATAGTCATGTTATAAATATGAAAGTGTATATTGTTTACTTGGAAATTCTACTGTGTAACACTTAATTATCATTTTTATAATTAAAGTGAAAAGGAGGCCGTATGAGAATATTCAGAATTTTCCGACTTGTATTATTCGCAATGCTTATGTTTATTGGTTTTGCTGTTGTAGCTAGCGCAGGAGCTTTTGTTAATGCTCCTACCGCATCTCAAGTAGATTTTATTGGATCAGTAAAAACTGTTTCTGGGGATGCGTACCTTATTCGCGCGAAGTCGCGTACCTCTGCCGCTGTCGGGGATCATCTGTATCAAGGTGATACACTTGTTACTGCGTCCTCATCCTCGATCGGCGTCATTTTTCGTGATGACACTATCCTTTCTCTCGGACCTAAATCCGAAGTGCGTATTGATGAGTTTGTCTTTAATCCTGCAGATGATGCTATGGCGTTTCTGGCTAATGTCGGCAAAGGAACCGCTCAGTTCATAACTGGGCAGATGTCGAAGATTGCGCCGGAGAGAATGAGTGTCGAAACGCCCCTTGCTACTATCGGTATTCGTGGCACCAGATTTCTAGTTAAGGTTGATTAGAGGAAACTATGAAAATTTTTTTACTACTTGTTATATGTACGTTGTTCTTAGCTGGTTGTGGACAGACTATAGTACTTTTGCCCGACCTAGATGGTTCTGTCGGAGCTGTTACGGTCACGATGCATGATGGTGAGACTGTATTGCTTGATGAGCCGAATCAAGCTGTCGGCACGAAACCGCAAGTGTACATTATGTCTGAAAGCGAGATTGAAAAAACTTTTGCAGAGGCTTTGGCAGCTCAGCCCAAACGTACGGAAAGATTTTTGCTCTATTTCTATCACGATTCAACTAAAATGAAGCCTAAATCTAAAAAACTTATACCTTTAATACTTGAAGCGTACAAAGATCGCTCTTCTACAGATGTGTCTGTTATCGGTCATACTGATGCTGTTGGTGATAATACTTACAACTATGGTTTATCGCTCAGGCGTGCACAAAAGATAAGTAAGATGTTAATGAAAAAGGGCATTGCGAATGATCAAATTCAGACCGTTTCTCATGGTGAAGAGAATCCACTTATACCAACACCAGATGGCCATAGTCAGCCTAAGAATAGACGAGTAGAGGTTCTAGTTCGGTAGGATCATAATTTGACGAAAGACGAAGTATAGGGCTCGGTTTATTCAACTATCCATTTATGGTTGAGTATTCCGAGCTCTTTGCATTGCTGCAATGTGAGCCTTGTATTGGTGAAAGTTTCGCAGGTGAACGTAATGTCGATTAAGATCGCATCTGTAAGGTTCACGTCTTCTAATATCGTATTAGATAGGTCCGCATCCATGAGTATTACACCTTGAAGATTCGCACCTGTAAGGTCTGCTCGATAATCTCTCTTAAGTTTTAATTCTTTTATTTTTTGTGTAAGTAAACTTACCGCGATTTGCACGTCACTTAGAATTCCTGTTATACTTATATCTTCTGTATCTGATAGATCTGGACCCATTTCAGGGCTTCTGATGAAAGCGCAAAGCATGTCCAGAATTTTTCGTTTATCAATTTCATATTTCGAATTTCTAGCGACCTGCCAGAACATATTAATTCCTGCAATACGATTGGAAACGTCTTTATCACTTAGTAGAGATGTAGCTTTTTCTATTTGCTCTGATGTTGAGCTTTTGTTGCTATTAGTTGCTTTGCGTCCGTGCTTGTTCCAGCACCATAAAATCAATATAAAAACGATGGAGCCAGTTAGAGAAAGGGCAATACTCTTGATTACGGTTTGCTGGGGAGGTTCCGTTTCAGGATCAACAACCATAAAACAGTCAATACTTTCAGACCAATAGCAAAGTGTGAGGATAAGCCCGACAAAAAACAGAATAGAAAAGCATTCACAGCATTTTAATGAAGTGATTTTGTTTAAAATAGTTCTTTTAACGTGTTTCTTAGGATTCTGAGGTGTCATGGTCTTTCTCGTTATTTATTTCCCACATATTATAAATCCTATATCTTAAGGGGTTCAAAACGTTATGATCTACTCGCAAATTGTGCAAGTAGGATTTTCATGTTTATTTAAACTGGATCCTGTAAGTATAGAATTCTGTTTGATATCTAAAATCTGCAAATAAAATGATGGGCGCTATTTGATAGAAAGTGTTTGTAAATTAAAGATAAAATAATTTCATATTATATTATTGCTATGTGTAACTAATGCATTGATTGATTGTGCAAACACAAGCTTTACTATGTAAAAATGGTGATTTTAATAGATTATATCGAAACATAAATGGTGATTTGATTTTTTTTACATTTGGGTTACATAGCTGTTAATGCTGAAAATGAATTTTTTGTTTTTACTGGAGGGTAAGATGAGGAAGAGGATGTTGTTTTTGGTTTTTGCATTTGTTCTTTCTATTGCTTGTTCAGCTGTAGTAGCTTTTGCAGCCGGTCCGCATGATTCAGGTTGTACTGATTGTCATAGTACTCATTATGCAAAAGGTGAGTACATCATTGGCGTGCAGCCTCTGAATGTTGATAATCCTGCTCGCACAAGAAATACGCGCACTTCTGAGGGGATTGATGCTTTATGTTTAGGTTGTCATAATGAAGATGAAGGCATTATGCCTGTTGATCTTCACACCACTCATCCGACTGGTGTAAAGCCAATGTATGCAAAAGTTCCGGGCAAATTGCTTTGGAATGGTGTTTTGACATGTTCAAGTTGTCATGACCCGCATCCTAACAATGCTAACTACAAGTACCTGATTGTGCCAACTAAAGAAGGCGCGGATATGGGACTTTTCTGTGGACAGTGTCACACAGGCAAGTCTGACAAGGGTAACTTATCTAAGATTAATCAGGTTAAGATGACTTACGATCCTGTCATCGCACCGATTGTTCCTTTCAAGCAGCCTAAGGCTGCACCTGCTACTAAGATACTCAAGAAGCCTGTTAGTAAGCCTGTTAAGAAGCAGTAGTAACTTAAGATATCAGCTTAAGAGTGAGTTCGTCAGGCCTGCCGGGGGACAGAGTTTAGGCAGGTCGACAATTTGAGGGTGGTATATGAGTTCAGCAGAGCCTGAACGTCCATTTTGGGCGTTCAGGCTTTTTTTTGTGGGTGGGAATAGTAATTCATATCCAAAAAAGATAAGGGCCTAGGTTTTAACACCTAAGCCCTTATAAAAACTGGCGGAGAGGGTGGGATTCGAACCCACGTAGGGTTTGACCCCTAACTCGATTTCGAGTCGAGCGCGTTACGGCCGGACTTCGCTACCTCTCCTAATATATATAATGGCTGAAAAAGGAATTCCAGCCTTGGGGAAGTGGTAGTCATATCCATTCTTTACTCGACGCGCAAGGAAATTTTACTTTCGTCTCTGCATAAAAAAACTTTGCAGCATAGTCCGGCATTCATCGGCGCGTACTCCGCCTAATGCCCAAAATTTGTGATTAACGAAGGGGAGTTCTGTTCCCTCTAAGTTCGAGACAACGGCACCCGCTTTCAGGTCTGCCGCGCCGAAAACTATCCCTGCTACACGCGCATGAATTATTGCACCGAGGCACATTATGCATGGCTCAAGGGTTACGACTAATATTGTGCCGGGTGGTAGTCTGTAGTTATTTAGATTCTTGCAGGTTGAGCGCAAACATTGAATTTCTGCGTGAGCGGTGGGGTCGTGATCATTAACAGGGCTGTTGCTTCCTGTGCCAAGTAATTCTCCATCAGCCGAAAATAGGGCGGCGCCGATTGGCACTTCATCATTACTGCGTGCTTCGAATCCTTGTCGCATGGCAATATCCATCATGGACCGCCAAGTTTGACCTTGCGGAGGATCGACAGGTGGTTTGCCGCGAATGATTATTTCGTCAGGATTCGTCATAAAAATAAAAGAGGAGGGAGAATATAAATTCCCCCTCCATTTTTCTGAACATAAATTATTTAAACAGACTTAAGGTATTTTACGCCACCTTCAAGCAACGCAAGTCCGAGAGTAGGTACGTTGCCGCGTGTCCACTTAGGATGATTGGTAACGTGGTTGAATGCTTCAGGGTGCGGCATAAGGCCAAGAATGCGCCCTGTAGGGTCTGTTAGTCCTGCTATGCCGAGTGGTGAACCATTCGGGTTGGCGGGGTACTCGAGAGTTACTTCCTGAGTTTTTTCGTCCACGTACTGGAGCGCGATCAGGTTGTTTTCGACAATTTTCTCTAACATTGCATCATCAGCGGGGATGATTTTACCTTCACCGTGACGGATTGGCACGTTTAGAGTGTCGATTTCTTTGGTGAAAACACATGGAGAATCTGGATTAGCTTTGAGATGAACCCAGCGATCTTCGTATTTTGCGGAATCGTTGTGGCTGAGAGAAACCTGCCTTGTGAAGTATTCTCCGCCGACGGCTGGAAGTAATCCAAGTTTAACAAGAAGCTGAAATCCGTTGCAGATGCCGAGAATAATTCCGCCATCTTCGAAGAATTTCTTGATCTGATCAACTAATGGATGACCGTCTGCTGTCTGTGCATGCTTCCAGCGCAGTGCTGCTGCCTGAGCCGCTCCGAGATCATCACCATCTAGGAAACCACCTGGAAAGATTAAGTAATTGTATCCTTCAAGTGTAGTTTTTCCTGCGGTTAGGTCGGAGAAAAAAGTGATATCAACTTGATCGGCACCTGCTTTTTTCGCTGCGTATGCTGATTCCTGTTCACAGTTGGTTCCGTAGCCAGTAATGACTAGAACTTTGACGTTGGCCATATATTTTTCTCCTTCATTTTTCTCTTACGTGTTGACAATCGAAATGGTCAGAGACTAGTTTGTCCGTGTTTCGAAGAAAGGAACATAATTGCGAGGTCGCTTTCCGTCAACAACCTATATTCCTCAGGACGTACCGCTAACACAATTAATTGATGTCGGATACGCCTGAATACGGGGTGTTTGCTGGGATTGCGCCTTTTTTGTTTTTTTTTTAAATACGACTTTATACGCTGAGCATTTTGTTTTATGTATCAGCGAGATTTTAAAATACATAATCCATCTCGGATGGGAGCATCATGAAAACCAAGTTTATTTTTATCACCGGGGGCGTTTTGTCCTCACTGGGCAAGGGTCTGGCCGCGGCCTCAATCGGCGCACTTCTAAAAGCCAGAGGGTTGACAGCTACGATTCAGAAGCTTGATCCTTATATCAACGTTGACCCCGGAACCATGAATCCCTTCCAGCATGGTGAAGTTTATGTAACGGACGATGGCGCTGAGACAGATCTAGATCTAGGTCATTACGAACGTTACCTTGATGTTCCACTCAACCAGAATAATAATTTTACATCTGGTCGCATTTACCATTCCGTTATTACTAAAGAACGTCGTGGTGATTACCTTGGTGGTACTGTTCAGGTTATTCCTCATGTTACTGATGAGATTAAACAGGCTGTACTCGGAGTTGCTAAAGGCGAAGACGTTGCTCTTATCGAAATCGGCGGCACAGTCGGTGATATCGAAGGGTTGCCTTTCCTTGAAGCTATTCGTCAGCTCCGCTCTGAACTCGGAAGCGAGAATGTTTTATACATTCACCTGACTCTTGTTCCTTACCTGAAAGCTGCTGGTGAAGTTAAGACTAAGCCTACACAGCACAGTGTAAAAGAACTCCGCAGCATTGGTATTCATCCTGATATCATTCTTTGCCGCAGTGAAGTTGAATTGGAAGAAAGCATCAAACGTAAAATCGCACTTTTCTGTGATGTTGACCGCGACGCAGTTTTCACCGCAGTTGATGTTGAGTCCATTTACGAAGTTCCATTGAAATTTTATCAGGAAGGACTTGATCAAAAGATTGCTATCATGCTCAAGCTACCTGCTAAAAACTGTAATCTTGAGCCTTGGAAAGAACTGAATTACAAGCTTAATCACCCTGAAGGTGAAACTACAATCGGCATTGTTGGTAAGTATGTTGATCTGAAGGAAGCATACAAAAGCTTGCATGAAGCTTTGATTCACGGCGGAGTTGCTAATAATGTAGCTGTTAAGTTGCGCTATGTTAATTCTGAAGAGATTACTCAGAAGAATGTTAAGGCAAAGCTCAAAGGACTTGACGGAGTTCTTGTTCCCGGTGGATTCGGTTCTCGTGGAGTTGAAGGTAAGATTACTGCAATTCAGTACGCTCGTGAAAACAAAGTGCCGTTTTTCGGAATTTGTCTGGGCATGCAGTGTGCTGTGATTGAGTATGCTAGAAACGTTATGGGACTTACCAATGCGAATTCTGAAGAGTTCGATAAAGATGGTCCTGATTCCGTTATCTACTTGATCAAAGAATGGTATGATTACCGCACCAAGAAAACTGAATCTCGTTGTGAAAGTAGCGATAAGGGCGGAACCATGCGTCTCGGCGCTTACCCTTGTAAGATTGTTGAAGGGTCCAAGTCTATGGATGCTTATGGCAAAGCTGAAATTCAGGAACGTCATCGTCACCGTTACGAGTTCAATAAAGATGGTTACGCAGCGAAGTTCGTGGAAGCAGGTCTTATGCTGAGCGGTACATCTCCTGATGAGACTCTTATTGAAATCGTTGAAGTGCCGGAACATCCTTGGTTTGTTGGTTGTCAGTTCCATCCGGAATTCAAATCAACTCCAATGAATGCACATCCGTTGTTCAGAGACTTCATTAAAGCAGCTCGCGATAACAAATAAGAGCATTTTTGATAGAAAGAACGAAATACAGGGAGGGAATTTATTATGACCCCCGATGAATTATATAACAAATGTGTACAAGGCCCGTTTATATTAGCGGGGCCTTGTGCACTTGAAAGTTTTGAAGTCGCGATGGAAGTGGCAAAAGTTCTTGCGGATATAGCTTCGCGTCTTGATGTGACGGTTATATTTAAAAGTTCTTTTGACAAAGCTAATAGAACGTCCGTGGAGTCCTTTAGGGGGCCGGGACTTGATGAAGGTATTAAGTGGCTGGCTCGTATTAAAGAAGAGACTGGTTTACCTATTGTTACCGACATCCATTCTCCTGAGCAGGCTGAGCCTGTTTCCGTCGTTGCCGATGTTTTACAGATTCCAGCATTTTTGTGCAGACAGACAGATTTACTGGTCGCCGCTGGCAATACAGGACGCGTGATTAATGTTAAAAAAGGACAGTTTGTCGCGCCGTCTGATATGCGCCATGTGGTCGGTAAAATCCGTTCCACAGGCAATGAGCGTATCTGGTTGACCGAGCGCGGATCAAGCTTCGGATATCACAACCTTGTGGTTGATATGCGTGGTCTATCTATTATGAAAGATCTCGGATGCCCTGTTGTGTTTGACGCAACCCATTCTGTACAGCTTCCAAGTGGTCTTGATGGTAAGTCCGGCGGGCAGCGGGAATTTGTTCCTGTTCTCGCTCGCTCAGCTGTTGCGGCTGGAGCGTCCGGTGTATTTATGGAAGTTCACCCCGATCCTGACACAGCTCTTTGTGATGGCCCGAATAGCTGGCCTCTAGATAGAACGGAAGATCTTATTAAAGATTTACTTGCCGCGTGGAGCATTGATTATGCGTGTTGATGAATTAGCTGCAAAGATTAAACTCCTTATTTTGGATGTTGACGGCGTTCTTACCGATGGTGGTCTGTACTATGATCATGAAGGTAACGTAACGAAGCTTTTTAATGTTCAGGATGGCCTAGGTATCAAGTTCGCGCAACAGGCGGGGCTTGGTCTTGCGGTAATTACAGGCCTGAATCACGGAGCTGTTGAATCTCGTGTGACAGAGCTTGGTATTACCGAATATTATCCCGGTCAGCGCGACAAAGTTCCATTTTACGAAAAGCTTATTCAGGAAAAAGGACTGAAACCAGAAGAGGTTGCCTATATTGGTGATGACTGGATTGATGCTCCTGTGATGCTAAAAGTCGGACTTCCTATGTCTGTCTGCAATGCTCAGCCTGAGATTATCGGCATTTCAAGATGGGTGTCTAAAAAGCCCGGTGGCCATGGCGCGGTCAGAGAAGCTATTTCTTTTTTATTAGAGAGTCAGGGTCTTCTTGAAGATATTTGGCGTGAGTGGTCTGAGTAGATGGGGCGGATTCGCTCTGCTTTAATCCTACTTGCTGTACTATGTGCTGGGCTTGTTGTCGGCACATTGTTCGGGAGCAAGTTTGCGCCGTATCCTCATATGGTACGAGAATTCGTTGAGAGTCCTCCTTTGGGGACTGGCAGTGAATCTGATATTTCTGCTGAAGAGATCGAATTGATACAGGGCACGGGGGGCGATGTTGAATGGATACTTCGCGCTGGCAGTGCCGACTACGATCAGGACAGTGGTCTGGTTATAGCTGATAAACCCCGGGTTACTTACTATTTAGGCAGAGATAGAAAAGAAGTTCTTATCCGCGCTCTTCATGGTGAGGTTAGCCAGCAGGGAGAAGGCTTAAAGTTGTGGGATAATGTTGAAGGTGATTACGAAGGTATGAAGCTTCAAGCTGATACTTTGGACTTTAAACCTAAAGAAAATCTGATGTTTCTTGAAGGTAATGTCAAAGTGCAAAGCCCCACTATCTATATAACTTCTCAAAAAGTTAAAGTTGATCTTGTGACCAGAGAAATAATGATCGAAGATGGTATGGAAGCCCTGATATCACCGAATATGGTGGCAATGCCTCAATAGAAGCGAGCATACATTTGATTAGTATATTTGAAAAAGACTCCTTGTTCCGCAGTTTCTCTGCATCTTTTGCACCTGCTCTTTTTGGTGTAGCGCTTTTCCTCGTTTGTATTTTTTTAAGCTCTGCCGCCTATTGTTACGATAAGGCAAATTTAAAAAACACCAAATTCATCGCAAATGTCAGAGAAAGCGCTTCGCTTAAAGCTCCTGTTGTTTGGGTTTTATCTCCGGCTGAGAGTTTTTTGGTTGGTAAGGAAAAAGGCGGATGGTTCGGAGTTTATCCTGCTTCGTCAGATTTATCTGAAAATCCTGTCGGATATATTTCTAAAAAAATCGTAATTCCAGCCGCGCAGGGTAATCCCGTAGTCGACTGGGGTGATGTTCGATATGTAGGTAAAAAGCTTGATTATCGTGCTAAGCGATCATCTAAGTCCGCTGTTGCCGGAACCTTGGACGAAGGCAGTAAGATTAAAGTCGGCTTTTTGCGCGGCGGTTGGTACGCAATTTTTAAGGCTGATAAGCCTGTTATCTCTGAAAGTGATGCTCTTGGTTTTGTAACGAAAAGCTCTATTGATCTTAAATCTGATGATGCGAGAGTACGATATGCGGTACGTAGAGTGAGCGTGATTCAGAAGCCTGTTGCAACCTCTAAAGCCGTTGGTGTACTTAATCCCGGCCATAGAGCGCAGGTAGGTAAAGAGAAAGGCGGAATGTACGCTCTATATCGTATTGATACGATTGTTAAGAAAGATACACCCGTCTGGGGGTATGCGTGGGGACCATTTTTAGCTGCCTACCCGAAAAATTTAGAAAAGAAAAAAATGGCGGGAATAGATACCCGTAAGGCCGAATTAGCCGCAGCCTTAGAAAAGAAGGAAGTTGCAATTCAAGAGCGGACAACTTCTTTAGCTGCTATGGATGAGGCTATGGAGGAGGTGCTGAGTGCACCTATCGTGACTAGCACGATGTATTCTGAGGCTGTGCTTAATGTCAGGTCTCAGCCTAATGCAAAGTCTCTTATAGTGGATAAACTTGAAGTAGGTCAGGCTGTGCTAGTTGGTCCTGTTCAAGGTAAGTGGTTTCCCATTTACAAAAGCGGTGCAACTTCTGAGGGTGAAGCTAAGATTATCGGATATGTATATAAAGCATATATGACTACTGTGCCTCCTGAAAAAGCTAAAAAGGATAAGCCGAAGAAGGCTCGCATAGCGGGTGGTCCTGATGACGTTCCTATCAAGATTACTTCGAAGAAGATGACTTTCAGTGAGAATAAGAACCGCATTACTTTCTCGGGTGACGTAAAGGTTGTCCGGCTTGAGGTTACTCTTACTTCTGATACTCTCACAGCTCACTTAAGAGCTGGTGGCGACTCCCTTAAAGATACTCAGGATAAGATCAAAAAAATTGTGGCTAACGGCAGGGTTAAGGTTGTAATGAATAACCGTAAGGGTTCATGTGATACGCTTACTTATGTTGTGGCTGATTCTATTATATATATGAAAGGTGACGCGAAACTTAAGGATGGTCCTAATCTTGTGCAGGGTGAGCTTATCAAGTTCTATCTCAAAGATAACCGTTCGGAAGTTGTTGGTGGAAGTAAGCCTGTAGAGGCAATTTTCTACACACCTAGTAATGTTTCTCCATAGTTTTTCAATGTTCAATTTTACAGGAATTATATGTCTTCGATAATTGCTACCAAGCTGGTTAAGAACTACGGGCAGAAAGAAGTTGTCCGTGGTATCAGTCTTAATGTTAAAGAAGGTGAAGTTGTTGGTCTACTTGGTCCTAACGGAGCAGGGAAGACTACCACTTTCTATATGCTTGTTGGCGTTGTGAAGCCCACTTCCGGTGATGTTTATCTTAATAAGAATCAGATTACGCGCTGGCCTTTGCATGAAAGAGCTAGGCACGGCATTAGTTATCTTCCGCAGGAAAGCTCTATTTTCAAGAAGCTTTCTGTTCGCAAAAATCTCGAAATTATCATCGAACATACCGGTTTATCCGGTAAGCAGATTGGCAACAGGGCAGATGAGCTTCTGGATCAGTTGGGCATATTACGTCTTGCAGATCAGAAAGCAATTTACCTTTCCGGTGGTGAACGTCGCCGGCTTGAAATTGCACGAGCTTTGATTAATGATCCAAAGTTTATTTTGTTGGATGAGCCTTTTGCCGGTATCGATCCTATTGCCGTTATAGAAATTCAGGATATAATCTCTTCTCTTAAAGATCACGGCCTAGGTATTTTGATTTCCGATCATAATGTGCGCGAAACTTTATCCATTTGCGACAGAGCTTATTTAGTATATGAAGGGCGCGTTATTCTTAATGGTGCTCCTGAGAATATTGTTCAAAATACTAAAGCTCGCAGGTTGTATCTTGGTGATAGTTTTAGCCTCTGATCGAACCACATATCTAATTTTTTTTATCATTTCTGCCTCCATCTTTTCTCTCTCTTTTGATGCACATCTGCGCCCAATTCATTAAATTTCCCATTGCCGATTTACAGCAAGCCAGAACATTGGTACAGTTTTTTCACGTACTTTGCATAAGATTAAAATATCCTGAAATTACGGATAAATCTGTACTATTTCTTGCATGGGTTTCTGGAGTGTGGCATACTTTAATTAAGAACAAATCTAATTAAATAATATTTTTTAAAGATTTGTTGAGAACGCAATTTTCAGCGGATTAAAAAAGTTTAAAAGATACTTTTGAATGTATCATAGGGTGGCAGAGAATTATGGGACTGGAACTTAGACAACAACTCAAGCTTTCGCAGCAACTGGTGATGACTCCTCAGTTACAGCAGGCTATTAAGTTGTTGCAGCTTTCCAGATTGGAGCTGCTCGATACTGTTCAGCAGGAGCTTCTCGAAAATCCAATACTGGAAGAAGCTGAAGCTGTTGAACGTACCGACAGTGCTGATGCTGAATCCGGCACGGCCACCGCTGAAGACGTAGAAATTTCACGTGATGCTGACTGGGAAAATTATCTCGGTGAGTTTTCGAGCACTTCCAAGCAGGCAGGCACTCGCGAGTCCGAATCTCAGGAAGAGGGGATGTCGTTTGAGGCTAGACTGACAAAGCAGACTTCTCTTGAAGGACACCTTGCATGGCAGATGTGTCTTTCCGATTTTACTGAGAAGGAAGTGGTCATTGGTGAGTGTATTATAGGTAATCTTAGCGCAGGTGGATACTTGCGGATAGGGTTGGAAGAAATTTGTGAAACCTGTTATGCTCAAATCGAAGATGTCGAAAATGTTCTTTCTCGAATACAAAGGTTTGATCCTGTTGGAGTGGCTGCACCTACTCCGCAGGAATGTTTACTGATTCAGCTTGAGGTTTTAAAGCTTGATGATGATCCTATACTGGTCTCTCTTGTCAAAGATCATTTGGATGATCTTGAAAAGAAAAGGTATAAGCCTCTCGCAAGAAAGTTTAAGCTCAGTATGGAGGACTTAAAGAGTTATCTTGATCTGATGCAGACTCTTGATCCTCTACCAGGGGCAAGTTTTTCAGGGGGAGACTCCTTTTATGTCAGTCCAGATGCATATGTGTATGAATATGATGGAGACTTTGTTATAGTCTTAAACGAGGACGGTCTTCCAAAGTTGCAGATGAATTCTTTTTATGTGGAGACTCTTGCGTCAACCAAGGGTGAAGATAAAGAGTATTTTCAGGATAAGATGAGATCTGCACAGTGGCTTATGAAGAGTCTCTATCAGAGGCAACGCACACTTTTTAAGGTTTTGGATTCAATCGTAAGATTCCAGCGGGGGTTCTTTCAAAGTGGTGTCACCAAGCTTAAACCGCTTATTCTCAAAGAGGTGGCAGAAGATATTGAAATGCATGAGTCCACAGTTAGTCGGATAACTACCAGTAAGTATGTTTCGACTCCGCACGGGATTTATGAACTTAAATTTTTCTTTAATAGTGCACTCGGACTTGATGATGGTTCACAGGTCGGGTCCGAATCGGTTAAGGCGCTGATCAAAAAGTTGATCGGCGATGAAAACAGTAAAAAACCTCTGAGTGATGAAAAAATTGCCGAGACGCTCAAGGAAAAACTTGAGGTCAACATCGCCAGAAGGACTGTAGCTAAGTACCGGACTGCAATGGGAATACTATCCTCGTCGAAGAGGAAAAAAATATTCTAGCCGTCCAGTAGAGAGCATATTCACCCTTTATTCAAGGAGTTCCGTATGAATGTTGCATTTACCTTTAAGAACTTTGACGCTTCTGATCACTTGAAGGAATACGTTAACGCTAAGTTTGCTAAGCTTGATAAGTTTATAACAAACCCGGACAATACTGAAATTCAGGTAAATCTGTCAGTAGATAAGTTTCGGCACGTTGCGGAAGTGATTCTTAGCACTGATAACATTCACATCTCGGCCTATGAAGCCTCTGAAGATATGTACTCTACCGTGGATTTGGTTCTTGATAAGCTTGAAGTGCAGCTTAGACGTATGCGCGAAAAGATGAGAAGTCACAGACGTAAGGACACAGCTCCTGCTCGCATGGACGTACTTAGTTATCCTGAGCCGGAAGAAGAGAATAATGAACCGACTATTGTTGAAACCGATCAGTTCGTGCCAAAGCCTATGTCTGTAGATGAAGCTGCAATGCAGCTTCAGACTTTGACTAATGAGTTCCTCGTCTTTAGAAATGCTGATACCGAAGCTATAAATGTTATTTACCGTCGCAATAATGGCGATTTTGGATTGATTGATCCAGGATACTAACAGATGATAATTAATGATAATTTGGATAAGGGCCTTGTTGTTTACGAACTCAAAAGCTCTGATAAGAGTGGAGTTCTGAGAGAAATGGTTTCAACTCTTAAAGTCACGGGGCTTGAGGTTGATGTAGAAAAAGCTCTCCAGGTCCTAATGAGCCGCGAAAAACTCGGAACAACCGGTATAGGGGATGGCATTGCCATCCCCCACGGTAAATTAGAGTGTTTAGAAGATATTGTCGTAGTTGTGGGTAGAAGTGGCCAAGGAATTGACTACGAAGCCCTCGATATGCAACTTTGTCACATATTCTTTATGGTTCTGGCTCCTGAACAAGGAGCCGGAACTCATTTAAAAGTTCTTGCTCAGATATCCCGTCAATTAAAAGATGAAGCATTCAGAGATGCATTCATGGGCGCGAAAGACCAGCAGGAATTGCTTAGTTTGCTTAGTCTTACTGAATAAGGCCATAGTCGAGGGGGATTAGGTGAATAGAGATGGCGTATTTCCTGTCATAGTTGTCAGTGGCCTTTCCGGTGCCGGTAAATCCACTGTTTTAAAAGTTTTCGAAGATTTACGCTTTTTCTGCGTTGACGGGCTTCCGGCAAGTATGTTGCCAAGGCTCGTTCAACTTTTTACAGGAAAGGATGACGATTATCGGGGTCTTGTTCTTGGTATGGATCTCCGTCAACAAGATTTCGTTGGCGAATGGCAATCCACTTGCATGGAATTAGGTTCCGGGGGAGTTTGTCCTAGTCTTATTTTTCTTGAAGCAAGGTTGCCGGAATTAGTTAGGCGTTATGCCACCACTCGCAGGCCTCACCCTCTTGAATCTAAAGAACTCGGCCTCGAGCAGGCTCTTGAAGAGGAAAAGGTTCTTCTAGAGCCGCTTCGTATGGCTGCCGACTTAGTAATTGACACCACTACGTACTCGATTCATGATCTTAGACGCCGCATTCAGGAAAAGTGGTCTGAGCTTACTGAAGGGGCTTTTGGTCTTAGAGTGAATGTTATTTCTTTTGGGTTTAAACATGATGTTCCGACGGAAGCGGATATGGTTATGGATTTAAGATTCTTGCCTAATCCTTATTTTGAAAAGGAACTCAGGTCCTTGTCCGGCAAAGACAAAAGAATTTCTGATTATGTTTTAGGGTCAAAAACTGGCTCTATTTTTATTGAGAAATATTTAGATTTCCTTCAGTATGTCCTTCCTCTTTATGAAGAAGAGGGAAGGTATCGACTGACAATAGCTGTTGGTTGTACTGGTGGTCGTCATAGGTCGGTCGCAGTCGCTGAACGCATATTTGCCACACTCAAGAATAGTGGGTACTCTGCAAATCTTGAACACAAGCATATAAATTTAGAATAAGACCGTACTTTAGCTGCGGACGTTAATATTAGGAATATCAATGGACACGGAAGCAAATAAAGTCGGGATAGTGATTTTAACTCATGGAAACTTCGGTAAAGCTCTAATTGAGGCTGCCGAGTTAATTGTTGGCCCTCAGGAAAATGTTTTGCCCCTTAGTGTCGACGGTACCAAAGAGATAGATGTTGCTGTCAAAGAACTTAAAAAAAATATTTCCAAAGTAAATACTGGTGCTGGTATTTTAATACTTACTGATATGTTCGGTGGAACTCCTACAAATTTAAGTCTTTCACTTCTGAAAAGTGATGACATGGAAGTTATCACCGGCGTGAGTTTGCCTATGCTCTTAAAAGCTCTCCAGAAACGTACCGAATCTTTGCAAGTAATGGCTGAAGAAATAAGCAGAGCAGGCGTTAAGGGGATTGTTGTTGCCGGTGAAATGCTTCGAAAACGAACTTCAAAGGGTTAAGCATGGTTTGGGTCAGAATAGATAATAGACTTGTGCATGGGCAGATCATTGAAACATGGCTACCATATACGCATGCCAAACATATAGTTGTTGCCAATGATGATGTGGCTGCTGATGCTTTACAGCAACAGATAATGTCACTTGCGATTCCACATTCTATTACGTGTTCTTTTTCAACGGTGGAAGATCTATCAGAGACGGTTCTGGCACTTGGAGACAGCACTAGTTCTGGTAACACGATTATTCTTTTTTCTTCATGCGAAGATGTACGCAATGCCTTTGAGGCTGGATTTAAATTTAGCTCAGTTAATATTGGCAATATTCATTACGGACCCGGTAAAAAACAAATTTCTCCAAGTGTTGCGCTTAGTTCTGATGACGAATCCTGTTTACATTATTTCAAAGGTAAAGGGATAGAGTTGGATTTTAGATGCGTACCAAATGATCCTGTTCAAGTGAGGTTCTCATGAACCTATTGCATGTTTTAGCTCTACCTTTCCCCGTATGGACTGCGGTGATTGGTTTTTTTTTGCAGTTTTCTGTCTGTTCAGATTTTCAATAAATATAGGACTTCTTGAGAGGCCGCTTGTTGTTGGTTTTATCTGGGGTGTTTTTACTGGTGATTATGCAACTAGTTTAAAAATTGCTGTCTTTTTTGAATTATTCTGGCTTGATAATATACCTGTCGGAACCTATATCCCCCCACATATTCTAGCCTCAACGGTAGCAGCTCTTGCTTTGACAACTTCGTTTGGCTTCACGGAAGCCTCTCACATTATGGTTGTTTTGCTTGCCTGCCTTCCTTTGGCAAGACTTGGAGCATGGCTTGAGCATGGCTTAAGGCAGTGGCACAACCGTGGATACAACGATTTATTGAGGTGGGCGAGGAAGGGAAAGGCAGGAGATAACCTACCTCAGAAGCTAGTTGCGCAGTCTATTTTCAGAACTTTTATATCATCATGGCTTTTTTTCTGGACAAGTACGGTAATCCTTCACTATGTACTTAGTATATTTTTTCACAAATGGGGTGACGTTGTTACTTCGGTGGAAATGAAATGGTCTTTTTTATGGATTGCCGCCAGTCTCGGAGGTCTTTTAGCCCTGAGATTGCGTAAAGCCTACGCTACTTTCGTCTTCGGTGTAGTTCTTTTCGGCTTCATTATTCTTGCTGGCTTAGTATAACTTGGCAGGATAAAAAGATTGTGATAGAAGACACAAGCTCAAATACGCTACAAATTTTTTAGGAGGAATTTTATTATGACTATTTATGCTGTTGGACACAAAAATCCCGATACCGATACTATCGCATCTGCAATCGCTGTCGCTGATCTCTGGTCTAAAGTTAAAGAAGCTACAGAGGCTGTATCTCAGGGCGAACTCGCTCCTGAAACTAAGTTTGTTCTAGAAAAATTCGGTTGTGCTGCACCTGCAATCATGACTGACGCTACTGACAAACAGTTCATCCTTGTTGACCATTCTGACCTTGCTCAGTCCATGGACAACCTTGACAAAGGTGAAGTTGTTGCAGTTGTTGACCATCACAAACTTGGTGACGTTACCACTTCCAACCCTCTCGAAATGTGGGTATGGCCTGTAGGGTGTACTGGTACAGTAATCAACGCAATGTACAAGTTCTACAATGTAGAAGTTCCTAAAAACATTGCTGGAATCGTTCTTTGCGCTATCCTTAGTGATACTGTAATGTTCAAGTCTGTTACAACAACTGACGCTGACAAAGTTGCAGTTGAAGAACTCGCTAAGATCGCTGGCGTTTCTGACGTAATGGCTCTCGGAATGGAAATGTTCAATGTTAAATCTGCTGTTGCAGGTGCTTCCATGAACGACCTCATCTTCCGTGATTACAAAGATTTCAATATGTCCGGCAACAAGATTGGTGTTGGCCAGCTTGAAGTTGTTGACCTCTCCGTTTTCGATGACATCAAAGCTGACCTCTACGCTGAACTTGAAAAAGTTAAAGCTGACGGACGTCACAGCTGTTTCTTGCTTCTCACCGACATCATGAAAGAAGGATCTGAAATGCTTATCGTTTCTGATGATCCTTCCGTTGTTGAAAAAGCATTCGGCGTTGCACCTGCAGGCACATCCGTGTACCTCGAAGGCGTAATGAGCCGTAAAAAACAGGTTGTACCTAACTTCGAAAAAGCATTCTCTGCTTAATCGAATTCAGTACAAGTTTTTTTAGCTTGATTTGGCCCGGCAAGGTTTACCTTGCCGGGCTTTTTTTATGGTTTTTTCACCATTTCCGTCAAATGATGGCTATTGCAATCCTCTTTTTTTTTCTTTACTGATTATGAAAGCAGTATGAATCAAATTGAACAATTGTCCCTACTGGTTTGATTTTTGCAAAGTTTAAAGCAGGGTGTTGCTTTTCTGACGGTTTTGTCAGCTTCAGCGTATGTGTTTATTGTTTTGCCAAATAAGGTATTGTTATTTAAAGGGGTATCATGAATATACAGATTCTTTGCTATGCAACCTTCGCTGAAAAGAGCCCTGAGAATGCAAACAATTTTCCTGTTTATGAGGGTGAGACTGTCAAAGATATTGTTGTGAAACTAGCGATACCCGTGGACGAAGTAAAAATAGTGTTTATAAATGGAGTCTCAGCTGATCTTGATGCAAAGTTGGCAGATGGAGATAGGGTCGGAGTTTTTCCAGCTGTTGGTGGTGGTTGAGCCGTCTATTATAGTTGTTGATTCAGAAGGGGATTAAGATATGAAGAATTCATTTAAAATTTCAGTTGTGGCAATTACTTTGTGTTTGCTGTTGACGACCATTGCTCAGGCATCTTCGATAACAGCGAAAGGGTGGGGCAATGAAGGTAGTGGCGTAAAGGCTATGCAGATATGGGTGACTAGTCCTGAAGTTTCTATCAAAGAAGTCAAATTTGATAAGCACTCAGTGGCAGGATGGTCATGGGCATATGATGGGGATTCGAAAAGCAGTATTATCTTTTCCGGCCCCGCGACCACAAATATGAATGATGTTATTACTGAAATTAAGTTTGATGCACCTAAGAAGACTAATTTTGCTGTAGAATGGGCAGAGATAGCTGGCCCAAATGTGTTAACAGGGACTAATTTCTACGAAAACAAGAAATGGTCTTTCGCACAAGGGGATATCTCTAATACCCCGACACCACTTCCTGGTGCACTTCTCCTGCTCGGGGGAGGGCTGTCGCTCTTAGCCGTTTTGAAGAAAAAGTTCTCTAGAAACTAGTATTATTGTATAATATCTTAAAGCCGGATTTATCCGGCTTTTTTTTGTTGTGGAAATAACGTTAATCTTCATTGGGACCTTGTTTTATTGAATTGCAAAGTGCAAAATTGCGTGATACCCGCTACTCATCTTGGTTATTAATTTTAATTCTCCATAAGGAGGACAATATGGGCACTCGCTGTCTCTTAAAGTCTAAAATTCATAGGGCTACTATTACTGAAGCTAATGTAGACTATGAAGGTTCTATCTCTATTGATATAAATTTACTGGAAAAAGCCGGAATTCTTCCTTTTGAAAAGGTGGATGTCTTAAATATAGATAATGGTGAAAGACTCACTACTTATGCTATTGAAGGTACTGACGGCGAGTTTTGTTTAAACGGTGCTGCTGCTCACAAGGGGCAAGCTGGGCAGAAGATTATCATATGTACATATACTTGGCTTGATGATGATGAACTCGGGCTTCATAAGCCGAAAGTTGTTCTCCTTGGCGAGGGTAATCAAATCAAATCAGTCGAGAAGTAAGTTTAGGCGTGGCGGCATAACAATCACGAGAGGGATATATGAAATTTTATAAGAGTTTAGCTGTTACGGTTGTCATGGCGGGATTTATTTCTGGGTGTGCTCCGACGATTGAAATGCAGTCGGTTCCTGTCTCATCTAATCCTATGGGCGCCACTGTTCTTGCTGATGGTAAGGATGCGTGCGTCGCTCCCTGTACAGTCAGCCTTGCACGTAACGCAGATCATATTTTGACATTCAAAAAAGATCAGTACCGGCAGCAGGATGTTATAATCAAAAGAATTTACCAACAGGAAAAGGTTTTGATGAACGCCGTTTCGTCTGGGATGAATACCTCATCAATGATGATGGGTGATAAAACTGCGTGGGGCGTAAGTAGCGGGGTTAACTCTATTGATAGACAAGAGCAGACGGGCAAAGCGTATGTCCTCTCTCCTTCGGCTGTTGCAGTTACTCTTGTTCCTATGACTCCGCAGGCTCGGCTGGATCAAACGGGCACCCTTGCTCCTGACATGCAAAGTCTCACCGACACAGATCGCAAACAAATAAGCTATGTGCTTGAGACTTTGAAGTCTGGTTCTCAGTTTAGTTGGACGAATTCTCAGACAAGTATTAAATATTTCATGAAAGCACAGGGAACTCTTTCAGGGTATGCTGCTCCAACAAGAGCCTTTTCCTTAAAAATGACTTCAATGGGGCACAGCTCTATGTATGATGCAAAGGCAAGTAGGGCTGGTGGAGGAAATTGGGATATTCTAGGGAATGGCGCATCTACATCTATGGTGACGACTTCTCCTTCAGAAGCCCAGACAGCTGAGCCTGCACAGATGAATTCGGATACGTTTTTAAAAGATGCCGCCAAAGCTGCTGCAATTGGAGCGGCACCCACTGTACATGGTGGAGTAACAGGTAAGAGTGGTTCTTCTAGTGAATCGATGAATGGTGGAACTTGGACTAAGAAGTCGTCCTCTACTAAGGTTAAGGGCAGCGTAAGCGTGAATCCTGTTCAGGCTATTGATGCACTTGATACCTTACTTGGAAGTGAAACTAAGTAAGGTAGAGCCTGTACATGATGGGTCTCTCTCGTAATTATTAGATTAGAAGCGGTTTTAACCGCTTCTTTTTTTGTCCAATTTCAACTTTGGGCCATTGCCGAACCCCTATTTACCAAACAAATCTCAACAGATAACCACAATAACGCAGAAACCCATTGACGTGGGAGCGTGTTTTACATAGAACCTCTTTCTCGGGTCAGCAACGCCTTAACGGCACAGCGTCTCTGAGAGTTT
>JAQYWK010000007.1 GCA_030145055.1 Desulfovibrio sp.
TGGCGGCTGGTGTCTTAGCAAAAAACCTTTGACGGTTGGCGGGCAGCATAATAAATTGTTTTTTGCGATTCCTAAAGGGGTAAAAAACTTTGAATTGGAAGTCGCCGGTTGTCTGAACTGGTCATTAGTAAAAGCAACGGTGCGTAATGCTGATGGCAAGATTGCAGCTTCAAATAAGTCTATCGAACAGCCATACCGCTTCAAGTTAAAACGTCGTAATAGCGCTCGTGAAATATGGTCATTGGATATAGAAATGGATTCCCCCGAGGGAGTAGCTTTTTTACGGCAAGGCAAGTCACTGGAAGGATTCTTTGCGGCTTCCCCCGAGAATATCCTGAAAAAACAATAAATGGAGAATGAGAATGAATAAAGAACTTTATAAATCCAGTAAACTTGAAGATATTAAGGCTTCTATTTCGCAGTGGTTAAAGAATGTTTGTTATAAACCGGGTTATTATCGATATAGTCAACATGCGTATCGTCCCTATTCTGTTGAGTCTTCAAGCCAAGCCGTTGGAGTCTTGTGGGAGATTGGCGAATTTCAAAAATTTCCGCCTGAAGAAGTTGCGGAACATATACAGGCCTTGCAGTCCTTTCAAAAAGAAAATGGTGAATTCTATGATCCGTTGTTAAACGAGTCTCATCGACTTAATAAGAAACATCCATGGGTAAAAGTAAACGAACATATAGCAGGTGTTTGCAAACAGTCATTGGCTACGTGTGGCTCAGCACCTTTGTATAAGGATACGACTCAACCTATATTTGATGTATCAAAACTTGATCCTGACGAATGGATAAATTCGCTGGATCATCGCGAGACTCCATGGGGGCGTTGTCATAATGTCGCTTTTTCCCTTCTGGCGTATCGGCAGGAGAATAATCTAATCACTGAAATGGATGTTAAGACCAAGCGAATATATGAACTCATTGAGAGTCAAATGATTAATCCGGCTGATGGGATGCCGGGAGCAGTCGATCACTCAATAGGCAGGAGAATTGCGGGGTACTATATGTTTACGTTCTGTTACCTCCCATTCGGGATGGCTCTGCCCAATCCAGAAAAAGCGATTGATCTAATCATCAAAGCTGTTAATCCGGACGGACAGATTGGCGAAGGCGGCATGTGTCAAAACTGGGATGCAATATATACTTTGAATCACGTTTGCCGACAGCTCAACTGGAATTATCGGCACGATGAGGTGGTTGATTTGGCTCAGACAGTATATGATTTCCTCTTGCGGGTCCATCGGAAAGCAGACGGTGGCTTTAGCTTTTTCCCCGACTTGTGCCAACAGGAACACAATGCTATAAGTGTCGCGCCAGCATATGCCGAGAGCGATATGCAGGGAACGCTTATGGCTATGGCTTGCTTGAATATCTGCAAATGCTTAAAAATGAAACAATATCATCGCACATTTCTGGCTCCATTTGCAGAGCTGAAATAAGGTGTTAGATGAACAATTTTACAAAATAATGAAAATGGAAAAAAAGATGAGTAAACCCAAAGTAACAATTATCGGAGCAGGCAGTTATTCTTTCGGCAGACAAGCAATTTGGAATATGGTTACTAACAAAGTTCTTCAAGGAGGTATATTAGCGTTAGTAGATACGGATGCTGCAGCATTAGATGTAATGATGAAGCTTGCGCAAAGAGCTATTGACGCAACAGGAATAGATACTACTTTGATTGGATCAACAGAGCGTAACGATGTTCTTGCTGATTCCGATTTTGTAGTGCTGACTTTTTCATTTAAAAACGCCTATTACCGTGGCTTGGATACAATGATATCCAAAAAGTATGGAATAAGCATGTGTTCCGGCGATACCATTGGCCCAGGAGGAATATTTCGTTCTTTAAGAGAAGTTCCTGAAATCCTCAGAATAGCAAAAGACGTTGAAAGCCTTTGTCCTGATGCCTGGCTGATTAATTTCGTCAATCCTGCCGCCGTTCTTG
>JAQYWK010000005.1 GCA_030145055.1 Desulfovibrio sp.
AACAAGCTGGGGATCGGTCCTATGGGACTCGGTGGAAAAACCACTGTTTTTGATGTTAAAATCGAAATGCGTCCATGTCACATTGCCAGCTTACCGCTTGCTGTGAACATCCAGTGTCATTCTTCAAGGCATGAGGAGGTGGAACTATAATGACTACTTATTCACTGACCACTCCGCTTACTGATGAGGATATCGTGCCTCTCAAAGCCGGGGACGTCGTAAAACTTACCGGAACTATTTATACCGCACGTGATGCTGCTCACAAAAGACTTACTGACCTTTTAGATCAAGGTGAAGAACTCCCCTTTGATTTGAAAGGTTCGGTTATATATTATGTCGGTCCAAGTCCTGCCCCTCCGGGCAGACCTATAGGAGCGGCAGGCCCCACCACCAGTTATCGTATGGATGCTTATGCTCCCCGCCTGTATGGCCTCGGGCTGAAAGCCAGCATCGGTAAAGGTAAAAGAAGTGAAGAAGTTAAACAGGCTCTTAAAGATGATAAGGCTGTTTATTTCGGCGCAACCGGTGGAGCAGGAGCTTTGCTTTCTATGTGTATTAAAGAAGCAACGGTTATCGCTTTTGACGAACTCGGGCCGGAAGCTATCCGCGAATTGACCGTCGAAGAGTTTCCGTTGCTGGTTATTAATGACTGTCATGGCGGGGAATTGTACGCGGTTCCGAACCTAGAAGCTGCGGGAATCAAGTCCTGATTGATCAATCAAGTGGAAAATGAGTTCTTTTCGTGGCATACACATAACAGTGACAGGCAGAGATCTGTGGTGAAAGATCGAAAAGAACTGCAGCTTAGTAACTTTAAAATGAACGTCGTGAATATTCGGCTGCTCCTGAATTTTGCGTAAGTGACTTTTCCTATTCCCTCAGCGAGGGGATGGCATTTGAAAAATCCTTCCCTTATTTATTATGATTTAGGAAAGGTAAAATGGGTGATGAGGTATCGATTTATAATTGGTTGTCTAAATTAAGGATTAGGCAGGGTGTTATTAAAGTGCGCTGACAATCCGCTTTTTAAGCGGAGCACAAATGGCATTTATTTTATCCTTTTTTAGACGCCGCAAGCGCAATGTGAGGGACTATGGGCGCTCAAGCAGATGGTGGGAATGGTAGAATTGTCGGCTTTTTCCTAGGGCCGATTGTATTTGTATCCATGCTACTTATGTCGGCTCCGGACGGCATGAATCCGGCTGCATGGAAAGTTGCAGCTGTAACAGCTCTAATGGCAATCTGGTGGATTACGGAAGCAATTCCAATTCCAGCAACATCATTATTGCCAATCGCGATGTTTCCGTTGTTAGGGGTTATGAAATCTGGTGCGGCTTGTGCGCCTTATTCTAACCACTTGATTTATCTCTTCATGGGTGGCTTCTTTCTTGCGGTCACAATGGAAAGATGGAATCTGCACCGCAGAATTGCTATTCACACCATTAAAGCCGTTGGTACGAGTCCGGGACGTATGATTCTCGGGTTTATGATCGCAACTGGTTTCCTTTCAATGTGGGTGTCTAACACCGCTACAGCAATGATGATGGTTCCCATCGGTCTGGCTGTTATTCAGCAGGCAACTGGGTTCGACTCTAAAACACTTAGAGCTTGTCCATCTACTGGTCCTGAATCAAACTTTGGTAAATGTCTCATGCTCGGTATCGCTTATGCTGCCTCTATGGGCGGAGTTGGTACAATCATCGGTACACCTCCAAACACCGTTATGGCTGGTATGGTCGACAAAATGTACGGCGTACAGATCGGCTTCGGCGAATGGATGATGTACGGTGTTCCTCTTGCTGTGATCATGATTGCCGTTTCATGGTGGATTCTCACTCAGTTCCTTTTCCCTACAAAAGGAATGGAACTTGCCGGTGGTGAAGCTATTATTGATGAAGAAGTTAGAAAGCTTGGACCAATGACCAAAGAAGAAAAGTACATCGTAATCGTTGGTTGCTTTGTTGCTTCATTCTGGCTTTCACGCGGATTCCTTAAAAAAGCTCCTTTCATTCAAGATATGTGGCCTCAGTTCGGATTTATTTCCGATGCTACAATCGGTATTCTTGGCGCATTGATTCTTTTTGCGATTCCTACCAACTTTAAGAAAGGCGAGTTCCTTCTTGATTGGAAGACCGCTGTTAAGATTCCTTGGGACGTAATCCTACTCTTTGGTGGTGGTCTTGCAATTGCGAACGGTTTCTCCAAAACTGGCCTCGCGAACTTCATTGCTTCCAGATTGACCATGCTTGAAGGTATGACTCTGTTAATGTTCATTGGACTGGTTGTTGTTATCACAATCTTCTTGACAGAAATTACTTCCAATACTGCTACTGCAACACTTCTAGTACCTATTATGGGTAGTGCCGCTATCGCGATGGGCGTTCATCCTTTCGCAACAATTGTCGGTGCTTGTGTGGCAGCTTCCTTCGCATTCATGCTCCCTGTTGCAACACCGCCGAACGCGGTTGTTTTCGGGAGTGGGTGTATCACGATCAAACAGATGGCCTCGGCCGGTTTTTGGTTAAACGTTTTCGGAGCGATTTTAATTACTCTCTCCGTAGTTTACTTCTTACCGATTGTATGGGGCATCGACCTGAATGTGCTCCCAACATGGGCCGTAATGCCTAAGTAATTGTATTCATTTATTCCAGACGGCTTGTAATGAGCCGTCTGGAAACTTTTCCATATCTAAATTTAACTCTCCCCCTCCCTTCTTCTCCCCTGGTATCTTTAATTTTTCTTGGAATATCTACACTTATTTAAGTCGTGAAATTTAATGCGAATCCTGTTATCTAAAAGTTAAACTTTCAGTTCGTTATTAAGGAGATATTATGTCCAAGAGTTTGTATATCGCCGCAACAGAAGCAAGAAGCGGGAAGTCTGCCATTGTACTTGGCGTGATGCAATTGCTGCTCACCCATCTGCGGAAAGTCGCAATTTTCAGGCCCATTATCCACGACAGTTTTCAGGGTAGCAGGGATCATGATATTGATCTGATTCTGCGTCATTTCAAGCTTAACCAAGATTATGAAACCACTTACGCATATACTCAAAGTCAGGCCACTCGTTTATTAAATTCCGGAAATCACGCTGTTCTGATGGAGAACATCCTTGAGCAGTTTAGAGCGCTTGAAGAGAAATATGATTTTGTTCTGTGCGAGGGTACTGATTATCTCGGTGGTGAGACTGCTTTAGAGTTTGAACTTAATATGGATGTTGTGAGTAATCTCGGGAGTCCTGTTCTTGCCGTGTTAAACGGGATGAACAGTGAAGAAGATGAAATATGTGATTTGTCTCAGCGTACCTTCGATCTTTTTGAGGAAAAAGGGCTGGATGTTCTCGCTGTGATGATCAACAGAGCTAGCAAGAAATTTTCGCCGAACCTTGTTGATAGAATAAAGGCCGGCTTCAGAGGGGGCAATAAGCCTCTCGCATATATAATTCCTGATGATAAAAGACTTGGTAATCCCACTATAAGTGACGTTGTTAAGTGGCTTGATTGTAAGGTTTTGTATGGGGAAGATCGGTTGGAAACTCCAGTCAACGACTACGTGGTTGCGGCAATGCATATCGAGAATTTTTTGAAGTATGTGGGCGAAGGAAGTCTTATTATCACTCCTGGAGACAGGTCAGATATAATTCTTGCTAGCATGGCTTCCAGGTTATCTGATTCTTATCCGAATGTGTCCGGTATCCTTTTGACAGGCGGAATTCAGCCGGCGATGACGGTGCATCATTTGATAGAGGGCTGGAAAGGGATTCCAATTCCTATTCTGCTTGTGCCGGAACATACATATAAGACTGCACAGGTTGTGCAAGGGCTTCATGGAACTATTGATCCTGAAAATCAGGTGAAGGTTCTCTCTGCGCTAGGTCTTTTTGAGACTTGCGTTAATTCTCATGAATTACAGGAAAAACTGGTCAGGACCACTTCCTCAAGAATTACCCCGTTCATGTTTGAACATACTCTGCTGCATAAGGCCCGCGAGAATAAACAGCATATTGTGCTTCCCGAAGGGACAAGCGAGCGTATCATAAGAGCTGCAGATATATTAAGGCGCAGAGATGTTGTGAAGCTGACTCTTCTCGGTAATGAGGATGAAGTTAGGCAGGCTGCTTCTAATATAGATATAAGCTTGAAGGGTATAGATGTAATTGACCCCGTGAAGTCTGAGCATTTTGAAAAGTTTGCGCAGACCTATTACGAGCTTCGTAAACACAAATGCATCTTAATCGAAGATGCCCGTGACCGCATGAGCGATCCTACATATTTTGGAACAATGATGGTTTGGATGGGCGTTGCTGGAGGTATGGTTTCCGGTTCTGTCACTACTACCGCGCAAACTATCCGTCCTGCTTTTGAATTTGTTAAAACCAAGCCGGGAGTGTCCATAGTCTCCAGTGTATTTCTTATGTGTCAGAACGATAAAGTGCTGGCTTACGGAGATTGTGCCGTCAATCCTAATCCGAATGCGGAGGAGTTAGCAGCTATTGCCATCAGCTCGGCCGAGACAGCAAAGATTTTTGGAATTGAGCCGCGTGTGGCTATGCTTTCATATTCCACTGGTGGGCTAGGTAAAGGTAAGGATGTAGATAAAGTTGTGGAAGCAACTAGACTTGTTCGCGAAAAAGCACCTCATTTGAAAGTGGAAGGGCCACTTCAATATGATGTGGCTATTGATCCCTATGAAGCTGAAGAGATTATGCCCGGTAATGCTGTTGCAGGGAAAGCGACTGTCTTGATTTTTCCTGATCTTAATACTGGTAATAATACTTACAAAGCTGTTCAGAGATCTGTTCCCGATTCTGTTGCAATCGGTCCAATACTACAGGGGCTTAAAAAACCTGTGAATGATTTAAGTCGAGGCTGTAAAGTTCGAGATGTTGTTAATACTGTAGCTATTACTGCTATCCAGGCGCAAGCAGAGCAGGAGGCAAAGTAGGCGTGAAATTATTTCCGAATAAATTTGGAGTTGATTTGCGAACCAACCGCACTGTACTAGTCTCTAGTGAAAACTAGCTTAGCGGTCTACCCTCTCGTTTGATTATTTGATCAACTTAAGGCGTAGAGGCCTCGGATTGGTCTTGATGCGGTTATTTACGGGTAGGCAAGCAGCATACTCGTATGCTAAGCTGCGTACTGCATGACTTTCCCAACTACAAGATACGGAGAATGAATAATGGCTAAAAAAATGAAAACTATGGACGGAAACCAAGCTGCTTCATACGTAGCATACGCAATGTGTGAGACCGCACCGATCTATCCAATCACTCCATCTTCCCCTATGGGCGAATTCGCAGACGAATGGGCTCTTCAGGGTGTAAAAAATATTTTTGACACTACCATGGAAGTTCGTGAGCTACAGTCCGAAGGCGGAGCCGCCGGAGCACTTCACGGAGCTTTGGCAGCAGGTAACCTTTCCTGTACTTTCACCGCCTCACAGGGCCTTCTGTTAATGATTCCTAACATGTATAAGATTGCAGGCGAGCTTCTCCCTACTGTCTTCCATGTTTCAGCCCGCGCGATTGCTGGGCATGCTCTATCTATTTTCGGAGATCATCAGGACGTAATGGCTTGTCGCCAGACAGGCTTTGCAATGCTTGCTTCCAACTCAGTTCAGGAAAGCATGGACCTTGCACTTGTGTCCCACCTTGCTACCATCGAATCGTCCATTCCATTTATGCATTTCTTTGATGGTTTCAGAACTTCACATGAGATTCAGAAAATTGAAACTATCGACTATGAAGATATGGCTGATGCTCTTAACTGGGATAAAGTCAGAGACTTCCGCGATCGCGCACTAAACCCTGAGCATCCTCATACCAGAGGTACTGCACAGAATCCTGATATTTATTTCCAGGCGCTTGAAGCTATAAATCCTTACAGAGACGCTGTTCCCGGATATGTTGAAGACGCAATGAAAAAAGTTGCTGATATCACAGGCCGTGAATACAAGCTCTTTGACTACGTAGGTGATCCTGAAGCTGAAGACGTGATCATCGCAATGGGTTCCGGTTGTGAAGCCATTGAAGAGACAATCACAAAGCTCAACGCAGAAGGCGCAAGATACGGTCTTGTTAAAGTAAGGCTCTTCCGTCCATTCTCTATGGAACACCTCGGACGCGCACTGCCTGCAACAACTCAGCAGATTACTGTTCTCGACCGCACCAAAGAAGGTGGCGCTATCGGTGATCCTCTGTATCTTGATGTTTGTACTGCTCTTAGAGAAATGAACATTGATCTTCCTATTCACGCAGGACGCTACGGCCTTGGTTCTAAGGAATTCACTCCTTCCATGGTCAAAGCAATCTACGACAATATGAAGGCTCTTGCTCCAAGACATCACTTCACCGTTGGTATCCATGATGATGTTACCCGCCTTTCACTTGAAGTTGGTCCAAATCTGGATGTAACTCCTGAAGGAACAGTTCAGTGTAAGTTCTGGGGACTCGGTTCTGATGGTACTGTCGGCGCGAATAAACAGGCGATCAAAATTATCGGTGATAAAACCGACATGTTTGCGCAGGGTTACTTCGCTTACGATTCCAAAAAATCAGGTGGTATTACCGTATCGCATCTGCGTTTTGGTGATCATCCTATTAAATCTACATATCTCGTTGAAATCTCAGATTTCATCGCTTGTCATAATCCAAGCTATGTAAAACTTTACGACCTTCTTGAAGGAATCCGTGAAGGCGGAACCTTCCTGCTGAACACCAGCATGGGGCTTGAAGAGTTAGAAGCTGAACTTCCAGCGAAGCTTCGCCGCAAAATTGCTGAGAACGACCTTAAGTTCTACACAATTGATGCTGTGAAAATTGCCAGTGAAGTAGGTCTTGGTGGTCGTATTAATATGATCATGCAGACCGCATTCTTTAAACTCGCAAAAGTTATTCCTTTCGAGGATGCTGTTGCTTTCCTTAAAGAATCAATCAAGAAAGCATACGGCAAGAAGGGCGACAAGATCGTCAATATGAACAATGCCGCAGTTGATGAAGCAGAAGCTAATCTCAACGAAATTCAATATCCAGAATCATGGGCAACCGCTGAAGATGAAGCTGTCGAAGAAAACTTTGATCCAGAATTCATCACAGACGTTGTTAAACCAATTCTTGCACAGAAGGGTGATGAACTCCCTGTCAGCGCATTTTCTCCAGATGGCCGCTTCCCAATGGGAACCAGCCGTTTTGAAAAACGCGGTGTAGCAATCATGGTTCCTGAATGGATCAAAGATAACTGTATTCAGTGTAACCAGTGTTCCTTCGTTTGTCCGCACAGTGCTCTTCGCGCAGTAGTTGCTAATGATGAAGAAATTGCAATTGCACCAGATAGTTTTGAAACTGTTGACGGCAAAGGTAAAGGGTTTGAAGGCCTTCATTACCGCATGCAGGTCAACGCGCTTGACTGTCAGGGGTGTGGTAACTGTGCTGATATTTGTCCTGCTAAGGAAAAAGCTTTGATCATGAAGCCTATTGCGACACAGACTGAAGCTCAGGTTCCTAACTATGACTTCTCTGAAATCGTATCCTTCAAGGACGAAATTCTACCTCGCACAACTGTTAAAGGCAGCCAGCTCCAGCAGTCACTCATGGAATTCTCCGGAGCCTGCGCGGGTTGTGGTGAAACTCCTTATGTAAAAGTACTTACACAGCTCTTCGGTGAGCGTATGATTATCGCCAACGCAACAGGTTGTTCATCAATCTGGGGTGCTTCTGCTCCTTCCACTCCATATTGTGAGAATCTGGAAGGACACGGACCTGCTTGGGGTAACTCACTCTTCGAAGATGCGGCTGAATACGGGTTCGGAATGGAAATGGCTATTTCCAACCGTCGTAACCGTTTAGTTGTACTCATGAATCAGGCCATGGAAGGCGACGTCAGTGATGAACTGCGCGACGCTATGAAAGGCTGGATTGCAAACAAAGAAGATGCAGCTAAATCTCTCGAATACGGTGATCTGCTTCGCGAACTCCTAGCGATTGAAGCTGAGTTCAGCGACATTCTTTGCGAAATCGAAGAGCAGGAGGATATCTTCACCAAGAAGTCCATGTGGTGCTTCGGTGGTGACGGCTGGGCATATGACATCGGCTTCGGCGGACTTGATCATGTTCTCGCTTCCGGCAAAGACATCAACGTATTGGTAATGGATACCGAAGTGTACTCCAACACTGGTGGTCAGGCATCCAAAGCGACTCCATTAGGATCGATCGCTAAGTTTGCCGCTGGTGGTAAGATGACCGCCAAGAAAGACCTCGGACGCATGATGATGACATATGGTTACGTCTACGTTGCATCCGTATCCATGGGCGCAAACAAGAATCAGGTCATGAAAGCATTCATCGAAGCGGAAGCTTACCCCGGCCCATCCATTGTTATCGCATACGCACCTTGTATCAATCAGGGTATTAAGAAAGGTATGGGTAAAACTCAGCTCGAAGGTAAACTCGCAGTTGAGTCCGGTTACTGGCCTCTTTACAGATTCGACCCACGTCGCGCTGAAAATGGCGAGAATCCGCTCATTCTTGAAAACAAGAGCCCAGACGGAACCCTTCAGGAATTCCTCTCCGGCGAAAACCGCTACGCAATGCTCGAGCGCATGATGCCTGAGACTTCCAAGACTTTGCGTGCTGGAATTGAAAAAGATTGCAAGCAGAGATACAAACTTCTCAAGCAGCTCTCTGAAATGGACTACTCAATAGAAGACTAGTCAAAAGGAAACAGGCTGGTAGTTTTTAACTGCCCATCTGTATCGTAAAGAATTAAAAAGACCCCGAATTCGTTAAGTCGAATTCGGGGTTTTTCTAATGACTAAATAATCTACATTAGATTCTTCAATTAGAAGAAACTATGCTGATTGTTGTTCCAAAAGTAGCAGCTCTGATTGTAGAAGAGCGAGCTCAGACTGTTTTGCCTTAAGCAGTTCCGCAGCGTCCTCATCTCTGCCAGCCTTTAGTCTGAGTTCTTCAATTTCATCTTCTTTTTCTGTAATTTCATCTTCTTTGTCGGTTACCTCTTCAGATGCTTCGGTAGAACCCGCAGCAGCTTCGCCACCCTCAGCTCCGTCTTTGCCTCCTTCTGGAGGAGGTCCTTCACCTTTGCCTTGCGGTGGTCCGTCTTGTCCATTTTCACCAGGAGGTGGTGGCATTCCACCTACCTTGGATGGATCGAGTCCATGCTCTTTAGCAAACTCATCCATGGTACCTTTCAAATCTTCTTTTTGTTCGTCATTAAGTTCTGAAGGATCTTCTGCACCGTATTCTTCAAGTTTTGATTTCAAGAGCGCCATAGCCTCTGCAGAAATGGTAACAGTGTCCCCAGATTGTGATTTGGAGCGAATAAGCTCTTCGTCATTAACCTGCTTTTTCTGAACAGCTTGGCTTGTGTCTAAAGTGCCACTGGCCAAGCCAATATCAAGTGATGAAATTCCAACCATACAACCTCCTTTTTTGGATTTTAAAAATTACTAGATAAAACCCTCAAGCAAGTATTTGACCAGTTTTTATTAAGAACTATAAAGATGCATTAGGCTTGATAATAGTATTTAAGATTTCTTTTCTATTCTTGCTATCCAGCGAGCAAGCGGATTGGCTGTGATTCCGTGAGCAACGAGACTTAAAAATACAGTGCAAACAACAACTAAGGTCATGAAAGGTCCGTTGGGGATGTTTGAATTTAAAACAATAATAGCGAAGACTATGCTAGCAAGGCCGCGGGGGCCAAACCAACCAAGGAAAATTCGGCTAGGGACACTCTCACCAGTGCCTATTAGGGACATAAATACCGGTATCATGCGGATTACGGTGAGGCTTAGGACGGAATAAAGTACCACTTCCCATGTGAATAGATGATAGTTTTGGCCTATAACTGCCCCTCCGAAAGCGAACCAAGTTAACATCGCCATTGTCTCACCATCGGCCTCGGCTGCCTTAAGCATCTCATGTGTGGCATCCTTAGACTGGAAGCCAAACAGCAATCCGCCAGTAAATGCCGCGATGTATCCGCTACCATGCAAACTCTGAGCTATCGAGAAAATGGCCAAAGCCAAAGCGACCACGGCGACGTGCATCCATGTTTCAGTGACCCATTTTTTGTTCCAGCATAGCCGTAACAACCAGCCTCCTGCAGCCGCCAGCCCAACCCCCACAATTAATCCTATGCCGAGTTCCCGCGCTACATATTCGAGTGCCAACCCTGTACCGCCTTCTTCCGCGCCCAGTGCCAATGCAATAAAAACAAGTAAAATAGGAACACATAGCCCATCGTTTAAGCCGCTTTCAGCATTGAGCCCCTCGCGAATTCGGACGGGTACATCAGTGTTGCAAATTACCGCCTTACCATGCGCAGCATCAGTCGCAGCGAGCATGGTCCCGATAATGGACGCTTCGTGCCATGACAAACCATCGAAAATAGCAACAGCGAATATGGTCCCCAGAGCAATAGATCCGGGTAAGCCGAGCAAGAGCATTCGTGCCGGAATATGAATTTGGCGCCTGATTGTTTTCAGGTCGGCCTTCGATGCATCTATGAATAGTATGAGTGATAACGTCAGGTCGGCGATGACCCTAAATTCGTCCGGCAAAGGTGCTATATAAAAAAACTAATAAGGTAAGAACTGCGAGCTCTGCATACATGGGAAACCTCAAAGCGGTTGGTTTGTAGGAACATAAAAGGGTGTTTAACTTATGTATAATAAGACGGTTAACTTAATCAATGTAAACGTATTTATTCTTATTATGAGTCGTTGGCTGTAGGTCGCAAGTCGTAGAAGACGTAGTTTTTATGGGTAAGTGATCTTGATAAAAAAACCGTTTCAGGCAAGAACAAAAGACAGTATGTTAAGGAGTAAAAGCTTGAACGAAATTTCTACAATCACGCAAGAATCTACATTGGATGAAAAGGTTCAGAATCTAGCTGAGCAAATGACCAATTTATTGCTTAAATTTGATCCCTTCAAAATAGCAGTGGCATGGACAGGTGGTAAAGATTCCACCGTTGTTTTAGCCGTTTGGCGCGAAGTTTTAAAGGGACAGGGTCTTAATTTTCCTGTGGCTGTCTCCATTGATACTGGCGTAAAATTCCCAGAAGTGATGTCTTTTAGAGATGAGCTTGCGAAAGAGTGGAATATTAATTTAAAAGTGCTCAGACCCGAAGTTGATATTAACTCATATCCTGCCGCAAAAGATGCTGTAACCTGTTGCCGTGATTTAAAAATAATTCCTTTACAAAAAGGTATAGTCGATCACAATATACAAGTTTTAATAACTGGAATACGCCGCGATGAGCATCCCAGCAGGATAAAAAGGGAAGCCGTAGAATACCGCGAAAATCCGGATCATATAATTTCAAATCCTATTCTTGAGTGGACCGAAATGGATATCTGGTCGTTTATCACGATGCATAGCATTCCGCATTGTGAACTTTATGATCAAGGGTACAGATCCTTAGGCTGTAAACCTTGTACTGTTTTAGGTGAAGGGGATAGCGAACGCCAAGGTCGCAACGAAGAGAAAGAAAAGAATCTAGAACTACTAACCTCATTAGGATATTTTTAATGAAAATTAATTTTTGTGAAGCCACATACGAGATTCACAGTTCATGGAATTCATTTTTCACCACCGAAAGGATAATACACCTTAGATATCTTGAGCATGGAATTGGAAATAATTTTACGCCTCCGGCTGCGAATGTTTTACGCTTTACGGACGTGGACCTTGATAAGGTTCGGGTCATTATCATCGGGCAGGACCCATATCCGCAGCAAGGCGTAGCAACAGGTCGTTCTTTTGAGGTTGGTAATATTGAACGTTGGGGGGATCTAAAGCGAAATGCGTCCCTTTTAAACATTCTAAAACTTTTTCATAAAAACTACACAAACTCAGACGATATTTCTCCTATCAGCAAGGTGCGTGATGATATTGATGCAGGAACTTTCCCCATACTTCCACCAACAGAGTTATTCACTCATTTCGAAGAACAGGGGGTGTTAATGTTAAATGCTGCCTTCACATGCGAAATAGATAATTCGGGAAGCCACATGGAAAAATGGAAACATTTTTCAACAGAGCTATTAACGTTTATCAGCAATAGCAGGCCGCAAGCAAAGTGGTTCCTGTGGGGCAAAGATGCACAAGAATTCTGCTCATTCGTTCCTGAATCGCAGAAACTAACAAGCTATCACCCAAGGTTGTTTGATCAAAAAGATGGCTCCTTCCTAAAAGAAAACCATTTCGCAAAATGCCCAGAAATAAACTGGGTAAAATAAAAAACAACCATATTAACAAAAAAACACCGCACCAATGAACCGCAAACGACTCCTCTTATAAAAAGACCTCCCCCAATTAAAAAGTTTTGGGATCCTTAAACCCTTTTTCCAAAAGGGTTTAAGCCGCCGGAGGCAAACATACCCCACATTCCCAACAGTTGGCTCCGAGGGATATATGTATTAAGGTGCATATCGCGTGTTTGAGTTAGACGCGACAATTGAATAAATCAGGTGAAAAATGATCAATAGAAAAAAGACTCGTGAGCTGTTTATTGGTAACGTCGGAATCGGCGGTGACAACCCGATCAGGGTTCAGTCCATGTGCAATACAGATACTCGTAATGTGCTGGCAACGGGCGCGCAGATTAATGCTCTGGCTGAGGCTGGATGTGAGATTGTGCGTGTCGCTGTGCCGGATGAAGAGGCCGCTGCGGCTCTGGTAGAAATTCGCAAGAATTCTCCCGTTCCGCTTGTGGCTGATATCCATTTTGACTACCGCCTAGCGCTATCCGCTATTGATGCGGGCATTGATGCCTTGCGTATTAATCCGGGTAATATTGGCGGAGAAGATAAGGTGGACGCTGTTGTTTCTGCTGCGAAGGATCGCAAAGTTCCTATCCGTATCGGTGTAAATGGCGGGTCGCTCGATAAAGCTCTTCTTGCTAAATATGGCGGTCCTACTCCTGAAGCGATGGTTGAAAGCGCATTGGAGCATGTTGCACTGCTTGAGAAAAGAAATTTTCATGATATTAAAATATCGCTCAAGTCCTCGTCAGTATTGAACACAATTGCTGCTTATAAGCTTCTATCTGAGAAAGTTGATTATCCTCAGCATGTGGGCATTACTGAGGCCGGTACGCTTGTACGCGGAGCGGTTAAGTCTGCGGTGGGACTTGGTATTTTGTTTTGGGAAGGGTTGGGCGACACCATGCGTGTGTCACTAACTCATGATCCTGTAGCGGAGGTTGGGGTTGCGTGGGAAATTCTGCGTTCGCTCGGACTTCGTGAAAGGGGCCCTGAGATTGTTTCTTGCCCGACTTGTGGAAGAACTGAGATTGAACTGATTGAGCTTGCTCAGCAGGTGGAAGATAAATTGCGCGGAGTTACGGATGTGTTCACTGTAGCTGTTATGGGCTGCGTCGTGAATGGTCCGGGTGAGGCTCGTGAAGCTGATATCGGCATTGCCGGTGGTCGCGATCTCGGGATCATTTTCCGTAAAGGTGAAGTTGTTCGCAAAGTTCATGGCGATGAAAATCTACTGCCAGAATTTATGAAAGAGATAGAACTATTTTTGGAAGAAAAAAGAGGAAAATAAATGCTTTTAAGCCGTTTTTACATACCTACATTGAAAGAAGACCCTTCCGACGCGGAAGTTGTTTCACATAAATTGCTCATGCGCGCTGGAATGATCCGTAAGGTTACCAGTGGAATTTATAATTACCTGCCACTCGGACTAAAATCCTTGAACAAGGTAGCAAATATCGTCCGTGAAGAAATGAACCGCGCATACGCTCTTGAAGTGCTCATGCCAATGGTTCAGCCCGGTGATCTCTGGAGAGAAACAGGCCGTTGGGATTTCTACGGTAAAGAACTTTTAAGAGTGAATGATCGTCATGGCCGTGACTACTGCCTTGGACCGACACACGAAGAAGTTGTTACTGATCTCGTTCGCGGTGAAGTTAAATCTTATAAACAACTTCCACTAAATCTGTACCAGATTCAGACCAAATTCCGCGACGAAATTCGTCCCCGTTTCGGCCTGATGCGTGGCCGTGAATTCGTAATGAAAGATGCTTATTCCTTTGATAAGGACGAGGCTGGTGCAGAAGCTTCTTACGGATTGATGTTCGAAGCATACAAAAAAATATTCTCCCGCATAGGGCTTCGTTTCCGTCCAGTCCAAGCTGATTCAGGCGCAATCGGCGGCGACTTTTCACACGAATTCCACGTTCTGGCTGACACTGGCGAAGATACAATCGCTGTCTGTCTCGATGATAAATGTGAATACGCGGCTAACCTCGAGAAAGCCAAAGTAAGCGCACCAAAAACTGAGTGCAAAGACGAGTGTGGCGCAATCGAAGAAGTTGCAACACCCGCCAAGCACACAGTCGAAGATGTTTGCGCGTTCCTTGAAATTTCAGCAGACAAGCTCATCAAAACATTGCTCTTCAATGTTGATGGCGAGCCAGTAGCCGCGCTAGTTCGTGGTGACCGTGAAATCAATGACGTTAAGCTCAGAAACCTAATCGGCGGTAACGAAATTGATCTTGCTTCCGAAGATCAGGTCAAAGAATGGACTGGCGCTCCAGTAGGATTTGCCGGACCTGTCGGGCTTGGCGTTAAACGTATTTTTGCTGACCACGAGCTTTGCGGAGCAACCGACTGGGTCGCTGGCGCAAACAAAGCCGATGCACACATCAAGCATCTTTCACTCGGTCGCGATTGCAAAATCGAACAGTACGCAGATCTTCGCGTTATCACCGAAAGCGATCCTTGTCCTGACTGTGGTGGCAAAATCGAATTCACCAAAGGAATCGAAGTCGGGCATGTTTTCAAGCTCGGCGAAAAGTACTCCAAAGCAATGGATGCAACATTCCTTGATGAAAACGGCAAAAGCAAACCTATGATCATGGGTTGTTACGGAATTGGCGTTTCCCGTATCATGGCTTCCGCAATTGAGCAGAACAACGATGAAAGCGGAGCCATTTTCCCTCCAGCCATAGCACCTTTCGAGTTGTGCCTGATCTCACTTGGCGGCAAAGACCTAGCAGTCGGCGAAAAAGCCGAAGAGCTTTACGGACAGCTTATGGAAATGGGCATAGACGTCGCTTACGATGACCGCAAAGAAAGACCGGGCGTAAAATTCGCCGATGCTGATCTCATCGGCTATCCAATGCAGCTAGTACTTGGCGGCAAAGGACTCAAAAACGGAATAGTAGAAGCCAAGAATCGTAAAACTGGCGAAAAAATAGAACTGCCACTCGAAGGATTCGCAGAAGCCTTCACCACATGGCGTGCAGAAATCTGGCAGTCATGGGGCCTTAGTTTATAGTTTAAAAAACAGAGGAGGAGCATTAAGCTCCTCCTCTGTTATCGCCGAAGGCTCTTTCCCCCTATGAGAATATTTTCTGTTAGTGACATAACGCGTGCTGTTAAGGACGTTTTGGAAGCTGAATTTCCCTTTATTTGGGTGAAAGGTCAGGTCACTAATCTGGCACGTCCGGCATCTGGTCACATTTATTTTTCGTTGACGGATGGTGATGCTGGTCTTTCTGTTGTCTGGTTTAAGGGCAACCAGAGAGAGGCGTCCGGGGATGGTACTGAGAAGGTTAATCCTTTGACGGGTGAGGTTGAGTCGGGTGAATCGCTCCGGCTTGAAGACGGCATGGAGATTCTTTGTGCTGGTCATATGAATGTTTTTGCTCCTCGTGGCGCTTATCAGCTTATTGCTGAACTTATTCAGGAGCAGGGTGTTGGTGATTTGAAGCTTGCTTTTGAGGCGATGAAACGCAAGCTTGCTGATAAAGGATATTTTTCGGAAGAGCGTAAGATGGAAATCCCTCGTTCGCCTGCTAAGGTGGCCGTTGTTACTGCCGCCACTGGTGCGGCTGTGATGGATTTTTTGCGTATTGCTGAGGGGCGCGGCACTGGCTCTGAGATACGGATTTATCCTTCGCTTGTTCAGGGTGATTCGGCCCCTGATCAGATTGCTAAGGCTATTGATGACGTTTGCAATGACGGCTGGGCGGAAGTGCTGGTGCTGATTCGTGGTGGTGGCTCGCTTGAGGATTTATGGGCTTTTAATACGGAGCCTGTTGCCGACGCAATTTTTAGATCGACTGTCCCGGTTGTTTGCGGTGTGGGGCATGAGGTTGATACTTCTATTGCTGATTATGTCGCTGATAAGCGGGTTGCTACGCCTAGTCATGCGGCGCAAGAGTTGTGGCCTAGGCGTGAAACTCTTATGCAGAGTGTTGATGAGCTTGAGGGCAATTTAGTTCGGAATTATGAAAATTTTCTTGAAGTGAAGATGGCGGAGCTTAAGACTTTGCGCAAAGGGCTGTCTTGGTTGTCTCCTTCACAGCGAATCGAAAGATTGCTTAGCTCTTTTGATGACGAGAAAGAGCGGCTTGACCGGGCTGTTGATTTGTTTCGGGAACGTAAGGAATTGGAACTGGAAGGGCTTGTTTATAGGCTTTATGGTGCGCTGGGTGTGAGTCAGCTTGATAGACTCGATAAGGACGTTTTGGACCTTTCTGCTCGGCTTGGAAGATCGGGTAAGGTTTTTATGGATAATAAGGTCGCTGAGTTTGACAATATAGCTAATTCTCTGCGAATGCTTGATCCTGAAAAACCGCTTGAGCGAGGCTATAGTCTTGTTACACTTGAAAAGACAGGAAAGTTTTTGCGTAGCCCTGACGAAGTTGCCTCCGGTGATGGTTTGATTGTTCGGGTGAAATCTGGCGAAATCAGGGCTACTGTAGTAGATAAATAATTTTTTTGGTATGACTTTTTTGTAAACAAATCCCGTGATCTAGGTGCTTATCCTTTATAGGGTAGAGCTGTGATTGGCTGATCAAGTTTAAAACGGAGAATTTAAGTTGAAAAAATCCATGAGAAGGATAAAAGTTATAGCGTTTACGTTTGTTTTTATGCTGGTTTTTGCTTCATCAGCTTTTGCGGCTATCTCTTTGGCTTATCCTCAGAAAGTCGGGCTTGGTGAGCCTTTTCTTGTTCGGGTTACATCAGATAAGACCTTGGACTCTGTTACTGCAAAGTGGCTGGGTACAAAGGTGTCGCCTGAAATTAGGACATGGAAGGGTAAAAATATTTCTTTGGTTATGTTCGGGACCGATGTTCTTGCTGATAAAGCGGGAAAGAAGGAACTTGTTATAACAGTGGTTGAAAATGGGAAGAAACGTAAATTTAGTCGTAAGGTTAAAGTTTATACTAAAAAGTATAAAACTCAGCGTTTAACATTACCTGAAAAAATGGTTACTCCTCCTAAAGAGGTTTCAGCGCGCATTCAGAATGATCGGGTGGAGGTTAAGGCTGCTAAGCAAACACAGTCCGCTGAGAGGATGTGGTTTGTTCCTTTCAGTCGCCCTACAAAGGGGTCGCAGTCCAGTCCTTACGGGGCCAGACGGATACTGAACGGTAAACCTAAGAATCCGCATAGAGGGTTAGATTTCCGTGGAGCTAAGGGGGCGAAGATTCGCGCAATGGCGGACGGAAAGGTCATACTTGTAGCGAATCACTACTATGCTGGGAATTGCGTTTACCTCGACCATGGAAACGGGGTTGTGACTCTGTATTTCCATCTTTCTCAATTCGATGTTAAGGAAGGCGACAGGGTTGAGCGTGGCCAGATAATTGGGCGCGTCGGGTCAACTGGTAGAGTCACCGGACCGCACTTACATATGAGCGTTAGCGTGCAAGGCCGATTGGTTGATCCCCGTTTTCTACTTGAAAAAAGTACGGATAAATTGCTAGGTCTTTAGGGGTAGCAATATGAAGATAATCATATGAAAGATAATAAAACTTTTGAAGAAAGATTGGAGCGGCTGAAAATAATTGTTGCGGGACTTGAGCGGGGCGATCTTCCGCTTGAAGAGGGGGTTGCTCTCTTTAAGGAAGGCCAAGCTCTTGCGAAAAGTTGTGCAAGTCAGCTCCAGAAAGCCGGAAATGAAGTCAGAATAGTCAGTAACGGTTTGATTGAAGACTTCGACGCTAAAGTTGAAAGTGAGGATATGACGGATGACAGTTAAAGAAAAACTCGCGGTTCACGCGGGAGAAATAGAAAAATATCTGGCTGGATGTCTACAGGATCGCGGCATACCTAAAAGGTTGCTGGATGCCATGGATTACAGCCTGCTTGCTGGCGGGAAAAGACTTCGTCCTGTGCTTGTGCTCGTTTGGGGCCAGATGCTGGGTGCGAAGAAAAAGGGACTTATGCCATTTGCGGCGTCCCTTGAACTTATCCATACCTACTCTCTAATTCATGATGATCTTCCTGCAATGGATGACGATGATTTGAGACGCGGTAAGCCTTCCAACCATAAAATGTTTGGCGAAGCTACAGCTATTCTTGCCGGAGACGGACTTCTTACAGAAGCATTCGGACTCATGACGAAAGCTGAGGCTCCTGCTGAAAATATTGTTGAAGCGATTGGTTTGATGGCTTATTCCGCAGGGGCGTGCGGTATGGTCGGTGGTCAGGATGTGGATATGGATTACACTGGTCGTGATGATGTAAGTCTTGATGAACTCAAGATTATGCACTCAATGAAGACGGGTGCTTTAATTCTTTCTGCTTGTAAATCTGGCGCTATTCTGGCTAAAGGAACAGGAGCTACCGACGATGATGTCCGACGTGCCGAAGAATATGGACGTTTGATTGGAGTTGCATTTCAGATTGTTGATGACGTACTTGATGTTGTCGGCGACGAAGCTTCTCTTGGTAAGCCTGTTGGTAGTGATGAAGAACAGGGTAAATCAACCTACCCCAGTTTGATCGGACTGGAAGAAAGCAAAGAGCTCGCCCGCAAATATGTGGACGAAGCAGTTGAACTGCTCTCCCCGTATTCAGGGCCGGAAGCTGAACTATTGTCCGAGCTTGCTCAATATATAGTTGATAGAGTTTATTAATTGATGGGTTCCATAGATGCGCAATATTGTTTTTGTGCTAGGTGGTTAACACTGTTAAGTGGCTGGGTGGTCACTTAATTTATAGTGCGTTGTAATAACGAAGCTGGGTGTTCTCTTACTGAGTTTTTGAGAAATATAACCCGGTGCGAGGTTCGGGGAATATGAGTAGTACTGATAAATCATGTGGTTGCGGAGATTATCCGCTGCTTAAAAGCATTAAAAATCCTGTAGAAGTTCAGGCTCTCGACAAAGAAGAGCAGGCCCAACTGGCTCATGAACTCAGACAGTGTATTATAAATACTGTTTCCAAGGGTGGCGGGCATCTTGCTCCCTCTCTTGGTGTAATTGAATTAACCATAGCGCTATTCAAGTGTTTTGATTTTGATAATGATCGTATTGTCTGGGACGTAGGTCATCAGGCATATGCTCACAAAATACTGACCGGGCGTTATGAGAATTTCCATACATTGCGTCATAAAGATGGCATCAGTGGATTTCCACGGATGGCAGAGAATAAATATGACCACTTCGGTGTAGGGCATTCCAGCACATCTATATCCGCTATTCTGGGTATGGCTGTAGCCAATGACATCGAAGGCGGAGATCGCAATTGCGTTGCTGTTATCGGTGATGGGTCTATGACTGCTGGTCAAGCTTTCGAAGGGCTTAATCAGGCTGGGGGCATGAAGCGCAAGATGGTTGTTGTTTTAAATGACAACGAAATGTCCATCTCCGCAAATGTCGGCGCTTTGTCTTCTTTCCTTAGCCGGAAGCTGTCACATCCTGTACTGACCAGATTTAAAAAAGATTTTGAAGGAATTCTCAAGCAGATTCCTAAAATCGGTGATGACTTAGCTATGTACGCTAAGCGTGGCGAAGATTCGTTTAAGAGTTTCTTCACTCCGGGAATGCTTTTTGAGGCACTTGATTTCACATACCTCGGGCCTATCGATGGGCACAACACCGAGGCGTTGATCGACGTATTCGAGCAGGTGAAAAAGCTCGATACTCCTGTGCTTGTCCATGTGCTAACCACAAAGGGCAAGGGGTATGCACCTGCCGAAGATAATCCTACTTATTTTCATGGCGTAGGAAGCTTCGAGCCTGAGACTGGTATGGCTGCTAAATTTAAAGGCGGCCTTCCTTCATATACAAAAGTTTTCGGTGATACTCTTTGCAAGCTTGCGGCAAAAGATGACAAGATTATGGCCATCACAGCAGCAATGCCTGAGGGGACCGGGACCGATTGTTTCAGTAAAACTTATCCTGATAGATTTGTTGATGTTGGAATCTGTGAACAGCATGCTGTGACCTTTGCAGCTGGGCTGGCAACCATGGGCTATAAACCTGCAGTTGCGATTTATTCCACCTTCTTCCAGAGAGCATATGACCAGATTGTGCATGATGTATGTCTGCAAAATTTGAATGTAAACTTCTTCCTTGATCGCGGGGGACTTGTCGGCGCTGATGGTGCAACGCATCATGGCGTATTTGATATGTCTTTCATGCGTCACATTCCGAACATTATCTGTATGGCACCCAAAGATGAAGCGGAGCTGGCTCGTATGGTCCGCACTGCGATCGATTTTGATGGACCGGCGGCGGTTCGTTATCCTCGCGGTGTGGGAGTCGGTGCAGATATGGATGAGTTTCCGTCAGTTCTAACCATTGGTGAAGGTGAACTTCTTCGTGATGGTTCTGATGGTGTGATCATCACTGTGGGCTCTAGAGTATGGCCTGCGGTTGAAGCTGTTGAAGAACTTGATATTGAGCATGGCAAGTCGGTCGCAGTTTTCAATACTCGCTTTATTAAGCCTTTGCCTGAAAAACAAATCCTAGAACTGACAAAGCGTTTCAAAAATATTGTTATCGTAGAAGAAAATGCTATGGCTGGAGGATTCAGTTCAGCCGTGGTGGAAATGCTGGTTGATAACAACGCTATTGATGGTCACAATATTAAGCGCCTTGGTATTCCTGATGAATTCATCGAACACGGAACTCAGAAAGAACTTCGCGCTGAAATTGGTATTGATACAGCCGGAATGAAGATTGCCATGCTTGAGCTTCTTAACAAGTAGCTCTTATATTATATAGAATAAAAAAAGCCTGCTAGATTATTCTAGCAGGCTTTTTTTGTCTAATATAGGAGAAATTAAGTCTTAATTGGTGCTCGTTTTAAGCAGGATGGTACCGTCTTCCGCAGCAAGGCCTTTAGGAGCATTTTCTCCATAGCTTTTAAGAATATCACTCGCGTTAACAATCACGCCTTGTTCGAGAAGTTTCGGGCCTGAATCCCGTGCTATCAGATTGAATAGTTTTACGGTCACAAAGGCCTCGCCTTCGCCTACATCTCTCGAATTTTGGGCTCGAATTTCACTTCTGAAACCACTGATTGCCGTATCTCGCCCCATTGCCATTCCAGCCACTCCTGGTAGCGCCCCTGACAGAGATAAAATGTCCCCGTCCTTAATTTGTACAATATCAATATCGTCGGCGGGAGAGTTGTTTAGAAAAATAGTCCGGATTTGTTTTTCCACATATTCAGGAGCAAGTCCTAAACCGATCTCAATAAATTCACGTATGCTCATCCCTGCTGTTCCGCGCACTCGAACCCCTCGTTGGAGTAAGGTTGCGTTTCCAAGTGTCCCGGCAGCGATGGTGACTGTTTTTATTTTATTTTGCATATTTACCTCGGCTCGGTTGTTCCATATGTTTTTGACGACCATAAATGATGTCAAATAAGGCATAATATATTGTTTTGTCTTATGAATTTAGCATGGACGCGAGGTTCTCATTTGTCAAACAAAAGTGGACTTGCTGTTGCGGGTTTTGAATAAATTGCACAAAAAAGGCCACCCGAATAAAATAAGCATTATAGAATTAGCCTACACTCACTCGAAGCTCAGACCGATCTATGAATTTTATTCAGATGAACCTTTTGTAAGTTCAATATTATAATTGATAAATTAGCTATTCTTTTGGGCTTCCTCTTCTCGCAAGGCACGCCTGAGTACTTTACCAACCATGGTTTTTGGAAGTTCTTTGCGGAATTCAACCTGTCTCGGAACTTTGAAAGCAGCAAGTTTTTCGCGGCAGTAGGTTATTACTTCTGTTCGATCAAGAGATTGTCCCTCTTTTAGGACAACATATACTTTGATTACTTCTCCTCGTGTTTTGTGAGGAAGGCCTACAGTTACAGCCTCTTGAATTTTTGGGTGTTCAAATAAAATTTCATCAATTTCACGCGGATAAATATTGTAACCACTGGAAATGATCATGTCCTTTTTACGGTCTACAATAAAAAAGTATCCATCCTCATCCATGTACGCAATGTCACCCGTGTAAAGCCAGCCGTTTCGCAGTGCTCCGGCTGTTTCATCGGGTTTATTGTAATACCCTTTCATAACTTGCGGGCCACGGATGATGAGTTCTCCCATCTTTCCAATAGGCATGGGCAGGCTCCCCACTTCCATGTCAACGATTGCGGCGTCAGTTCCAGGCAATGGAACCCCTATCGATCCAGCTTTTTTCTTGCCGTCCAGTGGGTTCAAATGAGTTACGGGAGACGCTTCAGTCAGCCCGAATCCTTCAACTATCGTTGACCCGAAAACGGAATTAAATTGCTGAATCGCCTCAACTGGCATTGGGGATGATCCTGAGAGGCAATATTTGATTGACGCAATATCAAATTGTGAAAGTTCTTTTTGCTGGAGTAGAGAGAGGTATAAAGCAGGCGCTCCGGGAAAAAGGGTAGGCTTAAGCTTATGCATGGCCTTGAGTACATCAAGCGGCACGTAGCGCGGAAAGGGAACCATCGTTGCTCCAAGTGAGGTCGGAAAGTTCAGGCAAACGGTAAGTCCGTAAATGTGAAAGTACGGTAGGATTCCAAGGACTACTTCGCGTTCCCGTCCGAGAGAATACAGCATAGCATGGAACTGTTGAATGTTGGCACCAAGGTTTGCGTGAGTGAGACTACACCCTTTCGACAGTCCTGTAGTTCCTCCAGTGTATTGGAGAAGAGCAGTATCTTCGGTGGGCCGTATGTTCGAGGCCGAATAAGTCTCTTTCCCTTCGAGAAGGGTTTTCCATTTAATAATGGAAGAACCGTTGTATGGTATTTTAGGCTTATTTTTATCTTTCAAACTCTTTAAATTATATAGCTGCTTGAGCGGGAATTTAAGTCCGTCTGATATTGTCGTAACGAAATACTTCCGGGCAGGAAGTTTGTCGCGCAGTTTTTCTAACTTGGGCCAGAGCATGTCCAAAGTTATGATAAATTTAGCAGCAGAATCCGTGAGCTGGTGAACCAGTTCCGTTTCCATATAAAGAGGATTGGTCATGGTAACCACGCCCCCTGCTTTGAGAATAGCCCAATAGGTCATGATCATCTGGGGCGTATTGGGAAGCATTATCGCGACCCTGTCTCCAGTTTTTAGACCATTTGCGCGAAGGTTGGCCGCCATTATTTCGGAAGCGTGTTTCAGCTTTTCATATGTGATAGACCAGTTTTGAAATTCAATAGCTTTACGCTTAGGCCATTTTTCAGCGGTCCTATCTAGGTAGTCAAATAGGGGGCAGTGGTTGAATTCAATTTTATTTGAAACTTCTGCGTCATAATGATTAAGCCAAGGGCGATTAATTTCCACTCAAACCTTCCAGTTCTTGAACTAATTATAAGGGGCCCCTTGGGATTGGGGAGTCTTAGTCACGAGGATGCGAAGTATATAATTCTGTTTACGTTCTGGCAAGTATGTATATTACTGTCTGACAGCTGGAGTGAATGTTTTTAGTAAGTAGTTTGATAGCGCCTGACTTGCTCCTTGACCACATTCTGAAAAAGGACAACCAAGTTTGTAAGGAACCTCAATGGGCGTTGGAGTTCCATAGTATACAACTTCTTCGCGCTGATCTTTAAGCTCTTTTATGAGTATTTGCATGGTAATAAAACAGGAATCAGGGCCACTTTTTATTCTCTGCATTTCTGGAGTCCACTGGGTGACTATAACCGGATAACTTCTGAAGTAAGATAGTCCTCCGTAACTGCCTATTCCGAAACCGACCCGTTCAGAGGCTCCCTGAGCAACTAACTTTGGTGATAGGCTTCCGATCCTGGCCTCAATAAGGTAATTCACTGGGCCATCGGGGGTGTAGTGATAGCCGATTCCTTCAAGTGTAGTGATAACATTCTGCGCTATGGGGACAATTCCGGACTCAAGATTTTGAACGCGTCCGGATCCATTTAATTGAAAAAGGACGATGCGAGCATTAAAAGTTCCTGAAGTGGGGTTAAATACTGTTATAGGCACTGCCGGCTTTACATCGTGGCTTGAGCAACCTGCCATTAGTAGCACGAAAAGTAGTGTGATCAGTTTTGCGAGTGAGTACTTTTTAATCATGAGTATCCTTGTCTAATTATGATATTTATGGGTAATTAGTTTATATATGATTAAACTGGATGGAGCAAATTGATTACTTTGATTTTTTTAAAAACGACTCAAGAGATTTGATCGTGCATTTTTCATCGAAAAAGTGTAAATTTGTTTAGGAAATATTAATCGCATAAGCAAGCTAGGAATGAATTGTGACGGTACATTCTAATATATAAGTTGAGTCGGGGGTTTTATGAGTGGTGATGAAATATTATTAGATACCGGGACTAATGAGTTTGAAATAATAGAGTTTTATATTGATGAGAAAGGTGGAGGAGACGACGCAAGAGATTACTTTGGAGTAAACGTTGCCAAAGTTCTTGAAGTTGTTGAAGCTCCGGCGGGCCTGCAAGCTGCGGAGGGAGCTCCTCATCCCAGCTATTTAGGCACAATGTCGCTTCGAGATATGATTCTGCCCATTATTGATCTATCTGTTTGGCTTGGAATAGAAAGAGAAGTTTCAGAGTTTCAACTAATAGTTGTTACGGAAATCAATGGCGTTGTTACCGGATTTCTTGTTACCGGAGTAACTCAAATTCATAGAATCGGTTGGGCCGACTTAAAAACACCGTCCAAAATTATAGCTGATTTGGATACAAACTGCATTACCGGGACAATTGAACTGAGCAACCGATTTGTTTTAATGATTGATCTCGAGAGCATACTTGCCGAACTTGACCCTACTATGGTTGAAAACCAGGAGGGTGCCGTTTCTGCTCCTGAAAGATGGTCAGCCGTAATTGTGGATGACTCCGCATCCGTCAGGGCTTTGCTTAATAAAAATTTCTTGGCGGCTAATTTTGACGTTCATCTTTTTACAAATGGACTAGAGGCATGGGAAGGATTGAAATCTATGCAGGAAAAGGCAAAAGAAGAAGGCCAGTCTATAGTGGATAGGCTTGATGTTATTGTCTCAGATATTGAAATGCCGCAAATGGACGGGTATACGCTTACCCGCAATATTAAGGAAGATGCCGTTTTGTCGCAGCTTCCAGTTATCCTTTTCTCATCATTGATAACAAAGGGGCTCTTTCACAAGGGTGAAAAGGTTAAGGCTGATGATCAGGTCACGAAGCCTGAATTTGGGGCTCTAACCGGACGAGCCATAACGCAGATTGAAAAATATCGGGCTAAACGAGCTGAAGCATAAAAAAATGAAGCATCATAAAATAAGCCCCTGACGGAGATTCCATCAGGGGCTTTTTCTATTTTAATTCTATTGATAACTCAGCTTAACTATTTCTTGTACCAACCGCGCGCTTTCATGCATTTATCGAAAGTGCTTACCTGTGAGTAATTCTCTGAAAACTGAGCTTCGTATGTGGTCGGCTCAACGGGTGCGCCATCTGTTTCCGCTCCGATGGGTACTCTCTGGGCCGCGTGTTTTTCACAGTTTGCCTTATCTCTGGCAAGAACTTTATTTCTGTCTGCTGGATCGACAATATTTGAATTGTGCCATGAAGAGCAACCGCCCAGAACCAGTAGTGTCGCTCCAATGAGCAATAATCTTTTCATAATAATCCCTTTAATATTTGTTATTCAGGTTTGAGGTCGCGTCCCATCAGATCGCGAACGGCCTCTGCGGGGTTTTTATCTTCATATAAAATTTTATAAACTTGTTCTGTGATGGGCATTTCCACTCCCAACTTTTGAGCAAGGGCATGAACTGATTCGGTTGTTTTAACTCCCTCAGCTACCATTCTCATTTTTAGAATCTCGGAAAGTTTCAGTCCTTGTCCAAGTTTCAAGCCAACCTGCCTGTTTCGGGATAGGTCGCCTGTGCAGGTGAGAACTAGATCTCCCATGCCTGAAAGTCCCATAAAGGTCGCAGGGTTTGCGCCCATAGCCGTTCCGAGTCTTCCCATTTCTGCAATTCCGCGAGTGATGAGAGCAGCCCTTGCATTATGTCCGAATTTAAGTCCGTCAGCTATGCCCGCTGCTATTGCCATAATGTTTTTAATCGCCCCGCCGATTTCGACGCCTCGGTAATCCGGATTGGTGTAAACCCTCAAATATTTGCAGGCGAAAATAGCTTGCACTTCTTTGCCAAGCTCTTCGTCTTCACAACCGAGTGCAACGGATGTTGGCATTTCTGCGCTAAGCTCATAAGCGAAGGTCGGTCCTGAAATATGACCGTATCTAGGATTAAGTCCTTCAAGAGCTTCGAATACAACCTGAGACATAGGCGCTCCGGTGTTCAGCTCAATTCCTTTGCTCGCACAGATGACAGCTGGATTCTGCGGGAAAAGGTGTTTTAGGTCTGCCAGAGCAGAGCGCATGAACTGGCTAGGAACCACAAGGATAAAGTAATCTGCGCCTTCCATGACTTTTGCCGGGTCGCTGTCGCATACTAAATTTTCAGCAAGGTCAAAGTCAGGTAGAAAGACTGTGTTGCGTCCGGTTTTCTTTATTTCGTCAACAAGCTCCTGTTCTCTTACCCAAAGGCTGACGTTTAAATTTTTTTTGGCAAGTGTGTTCGCTAGGGTTGTTCCCCATGCTCCAGCACCGATAACAGCGATTTTCATATCTACTCCTTCACAAAAACTTATTAGAAAATCCGGTGAATTGGCTTATAAGCCCTCTACACGGATATAATTGATATTAACTTACTTTGGGCAAGGTACTCATACTAAGTGATTATGGCAACCTGCATGACAATGTAGACTGATCATTATGTCCTGCGGTAATTATTACTTTATGCCTAATTTTGCTAAGCGCGAATCGAATGTTGATCTGTTCACATTGGCAATTTTTGATGCTCGGGAAATATTACCGTCGCTGCTTTCGAGTACGAACTTTGCGTAAGTTTCTTCCACTTCGCTCCATGTAAGTCCTTCCATGTTCAAGGTAGGGCTGGGGCCTTCCTCGCTTGTAAAAGGCGTAAATGTGTCTGAGCAGTGCGTGAAATGTGTCTCGGATCCACACTGATCCCCACTGATATATGAGGGTAGATCAGCCGGTGTTACAATTTCTTCATGGCAGAGCACCATCAACTGGCGGATGAAATTCTCAAGCTCTCGGATGTTACCGGGCCAACGGTAAGCCTTCAGTTGTTTTATGGAGTCCGCGGTAAGCTTTTTGCGAGGACAATTCATGAAACGGGCTTCTCTATTAATGAAATGTTCGACGAGAAATGGGATGTCTTCCCGTCTTTCCCGAAGTGGAGGCAAAAAAAGCGGCAGTACATTCAGCCTGTAAAACAGATCCTGTCGGAAAGTTCCTTCTTTTAAGGCCTGATCAAGATCTTTGTTCGTTGCGGATATGATTCGCATATTAATTTTACGGGATTGATTTGAGCCGAGCGGCTTTACTTCGCTTTCTTCGATAACTCTCAGTAATTTGGCCTGAAGAGCATACTCCATTTCACCTAGCTCATCGAGAAAGACTGTGCCTCCGCTCGAAGCTTCAAATAGCCCTATTTTATTTTCGAATGCTCCTGTGAAAGCTCCTTTTACATATCCGAAAAGTTCTGATTCTAGAAGTGGGCCAGGAATTGCGCTACAATTTTGAATAAACATAGGCATATCTTTACGATGACTTCGTCTATGGATTTCTCTGGCGATAAGCTCCTTTCCCGTTCCTGATTCTCCATAAATAAGTATGGGATAATCCGTCACTGCGTAGCTTGCGAGTTGGGTCATTACTTTGCTGAAAGCCTGACTTACTCCAAGCAGGAATCGTCCAGAATACATCGAATCAATGGTGTCGTGGAGAGCTTTCACCTGCGCGATTCGTTTCTGTCTGATTAGAGCATTGGAGAGGGCAATGGAACCTATGTCCACCATATCTTGCAAGATTTTGAGGTATTCAGGTTTCAGATTAAGTTTTTTACCTCCCGCGCTGGTATCGATAACCTGCACGGCTCCGTAGATTTCTCCACTGGTAAGAAATAATGGAAAGCATAAGATGAGTCGACTTTTGTTGTGAAGATCTTCCTCGATATCCTTATAATGCCTCTTGTCCACTCCCCCTTCGGCAATGGTCATTTCTTCGTTCTCAAGAACCCAGCCGACAATGCTTTTGCTCTTAGTGCTGAGTATTGTATGAAGTATTTTATCGCTCTCTTTACCTTCGGCTTCTATGCATTGAATTTTATCTTCTTTTTTTATCCAAATCGATCCCCGTTCAACATTTTGTAAGTTGAGAATCAGTTGCAGAAAGCGTTTCTGTAATTCGCTGATGGAAAGTTCTCCGACAAGTTCTTTCAGGAAGCTTACGTAAGGCATTCTGGTGTCCTGTTTTTAGAGTAAAGGGGATATCTGTTTTTAATGAAATATCGGAATGTAGGATGTAAATCAACCATGTTTGCGAAATATCAGTAGTCTTTAAAAGGTCGATTTGTGGCTAAAGTTAAATATTTAAGCTGTTTAACTCTGTGGCATGCATGATGCTTTGTATTTGCTAAGTTTAACTGCTGCTCCAACTGCAAACTGGAGCAGGTTAGGCGGATTAGAAGCAAGTTTAATGAACCTTTTCATAAACAGCTTTTAACCTTTTAATACAAGGGGTTTTTAATGCGTAGAGTTTTATGTGTCATGGCGGCAATTTTTTGCCTAGTCGGTTTTGCCAGTGCTGATGCTTTGGCTGCAGCAAAGTTCTCTTACGGTTCCACATGGTGGGGCGGAGGATTTGACGGTAAGATTTCGTTCGAAAATGACAGCGGTAACAAGTTAGAACAATGGAAGGCTACTTTTAATGTACCTTTTGAAATAACTTCGATCTGGAGTGCCAGCATTGATGGTGATGTGGAAGAGAGTGACGGTTCTCACACCTACTCTGTTTCAGGGCCGGATTGGAATAAGAATTTGGCGGCAGGAGCTGTTCTGGAATTCGGGTTTAACGGAAAGACAGAAGGAACTCTATCGCCCGATATGGTGAAGAGTTTTGTCTTATCTTCTGGTGACAGCTCGCCTCCGTCCGGTGATGGAAGCTCTAGTGGTGATTCCGGTGGAACCACTGGTGATAGTTCAAGTGGCTCTGTTTCTGCTCAGTCTGCATTTACTATTACCTCGGATTGGGGTGCTGGTTTTGGCGGAAAGGCTGACGTAACCGTTGCTTCAGCTGTGAATGGTTGGGCGCTTGAGTTTGATTTCAGTGGAAATATCACTTCCATCTGGAACGCGAAGATTCTTGAGCACAATGGCAACCATTACAAGGTTGGACCACTTGATTGGAACGGTAATGTAGCGTCTGGCAGTGCTATTTCATTTGGTTTCAATGGACAGCCCGGTAATGTTGATCCTTCAGCATTTACCAATGTTTCATTGAACGGAGCAGCTGTTTCAATTGGTGGCGGTTCCGGCACAACTGATGGAAGTGATTCTGGCACTGGAACTGGTAGCGATACCGGAAGTGGCGGCACTGATTCCGGCTCTGGAACTGACTCTGGTGCGGGGACAGGAACTGGCACAGATTCAGGAACAGATGATGGTACAACTGGTACTGATACTGGCTCTGATGGTGGAGCAACTGGCGGCGGTAATCCTACTGGATATACTGGTAGAAAGGTTATAGCCAATTTTGCTCAGTGGGGAATCTACGGCAGAGATTATCAGGTTGCTGATATTCCTGCTCATAAGTTGACTCATATTAATTATGCTTTCGTAGGTATCGATGGAACTACTTTGAAGGTTAAGTCTGTGGACGAATATGCAGATTTTGAGAAGGTCTTTCCTGCTGAAAATGGTTTGCCTGCTCAAAGCTGGGCGGACGCAAGTCTTAGTCGTGCCGGAAACTTCGGTAGGCTTAGACAACTTAAGCAGAAGTATCCTCATATCAAGCTGATGCTTTCTGTGGGCGGATGGACTTTATCAACCTTCTTTTCTGATGTGGCTTTGACTGGAGAGACTCGCGAGAGATTTGCGGCTTCTGCTGTAGATATGATGATTCATCAAGGTTTTGACGGGATTGATCTTGATTGGGAATATCCTGTTTCTGGTGGGTTACCTCAGCCTCCTGAAGGTTTAACTAATGCTCAGATGTCTATCGAACTAGAAAAGCAATACCAGAGATATCGTCCGGTTGATCGTGATAATTATGTGCATTTGTTGCGCGAAATTAGAAGACAGCTAGATGAAAAGACAGCTGAAACTGGTGACAAGTATGAGCTGACTATTGCCGGTCCTGCTGGTTCTGACAAGATTGCGAACTATGATCTCAGAGGAATGATGCCTTATTTGGATTTCATTAATCTGATGGCTTATGACTTCCACGGCGGGTGGGAAAATGTAACAGGGCATCATGCCGCAATGGTGGCTCATCCTAGCGATAATGGCGATGTAAGCATTGAGAGTGCTGTTCAGACATATCTCTCAATGGGCGTTCCTTCTGAAAAGCTTGTCCTCGGTGTGCCTTTTTATGGCAGGGCTTGGGAAGGCGTACAGAGCACTGAAAATGGAGTGTTCCAACCTTCAACTGGTATTCCTGCTCCGTCTGGCCCCGGTCACTGGGAAGCAGGTGCATTTGATTACTGGTTAATTAGTCAGATGATTGATGATGGCAGGACAACATTGTTCTGGGACAGCAATTCAAAGTGTTCTTATGCATATGGAGCAAACATCTCCGGCGGTAAGAACGGTGGCATGTTCATCACTTTTGATGACGTCAGATCAATCAAGAACAAGACTGACTACATTAAGGCTCAGAAGCTTGGTGGAGCATTGTTATGGGAGCTTTCCGGCGATATACGTGATGTCGACAATGAAAAGTCCCTTTTAGGTGCTCTTGCAAATGGTCTCCTCGAATCCGGTGCAATCGGTGACGAGAACGGTGTCGGTTCGGGTGGAGATTCTACAGATGATTCCAGTGTTGGTGATAGTGGATCAGGTAGCACTGGTGGTGCAGGAGGCTCTGGCACCAGTGGTGAAGTTGATTCGGGTGAAGCGGCTGTTGGCGCACCTGCCAAGCCAGTAATGGCATGGGTTAGCCCTGTTCAAAGTTACGGCGATTACTCCGTGGCATGGAACATGTGGTGGGGCGATAACGCAATTAGATGGGCTTTGTTTGAAAATGGTGTTCAGGTGCATTCTGAAGATCTGACGCCGAATTCTCCGCAGGCTCAAGCTGGATCGGCAGCTCTTACTGGGCGAGATTCCGGTCAGTATATTTATACTGTCAGACTGTATGGGACAAATGGAGCTTACTCAGAAAGCAACTCTGTAACTATTAATGTTGGATCCGGTAGCACTGGTAGTAGTAATTCTGGTGATACCACAACTGAAACTCCGGTTGTTGATGCTGGTGATGGCTCAAGGTACGACGATGATCGTGATGAAACTACTTTCATCTTAGATGAAAACCTTGCATTCCAAATTCATGTAAATGAGTTTCAAACTAGAACCTTTAACTTTGACAAGCAGATAACCCGCGTTCTTTCCCGTAACCCTGATGTTGCTGAAATCTTTGTTTCAGGATCATCCATTGAAATAAGCGGTATGGAAACTGGGCGAACAGGACTTCGAATTGATACCGCAGACGGTAAGACCTACTTCACAGGTTTGCGCGTTGATTCAAGTTCAGGCGAACTTCCCGGCATGCCTGAGTATCTGGCAGTAGGTTCAGGTTCTGAAGATACACCGGAAGATCTTATGTTCTGGAAGGACATGGGTGAAGAGAAGAAGGGACGTAGAATGGATATCCGTTACATTTATATTAACGGCGGCCCAATTAACGGCTGGACCACTTGGGGCAACGTTCGAGCAAGATTGTTTGCCCGCGAAAGTCTCAAGTTCGGTATGATTCCTTTCTTTGTCTTCTATAACATCCCTGACACTGTGGAGTCTTATGTTGATGATTTGAAGAATGTACAGGATGCAAACTACATGGCTGCGTACCATAGCAATCTTGAATTCTTCCTTTCCGAAGTAACAACCATAATGAAGGGCGAATTATACGGCGTGATCCTCGAGCCTGATTTCTTAGGATACATGCAGCAGAATTCGGGCAAGCGAGCATATCAAATCAGTACTGCTGACGGCACTGTTGTCGACACAGTAAAGCGCATTAACAAGACCATCTCTGAAAAGGGAGATAACGTTCACTTCGGTTGGCAGCTCAACCTTTGGGCAAAGGCTGGCAGCAATGGTGGAAGAGGCTTGATAAGACGCACTGATTTTGATGACTGGGCACAGATGGGCTGGGATGCTGGTCGTATTTACATAGCGCAAATAGCACGTGATATAGCTGCATATGCTGTCGAAGCAGGAGTTCTATCCCACAGTGCAGACTTCCTTAGTATCGATAAGTATGGCCTTGATGCCGGAGTTAAGAATCCCGATGATCCATTTAATTCACCGTGGTTCTGGAATTCCGATCATTGGAGTAGTTATCTGTTAGTTGCTGAGGAGATTAAGCGGGAATCAGGTTTGCCAGTGATACTTTGGCAGGTTCCGGTTGGGCACATTAATCAGTCTACCGCGACAAGTGCTTACACTGGTGAAAAGTTCCCTGAGCTGACTAACACTCATATAAATTATGAGGACAGCGCGACTACATGGTTCCTTGGTGACACTTTCAAGCCGGGTAATCAGAACAGGATGGCTCATTTCCTTGGCAACAAGGTAAATGACTCGAAGTTCAGCGCAAGTTCTGATTCCATAACTTGGGGCAGTCATATGGAAGAAACAGCCAGAGCCGGTGTAACCGCGGTTCTCTTCGGAGCTGGAGTTGGGCAGAGTACCGATGGTGTTGGCAGTCCGCCAAGTGAAGATTACTTCTGGATTCAAAAGGTTCAGGAATATTATTCAAACGGTCCGGCACCACTCAGGTAAGTACAGAATAATCATAACGCAAAAAAGGGGCCGCACAATGTGCGGCCCCTTCTCTTTCAATCAATTACGTAATGGTGTGCGGCCTAGAGAGGTCCGGTGCTCATTACGTGAGACAGTTCTTCAATCTTACCGTTCTTGAGACGGGAATCATGAATCTTCTGCATATCCTTGTAAACCTGGAATACCTGGAAGAAACCATGCCAATGTGCATAGTCAGGTCCATTCATAGCTGAACCCTGACGGGCGCGTCTACCACAGTGATGCCAGAGGTAGTACATCAGCTCCTGGAATCCATCGTTCCAAGGATCTTCAAGGAGCAGAAGGTTCTTGTCAGCAAGCTCCTTCTGCATCTTAGTCGCGCCGTCCCAGTACTTGTTGTAGAGTGCTACAGAAGCATCAAGGGTGTCGCGTTGAGCATTGGTGTGGGTTATTCCGTGACAGTTAGCACATACTTTACGCATGAGCTTGTCGCCCTTCTCACCGTCACCGCGTTCGCCGCTACGGATAACACTCTTCTTATGCATGAGGTCCCACTTGAGACGTTCATTGATGTTATGAGTTGTGCTCAATTCACCAATACCGCTCATGTGACAAACTGCACAGGTCGGAGCATCGTAGTCGCCCGGCTGCCATGCATCAGGTGCACTGTCCCATCTCCACTCTTCACCATGGGTGAGGTAGCGCTGGCCGTGCTTGCTTTCCAGATAAATTTCGATATCCGGATGGTCTGGTCCTAAATGACAGCTAGCACAAGCTTCAGGCTTGCGTGCTTCTTCAATGGAGAACTTATGTCTGGTGTGACATACAGTACATGTTCCGATTGAGCCGTCAGGGTAGCGTGTTCCAACGCCGCCAGGCCATGTGTTGTTGATAGGCTTGTTGTCAGGTCCAAGTTCGACCTGAGTTCCGTGACACATCTGACAACCAGAGGCACGGGATGCCATGTTTTCAGGTGTGCCTGATTTTACTCCAATAAACTCTGCACCTTCGTAGTAGTACATCAGCTTAAGGAATTTTTTGTTTTCGATGACTGGAGCACCAGCAAGTTTTGCGTGTCCACTTTTCAGGAACTGATCAACTTCTTGCGGGTGACAGCGTGAACATGTTTTGGAAGACACCATTGGAGAAATGAAAATGTTAGTTCCTTTCAGTCCTTCACACTGACTAGCCATGGGTGATGATTTTTCAACAACATGACAGTCATAACAGGATACTGTGGCGTGGGCCATTTTGCCCGTTTTCCAATCTTCCACAATCCCAGGCATTTTCTTTGCATGACATTCAATACAATTCGTAGCTTCTTCAGAAAATCCCCTTTTAACAACTAGCTCTTTAGGAGCTATATTGGGAAAAGGAGCCTCGGCAGCAACGACAGCCACTGCGGTGGATAGTGCTACAAGCGTAGCAACTATCACTAATTTAAACATCTGCTTCAACATGATTACCCCCAATTAAAATCATAAGTCCTTCTTAAAGAACTCGTTGGCCATTTCAATCATGTCTTTGTGACCGACATGCGGGTGACAACTAGCACACTTCTTATCAGTCTGACCGTAGAGATAAGCCCGGTGGGCGAGAAGAGCCCCAGGTTTAACACCAACTGGTTCCAGCTTCACATGGCAATGCCTACAAGCACTGTCATAGGTGAACTTCAACCTGTTCTTCTCGGCATTTTCGGCCCAGTCGAACTCTGAAGGGTTGAACGTGATATGATGGATTACGTCACTCGTTCCAGTAATTGCCTTGGTCGTAAGATATTCCAGAAAATTTCCGTGTGGCAGATGGCAGTCAACACACTGGGCTGCAAAGCCCTGCGGATTTTGTCCGCCATGTACTGAATTTTTCCAAGAAGCCCTGAACGGTTTCATTTCATGACACGTCTGACAGAATACATCTGTATTTGTCGTGTCTATCATAAACCCAGAAGCAAGCACCGTAACAACTGCTACCAAAAGTCCCGTTGCAACTCCCCAACGCCATTTTCGACTGAAACCGCCACTCCCTTTTGGTTTAGGGTTGTCTGGCATTTTTCAGTCACCTCCATGCTGTTAGGAGTTATCTCACTTAAACCTCATTCCTAAGCATCAAATCTTAAACTACCTCCTATAAAAAATTATTATTGGTACGAATATCTCATTATTGTAATTTTAAGTCCATGACTTAAGTCAAAGAAGGTTAGTCCTATGATAAATTTGTTTCGCGAAGAGAATATTTTTCCCTATACAAAAGGCTGAGGGTAATTATTTGTGTTTCAACCCTTGAGGCTGAGGCGATATGCAGGTATCACCTTTTTATAAAAACGAATCCGGCCTGAAATTAATTTAACGGGTCGCAGTCAAGGATGGAATATGGCTATTAAATTTACTGAGCTTGAAGAGAATATTTTGGCGCTTGCAGGTGGAACTCTTTCAGAGAGTTTAACCCCTTATGCAGATATAGCTGAGAAGGCTGGAACTGATGAAAAAACAGTAATCGAGCTGCTCACTCGTCTTAAAGATGAAAAGATTATCCGCCGCTTCGGTGCCACTCTAAGGCATCAGAAAGCCGGATATGGTGCAAACGCAATGGTCGCATGGTGTGTTAAGGAAGATCAGGACCCAATGAAAATTGGAGAATACATGGCTAAACGGCCGGAAATCAGCCACTGCTACTTGCGCACCACTTATCCCGAATGGAAATACAATCTGTATACAATGATTCACGGCAAAGGGCCTGACGACTGCAAGAATGTGGTTAAAGAGCTTGAGTCTGAAACAGGTATTACTGATAATTGTATCCTGAGAAGTCTGAAAGAGCTTAAAAAGACCTCGATGAAATATTTCGAATTTAAATAGTATGATTATAGGCTAATCTAATATTAGATTAGAAAAACGTCTTATGTTCTAGTGGAGGCGTGTGTTGACAGGATGTCGGCCCACAAGTATAAATTTATATTTTAAAACTATTTGTAGGAGATTTTATGTACTTGAGGTCATTAGAAATTGTGCCACGCGTTGCCGACAATAGGTAGCTCGCTGGTAATAGAATGATCTGACTCTTTAAAGAGGATTTTTTTGTTCTCTTTCCGGCTTTTGCCGTAGCGGACCTCTACTCAGAGTTCCGTCTATTTTGTTGCGCCATATTGTGTCGGCGACGTACCATTGATTATTATTCCTGAATATGTACCTTTCAGATTGTTAAGTGGCTGTATCCTTTGGATATGCTTGCAGTCAGTGTACATGTTTTAGTTGAACACTCCAGATACACGCAATCATGCTGCATGCAGAATTGTCATGGTATCGAAGAAATCAAAAAATGGTGACACATAATGAATACGACTATCGAATCTAAAGAAAATTATATAAATCAAACAAAACTTATATCCATGGGCTGGAATGATCATTTTCAGGAGCACGCTGACGGGACAGGAGTTCCTGCAAGGGTTATTAGTGTAAATACGGGGTTGTTCCATCTGAGTCAGGGTGATGAAGATTTTCAGGCCACGATTTCCGGAAAGGTTCGCTATAGAGCCATTTCCAAGGATTCTGAATCTCTATATCCTGTTATTGGTGATTGGGTCCTCGTGCAGGACATGGTTATTACAAAGGTTTTGCCACGTAGGAATATGCTTTCGCGCGGCGCGTCAGGAAGGCGTGGTAAAAATAGTGCTCTTGCAACAGAAGAGCAGATCATGGCTGCCAATTTGGATACGGTGTGTATTGTTTGCGGCTTGGACCGAGACTTCAATGTTCGCCGCATCGAGCGTTATCTAACTCTTGTCTATAACTGCGGTTTGAATCCTGTAATTGTTCTGACCAAAGCAGACCTTCACGATGATCCAGAAGTTTGTGTGGACGAGGTGAATGAAATCGCGTTTGGTATCCCTGTTCATATTGTGTCGGCAGAAGACTCAGTCGGAGTTCTCGAGCTTGAACAGTATTTGATTTCGGGAAAAACGGTTACTATGGTTGGTTCGTCTGGCGCAGGTAAATCCACACTCCTGAATAGGCTTTATGGTGAGTCTGTCCAAGCAACAGGAGCAGTTAGTCAGAGTGTTGGTAAAGGTAAGCATATCACGACTAAACGCGACTTATTTTTCATGCCTCAAGGCGGCATGTTGATTGACAATCCCGGTATCCGGGAGATCGCGTTTTATGATAATGATGGCGGAGTTGAAAGCGCTTTTGCCGATATCGAGAATTTAGCTAAGGAATGCCGATTTTCCGATTGTAACCATATGCATAAATTCGGCTGTCGTGTCATGGAAGATGTTGCAAATGGGGAACTCTCACGAGAGCGACTCGAAAGTTATTACAAGATGAAACGCGAACTTGACTACTTATCGGAACGACAACGTAAAAGTGCTGATAGGGTGGAAAAAGAGCGTAGGAAAGATATTGCTTTGCTTGTGAAGGCAATGAAAAAAAACAAGAGTAAGAAAAATTGCTCATAAATTAGATTATAAAATAGCATTGTAAACGTTTAAATTACTATTTAAAATTGCAGATAAGGAGTATTTCTAATGGCTTCATCTTCTGAACTATTTAAGCATGCGCAGGAAGTTCTTCCCGGCGGTGTTAACAGCCCTGTAAGAGCTTGCAAAAGCGTTGGTTGTGAGCCTCTTTTTATTGAAAAAGCTGACGGTAGCCGCATGTGGTCTGTCGATGGTCAGGAACTCATCGATTACGTAATGAGTTGGGGGCCGATGATGCTCGGTCACGGTTATCAGGCAATTAAAGATGCGGCTCATAAAGCTGTTGATATGGGCGCAAGTTTCGGTGCTCCTTGTCCTGATGAAATTACACTCGCAGAAGAAATCATTAAGATGATCCCTTCTATAGATATGGTTCGTATGGTTAACTCCGGTACGGAAGCAACAATGAGCGCTCTTCGCCTCGCACGTGGTGTGACTGGTAGAGATAAAGTTCTCAAGTTCGAAGGTTGTTACCACGGACACAGCGATTGTTTCCTCGCTAGCGCAGGATCTGGTCTCGCAACTTTCTCCATTCCCGGAACCCCCGGTGTTCCAGAAGGCACTGTCAAAGATACTTTGCTTGCTCCATATAATGATCTAGCAGCAGTTAAAGCTGTCTTCGAAAAAGAAGGCAAAAATATCGCGGCCATCATCGTTGAGCCTGTTGCAGGTAATATGGGTCTCGTTCTTCCAACTGAAGGATTCCTTCAGGGGCTACGCGATATATGCGACGAATACGGCGCATTACTGATTTTTGATGAAGTTATCACCGGATTCAGAGTCGCTTCCGGCGGCGTGCAGAAACGTTTCGGCGTTGAAGCGGATTTAACCACACTTGGTAAGATCATTGGCGGCGGTTTCCCTGTAGGAGCATACGGAGGTAAGCGTGAACACATGATTCGCATTTCACCTTGCGGAGATGTCTATCAGGCTGGAACTCTTTCCGGTAATCCCGTTGCTATGGCGGCAGGAATCGCAACTCTCCGTGCACTACAACAGCAGAACTACGATGTTCTAGAAGCTCGCACATTGAAGCTGGCACAGGATTGCAAAGCCGCTCTCGAAGCAAACGGTTTCAAAATAACTTTGAACCACATTGCGTCAATCTTTACCATGTTCTTCACAGACAAGCCGGTAACAGATTTTGAGTCCGCAAAGAACGGCGATGCTGATGTTTATTCCGCATTCTATCGCCACATGCGCGCAAATGGGGTCAACCTTGCTCCTTCAAGCTTTGAATGTACCTTCACTTCTTTTGCTCATAGCGAAGCAGATTATGAAGCTACTTTGGAAGCTGTTAAGAGCTTTAAAGGCTAATAAGACGTTTCTTGTAAAATATTCCATGTAAAGTTCGGGGGGAGGTTAACTCTTCCCGAATTTTTACTTTCTTCCAGTATCTACTTTAATTAGAGAAATATAATGAACAGCGAAAAAACAGCCATATACGCCCTAACCGCCAAAGGTGCGGACCTTGCGCGTTCCATTGCACCTGAAGCAGACGCAGTTTGTTATGTGCTTGAACGCTATGCTGCTGATAGCGATATTTCTTACACACAATTTCTCCCGCTTATTGCGGAAACTTTTTCGCTTTACGATTCACATATTTTTATTGCCGCCTCGGGCATTGTTGTTCGTGCGATTGCACCACATTTAGAATCGAAGGATACAGACCCCGCAGTGGTGGTGCTTGATCAGGAAGGGCAGTTTGTCATTTCACTGCTTTCGGGCCATCTCGGCGGAGCCAATGAACTTAGCTATATGATAGCGGGTAAAATCGGGGCGACTGCTGTGGTTACTACTGCTACAGATTGTGCCGGAGTTCCTTCTATAGATATGCTTGCTCAGAAAAATGGGCTGGTTATCGGCGAGATAGACAGGGTAAAGCTCGTAAACAGTGCTTTGCTGGATGGTGAAATGGTCGGAGTTTACGATCCTGAAGGGGATATGGACTTAAGCGATATTAGTGATTATTTTTATAGAGTTGAGAATGCCGCTGAACTTGCGGACTTGCGATGCGGAGTTTGCATCGACTGGCGTGTGCATGATTTGCCGGAAAGTGTACTCAAACTTTACCCGCAATGTTTGCGACTTGGTGTTGGATGCCGCAGAGGCGTTCTTGCCGAAGAAATATACGCACTGATTGTGGCCGTTTTGGCAGATCATGGCGTTGCTGGCCAGTCAATTGGCTCTATGTCCAGTATTGATGCTAAAAGTGATGAAGTTGGGATGCTTGAATTTGCTGAGCGTATGGGGCTTGAAATAAAATTTTTCAGTGCTGATGAATTAGATAAAATTAAAGGAACCAACCCCTCGGGAATGGTTATGAAACATATGGGAGTTGGCAGCGTATGCGAAGCGGCAGCGATGAAACAGGCCGGAACAACGGATCTGGTAATACCGAAGAACAAAAGTGCGCGAGTGACAATGGCTGTGGCAAAGGATCTCAGAATAAAGGTAGCCTTAGGGTTGTAGGTCTTGGGCCGGGTGATGAATGTTTAATGGCTCCTCAAGCTAGGGAATCTATTAAACACGCTGATTGTGTGGTAGGGTATACAGGCTATGTTAAGTTGGTTCCGGCAGATTTGCTTGAAGGTAAAGATGTTTTGTCTACTGGTATGATGGCAGAAGTAGAGCGTTGCCAAAAAGCGATTGATGAAGCTTTGTCCGGCAAAGATGTGGTGATGGTTTGCAGTGGTGATCCCGGGATTTATGCTATGGCGGGACTTCTTATGGAACTGCTTGAAGCGCGTGATCTTTTTAAAGATATTCAATTTGAAGTCGTGCCGGGTATTCCCGCATTTACTGCGGCTGCGGCCCTGCTCGGTGCTCCGCTCATGCACGATTTTGCGTCTGTCAGCTTGAGCGACTTGCTCACTCCGTGGGATAAGATAGAAAAAAGGCTTAAATGTGCTGCTGATGGCGACTTTGTGATAGCAATTTACAATCCGCGTTCTAAAAAAAGGGCAGGACATTTAAAAGATGCTATTAAAATAATAAAAGAATTTAGAGACGGGACAACTCCGGTCGGGATTGTAAATAAAGCATATCGGGAAGGGCAGCGGGTTCAGGTCGTATCTTTGGCTACTGTAAATGAAGACGATGTTGATATGCAAACTGTTTTAATAATTGGTAATTCTTCAAGCAGGGCCGTTGGAGATAAGATGTTGACTCCTCGTGGGTATGCAAGAAAATATGATATTTAGTTAGGCCATAAAAACGATTGATTTAGTTGATCTTAATCGATTGTTTTTGTCTAGTGTGCTTGACATGGTTTTTTTTCTAAATTAAATCCTCTAGGAGACTGTAATTAGGTTAACGTTATTTTAATGGAGGAAACTTAGGATGAAAAAGACCTTATTGATTTGTATGGTTACAGCTGCATTGGTATGTGCATTCGCACTCCCTACTTTGTACGCTGTAGATGCTCCCGGTGATATGGTTCTGAAAGCACCAGCTGGTGCTAAGATGACTAAAGCGCCTGTTGATTTTTCTCACAAAGGACATGCTGCTGTTGACTGTGCTAAGTGTCACCACACTTGGGACGGAAAAGCTGCTGTAAAGAAATGTTCTGCTGAAGGCTGTCACGTTGACACAAGCAAAGCTGGCAAGAAAAAGCCTGAGTCTTTCTACTCTGCTTTCCATGCTAAAGCTGACAATAGCTGTGTAGGCTGTCATAAGTCTATGAAGAAAGCTAAAGCTAAGACTGGACCTACTAAGTGTGGCGATTGTCACCCTAAGAAGTAAGTCTTCTTGATTTTGTAATGAAAGGGGACTTGCGGGTCCCCTTTTTAAATTTTCACAGAGGGTAAGCTATGACCCCGGATTCACCGGATAAGCAGGCAAAGGACGAGGTTTTAGACCTCAATGATATCGCGGAAGAAATTACTGATGGCGGTTCTTCTAGCGCTCCTGATGTCGACGATATTTTTGAGCAGGAACTCGAAGACCTCTTCTCTGAAGATCTGGATCTCGAGGAGCCACCTGTGGATGAATCCGAGGATGAAGATCTTCTGGTGCTTGATGATGTTGTAGCAGAAGATGACGTCCTCATATTAGATGATATTGTCGAAGATGCAGGGGATGATGATGTCCTTGTACTTGATGATGTCCTTGTACTTGATGATGTTATTGAAGATGCTGCGGATGACGATATTCTTGATTTGACTGATGTGGTCGAGGAAGATGTGCTTGAACTTGACGATGTAGTTGAGGAAGCCGGTTCCGTGGACACTGATACTGACGATTTATTAGAAAATTTTGATCTCGGGGAAGAAGAGTTGATGGTTGATTCTGATGGGGTTGCAGATGCAGATATTGACCCTGAAGGATTGGACAATCTAATTGATGATCTTGGTGGTTTCTCTACTGTAGCAGCAGACGATGATCTTGATGTAGACGATTTATTTGATGGCGACACAGATGTTGCAGACCTGGATCAACTGCTTGAAGATTCCGGTGAAGATGATGAGCTCGGCGAACTTGATGACTTGCTCGGTGAGGTTGAAGACGACGCAGCCCTTTCAGGCGCTGTTGATGATGTTTTAGCTGATGAAGATATCGAAGCATTGCTTACCGATGGAGAGGAAGAGTTAGTCGAGGTTTCAGAAGAAGGTCTCGATCCTCTTGATGATTTACTTGATGCAGAGCCGATTGCTGAGACAGATGTTACGTCTGAAATGGATGTAGCACCTGAAATGGACGTTATTGATGTTACGGCGGAAGAATATCTCGCAGAAGAGATTATAGAGGAAGAGCCAGTAATAGAAGATCTTTCCGCTGAAGAGCCTGTAGCAGAAGATATAGATCTTGATCTTGATGTAGATCTTGATTCTCTTCTTGAGGACACAGCTGATCTTGATCTCTCTTTAGACAGTGAATCTCCGGATTCTGATCTTGAAATTGATATTGCTGAATTTGAAGATGCCGACCTCCTCGATTCGCTCGATGCTGATGTCGATCTTGACAATGGTGACATTGATCTTGGTGATTTGCTCGAGGATGTCGACATGGACTTATCTGATTTGGAAGATGATTCCGTGACGGTTGATGAGGTTGTTGCTTCAGCAAGTTCAGAGGCTATTGATGGTTTAGTGGAACAAATCAATCAGCTTGATTCGCAGTTAGGATCACTGAAATATTTTGTTGAAGAGAATGCCGCAGGTTGCAAAGGCGTTGATCTAGAAGAAAAAGTGGCATTAGCTGAAAAGCGTGCGGAAGATCTTGAAATTGCACTTGCTGAATCTTCTTTAAAAATTGCTACATTGGAAGAAAGACTCGTTCAGTTTGATTCTCTTGAAAGCAATATTTCTGCGATGATGGAAAATATTCAGGCACTTGAGGATAAATTGTCTCAGGGTGTTGATGTTGATTCTGCCATTGATCAGAAATTAAGCGAAGTTCTTAAGCCGGAAGCTCCGGCAGTTGTTGCAATTGCTGCCGCTGCTGCTGCAGAAGTTCAGGCGGGAATAGGCGAACGAGTTTCTGCAGTAGAAAATATTCAGATCGAAATGGGCGAGCGTGTGTCTATTACTGAGGAGCGTCTGGATGAGGCTCCAAATGTAGAAGAGTTGGTAAGCTCCGTACTTGAAAAAGAACTTGATCCTGAATCAACTTCATTCTACCGCATAAAGAGTAGCTTAACCGAAGAGATAGAAGACTATATGGCTCCACGTATTGCCGAAAAAGTTGACGAGATGAAGGCAGAGATTGAAGAAGCATTCAAGGCGACCATTGATGATATTCTTGCTGAGAAGCTTGAAAGGTCAGTTCCGGCTGAAGCCGCTAGAATTATTCGAGAGGAAATTGCAGCTCTTGCCCGTGATTTTGAAGAATAATTGGTCGAAAAAAAATACAGATTAATTTGGCGGTCCGCTGGGGTAATATTCCAGCGGACTTCTTTGGTTTATACCCCTTAAATGTTTGATAATTGTTTTGATTGTTTTAGGATGTTTCGTTCAAATTAGGGGAAATAGGCGGGTCGACTAAAAAGGGGTCTCATGTTAATGAGCCTCTCAAAAGAGAGGGGCTTTTCGGTTTTTTTCTTTTTACCCGCCCGGTAGCCCTACCTGTGGAGGTCGTGGCCATTTCCCCCGGGCGGGGTTTTCAGCGCAAGCAGGAGCATATTATGGATAAAATTGAGAAGCAGGCTTTGCAGGTAACTAAGGAAATCGTCGTAAAATTTATTGAAGTGGGAAGAATTTCTCCGTCTAATTTTACCGAGAATTTCAGTTCTATATACGCCGATGTCATTGCGTCTGTCAGAGCACAGCAGCATGATGCTACAGAAGATGATAATGGAGATTCAAAGTAGATGAAGGAGCAGACGCACCAAGAGCACGGTAAAAAAGTTGCAGACATGTTCGGGCGAATTGCCGGCTGGTACGATTTTTTGAATCACGCTCTTAGCGCAGGGCAGGACATTTACTGGCGTTATCGGTTGGTAAAGCTTGTTCGCCCAGCTAAGAATGGCCTTGTTCTTGATCTTGCTGCTGGGACTTTGGATGTTTCGGTGGAACTGAAAAAGCAGTACCCGTCCATTAGAGTTCTCGCTATGGATTTCGCATATCCTATGCTTTCTTGTGGTAAGTCCAAAAAACTGGATGGCAAGCATGAGAAAACAAGAGGTGCAACCGTGGCGGCAGTACAGGCTGATGGAAAGCAACTTCCATTACCAGACTCCTGCCTCGATGGCGCAACCATAGCTTTCGGAATCCGTAATATTCTTCCCCGTGAAGATGCGTATGAAGAGGTTTTGCGTACACTTAAACCTGGCGCAAGATTCTGCATTCTTGAGTTCGGTTCAGGGCGCAAACGTATTTGGAAAGGGTTTTATAATTTTTACTTGAATAAGATTCTTCCGCTTTTGGGCAAAGTCGTATCCGGTGATTCCGGTGCTTACAAATATTTAGCGGACACTATCCGCTCTTTCCCAGACGAAAGATCTTTAGGAGAGGAACTGCGCAAGTCCGGATTCGGCAGAGTTATGTTCATCCCTCTGCTATCGGGAATTGTGTATATTCACGTGGCTGAAAAACCTTTGAATTCCGCAGAGTAAACGGTCAAAGGTCCACTAGAGACTGCCCGAATGAGATAAGCAGTAATCCGAAGATCATAGCAATCAGGCCGAGAATCCGCATCTGTTTCGGACCTTTTTCGATGATAGAGATTAGAATTCTGGGCATGCGCTCAGAAAACAAAAAGTAGGGAATTCCTTCAAGTATGAAGGCTAAGCCTAGGGCAGATAGCAGGAAAGACCAGTCTATATTCATAGCTCTGGTTTTATATGGGCGGCTAGACATTGTCCACCCTTCTGCTGGAAGTTTATATAGAAAATTTTAGATGGTAATTGAACAAGAATTATAGTCTCCGGCTTTCCGGTAAAACATTAAAGGATTAGAAGTCATGATTAAGTTTGAAGATATAAAAGATAAGAAAACTACTGTTGCAGTTGTTGGCCTCGGCTATGTCGGGCTCCCTCTTGCTGTTGCTCTTGGCCGTCACTTCAATGTGTTGGGACTGGATATTTCCGAGCAGCGTATTAGTGAACTTCGTAAAGGTTATGATCGCACAGCAGAAGTTCTTGAAACTGATTTCCATAATTTTGTCGAATTCAGTAGTGATCCTGCTGATCTTAAGAAAGCTGGCATAATCATTATAGCAGTGCCTACTCCGATTGATGAAGCTCGCAATCCTGATCTTCGTCCGGTTGTCGGCGCATCTACAATGGTCGGAAAGAACATGTCAGCCGGATCAATCGTAGTATATGAATCTACCGTATACCCTGGTCTTACTGAAGATATTTGTATTCCGATTCTCGCTAAAGAATCAGGGCTTGAGTATGAAACTGAGTTCGGAGTTGGTTATTCTCCTGAGAGAATTAATCCAGGTGACAGAGAGCATACCTTACAGACAATCGTAAAAGTTGTTGCCGGTAGTTCTGATGAGGTTGCTGATCTTTTAGACGAGTTGTATTCCACCATTGTTACAGCCGGAACTCACCGTGCTTCCTGTATTAAGGTTGCTGAAGCTGCCAAGGTTATTGAAAATACACAGCGCGATCTTAACATCGCCCTCATGAATGAGCTGTCCATGATTTTTGATCGCTTGGGAATCGATACTCTCGATGTGCTTGAAGCTGCCGGTACTAAATGGAATTTCCTTCCGTTTCGTCCAGGTTTAGTTGGTGGTCACTGTATAGGTGTTGATCCTTACTATCTTACAACTAAGGCTGAAGCTCTCGGGCATCACCCTCAGGTTATTCTCGCCGGACGTAAGATTAATGACTCTGTAGGTAAATTTTTGGCTGAAACCACAATTAAACAGATGATTGATGGTGACAGCAAAGTTAAAAATGCCAAGGTCGGTATTCTCGGCTTAACTTTTAAGGAAAATGTTCCTGATCTCCGCAACACTAAGGTTGTTGATGTTGTCGATGAACTTCGCTCCTTCGGGGTTAATGTCCTTGTTCACGATCCTTATGCAGACTCAAAAGAGGCTGTAGAAGAGTATGGACTTGAAACTGTTCCTTTTTCTGAGTTTAAAGGGCTTGATGCAGTTATCCTCGCTGTTTCGCATGACGAGTATCGCAATCTAAGTTTTGATGATATCAAGAGCTGGTTCAGAGTTCCTGCAAATGCTTTGATTATTGATGTAAAATGTTTTTTTGATCGTGATGAGCTTGATAAAGCCGGAATTAGATTCTGGAGATTGTAGTCGGTTGAACTTGCGGGGGAACTTTGAAGTCAATTTTATTTGCAACAGCAACAGTTAAGGAAATGAAAGCGGCCCTTGGCGGGGTTTGTAAATTACCTGAACTTGAGCAGGGTGTTGCGGCTCCATTTGACTTCGCAGGTAAATCAGGTCTTTTGCTTGTTACTGGGATAGGGGTAATTAATACCGCTTTCGGACTGGGTCAGACTTTGGCCAAAAATGATGTGGAACTTGTCATTCTTGCCGGAGTGGCAGGTACTTTTGACCCTCAGCGATTTCCGTTGTGTACAGCTTGTATGGTTAAGACTGAAATTTGGCCTGAGTATGGACTGAAAGTCGGGAAAGACATTGACGCTAAAGGTCTTGGTTTCTGTCTTGCGGAAGTAGATAGCGAAAAGATTTGGAATAGAGTTAATCTTGTTTCTGGACCTGCACTTAGCAAGTCCGGGCTTGACCGATTAGCAAAACTGCCCGAAGCTGTGTCTTTAACGGTCAGTGGAGTTACTGGGACGGCTGATGAAGCTGTCAGGCTGAGAGATTCGTTTGTGGCGGATATAGAAAATATGGAAGGTTTTGCGGCTGCATATGGATCTATTCTTTCTAGGGTAGCTGTATGTCAGGTGCGAACTGTATCGAACCTTGTGGGGTCAAGGGACAAAGAAGATTGGGATTTGCGTGGAGCTTTGGTCGAACTTGGCCGAGTTTGTTCTTCACTGTTGAAATAATACAATCCATCTTCTTGTGTGCTTTTCTTACACCAACTGGGATAATTCAAACGCGGATGACTGAGTTATTAGCATATTTTGAAAAAGAGTTGCCTCGCATAAACGGTTTTCTAAATGAAGAAACCGATAAGCTTGAGGGATTGGTGAAAGGGGTCGCAAAGCATGTTCTGCTTGCTCCCGGTAAACGGATACGTCCTGTGCTCACCATACTTTCAGCTAGGGCATTGGGATATTCAAAGGATGATATTTATCCTTTAGCTGGCTCACTTGAGCTGTTGCATGCTGCAACCTTACTTCATGACGATATACTTGATGATGCTGATTTGAGACGGGGAGTTGAGGCTTCACATCTTGTTTTTGGCATTACTGAGACTATTTTAGCCGGAGATATTCTTCTTGCTTTAGCTAATCGAATTGGAGCAGATTACGGTATTTCTCGCATTAGCTCTATTCTGGCGTCGGCGATAATGTCTACAGCAGAAGGAGAAATCCGCGAAATCGCACATATTTCCGAACCTAAAGTTGACCGCAATGTCTACATGGACATCATCATAGGTAAAACTGCAAGGCTCATTGAAGCTTCCTGCCGGATTGGCGCAGCCGTTACGAGCGCTGATTCTGACTTAGAGGATGCGCTCGGAAATTTTGGGCTTAATATGGGAATTGCTTTTCAATTGGTTGATGATGCTCTCGATTATGAATCTCCTGTCGGCGAGACAGGCAAGCCGGAAGGCGGAGATTTGAGAGAAGGTAAAGTTACTTTGCCTTTGATTATTTACCTTGAGATGCTAGATAGTGATGAAGCTCAGAATCTTCTTACAGAGATTAAAGACCGCACCATTACTGATGCTAAACGTGATGCTGTTCTGGAATCTATTCGTAAGCAGGGGCTTGGGACAAAAACACGGCAGTATGCAGCTGATTACATAGAAAAAGCCAAAAAATGTCTGTCACCTCTGGGCGATAGCGTAGAGTGCCTTGTTCTTAAGCAAGCGGCAGACTTTGTTTTGACCCGTCGGAAGTAGGTGTAGGTAAAAGAGAGGAGTAATTGACAATGAGTCTTGACACGATCCTTGAATCACCTCGGCTGATGATGAAGCTCAGTTTTCCTCCGGTGATGCTTCAACTGATGGAGGAGGCTGCAAAGCCTGAACCTGATTTTTCTGTAATGGGAAAAATCATCAGTACAGACCCTGCCCTATCAACTACAATTCTTAGTCTTGTTAACTCCCCTTTTTACGGTTTATCTCAGGAAGTTTCTGATCTCAAACGGGCAGCAATTGTCCTTGGGACTCGTGAACTTTTAAATCTTGCCGTTACAGTTTCTTATCAAAAGCATACGACTGGTAGTCTCGAAAAATGCGATTACGATATTTATAATGATTGGATGCTTACAGTTTGGGGAGCTATTTCTGCCCAGCTGATAGCCTCACGGACCTGCCCTGAGCATGCAGATAAAATTTACTTGTGTTGTTTGCTCAAAGATATTTCCTTACTTTTTTTACGATGTGCTGCCCCGGAAGAGCTTCCCGATAAATGTCACAGTGATTCAATAACCATGTCTTATCTCAACCAGGATGCGGCCGAAAATGATGCTTGGGGTATGACGCATGGAGCTCTTAGTCAGCTGCTATTGTCACGTTGGAAGCTTAAAACTCTGGAGTGTTCTTCTCTATTACATCATCATTCATTGGACGATCTTGATTCATTTGATTTGCCTACGCAAGCAGTTATCTTGGCTACTAAATGGGCAGAAATGGAACTTGGTAGTTTTTCCGCCCCGTTTAATGTGCTTCAGTTTGAAGTTAAATTACAGACTGCTCTTAGCATGGATGCAGAAGATATTGAAGAGTTCAGATCCGTCTGCCGCACCAAATTCCAGTCCATGCTCAGTACCTTGGGTATGGGGGAAAGTGACAGCGGAGCCCGGTTTTACAATCATTCCATCAAGTCTTTGCAATCAAGTTATTTCATGAGTCTGGAACTGCTGACAGCAGAAGGCGGTCTAAATTCCATACCGCGCATAATTGGTCGCCACGTTAAACTCAACTGGGATGTTAATGAATGGGAACTGGCGCTTAAATTACCTGACTTGGATAAGTATTCTTTATACAAAGCAGAAGGGGCAGCTTTAAATAAAGTTGCCAGTAAAGTTGTTAGGCCGGACCTACGTTGGTCTACTCATGGGGCTGGGATAAAGATCACTAGTCGCGGTGTCGATCTCGGAGAGTTTCGTTGTGTTTGTTCCGGACTTTCAAAGGATGAGAAGAAAAATTTAGAACTATATTTTAAATTCGTTGGTCAGGCTTATGAACATTATTGTTCCAACCAGCATTTGACCGAAGGACGTTCCCTTACGCTTGAAACTCTTCCTCTTGGGATTGCTCGTTTAGATATCAGCGGTGACCTTCTTGATATGAACGAGGAGATGGGCCGTATTCTCGGAGGGGCCGGAGTCTCCGGCGTTAAAGATTTTGGCGAATTATTAGATATAGGCGTTAGTGCCGGCCTTGGTTTGGAGTGGAGGGCGTTCGTTGATGAAGAGGCTAAAAAGTCATTTAGCAAAATTCTTTGTGTGCGCCTTCGCACAGGAAGCACGCCTCGTGAAGCTTGTCTTTACTTTTCAGCGTATAAGCAGAAGAGCGAGGAGGGCATGGCTATATCTGTCATAATGGAAGATATGACAGAGGTTTCAGAAAGTCAGATTCAAGCTCTTAAGCAGCGAGATTTTTTGGAAGGGCTTATTGATTCGATGCGTGATGTTGTTCTCACAGTGGATGCTAAGGGTAATGTTCACTATGCGTCGTCACGTTATTCTAAGATTTTTCTCGGGCGTAATATCTTTAATATAGCAAGTCCGACCGAGTCTTTCACTGGGCGTTGGGGACCTGAGATTTTTGAGGATAAAAAAACGGTAGTTGAAGTCTTGATGAAAAGGACTGACTCTGCCGGATTGCCTTTTGAGCTTGTAATTAGTCAGCTTGCGGGATCAGGAGATAAATATCTCATCGTTGCCCGTGATATGACAACTATCAGACGTCTTGAGGAGAAACTTAAAAAACAGGCCGTCTTTGATGGTTTGACTGAACTTTTTAATCATACTCAGTTCAATACCATGCTGGCTCGTGAGATTACTCGCAGCCGGAGAACCAAGCGGCCTGTCGGTATATTGTTTTTCGATTTGGACGGATTTAAAAAAGTGAATGACACAGATGGACATCAGGCTGGTGATGATGTTCTAAAAACTGTGGCTAAAATATTGAAAGAAGAACTTAGAGCGGGAATGGACTTTCCTTGTCGATACGGCGGAGATGAGTTCGGAGTTATTGTCACCGAGGTTCGCCCTGATTCACTTGAGATGATCGGGAATAGAATTCGGATGAAAATAGATAAGAAATTTTCAGGAAGGGTAACCATCAGCGGCGGTATGACCGTATTAGAAGATGGTGACACTTCGGTCAGCATGCTCAAGCGAGCTGACAAAGCGGCATATGATGCCAAAGATTTAGGCGGTAATTTGTTGAAATGGGCGGAAAAAGAGTCTTAAGCTTTTTGCTGAGATCTCGTTATTTATATTAAAAAAGGAGATAACCATGCTCTGGCGGGTTGAGGTTGGTCTTAAAAAGAATGTCCGTGATGTTCAGGGGCATAGAGTTTCTCGTAAGATTCGGGAAGAACTCGGAATAGAAGCCGGGGAAGTCCGGACTATTAAAGTATATACTGTTGAAGGGCTTGAAAAAGCAGATATTGATAAGGTTTTGGAGCTTGGCGTGTTGCATGATCCTGTGCTGCATGATGTTGCTCTTACCCCTATCGCAGATAATTTTAAATGGAACGTGGAAGTCGGCTTTCGTCCGGGCGTAACGGATAATGAGGGGCGTACCGCACAAGAATCCGTTGTTCTGGTGATTACCCCTGAAGACGGTGCGAAAGTAAAAGTTTATACTTCTACTCAATATATTTTCTCAGAGAATCTCGAAAAAGATCAGATCGCTTCCATAGTAACTGACCTCTTAGCTAATGAGCTTATTCAGCGTTACGAAATTCGTTCTGCGTCCGAGTGGGAAAAGTCTCCCGGATTTGAAGCTAAAGCCGCTCAGGTCACAGGTAAATCTAGTGACGAAGTTGCTATCATCGACTTGCTCGCCATGAGTGATGAAGAGATGATGGATTTCAGTCGCGCAAACACTCTTGCCATGAGTATTGAAGAATTTCATGCCATCCGTGACTACTACTCCGATCCTGAAGTTATAGCAGAACGCGTTAACTCTGGAATTGGCGCTAAACCAACTGATGCGGAGCTTGAAGCTCTTGCGCAGACTTGGTCTGAGCATTGTAAGCACAAAATTTTTAGTTCCAAGATTGAATACGAGAACAAAGAAACAGGTGTTTCTTCTACCGTGGACAGTCTTTACAAAACCTGCATTCAGAACACCACTCGCGATATCCGTAAAGAAAAGGGCGACGACGATTTTTGTCTGTCTGTTTTCAAGGATAACGCCGGAGTTATCAAGTTCAACGAAAAGCTGAATGTTTGCGTTAAAATGGAAACGCATAACAGCCCGTCTGCTCTTGACCCATACGGCGGAGCGCTTACCGGAATCGTGGGTGTTAACCGCGATCCTATGGGAACTGGGCTTGGAGCAAACCTTCTCTGTAACACAGATGTATTTTGTTTCGCTTCACCTTTTCACGAAGGTGAGCTTCCTCCGCGTTTGTTGCATCCTCGCAGAGTATTCGAAGGAGTACGCGAAGGTGTTGAGCATGGCGGTAATAAATCTGGTGTACCTACTGTAAATGGATCCATAGTTTTTGATGAAAGATACCTAGGTAAACCACTTGTTTATTGTGGAACCATCGGTACTATGCCCATCAAAGTTGCCGGACGCCTGAGTCACGAAAAACAAGCTCAGGTTGGCGATATTATCGTTATGACTGGTGGTCGTATCGGTAAAGATGGAATTCATGGAGCTACTTTCTCTTCCGAAGAGCTGCATGAAGGTTCCCCTGCAACAGCAGTGCAGATCGGTGACCCTATCACTCAGCGCAAAATGTATGATTGTCTCATGCGCGCTCGTGATACCGGACTATACAACGCTATCACTGATAACGGAGCTGGCGGTTTGTCTTCTTCTGTTGGTGAAATGGCCGAAGATACCGGCGGTTGTGATCTCGATCTATCAAAAGCTCCACTCAAGTATGATGGACTTAAGCCTTGGGAAATTCTTGTTTCCGAAGCTCAGGAACGCATGACTCTTGCTGTTCCACCTGAAAAACTTGACGAGTTTATGGCTCTTGCAAAAGAAATGGATGTTGAAGCTGCTGCTCTTGGTACTTACACAGACAGCGGTCTCTACAATATCAGATATGGCACTAAGCCTGTTGCAAGCCTCCGCATGGACTTCCTGCATGACGGTGTTCCCCAGATGCAGCTCAAGGCTGTATGGGATCGTCCTGTTGTTGAATTCACAGGTGAGCCTGAAGTTGAAGATCATACTTCTTTACTTAAAGATATGCTCGGAAGACTTAATATTTGTAGTAAAGAATATGTTATCCGTCAGTACGATCATGAGGTTCAGGGACGTAGCGTTGTTAAGCCTCTAGTTGGTGAAAAAGAAGATGGACCTGCTGATGCAGGTGTACTGAGGCCGGACCTTGATTCAGAGAAAGGACTTGTCGTTTCTCACGGTATTTGTCCGAAATTTAGTGATCTCGACACTTACTGGATGATGGCTAATGCCATTGATGAAGCAGTTAGAAACGCGGTTTCCGTCGGTGGTGATATTTCCCACATGGCTGGAATTGATAACTTCTGTTGGTGTGATCCAGTTCAGTCTGAAACAACTCCAGATGGACATTACAAGCTTGCACAGTTGGTTAGAGCCAATCAGGCCCTTTCTCACTTTAGCCGTGCATACGGTGTGCCTTGTATTTCTGGTAAAGACTCCATGAAAAATGACTACAAGGGCGGGGGCGTGAAAATCTCCATACCGCCTACTGTACTCTTTTCAGCGGTCGGGATTGTTCCTGATGTTAATATGTGTGTTACTTCGGACTTTAAGAAGCCCGGAGACTTTATATATGTTCTAGGTTTGACTAGAGACGAAATGGGTGGCTCCGAAGTTGCTTCGCAGCTTGGATTTACTCATCCGTCAGTTCCACATGTTGAAGCTCTTACTGCTCTCAAACGCTATCAGACTGTTCAGACAGCCATGCGTCAGGGGCTCATAAGTGCTTGTCATGACCTTTCTGATGGTGGATTGGGAGTTGCCCTTGCTGAGATGTCTCTCGGTGGTAGAATAGGTGCTGAGATCGAATTATGTTCTGTGCCTTGTGAATATGGCATGAGCACTCTTTCTACTCTCTACAGTGAAACCGCAAGTCGATTCGCAGTGACTGTTTCTCCTGAGAATGTTCAGAAGTTTGAAGAGCTGTTCGAAGGACAGTTCTGCGGGCGTATCGGAATGACAACTGGCCTTGATTCCTTTGGTATTGCCGAAGGAACAACAGGCATCGTCAGGAGTAAGGTTCACCTTCTTGCAGAAGCTTTCAAAGCAACTCTTGATTGGTAAGATCTTGCTAAATATCGCTTTTAAAAGAGCCGCATCAGTTTATACTGATGCGGCTCTTTATTTGTTCCATAAAAAAAGGCCCGAACGCATAAGCGATCGGGCCGTATATTCTTAACCGTGAAGCTAGTATCGAAGATTAATCTTCTTCAACAGCTTCGGAGATTGCGCATTCTGTTGTCAGCAGTAAGCTGGAAACGGAAGCTGCATTCTGTAGAGCGATGCGGGTAACCTTCACAGGATCGATTACGCCAGCTTTGATGAGGTCTTCGTAGACGCCTGTTGCTGCGTTGAAACCGAAGCCGTCTTTACCAGCAGCTACTTTTTCTACAACAATAGAACCTTCGAAACCTGCATTTTCAGCGATCATGCGCAAAGGCTGCTGAGCAGCTCGGCGAATGATACCGATTCCAGCTAGTTCGTCATCGTTACCAGCTTTGAGATTGTCAAGAACGAGAGCACAACGAACAAGAGCGGTTCCGCCACCTGCTACGATGCCTTCTTCAACAGCTGCGCGAGTTGCGTTAAGAGCATCTTCTACGCGAGCTTTCTTCTCTTTCATCTCAACTTCGGTTGCTGCACCAACTTTAATTACTGCAACGCCGCCAACAAGCTTAGCGAGACGTTCCTGTAATTTTTCGCGGTCGTAGTCAGAAGTGGAGTCAGCTGCCTGAGCTTCAATTCTACGTACACGTGCTTTGATATCTTCAACAGAACCAGCACCATCAATGATGGTGGTGTTTTCTTTGTCGATTTTTACGCGTTTTGCAGTTCCGAGTCCGTCGATGGTCATAGCGTCAAGGGAAAGACCTACGTCGTCGGAAACAACCTGTGCGCCAGTCAAGATAGCGAGATCCTGAATCATTTCTTTACGGCGATCACCAAAGCCAGGAGCTTTGATAGCACAAACCTGAAGGTTTGCACGAAGTCTGTTAACTACGAGAGTTGCGAGAGCTTCACCGTCGATGTCTTCAGCTACGATGAGCAGAGGACGGGACATTTTGAGAACCTGCTCCAGAATAGGGAGAAGATCTTTCATGCTGGAAATTTTCTTTTCGCAGAGAAGGATCATTGGATCTTCAAATTCACAAACCATTTTGTCTGTGTCAGTTGCGAAGTAAGGAGAAAGGTATCCGCGATCGAACTGCATGCCTTCAACGACATCAAGTTCTGTTTTCATGGATTTAGCTTCCTCAACAGTGATAACGCCTTCTTTACCAACTCTGTCCATTGCTTCTGCAAGGATTTCGCCGATTGTGGAATCGCTGTTTGCGGAAATAGTTCCGACCTGAGCAATTTCAGCTTTATCACGTGTAGGTTTAGCCAGATTGTTCAGCTCTTCAACTATAGCAGTAACCGCAGAGTCAATTCCACGTTTGATGGACATTGGGTTACGGCCAGCAGCGACGAGCTTTACGCCTTCTGCAAAGATAGACTGAGCAAGAACAGTAGCGGTCGTTGTACCGTCACCAGCGATGTCGTTGGTTTTGGAAGCAACTTCCTTAACCATCTGTGCGCCCATGTTCTGGAATTTATCTTCCAGATCAATAGCCTTAGCAACTGTAACACCGTCTTTGGTGATTATAGGAGCGCCCCAGGACTGCTCAATCACAACATTACGACCCCGTGGTCCGAGTGTTACTTTTACAGCGTCGGCGAGAGTGTCAACGCCGATTTTGAGGTGTTCACGTGCTGTTACATTAAATTCAATAGCTTTAGCCATTTAAAGAGCCTCCTGAGAGAAATTCATTATTATAGAATAGAAATGCAAAGGGAAAATTATTCAACAACTGCGAGAATTTCTTCTTCGCGCATAATGATGAAGTCATCACCATCAATGGAAAGCTCGTTGCCTGCGTATTTAGCGAAGAGAACTACGTCGCCTTCTTTTACGGACATAGGAGCTTTATCTTTACCTGGACCTGCAGCAGCAACAACACCCTTCATAGGTTTTTCTTTTGCTGAATCAGGAATGATAATTCCACCGGCTGTTTTTTGTTCGCTTTCCAGACGCTTGATAAGTACGCGATCCTGTAGTGGCTTGAGATTCATGTTTCCTCCTCGACTAAATAAAGTATTGATAGGTAATAAATCAAGAATCCGCGTGGTTATGGCGGGTCTTATTTTTGGTTTTAAAGGCTTGATCATTGTCTTTTGCACAAGTCAGCCGCTTCATCTTGGTGAAGCCCAACTAAATTAAGACACGAAAACAATAAGTCAACACCATGAATAAAAAAATAGTGATTATAATCGCTGAGTTTTCTTTTTAAAAAAAATAAACTGGCTGAATGTAGAGTTTTGGTTCAAAAATACGCAAAAGAAGAGGTTTCACTTGACAATTGTTCGGTATCACCTGTAGTTCGCCACCTCCGCATCAAACTCCATTACGGCCAATTATGTTACTGACGTAAAGTGGCACTATCGTGCTTATTGATAAAGTAACGCTGTGACTGGTGATAATATATTTTACCTATGGCTTTTTGTTGTTGGATGGTGTAGTGGCCTTTTTGGGGTACGGATATATCGCTTGGGTAGCGGTAAAAACATTTTGAAGGAGTTTATTATGAGTAAGACTGTTCTTGTTAAGAAGTTCCGGGAAAAATTAGATATGAGCGCTAAAGACGCATCCGCAGCTATTGCTGGTGTTCTTGGTGCGATTGAAGATGGACTTAAAGAAGAAGGCAACGTGACTCTTACAGGATTCGGTACTTTTAAGACCGTTGAGCGTTCCGCACGAACCGGCCGCAATCCTCAGACTGGAGACGCAATTCAGATTCCAGCATCACGCGGAGTAAAGTTCACTCCTGGAAAGTTCCTCAAGGACGCAGTTAAATAAATTTTTTATTTATGACTGTCCAAGCCGCTTCCGGGAATTCCGGAAGCGGCTTTTTTTTGCTAAAAAAATTATTTATGGAGTAACGTTCAATGTCTTCCCTTTGGAATAGGCCGTTTGGCTATAAGGATGTCTTAAAAATAAGCCTGCCGCTTGCTGTCAGCATGGCCTCTACCACCCTCATGCAGATTACCGACAGGGTGTTTCTAGGCAGGTATTCTGTTGAAGCAATCGCCGCCGCTCTTCCGGCAGGTATTCTTGCGTTCTTATTCATATCCTTCTTCATGGGCGTTGCCAGTTACATAAATGTTTTCATTGCTCAATATACGGGGGCTGTAAGGCCGGACAAGGTCGCAACGAGTTTGTGGCAAGGCATATACTTTTCTCTCGGAGCTTGGGTAATACTTATAATACTCGGTTATTTTCTGGCACCCTTGCTCGTACTGGGTGGGCATCCTCCCGAAGTTACCGTGCTTGAGATACAATATTTTAGAATTTTGATGTTCGGTGCAGGGCTACCTGTTCTTGATACCGCCCTTTCAAGCTTTTATTCAGGACGCGGGCTGACCAGAACCGTTATGATCGTTAATATGGCGGGGGCACTGGTAAATATCCCATTAGACTATGCACTTATAAATGGTCTTTGGATTTTTCCTGAATTGGGCATTCAAGGGGCTGGAATCGCAACAGTTCTGGCAGGATGTGTAATCGTCGGTCTTTATATTCCTCTTATCTTTAATAGTAAGAATGAGAAGAAATACGGAATTTTGAGTAATTATAAATTTGCTCCTGATCTTTTCCGCAGATTTATAAAATATGGCTTGTCAAACGGCGTACAGTTCTTTCTAGATATTTTTGCAGTGACTTTCTTTGTATACATGGTGGGCAGACTCGGGACAACTATTCTCGCAGCCAGCAACATTGCGCTTTCAATTGATGGGATATCTTTTTTTCCCGCCTATGGAATATCTGTCGGGGTCAGCACACTTGTTGGTCAGGCAATAGGGCAGGGGCGGCCCGACTATGCTAAAAGAGCTACGACCTGTGCATTTCATATTACTTGTGCGTGGATGCTCTTTATGGGGCTGATTTACATCACCATACCAGATACTTTAATAAGTATGTTTAGACCGCATGATATAGGTGATGTTCAGTTTACTGAAGTTCTTGAGCACGGCAGAATCTTTTTGATGTTCATGGTTGCCTATATTTTCTTTGACGGGCTTGCGCTCGTTTATTCCGGGGCACTTAAGGGAGCAGGAGATGTTGTCTGGGTTATGAAACTTGTCGGTTTCCTGTGCGTAACCCTGATGGTAATTCCTTGCTATCTCGGAGTGGAGGTTTGGAAGCTTGGTCCTAATTTCCTTTGGGCTATCTTTACCGCTTATGTTGTAGCACTCAGCTTCGCATTCTACTTGCGCTTCAAGGGCGGTAAATGGCAAAATATGAAAGTCATCGAGTAAGCGGTTTCGGTTTTAATCCTTTTTGTCATAGCAAATAAAGAAAGCGCGTAAGAGATAATTATCTTACGCGCTTCTTGGTGTGAAACATATAGGTCGCTTTCTCGTAAATTTATTCTTGCGTTGCCATGAGCATTTCAGGTCTGACCTTATACAGGAAGCCATAAGTGAATACACAGATAAACCCTTCAATAATCATGATGGGCAGATGAGCATATACAATTAGCTGCGCCGCGCCGATGAAGCTGTCATCGGTGAAGGATAGAGCGAATGCGGTCAGCATTGCGGAAAGTCCTATTGAAAGCGCCCCGCAAAGGAATGCACCGACAGTCATGGACTTGCCGCCCTTATTGAGTAGCGAGCGAAATAGGTAATGGCAGAGAACCGCAGGTAGCGCCATCGTTGCGGTGTTTACGCCAATGACAGTGAGTCCACCATATTGAAAGAGAATAGATTGTAGTAGTAATCCGGTAAGAATTGCCGGAAAGGCGGCCCATCCGAGTACCAGCCCCATAAGTCCGCTGAGAATAAGGTGTGCGCTGCCTGGCCCTAGAGGAATATGAATAAGCGATGCGACAAAGAATACAGACGAAAGAAGCGCAACCGTTACGAGCTTCTCTGAATCAATTTTTTTCAGCCCGATCATGGTTCCGGCAACTGTTACAGCCGCTCCGGTAGCAAGAACTGGAAGAGATAAAACTCCCTCTGATATGTGCATAGTTCAAATCCTTATTTATTTCGCTACCTTTATATATATTAGAAAGGTGGCAGCGAGCTAGAAAACGAATTAATGAGCCTGTTACTGCATACGTTTTTAAAAACTATGGCACCTCACTTGTTGTGTCAAGCGGTTTGAAGAACGATTCGAGTCTCTTTGAGAAGAATATTTTTATCATAGATAAGTATTTCTTAATATTATCTGGTATGCATGTTGCTTCTCCAATGCGAGGAGGAAAAATATGCACAAAGTGAGAATTCTGGAGAAGGCAATTCCAGTTATGTTTGATGTGGTAGTATACGGCGGATTCGCTGCTTTTCTATTCGCCAGTTACATTACGTTTAAAACATTTTTGGAAAGATTTCCTGAACCAGCGGAAAAACTTATTGGCCTGCTGCAAAAATTTCTCGCATGAGAAAGTAAGATTACTCCGAAAAAAGTCTTCTCTTGTCTAATTTATGACAGGGGGGACTTTTTTTATTTCATACGTAAAATGTTTCTCAATACTGTTTATTTTTATGGTTGACTTCGACTGTATAAATATTAAATTACAGATAACTGATAATGAATTTCTATATCGACGAGGATCCCATGCAGGAAGTAATAGTGTTTGTCATTATAGGTGGTGCGGCCTTGTACTTAGGGGTGAAATGGCTTCGGAAAGGGTTAGGTAGTTGCGGCTGCGGTTGTGACTGTGGTGACGCTAATAAGCCGTCTAAGGGCGACGAAGGTTCTTCAATAGGAGACCTTCGACGAAAGAAGTAAGGTGGGTAAGATTTGTAACTCTTTTCACTTTTAAAAGATCATTTCATACCAAGAAGGTCTTTTTTATGATAAAAAAGAATGGATGGTAGGGATTTTTTTGCTTTTGGGGATAATTCTTTGTTGTTGCAGAATGAGGTTTCTGTGCGCGAAATCACTCTTTTGCAACGAAAAAAGGTTTTAAAATTACTAAAAACGTAATTAGTGTTGTTGCTGTCAAACAAAATTGTCACACTGCAACTTTTGTTGCACAACTTTTTTCTTTGTAGAATTCAATTCCTGTGCTTATTTAGCTCCTCGGTTAAAGCATGCTTCACACATGTTTTTTTGCTTATCTCCAATATATATTCCTACCTTTTTGAAATGATTTTTTTTGAGGGTGCTGTTTCTTGCTGAAATTGTGACGGAATTGTGCTATTTGGTGTTCACTTTCAGCTTGTTATGCGGTTGTTTTTTATTCAGGCATAGCGAGTGTAGTGTTGTAAATAATTGGTTTCCTTTAGAAAAATATGTTTAACAAGAATGTTTAAACGCAGGCTGTCATGTCTGCGGTGATTCACTCATTCACATACCAATGGAGGGGAAGTGGCCAAGAAGAAAGTTAAGTTTATGTGTACTGCCTTCCGTGACGGCTTTCAGTCCGTATACGGGGCCAGAGTTAAGACCGATGATTTTCTCCCTGCTGTAGAAGCAGCTAGAGATGCAGGAATCAATTGGTTTGAAGCTGGCGGAGGTGCACGTTTCCAAGCCCTCTATTTTTATTCCAATGAAGATGCTTTTGATATGATGGATAGATTTAGAGCTACAGCTGGCCCTGATGCAGATCTTCAAACTCTGTCTCGCGGTGTTAACGTTGTTGGTCTCGAATCTCAGTCCAGTGATGTCATTAAGGCTCATGCGGATCTTTTTGCCAAACACGGTATCACCACAATCCGAAACTTTGACGCACTAAATGACGTTAATAACCTGATCTATAGTGGGCAGTGTATTGCTGATGCCGGCCTTAAGCATCAGGTTGTTGTTTCCATGATGGAACTTCCTCCTGGATGTTCCGGTGCTCATGATGCTGCTTTCTACGAAAAAACACTGCGCCAGATTCTGGATGCGGGTATTCCTTATGATTCCGTCTGTTTTAAAGACGCATCAGGAACTTCCACTCCTTCCAAAGTCTACGAGACCATCAAGCTTGCACGCAAGATGCTCCCCGCAGATACAATGATTCATTTTCACACTCATGAGACAGCCGGAATTGGCGGTCTCTGCTATATGTCAGCCATTGAGGCCGGAGCAGATGCCATCGACTTGTCCATGGCTCCAGCTTCAGGCGGAACCTGTCAGACTGATATCGTCACTATGTGGCATATCCTGCGCGGCACGGATTATACCCTTGATGTTGATATAGATAAAATTATCACAGCCGAAGATGTCTTCCGCGATTGCATGAAGGATTACTTCCTGCCGCCAGAAGCAACTATGGTTGATCCTATGATTCCTTTCAGCCCAATGCCCGGTGGCGCGCTGACAGCTAACACTCAGATGCTCAGAGACAACGGTCTTATGGATCGTTATCCTGAGATTATTCGCGCAATGAGTGAAGTTGTTCGCAGAGGTGGTTTCGGTACTTCCGTTACTCCTGTTTCCCAGTTCTACTTCCAGCAGGCGTTTAATAACGTCATGTTCGGACCTTGGGAGAAATTTGCTGACGGTTACGGTAAAATGCTTCTCGGTTACTTCGGTAAAACCCCTGTTGAGCCTGATGCTGAGCTTATTAAGCTTGCTTCTGAGCAGATGGGACTTGAGGTTACTAAGAAAAGCCCTATCGAACTCAATGATGCTGATCCTACAAAAGGTCTCGGACCTGCACGCAAGCGCCTCGAAGAGGAAGGTTTGCCTATAAATGATGAGAACGTATTCATCGTTGCTACATGCAAAGATAAAGGTATCACTTACCTTAAAGGCGATGCCAAAGTGGGCATTCGCTATAAGAAAGATGTTGAAGCAGAGCAAATTGCTAATCTCGGTGGCGGTAACGCTGGCACTGGTTCCGGAACAGTAAATGTTTCCGTAAACGGACAGTCTTATTCTGTTGCTGTAGACGGCGCGATTGCTACTCTTAATGGCAAGTCCTTCAATATTGGAGCTGGAGACGGGGCACCTGTTGCTGCCGGTGTTGCCGCACCAGTAGGTGGGGCAACTGAGCCTATCGCAGCTCCAATGCCTGGTCTTATTATTCGTCTTGCTGTCCAGCCCGGAGCGGCTGTTCAGGAAGGTCAGACTTTATTGATTATGGAAGCTATGAAGATGGAAATGGAAGTTAAAGCACATGTTGCTGGAACTGTGGCTTCTATCGAAGTTGCTGCTAGTGATCAGGTCAAGCAGGGCCAGCCTTTAGTTCTTCTATCTGTCTAGCTGGGCATTATTAAAAGCAAAAGGAGTTTCCAATGCAGGAAATGGTGTTCAGTTGGCAACATGTAACGAATGGAGATGGGGTTGCCCTTTCTCTGACGGGCATGGGCATCGTATTTGTGGCTTTGCTGCTGGTAAGTCTTTACATAGCTATGCTTCCAAAGCTGGCTGCTTTCTGTAATAAGATTATTCCTCCTTCCGCGCACCATAGCGGTGTAGAGGCTCCTGCTCCGGCAGGGCCTAATGAAGCAGAGATAGTCGCAGCTGCAGTTGCATATCTGCACAAAAATAAGAGCTAGACGGAACGTTATGGATATACTTCTTCATTTCTTAAGTACCACAGGGTTCGCTGAAATGACGATTGGCAATTTCTTAATGATTGTCATCGGAATATTTTTCATCGCCCTTGCTATCATAAAGGACTACGAACCGCTTCTGCTCTTGCCTATCGGATTTGGAGCAATTGTAGGTAATATTCCGTCTATCGCGGGTATGCCTCTTAGCGTCTATGACGAAGGAAGCGTTCTTTCATACATCTACTTCGGAGTCAGCAAAGGGCTATTCCCGCCGCTGATCTTCCTCGGAATAGGAGCCATGACCGACTTTTCGTGCATGCTCTCGAATCCTAAACTTGTACTGCTTGGTGCAGCAGCTCAGATGGGTATTTTTATTACTCTCGTCGGAGCTATGTATCTTGGTTTCAGCCCTGCTGAAGCTGGCGCGATTGGTATTATCGGTGGGGCGGATGGTCCTACTGCTATCTTCCTGGCGTCGAAGCTTGCCCCGCATCTGCTGGGAGCCATCGCTATTGCGGCTTATTCGTATATGGCGCTAGTTCCCGTAATTCAGCCTCCGATTATGAAATTGTTTACTTCTAAAGAAGAGCGCCTCATTCGCATGAAAGCTCCAAGAGAAGTATCAGCTCGTGAGAAAGTTCTCTTTCCTGTCGGGGCATTCATAATTACAGGTCTTATCGCTCCAGGGTCTCTTGCTCTGGTCGGTATGCTCTTCCTAGGTAACTTGCTCAAGGAGTCCGGTGTTACTGAGCGTTTGGCAGAAACAGCGCGTACATCACTCATTGATTCAGTTACTATCCTTCTTGGATTCTCGGTTGGAGCTTCGACTCAGGCTCAGACCTTTCTGACTCCTGATAGTCTGCTCATTTTTGGACTAGGGGCGGCTTCCTTTTGTGTGGCTACGGCAAGTGGTCTTCTTTTTGCGAAGTTTATGAATCTTTTCCTTAAGGAGAAGATTAACCCTCTGGTTGGAGCTGCCGGTGTATCCGCTGTTCCTGACTCCGCGCGAGTTGTCCAGATGGTAGCACGCCAAGAAGATCCTCATAACTTCCTGCTCATGCATGCCATGGCTCCTAACGTAGCGGGAGTTCTTGGCTCCGCGGTTGCGGCTGGTGTTCTCTGGTCTGTACTTGGACTGTAGAGTTGTGAACATGGTAATTACAAACCGAGCGAGAACTAAAAAGCTTAAGCGCAGTATTGCGCCTAAAACGCTCGGTCTGGAGACAACCATGCAGAAGAAAAAGGCCAAGTTAAACGGTTAATGAAAAAAGGCGCATTCTCAAAATGAGAGTGCGCCTTTTTATTTAAGCATATTTCGGTTAGATGTTTTGATTATGTAGTTTGGTGATCACTCTTTAAACCATGTTGGTTTATACAGAATCCTTGCAAACATTTGGATCAGGGTTCTGGTTAGGGTGGATTTTTTCTAGGAATAGGGTTAGGGCGATTCTTAACAGTCAGTCAGACTTATATTTTCTTTGGAGGAGTAACCAGTGGCTAGTCAATCTACCTATGATTTTTACAAAGACGATCTTTCTAAAATACCACCTTTAAGGGCTATTGCGGAAACACTCGTTAATGATAAAAGAGTAAGAAAAGTTAATGCTGCAGAGGCATACGAACTTGCTAAAAAACAGTGGGATGTCATGGAGACGGATCAGCTGATCTATCCTAAGGCAGCAAAACGTTTGGGCCTTCCTGAAGGCGCAACTGTTTTAAATCATTGTCACGGTAAGATCGTTGGACGCACAGGTTTGGCTCGCAGGTTTTATAATAAACTTGAGGGACCAACTCAGCGCAAAGTACTCGGGGATCTCAGAGAAGCCATTTCCGACATGCAGGAACGCCCTCTGATTAAGGCCGAAGCAATTATCGGCCTTGATAAGGATCTTATGATCAGAGCTACCATCGTTGGTGGTGAAGATGACGCTGCGAATATTTTTAACTGGCTTGTCAACTTCACTCCTTACGAAGAGTTGGCAGCAGAATATGAAAAAAGTTCAAAGTTGCCCATTCAGGATATTATCATCATTGGTGATAATGTTTGGCGCAATGAAGATCCTTTCTATCATAATCAGGGCTTCCCGCAGCTCGCTCTTGTAGATGAAGAATGTAACGTTATCTATAATTTCGGCATGCGTTACTTTGGTGAACGTAAAAAGGGAACTTTGACACTTGCATGGACTTCCGGAATTCGCGTTGGAATGGCTGCTTGTCATGGCGGAATCAAGGAAATTGATTTCACTGGATGTACAAGTGATGATGCTAAGAAAATGGGACAGCGTTCCATTGCCTTTTTCGGTCTTTCCGGAACAGGGAAATCATCTCACACAAACTCCCATGATAACGGCGGAACTCTACCTGAAGGGTTTGCCAAGAAAGTTTTGCATGATGACGCATTTCAGATTGATATTGAGAATCGTGTTTGCCGCGTATGGGAGCCGACTCTTTTTGATAAAACAGACTCAAGACCACTAGGCAACCCCGACTGGGAATACATGGTATCAGTAATGAACCATGCTACTCTGAATGTTGACGGTAAAGTTCTTCCTATTGGTCAGGATTTACGTAATCCAAACGGCCGCGCCCTTATTGATCGCGACGTTTTGGGATCTCATGTAAATCGTTGTAAGTTTCCTGAAGTTCTTTGCTGGCTCATGAAAGATACATGTTTGCCTCCACTTATTCGTTTTACTGACACAAACCTCGCAGTTGCCATGGGCGCAGCCCTGATGACTAAGCGTAACCTTGCAGAAAACGTCTCGGAAGAAGAGCTTAAAAAGCTTGTTTTCATTCCTTATGCAAATCCATTCAGAGTTTATGAACTTTGGAAAGATGTTGATGCATTTACCAAGGTCTACGAAAACGGAGCCACAGGCTACAGCTTCAACTCCGTCGGTTTCTGGAGATCTTCGGATACTGATCTTCAGCCTATTCCGTTACAGACATCCTTGCACCTTCAATCATTGATTTTGCAGGATAAGCTGGAATGGGAAGACTGGGATCTTCTACCAGGTGCTCAGCTACCGAAACGTGATTGTATGGAAAACTTCCTTCCAGGATATCATTTCACATACAATCCTAAGAATACAGATAATCAGACTTTGTACATGCAGACACTTAAAGATAGATTTGCTCAGCGCAGACACTTTCTTGAGCAGACTGCAGACCTTAACTGCAAACCTGAAATTCTCGCTAAACTTACTAAAGCTCTTCATATCAGAGAGTAATCGTAAGTCGAGTCCTGAATTTTTATTCAGAGCGATAAATATTAAAACCCCGGTGAAGGTAATCTTCACCGGGGTTTTTCTGTGTATGAGATAATTGGTTTAAGGCTGGACGGTGAAAGGCGAGTTCATTAATTCTTAGCAGCTTCTAAATATATTGATTGAAGCTTAGGGTCGTTGATCGCTTCAGCCCAGTGAAGGTAGATGCTTTTCATGAAATTTTTGCGAAGTGTCGGCGCGGCGGCAAGTCTGTCGCTGACGGCTTTTTCAACATTCATATCTATAATCAGGTTATGAAGAATTTTCGCACGGTGTATGATTCGATGCTCTGATTCGATCAGATCATGTCCTTGCTTGGCTATGCGTTTTCTGCGTTCATCATCAATAAGAAGTCCCTGCAATTTTTCAACAAGGTCGAGAGCATTATTAGATTTGTAAGTAACAAGGTGTTTGCCGTCTTGGAAAATGTCATTTAAGCCGTGTTCGATATCTGGTGTAAGTAAGCATGATCCGCAGGCAAGAGCTTCGAATACTCTGAAATTTAAGTCCCCGCGTTCTGCAATATTGAGAACCACTTTAGCTTTAGGAAAAAGCTTACGGTATTCACCTTGAGTAACATGAAGACCCGGAACAAGTTTCGCGACTTGATCAAGAAATAGCATTCGTTCGGGAGTGAGTTCAGGATCGACTTTACCTACGAACAATAAGTCCCATTCTTTTTCCATTTGGACGGGCACATCATTATCCATGACTACTGGAGGAAACCAAGTGAGGCGTGATTCTGGTAGGCGAGGTGTAAGGCGATCTAAGTGATCTTTCAGGCTGACGAGGCATATGTCAAACCCTTGCGCATAGAGTGGATACCAGCTGTGGATATGCGTATCTATGCAATAGAAGACGGTAAGGCAGGGAAAAGATTCAACTCCAGCGAGGGGGGGGGCGATAGATCTGTCAGCATACACGACTATATCTGGAGCTGATCCTGTTTTCTCTAAAATGTCAGCCCACGTAAAAACCTGCTGTCCACGGATAGGGATGTGGGTTGTTTCATAGCCCAGTTGATCCATACCTGTTCGGAAGAAGGTGTTGCCGATCCACGCAATTGTTTTAAGTTTTTTGCTATTCACAATTATGAACGTAGCAATTTATGGAAGCATAATAAAGTAATGAGTTATGCTTCCAGCATTTCGCGGAGGTGAAGTTCATCTATTTCAAGTGAAGGGATGAATTTAAGCCCAATATGTTTCTTGTCCTTCCAAACGGCAATTCCTTTCTGGCTACTTAGAAACCCGATGCGGTCGTTAAAGATACAACCACGGATGAAAACCTCATCGCTGAGATTAAGTTTTTCATAATCATCATCGCAATTGAGTTTTAGCTTCATGCCTTTGGCTGAAATATTCAGTATGGTAATATCTAAATCTGTTGAGCATGAAGAAGCCGAGATGTCACATTGTCTGAAAATATCATTCAGATTAGTGAGATCTATTCTATCTAAATTGCGTCTTTCGCGTAGTGTATTCATTATATCTCCAATGGATTAATTTTTTTTATGGTTATTTTTGATAGAAGTGTATTATTTTTTTTGTTTTTGAGACGTATAGTCCTTTCATTCCTTGGCTAAAGTGGATAAAACAGCTAAGAAACTATAATAAGTTAATGCTGTTTAAATTTAGTCAGTCACGCGATAGAGCCCGTTTCGTATAATTTTATTTCTCAGGAGTCCGGGGTGCAGAAGTTATTTTTGGTATTGATGTTATTTGTTATGAGTCTTTCCGGTTGTGTCTATGTAGACATGAACATACAGAATAAGCCTACTCCCGGGCTGGATTTTAAGACGGTTAAATCTTTCGCATATAAGAAAGCAGATGATTCGAAGAGTACACTCGAGACTGTCTTACTTGAGGCGGCGAGGGTTGAATTGGAAGCAAAAGGATTCAGGTACGACTCTGAAAATCCTGATTTTCTTGTAATCGTAAATTTCGGATCTAAGTCAGTTATCGAGAGGGGAGTCACCTACACCCGCGACGCAAATAACTACGATTTGCTTCACAATACTTACGCCAACATTGGTGTCGTTAAAACTGGTGATGAATCCAGAAATGACAACACCGTCAGGGTGTACATGGTTACTCCCGAAAATGAGAATTTAAGAACTTACCTTTGGCGCGGGAGCGCAACCAGCAATGATCAGGATGGACTTGGGATTGTTGGTAAATGTCTTATTAAAGGAGCTCTTCTTAAATTTCCGGCAGTCAGTGGCGAATTCCGCGAGAAGATTCGTCTTGGAACATGTGAATAGCTAATTTTTTTATAGAGAATGCTTGAACACCCTCGGAGTTATTATTTCGAGGGTGTTTTTTTGCTTTACTATATAACAATATGTTTATATAGAGATGTTGAAATGTTGATTGTGCAGGAAACGGAAGGTAGTGAAAATCTGCCGCAGGCGCGCTGCTGTAACCGGGGATTTTGAACTAAGTCATGTGGCACAGATTCACTGGGAAACCGGGAAGGAACTGAGTCGTGCGTCGGAGAAGACCGGAAGCCAGAAGACGTCCTGCATTAATGCGCATTGAGTCACGCGAAAAGATTCATAAACGGAAGAATTGTTCTTCTTGCCGTTATAGAACGGCGCACCATAAAACTGGAGAAAATAATGCTGACGCACATTTTGGGGTACCCACGAATTGGCAGTAATAGAGAGTTAAAAAAGAAATTGGAATCTTATTGGAAAGGTGATGTTCTCGCAGATGACTTGGCTTCTACGGCACGCGCACTTAGGCGTTTGCACTGGCAAAATCAGTCACAGGCAGGGGTAGATCTGATACCTGTTGGAGATTTTTCCTACTACGATCATATGCTTGATAATGCTATTCGGTTTGGGGTTATTCCCGAGAGGTTCAATGTTGCGGATCAAAAAGCAGGATTGGATGACTACTTTGTGATGGCTCGTGGTGAATCTGGAGAACATGGTACACCTGCTATGGAAATGACTAAGTGGTTCGATACAAACTATCACTATATAGTTCCTGAGTTTAAAGAAGATCAGAATTTCTTTATCGGAGAGGAGTCTCTTTTGGAGCAGGCTAAAGAAGCAAACAACATAGGATATAGAGTTAAAGTTGTTTTGCCCGGTCCGTTCACTTTTTTATTACTCGGGAAATGTTCTGGCAAAGAATTTGATCGTTTAAATTTGCTCGAAAATTTGGTTCCGGCATATGTCGAGTTGGTTGAACGCCTTTCTGGGCACTGTGAATGGATTCAGTTTGATGAACCCGTGCTTGCACTTGATCTTGATAAAGAAAATCTGAAGCTATTCAGCCCGGTATATAGAACCTTAAAGGAAGCTGTTTCAGATACTAAACTTATGGTGGCAACTTATTTTGGTGGACTTGGCGAAAATCTTGAAACCGCCGCTAATCTTCCTGTTGATGCCTTGCATGTCGACCTAGTTCGAGGCGGTAAGGACATTGATGACTTGCTCGCGAAAATCGGAAGCAAGGTTGCTCTGTCGCTTGGAGTTGTTGATGGTAGAAATATTTGGCGTACAGATCTAGATAAGGCTGTTTCAACAGTTAAAAAAGCTGTGCAAGCTTTAGGTTCTGACAGGGTGTTTGTGGCTCCTTCATGTTCACTTCTTCATGTTCCATTTGACCTTGATCTCGAAACTGATCTTGATTCAGAAATAAAGTCATGGATGTCTTATGCGCGTCAGAAATGTGCAGAAATCAGGCTCATAGCCGATGCTGCTAATGCTGCTAATGGTGTTAAGGTTGATGATAAACTGCAGGTTAACCGCAAAATTATTGAGTCACGCCAAAACAGCTCAAGGGTGAACAATCCCGAAGTTGCAAAAAGGCTATCAGCTTTGGGCTCTAAAGATTTTATGCGAAATTCAGTTTATAGTTTGCGTTCTGATATTCAGCGGAAAGAGTTAGGCTTTCCTCTTTTACCGACGACTACGATTGGCTCATTCCCTCAAACTGCTGAAGTTCGCTCAACCAGAAGAAATTTCAAATTAGGGAAGATTGAAAGCAATGAGTATGAAAAGTTCATGCAAGATTATATTGCTGACTGTTTAAAACGTCAGGAAGAAATTGGTTTGGACTTACTCGTTCACGGTGAGCCTGAGCGAAATGACATGGTGGAATATTTTGGTGAGCATTTCGAAGGATATTGCTTCACATCAAATGGTTGGGTGCAAAGTTATGGGTCTAGATGCGTCAAGCCTCCGGTCATTTATGGCGACGTATCCCGCCCTGAGCCGATCACTGTCGATTGGATTAATTATGCACGAAGCCTTTCTGCAAAAGAAGTTAAAGGGATGCTCACAGGTCCTGTAACAATCCTTTGTTGGAGCTTTGTTCGTGATGATCAGCCCCGCAGTGAAACGTGCAGGCAGATTGCTCTTGCCGTGCGTGATGAAGTCGCAGATCTGGAAAAAAGCGGAGTTAAGGTTATACAGATTGATGAGCCTGCGCTACGTGAAGGTTTGCCATTGCGGAAAGCTGAGCAGGCTGAGTATTTGAATTGGGCGCAGGAATGCTTTCGTTTGTCATCTTCTTGCGTTGAAGACAAAACTCAGATTCATACTCATATGTGTTATTGCGAATTCGATGAAATTATTAAAGCAATTGCCGCGCTGGATGCCGATGTAATTAGCATTGAAGCGAGCCGTAGCCGTATGGAACTTCTCGGTAGTTTTAAAGATTTCAGCTACCCCAATGAAGTAGGTCCGGGCGTGTATGATATTCATAGTCCGGCTATTCCGTCCGAAGATGAAATGGTCGCACTTTTAGAAAAAGCTTTAGCGGTAATTCCTGCCGAAAGGCTTTGGGTGAACCCTGACTGCGGTTTAAAGACTCGAAGATGGGAAGAAGTTGAACCTTCTTTGAAAAATATGGTTCAGGCCGCGAAAAGAGCTCGGTTGATTATTTAATAAGACCACTCCTCCTCTAATTTGGAAATACATCAAGTTCGAGGAGGTATATAAAAAGCGAGATATAGCGATGAATGTTGCAAGTAGTATAAACGGTTCCAGTCAGTTTTTTTCGTTTGAATTTTTTCCTCCTAAAAATAAGGATGCGTGGGATAGCTTTATGGGGAAAGCGGAAAGATTGGCTGACTTGGAACCTCTTTTTGCCTCGGTTACGTACGGTGCAGGAGGTTCAAGCCATGAGAATTCACTTGATGTTTGCGGGGTAATCAAAAGAGAAATGGGGATTGATATTTTAGCTCATTTAACTTGTGTTGGAGCAAGTGAAAAATCGATTAATGATTACATAAGCAGGTTAAGTGATGTCGGTGTGACAGATATTCTCGCACTTGGTGGAGATGGGCAAAAGGATGACGAAAACAGTGAAAGCAACTTCTACCATGCTGCAGATCTAGTAGAATATGTTGATGAAAACTTCACAGATGTGGGAATTGCGGTTGCTGGATATCCCGGCGGACACCCTGATGCTCCTACCATTGCGCAGGATCTTGAATTTCATCGAGCAAAGCTTTCCAAAGGGTCTGACTTCACTATTACCCAATTGTTTTTTGATCATAGACAGTATTTTGATTATGTAAGCAGGCTTAAATGTTCTGGTTTTGAACAGCCCGTAATCCCGGGAGTTTTGCCTATACAATCGTTAGGGTCACTGCGGAGAATCATGTCTTTATGTGGAGCCTCTATTCCCGGCGACTTGTATTGTGGAGTAGAAAAGGCATTTGATGCAGGTGGAGACGAAGCTGTAATGGAATTCGGGTTTAACTTTGCACGGAATCAAATTGTAACTCTTCTCGATGAAGGAGCTCCCGGTGTTCATATATACACCCTTAATCGAGCAGCCATGTGTGAACGTTTGATTGGAGATTTAAAATCTGATGGGTATTTTAGCTAAACATAAGAAAGTCCCCGTTTGCCAAGATCAAGGCGAATGGGGACTTTCTTTTGTGATTTTGCGTTGCGGTTTAGAGAAATCCTTTAAGAACTTCAGCCAATTTACCCGCAGTCTGAACCTGCTCAGGGCCGTGCTCCATTATGAATGGCAGTATTTTATCTGAGTAGTCACCAAGGTTTTCAAGTAGTCCTATATTCAAACCTTTTGAGGAAGGCGAAGCGATAAAATTTTTGATTTCACTATAGAGAGTTTTTGCTTCCATGACGGAAGTTTTTCCAGAAGAATAAGCTCCCGATGCATTGTTATATATGGACTGCGCCTTTTCTAAGCTTGATGGATCTGTGAAGATTTTAGTAAGTCTGCCAGTAAGATCCATGCCACCCATTTCAGACCCCAGACTATTAGATAAAGAAGTCATTTCCATCAGTTTGGTAAGCCCCGTGGCGGAATCAAATGCACCAGCGCCAACCACATGCTGTGTGGGATTGATAAGGGACATGGTTGTACTCTGGGCGTTTATGAGCTGTTCTGTGGAACCTGCGAAGCCATTGTAAACGTTTTTAGCACGATTTAAGAGACTTGCTCCGTCCGCTGAAGCTTGAGCCGTGTCGGATGCTGTTTTAATGGAGTCCGCTGATGAGGATAGATCCTCTAGTCCGAAGGCGTTTGCGTTGGAAATATGAAATAGAAGGCAGGATACAGCCACGAAAGATATTAATAATTTTTTAGAACACGCAAGATAGTTTTTCATAAAATTACTCCATTTTTTTATAGTAGATAATAGATATACTTAAAAGTGCATCCTTTTACCATTAGAAAGAGACATGGAGTGATAAAATAAAGGCGTGCCGAAAGGTTTAAACTTGCTAGTTAGAGCAACAACATACTCTTGATCTTTTTGAGATACATGCGGCTGACTGGAACGGAGCCGCCAGAAGAAGTTGTGATTACTCCTAGCCCGTTTTCGAGCAGCGCGATTTCATTAACGAAGTCCATGTTAACCAGATACTGCTTATGGCAGCGAATAAGGTTGGTTCGTTCTTCTAAAACCTTGAGGGTTATGTCTGTGTAATATTCGTCTTCGCTAGTAACCAGATAGTGCCCTCTGGTTCCGGCAGAAACGAATTCAACTTTATCCAGCCCAATCAACTTGATTCGTTTACCGATGAGGCAGGGGATGCGCTTGATTTCTTCAGCTTCAAAAGCAACAGGCTGCGCGGTGATGAGAAGTTCTTTCAGTTTAGCAATGGTTTTGTTAATGCGCTTAATTGATACGGGTTTCAGTATATAGTCGAGAGTCTTTTCTTCAAAGGCTTTGAGCGAATATTCATCGTACGCAGTTACGAATACGACGTGAGGCATTATTTCCGAATTGACCATGCTGAGCAGTTCAAATCCGTTTACCATTGGCATCTGGATATCTAAAAAAACAACATCAGGGCGGTGTTTATTTATGGCCTTTAAGGCTTCAAAAGCGTTTTCGCAGGAGCCTACAACTTCAACTTCGCCCGTTTCGTTGAGCAGTGCTTCCATTTCTTCTCGTGCATGTCTCTCGTCATCAATAATCAGTACTCTTATCACTCCGGCATCCTCGCTCAGGAAGTTTGACGGTAACGGTGGTTCGTTCCTCGGGCACACAGTCTACTTCTAGCCCGTATTGTTCACCGCAAAGGTTCTTAATCCGTTTTTCCACAATATTCATGCCTAGTCCAGTTGTGTCCCACTCTCCGCAATTGCCCGCATTGTCTTCAATTGCGATGAAGGTCATTCCGTCTACTCTTTTTGCAGAAATTTTAACTGTTCCGGGTGTGATCATATCCGATATACCGTGCTTGATAGCATTTTCAATTAGAGGCTGAAGCGTGAATACTGGTATTTTTATATTTAGCAGGTCTGGATCAATATTTATTTCTAGATTTAGCCTATCTTCGAAGCGGGCTTTTTCTATAACGAGGTATGAGTTTACGTGGTTCATTTCTTCTTCAAGAGTGGCCAGCGCACCTTTTCGCTTGAGATTTGTGCGGAAGAAATTTGAAATATGGAGCAGTAATTCGCGCGCACGATCAGAATCCTTACGCAGAATAGCAATGATGGTGTTAAGTGCATTGAACAGGAAATGCGGGTTAATCTGGGCTTGAATGAGTTTTAACTCAGCCTCGACTAATAAACTTTTTTGTTCATTATATCGAACGTGAAGCAATTGGTTGGAGAGTAAATTTGTAATGCCCTCACCAAGAGTTTTATTCATAGTAAGAAAAAGTTTATTCTTTGGCTCGAAGAGGTTGATGGTCCCGATTACTTCGTTTTCAAAACGCAGAGGTACGGAAAGTATTGATCCAAGTGGGCAGTTTTCAGAAAGAGTACACTTCCAGCGTTTTCGAACTCCGTCTATGAATATGATTCGATCTTCATTGATGGCCTGAATGGTGGGCTGGGCACTTAATGTAATTCCGACTTTGTGATGGTCACTACCAATGCCATGAAATGCTAGCACTTTTTCGCGATCCGTAATTGCAACTGCCCCGACCTTTGTTTCCTGATGGATTATTTTTGCCAGCTTGTCCGCTGTTTCTTGGTTGAATCCTTTACTCAAGATAGAAAGAGTTTCATCAGCAATGCGAAGAGCTTTATTGGAGAAGATTACACCCAGTTTATCGAACATGCTTTTTTGATCGCGGATGATGCTGACGAAGATGGCGGAACCGCAACTGTTAGCAACGATCATGGGCAGGTAGATAATATGAACAAGGGCTACAGCTTCACTATAAGGTTTTGCTGTTAGTAAAATCGTAAACATTTGAACTATTTCAGCTATGAATGTTGCGATGAAAGCTATTTTGGGGCTGAGAAGTTTTGACTGCTGATTAGTTCGAACGAGATAAAGATGAAACAGTCCTCCGATCAATCCTTCAAGCGTGGTGGAAATTCCGCAGGATACTGCTGTGAATCCACCTAAAGTCACGCGGTGCAGGCCGGATGTAAGACCCACAGCTGTACCAAGTGCTGGGCCGCCGATGATTCCGGCAAGAACTGCTCCGATGGCCCGGGTGTTAGCTATGGCATCGTTTATAGGGAAGCCGAAATAGGTTCCCATTATAGAAAATGTAGAGAAAACGACATAGAGGATGATCATCTGCTTAGGGCGCAGGTCTCCAATATTGAAAGTACGAAATACCGGGGATTTTGTGAACAGATACGCGATGACAAGGAATACAGACATTTGCTGTAGCAGCATGAAAATATTGTGCTGAGTAAAAAGAAGTGTATCCATAATCTGTCCGTTTTAAAAGCCTGAAGATGGAACTTGAAATCAAGTTCCATCTTCAGGTGAGAGTCAATTAACTACTGGAGGCCATATATGGCAGGGAAAATAACGATAGATGCCAACACCAGTAACTGGATGATAATAAATGGCACTACCCCTCGATAAATGTCGGTCGTTCGCACCTCGGGCGGACAGACTCCTTTTAAATAAAAGAGCGAGAATCCGAATGGAGGTGAAAGGAAAGACGTCTGGAGGTTCATCGCTATGAGAATCGCATACCATAATGGGTTGATGCCGATTGCTTCTGCAATAGGAAGCAGGATCGGTACAACGATGTATGATATTTCGATGAAGTCGATGAAGAACCCGAGCACCATAATAGCAGACATGGACAAGATGAGGAATCCCCATTTTTCGCCAGGTAAGCTCATCATGAATTCTTCAACCATATAGTCCGCGCCAGTGTAGACGAAAACCATGGAGAAGGCGGTTGCACCGATGAGGATAGCGAAAACCATAGCTGTGATTTTAACTGTCTCAAGCGATGACTCGATAACAACATCCCAACTGAGTCTTTTAAACATAGCAGCAAGTACCATTGCACCGAGTGCGCCGACAGATGCAGATTCAGTTGGCGTCGCAACGCCCATGAAGATGGATCCGAGTACCATAATGATCAAAGCCAGAGGAGGCACGATGGCTATGATCGCCCGCAGTACAGCCCCTTTTTTTAATTCTTCAGGAACAATGATTTCAGGGGCAGCATCTTTGTCAATTATGGAAATAACTATGATGTAAAGTATGTAGCAACCAACTAGAACGAGGCCAGGCATAAGTGCCGCCTGGAACAGGTCACCTACTGGCTGCTGGAATACATCACCCAAAATGATAAGTACGATGGATGGCGGAATAATCTGGCCAAGTGTTCCGGCCGCACAGATAGTACCTGTAGCCAGTTTTTTAGAATAGCCATGTTTGAGCATGACTGGCAGAGAAATTACACCCATAGCAACAACGGAAGCTCCAACAACACCAGTGGAAGCTGCAAGCAGGGTTCCTACTAGTACTGTACTGATGGCGAGTCCGCCGCGCAGTTTACCGAATAGGATACCCATTGATTCGAGAAGACGTTCGGCAAGCTGTGATCTCTGAAGGATAAGTCCCATCAAAATAAACAGTGGAATCGCCATTAGAATCGTGTTGGTCATGATAGAGTATATACGGAATGGCATCATGGAGAACATGCTGCCGAATTCTTCCGCAACCATCATGAAAGTAGGATCAGGCATCATCTCAACGAAAGCTGCGATAGCTCCGAAGACAAGGGCCACCGAACCGAAGGTGAAGGCTACAGGATAGCCTATGACTAGTGCTGCAAGGGCGGCAGCGAACATGACTAAACCTGTCATAGCTTCGCCTCCTTGTATTTTCTGATATTTGTAAGGACGAATCCTAGTGCACTATACAAAAGGAATATGAAAGAGAGAGGTATCATACTTTTGATTATCCAGCGGAAAGGTAGGCCGCCTGGATCTTCGGAAATCTCGTTTGATACGAATGCGTCCTGAACGTATTCAAAAGAACCGAAAAGGATAAGTAGTGCCAAGGGAACAAGCATGAATATCGTTCCCCAAATGTTAATCATGGCTCTTTTTTTAGGGCCAAGACGGTCGTAGACGAAGTCGACGCGGACATGAGCATCATGTTGCAGCCCAACTCCCATTCCGAAAAGAATGATAATAGCGAAAAGGTGCCATTCCATTTCCTGCATGCCAACGGAACTGGCATGGAAAGTGTATCGCATCATAACGTCAAAGGAGACGTTGAGAACCATGAGGATCAGCACACCTGCCAGCGCGAGTCCCACATAGTCGACAGAGCGACGAATAAAATTTTCTATTTTTTGCATTGTACTCTCGGTATTTTCAGATGGCGTAAATAACCGCTCCGTCCTGTAGGGGGACGGAACGGCACGATATACGCCTTAGAGGGTCATTACTCTACTTTTCAAGTTCCATAGAAGTCTTGATGTAGTTGTATTCAGAGATTGCGGTCCATGCACGAGCTTTTTTCATGTAAGCGCGCTGTGATTCGAGCACTTCTTTGAAGAATGCATCTTCAGCAGCGTAAGTGTCGTAGATTTCGTTAGCAGCTTTTTTCATAGCTTTAAGAACTGGCATAGGGAATTCTTTAACTTTGATGTTAGGGAATTCTGTCTGCATTTTGTCCCAAGCGTCGATGCTACCAGCGTAGTTTTCAATGTACATATCCATGGAAGAAGCTTTCATAGCAACTTTGAGGATAGCTTTGTATTCAGCTGGAAGTTTTTCATATTCACGTTTGTTAACGATGAACTGAAGCTCAGTAGCTGGCTCATGCCAACCTGTGTAGTAGTAAGGTGCAATTTTGTGGAAGCCCATCTTGATGTCCATTGCAGGTCCAACCCACTCAAGAGCGTCGATAGTACCACGATCAAGTGATGTGTATAGTTCGCCGGAAGGAATGTTAGTTACGTTAACGCCGAGTTTAGCGAAAACTTCACCAGCAAGGCCAGGAATGCGCATTTTGAGACCTTTAAGGTCTGCGACTGAGTTGATTTCTTTCTTGAACCATCCGCCCATCTGCACGCCGGAGTTACCACCGGGGAAGCTGAGGACTTTGTATTTGGAGAAAGCTTTTTCCATGAGTTCCATACCTCCGCCGTAGTACAACCATGCGTACTGCTCGTCAGCGTTCATTCCGAAAGGAACTGTGCAGAAAAATACGGTGCTGATGTCTTTGCCTTTCCAGTAGTATGCAGCACTATGGCCGATGTCATACTGGCCGCCTTTAACCATGTCGAGGATACCTAGAGCCGCTTTGTGCTTTTCGGAGCCTTCAACGCGGATAACGAAGTTACCACCACTCATTTCTTCGACCATTTTAGCCATCTTGATCGGTGAAGATGCGAAAGGTGTTAAAGTGGATGACCATGTCATAGCCAATTTCCATTTAACTTTCTTAGCTGCGAATGCAGGGCTGGCCATCAGGCACAACATTGTGAAAAATACGAGAACTTTAATCTTAGACTTCATTCCAAACCTCCATGGTATGAAGGAGGGAGTACCCCCCTTTGTGTTTGCACTCTTCTAAATGAAGAGGAATGTTTGGTATACTACAGAAAGTTCATTAGGTCGTATTATTTGCCAAGTGGTAGCATGGGGAGGCTAACTGGTTTTGATTTCGTGCGGGAATGGGCGGTTATCTCCGTTTAAGCACATATACGCCAATGAAAATCAACGCCGTTGCTAAGTAATCAAGGAGCTCAATTGGTTCACCAACCAGAACAACTCCGATCAATAGCGCAACAAGTGGCGGGATGTAGGTAACAGAAGATGCTGCGATAGCGCCCATAGTGGACACTATATAATAGTAGATGATGTAGGCTAGACCTGTTCCAAGAAGACCAAGTCCCACAATCATGCCGATCGCGGCATTGTTGTCTGCCCATATGTTACCTATTCCGTCATAGTTGGTAGTAAATGCCAACAGTATCATGGCGAAACCAAGCTGGTAAGTTGTCAGCGCGGATGCCGGAATATTTAGCGGTGTAATGAATCTTCTGGCATAAACGAATGAAGCACCGACACTGAGTGAACCTGCTACCATATATAGTACACCCTCAAAATTGGATGACAGCAAGCTGTCTCCGGAAGGGCGTGCTATTATGACTACTCCGATGAAGCCGATGATGATGCCAAGAACTTTCATAAGCGAAGATTTTTCTTCAGGAATAAAAATAATGGCGAGTATAAATGTGAAAAGTGGGATGGATCCGCTTAGTGCTCCGGCTAATCCAGAAAGTAGAAGGGACGCTCCTTTTGCAAAACCGTAATAATAAAGTGTTGTCGCAAGTAGAGCCATCACAATGAAATGAGCAGAGTGTTTCAGGTGGGCCATGCGTAAAGATTTCTTAAAAATAGCATACGATAAAATAGGTAGAAACCCGAATAGAACACGGAAAAACACAATTTGCGCCGGGGTGATCAGCTCGGACGCAAGTTTCATGTATATGAAGTTGCTGCCCCATATTGTGCCTAGTAGTATGAAAGAAATGATTGGGAGATTATTAGTGATCTTAGACATATATAACCTTAGAGCGAAAGTGTGATGATTGATCGTAATGACGTCGAATGTCGAGGCGTGAGGCTATCTTTGATAGGATATCATGGTCAAGCTGTCTTTTATGAATGTAAGAGTTTGCGTTAAAAACAAGAATAAGGGTTGTAGCATATTGCTACAACCCTTATTCTTTATTGTCGGTGGTGCCAAAGAGAAGAGTTTGAAGCTCCTCAAGATCTATTCGCAATGCCATTCCCCTCAGTTATGCGGAAAACAAATGGGCATGGGTGAAGTTAAGGAGCTAGCTAAGGACCTGTCAATCTTACACAAAAGAAAGCATAACGAGGAGAGACCATGAGTTTAAAATTAACAGACAGCGTTACGTGGGTAGGGAAAATAGATTGGGCATTGGAGAAGTTCCACGGTGAGGAGTATTCAACGTTCAAAGGTTCCTCGTACAACTCTTATCTCGTTCGTGATGAGAAAACCGTCTTGATTGATACCGTGTACGGGCCATATGGCGCAGAATTTGTTGCCAACCTCGAACGAGAAATTGACCTTTCAAAGATTGATTACATTATCATGAATCACTGCGAGGTGGATCACAGCGGCGGGTTGCCGGAGTTGATGCGCCGCATCCCGGATGTGCCTATCTATTGCTCGGCACAGGCTGTTAATATTCTCAAGGGATACTACCATGCAGACTGGAATTACAAAGTAGTTAAAAGTGGTGACACTCTCTCTTTAGGAGAGAAAACCCTTTCCTTCGTCTCTGCCCCTATGTTGCATTGGCCGGATTCCATGTTTACTTACATGGATAAGGAAAACGTGCTGTTCAGCAATGATGCCTTTGGTCATCATTTCGCGTCCGATTTGATGTTCAACGACCTCGTTGGTCAGGACGAGCTAATGCACGAATGTATCAAATACTATGCAAATATCCTGACGCCGTTCAACAAGCTCGTTACCAAAAAAATAAAAGAGATTGTCGCAATGGAATTGCCTCTTGATTTCATCTTTCCTAGCCATGGTATTATGTGGCGGGAAAATCCGTTGCAGATTGTTCAAAAATACCTCGAATGGGCGGATGATTATCAGGAAGACCAAATCACAATCATCTACGACACCATGTGGAACAGCACTCGGGATATGGCTGAGGCGATTGCTTCCGGTATTAGGCAGCAGAACAAAGATATTGCAATCAAAATTTACAATGTGGGACAGCGGGACAAAAACGAAGTTCTCATGGAAATATTCCGCTCTAAAATGGTGGTGGCAGGATGTTCAACAATTAATAAAGGCATCCTATTCCACATGGCGGGTATGCTGGAAATGATCCACGGACTTTCTTTCAAGAACAAGAAGGGAGCTGCATTCGGCTCATATGGTTGGTCTGGGGAAAGCGTCAAAATGGTCGCAGATTCCCTTGAAAAGTCTGGGTTGGAAATGGTTGGAGATGGCTTAAAGGTGTTGTGGAAGCCGGATAGTGCAGCTAAAGAAGAATGCGAAGCCTATGGACGACTTTTGGCTGAATCTTTGTAGGTAAACTAAAAAGGGTTGTAGCGTATTGCTACAACCCTTTTTCGTAGTGAGGGCCGTATTCTTTTAATATGTTATGATTCCAAACTCTTCACGTAATCCATGATGGACTTGGCGGAGCGTTTAGAAAAACTAACCGCTTCGGCCACGGTTTTTGCGCCGGTGACGACGTCTCCGGATGCGAAAATACCTTCGTGTGTGGTTCGACCTTCTTCGTCTGTTATGACCAGTCCTGTCTTGCCTATTTCAATGCCGGATAGATTGCTTCTGGGAGTCTGGCTTGCTGCAATGAATATTGAGTCGGCATGGAAGACCGCTTCGGTTCCTTCAATGGTGGCGAGGTGTGTATTACCTTCATTGTCGGTTTCTATGCAGGTTTTGATGCATATTACGCCTTCGTCGACAATTCTGAGAGGTGACTTGTAGAATTTGAAGTGGACTCCATCGAGTTTGGCGTATTCATATTCATACTTTGTTGCGGTTATATCTTCTTCTCCTCGGCGGTAGAGTATGGTTACTTCCTTAGCTCCTTTACGGAGAGCCGTGCGCGCCACATCCATGGCGACATTACCAGCGCCGATAACGGCTACTTTTTCCCCTAGAGTATATACATCAGGATTTTTCAGATAGTTGATGGCGTAATGTACATGGCCAAGGGTTTCGCCTTTGAGTCTTAGAGGTTTAGGACTCCATACTCCGGTGCCGATGAAGATAGCTTTGTACTCATCTTCCAGAAGATTATCGAGGGTTATAACCGGGCCGATAAGCATGTTCGGGCGAATTTTAACACCCAAGCGGAGTAGTCTGTCCCTAAGTTTTTCAAGTACACCCTTAGGAAGTCGGAACTCAGGGATGCCGTACTGGAGTACTCCTCCGATTTTTTCTTCTGATTCAAAGATTGTTACATTGAAACCATTGGAAGCCAAAATGAAGGCTACTGTTATTCCCGCAGGCCCCGAACCCACGATCGCGATCCTCGTTCCGTTGTTTTCGTGGATTGGTCTTACTGGTTTAAATTGGTCCAGATAGTAGTTGGAAATATAGTTTTCAATATCGCTGACCTGTACGGGGGAACTTTTACGCCCGAGGATGCAGTGTCCTTCGCAAAAATTTTCGTGTGGGCAGATGAGTGAGCAAATGGCCGAAAGCGGGTTGTTTTCAAAAAGTATCGCTCCTGCTTCTTGCATTTTGCCTTCCAGCAGAAGTTTCACCATTTTGTTGACGGGAGTGCTGACAGGGCAGCCTTTACTACAGAGAGGTTTTTTACATTGCAGGCAACGGCTTGCTTCTTCGAGGATGTGTTTTCCCATGGTAGTCCTATTTTAATTTTTTGTTTGAAGCAGTAGATATAATCTGATTTTTAGAAATGTAAATGGGGATTGAGGTAGAGTGGCGGGCATATAGAGGGAATAATAAATGGCGGGGTGTTGCTTCGTTCAGGTAGTTCGTTTGCTGAATAAATAAGAAAAGGGTTGTAGCAATTTGCTACAACCCTTTTTTCTTATTGAGAGGCTTTACCGGAAGTGAGAATGATGCCGGAAACGTCTATTTGATGCAATCTAGCAGGGTGTCAGACACGATGGTTTTAGCCATCTGAACCTTGTATATATTCTGGAGCAGGGGTTTTGCTTCGGCTACGGCTAGTTCGCCCGCTTCTTTGGCAACTGCTTCAGTCAATTGTTTACCTACAAGCATTTGTTCGGAAGTTTCACAACGGCGGGGATTGTTATGAACTCCATTGAGGCAAATGCGCGCGGCAGTGACTTTTCCGTCTTCGATGGTAATCGACGCGGCACAGTTCACTAAAGCGAAATCGATGGATTTGCGATAAGCGATCTTGTTGAACGCGCTTGTCGGTCCTGCTTTCGGTGTTGGAACAACGATCTCGGTTACGATTTCGTTGCGGTCCAGAATAGTGGATTGTGCTCCCATTTCTGCGGAGAAGAATTCATCTATGGGAATATCGCGCTTGGTGGTCTTGATAGTAGCATTGAGGGCTACGAATGCAGGAGCCGTATCACTTGGATTGACTGCGATACATTTTTTAACCTGGCCGAATATTGAGTGGAGGCGATGGTCGCCAGGAACTGCGAGGCAACGCTTGCCGCCTTTGCGTACACAGTCGATACGTCCGCCGATCTTATCGGGGTAACGGTAGTACCAGCAGCGATTTTCCTGACATATGTTGCCAGCTACGGTACCCATGTTGCGTAGTAAAGGAGAAGCGGTGCGACGGGCTGCTTCAGCTAGTCCGGGCCACTGTTCCTTGACTGCGTCAGATTCGGCTACTTCAGTTAATGTGACCATGGCGCCAATGTGTAGGCCGTCATCTTTCACGTTAATTTCCTTGAGACCGGGAATGGTCTTAAGGTTAATCACGCGCTCAGGGGCTTCCATCCACAGGTTGTCTTTTAGACACCCCATGAGATCGCTTCCTCCGGCGATAACGTAGGCTGGGCCTTCGCTTTCATTTAGAAGATTCACAGCTTCTTCCATGGTGGTGGCGTTAAAATGATTGAAACGTTTCATTATTTCTTCTTCCTTTTATCCTGGATTTTTCCAAGAGCTGTGAGGATTCTTTCAGGTGTAAACGGCGTTTCCAAAATGCGAACACCGATGGCATTGAACAGGGCGTTCGAGAATGAAGCCAATGTTGGACAGGCTGCACCTTCACCACAAGCCGTAGCTCCAAGCGGATGACTCGGATCACCAGGCTTTTCGATGACGAGCGGTGTCACATCAGAATCCAATGCAGTGGAGTGACGGTAGTCAATCCAGTTGGGAGTCATGAGCCAGCCGTTACGTTTGTCCACGATGCAGTCGTTGCCTAATGTTGCATTTTCAAGGCCGTGGCGAGCGCCAAGCATCTGACCTGCAACGATCTTTGGGTTTAATGCCTTGCCAACATTCTGGGCCATGATGGCATGAACATTAGAGATGATGCCTGTTTCGGTATCGACATCCAAGGTAACGAACTGTGCACCCTTTTCTTTAGGGATGTATATTTCGTCTTTTTTGCCGTCTTTGTGGCCCGTGCCGTCAGGAGAGTTATGGACGTAATAGCCGATGACTTCATGAATGCCACCGTAGTGTCCACGGGTACCGAACGCGTCGGAAAACGAGATATTCTTGTCTTTGTCACCCACAGCATGGATTCCATTCTCGTCTAGAGTTAGCTCTTCAGCGGGGACATCAAGCTTCGCTGCTGCAAGTTCGAGAACCTGGCGTTTGGCATCCATGGCAGCACCATATGTGGCCCAGCCCTGAATCCAAGTGCCGCAACTTCCTGCTACCAATGTTGCAAATGGGGTTGAATCTGTGTCGTGGGAGACCAGTCCAATTTTTTCATAAGGTAGGCCCAATACGTCAGCGACGATCTGGGTTTGAACGGTGTGCTGGCCCTGTCCGATGTCGGCAATTGCACTGACCAGAGAGGCTGTGCCGTCAGGGAATATTTTGACAATGGCTTCACTAGAGTTGCCTGGTCCGGGACGTCCTGCAGCCATGGCAAATATAGCAACTCCTAAACCGCTGCGGATGCGTCCAGTTTTTTCTCTAGGATGCTGCCACTTGTTTTTCCAATCCACATGTTCTGCACCTGCATCGAGACAGTCGCGGATACCGGAAGAAGATATGTATGCAGATTTGTAAGTCAGCGGATCCCAACCGGAGTCGACATCGCCAGCACGCATGCAATTCATTTTGCGAATTTCAACGGGGTCAATGCCCATCTGTTCAGCCGCGATGTCCATGGTGGTTTCAACCGCGTATGTGCCTTCTGGGACTCCGTAGCCCTGCCAGCCGTTGCAGCAGAATCGGTTGGTGTGAACGTAGTGAATCTTGCTGCGCTGATGTTCGACATTGCGGGAATAAAGGACTGCTCCGGTAGCAAGGACTGCGTTCTTAGCAGGATATTTGTCACCGCCTGCGCCACATTCTTGCCAGTGGAAGAAGTCCATGGTGGTTAGTGTTCCGTCTTTCTTGAAGCCGACTTTAACATCACCGATGCTGCCGCGGGACCAACCGCACAACATTTCTTCTTCGCGGGAGTAGCTGCAGTGAACTGGCTTGTGTAGTTCCAAGGTCGCGAGGCTAGCTATCATCAGGTAGTGGGATGCAATGTTGCGATCAAGCGGGAACGCATTTTTGCCTCCAAAACTGGAGCCGGTGTAGGGTGATATATAATTGAGTATGCTTGCGTTGATGCCTAGAGCCTGTGCGAGACAGAGTTTCTCATCGTGGAGGCCCTGTGAATGGGTATACATATTGAGCTTGCTGCCGTTGTAGTGGGCAGAACAGCCGCGTGGTTCCATTGCCGGGCTCTTACAGTACGCGTACTTGAGGCCTTTCTGTTCAACAATTACATCCGCTTCGGCAAATCCTTTTTCAATGTCGCCGAAACCATTGTATTCGCCATGTGTTTTTGTTTTGAAAAGCTTTGTCTCAGGATCGCGGTCGCTCATGTAGTAGTGAAATTCCCACTCATGGCAATTGTCTACACCTTCGAATACCTGCGGGGAATCCTTCTCGATGGCATCTTCAATGTTCAGAACGAATTTCTTTTTTTCGTATTCAACTTTGATTAGTTCTAATGCTTCTTCAGCAAGAGTCGCATCGGTAGCAACTACAGCTGCAACCAGATCTCCAACATAGTACAGAGTGTTGCGGAACGCTTTGGGGAAATTCTTGTAAGTCATGACGAGCTTCACGCCCGGCATGGCCTCGGCTTCGGCTGTGTCGATGCTGATGATATTGGCTGCCGGGTACGGGCTACGCAAAATTCGAGTCTGTAGCATGCCCGGGAGTAATACATCGGCATAGTATTTTGCTTCGCCGGTAACGCGAGGAGCGCCACCCTTCTGGCGGACAGACTGGCCCACTGCTTTGGTCTTAAACATGTGTCTGCTCCTTGGACATCTTTTGAGCGGCACTTCGTACAGCGTTGATGATGTGCTCGTAGTTGCTGCAAATGCAGAGATTGCCGCCGATAGCTTCTTTGATCTCGTCATCAGTGGGATTGGGATTCTTGCTTAACAGATATTTGGTAGTCATGATCATGCCAGGGGAGCAGAATCCACACTGCGAACCGTACTCTTCAAGCCACGCTTCCTGGATAGGATGGAGCTTCCCGTCCACGGAGAGGCCTTCAATGGTCTCAATGTCCTTGCCTTCCTGTTCAACGGCTAAAATCATGCATGCGGGCACAGCCAAACCATCGATGAGTACTGTACATGCGCCACATGCACCTTCGTCGCAGGCTTCTTTGGTGCCAGTGTGTCCACAGTCGTTGCGCAGGACTTTAGAAAGGGTCCAGTGTGATTCAACTGGGACAGTTTGAATTTCACCGTTTACCGTGAGTTGGATGAGTCTTTTTGGGTTGTCATTCATAGCAATAATCCTTTATTAATGGTGACTTTGCGGTCTTTAGTAGGCCACGAATTCATTATGTAAAGCCTCGTAAGGCAGGAATCCATTTCTCGTTTCCCGCATGATGTCGCGCGAGATGAAATTTGTTCAGGGCAGGCATTCTCAAGACCTATGGTGCTTGGGCCCGATGTTTTTTTTCTGACTAATAGTAATAAGCAAGCGGTATGCCAAAGAAGTGTGGTAGTTTTTTATGAGAAAAATGCTTAAAAAACAGGAGTTTATGTGTGCGATTGGGCTGATTGCTCAATCGACAGGTATTGATATGGTGAGTTGGTTTCGACTCACAAAAATGTAATAAGTGGGGCTGTCAGTGACTTTTGGATCACCGAGTCAATAACGATTCAGTGGGTCTATTCTGACTCGGAAATGCCCGTGTATTTGCGAATAAGGCGGGAGGCGCGGGATTGGCTGATCCCAAGGGCTGTTGCTACTTTGCGTGTGCTGCCGAATTTGGTTTGCGCGTCCAGTACCAGCTTACGTTCAACGACTGTCATTGCCTTGTCCAGTGAGCCAAATAGAGTCATGTCCGTTAAAGTGGGCGTGGTTTGGTAGAGCGTGGTAGGAAGGTGGTCGATGGTGATGGTTTCTTCTTCCGCAGTCACAATAAGACGCTCTACAAGGTGCGCAAGTTCACGGACGTTACCGGGCCAGGCGTGCTGACACAGAATTGATTGGACTTCAGGTGAAAGATGCTTTCCGGTGCCGTGTTTTTTCCCATAGTGATTGAGGAAGTAAAAGAGAAGAGGAATTAGGTCGTCTCGGCGCTCCCGAAGCGGGGGGATGGTGATATCAAAGACATTGAGACGGAAAAAGAGGTCTTGGCGGAAAGCTCCGTCACTGGCCATGCGGCTGAGGTTCCTATTAGATGCGGCAAGAATGCGGATGTCGGCCTTCACTGTTTGTGAGCTTCCTACTGGGCGGTACTCCATTTCTTGTACAGCATGCAGCAACTTTGCCTGCATGGGGAGTGGTAGTTCTGAAATCTCATCAAGAAAGAGCGTGCCGCCCTTGGCCTTGGCAAAGAGTCCTCCACGGGCGTGAGTAGCTCCGGAGAATGCGCCTTTTACGTGTCCAAATAATTCGGATTCAAAGAGCTGTTCCGGAATGGCCGCACAGTTGACGACTACAAAGGGTTTTTCTTTACGATCACTGTTGGTATGGATGAATTTTGCCAGCAGGCTCTTTCCGCAGCCAGACTCGCCGAGCAACAGGCAGGGCGCGCTGAGGTTTGCTACTTTTCGCGCTGATTGCACAACATTTTCCATGGCGGAACTGTGGTAGATGAGGTCTTCGGGTCTTGGGTCTTCAAATACGACCTGCTTGGCGTCCAATTCGTCTAGCGTCGGGATTTGTCCTTTGTGGAAGTCGTCTCGAATATTTAGGACTACGTATTCCACCTCTCCATCCTCATCAAGAATGGGGACAGCTATGGTCAAGACGTCATATCCTAGGTACGTTTTCTGTTTCTGTTTGATCGGGCGCTTGTGCTCATAGACTGCAGGTAGGGCAGGTTTGTTCCAGGCCGCATATTTTTCGATTATTTCCCAAAAAGGGAGTCCTGCCATTTCTTCTTGGGTAAATCCGTAATGACGTTCACACGCTTTGTTCACGTACAACATGCGGTAGTTGTTGTCGTAGATAAAGACCTCATCGTGCATGTTATCGATGAGTCGCGCGAAGGTCTCAAAATCCAATCCGAAATGTTCTGTCTTGGTCATGGCTTTTCCTATTGCTCCAATTTTAACTAATTGAAATCAAGCAATGGTATTAGGTGAAGACGAACCTTTTCTTAGCAAAGAGCGGTGGGAAAGACTATGTTCTTTTACCATAAACGTACGGAAAAAATGACCTCAAAACTCGCTTGAAAAATAAAATCACGTAACTTGCCCGACAACAAAGAAAAGGGTTGTAGCACATTGCTACAACCCTTTTCTTTGTTGTCGGTGGTGCCGAAGAGAAGACTCGAACTTCCACGGAGTTGCCCCCACTAGACCCTGAATCTAGCGTGTCTACCAATTCCACCACTTCGGCACTGGGAATTTGTATAGTGATTTAGGGGGCCTTTGGCAAGATCTTTTTTAGAATCCTGGCGCTGTGTCATTGTGAACTTAAATAAGTTTCTAATTGTCCGTACAGTCATGTATTGTTATACCAATAGAAATCAGGAAAATATTCAGGGGGAATATATGGTTCCATCTTCACTCATTCCGGCGATACACACTATTGCAGTCGACCCTATTTGGCCGATTTCACTATTGGTTGCCACTTTCGGCATACATCTTTTGCTCATGAACATCGCGCTTGGTGGGACATTCATTGTTGCGTGGCATAGCCTGAGCGGAGGAAGTAAAATTTCGCGCGATCTTTCAGGTAAACTGCCGACAATATTGGCTCTGGTTATTAATGCCGGTGTTCCTCCGCTTTTATTTGTCAAAGCTGTATATGCTCAATTTAATTATACGTCTTCAGTGCTAATGGCTGTTTTCTGGCTTGCCGCGGTAGGTGCACTGCTTATCGGGTATTACGCTTTGTATTATCATTATTATCGGTACGACAGTATGAAAGATGGCGGCCGTAAAGGGCTTATCTTTATGGTGCTGTGTATCCTATTATATGTAGGGTTCATGCTTACCAACAATATGACTTTGATGCTGAGGCCCGATCATTGGATAGAATACTTTCAGAATCCCAACGGGCTTGTTCTTAATCTTAACGATTCTGCATTGATGCCCCGCTATCTACATTTCATGGTTTCAGCTCTTGCTGTTGGCGGACTCTTTGTCGCCATTCTCGGGAAAATGAAATCTGACCAAGATTATATCAAGACCGGATCAAAATGGTTTGTGCGGGCTACCATTGTTAATATCGGGGTAGGTTTGTGGTTTCTCATGGCACTTCCTAGAGATATCATGCTCATCTTTATGGGGCGTGATATGTTTGCAACGGTCCTTCTCGGTATCGGGATGGTCGGAACCCTCGGTCTCATTCATGCTGGTATGAAACGCAATGTAGTACTCTCGTCAGTCTTTACTGTTATAATGGTCTATGTTATGATAATAATGAGACATTTACTGCGAAAAGCTTATCTTTCACCATATTTCAAAGTTGAGGATATTCCGGTAACCGGACAATATTCTCCGTTATATTTATTTCTCATATCGCTCGTAATCGGGATTATTGGTATCGCTTATATGCTTAAGCTTATGTTCAAGGCGGGGAGGAGTTAATCATGGAATATCCAATTTGGCACCTCACTACTTTCGGCGGCGGCTTCTGGATTGCTTTTATCGCGACTATTCACGTTTTTGTGGCTCAGTTTGCAGTTGGCGGCGGGCTTTTCCTCGTTTTAAGCGAGCAGTTGGCGTACCGCACAGGTTCTGATGAACTACTTGGTTACGTGAAAAAACATTCTAAATTCTTCCTGCTCTTGTCGATGGTTTTCGGCGGGGTAAGCGGGGTAGCGCTTTGGTTTAGTATGGCGCTTCTCAGTCCGCAGGGTGCGCTAATTCTTGTCCGCGAATTTTTATTTGCTTGGGCGACTGAATGGGTTTGGTTCGTGGGCGAAATCGTTGCACTGCTGATCTATTTTTATTACTGGGATAAAATGAAGCGGTCTGATCATATAAAGATAGGCTGGTTCTATTTCATATTTGCATGGCTGTCCCTTTTCACCATCAACGGCGTGGTTGGCTTTATGCTTACCCCCGGAGAATGGCTGGAAACTCATGATTTCTGGGACGGTATATTTAACCCTACCTTCTGGCCGCAATTGGCTTTCCGCTCATTCTTATGTGTGATGCTGGCGGGATTATTCGGTTTTGTCACGGCATCATGGCTGAAAGATGATGTGGTTCGTTGTAAAATGGTCAGGCTTTGTAGTATTTGGACTTTACTCGGACTAATTTTAGTTATTCCATGCGGCTATTGGTATCTGATGGCTCTGCCTCCAGAGCAGGCTGCGATGGTGCTAGATAAATCTCACCGCGTTACATATTACTTGAAAATGTACCAGATTACCGCTCCGATTATTTTGGTGGGCGGACTGCTAATGGCAATCTGTCAGCCTCGTATAATAAAGTTTCCATCAGCGATAATATTGCTTTTGGTTGCTTTAACTTTCTACGGTTCATTCGAGTTCATTCGTGAAGCCGGAAGAAAGCCTTACGTTTTGTGGGGAGTTGTTTATTCCAACTCAGTTAAGGTCGAGAGAGTGCCGTCCCTTGAGGGTAAAAGCTTCTTGCAGGAAGCAAAGTGGGTTCCTGATAATTTAAGGAATATCACTGACGAGAATCAAATTGAAGCAGGCTCTTGGCTTTACCAGATGCAGTGCGCTCCTTGCCATGCCATTAACGGGCCTATGAACGACATCGTTCCGAGAACAGCTAAATATAGTTTAGCAGGACTCGATGCATTTATATCCGGCATGGGCAGCCTGTCTAAATATATGTCTCCGTTCCTTGGTTTGCCCGACGAACGTATGGCTCTTGCCGCATATATTGATGGACTAAGTCCTCAAGAAAAGGTCGCGCTTGCTGCTCCTGTTGAAGCTGAGGCGGTTCCTGCACCATTCATAAAAGATCAGAAGTATACATTAATGGCTTGGCCTCTCGAAGGTTTGCGCCTCATCGTGCAAAGTGAAGGGCGGGTAGAGCTTTCTGAAAGTGGTAGTAAAGTTCGCGCACAGCTTCTTCTTCGCGGCGATCCACCCGAAGTTGTTACTGACGATGTTAAAATCGTATGCGAACTCAAGTCGATTAATCAAACTTACGATATGACAGTTAAAGACGGATTCTTTGAGTCATCCGCTATCAATGCGCTTCCTTATTCAGATGATGGCTACCAGCCGTTACCTTTAGTCGAGGTCAGTGCTGTGGACCATCTTGGAGAGATTATCGCGACGACGGCTATTGTTTTGCCTGTTTCCACAAGAGTGACATGTAACAATTGTCATGGTGGAGAATGGGCGGTGAAAGGTCAGGGTGGTTTAGCATCACAAACTGCTGATGATTTCCTAAAGATTCATGACCGCGACAACCATACTAATTTTGTCGCTAAATTGAATTCTGAGGATGGCGGTGCTATTGATTGTCTTAGCTGTCATGACGGTGATACCCAGCTTGAATTATCTACTGCACTTCACGGATTTCACGCTGTATATCTTGCCGAAAAAGATAATGAAGCTTGCACCATGTGTCATCCGCAAGAGAGCTTGCGCGGTCTACATAAAGATGTGGGTATGGAATGTGTGAATTGTCATGGTCCGATGGAGAATCACGCGTTGGCACTGCTTAAGTCTGAAAAAGATAAGCCTGTCGCCAAAGAGTTGATGTCACTGATCATGCCTGTTGATATTGACGTTGCTGATATTAATCCTCGTACCCCTTGGATACAGGAACCGGATTGTCTGACTTGTCACGTGGACTTTGCCGGGCCTGATACGGATTCTGCCTTCAATGTATGGAATGAGGATAAGGCTGAGCTGTTCCGTAATCGCAAAGATGAAATGGACGCTGTTATGTGCGCTGCATGTCATAACGCTCCGCACGCCATCTTCCCCGCGGTTGATGAACGCGACAACCTGCGCGCACTTCAATACATGGGAGAGGCTAAACCAATCGGGTCTGGCGGAACATGTACCGTATGTCATGAAGACGATATGGGCTACGCCGCTCATCATCCAGGAATGGGGTTAGAATAGTAAGTTATAAACTCTTGATTAGCTCTGTAAGAATAACACGAAAAAGCCCGTCCAAGTTAACTTGGACGGGCTTTTATTATTCTATTGTAGCTTAAGACTAGTTGCGTCTTAGAAGTGGTTTGCCGTTGTTAGAAGCTTTATTCACTGTACGCATAACGTTGTCAGAGTCAGTTCCTGGTACGGTGAAGGTGGACATCTGTCCGTTGATCTTCACGTGCTGAATGCTGACAGGATTTATTCTTGATTTGCGGCAAATCATATCAACCAGTTTACGAGGAGTCATACCGTGGGTGCGACCTACGCAAGCTGTGAATCTAACTCTACCACGTCCGCCACGGCCTGCGCCTTCTTCAATTCTACGGTACGCGCTCTTATCGAGAATGTCGCCCTGTGACTGCTTGAGAAGAGCTGCGATGACTTCGAGTGGATCGTTGTCTTCGAGCAATTCACTTGCGAGAGGAAGGTAAGACAAGTGCTTGCCGTTGGTGACGATGTCATGAAGCTCTTCACCCATCTGGCTCTTTTTAGCTTCGATAACTTCATCAATGGTAGGTAGAGCTTTTTTGTCGATTTTAGCGCCAGTCATTTTAGCAATATATCTAAGTTTTCCGAACTCATTAGGATTTACCAGAGTAACTGCAATCCCTTTTTTACCTGCACGGCCAGTACGACCGATACGGTGAACGTAACTCTGCGGGTCCTGAGGAAGTGCAAAGTTAACAACATGAGTAAGGTCAGGTACGTCAATACCACGAGCTGCAACGTCAGTAGCAACAAGGATTTTACATTTTTTTGCTCTGAACTTGCGAAGAATTTCTTCACGGCGAGACTGTGAAAGATCACCATGAATAGGTTCAGCCGGGTATTTGCGTTCGTTAAGAGCGGCTGCTACGCGGTCAGCATCTGAACGTGTTCTACAGAAAACCAGTCCGAAGAAATCGTTCTGGGAGTCAATAACACGGCAAAGAGCTTCAAGGCGATCGCGTTCGGGCATTTCATGGAAAACCTGTTCGGTAAGAGCAACTTCGTCTTTTTCAGGCTTAACGGAAACAACATCATAATCGCCCATGAATTTACGAGCAATACGCATAACAGCCTGAGGCATGGTTGCAGAGAAAAGAAGTGTGCGGTGGTTATCGCCGCCAGCTTCCATGATTTCACTTACGTCTTCAAGAAAACCCATGTTACACATTTCATCAGCTTCATCTAAAACGAAGAATGAAATCTGTGAAAGCTTCAAAGTCTTTCTTTTAATATGATCAAGAACACGACCAGGTGTTCCAACTACAATGTCAGCTCCGCGTTTTAGCGCTTTAAGCTGCGGGAGCATTGCCTGCCCACCGTATACAGTAGCGATGCTAATTCTTTTTTTACCGCGGAATGAGTTAATTTCTTCTGCAACCTGCATAGCAAGTTCGCGTGTAGGAGTAAGGATGATCGCCTGAACGTGTCCGGCGCCTTCAACTACGTTTTCAAGGATAGGCAGTCCGAAAGCGGCTGTCTTGCCTGTTCCGGTCTGTGCCTGACCAACGATATCTTTTTCGCCGGTGAGAAGCATTGGAATTGTCTGTTCCTGAATAGGAGTAGGAGCAGTAAAACCTTTTTTAGCAAGTGCAGCGATAATGTCATCAGAGAGACCGAGATTCTTAAATTTTTCCATATTATTATATTCTTCTTATTTAGTTTTGTGTGGTTTTTTTGTGTAATTGATAATGAAAACAGGGCAATAAACATCGCATTGCGTCCATGGTGTAAGCATGGAATCGTGTTTAATTCCCGTTATTCAGCTAATCCGGATTTTGTATAAAGCCAACAGTCGTGGATCTATAACTTTTGCATAAGCAAAAAAATATAAAGCGCGATCAACTCATCGTGATCGACAGTCCCGGTTCGGCGGAAATGCGGGGTGGAAACAAAATGAAAAGTCCACCCCAGAAATTTAGGGGAGGTCTTTTTACCGTATTAAATATGTCCGGTATTTGAGGGGGACCGTCCGGTTATCGCGATCTACAAACAGCACACCAAAAAGTGAGCTTATAAGGGCAGATCGTACTTACATTCTTAGAACAGCCAGGCGGGGTGCCTGACATAACTGGTCCCAGTCATTTAAAAGGAGTTCTAAGATCTATCGTCTTTATAGGTAGGACGGAGTACGAAACAGGTACACTGCCCTTGCAATGATTCAATTCTGTATAAACAGAATCAACACAACCGGATCTGGACGGACGAAGACCCTTTAATCATTTGTATGGGGTTGAGTCAAGGTTTTTCTTTAGAAATGTGATTGTTTTTTAGTGTTGACCAAAATAAAAAAGCCGCAACACACGTTGTGGCTTTCCTTTTATCACTATCTAACATTGATTACTAAAGATCGATACGCTTTTCTCTATCTCTTATTCTTCCACCCTTAAGCATTTTAATCATATGTTCAAATGCAGGGCTTTTCTTCTCGTTTTTGGTCATAAAGTATGTGTGACCCTTTGTATCAAATTTATTATTGAAGCTGTCGCAATTGGCCGCGAGCACCTTATTCTCTGGGATTGAAGACCAGTCCTCTGGCCCAGAATGACCGAGGCGGCGGCTAAATACTAGGTTTTTAACGTTGGCTATCTTGCTCGCAGGCATCGCCATGTCATCATTTGCATAGTAGCAGACAACCTTTTGTGATGCCGTACATATGTGATGTCCTTCCTCATTTTTCTCAAGAGATTCATTCGGGATATCTGGGGCCATGAGGAAGGAGTTCTTGAATAAATAGGGAACACCTCCACGCGCAATGTGCTTTGAAAAGTACGATAATGATTTCATGAAAACGCGTGCACCCATCGAATGAGCCATCATATGAATTCGTTTCATACAGGGGTTATCTTTATTGTTTTGCTGCCATTCCATCAGCTTGCCAATTACTCTGGCAAGGAACTTCCCGCTGAAATCAGCTGCTTCTTGATCATCCCAATAGTCTTTAATGACGCCAAAATCATCATCACACGGCCAAATGATGGGAAGAACGATAATATGATTTAGGTCTGCCTCATTAAGTTGGTTTTGCATTCTATCTGCATTCGGAAAGATGTCAGTCCACGGCTGATTATTAAAACCATGAACGTAAAGGAGGAATTCCGTGTATCCCTCTGAGTCTCTAAGGTCCGCAAACATTTCTGGGCTGTCTACTAGAGTAATCGTTCTTTCAGCTTTGTTGTTAACCTTGCCGAAATGTAAGTTCGGTGAGCATTCATTGGTCTCTTTAAACTTTATTTCCGCGCCATCGCCTTCCATCATTCTGTTGGTGATGAAATACATGTCTTGCATTGTAAGTCTCCATGTTAAAGTTTAGATACGTTATCATGATTATAACACGTGTGTGAATGTAAAATAAATACTTTGTACATGTTGATTGATAGAGGCCGGAAAATGAGCCTCTTAGAGTTTGTTTTACCAGCCAGCAAAGCAGAAAACACTTTCAGCCTCCACAGCTAAAAGCGTTTTCTTTATAATGTATATGAACGTTCAATGTATCAGCTATACAGCCTCATCAACAATCTCAATATCCGCTTCTTGTCCTTCCATTTGCTTCGCTGAAAATTGACAGTATATTTAAGTTGATGTTGACTATGTTCTTCATAGTCAACTACTGTCTTATAGATTTTAATTCTAGGTTCGGTGTTGATAATGGCGTGGTTTTACTGCTCAGTTTGCAACTTTATTGAAAGGAGTTTCTATGGATTGGTTGCTGAATTACAACATCAAAACTAAGTTTCTCGGCAATATTGCCGCAGTTATGTGCTTCTTCGGTATAGCTTTGGGGGTATATCATTACGCCCTAAGTCATGTTGAGGAGGGGTATACTGAAATTCTTAAACAGGAAGTTTTGATAGCTAATGATGCTAGAAGAGCAGATATTTCTATGCTATCTGCTCGGCGTTCTGAGAAAGATTTCTTGCTGAGATTGGATATGAAATATCCGCCTAAAGTTGAAAAAAGTATTGCGGAAATGATAGGCCTTCTTGAAGATATTGGTGAAGTAAGTACGCAAGCAGAGCTGAATGAACTTACTCGCGTCTCCGTTTTAGCCATTCAAAAAGCCAAAGATTATCTGGGTTCATTTGCAAAGGTAGTTGAAGGGCACAAAATAAAGGGTTTGGAACAGCAATTCGGCTTACAGGGTGACTTTAGGGCCGCAGCTCATGAGATGGCAGCTAAAATACCCGAGCATGCAATCGATAATCTGCTTGTAGATCTCCTGCAAATGAGACGCTATGAGAAAGACTATATGCGCACTAAAGCAAATAAATATCGTACAAAGCTTATTGTCGCCATGGATACATATAAATCAAATTTAGAAGCAAGCGGTTGTGACAAAGTAGCCAAAGATTCGCAACTAGTGGCACTGGCTTCTTATCGGAATGCACTAGATCAAATTTTACAAGGACGTTCTCTTGCAGAAGAGGATACGTACTATCAAAAAGCAAGAGGAGCTGCAGCAAAACTTGAAGTTGCCATTAACTCCGTGTTGGTATCAAGAATAGAGGCACTTGTGCTTGATATCAGAAAGAATGAGAAAGATTATTTGCTTCGTGGTGATGCGAAATATGTCAAAAAAACAATTGGCTCCATCGATGCTCTGCGTACAGCTTTAAAGCAATCCGCTGCGCTCCCAGAACACACTGTAGATGTGGAAAAGTCTCTTGATGTGTATAAAGCTGCTTTTCTCGGGTTGGTTGAATATGATCAGTTAATAGCAGGTTATATAAAGGAAATGAGGAAAGCTACTCATGCTGTTGAACCTTTGCTCACAAAGATTGAAGAATTGTCTGAAAAGGCTGAAAGAGCAGAAGTTGCGGACCTAGAGATTGCCGTAAGAGATTACTCCATTACTGCAGTAAGTATTGGTATTATAGCATTCGTCTTTGGCTTGTTACTTTCTGTGTTAATAACCAATGCAATTACAACTCCTCTGAAAGCTGCGGCTGTAACGGCTAAGAGAATGGCTGATGGTGACTTGAGCGAAGATGTAGAGGCTAAAGGTAGTGATGAAACGGGTCAGATGCTTGCTGCCATGGGGGATATGATATTAAGATTGCGTGATGTTGTGTACGGCGTGAATGACGCTGTAGAGAACGTCGCCGCGGGCAGTGAAGAGCTATCTAGTACTTCGGGAGCGTTGTCTCAAGGGACTACGGAACAGGCGTCCAGTATTGAAGAGCTGTCTACTGCCATTGAGCAAGTTACAGCATCTATTACTCAAAATGCAGAAAACTCTCAACAAACCGCACAAATAGCCTCAAAATCTGCTCAGAAAGCAAGTGAAAGTGGTGAGGCAGTGACTCAAGCTGTGAGCGCCATGAAAGAAATTGCTGAAAAAATATCTATTATAGAAGAAATTGCACGTCAGACTAATCTGCTCGCTTTAAATGCCGCCATTGAGGCCGCTCGGGCAGGTGAGCATGGCAAGGGTTTTGCTGTTGTAGCAGCTGAAGTTCGCAAGCTAGCCGAGCGAAGCGGTACTGCTGCTAACGAGATTAGTGGCCTTTCATCTAGTACTGTTGATGTGGCTGACAAGGCATTGATTATGCTTGATGAGCTGGTGCCGGACATTGAAAAAACTTCAGAATTGATTGCTGAGATTAATGCCTCTTGTGAAGAGCAGGATGAAGCTATTAAGCAAATATCTAATGCTGTTAATCAGGTCGAAGTTGCAACTCATTCAAGTGCCGCAGCCTCAGAGGAAATGGCTTCAACATCCGAAGAACTAGCTGCCCAAGGTAGCTCCCTTAAACAAATGATGTCGTACTTTAACTGTGGGGAAAGGAAAGCTCTTGGGTCCGCGGTAACTTCCCGGCCCGCTTTAGCAGGAAGGACTCCTGAAGCCATCCCGTCTAGCCAAGACGAAGAAGATTATTTTGAGCGTTTTTAGTTTTTCTAAAAGCTTACATGGGATAATAATCGATTTATAGATAATTTATTATATATTGCAAATTGGTCGTAATCAGGTATCATGTTGTAAACATGGAGGAAATTGCTTTGAAAAAAAGACTTTTAAGCTTGTTGTGTGTGCTGTTTATCCTGTCTATTAGTTGCGTGTCCTATGCCGCTAATGATCACGAACTTCCTTGGGGAAAAGACTTCTCAACATTTAAGAATTTGACCTTCTCGCATGAGCGCGGGGATGTTAAATACTATACAGTTAATGATGAAAAGGTCTGTGAGGTCACTAAGATCGCAGCTGCCAAAGTTACTTACGCTTTTAAGAGTGGTAAGTTGTATGCTAGGATAGTTAACATTCTTGATTCCACCGATCTTGACAAGCTTCACAAGCATTTCAGTGATAGTTTCGGAAAATCAAAGGTATCCACTCAAGATGGCTGGAATATTAATAAGTGGGTTAAAGGTGATGTTAAGATTAAGTTAAAAGAGGATGTTGAAGAAACAGTGCACAAGCTCGGGATGTATTATACGCCTCTTGCTGATTAATTTAGTATGGCCAAGAGTGGTGATGCATAAGTGCTCATCAATAATCTCATTATATTAGATTGCCAAAGAAAATAAAAATGGGTTGCAGCTATTAAGCTGCAACCCATTTTTATTTTTAATAGCGCTGAAAAGAGTGCTCGGCAAATCTAATTATCCTGGGTTTTTATCTTGTAGAACATGGCATAGAGCACGGGGACGACTATCAGAGTTAGGATGGTCGCAAAAGCCAAGCCTGACATGATGGTAACTGCCATGGCGGAGAAGAATGCATCCGCTACCAGTGGAATCATGCCTAGGATCGTTGTTGCTGCCGCCATGCTGACAGGTCTGATGCGGCTGATAGATGCATCAATAATGGCGTGATACGGCTCTTTCCCTTCAGATAATTCCAGCTTGATTTGATCGAGCAGGACCACTCCATTTTTGATAAGCATACCCGACAGACTGAAAAATCCGAGTAAGGCCATGAATCCAAATGGTTCACCTGTTAGCAGGAGTCCTGAAGATACCCCGATGATGGCAAGGGGAACAGTTAGCCATATAATGAGCGGATTTAGAAGGTTATTGAAGAGCATTATGGTAATAAGAATCATGATGGTCACTGGAAGTATCAAGCTTTTTGCGAGACTCTTTTGGGCGTCGGAAGAGTCTTCGTGCTCGCCCCCCCATGCCATTGAATACCCCAAAGGAAGTTCCATGGTTTCGATTTGGGGCCGAATCTTTTTGAAGAAAGCGGAAGGGAATCCTTTTATTGGCTCACAAGCTGTGGTCACGGTGAGCATTCTGTTCCGGGTTTTAAGTGTACCTAATTCCATTTCTGTTTTGAAATCCGAAACAATTTCCTCCACCGGAATCATTCGACCTGCTATAGGGCTGAAGACCTGCACATTGCCTATTTCCTGGATGTCCATACGCTCGCTTTCTGGCATTCTGGCAGTGATCGGCAGAAGGCTATCTCCATCTCTATATACGCCTACAGTTGTGCCTGAAAAAAACATTTTTATAGTGTTTGCCAAGGCTGGACGAGTTATTCCGGCAAGCTTCGCTTGCGCTTCGGATATAACAGGTTTCACAACTTTGACTTCTTGTCTCCAGTCGTCTCGGATAGATTCGGCGTTGCCGGAGTTCTGCATGATTTCTTGTGCTCTTAGAGATAACTCTCGGAGTACGTGGGTGTCGGGGCCGCTGAATCGGACTTCGACGGATGAGTCGCGTCCTGGACCAAGGCGGAATTTCTTTAGTTTGGCCTCAGCATCAGGGTACTCAGCTGCAATTTTTTGTTTGTAATGCTCAATTATTTCGTCGATCTGATGGTAGTCATTCACTTCTACCAGCAACATTCCATAGGACGTGTTCGGCTTTTCCGGGTTGTATGTGAGAATGAATCTGGGCCCGCCGCTCCCGGTAAAGGTTGTGACGGATTTGATGCGTTCGTCTTCAGCGAAGGATTTCTCAATATTTTTGAGGTCGTCGCTTGTAGACCTAATATCAGTGCCTTGTGGCAACCAATAGTGGATGAAAAAGCGCGGCTGTGTCGATGCTGGGAAAAAGTTCTGTTTGATAAATCCAAATCCATAAATTGACACCGCGAGCATAGCGACAAGAGTAAGCATTGTACCGATTCTACGGTGCAAGCAATATTCAAGGAGTAGGCGGTACCAGCGGTAGAAGCGTCCGCCATAGATGTCTTCTCCTTCATTTATTTTGGGATGCAGAAACATATCGCATAGCATTGGGGTAATGGTCATGGCAGTAAGCCAGCTCATTGCCAGCGAGATGCACAGGACGATAAAGAGTGAGCGACAGAACTCGCCAACCGAGTCTTGACTCAGGCCTATTCCGGCGAAAGCCATGATTGCTATGATTGTGGCTCCAAGTAAGGGCCACTTGTTTTGGTTAACCACTTCGATGGCGGCCTCAAGCCTGTTCTTGCCTTCCTGATAACGAATGAGCAATCCTTCTACTATGACGATGGCATTATCCACTAGCATGCCAAGTGCTATGATTAGTGCTCCGAGTGAGATTCGCTCAAGTGCTACGCCAGCCATCTTGATAAAGATGAATGATCCGCAAATGGTTATGAGAAGGATTGCTCCAATGAGCATACCGCTTTGCATGCCCATGAAAAGTAGCAGAACAATGATGACAATTGCTACGGCTTCACCGAGGCTTATTGCAAAGGCATCGACTGCCTGCTCAACCCGCTTTGGCTGATAGTAGATCGGCGTGACTATGATTCCGATGGGTGTTTGTGCCGTGAGCGATTCCAGCTTGGCGTCAATTGCCATGCCTAGATCCACCACATTTCCTGATGAAACCATGGAAACTCCCATGGTGATAGCGTTCTGGGAATTGTATCGCATTATTTGGGCGGGTGGGTCCGCATAGCCGCGCCGGATGTCGGCAATATCTCTAAGAGGGACAAGCCTTTTCCCTGTCGCGCCCTTGATAAACAAATCACCAAGACTTTCCACGGATTCAACATTACCAGTCGGCGATATCTCTACATATTCTCGGCCGATGCGGACATTTCCGGAAGGGACAACCAGATTCCGTTGGGCAAGGGTGTCGTATACAGCCTCGAGAGAAACTCCCATCTGGCTCATTCTGGCTCTGGAAATTTCTACAAAAACGTTTTCTTGTTGCTTGCCCCATATGGTTACTTTGGCAACATTATCTACTAACAGAATCTGCTTGCGTAGGTAGTCTACGTAATCCTGCAAATCCTGTTGTGAATATCCATCTCCAGTAACGGCAAGCATGATGCCGTATACATCGCTGAAATCATCTATTATGAGTGATGGTCCCGCGCCGGGGGGAAGGCTGCCTTGTGCGTCATTAACTTTACGTCTGAGTTCATCCCACACCTGCGGCAGAGACTTTTTGTCATATTTGTCTTGCACTTCAACCGTAACAATGGACTGTCCTGGATTATTGACGGATGTAACTTTTTCGAGCTGGCCGAGTTGCTGCGCCGCACTTTCTATAACGTCCGTGACTTCATTTGCCACTTCTACTGGTGTGGCGCCAGGGTAATTTGTTATGACCAGAGCTTGCTTGATGGTGAATTCTGGGTTTTCCAGTCTTGGCATGTCAAGAAAAGCCAACACTCCACCTATTAATATGGCAAGTGTGAGCACTATTGATGTGGTCCGGTTGCGAATGGTTAATTCTGCTAAGTTCATCCTCGGCCCCCGATCCGTCCTTTAAGCACAGTAACATTTTGGCCTTCGGACAAATAGTTGGCGCCGCCTACAATGATGGTTTCGCCTTGAATTACTCCGCTCTTTACGATGAACATGTCGTTCCTGATTCGTCCGACTTCGATTTCTCTTTTGTTCACGATATTGTCGGCGTTCAGGATCCATACATATTTGGCCCCTTCAGGAGAGCCGAGCACGGAAGAGAATGGAATGCTGACGGTTTTGGCGGTCGCATCTTCCGGCATGCTGCCAATAATTTCCGCTGTCATGCCTGGGCGGATTCCAAGTCCGGCTGGGTTTGCCATATTCAATGTCACTTCATAGGTTTGCGTATGTGCGTTGGCCTTTGTCTGAAATTCCTTCACGGTCAAGGGGAACGAGTGTTCAGGGAATGCCTCAAATCGTGCCACAGCCTTATCAATAGGGGCGTTGCCGGAACCAAAAGCTTTGGCCCAAAAGGATTCAGGAATATCCATTACTACATCGAGGGACGATGTATCTTCAAGTTGAACAATGGCTTCCTTTGCTTGGATATATTCATGATTATCAATTTCTTTGACAGCAATAGTGCCGTCAAAGGGGGCTTCTAAACGGGTATATTGTAAGTTCAATTCTGCGCGGCGCAGTGATTGTTCAAGGGATAGAGCGTTGGCTCGGCTCGTCTCAAATCTACTGGTGGCTGTGTCGAAGTCAGATTGTGCAATAATGTTTTTGGCGAGAAGCTTTTTATTTCGTTCGATATTGAGGCGAGCTTCTTTTAGTACGGATCGGTAACCAACTAGTTTGGCTCTGAGGTTGGCTACCGCAGCCTGGTAGTCTCTTTGGTCGAGTAGAGCTATGAGCTGGCCTTTTTTGACCTGATCGCCTTCCTTAACGGTGAATTTTATGACTTGTCCTGAGATGCGAAAGGCAAGTGTGGCTTCTCTAGTTGCTTTAACCTTTCCTGGAAAGGTTCTTTTTTCCAGATTAAGATCTCCGTTGATCTTGAATGTGCGGACAGGGCGTATCGGCTCTATTTTTTTGATTTCTTCATTGCAACCGACAAGCATAGTGCTTAGCAGCAGGCATAACCAAATTGCTCTTTTCATGTTTTCTCCATTTGCTGAAATAAGTTAATCAATCAGTTGATTGATTTTAATGTAAAAAAAAATTACTGCCAGAGCTGAGAGGCGCCTCTCTGAAGTATTGTGGTGACTATTCTTATGTATTTTTCAAAATTGGCATCGTCATCTATGTATGTTCCGCCGCCCAAAAGGTAATCAGAAAAAATCGTTCCCATGATCGTGGTGAAGATCATGTCCGATTCATGCTCGTCTTTTACGTTTGTGATTCCTATTTTTTCCAAAAAAATGGAAAATTGATTCCATACCCGTTCTTGTAATGCTTCACTGAGATCTCGTATTTCTTCTCTGTTACTATTGAGTTCTCTTAATCCAACAATGTAGATATTTCTGTTTGCGCGAGCCGCTGTCAGGAATATTCGAGTGGTGTGCACACTCAGGCTATCCATATCGGTTGATTTTGCGAGGGTTTCCTTCTTACTTTCTAGAAGCAGAACTGTGAATTGTATAAATATTTCACGAAGTAAGCCGCTCTTGCCAGCATAATAGTATGAGAGCATAGCGCTATTGACGCCTGATTCATTCGCGATATCGCGGATTCCAACAGCATCATATGAGCGTTCGGCAAAAAGTTTTGCCCCAGCTGTAAATATCAATTCCTTTTTAGTCATGGAATTCAATTAATCGTTTGATTAACTTGTGTCAACTTTTAATTATGTCATCGTTACCAAATGTGTTGTCATAGCTAGTATGGTGTAAGAGTAAGCAAAGAAAAATTCCTGAATTACAGCATAATTAAATGCGTAATTCAGGAATTTCATGGTTTAATTGACTGAATTAATTAGCTTTAGATCTTCTCTGGTTATTTCCTGAAATCAATGGGCATATAGTTACGTTCTGTTTCGCCAGTGTATATCTGTCTCGGGCGGTTGATTCTGGTGTTTGGATTTTCGAAATCTTCGTACCAGTGAGCAATCCAACCGGGCATACGTCCAATTGCAAACATTACAGGGAACATGGCAACCGGGATACCTAGTGCGCGAAGGATGATTCCGGAGTAGAAATCAACATTCGGGTAAAGTTTGCGCTCGGTGAAGTACTCATCCGCTAGCGCTTTCCCCTCCAGTTCCATTGCGATGTCTAAAAGTTCATCGTTGAAACCTTGCTGCAGCAGGTCGTGGGTTGCATGTTTTAGGATGCGCGCACGTGGGTCAAAGCTCTTGTAGATACGGTGACCAAATCCCATTAGCTTGCATTCTTTTCTTTTTACGCGCTCAAGATATTCATCAATGGTGTAGTCTCCGCTCTTAATATGCTCGAGCATATCAATAACAGCTGAGTTTGCTCCGCCGTGTAAGCGTCCCCAGAGGGCGCATATTCCGGCTGAGACAGATGCAAAAATATTTGCCTGTGTCGATCCAACCATGCGGACAGTTGAGCATGAACAGTTCTGTTCGTGATCGGCGTGCAACATGAACACTAATGAGAGCGCCTTAACGGCTGCTTCTGGGGGATCATAATGCTTATTTGGGATCGAAAACATCATATGCAGAAAGTTATGGCAGTAACTGAGATCCGGATCCGGGTACATGAACGGTCTGCCTATGGATTTTCTGTATGAAAATGCAGCAATGGTTCTTATCTTAGATATTATTTTACCCACAGCTAGGAAAAATTCCGCCTTATTATTAATGTCATAGAGGTCTGTATGGTAGCTACCGAGGGCGTTAATTACCGCGGACAGAATCGCCATGGGCTGACTTTTGTGAGATGGGAATCCATTGAAGTGGTGAAGTAGATCTTCATGGATTAGTTCTTCAGCACAAAGCAGCGCTCTGAACCTGGCAAGGTCTTCCTTGATTGGAAGTTGTCCGAAAATAAGAAGCCAAGCTGTTTCGATGAAGTTACCATGTTCGGCAAGTTCTTCGATGGGATACCCTCTGTAGCGCAGGATTCCGTTTTCGCCATCAACAAAGGTTATGTTACTTTTACATGCACCTGTGTTACCGAATCCAGGGTCGAATGTTATCAGTCCACTTTCAGAACGCAGTCTTGAGATATCAATACCGACTTCGCCTTCTGATCCTGTGATGACAGGCAGTTCGTATTCTTTGCCGTTGTAGTTAAGTGTAGCTTTATCATTGCTCATAGAAGTCTCCTCTGGGTTTCAAGCCAGTGCGCGCCGTCATTGTTTGATTAAGAGGCAATTACCCATTTCAAAAAATCTCCGCCTTTCCAATATGAAAAGGGCTGAAGTATTTCTACTTATAGGTATTGCAGTTTCCGGCGGTGAGGTTTTTGTCACCTCAATTAAATCCGGGTTTAGAGCGGGCAAATCGTGGCTTTGTCACTGGGATCAAGTCAGCTGCGGCTTGATTATACGTCACCAGTGTATGAGTTATACGGCTGAAAATTCGGGGTAAAGACGGTTGCTTCCTCCCCTGATGTTGAACAATTAATATGCAATTGTCGGCCAAAAGTCCAGTCAAAACGGGCCATGTTTTCTCTTCTGCAAAGGGAGGTTGCGGCTGAATTATTGTTTGTTATAATTGTCAAAAAGAAACAATAATTCGCAATACTCTTGCATGTACTATTCCCGTGCTTACTTTGTATGAGACGCGGTTGATGGTGTTACTCTTATTTTTGTGATACATCTTAAGATAAATCGTAATGTATATTTCCCATTTTATAACGTTTGTTTTGGTTAAAAAAAGGTTAAACATTAGTTTGTTTTTATTGATGAATATGGATATACGGTGTCGTTTTTTTGTTTCTTGAATTGTTGATTTTAAATGTTGAGTCCAACTCGGAAAAAATATGAAGTCGAAAAAGACAGGAATTTCAAGACGTAATTTTTTGAAGGGATTAGGAGTTGGGAGTGCCGCAGCACTTTTGCCTTCTGTAGCTCCTTCATTTGTCAGCGCGGCCTCGCCTAAGACCGAAGAGCTTATGACCTTGCTTGATATTTCTAAGTGCACAGGGTGCGGTGAATGTGTGCAGGGCTGCTCGGAGGTTAATGAATCCAAGTATCCTGATCCCATAAAGCCATACCCGGGAATGTATCCTGCATCGCTCGCAAAGCCCGAAGACTGGTCTGGTAAACGGGATGTTGATGATCGGCTGACTCCTTACAACTGGCTATACATCCAGACTGCGGCAGTTGAATATAATGGAGTGTCGCACGAAATAAATATCCCTCGTCGTTGTCTGCATTGTGAGAATCCTCCGTGTGCGAATCTGTGTCCGTGGGGCGCGGCGGCCAAGCAGAAAAACGGAATCGTACGGATTTTTGATAATGTGTGTCTTGGCGGGGCAAAGTGCCGTGCTGTATGTCCTTGGCATATTCCTCAACGGCAAACCGGAGTTGGATTATATCTGCGCCTGCTTCCAAAATTCGCAGGTAATGGTGTCATGTATAAATGTGACCGTTGTTATAATCGTATAGATGAAGGGAAGCTGCCCGCATGCGTTGAAGTTTGCCCTGAATCTGTGCAGACGATAGGTCCACGCAGTGAAATTCTGGCCAAAGCGCATGCGCTTGTTGAAAAAAACGGGTGGTTTATTTACGGGGAAGATGAAAATGGCGGGACTAATACGGTTTACGTTTCGCCCGTCCCATTTGATCTCCTAAATGGTGCAGTCGAAAAGGGCGCTGGAAAGCCCGGTTTGCAAGCCGTTGCGGACTCAATGGCAGATGAAGAGAAACTTGCAACAGCCATAGCGATTGCTCCTTTTGCAGGAATAGCTGCCGGAATCATCAAGGTTGGCCGCTATTTGTCTTCTTCTACAAAGGAGAATGACAATGAATAATATTCTTTTTGTACGGTTTTTTAAAATTGTGGTATTTTTTATGGCTCTAACCGGAGTCGCGCAGATGCCTATCTTTAAAAGATATTATATTTCGGATCTGCCGGGGTTAGGCTGGCTGGCTGATTTTTACCTAACCAATAAAATTCACTATGCACTCGCTGCGGTGCTGATCTTCTTGGTTATGTACCTTGCTACCGAATATATTTTGACTAAACGTAACAGCATGAAGCTTTCCCGTTGCGGTGTGGTCCGCGCTTCACTCTTCGCGCTAATAATATTTACGGGAGTTTTCCGTGTTATCAAAAACCTGCCGTATGTCACCATGGACCCATTTACAGTTATGATGATTGATTGGACTCATTTGGTTTTTGCGATGTTGCTCGGAATAGTTGCCTTAATGGCGTTTATACGGGGCAAGTCGTCTTACTTTGAGGAAAGTAGAAATCTTATAAGATAAGTTCAATAGTAAAGTCCCGCTGAACTAATGTTCAGCGGGACTTTACTACGTTATGATAAATATGTGTTTTGTTAATTTGCGGTCTATAAGTTTAGCTCTGGCTAAGCCCCATACCTGGTAGCATAGTTTGCCCGGTCAGCGGAGTCTCGTACCCTCCGAGTTTACCTATAGCCTCTTTAATCTTTTCAGATTTCAGCAAACCTATTAGCGTAACGATTCTTTTGTCTTCCAGATATCTATTAGGAATCACGATGTCGTATCTTTCATGAGCTAAGGGAACAAAATCGAGGCCTAGCGCATTTGCTGCTGCAAAGATGCCAAGCCCGCAGTCTGCTGATCCTGTGAGAACATTCGCCGCGACTGCCATATGCGTGTATTCTTCGCGGTCATATCCCATAACGAGGTTGGGCAATATTTCTGCTTTATCAAGATGATAGTCGAAGAGTATTCTTGTGCCTGCACCGCGCTGTCTGTTGATGAAATTTATTTTTCCTGAGCCGAGGCTTTCAATTCCGGTTATCCCGAGAGGGTTACCTTTAGGAACGATGAATCCCTGATGGCGGATAGCCAGATTGATTACCGTGACATCCACATCAGGTAAGTATTTTTTAAGGAACGGAAAGTTGAAATCTCCGCTTTCGGGATCGAAAAGGTGCGTTCCAGCAAAAAGGGCGACGTTAGATTTAAGCGCGGACAGTCCCCCCATTGATCCTGCATGGGTTGATACCAGGCGCATGGGGGTATCTCCTCCCATGAGAATGTCACCCAGTAAATCTAGGGTGTTGTCGTGACTTCCCACATGCATGAGGGTGTTATTTAAAGCTTGCTTGCCTGAGAAAAGTTCTACCTCGACGGATTCATTAAGTTCAATGCCCTCACTTTCCGCAGGTATTCTGGTAAACCCTTGGGCTTTGGTAAGCGTTGTAATCATACCCGCTCCGCGTGCAAGTGGAACCCCTGCGTATCCGTCTCCTACTTTAGCGACGGCAAGCCTGACGATTTCTTCCATGCCGGGTTTGGAAGGGGTGCGTCTTGCTAGACGGACCTGAACTTTTTCCCTTTCGGGTGTTATTTTTCCGGAGAGCCATGAAATGATAGGTGTCAGTACGTCTTCGAAGCATACAACTGCGCTAACCGGATAGCCCGGTGCTCCTACAAGTAATTTATTGTTTGCAGTGCCTAGGACCGTGGGTTTACCCGGCATTATGGCTATCCCATGAACCAGTAAAGTTCCAAGTTCTCCGATTACTTTGCTTGTGAAATCTTTACTACCGGCTGAAGAGCCTGCTCCGATCACAACTATATGGGAGTTTTGAAGGGCGGTCTGAACGGCTTTTACTAGTAAGTCTTTTCTGTCACGTACCGGGGAGGTTGCTGTAAATTCTACGTCTAAACCTGTTGCGAGGGAACGGAACACCTGCGAGTTGGATTCAATTACTTCTCCTGGAGAAGGGGTCGGGCGATCGGCAAATGGTAGAATTTCATCCCCTGTAGGAATGAAGGTCATGCGTATTTTTTCATGAACTTTAATATCATAAATACCAGCTGAAAGCAGAGCTCCGAGGTCAAAAGCGGAAATAGTATGGTTGCGTGGAAGGAGCATTTCTGTGGCAACGATGTCTTCGCCTATGCGGCGAATGTGCTGCCATGGAAAAGCAGGTGATTCGATGCTGATGGTGGCGTCGTTATCCACGATATTTTCTATCATGATGACCGCATCCATACCTTCTGGCAGAGCATTACCCGTGTTAACAGGAATACATGTCTCGTTCTTGATCAAGTCTATAGGTTGACCTTCACGTGCTGCAAAAGTTGTGTCGCTTTTAACAGCGTATCCGTCCATAGCGGCGGAGTGATATGTGGGAGATGAGCATCTTGCGTAGACTGCTTCGGATGTAACTCTCCCAAGCGATTCATGGACTGGAACTGACTCAGGCAGAACCAGTGTGTCGCGATCAAGGGCCGCAATGGCTGTGGCTACTGCTTCTGGAACGGGGATAGTTTTGAGATATATATTGCGATCAGACATAATGAGTCTCCGTGTATGAAGTATACTAAATAATCCAAACTTGAATTTCTTGTCCGGCGTATGATCCTTCTGTATCAGCAGGAATGATCATAAGTCCGTCAGCTTGAATTAATGTCTTTAGAAGGCCTGATTTTCCATGAATCGGCATGGCCAGTGGAAGCTGTCCTTCTCTGTTCTCAAGTTTGACTCTGACATAATCTTCACGGCCGGGTTTAGACGGTGTATTGCGCCCAAGCTCGGCTAACTTTGTGGGTCTATCCAGTCTGGAAAAGCTGTTCTTTTCACCCATAAGATGTCTGATAAATGGCATCACTATAGAGAGCATAACGACCTGAACTGACGTTACCTGACCGGGAAGTCCAAGTACAGGCTTAGATCCTGCCTTTCCTAAAATTGTGGGCTTGCCGGGACTGATTGCTACGCCATGAGCAAGTATTTCAGAGTCGGGCATGGCCTCGATAGCTTGAACTGTTAAATCTCTCATGCCTACGGAGCTACCCCCAGAAAGTAATACAAGGTCATTTTCCGCTATGGCTTTAGTTAGCGTGGTTTTCAGCTTGTCTATTTCATCACGGACTATGCCGTAATTAACAGGAATTGCTCCAGCTCTGGATACAAGACAGCTAAGCGTGTGAGAGTTAACATCCCGAATTGATCCAACTCGGGACGGGGAATCAATTTCGACAAGTTCATCGCCTGTTGAAATAATTCCGACGCGTGGTTTTTTGTGGATAGAAACATTTTTAATTCCGAGAGCTGCCAATAACCCTACGTCCTGAAAGCGGACAGCATGACCGGCTTCGTAGACTAGTTCACCTTCGGCCGTGTCCTCTCCTTTAAGCATAACGTGCTCTCCGGGGGCAGAAGATTTACGGATTTCAATAGTACCGGAACCAAGTTCCTGAGTGTGTTCAACCATAACAACTGCGTCTGCGCCATCAGGCAATGTTCCGCCTGTGGCAATTGCTGCGCAGTCTCCATTTTTAAGGACAAAATCAGGAGCTTCGTCAACTCGTAACTCCGCACAGCATTCAAGATATGCCGGATTGCCCTCTGTTGCCCCGAAGGCGTCACGGGCATTTACAGCAAATCCATCCATGCATGAGCGGTTGGCGGGGGGCAGATCTTCCGGTGAAAGAACATCCTTACCAAGCACAAGACCGAATGCATCTGAAATGGGGGACATCTCTAAATCTGTAGGCGCAAACGTAAGCAGGAAAGATTCGAACTCTTCCCTGCTTATGATGTTGAAAAAGTCGTGATTCATCTATTTATCTATCCGTTTTGATCGTGATATTTAAATCGCCGGGAGTATACCCTTTAAGCTGTCCCAGCATGGCAGAAATACCCGCTGAAAGGATGTCGGATACGAACGGGTTAAGCGCTAGCGGCATGCCGTTACTTGTTACATCCATTTTTCCGGATGTTGCTTTACAACCATCTCTGGTAGCTTTTCCCGCATTAATATCTGCGGCAAAATCTCGGCAAAATTCGCGTCCGCAAGCTCCGCAGTTTAAACCGGGCAGGAGAAATCCTTTTTCCATAACAAGTCCAGCAAGCCTTTCAACTTCTTCCGCACTTGGAGGATTGTCATTTGTACAGGCTGGAATTTGCGCCAGCGCAAGTTCCGGGAAAAACTCTTTGTCGTCAGCATCCTCACGGACAGTAATTATGCGTGGCATCCATCCAAGTTTATTTCCACCTTCCATGATGATGACATCAGCTTCCAGCAGGGGGAGCAGGTCTTGCAAAGGCTTTTCTTTATTCCATGAAATAAAAGATTGTGTCGGTGAGTATGCTGCCACGCAGGATGCAACCTTTTTATATTTCTGAGTGTCAGTTCCTTCTGCTTCATCAAATCCGTGGTGGGAGTGTTTTATAATCCCTACTTTCATTCCTTTGTCTGCAAAATTCTTTGCTAGAGCTAATCCTAGTGTTGTTTTTCCTGTTTTCTTTTTTCCAACTATTGCGATGGCTTTCATTGATATCTCCAGATTATGTTAGCTGATAATTTCTGTGCCGATACCATTTTTGGTGAAGAGCTCAAGTAGAACGCAGTTCTCAACTCTCCCATCAATAATATGTGCTTTTTCGACTCCGCCGTGCACAGCTTCAAGGCAGCAGGTCAGTTTAGGTATCATGCCTCCGGTTGCAAGGCCTGAATCGATTGCTTCAGATGCTTCACTGCAGGTCATAGTTGAAATGAGCTTTTTATCATGATCTAAAAATCCTGAAACGTCTGTAAGTAGATGAAGCCTTTTTGCGTTCATTGCAACGGCAACCGCACTTGCTACGGAATCGGCATTAATATTATATGTGTTTCCTGCGTCATCGACTCCAACCGGAGCAATAACGGGGATAAAACCATCGCGTTGTAATGAGTGTATTAAAGTTGTGTTAACTTCAGTAACTTCTCCAACTTTACCCAGATCTATTATTTCAGGGGCTTTAGCTTCTGATTCGATAACGAGCTCTTTCTTCTCCGCTTTTATAAGCATCCCATCTTTTCCAGAAAGTCCAACAGCTTTTCCTCCATTAAGGTTGAGCAAGTTGACAATCTGCTTATTCACCTGTCCGACCAGTACCATTTCAACAACGTCCATGGTCGCTTCATCCGTGACACGGTAACCACTCTTAAACTGGCTGTCGATGTTTAGTGCGCTAAGCATTTTTTGTATCTGCGGCCCGCCACCATGAACAACTACCGGATTAACTCCAATATATTTAAGCAGGATAACGTTAAGCGCAAAGGCCCGCTTAAGGGGTTCGTCTATCATGGCATTGCCACCATATTTGATGACAACTGTTTCCCCAAAAAATTCTTTGATGTATGGTAATGACTCAATTAGAAGCTGGGCCTTCATAATTTCTCTTTCCATGATATTAAACTCTCCTAATATTTACTCAACTCTTGTAAAATTTATATTGATCAAAAATGCAATTTGTCAGGAAAATCAATTTAAAAACATCAAATTCTATATAATTGAAAAAGGTTACAAGGGAAACCCTGTTGTTGCGATGACGAATGACTTAAAGAGTTCTTTTTAATTTGTTAAATTTGATATAAAATCATATGCCCGATGAACCTCGGAATACAAGGGGTTTAAGAGTCGATTTTGCGTTAATGTGTTTTTATTTGGGATAAGTCGTAGAATGTTATTTAATTGGGAGGAGTTATGGCTTCATCTACTCTTACACTAATTACGCTGGGCCTTCTATTTCTGCTGGGCCTTGTGGCCGAATTTATAGGTAGAATTACCCTTGTTCCTAGAGTTTCCATTCTTATTATTTTTGGGTTTTGCATAGGGCCATCTGGGTTTAATGTGCTTCCTGAGGAAGCAAGTAAATGGTTACCAATTGTTTCGGACATTGCACTTGTTCTGATTGGGGTTGTTTTGGGAAGCTCATTAAAATGGTCAGAACTTAAAGACTCAGGACGGTTGGTTCTAGGGCTTGTTTTCTCTATTGTGATAGTGACTCTTTTGGGTGTGGGGGTAGGCTTTTGGGCCGTAGGAATTCCTATACAAATAGCTATTATTTATGCAGGAATTGCTCTCGCAACGGCTCCGGCTACAACTCTTGATGTTATTCATGAATCCAAGGCTCATGGTCAATTTACAGATAGTCTTCTTAAAATTGTAGCGACATCTGATGCTCTCGGTTTGATTGTTTTTAGTATAATGATAGCCGTAGCACAAATGATGGTAAATAGCGGTGGAGGCATGGAAATTATCATTGTCGGAGGACGCGATATTTTTCTTGCTGTGCTTGTGGGAGTATCCCTAGGAATCCCTATGAGCTATCTAGCTGGGCGAGTAAAAGAAGGAGAACCAACACTTCTTGAGGTGTTAGGTTTGGTTTTTATTTGTGGAGGAGTTGCTTTGTGGCTTGATGTTTCATTTCTTTTATCGGCAATGACCATGGGGGTTGTGGTTGCAAATATGGCTAAACATCATAACTGTCCTCTTTGCGCTATAGAAACCATAAAATCCATTAAATGGCCTATTCTTGCGCTGTTTTTTATTTATGCAGGGGTTTGCATTGAGCTTGAAGATGTTTCAAAGAATGCTCTGCTTATAGTTTTATACATAGTTTTTAGGATTGCGAGTCGTCTTATTGGTTCCGTTGCTGGTGCTAAGGTGGCGGGTGCAGATAAAGCTTTTGGAGGGTGGATGGGAATGGCTTTGATGCCGCAAGCCGGTATAGCTCTTGGCATGGCATTAACTGCTGCACATAGGTTCCCCGAGATTGGATCAGTTGTGACGATTATTGCTACGTCTACTGTTTTTTTTGAAATTGTAGGTCCCATATGTACTCGAATTGCTTTGCAAAAGATGGGAGAAGTTTCGCGAAGGTTGTAAACAGGTTGAGTCAAAAGTTCTTGTGCTCTTTTTAATGAGGGGACAATTGCAAGTATAACAGATAGTGGTTATTGTCCTAGGTGTGGGTATTTTTTGATTTGCTGGATAGTTTTATGGCATTTAAGATGCTGATCAATGGAGTAATTAATGGGACAAGATAAAAGGCGCAGAACTCGCATTGATGCTGGGTTTACCGTTCAGATAAGTAAAAAGGGATTTAGCGTAGAAGCGGAAACTCATAACTTGAGCATGAAAGGTATTCTTTGTGACGGAGTAGAGGGCTTTTCCACCGAAGATGATTGTACTGTGTCAATAACACTTTGCGAAGATATCGTCGTTACTATCGAAGGTAAGATTGTAAGAGCTGATAAAACTGGTTTGGCTGTAGATTTTGTTGCGATGGATGAGGTTAGTTTTACTCATTTGCGCAATATAGTTAAATATAATTCCGCGGATGCAGACCGTATAGATGGTGAGCTTATTTCGCCTGCTTTTGATCTTTAATAGCCGGAATGCAGAAAGCTGTAGGTTTAAATATACACAGTTCATATGCTCTGGCTATTTTTTTTGATCTTGTGGAAGAAATCCCACAGTCCATAAGCCTGCAATAGATGTGGAGCGGGTTGAAAATGTGCTCCATAAATTCTTTAATTCCAACTTTCATAAATTTTATAAGTGCTTAAGATTATGCTCTTGAGATGAGCGAGTTGTTTCATTTTCGCAAAGATCGAAACTGTACCGAAATCTATTTTAAGTCAATTATACCTGTTTTCATACCATGCCTCTTTTATGCTTTAAATCCTCTCAGGGTGGCGAGTGTGATAATGAATGTTATCGCCGCGATTACGACTCCAGCATAAAAGACTGAATCCAGTCCGAATCCAGCATAAATTAACCCCATTAATATTGGGGCAATTGTTTGTCCGACTCTTAAAAGCATTCCGTTTATGGCCATGAAAATAGCACGATGCTCCATTGGGGCAATGGCTGTTAGCATTGACATGGAATTCGGCAAGTTAAGACCTTGCCCAAGTCCGAAAAAACAAACCGGAATTATGCACCAGAGAGCAGAAGTCGATTCTGGCAGCAGTACCATTGCTGCTGCATACGCAAAGGCTGAAAGCGCAATCATACTGGTCTGCGTCATGATGCGGAGCAATCTTCCCATTTGAGAAGCCGCAATTGCTGTCACAAATGATGCGCTCGAAATAACTATACCGATCATCAGTGGCGAGGCGTCAAAACGCGAATTTAGCAGTATTGGAAGATAGGTAATAATCGGGCCGTAGAGAATGATAAAGGTTAGTATGAAAATAGCGAAAAGTCCGATAACCTGTCTGTTTTTCATGCCATTAAGAGCTTCGCGCAAATATTTCATGAACGCGCCTTTAGATGTTGGTTCAGGGTTATCAAGCTTAAAAGCGACAACCCATGCCAGTGGAATAGCGATAACGGCTAATAAGAACGGCGCCTGCCAATTGATTTGGGCAAGAATACCGCCGAGTGCAGGAAATATTGCGGTACCGATACTGAGCACACTGGCATTTAAGCCCATGGCTCTTATGCGATCATCTCCTGTGAAAAGATCGCCTATTATTGTTAAGTTTATGACTCCGATAGAGGCTGCTCCTATCCCCTGAATAAGCCTAAGGCCAAGCAGCCATTTATAATCCGGAGCGAAGTAACAGGAAACACCGGCAGCGCCGAAGAGCAGTAATGCCGGAACAAGAATTTTTTTCCTGCCGATTCTATCCGCAAAGATTCCGGCTAACGGAGCAAAAATTATTCCGGGTAGAGTGAAAGCGGTAAATACTAAGCCAATAGATGAAGGAGAAATCTCAAGCTCTTTGATCATGAGTGGTAATGCCGGAATAATACTAGAAACACCCATGATTGCCATGAGGGTCACTGCGAATATAATGCGGAGATTTTTATCTTTATAGAGATCTTTCATTAACTAGTATTCCTTTCCGAGTCTGTAGATGAAGTGGCAAGCTACTCGCAAAATCTACACTCCGCAATAGTACGGATTCTGAAAAAGTCATCCGTATAAACAAATGAATAGAAATTTCAGTTTATGTACGATAATAAGAGGCTATTATGTTTAGATTATATAAAATATTCAGGCACAGTCCTTCCAAATTTACAATCCTGCTGGGGTTCCTTGTTTCTCAGGTTCTTATTCAGGCCACAGCAGGGGATTCCGTTTTCTGGCAACAAACCATTTATTTTTATACATACTTGGTTTTGCTTTCCGCAGTGACAGCCATTGCGAAAAGTCGGGTTAAGTTCATATGCTTTATAGTTCTCTATGTAGTGTCTTTCATTAGTTCGATAATGTTTATGCGATCCGATGTTATACACTGGCTCGCTCTAAGTGAAATTGCTGATATGATAATTCTCGGTCTAACTGTATGGGGCATCATGAATTTTATGTCCAAACAGAAGCGGGTAACTCGTGATTTAATTTCCGGAGCAATTTGTGTCTACATGCTGATAGGGGCTATCTGGGCAAATGGATATAGCGTTTGTGAAATATATCAGTCAGGTTCATTTTCTGGATTAGATCTTGGTGAGTCTGTTTATGCCGCGCGCAGGTCTCTTGCTTACTTCAGCTATGTTACGATGATGACCATAGGATATGGTGATATGTTGCCTGTTTCCCCTATCTCGCGGGGGCTTGTAATGCTGCAAGGGTTATTCGGTCAAATGTATCTTGCTGTATTCGTTGCCGGAACTATAGGAATGTTTTTGTCGCAAAGAGATTCGGAGCGAGCAAAAGAAATGAGGGCACATATTAAGAAGGTAGAGGCCGATATTGAAAAAGAAAATCACAACAGTTCATAATTAAGAACTGTTGTGATCTTTAAAATCTAAAGGGCTGCGTCTAAAAGCAGATTGTCCCTGTGAATAGCTTCCGGGAACGGACATTTACCTAGAATTGATTCTATTTCGTCAGACTTATGTCCGAGTATTTTGGACATATCTTCAGAACCGTAGCATGAGAGTCCAACTGCAAGCGGTTTCCCGTCAGCGTCAACTACCCTTACTAATTCGCCTGCTTTGAAAGTTCCAATTACGGATGAAATGCCTGCTGGAAGTAAACTTTTACCACCTGCCATAAGAGCTTTTTTAGCCCCTTTATCAATGGCCAAATCTCCGGCGGGATCGCAGTGGTAAGCTAGCCAGAATTTGCGGCGGGATACGCTCTTTTCATCGGGAACAATCCATGTTCCGCACTCTTCACCATTAAATACACGCTCAATGATCATGCGTTCTTTTCCTGATAAGATCAGGGTGGGAACACCTAGTTGTGCTGCTCTGTGGGCTGCTCTCATTTTAGAGAACATGCCTCCGGAACCGACCGCGGTCTTGCCGTCGCACATGGCATCAAGATCAAGAGATCCTATATCTTCGATGTAAGAAAGATGCTTAGCGTCATCATTTTGGTCCGGGTTCTTATCGAAGACCCCGTCTGCTGATGTGAGATTAATGAAAAGATCAGCCTCTACCAGGTTCAGTATCAAGCTTGCCAGAGTATCATTATCTCCGAACTCAAGTTCCTGAACTGCAACGGTGTCATTTTCATTAATGATTGGAATTACCCGCCACTCAAGAAGTCTCGAGAGGGTATTGCGGACATTTAAAAAGCGGTCGCGATGTTTAAGGTCGTCACGCGTGAGTAAAATTTGTGAGGATACAAGCCCGAATCTGCGGAAAGTCTCATCGTATTCATGCATAAGGCGGCTCTGTCCGATAGATGAGGCCGCCTGTCTTGCAGGAAGATCGTTTAACTTATGTCTGGTGGGAATGGTTCCACGTCCGGCAGCAACAGCTCCGGATGAGACAAGAACAATATCCACTCCGCGCTCGTGAAGAGTTGCAAGCTGATCTGCCAGTCTGCAAATCAAGCCGAGGTTAATACCTTCTGACGTGGTCAGAACTGCACTGCCTATTTTTACAACAATTCTCTTTGCTTCGCGAAGAGTTTTAAGCCTTTTCTTCAGTTTTCCTGCTTTGCTCATCAGCTTCCTCTTGATTCATTTTATTGAATCGAGTCCACATGTCACTAAGGAGTTCTTCAACTCCGTCTTCGTGAAGTGCAGACATGAAATAGATGTTATCATTAGCCTCTTTAGCTTTTTCTTTTAAAGCTGCAAGGTCTTCTTCGGAAAGCAAATCAATTTTGTTGATGACTCGTATCTGTGTTTTAGCTGCAAGCTCATCGTCATAAATGCGCAATTCTTCATCAAGCATATCAAATCCTGAAAATGGATCATCTAAGCTGAGATCTGATGCGCTTAAGATATGGACAAGAAATCTTGTGCGTTCAACATGTTTCAAATATCTGTGGCCAAGGCCCATACCTGTGCTTGCCCCTTCGATTAATCCGGGGATATCAGCGATGACCATCTTGTTACCTTCATAGTCTTCGATAACACCTAGATTCGGAACAAGAGTAGTGAATGGGTATGCTGCAATTTTTGGTTTTGCAGCAGAAATTTTGGAAATGAAAGTTGATTTTCCTGCGTTCGGAAGCCCAAGCAAACCAACATCTGCTATAATTTTAAGCTGAAGGCGAATACGTTTTTCCTCGCCGGGGAAACCGTCTTCGGCCTGACGCGGAGCTTGGTTGACAGACGATTTGAAGTGTATGTTTCCACGCCCTCCGTCACCGCCCTTACAGACGACAACTTTTTTGCCTTCTTTAGTAAGGTCAGCAATGAGCTTTTCAGATCCGTCTTCTCTATCTACTTCGAAAATCATTGTTCCCATAGGTAGATCAAGAATTAGATCCTCTGCAGCTTTACCGTATTTATCACGGCCCATTCCCTGCTCACCACTTCTAGCTTCATAAACTCTTTTGAGCCTGAAATCGTAGAGTGTCAGGAGCTGAGAGCTTCCGCGAAGAATTAAGTCGCCGCCCTTTCCGCCATCTCCGCCGCTGGGTCCGCCTTTCGGCATATTGCTTTCTCGTCTGAAGGCAACGCAACCGTTGCCGCCCTTTCCTGATCCCACTGTAATTCTAGCTTCATCAATAAACTTCATTTAAAAATCCTTCCTTAAAATGACCTGAGAAGGCGCTAGCCTTATCTCAGCCAGTAATATTCTCGGATTTAAATAGACAAAGCTGCAAGTTAACCTTTCAAATGCTTACTGAAATGAAACAGTAATGCATTTTAGTGGCTTATCGCAGCAGGATAAGAGGAATCCATAGTGGATTTTAGACGACAAAAGGCAGAGGACGCATTATTAGTGCGACCTCTGCCCGAAAAACTTTCGGCCTGGAATTACTAGGCTTCGTGAGGAACTATGCAAACTCTGGTTTTGCTACGGTTGTTGCGGATATACTTTTCGTATTTCACAACGCCGTCAACCAGTGCAAACAATGTCCAGTCTCTACCTGTGCCAACATTCGTGCCGGGATGGATTTTAGTTCCAACCTGACGAACGAGGATGCTGCCAGCAAGAACTTCCTGCCCACCATAACGCTTCACGCCGCGGCGTTTAGCATTACTATCGCGACCATTCCTGGTACTTCCGCCTGCTTTTTTATGTGCCATTTTAAGTCTCCTTAAGAGGAATTGTCGTCAACCTAAGCCTGAATGGCGTCGATTTTGATTCTTGTGAAATCTTGACGATGACCCTGCTTAGTCTGTGAGTCTTTCCTGCGTCTTTTCTTGAAAACGATGATTTTTTTATCACGTCCGTGTTCAAGAATCGTACAGGCAACTTTTGCGCCATCAACATAAGGTGCGCCGATTTTGATATCTTCGCCCTGGCCGATGAGAAGAATTTTATCAAGATCAACTTTAGTGCCTGTTTCAACGTCCATTTTCTGGATATTGAGTTCGAGGCCTTCTTCAACGCGGATCTGCTTGCCGCCAGTCTCTATTATTGCATACATTTTGTAACTTACCTCCGTCACGTAAGAGAGGGGAAGGTATCCGTAAGTCGGTATAAAAGTCAAGCTCTGTTTTAATATAATTCAACAGAACTTCCACCTAAATTTTATTCCGAACCAGTGCGGATCGTGTTCCCTTTATTGTTGCGGATTACAGGGCAGCTTTTGCCCATGCACTCCAGATTAGTGGTCATTTGGGTGCACACCATATGCTCGTCTGCAAGAATACGCAAGCCAAGAATTTCATCTGATATCTTTCCGATTGATTTTAGTGCCAACCATGAGTCTCTCTGGCAACATCTTGCAGCCTCTATATTCGCGATTAACTCAAGAGCTGCAAGGGTTCCACGCTGTGCAGCCGACCTAGATTTCCCTGTGTATGGGGTGGCTTCTTGAATTGCACTTATGGCCACTCCAACGCCTATTGCTGCCCCGCAAGCTCCCATGAAGCCGCAAAATCCTCCTGAAATTTTAGATCCACGTGCAATTGCAGTCTCAATTACTTCGTCAGAAATAGCCCCGCCGCTATTGCGATATACTGCCGTAATTATGCCCGGGACAATGGAATGGTGCTCCGGTCCGTGGATAGGAATTAAAGGGTGACTTCTAATTTTTTTAAGAAGCGTTATCATGTCCGTTTCTGTGCTACTTATGAGTAAATGAGGAAGAATATCGACGCTGTCTTCCCTGTGACAGTTGTCGCATACGAAATGGTTGTTTTTGCAGCGAGCATTTGCTTCCCCTGTTTCACCGCAATACTCACAGGTTAATTCTTTATATTCTGTGAAATAATTCAGTTCAGTTCCGCATACCATGCACCCAGATTTATTTTTAGGGGCTGATTTGGCAGGCGAGGGGAGTTGCAGCTTGGCTGGCTTGTCGAAGTCGTCAGGAGCAGGGCAACAGCATGAACTGCCGACCATCATATTCGATATCAGTCCGTCATTGTTTAGAACAAAGATCTGTTCTCCTAGGATGTTAGCTTCCTTCTCAGGCACTTCTGTGATGGATCCCGGTACAAGTAATTCGCCTTGCGCTGTTTGGGCGGTAGCGAAAGGTCCTCTGAACATTATTTTAGTCATTTTCTCGCGAGCTGGCTTAAGAGCAGAGAACGTCAGCGAGTAAAAATCATGGCCAGCCACAATCCTGTACGGAAATCTTTTGATCATAGAAATAGATTCAAAACCTGCTTCTTCTAACAACCCGACAAGATTTTTAAGAGTCTGTGCTCCGGCGATACATTCTCCGTGCAAAGTATCATCGTTTCGTATTTCGGGTCCGGGTTCAGTTTCACAGACAACATCAGATATGGTAAGTCTGCCGCCCGGAGTAAGAATTCTGAACATTTCTGAAAATGTTTTGCGCTTATCAGCCGAGAGGTTGAGCACGCAGTTTGAAAGGAGCAGGTTCGCGCAATTATCTTCCAGAGGCAAAGATTCAAGATATCCTTTGCGGAAATCCATATTGTCGTAGCCAAGATTGTTGGCGACTTTCTCTTGTCCTTTTCGCGAGTGAGCAAGCATAGGGTCTAGCATATCTATCCCTGTAATCCTGCCGGAACTGCCTACCATTTTAGATGCTATGAAACACTCAATACCGCGCCCGCTACCGAGATCAACGACATGTTCACCTGACTGAATTTCTGCGTCCATGACAGGAGATCCGCAACCGTAACCTCTGAATCTGAATTCATCAGGAATATGATTCATTAACTCAGGCGCGTAACATGCGGGATTTAAAATATCTTCTTTTGCCGTGTCCGCCGCCGCAGTGTAAAAATCTTTTACAATTGCAAGGCTGTTGTTGCCTGCTACAGCTAGAAGGCAGTTGGTATGCGTCAGTGCAACTTTGCCGTGTCCCGAGCACTGATCCAGCTTGTCACCCATCTTTAATAGAAGTTTAGGTGAGTCGTGAGTCTTGCTCTGGGCCGCTTTGTCGGTGATTAATTTCAGCGCGGTTTTTTCATATAGGGGAGAATATGGATCACTGCCTGTAAAATTAGCCCCATGCAACCAACTATGGTCCGTGTCACCACCGCCAAGTATCAGCTTGAACGGAGTGGATAGATCCTTACTGCTTGTCTCGCGTATTTTGCTAAGAACAGCGCTGTTCTTCCAGCTAGCTTCAAGATCCGTTTCAATCGGTGTGGCAAGCTCTGCAATGCCGATAGTCGCGGGGGATGGGTATATGCACTTGTCAGGGCCTACCGCAAAAGATTCCCATCCGGCAGTTGATCCATCATGGATGGTTCCGCAGGGCGCAAATATCATGCTCTTGATGGCTTCAATGTTATCTATTGTAACGCCTGTGCGCTCACTGGCATCCATCGCGTCAAGTAAATGCGCGTAGATGTCGTCTGGGTGTGCAAAACGCTCAGATTCGCCCCTGCCGCGCACAAAATACCACATGAAGTGAACGTTTGATGCTCCAGTTTTAGCTGCAAACTGCACAACATCCTTCATTTCGGCTACATTGGATTTGGTAACGCACATGGAGATGGTGAATGGAATCGACTCTGATACTAGCCATTTAAGTGATTTACTGAGGGCGGTAAATGCACCCGTCCCTCTTATTTCATCATGTGTGTCCTTGATGCCGTCAACACTGATTTGCAGATGACAGCGGTCAAAGTCATAGCGATTTTTGGAAAAGAATTTTTTAGCGTTAAGGCCGTTGGTAAGAATTGCAACATGGTTGGATTCATTCTCAAGAATTCTACTGATGATTTTGTCTGCACCGGGATGAATAAGTGGCTCTCCGCCTGTCAGCGCAAAAAGTTTGCAGCCAAGTTTTTCTGCTTGTTCGGTAAGCTCTAAAACGACCTCTGTCGGGAGTTCCTGCTTTTCCTCGGGCGAGGAGCTGAATAAGCAATGATTACAACTCATGTTGCAATTATTGGTTAGGTGAAACCAGAGTTCGCGCAGTTTGTTCAGTTGGAGGAGATCTTTCCGGCCCGGATAGGTCGCTGTCGATTCATCAGGAAGTCGTAGCAAAAAACGTTCATCAGCAATTGATAAGTATATTTTTTCATCACTTTTAATCTTTTGCAGCAAGGTGTCCCCTGATGGTGTAGGGACAAACCAGTCAGGGGAATCTGCTCTGATATAAACAGGAGTGTTGTCGTAGGATATTCTGGTCCACTCGGTGAGTTTGAAGGACAAAGCTTATTCTCCGTATTAATTGTTGCTGAGTAAATAAAATTTGTGAAAGGCAGAGGCGTGAAGTTACCCTATCTCTATGAGTTAAATCAAGGGTTTTGCTAGAACTAGAACCTCAACTCGCTTTGCGCCGGCTTTATAAAGGACTCGTGTGCACTCGCGGGAAGTTGCTCCTGTAGTGTACACGTCATCAATAAGCAGAATCTTTTTATCCGCAATTATTGAGGTGTCGGCGATGAAAGCTTTCTCCATGTTTTCCGCACGCTTTTTTTTAGATAGCTCCGTTTGAGGTGTAGTTTTCCGAACTCTCACCAATGCACGGTCAGAAAATTTTGCCCTTAATGTTTTGGCAACACTGCGCCCGAGAACTACGGACTGATTGAATCCACGATCGCGCAGCCTTGAGATGTGGAGCGGGACAGGGATAATTATATCGGGCTCTGATTCTACTGTAATTTCTTGAGCTGTGATGCTTGCTAATTGTGATAAAACTGAACCATAGCCGAAGCTTGAACCGAATTTCCAGTCCAGAATTAATTGCCGCAGCAATCCTTCATATGGGCCGTAATAATATAGCCTTTTGTGTGGCGGGCTGACTTTTAAACAGTCTGAGCAGAGCAATTCTTTGCTTTCATTAATGGATATGTTTACGCCGCATAAGGAACACAAAATGCCAGTTTTTTCAATGATCTCGTCTGCGCATTCTTTGCATATGAGAGTAGCCATTGAATGAGGCGTGCGGCAGACAGGGCATCTTTTTTCAAAGAAAATTGAACGGAATCTATCCAGTGCGGCAGAAGGTGAAAAGTTTGAGAGCAGGCCGGAGATCATAGTTTACTGAGAGTCGTGAAATCTGGAAATTATTTTAGTTAGCTCAGTCTTTGCGATGGGTTTGATCAAGAAACTATTGTATCCGCAATCCAGACACTCGGTGAGCAGGGCTGCTTTGTCTCCGGTAGTCATAGCAAATATGGGCAAAGTCATTCCTTGTTCTCGAACTTTTGCTACTACTTCAGTTCCGTTCATTTCCGGCATGTGAACATCCATCAATGCCAAATCGAAATCTGTACTGGTGAGTTGCTCCAGAGCCTCTTTACCATTCTCCACGAAAACTGGTTTAATGCCCATCTGTGCCAGATAAGTTTTAAGCACAAGGCGTACAGGCTTAGAGTCTTCAGCTACCAATATTCTCAAATTTGAATTGTCGCTATTGTTCACGGATTGAGACTCCTTTCCCATGCTTGAGTTCCTGCTTGAATCAACAATTGGCACTTTTCGGGATCGCCTTTTAAGTCTTGCGGGGAGTCAATTCCCCTGAATGTTATGGTCGACTCTAGGGCAACTTTGAAAAATTTAAGGAAAAATTTCAAGGTAAGTTCTGCGCCATCAAAGAGTTTTTCGCCCCGTGGTCTACCCGCAACTAAACACGCGTAGGAGACCCTTTCTTGCAGCTTAGCTATTTGCGATTCGGATTGATTCATGGCTTCAAACGCCCATTGCCCACGGTCTATAAATGTCTTTAGTCGTGAGGGAAGATGGTAGAAATATATGGGAGCAGCAAAGAAAGTGAAAGGGGCGTCAATGATCTTTTGGTAAAGCCGTTGAGCTTCATCTTTTTTAGCAAATATGCAGATGTTGTCTTTGGAAGTTCGGCATTTCAAGCAGCCCATGCAGTGATGAAAATCAAGGTCTCCAATATAAACAATTTCTGCGTCACCACCGGCTTTGCGAATTCCATCAAGGAAAAGGGACGCAGCATAGTCGCTGTTACCCTCTCTATGATGGCTGCACGCAAATATTATCGGAAGTTGTGTCATATTTTGTTACTTTGCTGTTTAACTGCTGATCAAACGTTGCTTAGCCCATTCGTTTTCCGCGTGGATGCGTACATGTGAAAGTGGCTTTCACATGATTTTCTTCCTCTTGAAATTCAACGGACCACTCAGGCAAGATAGCCAGCAGATGATTTAGCTGTGGCTCAGTTCCTTTATCTACAAGAGCGATAACAATCCGCGTCTTGGCAAAACGGAGATACCAACCTACCTCCTGTCCTACTCCTCAACACTGATTGCGAACATCAACGATGCGTGGCTTCTCGTCCATTATACACCTCTAGAATTGCATGCTGCTGAAAAAAGGATTGTGATTTTTTTCTTCACTAACGGTAGTTGCCGGACCATGCCCAGAAAGAAGAGCTGTGTTTCCCGGTAGAGTGAAAATCTGTTCCAGTACAGACTTTTGCAGTAGGGCTGTGTCGCCGCCTTCAAAGTCTGTTCTGCCTATGGAACGGCGGAAAATAAGGTCGCCAACAAATGCTGATTCAAGGGCCGGGAAATAGAAGGTCAAACTGCCTGGAGCGTGCCCGGGGGTAGCTAAAACAGTGCATTCAAGGCCGATCATTTCAGTTGTACCAACAGCGATGTCTTTGGATTCGAAGGCTGGAACCTGTATCCCCATCATGCTACCATTGCCCACTGACGTATCGAGCACTGAAAGGCCAGAGTCCGCGGCGTAGATGGCCGTGCCAGTTGCTGCAGAGAGTTCGGCGTTGCCAAATATATGATCAAAATGAAAATGTGTATTTAGAATGCGATCCAGTTTTATACCCGTCTTTTTGAGGAATTCGAGCACCTGTGCAGGGTCTCCGCCCGGATCAATTACAACGGCTCTATTCTCGTTAACTATTACGTAGCAGTTCGTTTCAAGAGGGCCGAGGCCAAAAACTTTAATATCCATTAGTAGTCCTCCAACATTATTTCAGAAAGATCTTTGCGACTTGATCCGCCTTTCTGGGCGGGGTGACCTACAGCGATTACAGCCTGCAGTTCGTATTTATCGAGTGGGATATTTAAAATTTCGAGAACCTGCGTTTCCTGATTGAGAATTTCTCCCAGCCATACAGAACCGAGGCCGAGTGAGTGGGCGGCAAGCATCATATTCTGGAGACATGCCCCGATGGATTGATGATCCTTCATCTCATTATAGATGCGTTCACGTTCGAGAAAAACACAGATTTGCAACTGCGCTGCGTCAGCTATTTTTGAATATTTTGTGCATTTCGCAACTTGGGCCGCACGTTGATCATTTTTATGTATCACCAAAAAACGCCACGGCTGATTATTAAGGCCGCTGGGCGCCCATCTACCCGCTTCGAGTATGTTGGTGATATCTTCGCGTGAAACAGCTTCATCGGTATATTTTCGAATAGAACGTCTGTTTAGCAAAGCTTCGAGAATCGGATTGTCATTGCTCATTTTGTTGATATTCCTTTTTAGAAGGGTACGCCCCGGAAAATATTGAATTTGCTGGCAGCATCATCGAATTCTTTGGGATTCAACTCATTATTGAGGTCTTTATCAAAGTCTCCGAATTTTTCTTTGAGCTGGATTGCTTCGGCTTCTTTTTCATCAATTTTACCATCATTATTACTGTCGGCATCTTCGAATGAAGGGAGCGGCTCTCTTACTTCAAAGTCAGAAACAAATTCACATTGGATGTGGCGACCATCGGGTGCCATGGTTACATCAATGTTAGTGCCGGGCGCGATGTAGAGTTTTACACATGAATCGCCGGACCACATGTCGATGCCGTTCTTGTCTTCAAGAGCGAGCTTGATTTTAGCTTTCCCACCTTTTTTATCAAAGCAATCCTTGTTATAAAGGGCGTTGCATGAACATTCTGCCAGAGTGCGAGCTTTAACTTTCCCAAATTCAAATTCGTTGCTTTTACCCCACACGTGGATGGTCCCTTTTGTGTGGTTGATTATGGTGAAACTCTTTTTCTGAGCTATGGCGGAAGGTGCAGCACAAATTAATAAAGCCGCAGTAAGGATGAAAAATATAGATAATTTTTTTAAAGTCATGTGATCTCCCTGTGAATAACGTTGTACAGGTTTTAACCATACCAGCGCGCAAAAGCAATGCGCTATTGCTAAAATAAATAAAAGCTCTTCTTGCCTGCGAATAAACGCATACAAGAAGAGCTCAATTTAATCTTATTTCTTGAAAAAATATACAAGGTCAAGCAAGTGAAACAGGCTATTAAACAACCTTGCCGAAGGATAAAATCAAGTTTTTGCGGAAGGTGCGGTTATTCCATATTTCGCAAGGGCCACATTCGGTTACTTCCTTGCTTAATATTTCGCGAAGCTCTTCTTTTTGCTCTTCATCAAGCTTCAATATGTTGATGTCACCAAGCAGGGCTAGCGGATCGCTATAATCTTTGGGTTGCACCTCGGTATGGCTGTCTTTACACAAAAACTGAATGGTTCCGGAAGGTCTGTTACTCGATGCTTTTTTGACAATATTTGTCATGTTAAAAATCTCCGTGTTTGCGTCCTACTCCCTTGAATGCCCTGGAGTAGTTATTCCTGTCAGCGTGGGCATTTTAGCGGCATCTGTTTTTTAAGTGGGCGCGCAATTATCATAAATCTTCCCACTTTATTAAGTCACTGCATGCAGTGACTTGAATTGTTCTAAAAGTACTAGACACAAAAAAAGCACTTCCATTTCTGGAAGTGCTTTTTTGAAAAATCTGTATCGAATCTTCGCTCATGGTCCCGTACGGGAGGCTTGGCACCTTGCTATAAAATAGCAGGTTGCCGGATGGTCGACGGGCCAGATCCCTCGCATCCTCTTCATGAGTTGTCTATGTGTAATTCAAAGAACGTGAATATCAAATATTCTTGCTTTGTGTGATAGTCAACATTTTTTTGATAAAAGCGAAAAAAAAGCAGATGCTATTTGCATGAATGGAAATCTTGTTTTGTTGCTTTGCTATTAAATAATTAGTAGTTAGCTAATTGTTTTTGTGTAATTTGGAACTGGCTGTTTTGTTTTGAAGTATTTTAGAAGAAATATGGGGCTACATGCTGAACGAATTGAAACGATATTCCAGAACTTATACGAGGAATCTATATCGCTCTGTTTCAAAGAGCTGGAAAAGAAAACGGTTTATGCAGTTTTTAGAGCTAGTTAAACCTAGTCCTAGTGAAACTATTCTTGACCTTGGAGGCGCACAGGGGACTTTTTTTCATGACAACATGGATCTAGTCAGAGAATATAATCTGAAAGTAGTTATTGCCGATATTAAATCTGATGATCTTATGGTTGCTGAGAAAAGGGGCTTTAGCACGTACCTTATGCAAGAGGATGAGTTATCCGGTATGGAATCTGGTGCTTTTGATGTCGTTTTTTGTAACAGCGTTATCGAGCACGTGACCATTCCTAAAAATTGTGTGTGGGATAGCACTGGGCAGGACTTTTATGAAAAAGCGTATTGCACACAGAGGGCTTTTGCTGCTGATATTGAGCGGATTTCAAAGAAATTTTATGTGCAAACTCCATGTGTGAATTTTCCTATTGAATCACACAGTTGGTTGCCTTCGTTTTATGCTTATCCAAAAGATAGGGATAAGCATGTAAAACGTTTAAAGATGCTAAATAAATACTGGATAAAATCTACAGTTCCAGATTTTAACCTTCTTAATGAAAAACAATTTGCAGATATTTTTCCAAGCGCTACTGCTATTCTTTGTAACCGAGTGTTAGGTTTTCCAAAGGAGCTTATCGCTTATAGATCTTGATAAATTCAATCTTTATTCCTTGCCTTCCATTCGTGAAAGCTCAGTTTCAACTTCTGTAGTATTAAGCTGACGGCAGGTGGTGAAAGTCTCTTTGTTCACCACTCCTTTATGAATAAGGAAGTGTCTGTCCGCGAGTTTAGCAAGCTGAGGCCAATGGGTGATGACAATCAATTGCTGACGATTTGCCAGTTCTTGCATCTTTTCGCCAACTCGGTTCAGTGTGGCTCCGCCGATGCCGGAATCTATTTCATCGAATATGAGGCTCGGCTTATCCGCTTCACCTTGAAGGCCCGCAATAGCAAGTAGGAAACGGGAAAGCTCACCTCCGGACGCAATTTTATCTAACGGCTGTGCGGATTGGCCGGGGTTTGGGATCCACATTAGCCTGCCGCGCATTTCATTAAGGCCCGGATAAAGCTCATGTGGCTGAAATTCAAATTCTACACGTACATGGTCTGAGAATCCAAGCTGTTTCAGTTCAGATTCAATACGCGAAGTAAGCTTTTTATCCGCTACCTTTCTCGCTTCGTAGAGCCCATCCAGCGCAGTGCGGAGCTTTTCTACAAGCTCTTTTTCCTTGCGTTCAAGCTGGGCAATTTCAATTGCGCAGGAATCCAGAAAGTTCAAGTTGTCCTCGATTTCCTTCTGCATATCTACGATTTGATCAAGCGTGCGGCCTAGTTTGCGCTTAAGCTTGGAAAGTTCGAAAAGCCTGCTTTCGATATCATCAATAGAGTCTTCGACCTCGAAGTCCATTGGCTGAGCTCGCAGTCTGCCAGCTAACTCATCAAGGAAATGTTTGAATTCTACTACGGATTCTCTGTCTTTTTCATAGTCTGGGAAAAGCTCACAGACTCGTTCCATTTCAGCAGACAGGTCCGCAAGACCTCCTACTAGGTCGGGTTTCCCGCGCATAATATCCATAGCATTCTGAATGCATTTTCCTGCATCATCCTGCTTGCGTAGCGCGTTTTTCTTTTTGAGAAGCTCGTCTTCCTCTCCCAGATAAGGATCAACTTTATCTATTTCAGTTCGCTGAAATTCAAGGAAATCTTTCTTTTCAAGTAATGTAGCAGACTTATTCTTAAGATCTTCTTTTTGGGCTAAAAGTTCCCGCAATGAAGTCAAAATGGTGTCTTTTACTTGTGGCAGGGATTTATTTTTAAGGAAAGTATCGAGCACCGCACATTGATAGGCTGGCTGCATCAGTTTTTGCTGAGCGTGCTGGCTGGTGTGCAGGATCATGGTTGAGCCGAGATCCTTGATGATACCCTGTGAGCTGAGCTTGTCGTTTACATAAACTCTGCTGCGGCCCGTTTCAGCGGAAAGAACCCTACGCACGATTGATTCACGTCCGTCTGGATGGACAAAGAGAGCTTCAACAAGTGCCTGCTCTTTACCGGGGCGGACCATATCGGAGGCCATGCGCTGACCCGTTAAGAAATCTATAGCGCGCAAAATGAAAGATTTACCCGCACCAGTTTCACCCGTCAGAGTGTTCATTCCCGGTGCGAATTCAATTTCAGCGTCTTCGATTAGAGCAAGGTCACGTATTCTAAGCAGTTCCAGCATTTAATATCCTGTTTACTGTTTCAGTCGGGGATCAAGAATGTCACGCAAAGCTTCACCAAGTAGATTGTAGCCGAGAACTGTAAGCAGTATTGCCATGCCCGGGAAAACTGATAGCCACGGCGCAATTTCAAGCACTTCTTTTCCATCCATAAGCAGGTTGCCCCACGATGGATCTGGTGGTTGCACACCAAGGCCGAGAAAGCTGAGCGATGATTCTACAAGTATTGCACCTGCTACGCCAAGTGTTGCCGAAACAAGCACAGGAGTAATTGCGTTTGGCAGAATGTGCGTTGCCATAATGCGGATTGGTCCCGCTCCGGCAAGTTTCGAGGCTTGCACAAAATCACGCTTTCGAAGAGACAAGGTCTCTGCGCGAACAAGCCTAGCCACGCCCATCCATGAGGTGAACCCTATCACTATCATAATGTTCATAAGGCCCGGCTCAAGGAACGCAATAACTGCCAGAATCAGGAAGAATGAAGGGAAGCAGAGCATAACGTCAACGCCGCGCATGATGATTTCATCAACGAGACCTCCGAAGTACCCCGCGGTCAGACCTAACACAAGGCCTATTGCTGTTGAAATTCCAACTGCCACAAATCCGACCCATAGCGAAACTCGTCCACCATAGAGAATGCGCGAAAAAACATCGCGCCCTAAAGCATCTGTGCCGAACAGGTGGGTCGAGCTTGGAGCTTGTAAAAGATTATCCACATTCAAAGCAAATGGATCGTAAGGAGTCAGAAGCGGCGCAAATATTGCGGCTATGGAAATAGTTCCTACAAGAGTAAGGCCCAGAATCAGCAGGCCGTATCTTTGAAAACGGGTAGGGGGAGTAAGCGGTTTTTTATTACGCATTAGTCTTTACCTCCGGCCCGGATGCGGGGATCGGCAAAGCCGTATGCAACGTCAGCAAGTAAATTGCCCGCCAAGGTCAGAAGTGCGCCGAGAACGAGACTTCCCATTATTAATGAATAGTCGCGCGACATGACCGCATTATAAAAAAGCTGTCCCAGACCGGGGAGAGCGAAAATTGATTCAATGATAACACTGCCGCCGATAAGGCCGGGAATAGAAAGCCCAAGCAGAGTAATGACGGGCAAAAGTCCATTGCGAAAGGCGTGTTTGAACAGCACCTTATGCATGGGAAGCCCTTTAGCCTTGGCGGTTACAATATAATCCTGCCGCAAAACTTCCAGCATGGATGAACGCATGAAGCGTGACATTCCTGCCAGACTTCCGAAGGTATAAACGAATATAGGGAGCGCGAGGTGGTGTGCTATATCGAGAACTTGACCCATAGGCGAAAGCAGGGCGTAATCTAACGAAGTAAGGCCGGATATGGGGAAAACAGGATAGTATATGCCCAGCCAGAGCATGAGCAAAAGCGCAAGCCAGAATCCCGGAACCGCAAATCCAATGAACACAAAGACTGTCATCCCCCTGTCGAACCAGCCGTCCTGTTTCCACGCCGAGTACATACCTATAGGTATAGCTATGAGTAGGGTCAGAAATAACGAAGCTATGTTCATGCCGAAAGTCAGAGGCAGACGCTCTTTAATGCGATCCCACACTGGCCTGCTGTCGCCGGACATGGAGCGACCGAAATCGAAGCGGACCATGCGGGAAACCCAGTTGCCGTATTGAACATGCAAAGGCTTATCTAGCCCGTAAAGCTTTTCAAGCTTCTGGCGTGTTTCTATTGTGGCAGTAGGGTTCATGGTTGTTTGCATATCAGTAGGTGAACCGGGCGCAAGGTGAATGACCCAGAAACTGATAACAGTGATGCCGATGAATACAACACCGACCCATGCGATTTTTGCCAAGATCTTTAATCCAATATCCAGCATGATACCTCGTGAAAAAATAGAGAGTTAGACTCTTATTCGAGAATGACCCAAGATAGTCTAAGTCCGCGAGTGAATCAACTGGTGAATCGAGTTGTGAATAGAATTTGTTCCAGCGTGGAAATATCAGAACAAAATAGAGAATAAGTGCCACAGAGTATTGACAGCTTGGCCAGTACTCTGTAGTTAATTCTCCACAGCGTGGGGCTGTAGCTCAGTTGGGAGAGCGATTGAATGGCATTCAATAGGCCGTGGGTTCGATTCCCTCCAGCTCCACCACTTTTTGTGATTAAAACTAACCGATTAGGCGTAAAAGCTTAGTCGGTTTTTTTGTGTGGATAACCGCGTGGATAACATTTGGATAACATTTTGAAATTTTGGGTTGTTGATATTCAAATTCATTTAAGTCGAGATTAAAATAAATAAGGCCAGCCCCACAACAGGACTGGCCTTTTCTAATTTAATTTTTTTAATTAATCAAAACGACACAGCTCTGCCAAAACTCACCGTCCGCAAAGGTTTCCACAAAGGGCTAGAACCATTGGCGGATACTTTTTTCTAACTCAATACTTTTTCTAATTCTTTTCCTTAGAGGCTGGTTTGTTGAGTTTTTCGGTTAGGTTTACTTCTTGATGGCGGAAAACAAAATTTTATACAGTTGCTTTTATCTTGGTTTGTTATGATGGTGAGAAGATTTCTATAGTGTTAGTATCAAAAACAATTATGAAGAGATTAGTTATTTAATGATAAAGAAAAAATCGCAGCAGGTAAGTGGGGAAGCTATCTCAGAGGTACTTCTTCAATTGTATGATATGGATCACGGGGTTGATTTTTTTGAGCAGGTTTTGCTTTTGATGCAGGACCATGTTCCGTTTTTGGTTTCCGGCTATTCTGTTATCGATGTTAGAGCTAAAGCGTTAGATCTGAAAATGCTTCGGGATCAAAAAGGAATTAATGTCTCCAATCTATCTGAGCTGGAAATGTATGTGCTCAGTCATCCGCTGCGTGACGTTTGTTATTATAATAATAGAGGTCCGGTAGTGGGTACTATAGATTTGTTGCCGGAGAATGAATGGAAAAAGACACCTCTTTATAATGAAGTTCACCGGAAACTTGGTTTGGTTCACGATACCAGTATGCGTTTTTACATGGGGAGCCAGTGTGTGAGTTTCGCTTTTTGCGATACAATGCCACTTGCACAAGAATATTATCAATTTTTGAATCTCATAGCACCGCATCTTGCGCCCGCATACAAGTGCTTAAAGCTTCGAAGGAATGGGAGGTTGGAGAATCTTCCTGATAATGTCGTGATGATATCTGATAGCGGTCATCTTGAGGAAATTTCTTTTTCTGCCGCAGCTCTTCTGGATAAATATTACCCTATAAAAAAACTGGGTACAAAACACCTTCCAGATGATGTTTGGCGTTGGTTTCGTTGTGAAGCGGGAAAAGGCGAAAGGGGACAAGCACTCGTCGTCCGCCTTTCAGAAAGCTTACTTTCGCTTGGTTTGCTTCGAACCCCTAACGGATATTTGATAATTCTCGAAGAATATGTCGTGAAAGACCCTAGGAATATGCTTTTAAAGATGGGTCTAACGAAACGCGAATCGGAAGTGATCCTTTGGGTCTCTCAAGGAAAACAAAACCGTCAGGTGGCAGACCTTTTAGGGATTAGTACTGGAACTGTCCGTAAGCATATGGAACATATTTTTAGTAAGTTGAAGTGTGAAACACGCGGAGCAGCATCTGAGATTGTTTTGCGAGCTCTTTCTGAAAGGTCTTCTAAAGTACTTTCTGTTCAGTGTGTTACATGTACAAAAAAAATGCACTTATTGCGCCTCGCCTGAGCCTATTCTCAAAAATACGTAGATTGGCGTATATACACCCATATCGAACCTCAGTAGATGAATACTCCTTTAGAGTATGTGAATACGTGTGGGTCATTTTGTGTAAAGCCCTCCTTCCTACAAATCCAGTCGATGCGGTTCTCCCGCGGCTAATAGTTGAAATATAGAACTATTTTTACACCCACGAATTCTTATAATGAGAGGTCGGTTTCTATGAAGTCATCTACAGATATTTATAATGCAGCAAAAAAAACAGAACCTAAGGATGTGTCTCGTCGCAATTTTATGAAATTTAGTGCAACAACAGCTGCCGTGCTAAGCCTCGCCCCTGTTTGCCTACTTACTTCCTGTTATCAAAACGATGAAGGTCCTGATCCATTTAATAATGGTACTGACGAACGAAATTTAATTGTTGTTGCAAGTGATTTTCATATGGGTGCTGACTTAGACTATGCAGAAATCAAAGCGAATTTAATTCCTCTTCAGCATTTTTTTGAACGGATCGAAACATCAGCTAATGTTAAAGAACTAGTTATTAATGGTGACTTGCTTGATGAATGGTTTGTTCCGGCAACTGTAGATACTTATCAAGGGTATGATCAGTTTGATTTTGTTGAACGTATAGCGGCAGCAAATAAAGGTGTATTTGATGCCCTTAATAGGATTATTTTTGCCGGAAAAATTACAGTAACTTACGTACCAGGAAATCACGACTTAACGATTACAGCTGCAAACGTTGAAAATGTTTTACCTGGGATAGTTCAGGTTCGTGATACTGGACTGTTGGGCCTAGGAACATACTCACCAGCTGGTTCTCCAAAAGTTGCGATTGAGCATGGTCATCGCTATAATTTCTTCTGCGCACCAGATCCTATTTCGAATCAAGTTGCCGCGCCAGGAACAATACTGCCTCCAGGGTATTTCTTTACAAGAATCGGAGCATTGCACGTAGTGCAAAAGTGCAAGAAAGGAGCCGATGTTGTACTTACGGTCACAGATCCTCTAACTACTGTAAGTCAGAATTTACTATTTAGATATTGGGAGCAATGGAAATGGTCGTTAGGCATATTTCCCATAAATAATCTTTTTAGCGACAATATTATTGTGACAAACATTAACGGATTTACCGCAACATATTCTGTTAATGACCTGCTTCCTTCTCAACCCGGTGGGGTAGGGCCAATTTCGGTGAATCTTTATTCTGGAGTTCAGGATACCTGGGCTGCAAGGTGTACTGCTAATAATGTTCCCGTAGCACTTGATACTGGTAACGCTATTGATAAAGTTGCTTCGGCTGAAGAAACGGATCGTATGTCAATCGTTCAGTATTTTACGAACGCCAGTTCCGATAAAAGAATTGTTGTTTTTGGGCATACTCACGTGGCTACAATGTTTTCTTCTACAAATCTTACAGGACAAAAAACAATCTATGTAAATTCAGGGACATGGATTGATAGTAATCCTAATAGTACAACGACTAATTTTGTTGTTATAACACCTCAGAATTCTGAAGAATCATCACAAACAGCTGTAGTTTTATACAATTTTGAAGGTGAATACGTGAGAGAAATGTCCAGAGATTCAGTGCGTATTTAGTTCATAAGATTTCAATAAATCATTTGTATTTAGAAGGTTCGAAGTGTTGCTATGAATATAATTACGTTGATGACTAATCTGCGATAATTTAAGAATGATTCAAAACTCACCTCTCAAAAAGTACAGGAATTGTCCCGCTCGCGATTCATCGTAGCTCTTTTGACTGCACGAATTGACCACCCAATGCCTAAGCCTTTTTGCCGGGGCAACCCTGACCGCCGGTGCGCCTAAATTCATATATAAGACGAAGCTGTTCTCGAAGCCGGAAGACACCGCTGGCTTAATACGGGATATGAATGAATTCCAACCGGATATTATTTCAGGCTATGCAGGAGTTCTTCACCAACTCGCATTGGCACAGCTTGATGGACGCTTAAATATAAAACCGAAAAGAATATAATCGTCCGGGGAAGCTCTCTCGGACCAGATGCGGCAGACCGTTGATAGGGCATTTAACCTTGATGTGGTGAATCTTTACGCATGTTCGGAGTCCATACTTCTAGGCATCCAAAAAGGTGCTCAAGATCCGTTCCTTTTCTTTAACGATTGGCATCACGTTGAAGTTGTCGATTCAATTGAAATGAATATAAAGACATGGAAATTTAAACTCATTATTCCATATGTTTAGCTTAACATGGGGGGTGAATATATTTATGAAGTTCTTCAAAAAATGCATAAGTTTTGGTTTTATTCTTTTGAATATTTTACTGGTTTTATGTTTATCAGGGTGTTTGTTTGGTTCGTCCAATGGGGATGAATCACTAAGCGTAGAGAATATTAATTTGATATTCGTAGTGAGTTCGGATTTGGCTTACAATGGCGCTGGCGACATTAATCCAGACACTGCAAATCTTACTGGTCAAGGGTTGCAGCGCGCGCTCCGCATGGGCTCGTACCTGAAAAGTCATGTGCTGGGAAAAGAAAACGTAACAAGTATTTACGCTCTCTCACCGATGACTCATTTGCAAACCGTAAATAACTACCCAGATATGACCGCCATAGGATCAATACAGCATTTTGCTCTTTTAAATCGGCATACTGTAGCTATCCCGCCTGCTGTTGGATATTCATCCTATACCGCTTACAGCTACCCCATTAAAGTTTCATATGGAGACGGTTCTGTGCCTAGTGGCGTTGTGGTCCCTGCTGATTATTGCCCTGATTGTATTGGGTTGGATTTCAACGATATGAAAGATAATAACGTTGGTATCGCAACGGGTATTATCTATGAAAACAATCCTGGTTTTTATGTTTTTTCTGCGCCATGGGAGACTACCAGCGTCATGATGGATAAGATCAATCGGTATCATGGACTTGCTCTGGATATACCGAAGAATTATATCGGTCCAAACCTTGTTTATGTAATTACTATTTTTCCTGATGGAAATTCACGGTTGATTACCTATGATAGTAAGATCAATCCGCCTTCCACATATCCTGAACTACCATCAACGGTTGTGAAAGCTCCATGTACATACTCGCAGCAGTCCTATTCCAAAATTTCACTGAAAGCAGGTGATCCCGGTATTACTGTTCCTGCGAATATTAATAAAAGCGAGACCGTGTACATTGTCAGGCATGCAGAAGCGCATCCAGATCCGGCACCTGCTTTTGAAAACGGCAACTTTGTAGGGGCAGGGCAATGGCGTGCACTGGATCTTTCCAATGCTCTTTCCGGAAAAATAAGTCCCGACATTGTTTATTCCTGCGATCCCGCACAGTGGTATTCAACAGCGGCTATCAATCCATTAGATTATATCAACGTATCCTACGTCAGGCCATCATTAACGGTATGGCCTTATGTTATAGCCAATAACTTGCCTTATCGTTTGGTTTCCAGCTTTTTACTTATGGGTTCGAATCAGGGAAAGCTGGCTAGTGATTTTTTCTTTACAGGCAATACGTTTTCTACTCAGACTGTCTTGCTCGCGTGGGAATCAACTCGGATTAAGCCTATAATAAATGAGCTTCTTAAAAGCTATGGTGCAAGCGGCGCTAATCTTCTCGATGAGAGCTGGCCTTCCACAGATTACAACACCATCTGGACTGTTACGATTGATGCGAGCGGTAATCTAACGGTGGAAAACGCGCTGTGTGAAGGTATTGATTCTGATAAGCTGCCGGAGCAGGCCCCTCAATTTTAACTTTCCCGATGTAATGACTGGCGGTTATACTACTGCGTTTTGCCATGCGGCTTCTTTGAACCATGCCGCGCTCAGTTTGGGTGTGCGCTTTTGAGTTTTGAAATCTACGTGCACCAAACCGAAACGAGTTCCGAACCCGCCGGTCCATTCCAAATTATCAAATGCGCTCCATACGAAGTTTCCTTTTATAGGGATGCCTTCGGAGGTTGCCCTTTGTAGTTGGCCCATTGCGCTACGTAAATACATGACCCGATCGGCATCGAAAACCTCACCGTTAGAGGATACTTCATCGCTGGCTGCGCATCCGTTTTCAGTTATGTAGATTTCCTTCGGATTCCAAATAGAGTGGGTCAACCGTGGCGCCCAGTAAAGAACTTCAGGGGAAAACGTATGCCACGGAGATTGCATCTTGGGGTGCGATACGTTCATCGGCACTTCTTTGTATCCTGATTCATCCTCTGAAGCCATTACGTACATTTTTGGGATGTATACATTGATGCCAACGAAATCTACCGGAGAGGCTATGTTCTTCAAATCTTCATCTGTGAAATCCGGTGCATTTTTACCCGCTTCTTTTAAGTACGAATCACTGTATTTCCCCGTCAGCATTACGTCCAAGAAGCGAGCGTTGAAATGGCGGGTAGCTGTTTCTGCTGCTTTGACATGCTCCGGCGTGTCGATTGCTGGAACCCCGCAAAACATTACTTCAGCAGGACCTACTTTAGTGTCTTTTTTACCTTTTGCTCGGATGGCTTTCACTGCCATGCCGTGGGCGAGGACGGCGTTATGTGCAACTTGATTTAGTTTCTTGGGTTCTAGTTTGAGGCCCGGAGCGAGTTCGATTTGAACAGACTTGCCTTGAACTATCATTTCTATCCCACGATGGCCCATATCTACGAAATTCTGAAACTCGTTTAGCGTGAAAAAGTGTTTTACTCTGTCACTCAGTTTTTCCGCCATGAAACCTGCATATTCCGCGAAAGCTTTAGACGTTTCGCGTGTTTGCCAGCCTCCCTTGTCCTGTAATGCTTGAGGAAGATCCCAGTGGTAAAGTGTAGCGTAGGGTTTGATGCCAGCATCAAGTAATTCATCCACGAGACGGCTATAGAAATCCAGCCCTTTTAAGTTTGGCTGCCCTGTACCGTTGGGGAATATTCGAGGCCATGAGATGGAAAATCTGTACCCTTTTGCACCCATATTCTTCATTAAATGTACATCTTCTTTATAACGTAGGTAATGGTCAATGGCGACGTCGCCAGTGTCATTGTTTTTCATTTTTCCAGGCGTGTGGGCGTACGTATCCCATATAGATTTGCCTTTGCCTTCCGCATCGGGTGAGCCTTCTATCTGGTAGGACGCTGTAGCCAGCCCCCAGCAAAAACCATCTGGGAATTTCGGCAATATGGGGGCTGATGTTGTGAAGCCGCTACCATTCTGTTGGGCCTTGTTTATATTTGGAATTTTTTTTTTGGAAGCGGAACCAGTAGGCATGACTTTTTCCTAATTTAAAATTTGTGCTTATAGATATTCTTTAAAGCTCGTATATGTCCAATATTATTTACCATCAGGTAGTTGGATTAGATCGTTTTAATTCTCCAAAACCTAACAGCCTTCTTAAGTCCATCAGGAGCAAGGTGGGCATAGCGTTGAGTCATTTTAAAGCTACTGTGCCCCATGAGCTTCTTAACGGTGTATAGGTCCGTTCCATGCTGGACATGCCATGATGCAAAGGTATGCCGTAGTGAATAGAAACAGACTTTTTGTCTGGGGTCTGCCACTTTTTCATTGAACATTTCAGCCGCAATTCTGCGAAATGTCTTTGAGACTTGTACAAGTTTACCCCCATCAATGGGGCTGAATAACCGTTCTGCGCTTTAGCCTCTCTCGTACTTGATTAATGAAAAAGGCTTTACGGTTAACTCCTGCTTTAGGATCTCGAATATAAATATCCTCATTCTCAAAATCGATGTCCTGCCATGTAAGGGATGCAATTTCTCCGAATCGTAAGCCGCAGTATAGAGCTAGAATCGCCATGTCATGGGGCAGAGGGGATCGGATTTGTAATTCTTCAAGAAGCTCGTTCGCTTCATTTTTCGCTTGGCTTCTACTCGCTTATCTTTCAGGGATACAATCTTTTCGCCTTTCTTATACTGAAGTTTGATATCAGCAAGTTCAAGCCCAACTTTTTCTTCAGTCTAGCCTTCAGAAATCCAGCCGAGTACATGTTTGTATCGCTTGCCGCCTAGCTGGTAACGTATGCCGTAAAGTCGGTCGAATTTAGCGCCATGCTTTCGGCTTTCATGTTGATGAAATCGAACGCCTTTGAATTTTTGGGACGGCTGCCAGTTATAATCCATCTGAAAACTCTTGTTTTTAAAAAAAATACACCATTTTTTGTGAATAAAACTAATCTATTAGACATAAAGGTTTAGTCAGTTTTTTGTGTGGATAACCGCGTGGATAACATTTTAATTTTTAGTCGCTTTTAGAAAAAGCTAGACGGCTTGACTGATTATAGCTTTTATTGTGTGTCGTAATGGCGAGAATCGTCGAAGCATCACATGGTTAAGAGAGTTTTATCAAAATGGTAGTATGGTAAAAGTTAATCGTAGACTTGTCTCTATCAAGAATGAATTCCCTAGGAGTAAGCATGTTTGGATTTTTCAAAATAAAAAAGCAAGTTGAATATCCGATTGTGAACATTGTTGTAGCGAATCAAGGGGCAGATGGAATGCTTGAGAAGGTCATGAGGGAAGTTTCAGAGCAAAACATGATCGTCGCAATTGCTCTTGTGACTCTAAATGTGTGTCATATTGATGTGCAAAATTTACATAAGAATAAAGAAACAAGGTGTCTTAGTTCAAACACTAATCATGACATATTGATGTTGACCTTGTTTTACTACTACTTAGAATTACAAGAAAAAAGCATGATCGGAGAGTACGACGAATATGATTATAGATTTGATGACTATGATGATTATTTAGAGCATGAGGAGAAGATTCGAGAGCTTTTAATACAGCCAAGGCATTTTGTTTTGAATTTATATTACAAGTACTACGACAAGGAAGGGGTGACAAACTTTTTGCGGCGCAACTCTTCGTTTATTTTTAATAATAAAGTGCCTCATCAAGATGAGTTTTGTCAAAGATTGCGAATGTGCTATGGTATGGATTGCTTTTTCGATAGTCCAGATTTGTTGGGTCTAAAAAAAGATTTGATGTTGGTGGCCTTGTCGAACATTCATTATACAACTGTTGCAACGGCATACATCGGAATTATGGACAAAGTTTTTGAGCAGTTTGATTATTTTTATGAGTAGCTTTGAATCAGGCGGATTACTTCAAAAATATAGTTTTTCCCTTTGATTTATCATTTTTTAAATAAAACTGATTGTTAGCCGCTTTTTGTGTGGTAAGGATGTGGATGATCTTTTAAATTATAGATTGTTTATTTTAAAGTTCAGTTTTATGTATTTTTCAAGTCATAAAGGCCAGCCCCATAACAGGACTGGCCTTCACTAATTTAATCGTAACAAACTCACCGCACGCACCTTCGCATACTCTTGAACATGAAAATATATACCCGCCGCCACTTTCGTTGATTGTTTTCTCGCTCAAGAAAATAATCAAAAATAGCTTCGTGTCGACTCTTCTAAATTTACCTAAAAACAGTATTCTTGTTATTTATGTAGTAATTTACATAGAGTCTGGTTAGCATCAACTCGCGATTTTATGAAGTTTAGTGAAACAACTGCTACTATACTAAATTTAGCCCCAGAGGACTTATGGTACATATGATTAATCACTGGCGTTTGTTATGTTGGAGTGTATTTTGTCCGTTAATGATATTGATGTTAATCATCTGTATGTCGCAAGGCGCAAAGGCCATGAATAAAGATCAATCTTACGTAGACAAGATTTTAACTGAACCTGTTTATGATAGCGAAGGTTTTGTCGATTACACTTATGAAGGGCATACCTATAAATTATGGTACGGCAGAATTGGCTCTGGCAGCGCGCCACCTGCGTTGGTTCTGCACGGCGGCCCTGGGGGTAATCATCACAATCTCGTAGCATTTCAAGCATTGAGTGATGAACGCCCTGTAATATTTTATGATCAACTGGGATGCGGAAAATCAGAGCGTCCGGATAATCCGGCCTTGTGGATTGCGGAACGATATTTTGATGAGGTGAAAGCGGTTCGGGATGGCCTGGGCTTGAAGAATTATCATTTGGTTGGTCATTCATGGGGAACCGCTCAGGCTGTTGGATTTGCCGCTAAACATCCCGCTGGAATATTATCCATTTCTCTCCATAGCCCAATATTGAGTTTTCCTTATTATATCACTGATGTTGCCCCGGCACTTAAGCAGGGCCTGAGCTGTCTGAATGGAAAAGGCGGACAAGTGATAGATGATTATGAGTTGAGGGGGGTAGGAACAAGGAGTGACTACGACGAAGCTTGCATGGAGTTTACTAAGAAATATGTTACGCACACCTGGCCATTACCTGAGGCAATGAAGAAATTGGCTACCGCACGAAATTCCGCAATTCACGACACTATGGTTGCCAGTGGTTCGGAATTGAATGTACTGGGAAATATAAAAACGGTTGACGTAACTTTGCAATTGTCCAAGTTGAATATTCCTATTCTTGTGACTTGTGGAAGCGACGATTTGTGTACGCCAGCCTATACTAAATGGCAGTCAGGATTTGCCAAGAATCCTCAGTACTACGTCATACAGGGAAGCGCCCACATGACCCCCGTGGACAATCCGTTGGAGCTCCTCGGGCGGCAACGGGTTTTTTTGCGAGAAGTGGAAAACTTGTAGAGCAACGGCATGCATCCGTTATGGATAATAAAATTTTATTATGATTGTATTTAGAAGTGTATCTCTTTAATCTTCCTCATAATGTTTTTTGTTTGATTAAGGCCTAAATTAACTTTTACCCTGAGGGCGTGAGCTATGATAAACAGTTTCCGTATAGTTGCATCAGTCTTTTTATTTATGGTTTTACTTTCCGTTTCAACCGTATCTACTGCAGCCGCAAAAATATCTATTCCTGACGATTGTCCATGTAAAGGGTCTATTACAAATCTTATTGATGCCTATCAGAACGATAAAGTTTTTAAGGTGCATATTGATGAAGCATTCAAAAATATGCAGCCCGTCCCGGAAGGGTACAGGAAAGGAGGGAATCCCTGGATCGGAAAGTCCTTTGCCGACCTGATTCCATTTTTTGTGGAGTGGAGTTCATTTCTACCGGAAGCAAAGGGCAGTGAAGATAACGCACTTAAATATATCGAACAGATGGATCTGTTTGCGTATAAAAATCCTTTTGGAAGGGTGGCTTTTCAAACTTCGCCGGGAGTTGAGATCTTTAACCGTTTTGCGACTGAACGCGGTGAATTTCTATCCAGCAAGGCTTCGACAAAAAAAGTAGCCGAATGGCTTGCTGATCCCCGCATTGAAAAAGAAGAGTACGTCCTGCCTGATTCCACAGTCGCTGACGGTGGGTTTAAATCTTACAATGAATTTTTTTCTCGTAAGTTTAAAGATATCAATGCCGTCCGTCCGCAGACTATGCCGGATCGGGATTATATCATTTCCTCGCCGACCGATGCTACTGTGAATTCCATCCCTGCAAAAATTGTAGACGGAACCACTAAGTTCAGGACCAAAGGTACTCAGGAACTGAATATTAAAGAGTTATTGGAAGGATCACGATATTGGAAGAAGTTTGTAGGTGGCACGGCGCTGTCTTGCGTTCTTATGCCTAATACTTACCATTATTACCATGCTCCAGTCGGCGGTCAGGTTATTGAAACCCGCCTTGTGGATGGAGCCTTGGTGGGTATGGAAGAGTTTGTTAAATTTGCTCCGGCTGATGGCAATGTAGGGGCTCCCGGAGCCAGTTTCGGTGCGTTTGAAAGCTATGCGCGTGGTTATTTTGTCATTGATACCGGAAAATACGGTCTAGTAGGAGTTATTCCGGTAGGGCTTAGCACCGTTGGGTCAGTTGTGTTCGAAGACAAGTTTCTCAACGCGGACGGTCCTGTAGCGATCAAGCGCGGTGATGAACTGGGACATTTCCTTTATGGAGGGTCTCTGGTCATTTTGGTTTTTGAACCTGGAAAATATAGTTCCGATGCGATTAAGGTTCGTTTGGGGAATCAGATCGGTATATTTGATACTAGCTCAAACAAATAGTGCATAATAAATTATAAATAAATATAGTATGTAGGACCGGAAACAATATTGTTTCCGGTCTTTCTTTTCGTGTAATTTTTTTGAATATTTTCTTGATGGGCTTATGTTGTAGCCAATAATTTGCCTTATCCCCTCCTTGAAAACTGGCAAGAGTACTGACACATATTCCGTTCCGGCAATGCCAACTTGACCTGATCTGAATTGTCCGATCTCTAATACTTCATCTTTTGCAATGGCTTTTTGAATTGAGCAAGAAACATCTTGGCTTATAGTAAAGGTATCCATTTTGACGAGTTCAATGAGCTTTTCATAACCGATAGTCTGCTGTTTCAGCTTATTTCCATCCCAAACAAAAAACCCCGACAGACATAATGTCCGCCGGGGCAATCTAATTCCTAATATTCCAAATAACTAAAATCTACAAAAACTAATCATCAAGCTGAATATCCTTACCAGCAAGAACACGATTCATATTTCTAACAGCACACATTTTACCACACATGGAACAGGAATCTTCGTGCTCTGGCATGGAGGACTCACGATATTCGCGTGGCTTCACCGGGTCCATAGCAAGGTCAAACATGCCGTTCCAGTCTAGGGCCGCGCGTGCTTTACTCATTTTATCATCCCAATCTCTCGCGCCGGGGTGTCCCTTTGCAACGTCCGCCGCGTGAGCCGCGATGCGTGTTGCGATGATCCCTTCTTTCATATCATCAAGTGTAGGCAAACGGAGATGCTCAGCAGGTGTTACGTAGCATAGGAAATCAGCTCCGTTCATTGCTGCAATAGCGCCACCGATAGCGGCTGTGATGTGGTCATACCCAGGGGCAACGTCTGTTACCAGCGGTCCAAGTACGTAGAATGGTGCGCCGTGGCAGAGACGTTTTTCCATCATCATGTTACCAGCAATTTCGTTCATAGCCATGTGACCCGGGCCTTCGATCATGACCTGTACGTTGCGTTCCCATGCGCGCAGGGTCAGTTCGCCAAGTACGATGAGTTCTTCAACCTGACAAGCGTCAGTTGCATCATGCAAACAACCGGGACGGCAACCGTCACCAAGGCTAAGAGTTACGTCATGCTCTTCGCAGATATCTAGAAGACGATCGTAATGTTCGTAGAATGGGTTTTCAGCTTTGTTGAGTTCCATCCATGTGAAGAGCAGTGATCCGCCTCGGGATACGATGTTTGTGAGTCTGCCGCCGGCTTTAACTTTTTCAGCAGTGTGCTGGTTCAGTCCGCAATGGATGGTCAGGAAATCTACTCCGTCATCTACGTGTTTCTGAACAACATCAAAAAATTCGTCTACGGTGATGTCCTGTAGGTTTTTATCGTAGAAACCGACCGCATCATACATAGGAACAGTACCGATCATAGCTGGTGATATTTCAATCAAGCGTTTGCGGAATTCCTGTGTTTTACCGTAACAGCTGAGGTCCATGATAGCTTCCGCTTTCATATCAAGAGCCATCTGTACTTTGACAAGTTCCGGCTCGATGTCGCTACAATCTTTGGAAATACCAAGGTTCACATTGATCTTGGTGGACATGCCTTCGCCGACCCCTTCAGGGTCGATGTTGGTGTGCTTTTTGTTGCAAGGGATAATTACTGTTCCCTTTGCCATACGTACCATGAGATCTTCGATGCGAACGTTTTCTTTGCGAGCAACGATTTCCATCTGTGGTGTGACGATGCCTTTGCGGGCTGCGTCCATTTGAGTAGTGTATTTCATGAGATCTCCTTTTCAGGCTAGTTTTTAAATGTCATTAGCGGACTGCATAGCATTACGCAGCTCTTTAATTTTGTTTCCGATATTATCGGCTTCGACTATTTCAGTGACCAGTGCCACACAGCTTGCACCGTGTTTTGCAACTTCCGCCACATTGTTTTCTTTGATGCCACCGATGGCGACAAAGGGAATTTTTATGTTTTCTACCACATAATCCAAATATTCAAATCCAACGGGATCGCAGACATCGTCCTTGGTGAAGGTGCGGAAAACCGGCCCTACGCCAATGTAATCTGCTCCGCGTTTTTGCGCGTCTCTTGCCTGTTCAGGGCTGTGAGTGGATAGACCTATTGCCATGGTTTCACCCACCAGTTTGCGAACTGCTTCGATTGGGAAATCCTTCTGGCCGACATGAACACCGTCAGCTTTAACAAGAATTGCAAGATCGATATCATCATTAATGATGAAAGCGGCTCCGGCATCGTGGGTCATTTTACGAATTTCTAAACACTCTTCGTATTTGAGTCCCATTTTCTTTTCTTTTTCGCGGTACTGAATAAGTTTGATTCCATTATCCAGCATGGCTTTAACCACATCAATATTGGACCTCCCTTGCGAAAATTTTTCTGCGGTCAAACAGTAAATGTCTGTGTCCAGAATGTTTTGTCTGGTGATTTTTTTTACGCTCACTTTACGGTTCCTTTTTTCTCGAATTTAGCAAGGTAGTGGCTAAGTATAACGTCCGCCTGCTTGGCTGCGGATATAGCTACTTTCGGTGAAAATGGTGGGTTTTCCATGGAACACTCGGTCTTCATATCTCCCACCATATAAAAATTGTCGCGAACCTTACGGGTGAGAATTGTGTCCGCATTACCTGCACCGCCAATACCTGATGCCGCAACAATCAGCTTGTTTGTGGGCAGAAATGTTTCTACCAGACTTCGCTTGATTCTTGCCGCATCGAAAGCTTCTACAATGACTTCACATTTGCGGAAAATGTGTGGCATATTGGTCGCTGTTGCTGTCTCGATATGTTGCGTTATGTCCAGTCCCGGGTTCACCGCAAACATGTTTTTGGAAAGGGCAATTACCTTAAATTCACCAACTTGATCTAATGTGTAGTACTGGCGGTTAAGGTTCGATGCTTCCACGCGGTCAAAGTCGATGAGCACGAATCTCTTAAACCCACTGCGCACCAGATGCATGGCACAATTGGACCCGAGTCCACCTGCTCCCGCTATGCCGATGGTAATGGATTGGAGGTATTTCAGCCGATCCTCGCCGAGGTAAGCAGCTAATCCTTGCTCCGCTTTGTTCACTTATTTACCTCGTTATTCCCGATAGGTTCCCAGTCTTTGAAAACAGGCTGGTATCCGTGTTTGATGAGAGCTGCGCGCATTTCTTCAACACTGCGTTCGTCGGAAATATCAAATTGCCCGACCTTTTCGCCTTTTTGGCTATGTCCGCCAACTTCGGTCGAAACTCCCGCGGACATTTTGGTCACGCCCAGCGGTAGAATGTTTTCACGGAAATCAGGGCTTTCACGTGTCGAAACAGTTATACCAACGCGTGGTAGGTAAATTCTGAGAGCTAGCATGTTTTGCACCATGTCTTGGTCGCTGACTATGGACGCAGGCTTAAATGTTCCGGCGTGAGAGCGCATTCTTGGAAGAGATACAGCTACGTCCACATCAGGATATTTTTTCTGTAAATATGAAGCGTGAATTCCCGTGAGGAGTGCATCCTTCCGCCAATTATCAAGCCCGAGAAGCGCTCCGATATTTACCACACGCATACCAGCTTTACAGCTGCGTTCCGGTGCATCTAAACGATAGCGGAAATCTTTTTTAGGTCCTGCCGGATGCAGGGTGGGGTAGAGTTCTTCATTGTACGTTTCCTGAAACATGGTCATTCCGTCTACGCCGGATTTTACTAGAGACGCATACTCATTCTCGTCCATGGCATATATTTCGATAGATACGGATGGAAAATATTTGCTGAGCACTTCCATGCAGGATTCAAGGTATTGAGGAGATGCTTTTTTGCGTGCATCCCCTGTAAGAATTAGCAGATGCTTCAGCCCTGTTGAGGCAATGGCCTGCGCTTCTTCTTCAAGCTGAGATGGCTCAAGCTGAGTGCGAGGGATATCGTTTGTAGTATTGAAACCACAATAAATACAGCGGTTAGTACAGTAGTTAGAAAGATATAACGGAGTAAACAGTTGGATAGTTTTACCGAAATTTTGCAATGTCAGTTGGCTAGCCTTTTGCGCCATTTCTTCCAGAAAAGGGATCGCCGCAGGGCTGAGCATTGCAAGAAAGTCCTCTGGACTTGCCGTTGTTGCGCTTATTGCACGGTGCACATCTGCTTCAGTTACTGATTCAAATTTTTCGAGGAGCGGCAACTTGCTGTATTCGTCAGATATTGGATAAAAGCTCATCGGTTAACCTTCACTCAAGAAGCCAGTAAGCGGCGATGACGCGATTGCATTGCGATGCTTTGCGCCGGGGCCGGATAGATATGCTTCGCGTCCGGCTTTTACTGCGCGTCCGAAGGCTTTAGCCATCATAATAGGATCGCATGCTGTAGCAATTGCTGTATTAACGAGGCATGCATCCGCTCCCATTTCCATAGCTTCGCAAGCTTCGGAAGGTCGCCCGATACCCGCATCAACTATGATAGGTAGAGAAATTTCTTCGATAAGTATGCGGAGCATCTCGCGAGTCTTAAGGCCGCGATTTGTTCCGATTGGTGAACCTAAAGGCATGACAGCGGCGGCACCGGCATCAACCAGAGATCGCGCTATATATAGATCTGCATTTACGTACGGCAGGACCACGAAACCTTCTTTAGCGAGAATCTCGGTGGCCTTGGCTGTTTCGTAACCGTCTGGCAGCAGATATTTGCTGTCTGAGATAACTTCAATTTTGATCCAGTCTCCGCAACCCATAGCGCGAGCAAGGCGGGCGATGCGTACGGCTTCGTCCGCAGTTCTAGCGCCGGAGGTGTTGGGCAGAAGTTGCATATGTTTAGGGATGAAATCCATTACATTACCAGTCTTTGATTCCAAATCAACACGCCTGAGAGCTACGGTGATAATTTGTGAACCGGAAGATTCACATACAGCGGGTATTACGGAATCATCTGAATATTTACCAGTTCCGGTAAGCAATCTGCTGCTAAATTTAAGACCACCGATTTCAAATATATCTTCACTCATGATGTTCCTTTAACCCCCGCCTACGAAGCGGAGAACTTCAAGATGGTCTCCGTCGTTGAGCATTACGTTTTCGAAATTATCGGACGGGACTATTTCTTTATTCAGTTCAACCACAACAGTGTCGGCTGTAATCTGTTTGGATTCAAGCAGAGTAAACACACTCATCTGGTCTAGTATTTCGGTTTCTATTCCGTTCAATATAACATTCATATTTTTGCTCCGCAAAAAAAAAGCGCCTACTCCAATTAAGGGTAAGCGCGTATAGACATCTAATAAATCTATTGCAGCTTCCCTACGGCAGAATTAACTGCGTCAGGTTCAAAGGGTCAGGTGCAAACACCATCTCAGCCAAAAGGCACCCCTAGCTCGGCAAAGCGTATGTTAATCGATATGAGTTTGTAAAGGGAAAGAATTAAAGAGGTGGGCATTAAAGAATAGTTGAGATGATTGCTGGTGTGATGACTCTAAAAAATTAATTATTTATAGTCCCATTTTTTTTTTTTTGTGGTATGATTTTTTTAATCATTTTCGGAGGTTTTTTAAATCATTATTTAAAGGAGGTTGAGATGTTGAAAGAATTGTTGCCACAGCTTCGTAGGCGGTCCCGGCTAAGAGAAAGACCTAATAGTGTATTTGATTTGATGGAAGATTTCGGACTTAGGCCAATAACTTCATTTGATCGTTTTCCATTTGAGGCAGAAGATTTCCCGCTTTTGGATCTTTATGAAGATGAACATGAAATCACAGTGAAGGCCGAACTCCCGGGGATGGAAGCTGACAATATTGATGTAAATATCACTAAGGGGCAGCTGACAATCAAGGGTGAAAAGAAGTTCGAAGATGAGGAAAAAAAAGGAAACTACCATCGCATCGAGCGCAGTTATGGAAGTTTTCAGCGGTCTATTTCCCTTCCTTTAAATGTAGATGGAAGCAACGTTAAAGCGAAGTTCAAAGATGGTATCTTGAGTTTAACCATCCCTAAAACTGAAATCAGTGAGTCTACGAAAGTTGAAATTGAAAGTTAAATGTTGCTAGTTTTTTTACGGAAAGGGCTTTTAACTAAAAGCCCTTTTTTTATGATTCTAATTGTCGTATTTGCTGAAAATTTCAGCCAGTTTCCCTTCTTTTTTGATGCTATCAAATGCCGCTTGCAGTTTTTCTACAACATGGTCAGGGGTGTTATTATTAAATGCGAAGTACATTCCTTTTTTATCCAGCACAAACACAGGTTCGAAGTCATCAGGGCTCAGTCCTGATTCTTTACATGAATTTATCATCGATACGTAGCTCTGAGCTACAAGGTCTATTCGTCCAAGTGAAAGTTTTAGCATGTTTTTACTATTTAAAGATGCTCGGTCAAAATCATCGACACTCATTCCAGCCTTGTTGACTAAAAAGTCTTCCGTAACATCCTTTCTTATTGTTCCAATATTGTGCTTTTTAAGGTCTTGAAAGGAATTGATTTTAATGTTTTTGCTTTTTAATGCATAAATCTGATATTCAATTTCAGAAATTGGTCCAACCCATTTAAACAAGTTCTCTCTTTCTTTGGTTCTTGCCGTAGTAAAAAGGATAGTATTTGGTTTTTCTTGAATCATTCTATAGCCTCGGGCCCAAGGATATAATTTTATATCATTACTTGTTTGCGTTGAGCCAGTTCTTTCTAACACAAGCAGAAGAACATCCGTTGATATGCCTGTTATGGTTCCGTCTTTTTTGAAATTATAGGGTTCCCTTTCTTCTGTAATGATTATGAATTCTGGAAGGGGGTCTGCATAAGCGGCTGATGATAAAGACAAAATGCTAGCAAGTATGCAGAACAACAAACAAAATATATTATTATGTGGTTTCAAAATATCTTCCTAAAATGACTATTTGAGATTTTATCCATGATATAACTGTATATATTGTTATATAATGAGCATGCTAAAAACAAGTGATTTCATAATAAAAGAAATATTTTTTTGGGTTATTTACTAGAGACCAAATCTGGTTCCAAGGAGTTTAGCATTATAATTAATTAAAGAAGATTATCGTGGGGTTTTACCAAACTCCCTCTGAATAATTTCTTTTCGGATCTGCTTTATCCTGCCCTCTTTCTGCATTTCTTCAAGCTCCTCCGTTAGCTTCGGGATAATCTTGAAGTGCTTTTTGTTTAGGTAATGATAAACAGGAAATGTTTCGAGGGGAGGTTCGATAAGTTTAATGTCGGTGGGTCCAAACTTTTTTATAAGTTTTAAACAGGCAATCCTTGTAAGAATTGCTATGTCGATTCTGTCATGCTCAAGCATTTTGAATATTTGATCATGAGTTTCTATTTCAAATACTTTGGTGCAACCAGCCTTTGCAGTTTTTTTCTTTGTAAAAAGTACACCTCGGTATATCCCAATTCTAAGCGGCGCCAGTGACTGCCAACCTGTAAACGGAACGGGCCCTTTTTTACCAATTATCATGGAATCCACGGTAGTAATAGGGACAGGAAGCATTATGAGGTTTGGATATTTCTTTTCAAGTCCTTTTATCTTAAATAATTCACCATCTACAAGACCCGTGCTGGACGAACGCAATGATCGTAGAACTGGATAAGGTATTAACTCTATTTCAATATTGATACGTCCGTATGCTTCTTCAAGGACTTTAAAAGCAATGTCAGAGAGGGTTGATTTAATACTTGAAAATTCTAATTTCTCACTAGCATGCGCTGTAAAAGGAACAGTAACGAGTAGTATCGCTGATGCTAGAAATGCGAAGATAGCCTTATGGCGCATCTAAATCTCCTTTTAAAAATTGGGCCCAAAAATACTGAGAAAAGCAAGATTAAGTAACCTTGAATTTTCTTTGTGTAAATTAGAGTGTTGAGAGATTTATATACGTGCCTAGCGCAAATAACCCCATGAATTAAGCCTGTCATAAGCATATCTAGCGTAATCGCCCTGTCTGTTAACTTGCAGGAACCTAGAATATTCATTGGCGGCCATATCGCGTTTTCCAAGAGCTTCGTACGATACTCCTTTAAAGAAGGTCGTCATGGGGTTTCCGGGCAACTTTTTATCATATGCGTCAAAATCTGCCAGAGCACGGTTGTACCGTTTTGAATCAAGGTTCAACATTCCTGAAAGATGCAGAGCCTGCGCTTCGGTAGGGTAAGCGACTTTTGCACGCTCGGCGTATTGCAATCCTTCGCCCTTTTTATTTTGAGCCAGCTTACACTTGGACATAAGCAGTAAACCTGCATAGTCGTTTGGCGCAATTCTAAGCGCGTTTGAAAAGTGTTCTTCCGCATTCGCGAAGGCTTTCTTTTGCATAGATTCTTCGCCCTTTTGCATCTCTTCGATTGCGGGCGCTATTTTGCGGATGGAAGCTATATTGTCCATGTACCTTTCACGCAGAAGTTTACCCTTATTTCCCGCGTAGGTGGTGGCTCTTTTGTTTACAGCTGTATCGTAACGTTCTGTGCTCATCGGGTGTGACGCAAACATTTGCTGTACGAACGAAGGGGCAGATTTATGAAGTTTATTAAGCTCATCCATGAGGCCTACCATGCCTTCGGGATCATAACCGGCGTTATCCATATAGTTCATGCCGAGGCTGTCCGCTTGTCTTTCATCAGAGCGTGAATAGCTGGCAAGGAGCAACCCTGCGCCGACTCCGCCAAGTCCTGCCGCAAGTGGAACGAAGTCCGCATTTTGTGTTGCGAGCACGCCTACTCCGACGGCTAAAATTCCTTGGGTTGCCATGGTAGAACTCATGCGCGACGCAGTATGCCGAGCACTTACGTGACCGACTTCGTGGCCCAATAGCGCGGCAAGCTCTGCCTCGTTTTCGAGTTTAAGCATTATGCCCCGTGTGCAGGCAATGCTGCCACCGGGAAAGGCGTAAGCATTTACGTAGTTAGCATTAACGCAGCGAAAATTGTAAGGCATATCCGGTCTATGACTGGCGAGTGCCAGAGATTGTCCGACGTTGGAAACATACTGATTTAATTTAGTATCTTGAATCGATCCGTAGTCAGCAGAAAATTGGTGCGGGGAGTTCTGCTGATCCATTTGAACTTCCTGCTGCTGCGAAACAAGCATGAGCTGTTGCTGCCCTGTCACCGGATTAATGGCGCAACCGCTTAGAACGCCAAGTGTGCCACCGGCAATGAGTTTTAGTGCTTTTCTTCTGGATATATCGTTCGGATTCTTTTTATCTGGCATGTTTCCTCCAGTGGTTGCTCAATACTATATAAATATGACGCCTTATCAGGTTTGGCAATAGTTAAAAAAAGAGGCTCACGTTGTTAAACGTAAGCCTCGGAATGTTTCGAAAGGAAGTATTTTGTTCTTTTATAGAGAATGAAATCTAACTTATTTAATGCCGTGCTTTTTAAGGAAGGCCGTGTAGTTTCTGTCTACGCCCTAAATATGCTGAACAAGCCAGTTTACTAGGAACTTCCAATTTAGTTTGCAGGGTTATTTTACCTTTAATTCATGTAATCGCACTTAAATGGTAATTAATTAGGAGCAACTATCATTAGTTGAATTGCAAGTCATTTATAAATAGCTTCTAGCAATTCTTTTCGGTAAAAAGAAGAAAGTCTATAGATTGGATTTAATAATAATTTGAGCACGTCTTTGCTTATTTTGGGGAGTGTTTCAATACTCAATAGAAGGGGGGTCCATGTCAGCAATTTTAAAGGGCAAGGTAGCTATTGTCACTGGCGGAGCGAAAGGTATTGGTGGTGCTGTGGTTGTAAACTATTCATCAAGTGCTGACATTGCTAAGAGCTTATGTGCTGATATTGAAAAGAATGGCGGCTTTATGTAATCTAACAGGGAGTCGGGTTCGCTTTCAGTAAGTCTTCGACTATTGCCCTTCTTGCATTTTCGTCAGCCTCCAGCTTCATTACGTGGAGGCAGTTGTAACATTCATTAAAAACACAATCTGCTTGAGGATGATTTATTAAAGCTACTTTTAAATTGTCCGTTTGTCCGATGTATAATGGATTAACAACAAATCCTGCCAGATGTCCGCGTGGATGTTTGTATGTAAGAATATAGATAGCTTTGATGGATTCAAAATCTGAACTTTTTTTCATGATTTCAAACGGATAATCAGTTCCGGACAATCCTTTAAATATCCATTCTTTTTGTCTAAACACGGCAACTCCCATGAATGCGAAAATCAAATTTATGTCTGCGGACGTTAAACTTTATTTGCGTGGTGTGGAAGTTATAATCACATCCTCATTGCTTCTGATTGGATAGACATATATGATGGTGAAATATTTTAATGTCAGCCGAATAATGCGTTATCAGGGGGATTTATGATAGTTTTTAAGGCCTTGCGGGTAATCTTAATTACCTTTCTAAGTTTAATAGCCCTTGTGGTTGTGTCCGTGGGGGCAATACTTTTTTTTGAAATTCCCGTTGATGCAACACTTTTGAAGCCTTCATTAGAACATGTTTCATCGTATGCGCTTGGACGTAAAGTTACGTTTGGTGGTGAACTTAAATTTGTCACTTCGCTTAGTCCTGCCATTGAAGTTGCGGACATTACAATAGCCAATCCCCCCGGTTATTCTGATCAAAATTTTGCAGCCTTAAAGTACGCCAGATTGCACCTGAACGCTTATAAACTCTTGTTTGCAAAGCTCGAGATTCACGAGATCACGGTTGAGGGCATCAGGCTGAATCTTGAGAGTAAAGCGGATGGGGCCGTCAACTGGGATATTGAAGTAAAGGGCACTGGAGCCAAAGCGAAAGCGGCCGCTGAGCCCAAGCCTGATGCAGACTCGCCTCGCCTAGCTCCTACGTTGACTTCTGATTCATTCAGCATCGATAAAATATTACTGAAAGATATTCAGGTTACTAGCAATTCACCAACAGAGAAAGTCGAATTTCGTATCGATGAATGTACTGGCTCAGGTGAGGCCGGTAAGCCTTTCAATTTAAATTTCGTGGGTAATTTTGATCAGCATCCATATAAAATAGGCGTAAAAATAGGGTCACTTGCTGAGTTTCTAGCCTCGCAAAAAGGTTGGGCGGAAATTGACGTAGATATAGCCAAGACCCAGCTTTCTTTGACAGGTGACGTGCAGCTTCCGTCTGCAACAGGTTTCGCTAACTTGAGCGTTTCGGTGAAGGGTGAAAATCTTAATACGCTTAATTCTTTGCTAAAAGTAGATCTTCCACCGTTCAAAAAGTATGGAATTGTCTGCAATCTTAATGCTCGTCACGGGAAAGCCAGTTTGGAGAAACTTGATGTGCATGTTGGTGCGAGCCGGTTGATTGGTAACGGCACTATGACGAATCTTTTGACATCGAAGTCAGAGACAGATGCAAAACTTGGTATAAGCACACAGCTTACAGCTGAACTCATTCAGCTAGACGATTTCAACCTTGATGGTTGGTCCCCTTCCGGCGGAAGCGACAAAACAATACAGACAAATTCCACCCAGACAAATTCTACCAGCGTAAAAGTGGATGTTGATGCTGATCAGAGTAAGGACGTAAAACAACTTCTCAGTCCCGAATTCATGAATAGCATTAATGCCGATTTTAAGTTTGAAGCCCGCGAAGTCAAAAAGGGCGAGAATAGTTTAGGTCGTGGCATTTTAGTTGTCGGATTAAAGAATGGCGTGCTCAAAATTGATCCATTAGATCTTTATATACCGGGTGGCTCCGCTCATTTTGACGGCATCTTCACCATAACTAAAGCAGGCGTTAAGGCTGGTTTTAAAACTAATATTAACCAGTTTGATTATGGCGTAATCGCGCGCAGTTCTCATCCCGACACGAAAATGGGTGGGCTTTTGAGCCTTGATGTGGCTGTGGAATCGGATGCTCCGAATTTTAATTCCATAATGGCAAATGCAAACGGTTATTTTCGCATCGGTGCTAAACCTGAAAATATGGAATCAGGAATTATTGATCTTTGGGCTGTGAATCTGTTTACCGCTGTTATGAACAATGTTTCGAAGGATAAATCGAAAATAAATTGCGCCATATTGCGCCTTGATATCAAAGATGGGTACATGACTTCCGAAACCATAATGGCTGATACTTCAAAGATGCGCATTTTCGGAAAAGCCGCCATTAATTTCAAAAAACAAACCATTGATCTCGAAGTTGCACCCACACCGAAACAGCCTGAATTTTTCAGCCTTGCAACGCCTGTTGCTGTGCACGGAACTTTCAAGGATTTCGGGATTGGAGTAAAAGGATTGGATCTTGTCGGAACAGTGTTCTCGTTTATTGTGAGTCCCGTAGTCGTTCCAATTGAGAGAATATTTGTGAAAGACTTGGCCACTGACGGGGCAGATGTTTGTGATATTGACTTCGCAACTCAGGAAAATCCTATTGAGTTTCATAGCAATGGTACGGTTAAAGGTAGGGGAAAATAAGGGTAACATTAACGTGGCGGGGATCTCTGCTTTGTTTTATAAATACTTAATCAGCATGGTTTAAGTTTGATTTATAAAAGTTATTAATTTGAGAGATTTTCAAAATGACAACCCAAACCCTAGATAAAACAGCACTGGACACCCCCATCCTAGAATTCAAAAACGTGAATTTTAGCTGGCCCGGGGGGCATGGACTCAGCGATGTTTCTTTTGCGGTTCCTGCTGGGCAGTTTGTTTTGATTTCGGGGCCATCTGGCGCTGGCAAATCTACTTTGCTTCGGCTTGCTGTTCGGCTTGAAGAAGTAGCGCAGGGGGAGATCCTTTTGCGCGGTTCTCCAATTGATACTTTCAACCCGCCGGAGCTGCGGACCCGAGTTGGGTTTGTTCAGCAGACTCCAGTTATTCTGGCCGGCACTGTTCGCGAAAATCTACTCATGCCATTCACGTTACAAGTCAGAAAAGGAATCCCCGTTCCTGATGATAATGTTCTCTTAGAATGGCTTGAAAAGCTTGCGCTTGAGAATGTTGCGCTTGATGCGGATGCTCTTACTCTTTCTGTGGGGCAGAAACAGCGCTTATGCCTTATCAGGTCCGTACTTCCGAAGCCTGATGCCATCTGCTTTGACGAGCCGACAAGCTCTCTTGATCGCGAAAGTCGGGAGTGTGTTGAGCGGGTTGCGGAGGATTTAGCAGGGCAGGGCATAGCCATATTGATGGTAAGTCACACTAGTTATCATCCGGCATGTCCGCATATGCACGTTACCGTTGCAGATGGAAAAGTAGAGGTGCTTTCATGACCGCCCCGTTCATTTCAATTGCGTGGCCCCAGTTAATGGTGGCGCTCAGCCTTGTTACTATTTCGGGCGCTGTATCCGTTTATTATCAGTTGAAGCTTGAGAAAGACCTTGCCATAGGCGCGGTGCGTACCTTCGTACAGCTTCTCGCAATGGGCTATGTGCTGAACATTTTATTCGGCCTTAATAATGCTTTGCTGGTAATGGGGCTATACGCTGTGATGGCGTTCTTTTCCGTGCGCATTGTGCATGGGCGGGTGAAAGAAAAATCCATATCTTATCTATTTCCCACAACTGCCGCAGTCCTCTTTAGCTGCACGCTGATCACCATGCTGGTGACGAAGGTAGTTATTGGTGCTGATCCGTGGTGGAATCCGCAGTATTTTATCCCAATCGGCGGAATGGTGGCGGGTAATTCTATGAATGCGCTTGCAATCTCTTTGGAGCGTTTTTTCTCCGAGCTTAGAACTCGGCGTGATGAAGTGGAAATGATGCTTTGCCACGGCGCGGATTACAAGGAAGCTACGGTTGATATTTTCCGCAAAGCCTTGCGCGCAGGTATGATCCCGTCAATTAATGCGATGATGGGAGTTGGTTTGGTTTCAATTCCAGGTATGATGACAGGGCAAATTTTGGCGGGCGCAAATCCTGAAGAGGCTGTGCGTTATCAGATTGTTGTAATGTTCATGTTGGTTGCTTCAACCGCATTGTCATCAATTATTGTGCTGCTGCTTGTACGGAGGCGTTGTTTTTCGCCCGCAATGACTTTGCTTTTACGTAATGGTAACGGCAAATAAGATTTAGCAATTGGGATTTACAAATTTATGAGCACTGAAAAAAATATAGTTAACCGATATCTGTATCTTGTTTGTGCGGTGGTGGGACTGTGTATTGCAGGTCTTTTCCTTGCTCTGGCCTTGCGTAATAAGAGTCTTTTGAAAGAGCATTTGAGAGTTCAGGCTCGAGTAAATTTCAGCAATATTGTGCTTATACGTGAGTGGATAGCAATGCATGGTGGTGTATATGTGCTTAAAGGTCCAGAGGTAGAATCTAATCCATATTTAGAGAATCCAGACCTGCTTGCCGCTGACGGGCGTGAGCTTACTTTGAAGAACCCTGCGCTTATGACTCGTGAGGTTTCAGAATTAGCGGGCAGAAATGATCTTTACTCATTTCATATTACAAGCTTGAAGCCCTTGAACCCTAATAATTCTCCGGATGTATTTGAAACTGAATCACTACAGTCGTTTGAAAATGGGAAGAAGGAAACGTTCCTTGTGGAAGATACTTCAAACGGGACGCAACTACGCTATATGGCTCCTCTTATTGTAGAGCAGTCTTGCCTCGCTTGCCATGCAAAACAAGGATATTCTGTGGGAGAAGTGCGCGGCGGTATTAGCGTCTCCTTTGGGCTTGATGAAATTAATAAATCTTTGTTTCATAATTACATTATAATTATGGTTTTGGGGATAGTTTCCGTTGGCTTACTCGTTCTCATTATGTGGGTTTTCTTCCGAAAGATGCAAGCGCGTTTGGATAAGGCGCAGGCTTCTCTAAAGAAAATGGCTACGGTTGATACCTTGACGAATGTGGCTAACCGCGCTTCGATTTTAGCGCGTCTCAGTGAAGGTTTTGGACGGCATCAGCGTAAATTGACTCAGCTTGGATGTCTCATGATTGACGTAGATCATTTTAAAAGCGTCAACGACAACTTCGGTCACCAGAAAGGGGATGCCGTACTAAAGGAATTGGCTAGTATTGTTTCCGGTTCTTTGCGCTCATATGATTTTTTTGGGCGCTATGGTGGAGAAGAATTCCTTCTGGTTATGGATGGTGCTGATGAGGAAAAGCTAGCTTTTGTGGCTGAACGTGTCAGGTTTTTAGTAGAGAACAACCTCGGGTCACAGTCGGGACTCTCTGGTTCTATAACTGTCAGCATTGGCGGTACATTGGCACTTGCAGTTGATAAGTCCATCGATGACGTCATTCATCGCGCGGATATGGCTCTTTATAAGGCTAAAGAACTTGGACGTAACCAAATTAACATATTGCTCTAGTCGGCTTTGTAATGGGAATAACTTTGCGAGTTTTGTACGGGATTATTTTAGGTAAGTAATTCTATTTAGAAATGTTTTTAGTGTTGTCTGCATGATTGATTCGTGAGAATTAGAGACACTGATAGGTTATGGCTTAGGGGCAGATAAGAATAATTATTAAAAATAAGTGAAAAGTTAATATGAAAGCAATCAATAAGCTGATTAATGGTTTTAGTCGTTTTCGGGATGAATATTATTGCCGGGAAGATTCTCCCTTTGTAGAATTGCAAAATCATCAGGAACCATCAACTATGGTTATTGCGTGTAGTGATTCACGCACTGATCCTTCTCTTATTTTGCAATGCGAACCGGGTGAGATTTTTGTTGTCCGGAATATTGCTAATATCGTTCCACCCTATGAACCTGACACTATGCATCACGGGGTTTCATCTGCTCTAGAATACGCAGTGAAGTCGTTAAAGGTCACAAACATAATTATTCTAGGGCATAGCGGTTGTGGTGGAATCAAGTCCTTGATGGGGAATAAGCTGGCTGCAGAAGATGAGTTCATAACTAGATGGCTATCCATTTTAGATTCCGTGCGTGAGAAAGTCTTAGCTCGGTTTGCTATGGATGGGAAAGAACCCTGTACGGAAGCCTGCTCTGCCTGTGAAATGGAAGGAATCGTCCATTCTATGGAAAATCTAAGAAGTTTTCCTTGGGTTGCGGAGCAAGTAGAAAAGGGTAATCTACACATTTTTGGATGGTATTTCGAGCTTAAAGACGGACTTCTGCTTGGGTATAATGAAGACAGTGACACATTTGAACCTCAGCACCCTTCTTGTCTTTCCTCGTATAACTAGAATTGAATGTGCCCCTCTAGGCGAGTTTTTCGCTAAGAGGGGCACAATTATTTTAGAATAAGCTGGTTAAACTTTCCTTAGTCAGACATCCACGGTAAATCTGCGAAAGAGTAACCTAGGTTGAACATGATGCGTGAATCATCTTGTTTCTTTCCGGAAACGGGATCGTTAGTCCAATCGTAATTATACTGAAATGATCCGAAGAACCGTTTTATGATTGGAAACATGACCCCTGAGCGCGATTGCCAGAGCCAGTTTTTAGAATCTTCCATACTGACAAGTCCCATCTGATTGTGGAACAGGTTGAGTCTTTTGGGGAAAGCCCACCAACTGAAATCTATGCCCCATTTTCCGGCTATGAAATCCCTGCTGGAGCGGGTTGTGTAATCTTCCCACACGTAGGCAGGTCCTGCTTCGACAGACAGAGACAATTCGTCACTGTCGAAAAATTGATAACCAAGTCCTGTACCAATTATCGAGCGTAGTTCTAAGTCCTGAAATTGATCTTGCTGAATCTGACCTGATCCCGTTGCGTATATTTTTTCATCCAAAAAACGGTTATAATCAGCGGACAGGAGCCAGTTATAGTCGGAACGTTTACCTTTCGATGTTCCCCAGTAATGATCTCCATGGGATTTCCACCGATTTTTACCTATCGCATACGATATATCATAAGCTGCGCTTACATTTTCTTTGCGCGTATTACCTGAAGCTTTGTTCCAACCCGCTCGAACCCCACCTTTCAGAGTGTAATCTTTAGGCGTGGAATTAATAGCGGCAACCGTATCGGTTTTAATTCCCTGCTCTGTACCGACTTCTTTTGTCTGCTCAGATTTTGAATCCGCAATAGTCAGTTCACTTGCAGTTGGATCAGGCTTTACGAAAACTTTCATGGGCTCATCAGAATCAAGAGAGGCAACCTGTCCCCAGTCAATTGTAATTTCTCCGGCATAAGTCGTTGTTAATTTCAACTTGCCGTTTTTCATTACGTTGACTTTTCCGGTCAGCTTATCGCCATTCACAAGGTGAATAGTGTCAGCGTGAGCGAAAGATGCAACCATCATAATTGTTATGGCTGCAAATATAACCAGCTTGGTTTTCGTGAACATTGAATCTCCTGAGAATAGCTAAAATGAGCATATATTATTGTTGCTGATTTGAATGTCTCAGTGCTCAATATACTAAATATTCTAGTTGGACTAGTTTCTCTTGGACTTCTTTAATCTTAGAAAGTTAGCCCTAATCAGGCCGGTGTTAAGATTCTGCAAGGCCTTTCAATTCTTTCTTTTTTTCCTGTCTACGTGCGTGGAGAATCGGTTCCGTATAGCCGCTGGGTTGTGACCTTCCTTTAAAGATAAGATCGCACGCAGCTTTAAACGCTATGCTGTTTTCAAAATTTGCAGACATTGGAGTGTATCCGTCCGTATCTACATTTTGCTTATCAACGATTCCAGCCATACGCTTTAGGGATTCCATGACCTGTTCTTCAGAGCAGATATTGTGGTGCATCCAATTTGCAAGATATTGACTGGATATGCGCAGGGTTGCACGATCTTCCATCAGTCCCACATTTGTTATGTCCAACACTTTGGAGCAACCAACTCCCTGATCTATCCAGCGAACTACGTACCCGAGAATACCCTGCACGTTGTTATCTAATTCATGCTGAATGACTTCCGCCGTCAGAGGTGTAGTCAGTAGTGGAATGGTTAAAAGTTCGTCAATATTTGCGCGCTCAGATCCTAGTAGTTCATGTTGGCGGGTAAAGACGTTGACCGCGTGGTAATGCATGGCGTGCAGAGTTGCTGCTGTGGGCGATGGAACCCAAGCGCAGTTTGCCCCAGCTTCGGGATGGGCTATTTTTGTTTCGACCATTTCACGCATCATATCCGGCTTGGGCCACATTCCTTTGCCTATTTGCGCTTTGCCACTGAATCCTGCGCTAAGCCCTGTGTCTACGTTCCAGTCTTCGTATGCAATTATCCAGCTTTGAGATTTCATGTCATTCTTGGGAACCATAGCCCCGGCTTCCATGCTGGTGTGAATCTCATCACCTGTTCTATCGAGGAACCCGGTATTAATGAAAATGACACGGTCTTTGGCAGCTCTAATGCATTCTTTCAGGTTGAGCGTTGTGCGACGTTCCTCATCCATGATACCGAGTTTTAAGGCACATGGCGCGAGGCCTAATGCACCCTCAATTGCTGAGAATAGTTCGCAGGTAAATTTAACTTCATCAGGTCCGTGCATCTTGGGTTTGACTATATATGTGCTTCCGTATTTGCTGTTGCAGTAGCGGCTGTTTTCGTTGGTGTCATGTAAGGATATGAACCCAGTAATAGCGGCATCTAGAATGCCTTCCGGAATTTCTTTTCCATCAAGTAAAATTGCGTCGGTTGTCATAAGATGCCCGACATTTCTAATTAGCAGCATGCTGCGGGAAGATAGGTTTATACTTTCACCCGTAAGCCCGATGTATTCTCTGTCGGCTTGCATGGTGCGGGTGATGGTTTTCTTCCCTTTCTTGAATTCCGTGGAAAGGTCGCCTTTGATAAGCCCCAACCAGTTTCCGTAGGCTAAAGCCTTATCTGCGCCGTCCACAACCGCCACGGAATCTTCGCAGTCTGCGATGGTTGTAATTGCTGATTCGATTATGACATCTTTTACTCCGGCAAGGTGGTTCTTGCCTATGATGTCTTCATGGTCGATCTGAATCTCGATGTGAAGGCCATTATTTTTAAGCAGAATACCCAGTGTCGGTTCAAGTACGTACCCTATAAACTGTTCAGGGGTCGCTAAAGTTGTAGTCGACCCGTCTTGCAAGGTGATGAGAAGCGCGCTTGTGCCGAAATCGTAGTTGATGGCATCTTTGTGGAATCCGGTCTCAAGGGGTACAGCCATATCAAGAAATTCGGCTCCATATTCTACTACTCTTGCGCCTCGTACCCGGTTGAACTTTTTACCTTTAGCCGCACCATCTTCATCAGAAATAACATCTGTTCCATACAGTGCATCGTAGAGACTGCCCCATCTGGCGTTAGCTGCGTTCAGCGAATATCTAGGATTTGTCACAGGTACAACAAGCTGCGGGCCTGCAATAGTCGCAATTTCCGGATCAACATTGTCGGTGGTAATCATGAAATCATCGCCTTCGGGGACGAGATATCCGATTTCGTAGAGGAAATTTTTATATGAGGCGGGATCGTGCTTTTTATACATCAGATGCCAAGCGTCAATGCGTTGCTGTAAATTGTCGCGCACAGCTAGCAGCTCTTTATTGCGCCCGCTGAATTGAAGCAGAATACCTTCAAGAGCTTCGTAGAAATCTCTTGGTGAAAAGCCTGTTCCGGGAGCTATTTTTTGTTCAATAAGATCGTAGAGTGGGGGAGATATATTAAGTTTTCCAGCGGGTATATATTCAGTCATTTAAAGTTTCTCCCTGATAGTTAAAATACACAGTGTAAAGGTTTAGCTGATATTTTTCACAATGAGTCAAATTCTACAAACGAGAATATCATGGGCTTTTTAACCACGCAAGAATGTTAACTGTTATAACATGAGGCTAATGTGTATGAGGAGTTAAATGGTTGGTGGCATCAAACGAAATGTTTGAGCGCGTCGACCGCAATTTTAACAACAACTTTTTTGACAGGTTCCGGTTCCTCATACGCAAGTCCCGGCATATGACCATCTTGCGGGAAAAAGGCCATAAACATTTCCGGAACAAGGATTGAAATTGAGGGTACTTCGGGTAGGTTTTTTAAAAACTCCACATCACGCTCACTATCATATAAAGTCTCTTCTTCAAGCGTTTGCAAGCTTGCGTAGCCGAGCTTTTCCCGTCCTGAAATAAGGAATTGGATGTCCACATATCTCCGGTGTGCTTCAAAACGTCCCTTGTCGTGTGATTTTGTTTTATATTCACTGACCAGCGCAAATACGTTGTCGCCATCAATAATGTGTTTGCCTGCTTCAATGGTTGGATCGACTTTGGTTAGAAACTCAAAAGCTTTTTCCCATGCAGGACCGAATTTGTATTTGGTAGCGTGCTCTAAACTATCTATAATCATGTGAGATGCTCCCTGCGGATTATTTTATCAAGTCGTAAGTCAGATATTTATATTGATTACAGTGGAGTGTAAAATGAAAGTTAGATTGTATTTACATCATCAAAGATAGCGTCGATGAAAAGAAATGTCGTAGAAATTTTGTCTGGCAGGAGAAATTATTGTGATTTGAAAGTAGTGGCTAACTGGGGCGAGCAATATAAAGTGAGTATCAAAACCAGAATCGGCCTTAATACTCACCTTGGTTTTATCTATTTAACGGATTGTAATGCTCTGATGATGCTGCCTAAGTCCGGGCGGGTGTTGATGTCATGGACATCAATATAGCGGATTATACCTTTCTTATCGATAATGAAGATAGCTCGCTCTGTAACTCCTTCAGGTCTTAGAATCCCGTATAGTTGTGCCACTTTTCCATGCGGCCAGAAATCTGAAAGAACCGGAAACCAGACTCCACCTTCACTCATCTGCTTAGTCCATGCGTACTGAGTGGGAGTGTTATCGGCTGTAATCCCTAGTAGAATTGCGTCGTTTTGTTCAAATAGTTCTTGCGCAATGTTGTATCCGGGCCACTGATCGGAACATATCGGCGTGAATGCAGCCGGAACAAAGGATATCACAACATTCTTTTTTCCACGGAAAGAAGATAGCTGTATCTTTTTGCCTGAAACAGACGGCAGAGCAAAGTCCGGTGCCATTTTTCCCACGGCAACTTTCAGTACACTGTCTACGGGGTTTAGTTTGCCGGGTTGGTAAACAAGCTCTGCAGGAACTTTTGCCATTGCTGGAGTTATGCAAACGCATAGCAGAAGGGCTGTAACTGCGCTGTAAATTCGGATGTGTTTGTACATGTATTCTCTCTAATTTTCGGAGTTTCAGCTATTTAGCCGCGTCCTGCAGAGTCTTTAAAAACTGTGTAGGGTTTTCCATTCTTCCTGCGAAGGATAGTGCTGTTTGCGGCTTATTATTTCCGTTAAGTTTTACCAAAAAGAAATGCGGAGTACCGGGATCGCCAGTTTCAGCATGAATCTTGAAATCTAAATCGTCAAACAATGGTAATTCAACTTGGAATTTTTTCCTGAAAAAATTGATTTCAAAGTTAGAATTACCAACGCCTACTCCAATCAATTTTATGCTTGCAGCTGATTTTGATTTTTTCAAAGCGGTAAATAGTTCGTTAACCAGTGGAGCTTCTGCCTGACAGTGCGGACAATACATGCTGAAAATTTCAACGACAACATAGTCCGCTTTAATGTCAGTTAAATTCCAAGGGCCATTGCCGGATAATCCCAGATAGGATTGCTGAGCAGAAGTCTGGTTACCTGTCAGTGTAATATCCGGGAACGGTTCGCCTGTCTGTATAGGTTCAGCAAAAGCTGCGCCCGCTAACAGGAATGTAGAAATGCAGAGGGATAACAAATATTTAAGCATTGGAACTCCTTTTAAGTGTATGACTGTTAACTATGACCAATAAAGTGTAAATTAGTCCAGCGTTAATGAACTATACTCAGTCCGGCACTATAAATTAATTTCTGATGTAGTATGGGCAAGACATATTGCGAAAGCGTTACATGCCTGTTTTGGGGTATAGCGAAAAGTAGTTTATAAGAAATGCAATTATATCAAGCTCCATGAAAGTGATAGTAAATATCTATTGACTGTGTTGTAGAAACTATATAACTACGCTCTACTTGAGAATAAGTCTTATATTTATGCACACGATTTCGATGTACCCTCCTTTAGTACCTCCTCAGTTTTCATAAGTAATAGCAAACATTCCAGACTAGTCGCCCGAATTAGGGGCTTTTAGTTACTATTGTAACTTTTTAGACATAATAGCGTTTCCTTTTATGGATAACGTTTTGCCTTGTCGTTATCAACGCGCTCTAATATTTCACATTGCGTTAGGTGGGCCTCTAGGTCTTACCCTTTTTTTGTGTAATTAAAATAAGGATTTTTTTGATGGAAGCCAGTCATACTTTAGTTTCAAATTCTAAGGGCAGTATTCAAAGTGATATTTTTTCAGGACTTACGGTTGCTCTGGCATTGGTGCCGGAAGCTGTCGCGTTTTCCTTTGTAGCAGGAGTCTCTCCTATTGTAGGACTATATGGTGCATTCATGATGTGCATCATCACTTCTATTCTGGGCGGAAGACCTGGAATGATTTCCGGCGCAACTGGAGCTATGGCTGTTGTCATGGTGAACCTTGTTATGGAAGGTAATGCTCTTGGCGCCCCAGGTTCATATGCAGGACTTCAATATCTATTCTTTACTTTGCTGCTTGTCGGAGTGTTTCAGGGGCTGTTCGGGGTTTTCCGCTTAGGTAAATTCATCCGCATGGTTCCACGCTCAGTCATGATGGGATTTGTAAACGGGCTTGCCATCGTAATTTTTCTTTCCCAGCTTAAAATGTTTCAGGCTGGCGGCGCATGGATTCAGGGTGACTCACTTTGGATTATGGTTGGGCTTGTTGCCTTGACCATGACGATTCTATTCACTGTACCCATGATATATAGTAAAGCTCCCGGCGCACTTATCGCCATTATCGCTGTTTCTCTTCTCGTAATTTTTGCGCAAGTTGATACCGCAACCGTACTGTCATTTATTGAAGCTAACGGTGGTACAGGGATTAAAGCAGGGCTTCCGAGCTTCTCATTCCCTCAAATCCCGCTTACATGGGAGACTGTAACTTTTGTTACACCATACGCGCTGATCCTTGCCGCAATCGGGCTGATTGAGTCCTTGATGACTTTGACACTGATTGACGAACTGACCAGCACTCATGGAAACGGAAACCGCGAATGTATAGCGCAGGGGATTGCGAACTTCACTAACGGCCTTTTCGGTGGAATGGGCGGATGTGCAATGATCGGGCAGAGTATCATCAACATCACTTCGGGTGGTCGTGGACGTCTTTCAGGTATTACCGCAGGGCTGGCTCTGCTGTTCTTTATCCTGTTCACCTCCACTTATATTGAGATGGTTCCCATCGCTGCTTTAGTAGGTGTCATGTTTATCGTGGTCATCAAAACTTTCGCATGGTCCACATTTAATATCGTTAATAAGGTGCCTAAATGGGACGTTATTGTAATCGTGCTGGTTACTTTCCTTACCGTTAAATACGACTTAGCCATCGCGGTAATCTGCGGTGTAATCATTTCCGCCTTAATTTTCGCGTGGGAAAATGCATTGCGTATTCGTGCACGTAAGACCATTGATGAGCATGGTTACAAACATTACAAAATATATGGGCCGTTATTTTTCGGTTCAACAACTTTGTTCCTGAGTAAATTTGATGTAGAGGATGACCCTGAAGTTGTCATTATTGACTTCGAAGAGTCTCGCATCATGGATCAGTCAGCTATTGAGATCATCAATAAAGTAACTGAGCTTTACTTGCGTTCAGGTAAAACAATTCATTTGTGGCATCTCAGCCCGGATTGTGTTCGCTTGATCAAAAAGGCTGAAAAGATATGTGTTGTAAACGTGCTATCTGACCCTGATTATTTTGTCAGCATAGATGATTACAACAAATATCAGGAAGAGTTGGCTGCTAAGTAAGCTTGACATCACTCTTTCATATGGAAAGTATTTAGCAGGCTCGGAAGATTATTCTTCCGGGCCTTTTTTGATTTTGGTGATAATGTATTATTAGTATGTAATCTTTTTTTGAGTATATTTACGTGATTTGAGTTTTCTTTTAAAATAGTTACTAGCAAATGCTTTCGAATTTAAAGTTCTAGAAGTATTTGGAGTTGAGATGGATTCGTAGTATAAGTATGGGTAAACATGATATTAAAAGATGGAAACAGATGAAAATATTTTTGAATTCTATATTGCTTTTATTGAGCGTATTGACGCTTGTCGGTGGTGCGAAAGATTGTTTTGCAGCCTCCTCTTCTGGGGTGGAATTAACTAAAGAAGAAATAGCCTTCATTGTTGCTCATCCTGAAATAAAACTCGGAACTGAGAAGGATTGGGAGCCGTACGTTATTGTAAATCCGAATGGCTCAATTTCAGGTATAGATGCCGATATTCTTAATAGAATTAATAAAGCTACCGGTGCTAATTTTCAATTGGAGGCCGGCAACTGGATTGAAATGCAGGAAAGGGCTAAATCTGGCTTAATAGACGGGCTTAGCACCGGAGCTGTTCACGAGGAACGCAAAGCATATCTTAATTTTTCAGATCCGTATGCGGTTATACAGAAGCAACTGCTTGTTCCTCTTGGTAATCCAAAAAAGATTAAAAGTAATGAAGATTTAAAGGGTAAGGTTATAGCCATTCATAAAGGCAATATGCTTGATGAGAAGCTTGCCAAAGCACTGGGTGGGGCACAGATTATAGAATGTGAAACGATAAAAGAAATGATTGAAGCTGTAATCCACAATGAGGCAGACGCTACATTTGGGAATGGAGGAACGCTGTATTCTGCACACAAAATCGGGCTTCCGTATTTACAAATTGCATATTCGCTTAAGAAAGATTTGATGCTTGTTTTCGGAGTTCGTAAAGACTGGCCTGAAGCTATTAGTATTCTCAATAAGGGGCTGGCTTCGATTCCTGATTACGAAAAAGTGCAGATTAGAAACAAGTGGCAATCTGGCATAGGTTTACCAGAGTCCACAACGGAGCCGATTACTCTTGATGATGAGGAGCAGAAATTCCTGAATGGGATAGATTTTATTACCATGAGTGTTGATCCTAAGTGGATGCCTTATGAATGTATCGATAAAAACGGCGAGTACGTTGGTCTTATTGCAGACTATATGCGGCTTCTTTCTGATAGGGTGGGCAAGGAGTTCCGTTTGGTCCCGACAGATTCGTGGGGGCAGACTCTTTTATTTGCCAGAGAGCGCAAGTGCGATATTGTTCCTTCAGCTATTTCTACTCCCAGACGTAGAGAATTTTTAAATTTTACGTCTTCTTATTTGTCATTTCCTCTGGTTGTCGCAACCAGCCGTGATAAATTGTTTATTGATAAATTCGAGAGTGTGTCCGATCAGACTTTTGCCGTTGTTAAGAATTATGCAGCCATCGAATTGCTGAAAGAGAAGTATCCTAATCTGAAAATTATTGAGGTCAAAGACGCACTCACAGGGCTTGAAAAGGTTCATGAGAAGGGAGTGTTCGGTTACATCGATACAGTTTCCACCATCAGTTACCAAATTCAACAAAATGGCCTGTTTGATGTTAAAATTTCTGGTCAGGTAGGCATAAACTATGACCTTGCTGTCGGAGTTAGAAATGACAAACCGCAATTGCTTTCTATTTTAAATAAGGGAATATCCTCATTTTCCGCCAATGAACGGCAGGACCTACATAATAGCTGGATAACTGTTCATTATGATAAGGGAATAGATTATGCGCTTCTATGGAAGATTTTGGCGGGAATGTCTGTATTTCCTTTGTTGCTTTTATATAGATACTATATCGTTTCCAGATATAATAAAAAACTAATTTTGATGAACTCCAAGCTGGATGCACTTTATAAGACCGACAGACTTACAGGGGTCTTTAATAGGCATATGCTTGATGGAGAAATGGAGCGCGAACTGGCTAGATCCGTTCGTTATGATTCCCCTTTTTCTGTGATAATTCTAGATATAGATCATTTCAAAAAAGTTAATGATACCTACGGTCATCATGTTGGAGATACTGTTCTTGTTGCAATTTCCTCTTTGCTTGCAGGAAATGTTAGAGAAACAGACGTGGTCGGTCGCTGGGGCGGAGAAGAATTCTTAATTATTTGTCCAGAAACAAAGATTGAAGGGGCTACGCGTTTAGCGGAAAAGCTCAGGAAGAAGGTTGAAGAACTTAGGTGCGAGTCGGTTAAAGACTCTGTTACAGCGAGTTTCGGAGTTGCACGCATTGTTAAAGGGGAAAGTAGTGAGGAATTGATTAGAAGAGCTGACCGCGCTTTGTACAAAGCGAAAGAAATCAGTAGAAACTGTGTGGTTATTGCTGATTAGTATGCCGAAGAAGAGTGCAATATAGTGAATTATTAAAAACGTAAGAAAAGAATTTATTCACTCGTGTATGGCTTGGGTCGATATTGCGCTTTTAATTTTGCTGAATTTTAGTTTAATAAAAAGAGAATGGGAATGGGAATGAAATTATATTTTGAAGCTTTCAGGAAGTTCAGCGATTTTAGTGGCAAGTCCAGGCGAGATGAATTTTGTGCTTTTGCTATGATCAGCACTGCTGTGATAGTCGCTTTTGAGATTGTAATTTTCAGTGTTGAAAATTTGTTTGTCCACAAGGTTTTAAGTACTTTGTTAGGTGTTTATGTTGTCGCTACAGTTCTGCCTAGCATAGCTCTTATTATGCGTCGCTTGCATTACATCGGTCGAAGTAGGCGTATGGTTCTCTTGTTACTGATCCCAGTTGTGGGGGCTATTTATCTTGTCTGGTTGTGTCTGCGGGAAGATCCATGCGAATGATGGTTGCTTTGTTAAAACGGGGGGAATCTTTTTTGTGGTAAAGGTTACTCTTATTGGGATGGAATTTTGGTTTTTGTCTCTTTTGAGACTGCAAAAGCATCTTCCTCGGAGAGTGGTCTTGCGAGGAAAAAGCCTTGGACTATGTCGCATTTGAGTTCTTCGAGAATCTTCAGTTGAGAGTAAAGTTCAACGCCCTCTGCAATAGCGATCATGTTCATTCCGTGTGCTAGATCAATAACAGACTTTACAATTTGTTTTGCGCTTGTGGATGATTCTATTCCATCAATGAAGCTACGGTCGATTTTAAGAATATCAGTTGGGAACCTCGTTAAATATGCCAATGAAGAATAGCCGGTTCCAAAGTCATCAATCGCACATTTAATGTTTAAATCCTGCAAAGCGTTAAGTTTTTGAGAGGCTGAATTAGGGTCGGCAACAATTGCGGACTCAGTTAATTCTATTACTAATGAGTCTCCAGGAAGGCCGTATCTCGTTGTTGTTGCCTTAACTAAGCGGACAAATGATGAGTCTGTAACATGTGATGCGCTTATGTTTACCGAGATATGCTGCTCAGAGCAGAGTGGATTTTTTCTTAACCATTCGGACCATATTCTACAGGCATTATCAAGAACGTATCGGTCCAGCTTTAGTATCAGTCCAGTTTCTTCTGCAATCGGGATGAATTCAGCGGGACTGATTAGGCCTCGTTCCGGGTGATTCCAACGAACAAGGGCTTCAAATCCAGAGACAGATAATTCTGGATGAAGTTTGTATTGGGGCTGAAAAACAAGGTGAAATTCGTTGTTGAGTAGTCCATGTTTGAAATCGTTTTCAAATTTTAATACATCTTGAGCCTTATTAAACATTGATTCAACAAAAACTGAAAAATGGTTTTTGCCGTGTTTTTTTGAACAACGCATAGCCATATTTGCCTTGTTTATGAGATCTGCAGGCTGATCATTTCCGCTTTGTTTTTCATGCTTATCGGTGCAGATGCCGTAGCTGACATCAAGTTTAAACTCAATCCCTTCTATACTATATGGCTGTATTAGCTTTTCACGTATACGTTTCATGAACCAGATAGTTTCGCGTGGGGTTACGTTTTCAATTAAAATTACGAAATCGTCTCCGCCAAGTCTCCCGACTGTATCAAATTTGCGTACAGCGCTTGCTATCCTTTTGGATGTTTGAATTAGAACTTCATCTCCGACAATATGGCCGAAACTGTCATTTACCCGTTTGAAATTTAAAATATCAATGAATGCGATGGCGAAACAATTTTTAGGATCTTTACGTTTTTTTGCCAAGGCCTGATTGATTTTGCGTATGAGAAAACGCCTGTTTGGTAAACCTGTCATGTAATCATGAAGAGCTTGTTTTTTTAGCTCAACATTCGAAGCCAGTAGCTTCTTAAATAAGCCAATATTAAAATAGGCAGTGGCGAGAACATACACGGAGCCAAAGAAGAGTATTGGGCCGAATAGCGAATTAAAGTTAAAATGTTGATCAAATATTACGGAAAAGAGTACCAGCGAGTAGCTAACCATGAATGCGCATATGAATGATATTAGGATGGTAAAAGTTGTTTTGGTGAAGCGATAAAGTTCTTCTTCATTTCTACGGATATGCCTAATCAAGGCGCGATAGCATGCCGCACTCGCGATCAAAATAAGAAGCCCTAAGGCGATCTCGACGAAAAGGATTATATTACTAGTTTCTTTCAGTGCATGCATTATAAAAACTTATATCCCTCAATGTAGACTGTCAACAAAGTTATAGGTTGTCTGAATGATATTTGTAGGTGCTTTGAATAACATTGCTTTTGTCGGGGATATTCTCTGCTCAGTTTTCCGCGAATTATTATCTATCATTTAAATTGACTGGATGTAGCTTTCCATCTTTAAGTTCTATATAGTTAGCATAATTTTTACGGGGTACTTGGTAAAGCCGTGTTGGTTTAATACTTACGCCTTGTCCTGCAGAACTAATATTGAGGAATCATGTCTAACTTAATAGATGAACAAAGTGATAGAGATTCATTGGATAGTATTTCTCGTGATGAGCGCAGTAAATATATCATTTGTGTTCTAGGCGCGACTGGTTATGTTGGTGGTAGGCTTGTTCCTCAGTTGCTTGCTAAAGGGTGGCGGGTTCGCGCTGTCGGGCGCTCAATCTCTAAGCTTAAATGTCGTTCTTTTGCCTCGCATGAACGTTGTGAAGTTGCCGCTGCAGATCTTTTTGATTCCTCATCAGTACTAAATGTTCTGAGCGGTTGTTACGCCGCCTACTACCTCGTGCATTCCATGCAGGGCAGCGGAGGAGATTTTGCATCTAAAGATCGCACTGCCGCGCATAATGCTGTTCATGGCGCGCAAGAATCCGGACTTAAACGGATTATATATTTGGGGGGATTGATTCCAGATGACCCGTATATCAGTCATCATTTGCAATCGCGGGCTGAAGTCGGAGAGATTTTGTCAAGCGGCAAAGTTCCCTGCACAATATTTAGAGCAGGCGTTATTCTTGGATCAGGCAGTGCCTCATTTGAAATGATACGCTATCTGGTAGATCGTTTGCCTGTTATGATAACACCGAAATGGGTACAAACAGAGACTCAGCCCATCAGCATTCGCGACGTAGTTTATTATCTTTCCGGATCCCTTGAGCACTCGGAGACAGTCGGAGATGCTTTTGATATCGGAGGTCCGTTTATTGAAACGTATGAACGTTTGTTTAGAATTTATCAGGATGAAGCAGGATTACACAGGCGGTTGATAATCCCTGTTCCTCTCCTCACTCCATACCTTTCATCGTGCTGGCTTGGACTCGTTTCTCCCATTCCTCTCGGTCTTGCTAGGCCATTGGTGATGGGGCTGCGTAATCGTGTGGTTTGTAAAGATTACCGTATTCGTAACATTATGCCTTGTGAATTGACTGACTGTAGACTTGCTATTCGAAGGGCGCTTGATAAAGTTCAGCAACAGATTGTTGACTCATGTTGGTCTGATGCCGGAGCAATTAATAATCCAGAATGGGCGGTTTGTGGCGATGCTGGCTATGCTGGGGGAACTGTTTTTCACACGACATATAGGATTAAGCTTGAGGGTGGCCGCGAAAACCTTTGGAAATACATTTTGGGTATTGGCGGAAAAAATGGCTGGTATAGCTGGAATACCCTGTGGAAGATTCGCGGCTTGATTGATAAGCTTTTCGGCGGGGTAGGTCTTAGTCGGGGACGGAGGCATCCAGAAAATGTTATGATTGGTGATGCGCTGGATTTTTGGAGGGTTATTGATGTTCAGTCCTGCGAAAGATTGTTGCTGCTTGCGGAAATGAAAGTGCCAGGCGAAGCATTGCTTGAATTTACGCTGGATCAGGAAGGTGATAATAAGACTGTGCTGACAATGACGGCCCGTTTTTTGCCGCGTGGAGTTGGCGGACTCGCGTATTGGTGGAGTGTATATCCCTTTCATAGTTTGGTATTCAAGGGGATGGCAAAGGCGCTGGCTGAGAATTCTTCATGTAAAATTATAGATGGTCCGACTTTGGTAAAGGGTGACGGGCCTAAGTGCCACTTGCCGAAAGTGTAACGATCAAATCAAGCAGGAATCTTATGCGGGTGAACGAAAAACGTATTTATGCCCTGAATGATATAGCAAATATTGGAAATCCTGAAAGTTGCGGCGGCCCCGTGCTTTATTGGATGAGCCGTGAGCATCGGGTTCAGGATAACTGGGGACTGATTCATGCTCGTATGCTGGCTGGAGATTCTCGTCCACTGGTAGTGGTTTTTGTGATGTCGCCAAGTTTTATGTGCGCTACTTTTCGGCAGTGCGATTTCATGCTTAAGGGGCTTGAAGCTGTTTCCGAAGATTTATCGCAACTAGGTATTCCATTCGTTCTTCGTGTAGGTTCTCCTGCCGCTGAGCTTGTGAAGTTTGCAACTGAAATTGGCGCGAGTGTTGTTGTTACTGATTTTAATCCTTTAAAAATGGAGCAGTCATGGCAGAGAGCCGCCGCGAGTGAACTGTCCATTCCACTTATGGAAGTTGATGGGCGAAATATTGTTCCTGCCCGTTTTGTTTCAGATAAACACGAATATTCGGCTCGCACCATTAGGCCTAAAATACATCGCCTTCTTTTTGAGTTTTTAGAAGAATTTCCAAAAATATCACCTCTGAATATTTCTCCTCCCGATGTCGGTTCAACTGATTGGAACAGTGCTTATCGAGCTATTAACGTAGATAGATCCGTCATGCCTGTGGAAACCGAATCTGGTGAAGTCGCCGCGCATATTGCTTTAGAGTTCTTCATTAAGAATAAGCTCAAAGATTATGCAGAGAAGCGTAATGACCCTAATGCTGATGCTACTTCACATTTATCCGCATACTTTAATTTTGGGCAATTAGGACCGCAAAGAGCTGCTTTGGATGTGTATGGTACAGGTGGCGGCGAAAGTCAGGATGCGTTCCTGGAAGAGTTGATTGTCCGCCGCGAACTATCTGAAAATTTTTGCCTCTATAATCCAGATTATGCATCCTTGAATGGTGCGCCCAATTGGGCCATTAAGACTCTTGATGAGCACCGGGATGATCCTCGCCAATATTTATACAACCGTGAAGAATTTGAGCAGGGGCGAACCCATTCTCTTTTATGGAACGCGGCTCAGAGTCAAATGCGAAGGACAGGATATATGCATGGGTATATGCGTATGTACTGGGCGAAAAAAATTCTAGAATGGTCCCCTACACCTGAGGATGCACTAAAGACGGCAATAGTATTAAATGATCGCTATCAGTTGGATGGAAGGTCTCCGAATGGATATGTTGGGGCGCTTTGGTCCATAGCAGGATTGCACGATCGTGCATGGAAGAGGCGGCCAGTTTATGGAACAGTTCGCTATATGAATGAACGTGGATGTCGCCGTAAGTTCAATGTTGATGAGTATATTTCACGCTGGAGTTGAGATTTATATAATGACTTTAGTGTTTTGGGTTATGGTGAATTTTTTTTTTAAATTAGTGTCCTAATATGTAATCTGATGTTAGTCTTAGTCTTCGATTAATTCAAACCGATTCAGGAGGCTTGTTATGGCGAATATGGATTATCCAGGACCATGCCCGAGTTGTCTGGGGATTGACGGTTGCAGCACTGAGGATGGTAAAAAGAAGGCTGTTAAAAATTATTGTAAAGGACTTGAAATGGAGCTCAACTCATGGAAAGCCCGCCTTTACGATGTTTTAGCAGATGATAAAGCTTCTGCTCTCAAGGATCAGATTATTATGATGAAATCCATCATGAGAGAGCTTGATGCTGTTGTTGAACAAATGCAGGAAATTTGCCCTGTAAGCTTGGGCGAAGAAGAGAAGATGATCACAGGCAAACTTGAAGATTTGCGCGTTCATTACACAAAAGCTTTAGAAGTGATCTCTCCGGGATGGTTTGGCGGCTGATTAACGATGTGATTTTGAATGATGAAAGGGCCGACTCCATTGGAATCGGCCCTTTTTTCGTGGAAGTTTTATTGTTTTCTAGCCAGCTCTTGTTTGACTGCGTCGATTAGTTCTTTGTGATCAGGGTTGATCTCGAGGATCTTTTGCAGATATTCTGCTCCCTTTTCTTGCTGGCCTAATTCGTGGCGCAGAATCATTCCTAAGTAATAGTAGGAATGGAAGTGGCCCGGATCAAGCTTAACGACCTTTTCAAACGTTTCAACGGACTGCATGGTTTTATCTTGCTTTAGCTGAACCACCCCGTAGAGGTATAAAGCGTCCTTATTTTCAGGCTGTAGTTTGATTAGTCTTTCTAAGAAGAAGGCTGATTTATCCAGTGAATTCATATCTAAGAATAGCTCACCAAGGCCGTAAAGAGCTTCCGTATCATTCGGATCTTCATTCAAGCTCTTCATCAGGTGAGCAATATGACCGCTTTGTTCTTCGCTCATGGCAGCCCCGGCAGGATTGGATTCCCCGCTCTGCGCAGAATTCTGAGCCGAAGGGCGAGCTAGCTGAGATGGTTGCTTTGATTTGGACATGAATGAGAACATAAGCATTAGAACTAATCCTGCCGCCACTGTCAGAATCACAGTTTGTTTTCCCCGAAGGGTTGCATTGTTTTGCATTATATTGCTCCTGATTATTTGGCGTCAGAATCAGACGTTTTTTTCTTTCTTCTTGGGAAGAATACTATAAACGGGAAGAGCGTGGAAAGTGTTCCACCCACCCAAATCCAGTTAACCAGCGGATGAACGCTGACGGTTAACGGCTCAAGGCGTCCGTCTTTGATGTCGTGTATTGTGGCGTATACTTCTTTGCCGAAACTGAAGATGGTAGAAACTTCAGAATGCGGATGATCGTTAGTCGAGTAAGTCAACTGTTGAGGGTGAAGTACTCCCACCATATCGCCGTCTTTGCGAACTTCAATATTTGCCATCACTGATCCGACAGCATCAGTTTTAGACTTAGTTAAATCCTTATAAGTGAATTGATAACCTGAGAATTCAAAGGACTGTCCCGGGGAGACTGCTACCCTATGTGTTGTTGAATAAGGGCCTGAGATAGCCACACCGACGATCATAAGTGCAACGCCTAAGTGTGTTCCATGGGCGGTCCAGAAACGTTTGCTGGATAATGAATTATTGCGCAAGGCAAGCATGATAGTGGAAGCAATAACTCCCGTTCCGGCACCGAATGCAATAAGAGGAAGTATCATTCTTATGCCGCTGAACCATGCGGCTCCGCTTAAGCATACACCTGTGAAAACCGACACCGCAAGACCATATTTGTCTTGAATGCCTTCTTTCCATGAGAACCATGGGCAGATGAGAAGGAGTAAGCCCATTAAGGTGAATAGAGGCATGGTTACTGTGTTGTAGAAACCAGCGTTAACACCTACTGGATTTGCTTCCCAGCCGAGGCTGATAACAGGCCACATGGTTCCGAGGAAAATGACTGTTCCAAGTGCGATGAAAACCCATACCGCAACGACAAGTAGTCCCTGACGGCTGAAAGCTTCTGCTTCCAGTTTAGTCTTTTTAGTGTTGGCAAAAAGTGCCGCGGTTAAAGTCAGGAATAGGTAGAAGATGATAAAAGTTAGTAGTAATCCACCAACTCCTCCGCCACCAAATGCGTGAACGGATTTAATGATACCACTACGAACAATATATGTACCGACGACACATAAAAGGAATGTGAAGTTTATCAGTACGATGTTGATTCTTTTTAGTACTCCGTATCTGTGTCCCAGAATGGAGGTATGCAGATATGCAGTTGCTACGAACCATGGGATGATTGAAGCATTTTCTACCGGATCCCATGCCCAGTAACCGCCCCAGCCAAGTTCCATGTATGCCCACCACGCGCCAAGGACAATTCCAGCTGTTAAAAAGGACCATGCTGGAAGCACCCAGTTGCGGGTAAGTTTCATCCACGAATCATCACCTATGGTGATGGCCATTGCGATGGCTAGGCATGCTGGTACAGTAAATAGTCCGTATCCGAAGAACAGAAGCGGTGGATGGAAGGCCATGCCGGGGTTCTGGAGTAGCGGATTTAGCCCAGTTCCATCAGCTGGTGGATGAAGTAGCTCCGTGAAAGGCTGACTTGCCGTTGTCAGGATAAATAGGAAAAATGCTTGAATTGCAAAAAATACCATCCAGTAGGCTACTTTTGTTTCCTGTGGAAGGTCTGTATAGTTTTTTGTGCGAAGAAAAAGTGTGCCACCGACAGCTATAATCAGTAGCCAGAAAAGCAGAGAACCGGGACGTCCTGCCCAGAATGCTGTTGCAGCATAAAGGTTTGGTAGATCTATGCTCGTATAATCTGCAACATATTTAAATGAGAAGTCACGTGTCAGCAGTGCGTAAAACAAAATTACGCTTGAGATTGAGATCAAAGAAATGACAGCGAATTGCCCTTTTTCCAACCATTTAAGCGAACTGTTTTGACCTTGCCATGTATTTAGACATCCCCATGCGGCCGCCGCAATCGAGATGAACATGGCGAGAACTAGAGTCATTTCCATTACAAAATGCATTGCCCCTCCAATCAATTAACGAAATTCATAAGTTTGGCGAACCACTTTTCGCCACCACTGCCACCCAAAACTATCCCTCGCGACCCATATTGGAGAGTGTGATCTGTAATTAAACAGAAAAGTGCACTAAATTAGTATAGTTTGCACAATCAGGTATATAAGCAATTAATGTTCCATTGTATAAGTATTTGAAATTAAAATATAAATTAATATTTTAAAAATTAGTTGTGCAAATAATGGCATAGATGTGCATAGTTGGTGTGCAGTATTGCATGGCAATGTACTTTTGTGCAGGTAATGGATAAATATGTGAGAACCTCGTATAAGGGCAAAATAAATAATGATGGATTGCTCTTATAAAGAGTGGCAAGGTCTCCAGACATTGAGCTTATATAATGCACCGTGACTTATTCGAGTGTACATATTTTAAATGTGTTGGAGAAATGCATGATAAAAATTCAAGTTATGGGGCCCGGGTGCCCGAAATGCGTAAAGGCGGAAAAGGTTGTTCGGGAAGCAGTTGCCGAATCTGGTATTGATGCGACTGTTGAAAAAATAACTGATTTTCAGGATATTGCATCTTTCGGAGTGATGTCCACTCCGGCTGTGGCTGTTGACGGAGTCGTTAAAATTTCAGGCCGATGTCCCAGTAAAAAGGACGTTCTTAACTGGTTAGGACTATCTTAAAATATATCAAGGTATGAAAATGAATAGAAAGTTAATGGTAATAATTTTGCTTGCGGTTGTCACAGGATTTGGAGTTTATTCTTTCCTTAATAATAAGGCTGAGTCTCATGCCTCCGAGGTTGCGATTTCAGATTTAATTTCTGGTAAGCCACAGGTTACGCCCATTCCCGGCATGGTAACTATGGTTGATCTTGGCGCACATTCATGTGTTCCCTGCAAAATGATGGCTCCCATTATTAAGGAGCTGTCTGCTGAGTATGAAGGCAAGGCGGCCATTGTTTTTATTGATGTTTGGCAAAATCAGGATGAAGGAAAAAAATACTCTATCAGCGCTATTCCTACTCAGATCTTTTATGACGCAGATGGTGTAGAAAGATACCGTCATCAGGGCTTTTTAGATAAATCCGCTATTAAGGCAAAGCTTGCAGAGCTTGGGGTCAAATAGCGCATGGATCAACTCTTTTTAACTATCAATTCATGGATTGTCAGTGACACCGGTTTTGCCGCACTGGGGTGCTTTCTGTGGGGTATTGTCAGTATTCTGTTTTCCCCATGCCATTTAGCTTCAATTCCACTGATCATAGGATATGTCGGCGGGCAGAACAAACTTGTGGAAGGTAGAAAGGCCGCTCTTTACGCTATACTATTCACTTCTGGATTATTTATTACCATCGCTCTGATCGGAACCCTTTGCGCTGTTCTCGGTAGAATGCTGGGTGATATTGGCCCTTGGTGGACAATTATTGTTGGTGTGATATTGATCTGGGTTGCACTGGATATGCTAGGCATTGAGGGATGCTCCATTTCGGGTAACCTCATGTCCAAGTTGAAGCTCACCGGTATGAAAGGTGCTTTTCTTCTGGGCCTTGCGTATGGAGTTCTTTCTGGATCGTGCACCTTTGGATTCATTGCCCCAATCCTTGCAATCATCACAGTTCAGGAAAAGATTGCAAACGGTATTATTCTCATTGTACTGTTTGCGATAGGCCACTGTTTGCCTATTGTTCTCGCAGGAAGTTCTACCGCTTGGGTTCGTAATCTGCTTGCGAATAGTTCATTTAGTCAGGCTAGTAACTGGTTTCGTAAATCCGCGGGGCTTGTCATAGGATTGTTAGGAATATATTTCATCGTAAAACCATTTTTTTAGATTTTGCTCAAAATTGGTTATTAAATATAAACTCAATATTGATTGTCAGAAATTATAATTGCAAATTTTATGGTAAAAGCAGAATTGTTTCATGCAGTTCTGTCTTTGAATTAGACAGATTAATTTAACCTTTAAACACAAGAAAAATTATGAACGGTACCGAAAAATCACTTTTAGACATTCCACTTGATGATCCTTTAGCTCTTTTAAGCCCTGATTTTATCAGCAGTTTAGCTGAGAAAGCTATCAGTTTTGCAAGCCTCTACGGGATAAAAATTATAGTTGCTCTTTTAGTCTTACTCGCTGGGCGGATTGTTGCAAAGCAGTCTTCAAATCTTGTCGGCAAGGTGATGTTTAAAGCTAAGATAGATGACATCTTAACCTCGTTTATTCAGAATATTATTTATTATATGATGCTTGCCGCGTTTATTGTAGCAGCTCTCGGACAGGCTGGGATTAATATCACTTCATTCCTTGCTGTTCTCGGTGCCGCCGGTCTTGCTATTGGTTTGGCTCTCAAAGATACTTTGTCGAATTTCGCCGCCGGGGTTATGCTCATAGTTCTTCGTCTTTTCAAGAAAGGAGACTATGTTACAATCGCCGGAACTTCCGGCACTGTGCAGACTCTGTCAGCTTTTTATACCGAGCTGTCTACTCCTGATAACCAGAAGGTAGTAGTTCCGAACTCGTCAATCCTTAGCTCCGTAATAATTAATACCACTGCTAATAAAACAAGACGCGTAGATCTCGTTATAGGCATCGGGTACGAGGATGATATTCCAAAAGCTAAAGAGATTCTTGCAAGAATTCTTTCAGAAGATAGTAGGGTGTTGAAAAGTCCAGCACCGAATATTGTGGTTGGGGAGCTTGCGGATTCCAGTGTTAATATTCTTGTGCGTCCATGGGTGGCAACCTCTGAATACTGGGCTTTAAGATGGGACCTGCTTGAAGGTATCAAAATCACCTTTGATAAGGCTGGGATTTCTATTCCTTATCCTCAGACGGATGTCCACCTGTACAAAGAAGAAAAGTAAGGCTGAAATAGATCGTACGCTATTTATAAAAATAATTAAGAGGAGCAAACGCTCCTCTTTTTTTGGGAAAGAAATAGGCGCGTTAAATTCGATACGCGTGGGAAATAGACAGGTGCAGAAAATAGATAAGCGTGAGCTATCGCATGGATTAGCACATAGTGTCTCTGTTACTAAATGCCTTTCGCGGTGATCAGTTAAAAAGATCCCGCAAAGGTCTTGGCCTTCTACGCTTTGTTTCTCCGAGAGCTGGCGTTTGGATAAAATTGATAACTTTATCCGCGCCACTTATCTTTTTTAGCGATTTAAGCGCATTTTGTTGTTCCTCAGGAGTAAGAACTCCGAGAACTACCACCACTCCTTGCACAACCTTTACCGTTAGTTTTGATGACGGATAATCTGGCTCAAACATAGCATTAATTTTAATTTCAAGAGCAGAGGATGTTTTAGTCTGATTCTTTTTACTTTTTATAGGAAGGTAATAGCTGACTCCGTTAATCCCATTCAATTTTCCCGCCGCTGATACCAGTTCTCTACTTTGCTCTTCCGTTTCAACTTCTCCTACGATAAAGCCGTGTCCCAGATATACATATGAGCTTATGGACAAGAGTTCAGATGGGATGGTGAGGAGTATTGTCTTATGAAGTTGCAATTGCAGTCTGCTATCCTGCGCCTGAGTTCTATATGTCCTATCGTCTTTAGCTGCCTTGTACATTCTTCCATAAGGGAGAAAGCCTGCATGAGCTAAGATCAAGCTGGATAGTATAAATAAAAAAGTTAACGATAGAATCTGTAGATGTTTTGTCATGGTAAGATTTTAGCCATGTTTAAGTGTAATTCTTTTGAAAATAAAGGAAGACCAAACTCGGTCTTCCTTTATTTATGAAATCAATACTAATTATTTGCTCTCTGGAATTCCATCAATAAAATCGTAAAGTTCGATTATTGGAGCGCCTTCTAGTAATCCGTCTAAACTTTCGCCTAGTACTTTGTAATGAGCAGATGCAACATGAGCATCAATTGCAGCTTGCCCTGTGTACTTTTCATAGAAGAAAAAGCATCCCGGTTTGCTGGTAGATTTGTGCAATCGGTATTCTAAAGCTCCTTCTTCTTGAGCTGTTTCCGATACCATGTGTACTAATATTTTTTCGACTTCTGCTTCTTTATCTTTTTTTGCCTTAAGAGTTGCTGTGAGAATAATCATGATAAATCTCCGATTGTGTAGTTAAAGAATAGCCGGGCAACCTTAGTTATGTATGTATTTGAAAAGTTTATTTTATTGAACGGAAAACCTAGTTATTGTTAAAATAATTCTCAATTATCCTGTTCTGTAAAATAGCTTATATACGTTTACTGCTCGTGTATAGCCTGTTTTACGTGACAAATTAGCCGAAAATATGGCAGTAGTCTGCTAAGAACACACGGAAGTTCTTATTAGATTATTTTCAAATTTAGGCAAATTAGAGATAAAGATGAATAGAATAAAATTATCAGGAACAGACGGCCGGTGGTTGATTATTTCTAATGGCATTCTTGGGCACTCTTTGATGGTGCTTGCGGCCGTAAAAGTCATTAAGGATATCTATCCGGATTCGTATATCACTATGGTTGTAGATGATTGTAGCGCTGAACTGGTTCGCGCCAATCCTATGGTTGATAAGGTTTGTATTTTCAACCGTAAGACAGACTCGTTGTCGCGCCAATGGGAATTGATAAAAGAATGGCGTAGAGATAAATATGACGCTTCCATCCACTTCCGCTCAGGTGTTCGTAATGAGCTTCTCGCTTTTCTTGGCGGGGCTAAGGCGCGTATTGGTAACAACTTAAAAGGGTCATTTCAATTTTTGAATCACATCGGGACAGATATTAAAGGAGTGCATGTTCTTGAAATGCGGAGTCATTTTATGAGCTTTGCTCTAGATCAAAAAGTGAAGGTCGACCCTCCTGTTTTACATCATGACCATCAGGCTGAAACTGAAGTTGCTCAGGTTTTATCTGAAAACGGTCTGGAGCCTGGCAAGTATATAGTTCTTCATCCCGCAGGTAAAACTTCAGGAGGTTTGCGCTGGTCTCTTGATCTTTGGGCGGCAGAAGTTGCCAAGCTCTCAAAGGAGCGCCCGATTGTTGTTGTGTGTGCTCCATTTGAAAGAGAGACTGTAAAAAAGGTTTTCAAGGGCGATAATATTTTTCACTTAGGCGGGAGTGCTGCGTTTTTGTCTGAGATTATTTCTCAGGCAGGATGGTTCATGGGTAATGATTCTTCTCCTGCTCACATGGCTGCCATTTGGGGAAGGCCTCGTGTTGTTGTTTATTCAAACGGCCCTGAAGAGTTTGTTAAATGGTCTCCGCTTCATCCGGCTGGATGTAAAGTTGTCTTAAAGGACGAGTTTGCCGAGAAGGGCCTTAATGAACCGCTTGAGTGGCTTTTTAGTCAGTAAAAGACTTTTATATCCGAGAAGAGTATTGATTACTCGTGCTTAAGTATGGAGTGTGAAGGATAGTGGCATCGATAATGCATTCTCTATCTTTATGACATACAAGCACACAATAGACAGTATTAACTTACTGAAGAATCGGGTCTTTTTGGACAATGCTCCTAGTCAAGGAATTGACGGGGAGTTGCGGTTCGACTCTGGGGAGGGTCGTTCCACTTCATTGCCTTTTGATTTATCGGAAGAAGTACGAGATGAATACACTGTTCTTTTTCTACAAGGGGTTTACAACACTCAAACCATAAAACATTTGAAGCCGCGTTTGTACGAATTATCTGAGGAATGGGGATGCAAGATCGTTATTGACCTTAAGAAAGCCCTCTTTATTGATGTGTCCTGTCTTGGCGCTTTTTTGAAGGCGCATAGAACCGCGCAGCGCAAGGGTGGAAATATTGTTTTCGTTAATAGAAACGATCACATTCGTAGAGCTTTTGAAGTTGTTAATATGGATAGAATTTTAAATATTGTTCCGGATCTTGCTGCTGCAAAGGAATTTTTTGAAGCTAAGGAAGAAGCAATATAGTTATAGTCGTAATTTAGATTATTTCCTTTTATTATCTGTTTAATTGCAAAGTCCTGTTCTCATCTGTTGAGAACGGGACTTTTTTGATGCTATCAGTGAAAAAGGGTCATAAGGGGTAAGTTACTTTTAGTGTTCTTAATCATTTAGTGTTAAAGTCAAGTTAGGTGGTCTAATTTTTAATTAATAGACCATGTTTCGCTGAGTGGTATTCTTTTGACCGATGATGATGTGTGTAAGTATCTTAAGAGAATAAATGTGCCGAAGATGTTTAATGGCAAGTTGGAAGTGGATTCCGTTGAAGGCTGTTGGACGCGTTTTACCGTCAAGATTCCCGCTTTGGGAAAGGAGAATTGAAATGTCGCACACCGTATTAGTGCTTGATGACGACACATATGTTCGTGAAAGTATTGCAATGGCTTTGGAAGATAGCGGTTTTACAATTTATCAGGCTGAAAGCGCTGAAATTGCATTTAAAGTTTTAAATACAGTACAGGTTGACTTGGTCGTAGTGGACTTGCGACTTCCCGGTATGGACGGAATCGAATTCATTGGTTCGGCTTTGAAATTGTGGTCTTTTTTAAAATTCATTGTTTACACAGGCTCTCCTGAGTATAAAATACCAGTCGAGCTGGAGAATGCGGTTCGAGTTTCAAATATGATTTTTTTGAAACCGATATCTAATTCTGATGTAATGGTTGCGGAAATTAAGCGGATGCTCAGTTGATATTTATAGTCCATGTGGTGACCTTTATACAGGAATGTATATAATGAGAATTAATGATTATTCTAAGCTGTTATCTGAACTTCTAGGTTGCGATGAAAAATTTGTAGAAGAGATTTCAAGGTTTGCACAGTTATGTGATATCGGGATGATAAATGTTGCTGAGATTGTCAAACAGCCTAGAAAGTTAACAGATGAAGAGTTCTGCCAAATTATGAAGCATACCACCTATGGTGGCGATATGATCAAGGGATTAGATGGCCTTGCAATGGCTCATCATATTGCTCTGGAACATCATGAGAAGTGGGATGGAAGCGGTTATCCTAAAGGGATGAAAGGGCGAGAAATTTCTTTGGAAGCTAGAATTGTTGCAATCGCAGATATCTTTGATGCACTGGTTTCAGAAAGGCCATATAAGAATTCTTTTAGCTATGAGAAGGCGTTTGATATTATCAAAAATGGGGATGGACGAGTTATGCCTGCACATTTCGATCCCGATGTTTTACATTTATTTCTAGCACATTATGACAAGTTTGTTGAGCTTCATAAGAACTCTAAGGATTAGTGAATACTTGATTAATCAAGCATCCCATTCTTTCTGAACCATTGGATGGAATCTTCAACAGCACGTATTGCGGGGCGATGTGTATAACCTAGTTCTACCTCAGCTTTTTGAGAGCTGTAGAACATAATTTTACTTGCCATACGGATGCTATCCAGAGTTGCGATAGGTTCTTTTACTAGGCCCAGTCTAGCAAGGAATTCGCTGACAACAGCAAGAGGGTAGAGAACTGCCGGTGGGACTTTGCAAACGGGGCCTGGTTTTCCGGCGGCATGTGCGGTTATGGCGAAAAGTTCTTTCAGGTGCAGATTGTCGCCCCCGAGAATGTATTTCTGTCCAATAAATCCTTTTTGAAGAGCAAGAATGTGACCTCGTGCGATATCCTCAACATGAGCGATATTAAGGCCTGTCGCAGCATAAAATCTGCCGCCGTCACGGGCAGTATTCAAAATCATGGCTCCAGTCGGGGTAGGGCGAGAATCTCCAGGGCCTACTGGTGTGGAGGGATTAACTATTACGGCCGGAAGCCCATTCTCCTTCACCATTCGTGAAACTGCTTTTTCAGCTAGAAATTTGGATTTTTTATATGGGCTGATCATGTCATCAAGGCAGGTTGGCAGATCTTCATTTGCAGGAGTACCATCCGCATTGTAGCCCAGAGTACACACGCTTGAAGTGTATACAATTCGCTCAATGCCAGCTTCAAGGGCTTTTCCCATCAGCAGTCTGGTTCCATCTACATTGGTCGTGTACATGGATTGTGGGTCAGGAACCCACAGTCTGTAGTCGGCTGCAAGGTGAAAAAGGTATTGGCAGCCTCGCATTGCTTTCTCAATTGCTTTTTCATCGTTAAGATGTCCGGCGCAAATTTCTACATTTGGGGGCAGAAGTTTTTGCGCTTTATCAGGGTCTCGGACTAGAACCTTAACTATATAACCCTGCTCCAGAAGAAGCGGAACAAGGTTTGAGCCGATAAGTCCGGTCGCACCGGTAACAAGTACATGCATTAATGGAACTCATTTATAAGGAGTTGAAGTAATGAAAACAAAGGCGAAAAATAAGATATCGCAAGCAGTCTCTGCAAGGCAATTACTTATCTAACGGGCGGTATAAGTCAAGAACGGTAAATATTCTAAATACAAAAAATGTTACCCTTTCGAGGTCACTTTCTGAAGAGTCCTTTCCAGTAAATCCCATTCAAACGGTTTACTTATATACTCATCAATTCCTGCATTCATTGCCTTTTCTCTGTCTTTATTTGTTGCATGTGCGGTAAGCGCAATGATCGGAATGTGTTTAATATTGGAGAATTCCTCCGAATTACGTATTATTTCTGATGCTTCAAATCCATTCATCACGGGCATTTGAATATCCATTAAAATAGCATCAAAATCGTTATTGCGAAGCTTATCAAGGCAAATCTCTCCGTTCTCCGCGCAAATGACGCTATGTCCACTTTTTTCGAGGAAATTTTGTGCCATGAGACTATTTACTCTTTCATCTTCAACTAAAAGGACGTTCAGCTTACGTGAAGGGATAGCTACAGGTATTGCCGTTTTTTCTGCAATAGTTTTAGGAACAATTTCTCCAACAATTATGCAGAATGTAACGGTTGTACCAACTCCATATTCACTCTCAAGAGTGATTTTTCCTCCCATTAGTAAAATAAGTCTTTTAACTATGGAAAGGCCTAATCCTGTGCCTTGGTGTTTTCTAGAAAGGGAACCATCTACCTGTGTAAATGACTCAAATATATAGTCAATTTTGCTGTCTGGTATTCCAACACCTTCATCTTTAATGGAGAATAGGATTCGATGTTCATCTGGTCTTGAAGAGGGCAGCGAAAAGACTCCAACACTGATTGATCCTGAATCTGTAAATTTGATTGCATTACCAATTAGGTTGAAGAGTATCTGACGAATTCTTCCTTCGTCTCCCACATAACAGTTTTTAGTTTCAGGACTGATATATGATTTTAAAATGATTCCCTTGTGGTCTGCTTGAACTTTAAAAAAGTTGAGGCACTGCTTAATCAGTTCTTCCAAGTCAAACGGTTCACTATAGATATCAAGCATACCTGCTTCAATTTTTGTGAAGTCCAAAACGTCATTCAAAACTCTCAATAAATTGCGAGAAGATTGAAGTGCTGTGTCAATGTGTGAGAGCTGTTCGGCATCAAGTTTGGTGACCTTAAGGAGTTGTAGCATCCCCATAACCCCATTAAGAGGTGTTCTTATTTCGTGACTGATATTTGCCAAAAATTCATCCTTTGTTTTGTTGGCAAGCTCAGCCGCTTCTTTTGCTTCCGAAAGTTCTGTTTGGCTCTTTAAACGTTCAGTAATATCATGGACAATTGAAATAAGTCTGATTTTGCCGTTTACCTCAAATGGTCCTGAAAAAATCTCAACATTACGCAACTCTCCATTTGATATCCTGTGCCTGCCTATTATATTGGTTAGCCTTTTTTTAGTAATTTCAGCAATTATTTCTATGACTTCTTCTTCTGGTAACGAGTTGATGTCAGAAATTTTCATTTGAAGTAATTCTTCTTTCGAATATCCGTAAAAAGCTTCAGCAGCCTTATTTGTGTCTAGTATTCTCCCGTCCAAAGTATCAAGAATATACATGACAGAGTGGTTGTCTTCAAAGAAAGCACGGTAGTGCTCCTCACTTTCGCGTATGGAAAGTGCTGCAGATTTTTGTTTGCTAATGTCTTCAAACGCGACTCCCAACTTATCCCCTGGGAGGAAAAAGGTGCGAACTCTGTATGAGTTTAGTACATTATTAACTACATGTTTAAATGGAAGGTCTTCGGCTAAGAAGTCTTGCCTTGTGTGCAGAGGGGATAGGAAGTTGTCTAGAATTCCTTGCTCGCTCGAACCAGGCCATATTTCTTCAAAATCGCGCCCTTTCCAATCTTTCAGCTTACGTCCGGTAATGTTTTCCGCAGCAGGGTTGGCATCAACTAGTATTAGCGAGTTCGGAGCCTTGTATTGATATATAAATAGCCCGGAAGGGATTGTTTGAAAAATGTCACGTGTCGATCTGGATAGCTCATCAAATCGCTTACGTTCAATAGCAAGTGCAATCTGATCTGAGCAGGCAGCAAAAAGCTGCAAATCTTCCGGAGTATATTGGGTCGGATTGTCGTAATCTTGAATGATTAAGAGGCCTATTGGCTTGCCTCTGACACGAAGGGGAACACCTAGCCAAACCTCAGGTATGATTCCTTGTACCTCGAGTGTCCCTGCTTGTTGAAGCTCAATCAATCTCTCTTTGGTAAGATGAACAGTTTTGTTGGTGTTGATAGGTAGAAGGCTGAGCCTCTTATTAGTATTTGATGAAATATTATTAACAGTCGGACATGATTTTGTAGTTTTATCTACGCAGTATTTATATTCCAAAGAATTCTGTTCTTCGTTAATTAGAGCTACAAGGAAGTTCTCTGCTCGAAGCTCCTTAATCATAATACCGTGGATAGATTTCAGAAGGTCGTCAATGCTGTCTGAAGATTGAGCGTGGCTGGTAATGCTATATAAAACTGTTTGGATATGGCGGGTGTGTTCGAGTTCTTTATCTTTGCGAAGAATGTCAGAAATGTTTTCAGCATATATTGCGACACGCGTAACTTCTCCATCTTCTATGATTGGGTAAACATTATGAAGAAAGCTTAGTTCTCCTCTTTCGTCTCTGAATGAAAGAGGTTTTTTACTCACTAGTACTTTTGCTAACTGGTTGCGTCTGTGCTCAGTTACGTGGTCAGGCATATAATCAGTGATATTCTTTCCTATCATATTGGAATGCCCATCCCCGAGGCTTTCCAAGACAGTTTTATTTAGATGGATAATTGTACCATCTAACTCCAAAAGAACAATTGATTGGCTACTCGCATCTAGTAGCGCTTGGATGTTTTTTTCAGTCTTTTTTGCGTTGATTTCAGCTTTATTTCGTTCTTCAATTTCGATCTTAAGTTGTTGATTAATAATTTCTAGTTCGTGAGTTCTTTCCGCAACACTCCGTTCGAGTTGTTTTAGGTAAGTTTTTTGTATTTTTTCAGCGTTTTTACGTGCAGATATGTCGCGCGCAATAGACAGGATCATTGGTACGCCTTTAAATTCGAACTTTCGCGCACGAATTTCAACCGGAAGGAGTGTGCCGTCTTTTGTGACAAGGTTTGTTTCAAATCGCGCCTTCTTTTCACTGCCGAATAATTTTTCGATTTTTAAATTAGCTGAGTGTTTAGTTTTTACAAGAAGGTCTTGGGCTGGCATAAGTAAAAGTTCATCTTTGGTGTATCCTAGAGATTCACATGCAGCATCATTTATATGGCGAATCGGGCCACGCTCACCATTCGGGAGGACTTCAAACATAATAATGGAGTCTTCAATGCCACCAAAGAACTGACGAAACTGATTTTCGCTTTGAGTTAGGTCAGCTTTAAGCTGTTCAATATACGATTTTTCTTTTTCTTCACTATTCATTTAATCCCCGCCAGCATGTGAATTGTGTAGTCTTATCTTGATGATACGTTTAATTAATACTCCAGTATATGTTTTTTTACTACTATCTCTTTGGTTATACTATTTGTAAATACTCTAGGTGATATTCCTATATTTTCATGTGTGTTATATAAAAATTGATATGAATGATGTTGCTCGAGAAGTTGTTTTTTTTGATATATGGTTTTATTCTTTTTTAGAATAGATTAGAGCGTTATTTGAGTTAATATTCTTCGCCAATTGTGGAGCAATAGTTGTTGTCGATTTGGCCTACGCAGATAATATTATATTAAAAATGTAAATATGTGATTACATCATTGTCATACTGAAAAAGATTATTAAGTAATTTATTGTTAAATTTGAACTTATACATTTGCAGAAGGCAGGAGACTGGGATGACGAAATTTTGGTTGATGAAATCGGAACCGGGGTGTTTTTCGATTGATGATCTTGCTGAATCTGAAAACCAAACGACCCCTTGGGATGGCGTCCGCAATTATCAAGCGCGTAACTTTATGCGTGATCAGATGGAAATTGGCGACCATGTCCTTTTTTACCATAGCGTGAAGAATCCTTCTGTTGTTGGAACTGCTGAAGTTGTTAAAGAAAGTTATCCTGATTTTACAGCATGGGACCCAGATGATCCTCATTTTGATCCTAAATCATCGGAAGAGAATCCACGTTGGTTCATGGTAGATATTAAGCTTTTAGAAAAATTTTCAAATCCTGTTCCTCTTAAATTTTTGAGAACAGTTGGCGGGCTTGAGGGGATGGAACTACTTCGAAAAGGGTCCAGATTGTCGGTTATGCCTGTTGCGAAAGATGAATTTAAGATTATTTGCAGGATCGGAAAAGAATAATTGTTATAATCGTGCGTAATCTTCTTTGATTGCAGCATACTTTCTGAATTGGTGTAGATTGTTTATTAGTGTGACACTCCTGTCGTTTACAATTTATGCAATTACAACGTATAGTGAATGGCTTCTCTTAGGGGTGGTTTCAATTTTTCAGTTGTTTAATCAAAAAGAAGTTTTGGTTGAGCAGTGTGGTAACAATTATTTCTGAATGGAGTTTTTTGTGTCTACTAAACCATGTGTTGGTTGCGGTTGGTGCTGTATTTCTGATCCCTGTGAAGTTTCTCATAGGAAATATGGTTACATGGCCCGTTGCCCTGATCTTTTCTGGGATGAGAAGATGAATCGTTATCTCTGTCTTATTATGGGAGACCCTGTTGAGGGCGATGATGCTCGTCGTTCGCTATTTGAAGGGCAGGGCTGCTGCGCTCCGCTGTTGACCTGGAGAGATGACGTTCGAAATCGTGATGATGATTAAAATGTTTTGGCGTGATCTATGTTGTTTTTAGAAATATATTAGGAATGAATTTAACGATGATGATTAAACTGCGTATGAGAAATATTGATAGAAATGTCATTCTGGTTGTGTTCGCCTCTGTGATGGCGGCGGCACTACTGGTTTCTCTTTTTTTGGCAGTGTATCTAAACGCTTCTTATGCAAAAGCACAGTTTTACAGCTCTCAGATAAGTAATGCTGCCGTTAGATGTCAGGCTCATCAGGACGCATTTGTGCATACGAAAGAGATTGAGGACGTTGCAGGGTTCTTACATAGCTACGATGACCTCGTTCACAATTTAGAACTGCTGGCCGGAGAGAGTGATGTTCTTTCCGAGTCCGAAATTATGCTAACTCAGATCAAAGTTCGGGATTATCGGGATTTGTTTATAGCCTACAAAGAAAAGCAGATGGTTATTGGTTTGGCAGAAGGATTTGGGGAACATGGTGTTTTGCTCAGGACCGCTCTTTCAGTGGAAAAGAAACTCGGTAATGCTGGCGAATACCGCTTGCTTTCTATGTTTACTACTTGTCGTCGGAGTGAAAGTAGTTTTATCCAGCATAAGAATCTGGCGGCTGTCGAGGACTTTAAAAAAGATTATGCCGCACTGGTTGATGCTGTGAAAGAAGGCGATCTGAGTCCTCAGCTTAAAGGCGAGGTTTTAGCTCAGCTACATCACTATCAGGAAAATTTTTATATTTTAGTTACACACATGAAAGAGGTCGGCCTTAAGTTTGGAGAAGGGGTTAGCGGGAACCTTCAGATGGCCTTGCTTGGTATCAATAAACAAGTCTCCTTTATTCAGGCTACAGTGCTTACCCGTTTAGGAAAAACAATCCAGACTATCTACTGGGTATTGTGTATTTCCTCGGCGCTTATTTTAATGGTCCTTTTCCTTGGTGTCCGGCTAATCAGATATAACTTACGCCTTGTCAGTGAAGTTCATAAGCGTCAGGTGGTGGAAGAAGAACTTGCAAAAGTTAATACAAATCTTGAGCGTACTGTGCAGAACCGAACTCAAAAAATTGCTAGTCAGATTAAGGATCAGGAGCGAATTAACAAAGAAATTTTGACTCTGAATGAGTTTAGCGATTATTTGCAGAGGTGTAATTCTACCGCTGAAGCTCTCCATATTATACGTGAATATGCAAAGCGCCTATTTCCTAGGGATGTTGGAGCCTTATATTTATTTGATGAGGATAGAAATCTCTTAAATAAGATGGCTAGCTGGGGCAATAGAGATGAGATCTTTAAAGATAGCTTTGTTCCTGATGAGTGTTGGGGATTACGCATGGATAAATTCCATTACGTTTCTCGTGACGCACAGGGGCTTAATTGCGATCACTTTTCAGGAGAAGTCAGCACCTGTTATATTTGTGTTCCGATGCACAATCAGGAACAATTAATTGGGCTGATGCTTCTTGTTTGTGACCAGAAGGCGTGCATAGCGGACGAGTCGAAAAAAATATGCACAGGCAAAGAGCGCCAGCGTTTAGTGGTTACCATTGCGGAACATTTTTCTTTGGCATTATCTAATATCCAGTTGCGTGAAAATCTGCGTGAACAATCTGTACGCGATCCACTTACCGGCCTTCATAATAGACGGTATATGCTCGAAAGCATTGACAGAGAAGTTTCACGAGCGACTCGTCGCAATGAATCGTTGGCCGCTGTTATGATTGATATAGATTTCTTTAAAAGGTTCAATGATACCTACGGTCATGAGGCCGGTGACGAAGTCTTGAAACGGGTCGCGGAAGTTCTACTTAGGCAAGTTCGTGATGAGGATATTCTTTGCCGTATGGGAGGCGAGGAATTTTTAGTAGTTATGACAAGCATTAGCCGTGATGTCGTCATTAAGCGAGCCGAGGCGTTACGTGAATCTTTTGAATGTGTAGATCTACAGTTTGGTTCATCCCGCAGAGAATCAATTACAGTCTCAGTTGGGATTTCTTTTTATCCAGATAACAGTAGAGACATTAATGCCGTTATTGACCTTGCAGATAAGGCGCTTTATTCAGCCAAAAATACAGGCCGCAACAAGGTTGTTGTTTTCAGTGAATATATGCTTGAGTCTTAATTATATTTTCTAGCTGATTTCCCCACAAAGTTCTTAATCGTAATGCTTGCCTTCCTATTTCATTTTAATCCCCCATTGACATCTGTTGTGTACATGTTATTTTATTATTAGTAATAATTATTAATAAGGAAGTAACATGAGCTATAAAATGATAAGCGCTGCAGCAATTGCTGCTCTCTTTATATTATCTTTAAGCTTTTTCTTTGTTTGGTCTGAAAGCCCTACGGAGGCCGGAATGAATAATGAATCAACGCTTGCTATTGCTACTGTTGCGGGTGGCTGTTTTTGGTGCGTAGAATCGGACCTTGAAAAGGTTCCCGGTGTAGATAAGGTTGTATCCGGCTATATCGGCGGGCATGTGGATAATCCAACCTATGAACAGGTTAGCTCAGGTACAACAGGGCATCTGGAAGCCGTTCAAATTTATTTTGATCCACAGCAGGTCAGCTATGCTCAAATACTTGATGTCTTCTTAAGGCATCATGATCCTACTGATGCGGGCGGGTCATTTAATGATCGAGGCGTTCAGTACACTTCTGCTATTTTCTATCATGATGAAAAGCAGAAGGAGATTGCAGGGAAGGCGCTTGTGCAACTCGATGGTTCAAAGCGTTTTGAAAATCCTGTTGCCACCAAGCTGATTCCGTTTACCACGTTTTTTGAAGCTGAAGATTATCATCAGGATTATTACAAGAGGAACCCTGTTCGGTATAACTGGTACAGATTCAGTTCTGGGCGTGATTCTTTCATCAAGGAACACTGGGGTGATGAAGCGAATGAGCTAGAAAAGACACTTACCCCGTTGCAGTTCAAGGTTGTCCGCGAGAATGGGACAGAACCAGCCTTTTCTAATGAATATTGGGATAACCACCTAGATGGAATATATGTGGATGTTGTCTCAGGTGAGCCACTATTTAGCTCTGCGGATAAGTTTGAGTCCGGCACTGGCTGGCCTAGCTTCACACGTCCTCTTGAGAAGAAGAATGTAGTGGAAGTTGCGGACGATACTTTCTTTATGAAGCGGACAGAGGTTCGTTCCTTTGATGCTGATTCCCATTTGGGGCATGTTTTTTCAGATGGACCGGCTCCAACTGGACTCCGTTACTGTATAAATTCAGCTTCTTTACGGTTTATTCCTAAGGAGGAGTTGGAAGAGCAGGGTTATGGGAAGTATTTGGAACTCTTTAAGTGATTCAAATTAAATTGATTGTCATTGGGCCACCTTCGGGTGGCCTTTTTTGTTTATGTTTATTGCGACAATTAGGAAACTCCATTAAACAAAAGGCTATAGTGAGGTTTCTGGAGCTTCATGAGAGTTTATACTTAACTTGTATTCTTTTCTGCAAGGGACACTTTCCTTATGGCGTTACTCTCGATTGTTGTTCCCAACTATAATTATGGACACTTTGCAGATAGATTTTTCGGCTCAATTCTCACCCAAACTCTTGGGCTTGATGATGTTGAAATTATTTTCGTAGATGATGGCAGTGATGATGATTCCCTTCAGTTTGCTCAGAAATGGGCTGATAAAATTAAGTGCGACCGGTTTGAAATTTTAACACCTGCTCGGTGCGGAAAACCTGGTCCTGTTCGCAACTACGGGCTTGAGAGAGCTAAGGGCAGATACTTAATTTGCCTTGATCCTGATGATACCTTAGAGCCTAATTTTCTATTAGCTTGTATCGAAACTCTTGAACTAAACCAAGAACTCGATCTCGTTTACACAGACTATAATGAAAACAGTGCGGATGGGTCGCGGGTAGTTCACCTCCCCAAATTCAGCCCCGCTCACTTGCGAAGTCAGAATACCGTATCGCCTTCAGCTCTTTATCGGCGCAAACTTTGGGATGCTGGAGTTAGATATCGTGATAATACTTCCTATGAAGACTGGGATTTCTGGGTTCAATGCTTGGTAGCTGGTGCAAAATTTCAATTAATCCCGCAGGCCTTATATAATTACGAAGTGCATGGAACTAATTTTTCGCTTCAAGCCGTTAAAAGCGATGGAGCCGCCAAGGCGCAAATTGTACTTAACAATCCTTCCTTTTTCGGCTCCATTGTTTACGAATGGGCGGGTGCTCATCTGCGCGGCAGACTTCATGCCTCAGCCTTTCAGCGAGGTTGTATACCGCGTCCAGTTGATATAAAAGCCCTCTTGCTCAAAATGGATAGCGGAGAAATTTAATAGTAAATGCCTGATAAGATTTAACCTTGTCGTAATCGGTCTTATTCATATGAAAATAATAATGATAGGCGTCTTGGCCGCACTCTTTTTTAGCACAACTTTTGTACTGAACAGAGCAATGAGTCTTGAAGGCGGACACTGGGTATGGTCTGCAAGTTTGCGCTATTTCTGGATGCTAGGCATTTTGTCCGTGGCTCTCTTTGCCGTCCGGCGCGATCTTTTTATTGAGTCATTAAAACTTTACGCGCGCCACTGGTTATTCTGGACTGCGGCTGGTGGAATTGGGTTCGGGCTATTTTACGCGTTACTTTCATTCAGTGCTTCTTACGCGCCCGGATGGGTTGTTGCGGCTACTTGGCAGACCACTATTCTCGCTACGCCTATAGTCCTGCTTGCTTTCGGTAAAAAAATTCCGTTGCGGGCCATGCTATTGACTTTAATAATCTTCGCGGGAGTTTTACTGATAAATGTTGAGCGCGCTGGGACTGATTCCTTAGCTGATATTTTATTAGGTGCAATCCCTGTATTTATTGCCGCGTTTGCTTTTCCTTTCGGAAATCAGCTCGTTTGGGAGGCCCGGCAGGGTGGCACACGGCTAATACCGCACTTAGCCAGCCCAGCCATGGACGATCCTTTTTGCCGTGTATTGCTTTTGACACTAGGGTCATTGCCTTTGTGGGCTTTATTAATACTGGTCCTTTCTCCGCCACCGCCTGCTATGGGGCAGGTGCTCAATACCGCCTTAGTTGCACTGTTCTCTGGTATCGTGGCAACAAGTCTTTTCCTTTATATTCGCCACAAAGCCACGTCGGCCTCAGAGCTCGCCGCTGTAGATTGTACTCAGTCCATGGAAGTGGTTTTCTCTCTGCTCGGCGAAGTAGCCTTGCTTGGAGGTCTATTGCCCGGTTTACTCGGATGGGCAGGTATAGCCTTAACCATGCTTGGATTAGTGCTGTATATTAGAGTGCAGAATGTACGTTAAATTCCTCTGTTGTAATCATTTCCGCATATACCGCACCAAGAGCGGCCATGAATGACGCATGCACTTTGTCTGACGGAACTTTCACTCCGTTAAATTCGAGGGAAGCTGCTGCGCACGCATCATGGATGACGGTGCAAGTGAATCCTAAATCGAATGCCGCCCTTGTGGTCGCATCTACGCACATATTGCTCATCATGCCGACGATGGTCAGTTTGGTGATATCGTGGTCGCTCAGTGTTTTACTTAGCCCTGTTTCACGAAATTCCGCCTGTATTTGGCGATTTGGATGTTCTTCGAAGTAATGTTGATCTCATAAAAACAATACAGAACGCCAGCCGTGATGGCGCTATAATTGCGACCATTTGTGCGGGGTCCTTTCTGCTTGCCGAAACAGGCTTTCTTGATGGTAAAGTTGCTACTACATACTGGAAATTAACCCGCGAATTTATGAATAAATACCCCGAAGTTGATCTTCAATCAGATCAGATGTTGATAGATGGTGGTAATTATATCTGCGCTGGTGGCGCTATGGCGTGGCAGGATTTGGCTTTGCACATAGTCGCACGATTTATGAGCAAGGATGTAGCTTCGCAATGTGCGAAGGTCTTGGTTATGGACAGCACTCGTCATGTGCAGACTCCATATTTCATGTTTGATCAGCATCTTGAGTTCTCATCCGGTTTTACGGATAAGAACATTGTTAGCGCTCAAAAATGGATGCAGAAAAATTACCATCAAGCTGTGGATCTCGGGAAGCTTGCAGAAATAGCCGAGGTGGGCGTGCGCACTTTTTTGCGTCGCTTTAAGCGGGCAACCGGAGTTACGCCATTGCAATATTTACAGCAGTTGCGCATCGAGTCCGCAAGGCATTTGCTTGAAGTCAGCACAAAAAATATTGAAGAGATTACTGGAGCGGTTGGGTACGAAAATACTTCGTCATTTCGAAGGTTGTTTAAGAAGGAAACAGGTCTTACGCCTGTAGAATATAGAAAGAAATTTAGCAGATTAACTTAGACATTGAAGTTGTTCTATTGCTTCTCGATATCCAGTTCTCGCTTGGTAGAGTAAAGAAACCGCACTAGGTCATACTCGAATGGTGAACCCGTTTGATAGTAGCGGAAAGGCTGTTTTTCTCGCAGGTTCAGACCACGTATAGTGGCTTCTCCAGCACCGATCAGGGTTCTTCCATCTTTTACACCTAGAACATCGTAAACAAAGTTCATTTCGGCCCATAGCAGAGCAGAATCTCCGGCAAGTCCGGCTGCATCTCGTACGGATGATGGCCCAAACATTGGCAGCACAACATAAGGTCCGGGGCTAATTCCCCAAACTCCCAGTGTATCGGCCGTAGATGTGACAACTCTTTTTATGCCCCAGTCTTCTGCCACATCCATTATTCCCAGAATTCCTACCGTGGAATTTATGATCAGCCGATAGCAGGACCGCAGTAATTTTTCGCCTCTTCCCTGCAGGGTGCTGTTAATGATGGAGTTAAGCTCATTTAGATTATTGACGGCATTGCTAACGCCTTTTCTGACAGGTTTGGGGAGTACTGTTGTGTAAAGATTCAAGGTCGGAAGATATACCGCACGGTCGAATTCTGCGTTGAAAGAATAGACATGTCTGTTCATCGGTCCCCACGGATCGTAAACATCAAGAAATTCCAAGTCAGCTTGCTTGCGCATAATATTAGTAGGTGAAGGCGCATGTGATACAGGCGTCATAAAGCCTGTCGGCGGTAGAGTCATGTCGGGGTCTTCTTTCTTTATGGTCGCGCAGGACGGGATAAGCAGAAGAACTAAAAATAGCAGTAGGTATTTGAATTGCGAATTAATCATTTCAACATCTCCTGCGCCTTAAGAGCGTAGGGGCCGAACATGATATTTCCGCAATGGCCGCCTCGTGAAAAGAATACAGCCCGATTTCCGAAAGTTTTGCGTAGGAAGGTTACTTCTTCTTCGTCAAGAATGATGTCATCGGAATTGCCGAGCACGAAAATTTTATCCGATTTTGCGAGGTATTCTTCGATACTTTCAAGACTGCATCGACGGATCAGTTCCTCTTTTGTGATGCCGGGTGTGATGAATTGCTGATACGGAAGCAAATATTCATCAATATAGTCTTCGAATTTTATTGCTGCTGCGACTTTGGTGTAGGGTAGGAGATTGTCACCAATGGCTAACGTCTTGCTAACGGGGACAATATATCCGGCATTGATACAGACATCTGATGCGAAAAGCATGTTTGCAGAGCTTAGTCTGAACGATGCCGCAATGATCGCCCGAAGGTCCATGTCAGAAATGCTGTCATGCTGCGACAGTCCATAGAGAAAGTTATCATCGAAGTCAGTTACATCTGTATGGAGATACATTTCAGAAAATGATTGGATGAGATTATCAATAACTTCACGCGGTTTTTTATCACCGAGGTTCGACGGACTGAGCCATGAGTCAAATCTCTGCGCGGATGTGTAAAGGGATACAGGCGGATTCATCATCAGTACTTTATCAAATGAAAAGTCGCCGCGTTCTTCATCTAGTTTAGCTAGAAATGCCGAATGCATTGCGCCTAAGCTATAACCAGTGACATTATATCCACTTATTTTGTAGTCTTCTTCAAGGTCAGCTTTGATCCACTTCATCACTCTGTATAAATCTTCTACGTCATTTGGCGCATAGCCCGGTGCTCCGTATCTTGAAGCACTGACAACGAAGTTCATATGCGTGGGAGAAGAAATTGCTACAACGTGAAAGCCTGATTCATAAAAAAGCTGAGTCAGAAACTTCATTTTGGTCGAGTCATGCTCTGACCCTGTTCCGGCGATTATGAAGAGAAGCGGAGCTTCTTCTTTCTGCATGGCTGTGGTGTAATAAAAATCTTCACTGTACCAGAAAATCTCCGGAATTCTGCGATCTTCAATACTAATTTCGCATGGCTTGGTGTCAATAGGATTTGCGAAAGTGTGAACTAAATCAGGGGGCGTGCCAAATATCGTCGCTTTGTATGGATCGGCTATGGGGAACTCGGAAGTTTCGGCAAAAGCGTTCAAGCTGGAAAAAAGTGTAAAAAAGAGCATCGCAAGAAATGTTGCAAAATTGAACTTATCTATATGATGTCCCTTTTTAAGCATATTTGTTTGATATCAGTCTGTATAAAATTTGTAAATGTGACGGATTTATTGAAGAAACGAGTTAACCCCGTATCGGGTCTTTGGCCCGAAAACTTTAATAGCGCGTTAGGTCTTTTAGCGCTCCAACTTGTGAGCGTTTATGATAAAACGTGCGGCTCCGGCAGGTATTCAACAATCCACTTGGTCCATGCTTCCGGCTCTACAAGTTCTGTAATTTTAGCGGAAATTTCAAATGGCGCGAAAGGTTCTTTGAAATCGTCCAATATAATTGGTCCTTTGAATACCGGAGAAAATTCTCCGCGACAGTACGGCTCAATTGTAAAGTTGAACATATCAATCAAATATCCATCAAGATCGCCATTAGCTATCCAGTCGAAACAAATCTCAAATCCGGCCTTGCTGTGCCTCGAGAATCCAAGGACATAGGCTTCTTTCTCGATACCTTTGTCCTCATCTCCGATATTGAAGGTGGAACTGAGCACTTCGACATACGGTTGCAAAGAGATGACCTCTTTTGCGATATCTTGGAACTGCTTAAGCGTTAAAACCTTTTTCATATATGGAACCCTTGGGTAGCGTGATGTCGTTGTCAAATTCAGTTCGCTTTGAATACAGGTTTATGCCCGTCATGCCAATCAGCATATGGCTCTAAAACTTAAAATGAGACAATTAGTTTTGCCTGCCGATTCGATGTTCAGCCTGTGATAAGGTTTTTTTCTAGAAGAATGCGTGATTAAAATATTATAATATGAATAAACGTCTGTATTTTAAGTTAAAACTGGAGTTGTTTCTATAACTGACCACTCCGCTAATGGGGTATTGTTTGAAAACATATTGTTTAATGTGTGAAACTTTGTGCTCTAAAGTGACTTTTGCGTAAAATAACCCCACTTTTAATAAGTTTAGATGGACTTATTAATTTTGTAATAATAATGTCAAAGTTCGCAACATTCGAGGTGGTCACTAAGGCGTTATTTTATATCATTTGTTCAGTTCATCTGGATTACATTAGCCTTCGACGGGGGGACAAGTTATGTTCACTTGGATATCAAAAAGTCTTTTGAGAGTTATTTTACTTCCCACCATAATTTTTATCAGTTTGGGCATCGGAGCTTTGCTCTTTTATGTTCAAAGCTCCTCCTACAATATGGTTTTAAAAAATGAAGTCCGCTCGGCTACTAGTTTGGCTGAGGGCGTAGCATCTTCATTAGAAATGTTCATTAATAGTAACGTTTCTTCTGTTCAATCCCTTTCATCGCGCCCAGAGGTTCTTTCTCTTTTTGAGGGGAAACCCGGAGCAGCTGAAAAGTTCTTTGAACAAAAAGTGAAAACAAGCCCGGATATCTGGGGCGTGCTCGCTTTTGATACTAACGGTAAGATACTCGCTGGGAGTAACTCCGAAGGTCAAAATTTGACTGGGGTTGATATTAGTTCCAGAGGGTATGTTGCCGCAATTCTAAGTGGTGCAAAGAAATACATCGCGGAATCAATTATCAAGTCCAAAAGCAACGAGGACTTATTATTAGGAGTCAGTGCTCCTGTTTATAGTAATGATGGCGCACTCCTCGGCGGAATTGCGATGTTCGGAGATTGGCGGAGATTTACATCTACTTTCGTAGCACCTATTGTGATTGGTAACGAAGGGTATGGCTTTGTTGTGGATGCCTCAGGAAAGGTTTTGTACCATCCTGCTAAAACTCTTTTGCTCAAAGATTTGAGTGCTGAATCATTTGTTTCTGATATGCTTGCCCAAAAGAATGGCGTTTCCTTTTACGATTGGCAGGGGCGTTCAAAAGTTATGACTTTTAAAACTGACCCTGCTACTGGATGGATCGTTTCACTGACCGCATATGAAAGTGACTTAGCTTCCGAAGCTGTGCATCAGCGCAACGTACTGACTGGAGTTGGTCTACTTATTATTTTGAGTGTCAGCGGAATTATTTTCTTCGCAATAAAGACATTGGTTGTTGGCCCTGTCAGAGACGGGGTGTCCGCTTCTCAGAGTATGGCTGCTGGAGATTTAACTAATTCTATATCAAGCGACTCTTCAAATGAAATCGGCCTTATGATGAAAGCTCTAGGTAGTATGATCGGATCTTTGCGCAATGTTGTTTCCGGTGTAAAAAACGCCACTTATCAAGTTTCGTCCGGCAGTCAGGAAATTGCTGCTGCTTCCGAAGAATTATCGAATGGAAGTACAGAGCAGGCGGCGGCTGTCGAAGAGGTTTCCGCTGCGATAGTACAGATGAACAGCAATCTTGAAAGGTCTACGGGACTTGCGGAAGAAACCCGTACCATAGCCGTAAAAACAGCTAAGGAAGCAATCGAAGGCGGGGAAGCTGTCACCAAGACTGTTGCCGCCATGCGCGATATTGCTGAACGCACTTCTATAATTGAAGAAATTGCGCGCCAGACAAATTTGCTAGCGCTGAACGCCGCCATTGAAGCCGCAAGAGCTGGCGAACATGGTAAAGGGTTTGCCGTCGTAGCATCCGAAGTGCGTAAGCTCGCTGAAAGGAGCGGAGTTGCCGCTGGTGAGATTCGCGAGCTTACTGGATCTAGTCTAATCGTGGCCGAGCAAGCGCGAACAATGCTTGATGGAATAATCGTAGATATACGAAGCAACGAAGAGCTAGTTTCAGAAGTCGTTGCGGCAAGCAAGGAACAGCATGAAGGCGGTGAGCAGATTTCGATTGCTGTCGGCCAGCTTGATGAAGTCGTTCAGCGTAATGCCGCTTTCGCTGAGCAGTTGTCGTCCACCGCGCAGGAGCTTTCTGCTCAGGCTGTAAGGCTAGAAGAGGAGATGCAATTTTTCAACGTAGATAAGGGTGTTAGTGTGGAAGCTCACGTTCTTCGCAGTAATGTTAATTCCGCACCGAAGTCACTTCCTTCCTCAAGTATGAAAGGGTTTGAACGCATGTAGTTAATATTTAAAAATATTCGTAATTAGCGCGGTAGTTTCTTTTCGGGACTGCTGCGTTTTTTTTTTTACAAATAAAGAACTGCCGGGTGACTTTATGTCAATAATAATTACCCTATTAGAAGGAGGAATAGTCTTTTTAGATTTCCTCGGGGAGTGGTTATGAATAAGCTTACTTTGACAACTATACTGATGATATTAATGCTGGTGTTTGCGGCAAGTCCGTCTTCCGCAACAACATATAGTTTTGGAAACTCGAATTACTGGGTGGTTCGGGCAAAGGGCATGGATTGGGATTCTGCGAAGGTGCTTGCTGAAGCAGCTGGTGGTCATTTGGCAACAATCACTTCTGCGGCTGAAAATACATATGTACAGCAGAATGTTCTGAAGTCCCGTAAGGGTGAATACTGGCTTGGTGGATTCCAGACCAGTGATCCCGGTGGAAGTGCCCCTGCTTCCAATTGGGAATGGGTTACCGGAGAGGCGTGGAGTTTCACCGATTGGCAGCCCACAGAACCCAATAACTATCTTGGTCGTGATGAGATGCATCTTGGAACATGGAGTAAGAATGATTGGAAGTGGAATGATGAAGGTTACTTAAACAATATTACTGGTTTCGTCGTAGAACAAAGTACTATGCCTCCGGTGCCAATTCCTGCAACCTTCTGGTTGCTTAGCTCTGCACTGCCTGGGCTGGTTCTGGTAAGGCGTTATGCTCTTAATTAGATGTCTCATGTCTTAAGGGATAGATCACTGCTTGTCTTGGCGGAGTGCGGTATTAACCGCGCTCCGCTCTTTTTTCTGTTTATTCGTGTGTGTTTTGGTAACTCTTGATTCGTTCTGCCGCATTTGCTTTGAGGTTTTCGAAGAATAGTGAGTAGTCATAAACATGATAAACTCCTTCACCGAAGGGCAGTCGTTTCATCAGTTCAGGGCTTTTAGTTTCGATGACAATTCCGCCATCTGTATTTTGTGCTGAGCAGTATTTTGGGATTTCTGCAGTTACTTCACCTTTATTATTAAAAAAGACCGCTCCCATGTTTTGGCTGGCAGGAACTTTTTCGGAATTAGTGGTCCAACTTAATGGATTCACACTGATTGATCCCGGCAGGATTGTAGGAACATCTTTTTGATGCCCTTCTGCAACGGTATTGTAAGTGACAATACAGCCTGTTTGATCAGGAGTTTCACATATTTTTAGGAAGGTGTAATTGTCTAAATCCGCCTGAGTCACACTCCATCCAATGGTGTATGATGCTATCATTTTGTCCCGCAATTCAGGTTGCTCCATTAGCTCTTTTATCAACGTCAGCGCTATCACTGAACCTTGGCTGTGCGAGGCAATTATGAACGGTCTGCCGTTGTTTAATTCACGTAAGTAGTGGTTGAAAGCTGCACGCACATCATATTTGCCGACGCTTAAAAATTGATCTTTATGCAGATCATCTAGCGCAAGGACTGAAATATTAGCCTGTCTGTAAAATGGGGCGAAAATATTGGCGCTGTTAGCGAATGCTGCTGCCTGTGTTATTATGGTTAGTTTTGCTCCTGCCACCATTTGAGGCTCATCTATGGCTGCAATAGGATTTTTGCCCGTGTATACTGTGGGGTAAATCCAAAAGACATCCACATCTTTATCTGTAGATGCGGGGAGCGAAAGCCAATTTTCTGATTTTGAATAGTCGGGATCTATAGTCGGTTCTGGACGGAGTGCTTCTGGGGTAGTTGATTTAGCACAATAGGCCGTTCCGGCGGGCATGAATGAAATAAAACTTAATAATATTACGATCAAAACATTAAATTTTAGGCAAAACCGTTTCATTTGGCGTTCCTTTGCGAATAATTAAAATTGCTGTTTATACTCTCTTGAACCTATGTAACGATATAAGAACCTAAGAGCAAGGATGATTGAATTGCAATTAAGGTAAAATTAAGGGCTAGTTGGCGATTAATTAAATTCTAGTTTGCATTAATTAATTGCTTACAGTATCGTAAGCACGTGGAAATTTATGAAGGATGTACTGTTTTGATTTAAGATATAATGCGCGTGGTTTTGGAGGTTTGAGTGAATCTTTTTTCGCGATTGAAGAAAGTTATCTATACTGCGCTTTTTTTCTTTGTCCTGCTCAGCCCTGCTCGAGCTAGTCGTACGGTTGTGCTCAGTTCCTTAGAATGGCCTCCTTACTCCGGGGCTAGTCTTCCCGGAAATGGCGACAGTGCTATAGCTGTGCGCGAAGTCTTTGCTGCGATGGGGTATAAATTAGTCATTCGCTATATGCCCTGGAAAAGGGCTATACTAACCGCAAAAACATCACCTTTGGTAGTGGGATTTTTTCCAGACTACTATTCAGAATCACAGGAAAAGGAATTTATATATTCAAATCGTATTGGGTATAGTTCGCTTGTGTTGTTATCGCGAAAGAAAGATCCGATTGTGTGGGACAAATTAGATGATTTGGCTAAGTACAAAATTGGTCTAGTTTCCGGCTATATCAACACTACATCCTTTGATAATTTGGTGGCTACAGGGAAGATGAGTATTGATTACGGGCCGAACGATAAAACCAATATAAAGAAGCTAATCCGGGGGCGCATTAAAGGGGCTGTTATTGATGCTAGTGTTTATAACTATATTTCAACAACGTCTGAGGATTTAGCTAAGCATAGAAAAGATCTGACTTTTTCCGGCAAGTTACTAGGCATAAATAAACTATATGTCTGTTTTTCAAGAGACGCCGAAGGGGCAAGGTTTGCGCGCATCTTTAACGAAGGTCTGAAAAGAATAGGATCAGGTAAATTTAATGAGGTCTGCGATTAGCGCAGGGTATGATAAAATTCATACCCCGCTTTCTAGTAAATTTAGTTTTGTTTTCTCACAAATTTAACTTTGTTGTTTCGCAAATATCATGTTGTCACGGTGAGCTTTTTCGTAGAATTCGCCCATATTTTCAGCCAAATATACTTCTGCACCGTTTAAAATTGCTTTTAAATAATTAATATTTTCAGTCAAAATTTCAGGTCCGCCAATTTTTCCATGAGCAGGAATGACCGTTTTAAGGCCTTTCGTCGCTCGCCATTCTTCCAGTTTTTCTATCCAATTTGCGACAGGAGAATTTTCATTTAAACATGGAAAAGGAGTTTCCACAGTATCACCTGCCAGCAGGATTCCTTTCTCTGGAATATAAGCCACGATGGAATCTTCGGTGTGTCCCAATAGTGGAGACAGTTGAACCGTTATTCCGCCAAGGTCAATTTCAAGCTCTGAATCAATCGAAATATTCGGTGCGATTAGCTTTACTGGACCATATAATTCCGGCTGCCTCTTTTGGAAATCTTTTAAGACTTCAGGTACGTCACCCGAGAATCTTTTGAGACCGTTTTTGTGAGATATTATTAATTTAGTTTGAGACTTAACCCCCGCCGTTCCCCATATATGATCCCAATCAGCATGGCTGTAGACAATGATTACCTTGCGGTCTCCAATTAGTTCTTTGTAGCCGATCATGTCATCGGGGCGGGATAGGGTGTCAAAGATAACAGCTCTGTCGGTACCTAGAATCAATCCTCCGCGAACGTCGTACCCATCTAGTATCACATTCTTTATGTATAGCTCGTCATCTATGCGTTCGAATTGATTTGAAATTTTCATATGTGTCTCATGCGTTGGTTATTATATGTCTCTTGCATTCATTATTTAATGATGCATTCTTCATGCTGAACTAAATTTGCGGCGATCGTTTGATTCATTCTTCCATTTTCAGGTGCAACAGGTTAACTGCTATTCGAGGAATAAAAACGTTATGAGATTGGTTTATATACAGTAAAAAGGACATTGCCAATGTTTTCAGATGCATTAACCATGCTGAGTTTCGAAAGGCCAGCTCTAACTCTCACCGCACTGCTTCTTGATGAGAAAAGAACGTCCGCAGAGGGGGTTACGGTTCCCTCAGATATGGGGGGTTTAACTTTCAAGTCTATGGAATTGATTCAGGATCGCGGCAAAATGCCCGTGGTTATGATAGAGTTCTTGAACGAACAGAACCAATCCACGTGGAACTTTTCGTATTTCGGTCATATATCGCCATTAAAACTTAACTCCGTTAGCGTAGTATATGCTGACGGGACAACTGGCGGAAAAACAGACGAACTCACTTTTTCAGAGATGAATAAGTCCTATGGCAAGTCCGAAGCCGTTTACGTCGGGCCTGTAGATATAGGGTCCATTGATGTAAAACTTTTGTGTGGCAGTCTCTATTTATGGCGGTCATGCGTTGGGTTGCCAAAAGCTTGCGAAGAAGTCTTCGCTAAGTACTTTAGAAAAATGAAGCCTGTTTCAAGATATGAGTGGGAGCTGAGCGATTACTCGGTCAACGGCGATGATGTCGTTGAGGAATGGAGTTGTGTTGTTCCTAGTGATGCTTACGGGGAAGGTGTTGTCGAAGTTACTGTTCAAAATGGGATTGTGATCAGTATAATATAGAGAAGCCGCGACACACATCACGACACATCTCGCGAAATATACCTCAAAATTATTATAAACTAAAAACGGCCCGCATGAATATTCATGCGGGCCATTTTTAGTTTTTTTAGCGAGTCATTTTGCGGTACTTGATACGGTGAGGCTGGTCAGCGTCTTTACCAAGTCTTTTCTTCTTATCTTCTTCGTATTCGGAGTATGATCCTTCAAACCAGAATGTTGTTGAATCTCCTTCGAATGCTAGTATGTGTGTTGCTATGCGGTCAAGGAACCAACGATCATGACTGATACATAATACACAGCCGCTGAAGTTGCTAAGTCCTTCTTCAAGCGAACGCATGGTGTTAACGTCAAGGTCATTTGTAGGTTCATCGAGCAGGAGTACGTTTCCGCCTTCCTGTAGCATTAGTGCTAGATGAACACGGCTGCGCTCACCACCGGAAAGAACAGAACATTTCTTCTGCTGCTCAGAACCAGTCAGGTTAAATTTACCAACGTAGGCACGCGCATTAATTTCGCGTTCGCCAAGTTTGATGAATTCGTTGCCGCCGGAAATGACCTCGTAGACAGTCTTATCGCCATCAAGAGCGTCGCGGTGCTGATCGACATGCGTAACCTTAACGGTTTCACCAACGATCATTTCACCTGCGTCAGGTTCTTCAAGTTTTGCAATCATTTTAAAGAGCGTTGTTTTACCCGCACCGTTAGGTCCGATAATACCGACAATTGCTCCCGCAGGAATGAGAAAACTTGAATCTTCGAGAAGCAGTTTGTCACCAGCAAGCTTACGTATGCCTACGGCTTCAATTACTTTCTTGCCAAGACGTGGTCCCGGTGGAATGTAAAGTTCAAGATCTTTTGCGCGCTCGTTAGAGTCCTGATTAGCAAGCTCTTCATATGCTTTAACACGGGCCTTACTTTTCGCGTGGCGTCCTTTTGGAGACATGCGAATCCATTCAAGCTCACTTGAGAGGGCTTTGATTCTTTTCGCGTCAGTCTTGGCTTCATTGGAGAGTCTCTTCTCTTTCTGCTCAAGCCATGAGGAGTAGTTGCCTTTCCATGGAATACCGCGACCTCTGTCCAGTTCCAGAATCCACCCAGCAACGTTGTCGAGGAAGTAACGATCATGGGTTACGGCAATGATTGTTCCTGCATAGTTCTGCAAATGTCTTTCAAGCCATGCAACAGATTCAGCATCAAGATGGTTAGTAGGCTCGTCAAGTAGCAGAATGTCAGGCTCTTGCAAAAGCAGACGACACATTGCTACGCGGCGTTTTTCACCACCGGATATGACTGAAACGAGAGTGTCGCCCGGAGGACATCTGAGAGCGTCCATCGCCATTTCAAGTCTGGAGTCGAGGTCCCATGCACCTGCGGCGTCCATTTTTTCCTGAGCGGCGGCCTGCTTATCAAGCAGAGCGTCCATTTCTTCAGGTTCCATAGGTTCAGCGAATTTCTCATTGATGTCGTTGAAATTTTTGACGATAGCGAGAACATCAGCAACGCCTTCTTCCACTACTTCGCGAACTGTGCGGCTTTCATCTACAAGCGGTTCCTGCTCGAGGAAGCCGATTGTGTAGCCTGGGGAGACGTGAGTTGAGCCTTCAAAGCTCTCATCTATGCCTGCTAAAATTTTAAGGAGTGAACTTTTACCTGAACCGTTAAGTCCTAGTACGCCGATTTTTGCTCCATAGAAATAAGAAAGGGAGATGTCTTTAAGAATCGGCTTTTTATCGTAATATTTGCTGACCCTGTTCATTGAATAAATGATTTTATCGGGTTCGGTGCTCATTTTTTACCTCTTTATAATATGCGTTACGGGAGAACCATTGTATTTGGCAGAAAAACACACGACAGGCAATGGTTGATTGTAGCTGAAAATGTGTCTAATTTTTTTAGATTGTCGAATCAATATATTATACTTGAGCTTAAGCGTTGGTTTATGGTAGATTTAATTAATATTTTTTTTGAGTGTTGGTATTATTTAACAGAGCTTGATGTATAACAAAGAGGATCATGATGATAAAAAGTATTAACACGGTTTTAAACATTATAGTTTTTGCTTTAATAGCAACGACTTTTACTGTTTGTATTTGGTGGGTAACAGGCAACACCTACGACTCTGTTTTTAAAGAGCAGAAAAATGCCATGATTTCGATGGTGGATGAATCCATGAGTGCCCTTGAGTTGTACGTAGGGCAGAGTTCTGATGTAACTCGCTTGCTTGCTAGTGATCCAAGCTCTGTTGATGCCCTCACAGGGGGCGATACTGCAAGGTCGGATGCTCTATTTAAATCCTTGCTAGGAGCATCAAAGGATTATTGGGCTGCTTTCATTTTTGATACCAATGGAATAGTTGTCTCCGGGTTCAATGCTAATGGCAAGAACATGGCCGGAGCGGACAGATCTTCAAGAGAATACGTACAAAAAGTCCTTTCAGGTAAGGATTATTATGTTTCAAATAATGTGTTGAAATCTAAAAGCGGTGGCGGAATTCTTATCTTCGCAATTGCTCACTCTATTCGCGACGCAAGCGGGAGAGTTATCGGTGGTGTGGGGGTTTTTCCAAAATGGGAAAGGTATACTTCTAGCTTCATTGATCCTTTCCGCATTGGTAAAGACGGGTATGGATTTATGCTGGACAGGAAAGGGCGTATTATTGCTCATGCTGTTAACAAAGATTTGTATTTAAAGGATCTTTCAGAATACGATTTCGTTAAAACCGCTCTTAATGAAAAGAACGGCGGAACTGCGTATGACTGGAATGGTCGTGCTAAATATATGGAATTTAAGACTTTTCCTCAAACTGGATGGACCATGGTCGTAAGTGCTTATGAGGATGATTTGACCTCAGCGGCACTCCACCAGCGCAATGTTTTAATTGTCGCAGGAGTTGTTGTCGTTGTTTTGCTTAGTTTAATTATGGTCGTTTTGCTTAGAATTTTGGTCATTAAGCCGATTTCGCATATTCTCGAATTTTCTGGAGAAATTGCGGGTGGTAATCTCAAAGCTGAATTGGAAGGCACGTACAAATATGAATTTGAAGACCTTGCAGGAAAAATCAGCTTGATGGTTGATGAGCTTAAAGAGAAGCTTGGTTTCTCAGAAGGAGTTCTTAACGGACTGACTGTTCCTTGTGGGATTGTCGCACCTGACGGTAAAATGCTCTGGGTTAATAAACTGCTCTGTCAATTGATTGAGAGTGAGTATAGTCCTGAAAAGGCTGTCGGGCTTGGCGCCGGAGAATTCTTGGAACGCGATACAACGAAAGAGACCATGGCTCAGATTGCTATTCGGGAACGAGCAAAGAAAGAAGGGGAAATTGAGTACATAACGGCAACAGGGAACGAAAAAAACATTCAGATTTCGGCTACTCCGTTTTATGATATGGATAAGAATCTTCTAGGTTCGGTCACCGTCTGGATTGATATGACAGATATCAGGCAGCAGGCGTTAAAGATTGCAGCGCAGAACGAGAATATTACTCGTGCGGCTCTTGAGGCTGAGAAGATTTCTCAAAATCTTTCCAGTGCCGCAGAAGAGCTTTCTGCTCAGATTGAGCAGTCCAGCCGTGGCGCAGAAGAACAGCGTGACAGAGTGGCAGAGACTTCTACCGCAATGGAAGAAATGAATGTTACCGTTCTGGAAGTTGCCCGCAATGCCGGAACTGCAGCTGAAGATGCTGATAGTGCCAAGGCCAAAGCTCAGAACGGTGAAAGTATTGTTCGCCGGGTGATTGAAGCTGTAGATGGTGTTAAATCTCAGGCTGATGGTCTTAAAGTCTCTATGGAAAGTCTTGGAGTAGAGGCGACAGAAATCGGTAATGTACTCAAAGTAATTAACGATATCGCGGATCAGACCAACTTACTGGCTCTTAACGCTGCAATTGAGGCTGCCAGAGCTGGTGAAGCTGGACGTGGGTTCGCTGTTGTAGCTGACGAAGTTCGTAAGCTAGCAGAGAGTACTATGGCGGCCACAAGTGAAGTCGGAAATGTGATTTCTAAAATACAGAATATGACGAAAGATAATATAAAGGCTACTGAGGATGCCGCTCAGTCAGCACATAGAAGTAGTGAACTGGCAAATGAGTCTGGGCAGACTTTAGAAGAAATAGTTAGTTTGGTTGAGAATGCCGCCGATCAGGTTAGAGGCATTGCTACCGCGGCTGAACAACAGTCTGCGACCAGTGAAGAAATTAATAGGGCCACTGAGGATGTCAGTAGAATATCTATGGAAACATCACAGGTTCTCGAAGAAGCTGCAAAAGCGATTCAGGAAGTGGCATCAATGGCATCCAAACTTAATTCAGTAATTGAAGATATTCAGTCTGATTAATAGTTAATGCAAATTGTTTTGGGACGAGAAGGCCTTCCTGCTAATGCGGGGGGGCCTTCTTTTTATGTAAGCAATCCTTGCATCTAAATGACAGTCCGTATAAAATTAATAATTAACCGGAGAATTGTCATGAAAGATAAGCAGAAAGTTGAACTAAATAAAAAGATAAAAAATGAAATAGAAACTCTTAAGCGGACGGTTGAAGAGCTAAAGGAAACTATTGATCCGGTTGCGCCTGATGATGCTATCGGGAGACTCTCCCGGCTAGATACCATGCTAAATCAGGGGATAAATAAGTCCTCAATATCTCAATCTCTCGATAGAATAATGAAACTTGGAAATGCGCTGATTCGTATAGATGAAGATCCTTTTTTCGGGGAATGTCAGGAGTGTGGAGAGCAGATTCCGTTTGCCCGCTTGATTGCTCTTCCTGAAAGCAGGTTTTGTGTGGACTGTGCGGAGTAAATCAGGGTCAGTAAATTTAAATGATCATGCTTCTTTGCCCATGGAATGTTGCATTGTAGGGAGTCGTCTTGGGAATTGCATCTGATCTTGTAATACTTATTCTTGCTGGCTTGCTTGGTGGTTTTGCGGCTAGATTGCTGCGTCAGCCATTGCTGCTGGGCTATATTATTGCCGGTGTTGTTGTTGGCCCATACACTGGAGGCGTAACAGTTTCAGATGTTAACGATGTCGAGCGTCTGGCTGAAATCGGCGTTGCCTTGCTTTTGTTTACCCTGGGTATTGAATTTTCGATTAAGGAACTTAAGCCCGTCAAATATATTGCTTTGATCGGGACTCCTCTACAGATCCTCTTCACTATGACTTTCGGGTGGGGAGTTGGGATGTTTATGGGGTGGAGTTCGCATCTTTCGCTATGGTTCGGGGCGTTTATTGCTCTTTCCAGTACTATGGTTGTTCTTAAAACTCTCGAGAGTCGCGGTTTGGTGGGAACTCTTTCCAGCCGTGTTATGATTGGCATGCTTGTTGTGCAGGATATTGTTGTTGTTCCTCTGCTCATAATTATGCCGCAAATAGGATCAACAACTTTCGGTTTAGAGGCTCTTGGGCTTGCAGGTTTAAAAACCATATTGTTTATAGCATCAATGTTTCTGCTAGGAACACGAGTTATTCCCGTTGTGATGAAGATTGTTGCAAGCTGGAACTCACGTGAAACCTTTATGCTGACCTGTTGTGCTATCGGGCTGGGTATTGGGTACGCGACCCATATGTTGGGGCTTTCGTTCGCTTTCGGAGCGTTTGTTGCTGGAATGGTGCTCAGTGAATCTAAGTACGCCTATCAGGCTTTAAGCGACATACTTCCGCTGCGGGATGTATTTAGTTTGATATTTTTCGCATCGGTTGGGATGCTGATAGATCCGATTTATATCTGGGAGAATCTTGGAACAGTTCTTTTGCTGACCACTTTTGTGTTGATAGGTAAGGGGCTTATTTTCGGTGGAATTTCTTATGTTTTCAGATACCGAAATGTTATTCCGATTGCCCTTGGGTTCGGTATGTTTCAGATCGGAGAATTATCTTTCCTGTTGCTGCAACAAGGAGCTGATTCCGGCTCTTTCCCTAAAGAATACTTCCCGCTATTTATGGGGACTGGAATTCTTACCATGCTTCTGACTCCTATTCTGTCTTCTTTTACTTCGCCGCTCTATGCTTTCTGTAGGGCGCACAAAAGCGGGAATATTCTCCAGACGGTTAATATTCCCGAAGATGGGCTGGATCAACATGTAGTAATTCTGGGGGGCGGACGCTTTGGGGCATATGTTGCCGAGGTTTTGGACCGCATAGATATTCCGTATGTAGTTATTGAAAATAATGCCAATAAGGTCGAACTGGCTGTAAGTAACGGGCAGAGTATCATCTATGGAGATGGCGCGCAGGAAGTCGTGCTTAAAGCTGCGGAAGTTTCACGCGCACGCATGGTGCTCATGACTATTCCTTCGATAAATGGATCTGGTGCAGTGGTTGATAAGTTAAGGCAGTTAGCCCCCGGTGCGCCGATCGTTGCTCTTTCGCGAAATCCAGAACACTTGGATGTTTTAAATGATCTGGGCGTGCACAATATTATTATGCCTGAATTTGAAAGCAGTCTTGAGATGATTCGCCAGATTTTGCGTCATTTCAGTCTGCCAGCCACAGAAGTACAAAATGTAATGGATTCCATGCGTAGAGATAGGTATACAACCGATGTTGAGCGGGAACGTCCAGAGCATGAGCTGCTATCCAGTTTAAGAGCTGCTACGGAGTCTATCGCTTTGAACTGGGTTAAGGTTGAAACTGGAGCGCCACTTGTGGGTAACTCGCTTGCAGGAAGCCGCATTAGGTCCGTTACTGGAGTTTCTGTTGCCGGAGTTCTGCGTGATGGTAAGTTTAGTATTAATCCAGACGGTGACTTTGAATTTTTTGACGGTGATTTTGTTGGGGTTCTTGGTTCAAAAGGGAATGTTAGTAAATTCAGAAAGCTGGCGTCAGTCGATGATTAGAGGTTTTTGCCTGCGGTCAGAGATATAGATAGCACATTAAACAGGAGATCTATGAGTTTGTTGCGGAAAATTATATTGACACTTTTAGTCGGACTTAGTGTGACATTTTTTATGGGATGTGCGGTGATAAGCATTCCCACTCCTACGGGGATGCATGATAGCCCTAAGGCTGGAGCTCCCGCAGATGAAGTATTGTCTTTTTTTGAAGGAGTCCCATACCGTGCTGATGGAGCCATAAACAGATCTGGAGAATTCACTCTCTTTGCTGACCAGCAGGCACGATTTAAATCACCGGGACTTAACTGTAGCGGATTTACAGTTGCTGGTTCCAGATATTTTTTTGAACGCGATTACGCTTTGGACGATGTGAATATTGATCGTCTCGCAGATAGTGGCCCTGACGCTGTGCGGGGTGAGGATTGGGATTTTGGATTCGATGTTATTTTAAATCTGACCGAAGGAATGAAGCGTAAAGTGATGCTTCCGTTTGGCCAGAAAACTAAAATTGTTGATGGCGACGGTGCTAGTCTTCGCGGCTTTGGGCTTCACGATATCAAGGCTTGGAATGATGTCATTTCCCAAATGACCGTTGGGAATGTTTATCTGTTCTCCATGAGCAAGCATGTAAAATTTAAAAAATATACAATTCTTCACCACCATGTGGGGCTTATTATTCCAGAGAAAGATGGTCGCATCTGGTTGTGTCATGCTACGACCAAAGGTGGAGTTAATAAAGTTGATATTACGTCCTCCAAAAACCTGAAACGTATTGTAGACGCTAATCCGGAAAACAGTTTAGGAAAACGGATGATTCTAATTGTAGAGGCTCCGTTGAAGTAGGGCTATAGGTTTATCGTTAAATAATTTAGGGGACAGGTTGTATGTTCGCTGAGAATGTTGTATTTGCGTTGGGTTTGACTTTGTTCGCAGGACTTGCCACTGGGATAGGCTCTGCTTTGGCCTTTTTTGCCAAAAAAACTAACACCCGCTTTCTTTCCGTATCCTTAGGGTTTTCGGCTGGAGTTATGGTCTACGTTTCCTTTATGGAGATCATGGTTAAAGCAAAGGATGCTTTGCAGGCTGACCTTGGGTATGTTGCGGGAACTTGGGCGGCGGTGGGGGCTTTCTTTGGTGGTATTTTGTTCATTGCACTGATCGATAAGCTTGTACCCAGCTATGAAAATCCTCATGAAATGCATCGTATTGAAGAAATGAATACGGATTTAAGTGTAGATGATCCTTTTGCCGGAAAGAGTAAGGCTAAGCTTCTCCGCATGGGAACCATGACGGCTCTTGCGATCGGGATTCATAACTTTCCGGAAGGGCTTGCTACTTTTACCGCAGCGCTTAAAGATCCTAGCTTGGGCATTGCGATTGCCGTGGCAATCGCGATTCATAATATTCCAGAAGGTATCGCTGTTTCGGTCCCAATTTATCATGCCACTGGAAGTAAGAAGAAGGCCTTTATTTACTCATTTCTGTCTGGTCTAGCAGAGCCGGTAGGGGCGTTGCTTGGATATTTCTTACTCATGCCCTTTATGTCGGATACAGTTTTCGGAGTGATTTTCGCGGGCGTGGCAGGGATCATGGTATTCATCTCGTTTGATGAGCTATTGCCCGCCGCCGAAGAGTATGGAGAGCACCATCTGTCTATTTATGGACTTATTGCCGGAATGGCGGTGATGGCGCTTTCTCTGCTTCTTTTCATATAAAAAGGCGCTATTTTAAAGTTACTAGATATTTGTTGGTATACTATATTTGATTAAATTATTTAGTTCTAAGGAGATATGATGGAAAAAATTAATATCGGAGTTCAGGGTTTTACCCTGCCAATGCCTCAGACTATTCTGGGCTGTAAACACGAAGGGCGTAATAATTTTATGGCGCTGGCTTGGGTTTCAAGGGTTAATTATAATCCTGCGTTGATTATGATTTCTGTAGGAAAAAAACACTTTTCAAATGTGGCTATAAAAGAGACAGGTGAGTTTAGCGTTAATATACCATCTATTGATATGATTGAAATCACAGATTTTGTTGGTCTCGTTTCTGGAAGTAAGCTGGATAAATCAAAGTTGTTTGAAGTGGATAAGGGCGAGCTTGAAAACGCTCCGATTATTAGTAGTTGTCCTGTTGGAATGGAATGTAAGGTTTACGATACTGTCGAACTTCCTAATGACACTCTTTTTGTTGGAGAAGTTGTTGCCACATGGTGCAGAGAGGACGTTTTAACAGACGACATTCCAGATGTTAAAAAGGTCAACCCATTCACTCTTACAATGCCGGATAATCGTTACTGGGCTGTTGGCGAGTGTGTCGGCAGAGCGTGGCATGACGGTAAGAAATTAAAGTAAAAATACCCCTGAAACATAAGTTTCAGGGGTATTTTTTTGATCTTTGATTTGTGTTGTAAAGAGGGGACTAATGGTAACCATTTTCATGCATGAATTTGGTGTATTTGTGATCAACAATCATGATGTGCTTGATCAGCCAGTCCTTCAAGAATCTGATAATGTCAGAGGAAGCAGTTACTTTTCCAGAATCCACATCTGTTTTAAATTCTTGAATCTTGCTTATAAATGAGCGGTGAAGTTTCTTGTGGGAATCTGTTTCAGGATATTTGTGCTTGTCGAATATCTTCTCTTCGTATCCGAAGTGGTATTTTGTGTATTCAAGAAGTCGTTCGGATATTTCTCCGATAACCTCTCCTGCTTTGCGACTTTTCATCGCCCTGTACAGCTCATTTATAAGGTCCAGAAGAACCATGTGATGCTCGTCAATTGTTCTTACGTCAACGGATAGGTCGTGAGACCATTCAACAATTTTACCTGAGCTGGTATCTATTACGCGTCCTGAAGATATGCCTTGAACGATAGAGTCTAATTCTTCGATGATGCTTGCAATTTCAGTTAAGGCATGTGCTGAGGTGGACATCCCTTCGGAAGTCTCCTGAGCTACCCTTGCAACGTCGCTGAGGGCCATATTGATCTCTTCAGATGCGGCAGATTGCTCTTCACTTGCAGTTGCAATAGATTCCACTTGGGAGTTCGTATCGTCAACGATCCCGACAATGGCAGTCATCAGTTCTCCTGATTTTGCTGCGGACTCGGTCGAATGAACAATTTCTTCCGCCGCAGATTCAACGGCTTTGATGTTCTCGCGAGCATTTGCTTGAATCTTAGAAACGGACTCGCCGACACCTTTTGTTGCATCCATGGTTTTTTCTGCAAGTTTGCGGACTTCATCAGCAACAACTGCGAATCCACGGCCAGCTTCACCCGCCCTAGCAGCTTCAATGGCGGCATTAAGAGCTAGCAAGTTGGTCTGGTCTGCAATGTCAGTAATTACATTCATAATCTGACCGATGCTGTCAGCTTGTTCGCCGAGAGTTCCCATGGTGACTTTCAAATTAAGAATCGTACCCTTGATCTGTTCAAAAGATTTGATAGCATTAGCAACGCCATCTGCGCCCATTTGAGCATTTTCTTTTGATTGGCTGGAGCTTTGCGCGGCCATGGATGCGTTCTGAGCAACTTCAAGAACAGTGCTGTTCATCTCTTCCATTGCCGTTGCTGTTTCAGTCACGCGGTCTCTTTGGAGATCCATCCCTTCGCTGACCTGATTAACCTGTGAACTGAGTTCTTCAATGCCGGAAAAAAGTTTTCCTGAAATTCCTTGCGCATTGGAAGCAGACTTGATGATGGCCTCCATGGCAGACTTCATGTCTTCGACTTCTTTTTGAGATTCTTTCAGTTCGTTTTCAGTTTCGCGTGATTTATTTTCTAATTTGCTGGTATCTTTTTTACTTTGCTCGTTTTTTTTCGCGAGCCATTCAATTGCTTTATGAATTTCTTTGCCTGCGACTAGAGCTTCATCACTCAGAGTTTCAGGAAGTGGTGCATTTAGAGCTCCCTTCTTGACATCTTTTGCATACTCTCCAAGCAGGTTCAGCTGATTCATAACGCCTGAAAGAGACGCTAGCGCAGAAATTGTTCCCAGAATGGCGAGTATTAAGAATGAAATCTGCCAAACGAACATTGCTCCGTCTTTGGACGCTGCAGGGGATTGCGTTGAAGCAAACAATGCTGCGCCCATTAGAAATACAAATAGAATGGACATCGTAAGCTTGGTTTTAGACGTCATAGAAACTCCTTATGGTAAACATAAACACTTTTAGTGCTTGTTCTGACTTTTTAAGTAAAAAAAAAAGTTAATGCAAGGGGGTAAAAAATATATATAACTCAATTTACATAATAAAAGAAGCATGTCTGTTGCAAAATTTATTGACTCTGTATGTGACTGTTAGAAAGGATTACGGTTACGCAGGAGGTAATGACTCCGCAACCTCTCGAATGATACCTCTCATCCAGATATGGGCAGGGTCATTGTCATTTAAAGTATGCCAATGTTGAAGCACCTCAAAAGTAGTGTTCTCTAAGGGCAGTTGAATAGTTCTAACAGGTAAAAAATTTGTATAAATCTGAGCCAGTCTTTCAGCCAGTGTGCCAACAAGGTCCGAAGAGCTGACAAGAGATGGAATAACTGCTTCCTGTTGAACAATTACCTTGATATTTCTCTGGAAACCTTTTTGGCAGAGAAAGTCCTCTAGAAAGCCAAGGCCTGACTCTGATAGAGAAAGCGCAACAAATTCCGCGCTGGCAAGTTCTTCTTCCGTCATCACTTGCCCGGTTATGGGGTGACCATCGCGGATAATGCATACCTCACGGTCAAAGAACAGCCCTTCCCATAAAACGCCTGCTCCGTAATCTCTGGAACACCCTAGAAATATATCTAAGTTTCCATCTTGCAGCATTGCAGTACGTTTTTCGTAGGTAGCCTGAACTATGCGTAGCGTTATATTGGGCGCTTCTGCCCTGACTTTGGCGATTATTTGGGGAAGCAGAAGGTTACACAGGTAATCACTTAGCCCGATACAGAAGGTTCGTTTGGATGTTGCAGGCGAAAACTCTCCTCTGTCTTCAAGAGATTGGAGAATTATTTTTAAGGATGGATTCAGGCTGTGGTGGATGTTTTCACACAGCGGGGTGGGAACCATCATATTACCGCGGCGGATAAAAAGGCGGTCTTCAAAATGATCACGTAGCTTTGATAAAGAGTGACTGACCGCGGATTGGCTCATGAAAAGTTTTTGACCGGCAATTGTAAGATTGCGTTCGGCGAAAATTGTATCAAGTATGACCAGCAGATTCAGGTCTAGATTTGGAAGATTAGTTTTGCTCATACAGGCAATGAATACCTTTCAGTGGTCAGGTTAAAAGAAGAAGAGTAGCAGTAAGATCGAACTTCGCCAGTGAAGTACTAATACGTTATTTAAAAGGAAATTGGAATGCTAGCTCTATATGGTTCAATTGCGATGATTGTCGCTTCTTCTGTTATATATCACCTTGCTCAAAAAAGTATTTCCGGAGGTGGATCGCTGTTTGCCTCTCTGGCGTCTGCTTATGGAATGGCAATGCTATTTAGTTTGGCGGGTATGTTTTTACAAACTGGTCGTATAGATGTTGCGGAAATTTTATCCACGCGGAACTGGCAGGTATTGCTTTTAGGACTGGCTATTTTCGGGATTGAAATCGGGGTGCTCCTTACTTATAAGGCCGGTGCAAGTGTCAGTACGTTGCCGATCATTGTAAATGGAGTGGTTATGGCTTGTCTTATCCCGCTCGGAGTACTTTTTTATAGGGAACATGTGTCTCTAACCTCCTTGCTTGGCGTGATGCTTATTGCTTCAGGCGTGTGGGTGCTTTGTTCTACTGGGCATGCGTAGGGATGTACTTTTTTCGTAATGAGTTCATGAAGAACCTGTTTTTCTTGATTTCTTTAAGTACGCGGCTGAACTCAGCGGCAAGAAGATCATTGCCCGGTTTCTTGGTGAAAGCCATGTACATTTCAGCCTGATGAACTGGGGTTGGGCTATAAGAAAATTTGTCGCTAAGATCTAATTTGTAAAGAGTGTGAAGCCCTACGGGTCTAAAGGAAGCAACTAAATCAATACGTCCAGCTAATAGTTTCTGGAAGTTCTGTTTAAGGGAGCTGACTTCATCTCGAATGAACAATGTGCTTTGATCAAAATCTTTTCCGTAATGATATCCTTTTACCGTTCCGACTCTTTTGCCCGCTAGAGATGAAAGATCTTTATATTGGAAATCTTCTTCTTTACGGTAAAAAATAACGACCTTCGTTATCATTATAGGTTCTTCAGGGAAGATCAGCCATTGTTCTCTGTCATCTGATTTAAGAACCCCTGGAATTGCATCTGAAACTTTATTTTTTGCGTTAAGAAGAGCTCTCTTCCAAGGTACAAACTTAATTTGGAAAGACCTATTCATCTTTTTTAATGTTGCGGCGACTAACTCATATTGTATTCCGTATGGTTTCCCGTCTTTTTCATAGTTATACGGAGGAAAGGGATCGGTGATTAGCAAGAGCTCTTGAGAAGCATTAGACGGCCCTGCTATGGATAAGAATATTATGGTTATGACTACTGATATAATTTTCATTTTTGCTCTTTATAATATAAAACAAGTTGAACCTTGATCAGCGTGCGAGCTAGCAGTTCGCTAAATAACAGGCCAGAGCTATGGAAATGAATTTGGATCTGTCAGAATCTCCTCTCGATGGCACAACTACGGGAACATCACTTCCTATCACTACACTTGCCATGGATTTACCCGCTATAGTTGTCAGAGCTTTATACAGGATGTTTCCGCTTTCGATATCAGGAGTGCAAAGGATATCAGCGAAGCCTGCAACAGGATTGGTTATACCTTTAAGCGCCGCCGCAGCCGGTGACAGGGCTAGATCGAGAGCCAGAGGGCCCGCGACAATTGCGTCGCCGAACGCTCCTTCGGAGGACATCTTTGAAAGGATGTCTGCGTCAAGTGTTGCAGGCATTGCCGGATAATTAACTTTTTCCGTTGCGGCCAATATCGCTGCCTTGGGTTTTTCAATTCCAAGCTTGCGAGCTACTTGCAGAGCGTTACGCAGTATGTCGGCCTTTCTTTGCAGGTTCGGCTTAATATTTACCCCGGCGTCGGTCATTACGATTAGCCTATCTAAGTCGGGGGATTCAAAGACTGTTACGTGGCTGATTATTCCCTTGGGCGGAACTCCGGTCTCCTTGTTAAGGATTGCTTTAAGTACCACGCTGGTACTTACAAGTCCTTTCATTATAAGAGCGGCTTTTCCTTCTTTGAAAAGAAGGACAGCTTTGGCAACCGCAAGTGTATCATCGTTTTCTTCGTAAAAATCGAAGCCCGAAATATTTAAGTTGTGTTCTTTGACCACTGCCTCCGTTTTTTTCAGATTACCAATAAAAATTGGTTCGGCAATGCCTTCTTCAAAGGCTGCAAGGGCGGAGCGTATGACAAATTCTTCGGCGCAAGGAGCTATGGCCACTTTGGGTTTAATTCCATGCTGGCGTACTTTTTCTGTGATTTCGTCCAGTGATGTTATTCTCATGGGCGTACCTTTATTCGTCGCCTCGTTTAAGTGCAATCATGCCTGTCCGGCACATGCTTTTAATTCCGAGTGGTTCTAAAATTTTGATAAGTCCGTCGATTCTTTCCTGATCTCCGCTAAGTTCTGCCGTGATGGTATTTTGTCCCATGCCTATTACGTCTGCTCTGAACACTTCAAAAATTTGCATGACTTGAGACATTGAATCTTTGTCTACAGCTACCTTTATAAGGACGAGCTCACGGTCTACGAAATCTTTACGCGCTAAATCATCAAGCTGTATAACAAAATCCATTTCCTGAAGTTCTTTTGTCACTTTGGTAATGTCTTTGTCGCTACCTTCTGCGCAGATGACCATTCGGGATACTTCCATATTTTCAGTTTCACCGCAGGATATGGAAGTAATATTGATGCCGTTTTTTTGAAATGCTGAAGATGAGTCCGCCAGTACACCGGCGCGGTTTTTAACTAAGGCAGAAATTGTATGTTTCATTTGGAAGCTCCTTTATAATCTGGGATGGGTATCTCGAACCCGTGTAGCTCATTATACACTCTATTTATTCTGCTCACAAGCAGTAGGGAATATGCAGTTTTGTAAGTATTTATGGGCATACTTAGTGCCTATGTATCCGTTTAGTCGGAAATAATTTGGATTGGAAATAGGTATGGTGCTAGCTTGCATGTGTAGTTGAGATGCGGAGATGCGGTAAACTTGAACTGCTAAAGTGAAGTGAGTCCTGGGGGACAGAATCCTTCAGACCTCATTCTAATCAAGTCTAACGCGACTTCTGGAGGTTGCGGCTTATCAAAGTAGAATCCTTGAACACAATCGCATCCAATTTCTTTAAGCAGAACCAACTGCTCCTTGGTTTCAACGCCCTCAGCAATAACATCCATACTTAAGCTGTGTCCGAGAGCGTTCACCGCGCGGACAATCTCAAGAGATTCATTGTCTTCTGCCATACGGCTGATGAAAGATCTGTCAATTTTCACAGTTGCGGCTGGAAATCTCTGGAGTTGCGCCAATGATGAATATCCGGTTCCGAAATCATCAACAGCGAGTTTAATGCCTAGGTCGCCAATTCTCTTGAGGTTCAATGTTGATGCCGCGTTCCTTTCCATGATTGCTGATTCTGTAATCTCCAGTTTAAGCATCTCGGGTGGGAATTTAGTCTCATCCAGAATGTCAATGATTGCGTCGGCCAAGTCTGGCTTTGAAAGCTGGCGGGGGGATAAATTTACCGTCAGGAACATATCCTGTGCTGTGGGGTAAACTTCAAGCCATCCGGAAAAGGCACGGCAAGCTTTTAATAGCATTAATCGGTCTAGCTTGACGATAAGCCCTGTCTCTTCCGCTACGGGAATAATTTGTCCGGGGGTAATGAATCCTCTGTCCGGATGATTCCATCGGACTAACGCTTCAAAACCAGCGAGGCGTCTTGTCTGTAAGCAATAAATAGGTTGGAAGTACGGAATGAATTCGTCTTCCGGTAGTCCTTGTCTTATTTCAGTTTCAATTATCAGGTTTTGCATTGCTTTTTCATGCATTGCTTTGTTGAATACTTTAAATCTGTTCACACCCAGCTCTTTTGCCTTGTACATGCTAATGTCTGCATCTCGTAGAATGTGCTCTGGATGTTCGTAATCAGCTGTTTTAAAAACAATCCCAATACTTGAGCTGACAACAACTTCTTTGTTGGCGACTTGAATTGGGTTATGAATAAGGTTCCTGATTTTTCTGATGATCTTTATGACCTGTTGCGGTGTTCTGAAATCTTCGATGAGAACAGCATACTCATCTCCGCCCATGCGGGCGACGGTATCAATTGGGCGCAGGCAGGTTTTGATGCGTTCACCGATTTTTATCAGAAGGGAATCACCCGCTTGGTGGCCCAGGCTGTCATTAATACGTTTAAACATATCAATATCAAGCATCATGACCGCAAAATTATGCTCAGGTTGTCTTTGAGAATGGGTAAGAGCTTGTTCGAGGCGCTCAAGGAAAAGAGTTCGGTTAGGAAGCCCTGTCAACGAGTCATGCAGGGACTGGTATGAAAGTCTACGTTCAAATTCTTTTCGATGTGAAATGTTATTATAAATGATGAATGTTCCGGAAACTTCACCATTGTATTCGAAAGGGTAACCTAGAATTGAGACTGGAATAAGTCTGCCGTTTTTGTGCTTTCGTAAATCTTCACATCGGAATGTTGCGCCTGCCAGAATCCGTTGTAAATTGGATTTAATTCTTCCTTCACCGCTCGGGCAAAGATTTTCACAGCATGGTTCCATCTGTTCGGTTGTGTATCCGAATAATCTTGTGAAGGCTTTATTCGTGTCTATTACAGAGCCCTCAGAATCAGTCAGAACAATCGCTTGCGGGGAACTCTCGAACAATTGTTTGAACCGGGATTTGTGTTTGACAACATTCCTCTCGGCAACAATGCCGGGGGTTGAGTCGAAGGCTGTGCCTGTGTAGGAACTTGGTTCTCCATTGTCGGCATATGTTACGCGGGCATTAACAGTGATCCACTTTTCGAGGTTTTCTTTATGACTAATACGAATGCGCGATCCGTTAACAGAGCCTTTGGTCAACAGCTCTTTCATCAGTTTTAGCCAAGCTTGTTTGTTATAGAAAAAATCTGATGAATGAGGATGGTCGCTTAGCATTTGCTGGACGGAGAAATAACCCATTATACGGGCTGTAGCAGGGTTCGCTATCAGCATTTTGCCTTCAGTTGAAAATTGAAACATGGCTACTGTTACATTCTCGAATACTGAGCGAAATTTTTGTTCACTGTCCTGAAGGGCTATTTCAGCTTTTCTACGCTGAATGGTGGCTGCAATCTGATCAGAAATTGCGACCATTAGATCTATGTCTTGTGTGTTGTAATTACTGGAGGAGTTGTATGACTGAATGGTCATAACTCCGATAACTTGGTTGTCATGTATTAGGGGAACACCCAACCATGATTTAACTAAAAAGTCTGGTTTGTTTAGTTCTTCTTGATTATAGCGCTTTAAATCATTTTCAAGGAGTAAAACCGGTCTTTGTTTTTGGATTACTTTGGAGCTTAAGAATCGCTCATCCGTGATGTAGAACTTTTCATCGGGGGTTCTATGATCTTGCTCATCCTCATAATAGGGGAATGAAAGGGTTTGCTTGCTCTCGTCATAAAGAGCAACAAAGAAATTTTCGGCCTCAATTACCTCTTTGAGGCTTTCGTGAATAGCCTGGAACAGGGCATGTTCATTCGGGGCAGTTTTCAGTGCTGAAGAAATTTTGTAGAGAACCTGGTTAATATTTTCAGTTTGCTTGCGTGCGGAAATATCTCGTATGGATTCAATGGCACCTAATATTTCCCCAGAATCGTCTGTGATGGGCGCAGCTTGAATCCAGAGGTGTGTATTTTTTCTGTGACTGAGATTTTTAACTTTTATTTCTGCGGCGAGAGCTTTGCCGTGGCGACGGATGGATTGGTAATCTAAGGTGCCGGCTTCTTCAGAGCCTCTGACAATGTCTATCAGGCCCGGGCTTTTTTTACCGTGAATGATTTTGATGTATTCAAAATCACCTTTCCCTACGGTTGTTTCTGCGGGAGCACCGGTCATTTTTTCCATTGCCGGATTCCACGCAACGATAACGCCTTCTTTGTTTATGAGAAAGGTGGGATCTGGAAGAAAATTTAGTATTTTTATAAAAGGAGATTCAGGCGTTAGAAGGGATGCATCAAGGCTCGAGTAAGTTTTTTCAACAAGCTCTAGAAAAGAACTCAGTTCTTTTGTGAAATCGGATTCAACAGTGCCGATGGTGTTTTTGAGTTGTTTTTTGAGTAGGTTGTGCATCTAGCCATAAGATGTACTGCATTAATCAATGTGGTGCAAGGTATGCGCTCATTTATTTCTGAGAAATGCAGTTATTCTGTTAGAGTATAGATATTATCAGTGAGTACCTTTGAGTGGAATTACAGTGATTAATGGCTCTCCTTTTTTATTTCGCTTTCCGCTAATTAGGTAGTATTTATTGTTTGGAAGGGATATTTCCCATACGTTTTTATCGTTACATTTCCCTTTAATGGTTTTTTCAACGATTTGGAAAAATGAATTATCGATTAGCTTTGAGATCGTGAAGTCTTTAAAATACTGCGCTTGCTCATCTCCTTCTGGAAATCCTGGCAGGCTGAATCTGTAGCTTCCCCATTTTGAGTAGTAAGTTGTACTAGTCTTCGTTGCATTCTGATTACCGAGATTTTTTGGGTTCTGAGGGTATAAGGGGGCCCATTTCTGCCCATTATAAAATTCTACCCAGCCCTGCTCATCAAGATATCTAGCTGGTATTCCCGCCGACCTGAGCGCGGCAACGGTAAATATGCCAATCTCCCCACTTCCAGAAGCTTGCTTCGAGTTTAGAACTCCTAGTGGTGTAATAGCTGATCCTATAGGGCCGCGCGCTATTTTTTGTATGCTTTGGGTAAATTTGTTTATTCTGGCAATTATCTGCGTAGACTTTTTGGAATCATATGCCTTGAAATATGTAGACAAAGGTTCGCGCCAAGGTTGGAACTGTTCGTACATAATCCGAGGATTAAGCACGTAGTTAACGAATAATTTATCGTCATATGCAAGCCCTGATTTCGCGATGTGGTCACGGGCAGTGAGAGCCAAGTTTACATTTGAAAGAAGCTCATCTGCTTTGATTGTAATGAGATCGGCAATTTCCATATTACGAATGGAGTCAGCTAAATACTTTTTGATAGGTTCTGGGGAATTGTTTAGCGCGCTGAGTATCTCAGGCGTATTAAGTCCTGCTTTTGAAATGTATGAAGCTAGCGATTTGTCAAACTGTTCAGCCCCGTTTTTCATTCCGTCCAATTTATCCATGCGGACTTGTTTTATATTTTCAAACTCAGACGTTCGTGCTCCTTCGGAATTTTTAGAGGGTGCGGTTTTGGCTAAGTCGTCTTTATAATCGAACCTGAAAAGAATCTCACCGCTTGGATCGTTGTTAGGGAACAGTTGCATGGTGATATTCTTACGGGTGTCTTGTTCTCCGGGAATCCACGTTGAAGCTATGTAGGCCGTAGAGTTGTTATGGTTAGCGGAAACAAGGACGGAACCCGGTCCTAAAAGTATGGAAGCTTTGCCGTCAACATCTGTTTCCTTCGCAGCTATTGGGCGAAAGGACGCATAGTTAAAAACAGAGAAGTAAACTTTTACTCCGGCAAGAGGGGTATTCTTATTATCGGTCACGAGAATTTTTGTGCGGCTGGCGGGTGCGTACATGGATGTAGTGTTTAGCAGAGTGCATCCGACACGTTTGCCCAGTACCGGAAATTTCGGGCTCGGCACATTCCCATATGCGTATGAAATTACTAGCGGCGCTTTGCGAACCGAACCTGTGAACCATGCATGGTCAAGTCCATAGTCGGGGTTGGCTGATTCCATGTAATGCCAATTTCCGTTAATGAGCACCTCTGTCCACGTATGATTGTCATTTGAGTGTTGCCAAGACGGAACCATTGCCTGACGAGCTGGAATGCCTACACTTCTCAGTGCGCTGACAGTAAAAATAACAGCTTCTTCACATCGGCCCCATCCTCTATTTATGGTCATTAAGGGATTCTGATCCCATCTTTGGGTCGATTGAAATCCTGTTTTTGAGTAGCACCAGAGATTAACCGCAAGTACTGCCTCCTCTATGGTTTTGCACTCGGAGACTATAGGCAGTAGCTCTTGATAGAAAGGTTTACGCCATTTTACAGCCGTTTCCTGACTGACTCTGTGTGGCAGAACATAATTTTGAAAGTCAGACCATGCGACATCGTTACCCCATGCTGTGGAATCTTTGGCGAGAAATGAATATTTTAAATTTTCGATTAGCAGATCACTTGATAGAGTTGAACTGTCGCAAGGGGGAAGGTTTGCGGTAATGAATTCTGCTGATTGTCGTTTTTCTGGATTGTCATTAAATGCGTTTAAAAATAATTCAATCTGGGCTTTATTTGAACCGGCGGTATCCAGAACCGTTTCAAGCTGAGTTATAAGCGGAGAATATAAGCCTGACCCTTGTTTCAAAGTCGTGCATCCTGTGGATAAAAAGAGCGATAAAAGCAGGAGGATGTTAATCGTGCGTAGTATTGATTTATTTAAATATGACATGGAGAATCTCTAACACAGAGCTTGCCGCCCTGTCATTGCGTGATAGAAATGGAAAAGGCCGAAGTATTAAATACTCCGGCCTTTTGTGATCTTGTAAAGTGAGAGCTAGCCGCAACTTCCGCCGCATCCGCAGCTTCCGCAACCGCCGCCTTCGCCACCTTCTGGTTTTTCGTCAAATACTAAGGATGAGGAAACTTCAACACCCATTGGTGTTAAGTGGATTTCCATTGGTTTTGCCTGGTCGAGCAAATCCTTATCAAGAACAAAGTCAAAACCTTCTAGGTTGATGGTTTCATCTCCGTCTTTAGCTGCATCAAGCCCTAGAGCAAGACGGCTACCGCTACAAGCGGATGCAATGTATATGCGAATTGGTTCTTTATCTTTACCGTCAAAGTGCTGGTCGAGAACTTCTTTCGCTTCTGTAGTAATTTTGAGCATTTATATTTCTCCTAATTTGGGTTGATTCTAAAATGATAGCCTTCATTTCATGTATGTCAACAGAGTTAGTTCAATTAATATGCAACTATTTGTGTTCTCGAACTCTTCGCCATAAACCTATCACTTTTGTCTATTCGTTGATGGAGGGTACTTTGAGACAACGTTTAGTTTCAAGTCACTCAGGAGATATAGTTCTTACACAGGTGAGCCGGCATAAATATGACTTTGGTCAAATAAACTGAAACTAAACTAATTCGAGTTCAAATGAAGGAGTGTTAAGCAAGTGTTTTTTTACAGTACAAAGGTCGATTGTTCTGAGTAGTGCCGCTTTGTACTTTTCAGGGAATCCTTTAGGTAGAGTCAACTGGTACTGGATTTTGGAGATCATGGCTGTTTCCGGGTGCTGATCATATTCAACAGTAAGGCCCAGTCCGCTAATCGGAATGTTTTTGGACTCACAGAACTTTCTGGCGTAATGAGCTGCGCAAGTTGCAAGTGATGATATAAATAGATCCAGCGGGTTAGGGACGGAATCTGCAGTGTCTCCTGCAGCTGCCTGGTCGGTATTGATTACAAAATCTTCACCAGTTGCTATCAGTTTTTTACCACTGCCGAATTCAATATCAATTTTTTTAATCATTAAAACTCCGAACTAAAATTATATGTAGGAAATAAATGTTTCCGAAAGAGGTATGGAATCTGCTTTAGTTGGTTAAAAAAATCAAGAACACTTTTTGCTGGGTATTTTGATACTGTCGCTGCTGTGAATCTTTTCATCGTATTCAAGTCCATCGTCATTTTCGCGTGCATCATCAAGCAGTTTTTCGAAGTCCATCTCGGTGGACATTCTAAAGCCGCACCCCTTGGGAAGTTGCCCGTGCTGGAAATATATGGAGGTGGTTGGAAATCTCTTACACAGCAAAGGGCGACCCTTATAATCTGAGCATGTTCCGTTTTCGTTTAGTCTGGTGCAGGTAAATTTAAGGAACCCGTCATCAGTCTTACCGATTGGTTTGAAGTGATTCAGGTACGGGTTTTCGATAGCTTCTTTGCGGTGTTGTTTCTCTGTTCTTAGCCATTTTGAACCTACATACAGGCACACTTCTCGACAGCATTGACCGCACAGATTGCAGGAGCCGCGAATGACAACAGTTTGCCTTCGTTTTTTTAGTCTCCACATGCGGAAATAAGAAGCTATATTGGAAAATATGGACATGTCGCTAATCGTGGTTGTAGGTTGCAATGATTAAGTTTTACTATTCATAATATTTACTCTTTGCAAGCTACAGGATGAAATAAAAACCCTGCTGATTCGGGATTTAAATCCTTATCAACAGGGTTCTTTGGTAGCTGCTTGGGGAATTAGCAACTACCACGGGCTCGTGGAGTGTGAGCTTAAATTTGTAAATGTTTTAAGCTAAAGAGAGCTAACGAACATCGGAGATTTGTCCGAATGGTGAGTGAATCCACAGTGTTCGTAGAAGCCTATTTTTTCATTCATAGAAATGAGAACTTTACGTGGTATATCACTGTATATTTCGAGCATGGTATCAACCAGTTGTTTGCCGATGCCATGACCTTGATAGTCTGGATGAACAACTAAATATTGAAAATAGACAGTGAGAACTGTATCGGTCATGGAATTCATTAGTCCAATCAGTGTATCACCATCCCATGCCGTGAATACTTTGTGAGAGTTAAACATGGCTTTTTGCACTTTCTGAGGGTAATTTCCTGATTCCCAGTCAACTGAAAGAAATAGTTTTTCAAGGTTTTCTGCGCTGATATCTTTTGTCCAAGTGTATGTAATTCCCATAGTAGTGCTCCTTATTTTTGTCGTTAAGACAGTAATAAGTAAAACCGCTTCAACATGTCTAATATATAATTAGCAAGGCATTGAGACTTTAAATGTATTGATGGATCAGTGAGGAATTTAGCAAGATGAAAGAGATAAGTTGGAATGAATTTGAACAGGTAGAACTTCGGGTGGGGACTGTTGTGAGGGTTGAAGAATTTCCAGAGGCGCGACATCCTGCCTATAAAGTATGGGTGGATTTTGGTGATGATATTGGGGTGCGCAAGAGTAGTGCGCAGGTCACTAAATTGTATTTACCTGAAGAGCTGCAAGGACGTCAGATTGTGGGAGTAGTTAATTTTCCTGTGAAGCAGATCGGCCCTATGCGCTCGGAATTTTTACTGACCGGTTTTGTAGGGGAAGAGGGTGAAGTGGTTTTAGCTGTGCCGGAAAGGAACGTGAAAAATGGAGCTAAACTGGCGTAAGGCGTAGGGGTAATTGCTGCCTTACTCCTCAGTTTCTTTCTCTTCTTCTTCAGTTCTATCGGACTCAACTTCAGTGAATTGTCTGTTTTCAGGGTCGTAGCTTTTTATAATCTGATCAAAAGAGAACATATCCAGAGGTGCACGCAAACTCTTTGTGGATTTGTGTATTTTCTGGATGACAAGAATGTCGTTGACGCCACCATGAATAAATATTGCCGGAGAATTTTTATGTTCCGTGGCGGCCTTAATCATAAATTCCATTTCGACTGGTTGTAGTTCTTCAATGAAATCATAAACTATAAGGTCGTAATCAGATTCAGGAATGCCTGTGATGCCAGCTACTGTGTATTTATAACTATTGTTGGATAGGTAAATACGGACATAGACGTTTGCAACCTGTGAGTTGCTGAGAACGAGAATGTGCATGTTCTTATTTGCAGGATCTGAATGCGCAGTTGCAGGCGATTGAGGGATTTTAAGCAAGCTGAAATAATCATGTAATTCTTTACGCACTGCGGCCAGAAATGGTTCTGGAATGGTTTCGGAAAAACCTAATTTGGACCAAACAGCGTCTGGAACCGGGGTGACAAAGAAGTCACTACCACTACCGAGCATCATGGCTTTAGCAAGGTAGTTACTTACAAATACTATCGTCGCTAGGTTGAAGGTAGTTCCGCCATCCGGGAAACACCTTGCATAGTCGTGATGGTTTTTTATTGCATAAGTTATAGTGTCAGGAAATCTCCAGTTCTCTGCAATCTTTCCGCCAATGAAACTATGGTTTGTATCAAGAATTTCATTTTCAACATGAAACAAAATCTTTTTCTGCGTAGCGGCAATTCGAATGATTTTGTCATACTCCGCATTGAAGTAATCATCCATTATCATCTTACCTAAGTCATGCAAAACTCCACTTAAAAGTGCTGAGTCTAGGCGTGCATAGCCGATCTTCTTTGCCAGACATTTACAGATAATACCTGTGGCCAGAGAATGAATCCAGAATTGATACCGATCAAAACCGAAGGTCTTATCTTTCTTGTCGAACAACTGATAAACCGCATGGACCATGCAAGTTTCTTTTGTCTCCTCAAGCCCTATGCGAACAATTGCATTTTTTAAGGTCTGCACTTTCGGTGCTCCGCGATATTTTGCCACGGAATTACTGTGCTTCAAAATTGATGAGCTGAGAGCTGCGTCGGATTTAATTGGCTTAGCAATGTCAGAAGCACTGCTTCCGGGGTCAGAGCACAGAGACACCACTCTGGCTACGGTGTACGGCATTGCTTTAACTTCTTTAGCTTTTTCGAGCACGGTAAGAATCTTTTCGATTCCAGTCATGCTTTCTTCGAGGCGAATTTGTTCAAGCTCTTCCCGGGAAGGTGGTATCTTTCCATGTTTTGCTAAAATACTACTTATTTTTGCTAAGAATCTGCCCGGCTCAATTGAAGTTAAAATATAATCTAATGCGCCATCACGAACAGATTTAACGACCATGTCTTGCGTCGCATCACTGTTTATTATTATGAACGGTATTTTGTTTGTCTTTGCGATGGTGACTAGGTCCTGCTCAGGATCAGTCTCGTTCGCAATGAAAGGTAGCAACATTATGTCGGGCTTTTTCGTGGCGAGGTGTATGAAACACTTATGGAGTGAAGTTGTTCTTTCGAACGAAAATTCTTTTAACACGTCGAATTTTTTATAGAAAAAAGACATTTTGAAGTAATCAAGCACTAATATTTTAATCGGCTGAGCCATTCTTTCTCCAGAAAATGTTTACTGTGCTTGAAGTTCTTCAGCTCGTCTTCCCATAAAATCTATCGGCTCCTGTACTGTAGATATAACTGACTCATGCATTGTCAGCAAGCCCCTGCTCAGCATTTACACACGTATGTAAATTTGAGCAGGGGGTAATAGGTCTATGATTATTTAAGGTATTTTTTATAGCAGGCGATTGCATTCATAGCGAAAAGCGAAGTGGTGACTTCACTGCCGACAATTATGCGTGTCGGGTGGCGAACCATTGTCCATTCGTATGCTTTGTAAGGATGATTCTTTCTTCCTTCGCCCAAGTGATTGTGCAAAATGCGTATTCCGCGCTCGATTATTCCATCTTTTGGGGTTTGATAGCGGAGCAGGCTCAGTGTTGCGACCGCGAGGGATGCGTCAAACGGATTGAGCGTTTTGCCGAGCATATCAAATTTGCAATAATTAATTGATAGATGACGGATATCTTCTATTTTTCCGTCTGGATCGATGATTTGCTGTTGATCTTTAGGAATGGTCAGCCATGTATCGTATAATCTTCCGGCATAGCTTACGTATATTTCAGGCAGGTAGAACCGAACGGCGCTGTCTTGCTTGAAGTTTCCGCTGATGAATGCGTTGTGATGAAAGGTCAAAAAACGTTTTACGGTTTCAAGGTTTTCACCTTCAAGCGCATTCCACTGTGCACGGTTGATCAGAATAGATTCGAGAATGTCCATGTTGTGACCGGGGCAGATCTCGTTGCCGAGAGTCTCGCGGATTATCCTTCCATTTTCTTTTTCGAATGGCTTATCAAACCATATATTAACAGCCCCGAAATAATTGAGCGGTCGGGTCATGGTTATGGTCGGTGGATTGGTTTTGTTGCCGCCGCCAATCTGGTATTCATTAATGATTTCTACCCACGGGAAATCAAGAAATTTTTCGCAGTTTTCCAGTAAAGAGTGATCACATTTCAAATCTTTCTTCTTTACCAAATCAAGCCATTTGCGGCTCATGGCAAGGGCTAAATATGTGGTGTCTACATCTGGGACGTAATCATCGAATCCAAGCTCTTTTTTTGCCTTCCAGTCTTTTGGTTTAAGGTTGCAGAGCGGTTCCCCATTTTCATCTTTCGGTAGGCAGGTGATGGCTGGGTGTTTGATGCCGGAACTTGGAGCTGTCAGCCATTCCATACTGGTTACGATCAGAAAGTGCAGAATGGATTCTAGCATTTCTTTCAATTTGGCCTGCTCATCCTGCGGCAGATCTTCTAATACATATAGGTTGTAAATCTGCTCGAAAAAAATGTCGTCATAAAAGGCGGTGCGGTGCGTAATCCATGAAGCAGGCATACTGAGCGGTTCAGCCAGACCTTTCCACGGGCGGCGGAAAATTTTCATGGCGAGCGGATTGGCGTGTAGGAAACAGCGCATCAGCCCGAATAGCAGGTTGATGTTCTGAAATTCGTATGAACCGAGTCCGTTCATGATGTTCATGAAATTTTCGCCATTACAAACAGAGTCTCCGGGCATTAGAACCTGCGCGGAAACTGGAAAATAAGGATCGTCAGGATTTTTGTTCCATACTCGGTAAATGTCTTCTAAAACGGCTCGCAGAACCTCGTCTACATCTGAGTCATTGATTCGCGGCGGCTTGGTGTCTGCGATGTGTCTGATGCGCCATTCGGGATCTTTAACTTTATTAAGGAGCGCGCCCAGTGGTGCGAAAGTTTTTTTCACCCATGCAGGGTTTTGCCAGTCCTCATAGGTGGCGATCATGGCCTGCGACATCATGTTTTGGTAAAACTCTACTTTTTCTATAGGAATGTTCGGATGTGAGCACCAGCGCAAAATGAAATGTTTGAGCAGTGGATTGCCAAAAAGTTTACGATAAAGTTTGCGTAAATTCTTTCCCGGTTCGCTTATTCCTTGGGATTTTAGGATCGGACCATCGCAGATATTATATATAGTGGCGTGCTTCAAGCTGATTTCTCCATGTTACGATTCAATGATTATTGCAAAAAAGGGTTTAACAAAGCAGAGCTTGTCTTGCAATCCACCTTTGCTGAGGGTATGTCTGTTTCAGGTGTAAATGATTTTGAATAGAACTTGAGTAATCACTTGCGCCGAAACTAATGCATTAATAAAACAGTACTTATTAGGATATTACGGTAGAACATGGAAAGATTTATAGCAGATCTCCACATACATTCCAGATTCACCCGCGGGGCGAGTAAAACGATTACTCCACGTCTACTTGCCGCGTGGGCAAGGGTTAAAGGGATAGATGTAATCGGTACGGGAGATTTTACTCACCCTGAGTGGTTGCATGAAATTAATACTCATCTTGTAGAAGACGGGTCCGGTTTACTTGCTCTTCGTGAGCCGCAAAATCTGGAAGATGAAATAAAATGGATGAGTGGACCTGTTGTAGGGCAGACCCGTTTTATGCTGCAAGCTGAAGTTGATTGCCGCTATAAAAGGTTTGGAAAAACTAGAAAAGTTCATAATCTGGTTTATATGCCTGATCTGGAATCAGTCCGTAAATTTAATGCTAAACTTGACCACTATGGTAATCTCGAATCAAATGGACGCCCGAATCTCGGGATAGACAGCAAACACCTCCTTGAAATCGTTCTTGAAACAAGTGGCCGAGCCTTTCTCGTTCCTGCACATGTTTGGACTCCGATGTTTTCTATTTTTGGTTCTAAACAAGGGTTTGATAGTCTCGATGGTTGTTACGGAGATCTTGCTTCCGAAATTTTTGCGCTTGAAACTGGATTGTCTTCTGATCCTGAAATGAACTGGCTTATTTCATCCCTTGATAAATATCGCCTTATGGCCAACTCGAATGCTCATTCCTGTGAGGACATAGGCCGCGAGGCTAACATCTTCAGTGGGGACGTATCATACGAAGGTATTTATCGTGCTTTGCGCGGTGAAGGTCTCGGGCATAAATTTCTAGGTACGGTCGAATTTTTTCCTGAAGAAGGTAAATATCACATGGATGGTCATCGCCAATGTGGCGTGATGCTTGACCCGCATGAGTCCAAAATGCGTGGCGGGGTTTGTCCTGTGTGCGGAAAACCTCTGACTAAAGGGGTCTATTCACGAATTTTAGAACTATCTGATCGAGATGAGCCTATTCAGCCCAAGGGCCAACCCGGTTTTACCCCGCAGATTCCTCTTGCTGAACTGATATCCGAGGTCGTTGGGGCCAGTCCGAAATCCAAAAAAGTTATGAATATATACGGGCCACTGATTAAAGACTTTGGATCTGAATTCTTCGTACTTCAGCAGGCCACAGTAGAAGACTTAAAGCTTCATAATGGTCACCTCGCGGAAGGAATCCGAAGAATGCGTGAAGGGCAGGTTGTCAGCAATCCCGGTTTTGATGGACAGGACGGGACCATTTCCGTTTATTCTGCGCAGGAACGAGCAGAGCTACTTGGCGGGCCAAAATTTGAGGTGAGCCGCAGAGAAGTCGGTGATCTGGACGAGAGCAAAGGTCTTGCTAATGTATGTAAGGTCGGTGAGCAGGTAAACGACTGCAAAAATGGCACAGCTGTCGTGAAATTTAGTGATAGTCAGAAAAAGGCCATTGAAGCAGGACCTGCTCCTTTACTTGTTCTAGCCGGACCCGGTACCGGTAAGACTCAAGTTTTGATGGGGCGCATAAAATTTTTGCTCGAGCGCGGAACTCGTGCACGGCGTATTCTAGGTGTGACTTTCACACACAAAGCGGCGCAGGAAATTAATGAGAAGATGACTGCAATGCTTGGGGAGGACGAAGTTCTTCCGCGCATCGACACCATACATTCACTTGCATTTGAGTATTGGACTTCTATGTTTGATCAGGTCCCACTCATACTTGATGATGAGGCTGCACAAAAGGTATTTAGAAGAGCCAATCCGCAGATTAATGGACCGCGCCTTAAAGCCGCATGGAAAAGCTTGTGTCTTAGCCGTGAAAATATGGAATCGCTATCTGAGGGTATGGAAATACTATTTTCAACTTATTCTCAGCAGAAAGATCATCATAATCTTGTAGACTACACAGACATGCTGGAATTCTGGCTGGCTGAGCTTAATTCTGATAAATATGTCAGAAAATATACCCATTTTTTAGTTGATGAAGTTCAGGATTTATCTATTTTACAGCTCGAGATTATCCGCAAACTTGCCGAGGGCGAGGCTAAAAAGGATGGGGAAGAAAACGGTGAAGGTATTTTTGCCATTGGTGATTCTGAGCAGTCTATTTATGGATTTAGAGGGGCTATCGGAGACGTTGCCGAAAAATTTAAAGAATATTGGCCCAATTTGATCGAGATGACTTTGGAAGATAATTACCGATCTGCTCAGGCCGTTTTGGATGTGGCCACTTTTGTTTTGGGGGATGCCGTCACTCTTAATGTTCATAATAAATATGAGTCTGAGGTTCATCTTTTCTCCGCTCCGGATAGTGTCCGCGAAATTTCTTGGATTGCTGAACGCATAAAGCATTTAATAGGTGCTACGAGCAATACGCTGGGAGATCCGGATGGGCATGGATCGCTTGATCCGGGAGACATTACGGTGCTCGTGCGCTTTAAGGACTTAATGGAGCCTATCCGAAGCTTGCTGAGGAGGCAGGGGATTCCGTGCAGTATGCCCGAAACTTCCATGTTCTGGCATGATTCGCGTGTTCAAATTTTACTTGGTGCGGTACGCAGAATGCTTGGCTTTGCCGAAGATATTGATGATGAAGCTCCTGAAGTTCCTGAGAAAATAATTGCTCGGGGGCCTATCGGGCTATCTGCTTATTTGAGTGAAATGCCGCCATTTGATCAAATGTTCTGGGAAAGTAAACCCTTTAGAGAAATGGTGAAAGGGTATGAGGATAAAGGCGGTTGGTCTGGTCTGATCAACTGGATACATATGCAAAGTGAGCTGGATCAAGTGCGAAACAAGGCCGAAAAGGTTCGCATAATGACTATGCATGCTGCCAAGGGGATGGATTTTGAAGCTGTGTTTATTGCAGGGCTTGATGACGGAATTGTGCCGTTTATCGGAACTGATGTACTTACAGGTAAATTTTCAGGGGGCGCAATTGCTGTTAGTCCAGACGTGGAGGAAGAGCGTAGGCTGCTATATGTTGGTATGACAAGAGCGAAGAAAAACCTCTTTTTATCACATTCAGCGAAAAGGCCTTTGTATAATCGCACCTTAAGATTGCCTGTCTCAAGGTTTTTAAAAGACATACCTGAAGAGCTAGTGACTAAATCTGCTATGGTTGCCAAAAAAATGCAGAAAGAGAAAGAAATAAGCTTGCTTGATATGTAAGCTGGCTTTAGTTCATGTTTATGATTTTCTAAAGAAGGAACATTTTGTAGAGCAATTTCTCATAAACAGTTGACATTTTTCTCGCAGCAATAGCACTTAATCCCGCGCTCCTGAGTCTGCAAAATATATGCAGTGGATTTAGATAATGTTGGAAAAACATTCTACAGCGTTTCATTTCCGTACTCCCGACATAAGTATATAGATTACGTCTAAACTGAAGCAATAAGCATGCCTGTTTTCAAAAATATTTTAACCCTAGATTATTAGGGCGCGAGCATTGGCTTTGCTCATGAAGGTAAACGTGGCTGAGGAAAAAACTTCCATATTTATTGACGGGCTGGCTGTTTCGTCTATTTTGGCCGGTAAAGATTTTCCGTACGTAGTCGCAGCTCCTTCGTGGGTTATTCCTGGAACAGTTGCCGAAAACTGCGAGCATCTGCAAGGGCGGGTAGACGAAGTGGGGCTGCTCTTTTTTGAAACTGCGGGTTCACTGGCATACACTGATGATGATCTGCCCGAAAATTTAGCGGATTTGGGGTTGTCGTTTCATATTCATCACCCCTTAGATTTGCCATGGGCTGATGGGGCTGTAAAAGTAGCTGGAATAATGCAGGCTTTAGCTACAAAAGTTGCGCACCTAAACCCTATTGCGCACGTTTTGCATCCTCCTGCGGATGGGCCCGATGCTGCACGGCTGCTTTTAGATTTAGCCGAAGAGCTTCGGGGAAGTGATGTTGTTCCCGAAAAAGTTTTTATCGAAAATATAAAAGAGAATAGCCTCGAAAATTTGATCGAAATTATCCGTAAATGCGGGTTTAAAATCTGTTTAGACCTAGGGCACATGCTGGTTTATCAACAACAAGGTTTGCTGGAGAGTGAAGGGCTTTGGAGCATGGTCACCATGCTGCATTTAAATGGTCCGGGCGATGGCGGAAAACATGAAAGTCTTTTAGCCTTAGATAGTCATGGGGTTGATATGCTTAAGTTATTCTTTAAAAATTTCCATAGCGGTGGCACAGTTGTTATTGAAGTTTTTGAGCAGGATGGTTTTTTCAAGTCCCTGCAATACTTGGCTGAATATTGCGAGAAGCAGGATTAGTCACAGGTCCTTATCGTGCTGCGCTTGTGGTTGCAGTTATTGTCATAAATAGAGTATGGGATAGGAGATTTTTTGATTACATTTATACTTGGGGGTAATAAGTCGGGGAAGTCCGATTATGCTCTTGAAATTTTTTCAAAATATTCCGGCAGGAAATGTTTTATCGCAACAGGAAAAGCCCGTGATATGGCCTTCCGTAAGCAAATTATGGATCATCGCCGGGAACGAGACCCCGCTATTCCCGTTTTTGAGGCCGGATCAGACTTGCATCAGGTTCTCGTTAGGGCTAGGAAGGAATACGATCATCTGTTGGTGGACAGTTTAGATTTCTGGATGTTCTCCTGTTTCGGACAATCGAATGGAGAGCAAATGGTCGGGGAGGTTGTTCGGCTTCTATCTGAATGGGAAGGGCCGGATGTTGTTTTGGTGTCTTGCGAAGTTGGTCTTGGGCCTCTCGCAATGTCACGTGAAGTTCGCGAGTTTGTTAGAGGACTCGGTGGACTTAACCGTAGAATTGCTGCAATTGCCGATGAGGCTTATCTTGTGGCTGCTGGGTTGCCTTTGACCCTGAAGAAATAATTATGGCTTATTTTAAAAAATTTGATGAAGAGCTTCAGGACTTGCTAGCGCTTTTTAAAAAAGAAGATCGCTGGCTTATAGTTATTAACGCAGATCCGGATTCTCTGGCCTCTGCCATGGCACTTAAGCGTATCATGGGGCGCAAGGTTCAAGCGGTAGGGATTGCTCATATTAATGAAGTTAAGCGGCTTGATAATCTGGCCATGATTCATTATTTGCGTATTCCTGCCCGTAGAGTGATACCTACTTTGCTTGCACAGTATGACAAATTTGCAATCGTAGACTCCCAGCCGCATCACCATCCGGATTTCGAACATATTAAATTTTCTGTGATAATTGACCATCATCCGTTTGCCCCAGAGCCTTATGCGGATGCAGAGTATTCCGATATCCGCCCTGAGTACGGTTCTAACAGCGCCATGATGACAGAATATCTTTACAATTTGAAGATTCGTCCTGCAAAATTGCTTGCTACGGCTCTGGCTTACGGAATCAAAACAGATACTCAGAGTTTCGAACGTCCTTTTATTGATGCTGATATTAAGGCTTTCAGATATTTAACTAAATATGCTGATATGGATATCATAAAACGCATCATGCGAAGTGAGATCCACCCTGATTGGCTTAAATATTTTTCCCGGGCTTTTTATAATCTGCGCAGGATCGGACCCGGTCTTTATTCTCATATCGGTAATGTGGAAAATCCCGATACTCTAGTTATTCTTGCGGACTTTTTTATGCGAGTTCATGATGTTTCTTGGGATGTTGTTTCCGGCATCTATGAGGATACCCTCGTGGTGATTTTTAGAGGGGATGGTTTGCGCAAAGATATGGGTAATATGGCCAGTTCTCTTTTTAATGAAATAGGTTCAGCCGGTGGGCATACTGCTGCTGCAAGAGCTGAAATCCCGCTTAAGGCACTCGATGGCGCCGACCCTGAAGACTTTGTGATCAAAAAACTCACAAAAGGTAAACGCCGAGCCATTACGCGCGTCTAGTTTTATCCATTTTTAAGTAATTCCTAAGAACAAATCCCCAAAGGCTATAAATGTCACTCAGCGAAAAATTGAACTTTGAAAAAAGTCCTTTGTATCTTATAGATGGCTCCGCTTTTTTTTATCGCGGATTCCACGCGTATCCTGACCTTAAAAGGTCCGATGGCTTTCCTACCAACGCTTTATATATCGTCTTGCGGGTACTTTTAAAAGTTCTCAAAGAAGAAAAGCCCGAATATCTGGTCTTTATGCTTGATGGTAAAGGCAAGAATTTTAGGCATGAGCTTTTTGATAAGTATAAAGCTCAGCGTCCGCCAATGCCCGACGACCTGAGGGTTCAGGTTGAGCCGCTGAAAGAAGCAATCAGAGCGTTGGGTGTTCCTCTTATCGTTTCAAGTGGTGAAGAGGCTGATGATTGCATCGCTTCCCTTGCTGCACGTTATAAAAAAGAGCGTCCAGTTGTCATTCTTGGAGCGGATAAAGATCTTAAGCAGTGTCTTGATGATAATGTCTACATGTGGGATCCCGCAGGGCGTGCTGAAAAAATTACTTCTCTTGCAGATTTTACAGAATCCACAGGTCTTGAGCCTAATCAGTGGGCTGACTTTCAGGCCTTAATCGGAGACTCCGCAGATAATATTCCTGGTGTCCCTGGAGTCGGTAAAGTCACGGCCACCAAGCTAATGGCTAAATATCCGACCCTTGAAGATATTCGCGATAATTTTAAGTTTCTCCAGCCCAATATTAAAAAGAAGATGGAAGGCGAGCTGGAAAACATGTTCATGTACAGGGAGCTTACAAGGCTGCGTATAAATAGCTGCGCTGATCTTGAACTTGCTGATCTTAAAATCACTCCTGTCGAGCGCAAGGATGTTGTTGAGTATCTGACAACGTATGAATTTCGTTCAATGATCAGAGACGTTAATGCGGCCTTTCCAGATGCTAACGCCACCCCGGAAAGCAAGGCTGCTCCGAAACCGAAAGCTTCTATAGCCAAGGCAAAGAAGCCCGAAGCCGGGCAGTTCTCACTCTTTGGTGATGCTACTCCCGTGACTGTTGAGACCCGTCTTGAATTTAAAAAAACGCAAGACGCTTCCGATCTTCCTGATCTTTCAGGTAAAGATATAGGCCTTGTGCGCGATGAGAACTCTTTCTATTTAGGCGTTGATGGCGATGAGTGGTTATGCAAGCTGCCGGTTGCGGACCTTGTTTCTGCTCTTCAGTCAGCTAGGAAAATCGCAGTTGCTGATGTTAAATCTTTTTTAAGATCTGACCCTGCGTGGAGCCAGATAACCTTATCAAAATGGTTCGATTTGAGTCTATCTGCATATTTGCTGAATCCTGAAGATCGTAATTACGGATGGGATAGGCTGCGTTCTATGCTCTATGCCGGAGATGAGCTTCCTGATGCTGTTGATGAGGTTCATCCTGAAGCACAGGGCATGGCCGCTCTTGCTTTGATGCATGTTCTGGCTCCGAGGATTGAATCCGCAGGACTTGCAGAGCTTGTAAGCGAGCTTGAAGTTCCGCTTATTCCAGTACTTGCAGACATGGAAGCCGCGGGTATTTCTATTGATTTGGAATCTTTTGCGGAATTCTTAAAAGAAGTAAGTACACGTATTCATGAACTCACGAAAACTATTCATGAAAGGGCGGAAGAGCCGTTTAATATTCGCTCAAGCCAGCAAATGAGTACTGTTCTCTTTGATAAACTTGGACTTAAGTCCGGCGGAAAGACTCCTAAAGGAGCGCTTTCAACCGCGAACTCTGTCCTTGAAAAGTTGAAGGGACAGCATGAAATTATCAAAGATATTTTAGAGTTCAGGAAAATGGAGAAGTTACGCTCCACTTATCTTGAACCGCTTCCAAAACTTGTTGGCAGCGATGGACGAGTTCATACGAATTTTAACCAGCTTGCAACTGCAACAGGGCGACTTTCCAGCTCAGGACCGAACCTGCAAAATATCCCAATTCGCGGAGATCAGGGCAAGCGGATGCGTGCCTGTTTTACTGCCGGAGAAGGAATGCGTCTGGCTGCAGCAGATTATTCGCAAGTAGAACTTAGAGTGCTAGCTCATTTTTCGGGAGATCCAACTCTTGTATCTGCATTTGAGCAGGATGAAGATATTCATTCACGTACGGCTGCTCTGTTATTTGATAAGGAACCAGCCGATATCACACGAGATGAACGAGGTAATGCCAAGACAATCAACTTCGGCTTGATTTACGGCATGGGCCCGCAAAAGCTCTCACAAGAGCTTGGTATAAGTTTGACTGAGGCTAAAGAGTTTATTGCAAAATATTTCGAAAAGCTTGGTGTGCTCAGAGACTTTTACGATTCTGTGGTCGAGACAGGGCGCGAGAAAGGTTATGTCACAACTCTTTCAGGGCGCAGAAGGCTGATGCCGGAGTTGCATTCAGGCAATCCACAAATAATATCTCAGGCGCGCAGGCAGGCTATTAATACGGTCATTCAGGGGAGTGCCGCAGATATTATTAAGATGGCAATGATCAAAGTTGCTGATAATTCAGCTATTGCACATCTCGGTGGCAGACTTATTTTACAGATACATGATGAACTTCTTGTAGAAGGTCCGGAGGAATCAATCGAAGAGATTGGTAAACTTTTACAGGAAGATATGCAGCTTGTTACTTCACTTGCAGTCCCGCTTAAGGTTGATTTGGGACTCGGTAAGAACTGGGCTCAAGCCCACTAAAAGGAGACCGTTATGTCTGATGATAATAAATGTGGTTGTGGGTCCGACATGAAAGATATGCCCATTCCTGAAGTTAATTTTTCTACTTTTGTGATGTCTCTCAGTTCTTCAGCTATGTTTCATCTTGGCGAAGTGGCTGATCCTTCCACTGGCAAAATGGAATTTGCTCCTGCGCTTGCTAAGCACTCCATTGATATTCTTGCCCTCTTGCAGGATAAAATTAAAAACGGAATGACAAAGGAAGAAGAGAAGCTTCTTTGCGATTTACTATACAGTCTTCGAATGAAGTACGTAGATAAGACTAAATAGAATCTAAGTGGTTTAAATATTATTAAAGATTGGTCAGTTCTAATCGAATGAGCCGTTTATAAGGAAGGGAAGATATGAGCGCTGGAATACCCGTCGGACTTGTTGGAGTCACTGGATACACAGGAATGGAATTAGCCCGGATTTTGAGCGGGCATGACGGTATGAACTTAATCCGCGTTACTTCCCGTGCAGAAGCTGGGAAAAAACTTTCAGACATCTACCCCTTCCTGCTTGGAATGGACCTTGGCGAACTTGAAATAACAGCACCTGACGTGGACGAATTAGCTGAGTCCTGTAAGCTCGTATTTCTTGCTGTTCCGCATAAAACGGCCATGGATATCGGCGGCAAGCTCTATGATAAAGGTATTAAAGTTGTTGATCTTAGCGCGGATTTTAGGATCAGAGATCGCGAAACATACGAAGAATGGTATAAGGTAGATCATACCCGCGAAGACCTTCTTCCCAAGGCCGTTTACGGGCTTCCTGAATTTTATCGTAACCAGATTAAAGGCGCGTCCTTAATTGCGAATCCGGGGTGTTATCCTACTTCGGTAATTGTCGGACTGACTCCTGCTATTTCCGAAAAATTTATTGAGACCAAAGACATAGTTATTGATTCAAAGTCCGGGGCTACCGGAGCAGGCAAAAAAGCCGCTGTCGGATCCCTTTTTTGCGAAGTATCTGATTCCTTCAGAGCGTACGGGCTTGGTGGACACAGGCATACTCCCGAGATTGAACAAGAGCTTTCCGTTGTTGCTAATGAAGACATTACGGTTTCATTTAATACTCACCTTTTGCCGATAAACCGCGGAATATTATCTACAATCTATACCAAACTTAAAGACGGGATTTCTGCTCAGGATGTCCGCGCCGCTTATGAAAAAGCATATGGTGCTGAGAAGTGGATCAGAGTTTTACCCGAAGGTAAACTTCCTGAAACGCGCTGGGTGCGTGGGACGATGTTCTGTGATGTAGGGCTGGTTGTTGATCCTAGAACAAATCGCCTGATTATTGTTACTGCAATAGACAATGTATGCAGGGGCGCTTCAGGTCAGGCCGTTGCAAATGCGAATCTAATGTTAGGTATGAATGAAGGACATGGACTTAATTTTGCACCTTTGATGCCGTAAGTTTAGTTCAATATTCCGGTTCTCATGTTATTTAATGTCATTGTCTGTTGATTCAATGGTGTCCATGATGTACATTATACTCAGACTACTGATATAGATAGTTTGATAACAATAGGACATGTGGATGAGTACTTCCGAAGTCTTTTTAGAATCGTTTTTTGTAGCCAGACAGCCAGTTTTCACTCGAGAGCGAGCTGTTTGGGGCTATGAACTGCTATTTCGTAATTCCGAGTGCAGCATGGCTGCTGACGTTAGAGACGAAGACGCTGCAACCTCACAAGTTATAGCTGACGGCTTCGGCCTTATTCAGGAAGATTTGGTCCACGGACAACGCCTCTTAGTAAATTTTCCGCGCAACATGATTTTAAGTGATGCCGCCGATCTTCTCCCTATTGATGTTTGTGTAATTGAAATCCTAGAAAATGTTGATCCTGACCCAGAAGTGATTGAGGCTCTTAAACTTCTTAAAGATCAAGGGTACACTCTTGCTTTGGATGATTACATAGGGCAGGAAGGATTTGAGAAATTTGTTGAAATAGCCGACATTATCAAAGTAGATTGCCTCGAATTATCTACTGAAAAACTTGAAGAAATAGTTGCCTTTCTGTCTAAATATGATGCTCTTTTGCTGGCCGAAAAAGTCGAAAATAATGAAATGTTTGTTCAGTGTCTTGATCTTGGATTTAATCTTTTTCAAGGATTCTTTTTCAGTCGCCCAGAAATAATACCTGGCAAAAAGATGTCATCTAATAACCTGAACAAGATGCGGCTGCTCAGATCTATCAGTGGCTCTGATTTTAATGTCGAAGATCTAGCAAAGGCCATCAACTCTGATGTGTCCATCAGTTACCGCTTGTTGCGGTTTATGAATTCCCCCTCTTTTGGTTTGCCCAACGTAGTAAAGTCCATAAAACAGGCTGTTGCTTTAATTGGCTATAGAAAGCTTGCAGGTTGGCTTAGAGTTATTCTTTTATCAGATTTGAGCAGTTGTCCTGCCGGCAGTGAGTTGGCGTTTCTATCGATTAAAAGGGCAAAATTTTTGGAACTTCTGGCTCTTGATGCTGAACAGGTTAATTTACCTTCTGAATCCATGTTTTTGCTTGGTTTGTTTTCGCTTCTTGACGTTCTTCTCGGTAAGCCCATGACAGCCCTTCTTAAAGAATTACCAATTGAGGATGAATTGATGTCTGCTCTTTGCGGAAAAGAGAGTGATGCGTCGATTTGGCTAGAGCTTGTTGTTGCCTTTGAAAAAGCAAACTGGGAGGTCGTTAGTTCGATCATTGAAAAACAGAAATTGTCTCCTCTTGTTACTGCTCAGAATCATTTGGCTGCGATGCAATGGGCCAATGAAGTCGTGGTACTAAGTAAAGAGTAGTGCCTTTTAACCATTTAGTATAAACAATTAAGTGTGTAATGGGTGCTTTGATAAGTGCAATATGTTCGAGTTTGTTTTTGAACAATTGGTCTGAAGTGGATTCTGCCTGTTAAGTCTTACGGAGCTTGCATGGATATTAGCAACAAAGAATTTGAATTGCTTAGTAAGCACATTTACGGGTTATGTGGGCTTATTATTGGAGAAGGAAAAGAGTATCTTGTTGTTAATCGCTTAAAGCACCTTTTAAAGAATAAGGGATGTAAGTCGTGGTTAGAATTTTATAATGCTCTTCGCAGTGGTAATGAATCTTTGCGCGAAGAAGTTATCTCCGCGATAAACACTCATGAGACAAGTTTTTTTAGAGACAATCACCCATTTAATGCAATACGTAAGACGATTATTCCTAACCTTGTCAAAATTAAAAAGCCAAACCGAAAGATTCGAATCTGGTGCGCAGCCTCATCTACAGGTCAGGAACCTTACACTCTTTCCATGATTATTCACGATCTTGTTAATTCTGTCGGATTTAAAAATATCAGGCTTGAAGATTTCGATATAGTTGCGACAGATATTTCGAAGCATGTTATTGAGCAAGCTCGCAAAGGAGAGTTCTCAAAACTTGAAATATCACGGGGCTTACCTGCTCAGTATGCAAAGTACTTTAAAGAGAAAGGATGTCGGTGGAAAGTGAGTGACTCTGTAAAGTCGCTGGTCACTTTTCAGAAGCTGAATTTATTGGATTCTTTTGGGCCGCTTGGTAAATTTGATTTTGTTTTATGCAGAAATGTTTTGATTTATTTTGACGAGAAAACCAAGCTTAAAATTATTCATAGGATTCATGCTTTACTCCCTGATAAAGGCCCATTGCTCCTTGGGGCAACGGAAACCCTTGCTGGACAAACTAATCGTTTTGTTTCGACTCTTGAGGGGCCAGTAATACTATATCGGAAGAAAATTTAATTCGTTCGAAGGATAAAAGAAAAGAGTCTGTATTAGGATAAAACGAGAAGGGCTATCTAATCGCAACGGGGCGAACATTAGCAATGCGGGCTTGTTGGGCGGGAACCTTTCTTCGTAACAAATATAGCATCAATGTTAGATGCTATATTTGCTTCCAAAAAGTGATTTAATTTTTTGAATAAATATATTCATGTCTGCAACAGGTTTTAGCAGTACATTCTCTGATGATATTCCGAGGTTCCTTACATCAGGTGGAACAGCATAATCTACTGATCCTGTGTGGATGATAAAGTCCATGTCGGGGCGCAGTTCTTTCAATTTAATGATAAGGTCGTTCCCATGCATAACAGGGAGGCGCATATCAACAATTGCGACTTCCGCTTTTTCTGTCTTCATGAGCGTAATAGCTTCTTCTGCGCTACCAACTGAAATTACGTCAAGACCTTCGTCTTCAAGATAATCTACTAAATTTTCCCTGACCATTTGCTCATCGTCTACAACTAAAATGCGCATGTGAACTCCACTTGATGTCTATCTTCTTGCGAAACGTAACTATATGATAAACATGATATAAATATATTCTTTTAATAATAAATAATAATATAAAAGATAAAACATTTATAATCAATAAAAATGATTTATCAATGATTGTTAGTATAGCTATCAGTCCTTCCGCTTATTGAATATAAGAACCGTAAGAGTCCTTTTACACAAGGTATTTCAATTTAATTTTCACCATCGGCGGATCTTTGTGTCGTGGCGTTGAAGGCTTTAAATGTGCTTGTGCATGCGTTCAGTCTGTTAGTTTTTAGCCCGTTGTACTCGCATCATGAACTGCAAGGGCGGGGTCTCTCCTTGGAGGAACGTAAGTCTGAATTGTTAAGTCGAAGCCATCTGGAAGGTATCCGCGAGCCGTTTCAACATCTGCATCGTTAAGTATAGGTACTTTAGTAAGACGGAAGTAGAACGCATCGGGATTGCATTTTGCGATTTCAAACACACTTTCGAGGTTTTTTTTTGCTGATTCCGCCGTTACACCCTGCCCGGATAGAGCTGGATATTTCTCATATGGTCCTTTGACGTCTATGGCGAATTTATCCACTAAACCTTGCTCAAGAATATTCTCTATAATTTCAGGAAACATTCCGTTGCTATCCATTTTTATGGGCAACTTTGAAACATTTTTGATCTCAAGTAGGATCTCCACGATGTTAGGAACCGTGGCAGGCTCACCTCCTGTGATGGTGATCCCGTCAAGCCATTTTGCTCGATTCCTAAGGAATTTTCCGATATCATTTCTAGATATAACGGGCAGTTTTTCCATATGCCAGGCAAGGTCGAAATTATGACATGTCGGGCAATATAGATTACAGCCGCCAAGAAAAATCACACAGCAGGTTTTTCCGGGCCAGTCACAAAGACTAAGCGGCTCTAGGCCGCGAACATGATCCCATCCAGCAGATTTATTGCTCATAATAAATTAACAAAATAAATTTTCAGTGTGATGATTAATAAGGAATTAAAGTTCATTTACGTGTGGATTAAGCATTAACAAGGACAATTCGTCCGTGAGCAGGACATTAGCGCAGCATAAAAGAGTTGTACAGGGGCGGAGATAGGTTGCATATTCTAAAGCTTGCCTTGAGTATGTGCTGTGGAGTATATTGCATCTTTAATTCAAATAAATAGTCTTGACCGCTTTCATTGTTTATAAATGTGGGGAAATATGATGAAAATTTTAAAATTGATGATGGTGATTGTGCTTATGTGCTTTATATGCACTCCAGCCAACGCTGGGCGGAGTATGGAGCAGGAACGGGAGATGTGTATTGCTCTTAACGCGCTTGCCAGATCTCATTGTAAGAATCCTGCTCAGTTTAGCTATGTCGGGATGCAGGGAGATTCAATTTATATTTTTAACGCTTTTTATGGATCAAAATATACAGATTTCTTTTGCAAGGTTGATAGCGGTGAAGTGATAATCATGTCACGCAAAAAGAAATACAGAAGAAGTGTTAAGTACTATATAGATGAAAATGAGTGTGGAATTATAGAATATTTCCCCGCAGCGTGCTCAGAGACTCATTCAATACGTTGTTGTTATCCGAAGTCAGAAAAGGAATTGAAGGCCGACAAGGAACTAGAATTTTGGCAGAAGCCTATTCCTGATTTGTTACAGGAAGATCAGGACGCAGCAATGAAAGTTTTGCAGAATAAGACCGCTAAATCTTCCGAAACCAAGCCACAAGGCCAACCAGCGGAGTAAGAACATACAAGGGCCAGTAAACTTGCTGGTAAGTAAAAAAAACTACAGCTGCAAGAAGGAACAGTGAATAGACCCAAGCCTCGCCTTCTTTCGTATAGTCGTGTGAATTTTTCAGAGAAAGGTTGAAAAGGTCTTTGTTCTTTTTTGTAGATAAAGAAGGGTCTCCTATTCGCGCAAACCCTGATTGCAGTTTGTGGCTGCATTTCGAGCAATTTTGTTCGAAATCTCTATTTTTTTTTCCGCATCGTGTGCAAGTAATCATTACATGAAGCCTGTGTTTTCAATTTTAATAGCTAAGTTCTGAGTGTCTATATCAAACTTGTTTGATTTGAAAATTGTTTTTTCATCTACCATCAATATATATCTGTAATCAGCTTATGCAAGAACATTACCATTAATAAGTAAAAACCTTGACTTATGCTTTGATTTTGAGACAAATTACGTAATTAAGTTGGAATAAGTAATGGAGAATTCATGAGCGGTGCGAATAGCGAACAATCTCAGGTGCCGGACAAAAATAAACGGCTAGAGTTTTACGTAAAAACTCTTAATAAACTCAAAGAACGCAGTACCTTGAGAGAAGTACTGGAACGCGAAGTGTTTCTTGAGTTTATTAAATTTAATAATGGCCGAATTAATGAATTTCCTCTTCTTGAAAAACAGCAGAGCGGAATTATAGCTTTGTTATGTCATAGATCATTAGATTTACCTTCTCATGAATTCGTAAAAAAAACATTGAGTGAATTCATTCTTATGCTTAGCCGCTATGGCAAGTTAAAAGGTGGCAAAGATAAGGAAACTTTGGAAGCAATTCAGGCAAGCATCGTTAATGCTGAAACATTGCTCATCAAAACAGTGCAGGGAGTTGTTTATGCTTCATGTCTGATTTCTGATAATTTTGAAGAAGTTGCTTTGCGTCACTTTGGCGAGCCGGCCCTTAAGCGATATAATACGTTACTAGAACAATTTGAGATGAACACAGATTTTTGGCAGGCAATGATCGAGCAGTTCATAACTCAAGAGGTCGAATCTGCCTTCGTAAAAGTGATTGGTGAGGATTCATACTCTCTCACGCGGGAAAAAAGTTATCTGGTTTTAAGGTTTCTTTTTGATGATATTACAGGTCGTCTTTCATCCAAAAATCCAGCGATTGATAAGACCAGAATCCAAACTTCTTATGAACAAGTAGCATCAGATGATGAATCTGCTGCTACATTGAAGCTTACGTTAAAGTCTTTGCTTGAGGGCGGAGTTTTTATTCGAAGTGAAGGAATGACCAACGTAAACATTGAGCATATTGCTAGAATTGTTTGCATCGACCCTGCTACAACGCAGTTTAGAATTGAGTTCCATGAAGCTATGGACCAGATACGGGAAGAGGGAAATAGCGATTCGGACAACGAAAGGGAAGAGGGGATTGTTCGCAAGATTCAATTTGCCCAAGATCAAATAGGAGCTTGCGCCATTGGTGTCAGCATGACTCTTGATATCGTTGTCAGAGATTTTATGATTGCTTTGAAAACTTTCACTGTTCAGGATGAGAAGAAGATTTCAGGGTTTTTACGTAGGTTAGAAGTTGATTCCTTAGATCGTCTCTTCTTCCATTTGATGGAACTAAAATTTTCAGAACTGCTTAAGAAGAAAATACGCGGAGAGGAGAGCAAACTGCTCTTCAGGATTATGAAGCGTAGGCGAGCTTGTGTTTCTGATATTGCTGAACTTGATGCGTTAGGCATGAGTAAAATTAGAAAAGCGCGCCTTTGGTTGCGTGACTCAAGCAATGAAAACTGGTTGATATTTAAGCATGGTACAGCCAAAGAATTGTTAGCAGAAATGCAGATTTTAGCTCTCGAGCGTGATTTAATAGGCGCTATTCTCAAGTTATACGAGAAAGGTGATTTCAAAGTAGAATACATGGTTTTAGTCAGTTTACAGGCTATCGCAAAAGTGACTAAAGACATTCGTGGCAAGTTAAATGAGCTTCTTATCAGATTTGGGATTGGTGCACAGTCTGAAGCTGAAATATTGACAAAATTAAAATCTAAGCCGAAATGATTTATATTGTTTGATGAGTTCTAGTTGTACTAGATCTTGAAATTTCGTAAAAAAAACTCCTTGTGGTTTAACCACAAGGAGTTTTTTTTATTCATTTGAAAACTCTTCCATGCGGAATATGTAATATCTTAGATAAACACGACAGTTTTGTTACCGTCTACAAGAACTCTCTCGGAAAGATGCCACTTAACTGCGCGGCTTAAGACTTGGCGTTCAATGTCGCGGCCTAGGACTTTTAGCTCTTCGATATCATGTCTATGCGAAACGCGGATAACGTCCTGCTCGATGATAGGCCCTTGGTCTAGCTCTTCTGTTATGTAGTGGGCTGTTGCCCCGATTAGCTTAACACCGCGCTCACCAGCTCTGCGGTATGGGTCCGCACCTACAAACGCGGGCAGGAATGAGTGATGAATATTGATAATCTTGCTTGGGTACGATTCAATTAGTTTGGATGTAAGAATCTGCATGTAACGGGCTAGGATGATTAGATCAACTTTGCCGTCCAGAAGCTCCAGAATTTTATTCTCGGACTCTTCTTTTTTGCCTTTCACAGCTGGAACATGATGAAATGTTACACCGAATGATTCTACCGCTTCGCGAAGGTCAGGGTGGTTACTGATCACCATCGTGATTTCTGTGAATAGTTCACCGCGTTTTGCACGCCAGAGAAGATCCATCAGCGCGTGGTCGAACTTTGAAACTAGAATAGCGGTTTTTTTCTTGATCCAAGCTGGATTAAGAGTCCAGTCCATGTCAAACTTATCGGCAACTGTTTCAGAAAATTCTTGTTTAAAATCATCAAAGCATTCTTCGAGGCCTTTCATGTGGAATTTCATTCTAAGGAAGAAACGGCCACCTACCGGGTCACTTGAGTGCTGATCTGAATGGATTATGTTAGCATTATTTGCGAAAAGGAAGCCGGAAACCGCAGCAACGATGCCGGGTCTATCCTTACAGGAAACGGTAAGGTATGCAGTGGAAGCTCTGGATGAAGTCATATTATTACTCGATTTATGTAGATTTTGTCTTGTGTTCGGGGGTCGTTTTAGCAGTTGGGAGCCTGACAGGCAAGCTATGATCCATGATGAACAAAAAACGTTCAAGACTTTACATTAAGTAAGTTAGCCCATACCGATGAATAAATTTTGAGTACGAGTAACTAATTTTTATTATATATTAACTTTTCATTCATGATTTTTTTTAGAGGAATCATTATGTCAGTCGTAAATGGTGAATTTATTCAGAACTTTATTCATGGGTTTATGTACTTTGGTGATGTTGTTTTTTCTGTCAGTGGTGCGCTTGCCGCCGGCAAAAGAAAAATGGATGTTGTCGGATATGTATTGATTGGAGTTGTGACAGGTCTTGGTGGCGGGACACTCCGTGACCTGCTGCTTGGGCGCCCTGTTTGGTGGACACGTAATTCACTTGAATTATTACTTTGCATTACCGCAGCACTATGCACATATTTCTGGGTATTCCGGCCTTCAAATAGGTATAATGCAACCGCGTGGTTTGATGCGCTTGGCTTAAGCGCATTCACTGTGACGGGTAGTGGTATTGCTATGCAGTGGGGAGTGCCGTGGGAAGTCGCAATTTTTATGGGCGTAATGACCGCAACTGGCGGCGGCGTTATTCGCGATGTTTTAACTGATACACGCCCAATGATTCTGTGCGGTCAGCTTTATGCGGTGGCCGCATTAGCTGGTGCGTTTGTAAATGTCGGGCTGGTTAGGCTTTCAGTTATGCCGGAAGTAGCGATGGCGGCGGGATTCTTAGGGACGTTACTTCTTCGTGGTGCGGCGATACTTTATGATATTCAGCTCGGCCCGCCCGGTGAATTTTTGCGCATAGGTGGTCGAGGTGCAGTAGCTAAAAAGGGTTGGAAAGATTAATTCAGTATTTTTGGGTCTAATCAGTATTCAATTCCGAGTTTCTCAAGTTTTCGGGAAAAGTCCTCTTCAAGATTTTCCAAAGCTTGTTGGCGAAGTGTTTCCATGTTTTTATTCGAATATTTGCCTTTCAGCTTGAGCATATTGCCAGTGGCACTGGCTAGACTAGCTTTGTTTTGTGATGCTAAGCGTCCTGATATTTTCATGTGTTCCACTGAAAGATGCCCCTGATAAATAATAGGTTCGCCTAAAAGGCCGAGACGCAGATCGTGGTCGAGATCATCATACTGGGTAGGTGAAAAGCGGATGTCGAATTCACCTGACGCGAGCAATGATTGCGTGCGGAAAAGGTGACAACATCCAGTTACCGAAGTTGAAGGGCGCAGGTATGAAAATTGACCGAAATCATGAGCCGACAAATGAGCTTCGGACATGGAGAACAACGTTTCGCATTCACTAGGTGGCAGTAAACTAAGATCAACCTGCTGTAGATTTGTGGTCCGTTGGTAGTCGCAGACTTTACATCCCCAAACACTCGCATTCGGGTAGATCGCCATTGCCGCGCCAAGGCGTGCTAACCAGTCTGTAGGCAATCGCACGTCATCATCTAGGTAGGTCACAAAGTCACACGCACGGACTTCCGGCAAACTCGCGAGCCAGTTTCGGGCCGCGGGCGCTCCTACGTTCACGGGCAGGAACACTCCTTCGTAACTATCTCCAAAATGTTTAGCCCATTTCGCAATGACCTCATTCGTCACATCGGTACAGCCGTTGGATAGAACTCTAATCAGCGTATCCGAATTGTTTGATTCAAGTGATGCGTGCAAACTTTGCAAAGTGCTGTCCAGCTTTGCCGCATTGTTGAATGAGTAAAGTAGAATCGCAGTTTTACCTGAAATTGTAGCTAACCTTTGATCAACACCTTCGCTAATATCATACAGTTTAAGTCCCGCATTCATCTTCCACGGTGTGGCTGTTACCGTGCGTTTTAGGTGGTTAATAGCTTCTTTGGAATTGTTTATACGATAGTATGCTTCGCCAATTCGGTCCCCGCACATATCTGGAAAAGCTATTTCAACTTGTTCATAGCAGGCGATGGCTTCTTTGTAATTGCCTGCTAGGAAATGCGCATCAGCAGAAAGCTTTGCGATTGCTGGGCCCATGGGAGAAATTTTAGCTAGTGCGGTGGCAACGTCTATGGCTGTGGCAAAGTCTGCATTATCTAGAGCGTGATGGTAAAGTGTCCATGCTAGAAATCCGTTAGCGGGAGATAGCTTTAGCTCGTCCTTTAACCATGTGGATAGAGGGCCGTAATCTCCGCCTTGTTCGCGTCTGCTCAACTTGGAAAGGATAGCTTGATCGTCACACTTCGCGCAGATAACTGACGTTCTGGTTACGCATTTAGAGCCGACAGTGGAAAGTGTCGGTAGCCGTTTTTCGAATTCTGCTAGGTCTTTGGCAATAGTACCGTCTAGAGGGTCTTCAAGCCATGCCGCTGTGAAGAGTTCTTTGGCTAGAGCTAATAAGGTTTGCGCTAATTCGGGATTGTTTCCTGCTTCTGCCATCGCAAGCTGTGCTGTTTCGAGCAAGTGGTGCTTTCCGCAAGAAGCGGCGAGGAGACGATAGAGCAGATTCGCAGGAAGGGTGGCTAGGATATGTTTAGTCATATTGAATTATCGTTGTTTGGGAAATTTTCTGTGATCCATGAAGATATGATTCTGCACAGGGATTCATTGCCTGCTACTTTAGCGCGGCTCATGGCGGATTTTGCCTGAGCGCAGAGTATTGATGGGCGGCCGAGAACCTTTTCAAGCTTAGAGTCCTGATCAGTTAGCATCAACAAACGTGATTCGTCACCGCATTTAACTGCAACTTCTTTTAATCTCGCAAAAGTTTGAGGGGTTGGGAAAAAGGCAGATTTTTGCACCAGCGAACTTAATTCGCTTGGTAAATCAGAATTGTCACGATGATATTTAATTAGCATATCCCAGCCATATTCCCAGCATGGTTCCGCGTTTAGCATTTCAACAAGAGTATCTAAATCTGACTGTGCTTGCCAGCGTCCAGTCAGATCTTGTTCATGCTCAGGGGGTAGTACCAAATATGGATCTAGCCACGGGGTAAGCCGCATCTGATAGCCGTCAGCTTCCGCGAGAAGGTTCATGTCTGGATTTAGTAATCGAGAACAGCGTGATGCCAAAAGGCGGCTGTTTTTTGCATCCTGCGCAAATCTGCCTAGGGATTGTCCTGCGATATGTTCCACGACAGATTCAGGTGCTATGCTAAATGACAACCCTTGCTGTCCAAGTCTTGCACAAAAATCAATATCTTCCATACCGTTGACGTAACCTTCAAAGAGTCCGTCCACACTGTCGTATAATTTCTTTTCTACACAGAATGCAGCCATGGTGATCGCTTGGAAATTTCTATCCTGAGTGACGACAGGGTTTGACGCGGGGAAAAGATGGTAAAGGTGAATGCTTTTAATACCGTGAGCGATTGCTATCCCCAAGTGCTGAACGCGGTTACTGTCTGGGTAGAGTAAAAGTGGTCCTACTGCGCCGAGTTCGGGTTGATTCTGTAGTTTTCGAATCACTGCTGAAAAAGGGTCAGTAATGATGATGGTGTCGTTATTCAGTAAGTATAGATAACGTCCTTTTGCGGTTCGCGCTCCGAGATTTGTAGCTTTGGCAAAACCCAGATTTTCATTTTGCCTGAGGAGTACAAAGCGATCACCGAAAAGTGACAGCCCGAAATCATTAGCATCGGTAGCTGTACCGTCCGTGGAGTTATTGTCTACAACAATAACTTCGAAGGAAATATTTTGTGCATGAGTATGCAATGAGGTCAGGCATTTTTGAGTTAGTGACCAATTGTTAAAAACAGGGATGATCACAGAAATAAGTGGAGTGTCAGTCATTGGCGCAAAGAATATCATGAAGAATGTTAAAAATAAAGCGCGCCTATGTTGGGGCGCAAAAAAAGACCGGATAAAATATCCGGTCTTTTTAAATACTATTTCCAGCTTTACCGATCTGTTTAATCGGGATCAGCTTAACACAAGTTTTAAGCTAGCCACCTAAGTATGCTTTCTTAACTTCTGGATTAGCGAGCAGTTCAGCAGAGGTGCCTTGAGCGACAATTTCACCTGTGTCGAGAACGTATCCCCTGTGTGCAAATTTAAGCGCGAGATTCGCGTTCTGCTCGATCAGCAGGATGGTTAACCCTTCCTGATTAAGCTTCTTGAGCGTGCGGAACATATCGTACATCAAAAGCGGAGCTAAGCCCATTGAAGGCTCATCAAGCATGATGAATGTACATTTTGACATGAGCGCTCTACCGACAGCCAGCATTTGCTGTTCTCCGCCGGAAAGAGATTCGCTGCGCTGCTTTCTGCGTTCCGCAAGGCGTGGGAACAGAGAAAAAACTCTGTCGTAATCTCCGTTAATATCTTTAGCGGAGTCCTTGCGGGCGTAAGTTGCAAGCTTAAGGTTTTCTTCAACGGTTAAGTTTCCGAAAATGTGTCTTCCTTCAGGAACCAGCGCCATGTGTAGTTTAGAAATAATTTCGTGGGGTGGTACGTCCAGAATGGATTCCCCTTTCCACGATATTTCGCCACTGATTACTTTCGGCGCTTCCGGAGGCGGAAGGCGGCTTACTGATAGCAGTGTGGTTGTCTTGCCTGCGCCATTAGCGCCGATAAGAGTAACAATTTCACCTTCGTTAACATTAAATGATATGCCGTGAAGCGCTTCAATGTTACCGTATTTAACACAGAGATCTTTGACTTCGAGTAGAGTATTCAAATTGAATCATCTCCCAAATAAGCTTTAATTACAGTCTCACTGGACTGAATATGTTCAGGGGGGCCTTCGTCGATGGTTGTACCGAAATCAATACATTTGATCCATGAACAGAGGGACATTACGACCTTCATCTGATGTTCAATCATTAGTATTGTGATATCGAACTCATCGTGAATCCACTTAATCAATGTAATCAGCCCATCAACGTCCGAGGAGTTGAGTCCTGCCGCTGGTTCATCAAGAAGCAGCAGTTTCGGCTGAATGGACATAGCCCTTGCAATCTCAACCCTGCGTTGAAGTCCGTAGGGGAGGTTGGTCGGGAGTTCTTCTGCATACTCTCTAAGATCCATGAATTCGAGAAGCTCGGTTGAGATTCTTTCGATTTCTTTTTCTCTCAGATAGTAATTTTTGGTCCGCATGATTGCATCAAGGACTCCATAGCCCATGCGGTAATGCTGGGCTATGCGGATGTTATCCATTACAGTCATATCGTGCCAGAGGCGGATATTCTGAAATGTACGGGCAACGCCAAGTGATGTTACCTGATGAGGTTTCATATTGCTTGTAGGTGTTCCGTCGAAGGTGATAACGCCTTCAGTCGGCTGATAAAAGCCTGAGATGAGGTTGAATATAGTGGTTTTACCTGCTCCATTAGGGCCGATTAGGCTGGTCAGGGATCCTTCTTCAAGCTCGATATTAAAATCGGATACGGCTTGCAGCCCTCCGAATCTTTGTGTGAGTCCATCTATACTTAAAAGTGACATATAATCTCCGTTTCGCGGGGTGTATGATATTATCTACTTAAATTTGTAGAATTTTTTCAGCCCCGGGAACAGCTTGGGCAGTTCTTTATTACCCATAAGTCCTTCCGGCCTGAACTGCATGAGCAGAATCAGAGTTAGCGGGATTAATACCCACTTCCATACCTGACTTAAGTGGTATGAGTCTGGAAGAACATTTATAATGTGCAGTCCGGTATCGATTGCCGGAATGATGAATCTTAGCAGTTCAAGCATTACGGTAAAGAGAATCGCAGAAAGAACAGCTCCGCCCATGGACCCCATTCCGCCGAGATATACCATAACCAGACACTCAGTTGATTTCATAATGTTGAATGACTGAGGATTAACGTAACCTAGAACGTGAGCAAAGAGAGCGCCTGCCACACCAGCAAGACCGGATGAAAGCATGAATGCCGCCATCTTCATTTTGTTGGTGTTAACACTCATGATTTCAGCTGCAACTTCATCCTGAGAAACAGCCATGATGCCTTTCCCGTAGGTTGAAGAAACAAATCTGCGAATCATCCAGATACTCATGTAGGTTCCAAGTATTACCCAGATCATCATCCACGGAAGATCAATAACGTCAGTCATTGCGTTGACGACTTTTCTCATCCCCATGAACCCGCGAGAACCACCGATTACGTCAACATTTTCGATTGCGGAAATAACCATGTAGTTAGCCGCAATAGTAATGATAGCGAGGTAGTCTCCGCGTGTCTTAAACGATGGAATCGCAACGATCAAACCTGTAAGACCTGCTACAAGTCCTGAAATGATCACAACGATTGGGAAACCGATAATAGCTAGTTCAGGAGGTAGAATTGGCGCTCCGAAAATAGCATTCTGGGAAAAGAATATAACACTGAGGATGGAGGAAACGTATGCGCCTACGCACATGAATCCAGCATGACCACAGGAGAATTCGCCCATGTATCCGTTAACCACGTTAAGACTGGAGGACAGTATTACATTGATGCCGATGAACATAATCACCGACTGAATATAAAGGTCCAGTGCTCCGAATTGCGAAAGAGCAATTACGATGAGGGCCATACCCCATATTCCGAAATTGAAACTGTACTTTTGCATTATTTCTATTCCAATACTCTAAATCTTGGTTGTCTTGGCAACACCGAAGATTCCAGTTGGTTTTATCCAAAGAATCATCAGTAGGATTGAGAATGCGAACAAGTCTCTGTAAGTGGAAGGGAAAAGAGCTACAACGCCTACTTCGATAAATCCAAGTAAGAATCCCCCCAGAAACGCTCCGCGAATATCTCCGATTCCTCCGACCACGGCGGCAATAAATGCTTTCCAACCGATAAGTGCGCCCATGTACGGTTCTAGAATTGGATATGACATGGCAAATAAAAGCCCTGCCAAACCTGCCATTCCTGATCCAAGAACAAAGGTGAAAACAATTACGTTATCGATGGGAATACCCATGAGCGGGATTGCGAATTTGTCGTATGAAATTCCGCGCATTGCCATCCCGATTTTAGTTCGGGTAACAATGAACTCAAGAAGGATAAATACTGCGATAGCGGTGAAAATTACGATAAGTTTTAGGTTTGTGACCGAAACATTGCCCCAGGTGTAAATAACCTTGTCCAATAGTTCAGGGAATTTTTTACGGCTTGCTCCAAGTAGAGCTAGGTTGCTGTTCTCAAGCATCAGACCACACATCAAAGCGGTAATAACCACATATAGTCTATGCGCCCCTTTTCTGCGAAGTGGGCGATAGGCAACACGCTCAAGTGTAACACCGACTCCTGCCGTTAAAAGCATGGTCAGCGGTACAGTTAAAGCTAGAGTAAGCCATGGGCTGAGGTCGACAAAACCCAGAAAAAAAGTTGCTACGAAAAATGCTATGTACGCTCCCACCATGAATACATCACCATGGGCAAAGTTGATCAGGAGCAAAACTCCATAAACAAGTGTGTATCCGAGAGCAATCAGGGCGTAAAAACTACCCCATTGCAACGCATTAAGCAGGTTCTGGATGAGGATATCCACAGTAGGTCATTCCTCTTCATATTTGTAAGCTCACCGAATGAGACCTTTGTTAATAATAGAGACGGTTCAGGAAGTACCTAAAACGTTAACATCAGTTGCGTTACAGTGCTTATACTGAATGTGTTCATTCAGTCGAGATAATATTCTGTAAAAAATCAGGCGACAGAAGATAATTCCTCTGTCGCCTGAAATGTAAGTACTTAATCTATGGACAAACAGACTCAGCAAATACGAACTGTCCGTTTTCGTCGATGCGAACAACAACAGCACATTTGATTGGGTCACCCTGTGAATCAAATGCCATGGAACCAGTGATACCAGCAAATTCTTTGATGGTGCTGAGAGCGTCGCGAATAGCTTTGCGCTCGGCTTTAACATCAGAGTTGTAAGAACCGGCATCCTGAATTGCCTGAAGAAGAAGACGAGTTGCGTCCCATGTGAGAGCAGCTACATCATCTGGAGTTTCATTGAACTTCGCTGTGTAGCGGTCGATGAATTCTTTTGTTGCGCCTTTAGCACCGGCAGCAGCGTAGTGAGTGGAGAAGAACTGGCCTATGCAGTCTTTACCACAAAGAGTCATTAGCTCAGAAGAGCCCCATGCATCAGATCCCATGAAAGGACCTGTCCAACCGAGGTCATGTGCCTGCTTAATGATAAGAGCAACCTGGTTGTAGTTGTCAGGAACAAAGATGAAATCAGGTTTTGAATTGATGATCTTTGTTAGCTGTGCGGAGAAGTCCTGATCTTTTGTTCCGTGAGATTCGAAAGCAACAACGGAGTCAGCTCCATGCTTGCTTTCCCATTCGGATTTGAAGATTTCAGCAAGGCCTTTTGAGTAGTCATTTGATACGTCAAAAAGAACTGCCGATGTCTTCGCATTGAACTGCTTAGCAGCGAAGTTTGTAGCAACTGGACCCTGGAAAGGATCTAGGAAAGCAGCGCGGAAAACCCAAGGACGATCTTTCGTAGTGTCCGGGTTTGTGGACCAAGGTGAAACCATTGGAGTACGGTTATCATTACATGTTCCACCTGCAGGTACAGCCTGCTTGGATGAGTTAGGTCCTACGATTGCAACAACGCCGTCCTGCTCGATGAGCTTGAGAGCAACGTTAACTGCTGATTCTGCTTTGGATTCGTTATCTTCGTAGTAGAATTCAAGAGGGATCTTTTTGCCGCCGACTTCAAGTCCGCCTTGGCTGTTGATCTCTTCTTTGAGCATTTCTGCTGCATTTCTAGAAGCTTCCCCAACTTTAGGAATGTCGCCTGTGAGAGGAATGTTAAAACCAATTTTGATTTTTTCCTCTTCTTTAGAACAGCCGGTTAGCATGACGAACGCTAGGGACATCACCATAACCATCATAATAGTTCTTAAAATAACCTTACTCATTCTTTTCCTCCTGAAATTTGTATGGAAATACTAAATTCGTTAATGAATGATGAAAATTATCGTAAATAGATGTTTTTAAAAAGACATTTTTGCAAATAATGTGATATTATTTTTAATTTATAATAATATTAAGTGATTATGGCCTCTTAGTGATTCTCTTATTCGGTCTGCAATCCGACTTTTATACGGTTTTAGGCAGATTAACAGTTGTAAAAGTAGTTTTTAGTGATTTTGCATAAATAAGTAGGTCCAAAAGATAAAACCCGATGAATGTGAATTCATCGGGTTTTACAAAATGCGGAATATGTCGATTGGGTGATCAGAATTGTTATAACTTGAAGCGATCCATCATGACTTGCAGTGACTTAGCCTGAACATCTAGATCTTTAACAGCTATTTCCAGCTGTCTCGAGCTTTCTAGATTTTGTTCTCCTGCCTGCTTGATGCTTCTTAGGGCTACTGCTACTTGATCAAGCCCAGCTAGCTGTTCCTGACTCGAAGCGGCAATCTGTGCAGAGGATTGAGCACTTTGGTTGATAACTGTGCTGAGGCTTAAAATTGACTCACCAGTCTGTGATGATAAACTTGCTCCAGTTTCAACAGCCTTACCACCTTCTTCAGTAATCATAACAGCTGAGCTTGTAGCTTTTTGAATGTCAGCCAGAATTGATTGAATTTGAGCTACTGATTGCTTTGACTGGTCAGATAGGTTTCTGATCTCGCGAGCAACTACAGTGAATCCACGTCCTTCTTCACCTGCTTTAGAGGCTTCAATAGATGCATTAACAGCAAGAATATTTGACTGATCTGCCAGGTCATTAACTACGAAGATAATATCTCCGATATGTTGAGATTGTTCGGCCAATTTGACGATGCTTGAAGCAATCGTATCCATTTGATGCCTGATATTGCGCATTCCGGACGCAGCTTCTTCGGAAGCTTTTTGACCCTGTTGCGAGGTTCTTACTGCCTTTCGTGCTACGTCTGCTACCTGTCTAGATTTCTCATTAGATAGATGTGCGGTCTGCTTAACTTCTTCTACTGTCGCATTGGTTTCAGTTACTGCGCTAGCAGTTTCTGCAGCGCTTGCAGTTAACTCTGCTGAAGCTGCTGAAATTTGGCTGAGTGAAGAAGATAGTATGCTGACGGTTTCATGAATTTTCATGTTGTCGTCTTTAAGATTTTCCAGCATTCGGGCAAGCGCGATACCAATAGTGTCATTCTCTGACCTAGGGCTAACTTTAACTGTTAAGTCAGAATCGGCAATGCGACCCATAGCTGTTGCCATATAGTTCAGAGATTTGGTCATCTTATTAAAGGCTGTCGCTAAAGAGCCAAGTTCATCTTTTCTATCAGCACCTTCTATTCTGTCAGGCATATCGCCATTGGCAATTCTGTAAGCTGCTTCTACAACTCTCTGAAGTGGCAAAGTAATATTTCTGCCGATAATAATTGCTGCAATACTACCGAGGATCAGTGCACAAATGCCCGCAATCCACACGCTCATAATGGCGCGACTATTTCTGGCTTGAAGTTTTGGACCTAGTTTGTCTTGATCAGAAATGACTGAATTCTTGGCAGTTTTGATTGTGTCAGTCATTTTCGGGCCGATAACGTCTAACTCAGCAGAAATCAGATTGTCTCTTTTTTCTGTTATTGATTTGATCTGAGTCAACCCGCTTGAATATAAGTTGCGGCTATTTATGATGCTAGTGATTATTTCTTTATTATTTCCTTTCAGTAAAACGGAAAGTTTGTTCGCCGCTTGCTGTAGGTAAGTCATCTCTAGAAGTGATTTCTTGATGTGGGATTCGTTACTGATATCTATATATTTGGCAGCGTAGAGTCTTCCGAGAATTAAATGACGAACTCCTTTAGCACACCAGTACAGAGCCTCGGAACTTTTGGTAGAAATGCCGAGATTGTCTATAATCTGTTCGAAGGCCAGCTCCATACCGTTCCCTTCCATGACTAATATGTCGTCAGCTAAAGCTGTTCTGGCCATTTGCGTTTTCACTATTTCGGCAAAGCTTTTTTCATATCTATCCATCATTAGCTTAATCTCAACGATTAAAGCCACCCGGCCTTCACTGGCAAAACTCTTCTGTGCAGAGTCAATAAGCGAAAGCATGTCTTTAGAACTCTGCTCATACTTGAGACGGTATTTATCGTCGCCTGTAATAATGTAGTCTTTTACATGCGTGTGTCCCTCAAGAGTTGATGCTTGAATTTGGCCGATGGTGTTGGATTCTCTGGCAAATTCCTGATAGTTAGTAAAACCACTAGAGGATTTGTTTAATGCCATGAGTGATTCGATGCTCACAAGGCCGAATAATAGGGAGACAATAACAAAACTGGAAAATATTTTTTGGCCTACAGTTAACCGTTTAAGCATAAGGATACTGTTCCTTGATTTTGGCGATTTAATATATGAATAATATCACTGTGCCGTTTGTTTAAACAAGGCTATTACGACAGTGCGCTTTCAGTTGCAAGTCGGATATGCTTCATGCTTTTGTTATTTATAATTCGCATTACAGTATTCATTACACTTGCCTTCGACTGCATCAAAGAGCTGTCGGCAATTCTGCATTGCCATCTGCCTTTGCATTTTTTGCTGTACAGATTCACACCCTTTTCTACAGTCAGAGGCAGAAGAGTAGGCTTTAAGAAGAACCTGTGAGTATTCTTCGCAAGCATTACCTTGCATGTCGCATTCAGACTCAGTTGAGAGAGAGCGGCAATATGAGCGCACGTCCTGCATTGTCGGTGCATGAGAGGAACAACCTGAAAGTAGTATAAAAGCCAATAATAGCAGTGTTAATTTATGCATTTAGTATCCCATTATTCTGACAAAATATTTTGAACAGCGGCAAGAAATATACGATTTCGCGAATTATTGCCTATGGACACTGTTAACAGGTCAGTTATTCCAAATTCGTTGAGCTTCTTTAGCTTGAAACCATGGTCGAGCATTTGGGAGTATAATTCCGATGTAGGTATGGGGGCATTGAACATCACAAAGTTACTTTGACTTGGGTATACTGTGCACCCTAACTCTCGCAAACCATTTTGAATGCGCTCTCTACCTCTAATGATTAGGGCTATGGTTGAGTAGTAGAATTCACTGTGATTCAAAGCCGCTAATCCCGCTCCCAAGTTGAGGGGGCTTATCGGGTGAGGAAGTCTTGATTCTTCCAGTAATTGTGAATGCTCGGGGTTCATCAAAGCGTAGCCGAGACGTATTCCGTGTATACCAAACGACCATGAAAAGCTCCGCAAAATGATGAGATTTGGTATTTTTTCAAGGAATTGTAACATTGAGTAATCATCTTCAGGCCATGCGAATTCGACACACCTTTCATCAACTATAAGCAGGGTGCGTTTAGGCAGTAGAGTGGCCATTGTAGCCAGTTCTTCAGCAGGCATCCCGTATCCTGAGGGGATGTCTGGATTTGTGATGATGACGGCGGCAGTGTTTTCGTTTGCATTGGTCACCATCTGGTCGAGTGGTGGAGAAAAATTGCGAGACCTCGGCAATTTAAGCAGTTCAACTCCACAAAGTGCAGTGACACTGTTGTACTCAGGGAGACCTAATTCGTAGCTGAGTACGTGGTCTGAACCCGGCATTGCGTTTAGGCGCAGAACAAGGTCGAGGATGTCCACTGCTCCATTGTCTATAACGATGCACTCCTCCGGAATATCATGCCGCTTTGCCAAAGCAAATTTGAGGGTTTCGGACATATCATTTTTTAAAGAACAACAGTTCCTTGCCATTTCAACTATGCTATTCGAAACAGCTTTTGATGCGCCAAGCGGGTTGGTATTTGATGAAAGATCAATTTCTTTTGTAATACCGTAATTTTTTCTAAATTTTTCAACAGAAGTGCCTACCGTTTTTTTGCGCTCAGATGGGATTTCTGTTGGAATTTCTGTTGGAATTTCCTTATCCTCGTTATTAGAGGACACAGGTTCTTCTGCCTTATGTTTTACAATCATTGTTCCGGATGAAGACTTCTTAATCGCGTCTTCAAGAGGAATGGTCATAATGCGGATGTCATAGTCTGCGCTTAAGGTTGCATTACTAATGAGCTCATTAAGGTTGTCGAAAGTATCAATAATTACGTTTAGAAGATCTGATGTGAATGTAATCTCTTTTTTGAAAACTTTGTCGAGAACTTTGCCAATATTGTCTGCTATGAGGCTGATATTGGTATATGATTGTAGCGAAGCACTTTCTTTTAATGCAAGAGTCAGGGCGTAAATCTGCGCTATAGATATTTCCGGCGGTGAGCTGGCCTTTTCAAGTTTCATGAGCTCAGTTTCAATTTGGTCCAGTTTTTCTAATGACTGTTCAACGAAGAGTTGTAATGTCGGGTCGTCTTGAGTTTCAATGGTCATAAAGTCCTCCGCGTTAAACATTCAATATTTTAGAGAATAGGTTTGATAGAGATTTAGAGTTTAATGGTATCGTATACAATTTTACAATTATAAATCGGATATATATGGATAAGATTGCTTCTCTGTTTAGCATCATATTAAAAATATACTTACAATATTTTATAACTTGTCTATTGAAAAAGTAAACAATATTTCGCGAAAGTAGATAATTAGAATATTACTACCTTGTGAAAAGTGACTTTTTGTAGATGTAATTTTCGATTCAGGTTGCACTTTTTGCAAGCATGTTTAATATTCATTTAATCGCAACATACGATACTGGGCTGTGCTTATTAATAAAATGCGTAATGTTGTATTTAAATTAAAGTAATTTAATTCCATAAGGGGTTGAAATGGTAACTTTTTTTACTGCTAGTGAAGTTATTGAACTCGCTATGCGTATTGAACAGAAAGGGCAGGCTTTTTATTTGCTTGCCGCAGATGAAGCGGAAGATCCTGGTGCAAAAGAATTCTTTGATTATTTTGCAGAGGAAGAGTCTAAACATGAAATGTTTTTTCGGGGAATGCGCGATCGCATCGGGCATCTTGAAATTCCACCGGGAAGCGATGTTGAAGAATATGCTCACTATGTAATGGCTTTGATTGACTCTCATGATGTTTTCAATTTTGACTACACTGAAGCTTTTAAGGCTGACGACTTCTCATTTGAAGACGCCATAAGAATAGCAATGCGTTTTGAAAAAGACACCATTTTGCTTTTCACTGAGCTTAAGAACATGGTTCCTGAGTCAGAGCAGCAGTTTGTAGAAGAATGTATTGATGAAGAGCGCGGTCATTTGCGCTTATTGGCTTCTAAACTTAAAGGATAAATCTTTTATGTTCAGGTAGTCTAAATCGGTTTGCTTATTGTAAAGTAAAACCCCTTGCCAATTTGTTAAATTAGCAAGGGGTTTATTTTTTGTGATTATCTGTAATTACTTCTTAATACCGAGTGTCGTATTGATTAACTGGTCTACGGTACTGATGGTCTTCGAGTTGGCCTGAAAACCTCTTTGTGTAAGGATCATCGAACCGAATTCCTGAGCCAGATCAACGTTAGACGTTTCTAAGCTATTACCTAGAATTGACCCCATTCCATCCGCTTGGGCGACACCTTCGATGGCAGCGCCCGAACCTTGACTCTCTGAGAAGTAGTTTGATCCTTCTCGCCTAAGTCCAGTCTGACTCTTAAAATTGTATAGATTTATTTGATATAAATCCGTGCTGAGCCCGTTTGAGAAATGGGCGGAGAGAATTCCCTCAGTGTTAACCGAAACATTTTGCAAGTATCCTTCTCCAAATCCGTCTTGTGACTGGCTGACTGTAGAAGAATACCCATTATAGTTAGTGGTACTGAGTGCATCCTGACGTCCGTTTTCCATACCAGGAAGGGAAGAAGTATTACTGCCTACTTCCGCCGCAGTTCCTCCGGGTGTAGTCCATGCGTTTGTGGCTGATCTACCACCTAAATTAACAGCGATGTTTTGATTGGCACCTGTTCCTTCGGTTCCCTTGAATATTGTGCTCAGTATTGGTTCGCCGTCTTCATTGAAGTTCGACAAAGTCCAATTGTTTAGGTCCTTAGGGTCAGCAGCATTACTGTTTAAGGTGTATGCTGTCTGGTTGAAGAGAGTTCCATCTCCCGCGAATTCAAGCGTACCGGCCATGAGTAAGCCAGCTCCGGATGTTCCCATTGTATTTGCTCTACCATCATTACCAGGGGGAACCGCTACAACATATTCCCAAAAGCTTTTATCCGTAGGAGATGAGCTAGTGGGTGAAGCCTTGTCGTAGTATACGGTCAGGCTCATCTTGTTGCCGCTTTCATCATATATTTGAAGATCTGTACTGTAAGAAAATTTATCAACGCCTAGGGGCATTTCCTGTGTGCCGTCCCATTCGCCTAGCATGGCAAAGAAAGGATCGGACGCGTTTTCGCTGTGATCTATAGAACTGTGGTCAAGGTTCGTTTTAATCGAGACTTCGTTAGTTGCCTTAGGGTCTGACTTTACAACTTGGACCGTTTTTCCTGCAGCATTCAGCTCATCCTTCATAGGGAGTGCGACATTTACAGAAGTTGTGCCTATGTTACCGTCAGCGTCAATGGCGTATCCTTGAAGGGCATTAGCGTGCGGGTCTGTAAGTACGCCTTCTTTATCGAATCTAAAACTTCCTGCACGAGTATAATGTTTAACCTGTGAATCCTGATCTACAACACGGAAAAATCCCTTTCCGCCGATGCCTAGATCTGTGCTCGAGGAAGTGTTTTCGAATGCTCCTTCGGCAAAATTTATGCGGGAAGAGGAAACACCTACGCCCTTGCCTACTTGGCCAGGGGAGTTGGCTGTGGCGCCATTAACTACGCCAGAAATCGTTCCGGTAGCAGCTTGGCTGTACAGTGTCTCGAGGAACGTATCGCCGCTCTTGTAGGCAGTAGTATTCACGTTAGCGATATTATTGCCTGTTTGCTGAAGCAGCATACTGTGGGCCTTAATCCCTGTCGCTCCGACATACATTGCGCTGAAAGACATTAGAAAGCTCCTTGCTTGGTGCGCATATATTGACTCCGCGCGGTCCCATTTACCTTATAGCCGGAAAAAAGATCCGGCTGTTATTAGTAAAGCAAGGTGTGTGCCTAAAATGCAAGAGCAGTTATATCAGTGAGTTATCTTTTAAAACAGATGGTAAAGTAGGAAAAAAAATCCATTTCATAGGGCTGAAATGGATTTGATCTTATTATGTCTGGGGAAAATGTAAGTAAAAAAAGTTATTTGGGCAGGAATTAGTTTTTATCTATAAAAATCTTGAGTTTTGTGGCTTCTTTAAAGTCTGGATTAATTTCAAGGCACTGGTCGAGAAATTCACACGCTTCTTTCTTTTTCTTAATTTCGTATAAACTGCGGGCAATGTTGAAAAGAAGGTTCTCATCATCTGAACAGAAATTTAAGGCTTTGGTGTAAAAATCAATGGCTTCTGCATGCTTTTTGTTTTTACGGAGAGAAATACCGAAGTCATTGAAAAGATGTTTATGTTCAGCGCTGAAAGCCGCATCAAGTTCGAGTAGCCGGTTAAAAAGATCTTCGGATTTAGAATCGTCCTGACGCTCAAGATGGCAGAGGCCCATTCCGAAAATTGCGCGGATATTATTTTCATCAATATTGAGAGCTTTTCCATATTCCATTTCCGCTGTGAAATGTTTGCCAAGTTGGCGCTGACGGTCAGCTCTTGCCAAACATTTGCCAAGTTCTTTCATTGCTGGAAAAACAGATTTTGAGTGAAGCTCTATCTCCGCAGTGAAGGAATCCAGAAGTTCATCTTTGCTTATGATCTGTTCATCGCCAGCTGGCACAAATTTATCATTCAACGGGCGGAGAGCAATATCGCCATTATCATTTTCTTCGGCGTAGTACAGAAATTCATGAACAACTTTTCGTTTTGTCGCACCAGACCCAATCTCTTGCTTTATAGTGGAAGAAAAGGTTCCTACAATCTTAGGGATGGATTCTTTATTGTCGGGCATGGCGCTCATAATTTTCTTTGTAACCTTTATCCTGAGACGAATTTAATTGCGTTATATTGTTAAAACCAAATACGATTTAACTGCTAGATAGCGATAGCATATTTTATATTTGGCCACAATTTTTAAAAAAAACAAAAAACGGAGCACTTTGTATAAGAGCCCCGTTTTGTTTGATAATTAGTCTAATTGTAAGCTATAAAATGTAACGCGATAAATCTCTGTCTTCAATGACATCTTTTAATTTATCTTTAACATAGTCCTTATCAATCATGACAGTTTCACCTGACCTGTCCGGAGCCTCAAAAGAGAGGTCTGAGAGAATTTTTTCCATTATGGTGTAAAGCCTTCTCGCTCCGATATTTTCGGTCTCTTCATTAATTTTCTGGGCTGTAGCGGCGACTTCTTCAAGGGCCTCACGGCTATAATCAATGGTGATCTTTTCAGTTTCAAGCAAAGCTTTATACTGAACTGTCAAAGCGTTCTGCGGTTCGGTAAGAATTCTGTAGAATTCATCTTTACCAAGGGCATGAAGCTCAACACGAAGTGGGAAACGTCCTTGAAGTTCTGGGATCAGATCAGAAGGCTTGGAGTAGTGGAATGCTCCGGCTGAGATAAATAAAATATGATCTGTCTTCACCATGCCGTACTTGGTTTTAACAACACTTCCTTCAACGATAGGCAGCAAGTCGCGCTGGACACCTTCTCGGGAAACATCTGTTGAACCGCTACTTTCATGGCGTCCGGCGATTTTATCAATCTCATCAAGGAATAGAATTCCGCTCTGTTCGACACGCTCGCGGGCCATATCAGCCACATTGTCCATGTCGATAAGTTTGTCAGACTCTTCTTGAATCAGAATATCATATGCTTCACGGATGTTGACTTTGCGAGTCTTCTTTTTATTAGGGAACATGTTTCCGATCATGTCGTTAACTTGCATGCCCATGTCTTCCATGCCGGGCATGGACATTATCTCGACGCCTGTCCCGCCTTGAACGGTAACTTCTATATCAATTTCACGCTCGTCAAGCTTGCCGTCGCGCCACATTTTGCGGAACTTTTCGCGAGTTGAGCTTGTATCTTCGGAAGGTTTTTCTTCCTGAATAGGTATAGCTTCGTTTGCATTGGCGTTGGGATTAAAGAAAGCCATTGTAGGATTTTTAGGTTTTGATGAAGGTAATAGCAGATCAAGAAGATGTTCTTCTGCGTTCTTTTCAGCTTTAACTTTGACTTTCCCAAGCTCTTCTTTACGAACAAGAGCAATGCCGATTTCCATAAGATCGCGGATCATGGATTCAACGTCACGCCCTACATATCCCACTTCGGTAAATTTAGTGGCTTCAACTTTAAAGAATGGGCAGCCGGAAAGCTTCGCAAGTCTGCGGGCAATTTCGGTTTTACCGACTCCGGTAGGTCCCATCATAATAATATTTTTAGGTGAAATTTCATCACGTAGTTCCGCGGGAAGTTGCTGTCTGCGCCAGCGGTTACGCATTGCAATGGCGACCATACGCTTGGCGTCGGCCTGACCGATGATGAATTTATCTAATTCCGATACGATTTCTCTAGGTGTAAGAGTACTCATTTATTGGCCTTTGCGTGAAATTATTTATCGAGAGTTTTAATGACAAAGTGATCATTCGTGTAAACACATATTTCGCTTGCAATTTCCATTGCCTTTTCTGCAATTTCAACGGCTGGAAGGTCTGTGTGGCGGGACAGTGCGCGGGCGGCGGAAAGAGCGTAAGCTCCGCCGGAACCGATAGCAGCGAGGCCGTCGTCGGGTTCAATAACATCACCGTTACCGCTGATAATCAGGATATGGTCGGCGTCAGCAACAAGGATCATTGCTTCAAGTTTGCGAAGGTATTTATCTTTACGCCAATCGGTTGCAAGCTCTACTGCGCTGCGGACAAGGTTGCCGCCGTGGGTTTCTAGCTTCTTTTCGAATCTTTCAAAGAGAGTGAAAGCGTCAGCGGTTGCCCCTGCGAATCCGGCAAGGACTTTATCATTATAAAGAGTACGAACCTTGATTGCGGAATGCTTCATTACAATGGCTTGGCCCATAGTAACCTGACCGTCACCAGCCATAGCTGAACCTTTTTCGTCTTTAACGGCCAGTATGGTCGTTCCTCTGAGTTCCATGTTTATCTCCTGATTCTGCCTGTGTAGTGGGCGTTATTCGTTTTCAATATGAAGATTGAATTTCAATATTTGTCGATCGGGGAAATATCTACCCGGCTCCAACTAAACATGGATTCGGTTTGGGTTTTATTCGAATGATCAGAGGATAATACCGCTTGGGGGGATGGCAAGGGGGAGGGGGGTAAAAAGCGTAATTAACACCCCAGTTGTTCACAAATAATATCAGCTATAAACCACCTCGGTCGACCACTGACAATTCATTTTTTTTGGGTAGGCTAGAGAATGGGGATTTGTCATGTCTAAACTACTTTGTCTTTATCTGTGGAGTTGTTTAAGCGTTTGTAAGTGGATGGTTTGAAATAGTTTACTACGCTTTTTGAAAAGTATAAAAAAGTCCTCTTGAAGTAAAATTCAAGAGGACTTTTGTGTGAGATTGAATAATTAAGACTAGTCTTCGTGCAGTTCTCTAATAGCCTTTGCGTATGCCTTAAACACGTTTTCACGATTAATCAGCCCGATAATATGGTTAGGATCATCTTCTGCAACAACAGGGATTTGACCGTAATCAGTATCCACGAATTTTAGCAGAGCAGTATATAAATCATCATCAGCTTTCAGCGTTGCAGGCTTAGTCGCCAGATCTCGTGCAAGGATTAGGTCGAAAAGGTCTGGATTGAACAGATAATTCCTTACATTATGGATGGTCATAATACCGGTGATTATGCCTTCGTCATTCTTAACGGGAAAGTACAGCTCATTGGTGTTTGCGATAATATCGCGCAGAGCCTTGAGTGTTGTACCTTCTTCAAGAGTGGTTACAATGCCGGGCTTGAAGTGCGTATCAACGTGCAGTTGTTCGAGAATGTTGATAGTAGCATCTTCAATATGGGCAGGGGATTCAAATTTGTTGTCCACCTGATGTTCATACAGCGAGAAATTACGTCCCAGTACGATACATAAAGCGGATGCGAGCATCAATGGAGCCAACAGTCCGTAACCCTGTGTAAGCTCACAAACCATAATTAGTGGCCCAATCGGCGCATTGGCTACTCCTGCGAAAAATGCGGCCATACCGACAAGCACATAGCCGCCGGGCTGGGTTGCTATTTCAGGATAATATTTCCCGGCAACCTGTCCGACAACGCCACCTGTCATGCCACCGACAAAGAGTGCCGGTGCGAACATACCACCGCTCATTCCTGATCCGATGGTCATAGACGTGGCAACGGTTTTTCCTAATAATATTGCTATCATCATCAGGATTGGAATTTCACCCATGATAGCCATTTCCAGCCAGCCGTAACCTCCTGACAGAACTTGCGGGAAGAACATTCCCATCAATCCCATTAGAAGCCCACCTAGTCCAGTAGCCCACATGAGGCCTAATCTGTCTTTAATTTTAGAGAAAATTGAATACTTAATGAAACGGAAAGTGCGGATATACATCCAGCCTGCAAAAGTACAGGCAAAGGCTAGAATTATATAAAAGATCATTTCGCGTGGATCATGGAATATAAATCTCGGAATTCCAAAAATTGGTTCAGAACCGTAGAAAAGTGTAAAAAGTGAGTATGATACTACCGATGATAGGACTGATGGTAAAATCGCTTCTGATTCGAAATCTTCGCGATAAATAACTTCAACTGCTGTAAGCGCTCCACCTAGCGGGGCACGAAATATGGCTCCGAGGCCACCTGCCGCACCTGCCAGAAGGAGTATTCTACGCTCCTTAGCTGAAAGTTTCAGCTTCTGGGCAACCCATGATCCAATACCAGCTCCCATTTGCGTGATGGGACCTTCGCGCCCTGCGCTACCGCCAGTGGCGATGGTGAAAATGGAAGTAATCCCCTTAATTACGGGGACGATGGGGCGCATGATTCCGGCACCCTGATGGAAACATTTGATTGTAGCGTCTGTTCCATCTGTGCCGCCGGAGATAGTTTCGGGAATGTATTTGTTAACGAGCCAGCCTGTGATCAGGCCGACAGTCATAGTGGAGACGGGGAGGACCCAAGGACGTAATTGGCCGGGAGTTCCATGAAAAATTTCTTCACCTGCTGGAGCAGGTAAGGACAAGCCTCCAAGTTGGCTGAGGAAAATAAATTTGCCATATTCAACTGCTGCAAAAAAAGCGACTGCTAGTACTCCAGAGAGAAGCCCGACCAGTACTCCTAATAAAAGCCATCTGAACGAGCTTATATTCTTGTAAGATCGCGCAATTTCCTTCCAGACTTGAAAGTTAAGAAGGGGGCTCATTAACAGGCTCCAGTTCCTGACTCTGTCAGGTTTAATCCCGGACGGACTTGCGATTCGGGGTATGAGAGGATTGATTTTGCAAGTTCGGTATCTTTAGTTATACGGGCTTTCAGTTCGTCCAGACTATCGAACTTTCGTTCTGCTCGAATTCTTTGAATGAAATGAACCCGGATATTTTTACCGTAAATATCGTCTGAGAAATTGAAAATATGCGCTTCAACGGAAAGAGCATCATTACCAAATGTCGGATTTATCCCGATATTTGCGACGCCTGCTCGGACCATTCCATCAACCTCTACCCTGATAGCGTAAACGCCCTTGTTGGGGAAAAGTTCATCTTCCAGCTTGATGTTGGCTGTTGGGAAACCTAGAAGGCGGCCACCGCGATTCATTCCGTGTACGACTTCCCCGCGGACTTGATAAAACCTACCCAGTAGCGGTCGCACATCCCATACATTTCCTTCACGCACCATATCTCTGATTCGTGAGGAGCTGACCACTGCATCATTAATAATTATAGGGTCAAGTCTTTCGATTCCGTAGCCGTACTTGCGGCCAATTTCAACTAGAACCTCGTAGTTACCTGCACGCCCTTTGCCAAGAGCATAATCATATCCTACGACCATCTGCTTCATACCTAGGCCATCAATAAGATATTTCTTGATGAATTCTTCGGGAGACAGTTTTGCCATTTCCCTTGTAAAATTCAGCGCGAGGATAATATCCGGCTCATGCAGTGCCAAAAGTTCGATTTTTTGCTTAGTGAGGGTGATGAATGGGGGCGTTTTGCTGTTAACTAAAACCCGCAATGGATGCGGGTCGAAGGTTAGAATAACGCTGGATAGCCCATTCGATTTAGCTTTTCTGCATGTGCTACAGATAAGTTTCTGATGTCCTTTATGGACACCATCAAAATTACCTATAGTTACACAGGAGCCGTTCTTAAGCTGCTTTATTTCTTCGATTGATCTTGCGATTATCATTTTCGCTTCACTTATGGAGATAGATTTTAGAAAGGGGATAACTACATTAAAAAAACGTATACTTCAAGTAAGCGTCTTCATAGAAAAATATTTGCAGTTATAGGTTGTAAACTTTGCTAAGGAACTTAATTAAAAAGAAATATATGTCAGTCATTTTCATAAAATTTAAAATAAGACAATTATTCATCTTCTTCCGGTGGTGCAAGCAATTTTTGCAATTTGCTTAGCTGCTTCTTTTGACTTCTTGTTTTGGCTAGCCCTTCCGCTTTTTTTTGGTGGAACCTTGCTTGCTTAAAGTCATGCTCGTATAATGCTGCATAGGCAAGCTGTTCGTGTGCACCAAAGTAATCACCAGATTCACCTAGCATACGCCCAAGGTGATAATGGATTTCCTGATCGCCCGGGACCATTTCAGCGACTCTTCGCATTGTGGGGATAGCCTGAGCATAATCCTTTCTTTCTGCTTGGATTCGAGCAATGAAAAATAGGGCCATTGCATCTTGCGGAGTCCGTATGAAAGCTTCGCGCAGCAGAGGTGATGCTTTGTCCATTTTACCTATGGAAAAGTAAAATCGTCCTGCTTCACGAAGAATAAGCGGATCGCTCGGGCATTCTTTTAATGCCTTTTTAAAGGCAGCTTCAGCATCGTGGCTTTGTTTCATTCGCGAAAGAATTATTCCAAGACCCAACTCATCAAGGCAGGTAAGATCGGCTTTTGGAATGTTATTATAATGGGCAAGCGCAACTTTTGGATCCGTTCTCCGCGCCCTTATTAGAGTTTGAATTTTTAGAAAAATTGAGTCATCTGCGCGTCTTTTGAAATAATTAGGGGGCATCCGTACAAATCTTTCTTTGAGGTAATCAATACGAGCATCAAGGCCTGGGTGAGTCGAAAGATAGCTAGGAATATTGTTGTTGCTGACGTACCATTGACGACGTTTCATAGCTTTGAAACTCTCAACCATACCTGTGGGGTTGAACCCCGCGGCGACCAGATAATTCATTCCAAGGTGGTCAGCTTCTCTTTCATTTTGCTGGGTATAGCTAAGGTAAGCACTTTGTGCACCAGCCATTGACCCCATTGCCATAGCCTGTCCAATAGCTCCAGCATTAGAGTCGCCAGTCATACCGAGCATCATACCAGCTAATGTTCCGAGCATGCTGGCGATGTTTACCATTTTCATCTTTTCCATACGGCGTGCGACATGTCTTAAGGATACATGCGCAAGCTCATGTCCTATAACCGCAGCAAGTTCTTCTTCATGCTTAAGATTAAGAATAAGCCCAGTAAATACGTAAATATACCCGCCGGGAATAGCGAAAGCATTCATAGCATTATTATTAATAACTGCGGATGTTATGGGAAAAGGCTGGGGTGGCATGGTCATAGCCACGCGTTTTACAAGGTGCTCAATATAACCGTTAATCTGTGGGTCAAGGACAACAGGCATCCTTTCGTGGATCATTTTATTGAATTCACCACCAAGTTTAATTTCATCTTTTACTGTGAAACCTCCAAGTATAGACGATGCTGCTGCCTGAGGTGTCAACCATGTTATGGAAAACAAAAAGATCAGGAGTACAGAAACTATACTTAGAATGCTGTTTTTATTTATCAATTTTTTTAGTTAAGGTTAAAGTTGTGAATGATTAAGATGCTCATCCCTCTTACAAGTGTATGTACTGACTCTGTTATTGTAAAGATTTCATAAAAATAAAAAAGCCTTACGAGACAAATCTCATAAGGCTTTTTTCAATTCTTTTAAGTGGATAGTAAGGCTTATTTGCCCATCATTTCAAAGAATTCTTCGTTCTTTTTGGTTCCTTTCATCTTGTCGAGAAGGAATTCCATAGAATCAATGGTATTCATCGGAGCAAGAAGCTTTCTGAGAATCCAGACCTTATTGAGAACTTCAGGTGAAAGAAGAAGCTCTTCTTTACGTGTACCGGAACGGTTGATGTCGATGGAAGGGAATACTCTCTTTTCTGCAAGTTTGCGGTCAAGGTAGAGATCCATGTTACCAGTACCTTTGAATTCTTCAAAGATAACTTCGTCCATTCTAGAACCTGTATCAATTAGTGCTGTTGCAATAATTGTCAGACTTCCACCTTCCTCGATGTTGCGTGCTGCACCGAAAAATCTTTTCGGGCGCTGCATGGCGTTTGCATCAAGACCACCAGAGAGAACTCTGCCGGAAGAAGGTGTTACTGCGTTATAAGCACGTCCTAAACGAGTGATTGAGTCAAGAAGGATGACAACATCTCTTTTGCGCTCAACAAGGCGTTTAGCTTTTTCAAGAACCATCTCAGTGACCTGAACGTGGCGCTGTGGAGGTTCGTCAAAAGTAGAGCTTACGACTTCCGCATTAACAGTTCTAGCCATGTCTGTGACTTCTTCAGGGCGTTCGTCAATGAGCAGAACGATGAGGTCGACATCAGGATGGTTGGCATTAATATTGTTCGCAATGTTCTGGAGCATCATTGTCTTACCAGTACGGGGAGGTGCAACGAGCAAAGCGCGCTGACCCAGGCCGATAGGGGCAAGGATGTCAATTACTCTAGATGTGAAATTCTTTGGACCGTTTTCCATATTGAAACGGTGGTCCGGGTAGATTGGTGTCAGGTTGTCGAAGAGAACAAGATTTCGGGAGTGTTCAGGTGCTTCTAGACCGATTTCGTTAACCCGGAGCAGAGCGAAATATCTTTCACCCTCTTTAGGGGGGCGAATCTGACCGGAAATAATATCACCCTTTCTAAGGCCGAATCGGCGTATCTGTGATGGAGATACGTAGATATCATCGGGCCCGGGCATGTAGCTGTAGGTGGGGGAGCGAAGGAATCCGAATCCATCGGGCAGTACCTCAAGTACGCCTTCTCCGTAGATTTGTCCGTTTTGGGCAGCGCAACCTTGAAGCAACCCAAAGATCAGTTCCTGTTTACGCATTCCGCTGGGGTTTTCAACTTTGAACTTAGTAGCAAGATCCATAAGATCTGCCATGCTCTTCAGTTTTAAATCAGTCAGATTCAGATTCAGATTATTTGTATTTTGTTCTTGGCCCATATCTTGTGTTAACCGAGAGTTAGAAGTTTAAGAATAAATAAAATATTACTTAATATTATATCTAACGGGTGCGGTATACTTTGAAGGTATTACGCACTCGCTAAAAAACGTTTTTGATGATCTAAGAACAGGATGTATTGGATTTCCTAACGAGAAGGGCGGTTTATGTGCGCGTATTACAAATTATATTAATAGTTAATTTCGCACGGCCCGTATTGCAGTATATCTATGAAGATTTGTTTATGATGTTAGACATCATCCTTGTGAACTGCAACCTCATAGGGCATTAACCGAAAGAATCAAATATGACAAGTCGTTTGATTTATTTTATGGGATTATTTTTTTTCTTTTTCCGCTTTTACTTCTTCTTCCGGCTTGTCTAATACATCACTAAAGAGGGCATTAATAGCTTCTTTTGCTTCGTCTTGTTCAATTTCAAGGGCAAATGACATTTCCATTGAGACAAGTCCCATAGCCTGTTCCAAAAGTCTGCGTTCACCAAATGAAAGTTCTTTGTCACGTCCGATTAGAAAAAGTTCCTTGAGAACATAGGCAACGTCTTGTAGATCGCCACTTTTGAGTTTCTCAGAATATTCTCTGTAGCGTCTATTCCAGTTTTGTCCTGTATAGCCTGTGAAATCAGACCGATCTTTGAGGCACTCGTATATTCCGAGAGCTTCTTTATTACTGCAGACAGGTCTAAGTCCCACATTGTGGGCATTTGATACTGGGACCATGAGAGTAACATTGTTGCTTAGAATGCGCACAATGTAGAACTCGGCAGTTGATCCACTGATTTCCTGACTTTCAATACGTTCTACTTTGCCTACTCCTTGTGAAGGGTAGACAACAAGCTGGCTTATCTCAAACACTCGTGGCTCCTTGGACTTAGAAAAGAAATGGTTAGAAATGTTTTCAGGTCGTTTATAACAGTAATATTAGACTAATTGGGCGCCTTTTATCATTTTAGCAGTGGTGTATACTAAATTAGGCGTCTTCCTGCTTCACATTTCTTTAGAATCCCCGATTCGAGGTCTGTTGGCCTGGGGACTGATTTCGAATTCGTACTATAACTGAAATGAGTGAAATAGTCTATTGTCAGATTTATCCTTCATCTGGCTCAAAGGTATGCATGAATTGCGTGGCTGGACCTTGTCCCCGTCTAAAATATAAGTCTAGCCCTTTGATTACAGCATTGACCATTTGATTCGCTATACTCAATTCTTGCGCGTTGAATTCTTCAAGGACGTAATCTTTTACTTGTGATGAAAATTCTGGTCTACCAATCCCTATTCTTATTCTTAAAAAGTCCGGAGATTTCATGACTTCTTGAATAGATAGGAGCCCTCTATGACCATTATTGCCGCCGCCTCGTTTGAACTTCATTCTACCTTGAGGAAGATCAAGTTCGTCGTGAACAACGATAACGTCTTTAACTGAAATAGAATGCTTGCCGCAAATAGAACCGACTGCATTTCCACTTAGATTCATATAAGTAAGTGGCTTGGTAACGAGAATGTTGTTGCCAGCAAGCGACATGCTGAAAAGTTCATAATTGCTTGAAGATCCAAGCTCTTTGAAACGCATACTTTTTCTGGATTTAGCTAACTCCACAAGTGCGTCGGCCAGGAAAAAGCCGATGTTATGGCGGGTTGAAGCATATTCCGGGCCGGGGTTTCCGAGTCCAACGATAAGTGATTTGTATTCCATGTGACTTTATCCTCTGATAAATGAAACCAGGAAATAATGGTGGCGTGCTTTATAAATAGAAAAGGCCCCGGAATTCCGGGGCCTTAAAATACATATATGCAGTGAAACTATTCAGCTGCTTCAGTTGATTCTTCGCCATCTTCGTCAGAGACTGTTCTACCAGCTACACAACGAACTAGAGCAAAGTTACTGTCGGAGTTGATTTTAGCACCATCAGCTAGTTCTACTTCATTAACAAAAACAGTATCGTTAACATTCATGCCATCAATGTTGACAATGATTTTAGCTGGAATTGTTTCTGCTGAACATGCAACTTCAAGTACTTCGCGGTAAATTGTCATCTGTCCACCTAGTTTTACACCAGGTGCTGTTCCTTCAAGAACAACGGGAACTTTGATCTTCAGAGGCTTCTTAGGAGCTACTCCTAGGAAATCAATGTGGTTGATGCGAGGACGAACTGGGTCCATCTGTGCTTTCCAGATCAATGTGTCGTGTGTTTTTCCGTCGAACTCAAGGTTGAAAAGCTGAGTTGTACCAATTTTGCGGTACATCTTAGTAAATTCAATTTCGTTTACGGACAGAATTACGTTTTCGCCTTCCTGAGAGTAAAATACTGCAGGAATTTTACCAGCGACACGAAGACGACGGTTCTGACATTTACCAGTTTTTTCGCGCTTATCAGCTACGAAAGTTACTTTTTCTGACATTATATCTCCTTTTGGTTAACCAGCTGCCGCTCAAAAATAGACCGGCAGAGGGTGGGAATAGGCTTTTTAAACGAAGAGTACGCTAACCGAAGATTCGGTGTGAACGTTATGAATGCATTTAGCAAGGAGTCCGGCTACGGACATTACCTTGATCTTACCACATTTCAATTTATCTTCTGGGACAGGCAATGTGTTTGTAACAATCACCTCAGAAAAAGGTGCTGCACAGAGTCTGTCAATTGCCGGGCCGGAAAGAACAGGATGAGTAGCACAGGCAATTACTTCCTTTGCGCCATGATCCATAAGTACTTTAGCCGCCTGACATATAGTTCCGGCTGTGTCGATCATGTCATCCATGACAACACAGACTTTACCCGATACTTCCCCGATTACGTTCATTGCCTGAGCCTGATTTGGTGCATCGCGACGTTTATCTACGATTGCCAAACCTGCGTTCAAGCGTTTTGCATAAGCTCTGGCACGTTCTGTTCCGCCTGCATCAGGGGAAACCATAACCATGTCATCCTTACGGTGGCGTAATTCATCAAGAAGAACAGGTGCTGCGTAAATATTATCAACAGGTAGATTGAAGAATCCCTGAATCTGTCCAGCGTGCAGATCAATTGTGACCATGCGGTGCATGCCCGCTACTGTCAAAAAGTCTGCGATGAGCTTCGCGCTGATTGGTGCTCGCGGAGATACTTTTCTGTCCTGTCTTGCATATCCATAATAAGGAACAACTGCTGTTACTCTTCGTGCACTTGCACGTTTTAGAGCATCGAGCATAAGGCATAGTTCCATGAAATGAAAGTTGACAGGGTCGCAGGTGGACTGGACTACGAACACGTCACAGCCACGAACGTTGTCTTGGATTTCGAGGCGGATTTCTCCGTCGCTGAACTTTTCGCGAAGGCAAGGAGTTAGGCGACTACCGAGGTGGTCACAGATTGCTTCTGCTAAAGGCACATTAGACGAGCCGCTGATAATCTTAAGTTCACCGTTCATTGGGGTCTCCATCTTGACCTCTTGAGGAAGGGAAAAAATTTGGCTGGGATGGCAGGATTTGAACCTGCGAATGACGGGATCAAAACCCGTTGCCTTACCGCTTGGCGACACCCCAGCAATGTATGTAGAAATCTAGACTAGTACTAACTAAAAAGTATGAATTATAGAGCCAGTATTCTTAGCGTTCAATTCGGAAGCTGCTTTATCCGCTAAGGCTGCATCTTTAAAAAAAGATATAACACTTGCGCCGCTTCCGCTCATAACCGCCCCACAGGCTCCGCTCTTCAACAGAAATTCCTTAGTTTTCCTTATAATAGGAAACTCAGGAAGGACAACTTGCTCAAAATCGTTGAACAAAGTTGCCCTCGTTTTCGAGGCCGCTTTGTTATTACCGCAAGGTGATGTTGTCAAGTAAAATGAATTATTTTTTTGCTGATTCTGGCTCAAATCTACATTGCTCCATGCCTTATAAGCCCATGCTGTATTCACGTGAGCATCAGGGCAGGCAAGTAACGCTGTAAGGTCTGAGAGGTCCACTTTACAGGGCGTAAGCTCTTCGCCAATCCCTTTTGCCCATGCTGGTCCGTCAAGCAGGAAGAAGGGTACGTCTGCGCCAAGTTTAGCTGCAAGTGCATTTAACTTGGCGTGTTCCATGCCCGGGCTTTTCGGATGAGTGTTCAGGTAGCGCAGCATGGTTGCCGCGTCTGAACTTCCGCCACCTAGGCCTGCTCCAGTAGGAGTTTTTTTAGTCAGCTCAATATGGAGGCCGGGTCTGAAGCCCGTAGCTTCAGCATATTTATCCCACGCTTTATATATAAGGTTGTCTTCAGCCGGAAGGTCGAAGTCTGCACAATTAATACTGCATCCTTCATCTTTTCCGGTGATTGCAAGCGTGTCCGCAAGCGCAGGAAAAGGATGAAACAGGGTGTCCAGTTCGTGATAACCATCAGCTCTTTTGCCGACAATTTTCAGATAAAGATTCACCTTTGCCGGCGCGGTAAGAATTGTTGCTGTTTTGTTCATGGACTGGGTCATACCTCAAAGGCATTAAGGAATAAAGATGGAATTACTCGTCTATTTAAATACGTCATCAAAAAAATCAAAAACAACCTGACTCATTACACTACGATTTTCTGTTATGCAGTGATTAGATGCACCTTCATTTGTGGGGGTCATAACAAATTTTTTGTGTTTGTTAGGCAGTTTTTCGAAGCATAGTATTTGCTGGCGCTTAACTTCTTCATTAGAATATTCGCCCTCGCCAACTATAATTAATGCCGGGCAAGTTACTTTTTCTGGATTAAAAGCGAACCCTTTATTTGCCTCAACCAGTCCGGGGATATTATCCATTTCTACTCCCCAGCGCCATGCAATTGCTTTCACCGTATTTTGCTTGAACGACGACCACCCCTTTACAATATCTTCAGTTGCTGATGCCACAGGCATGGACGCGAAAAGAGGATAAGCATCTACAACCGCGCTGTTCATAGCAATGGCTTTTATGCGGGGATCATTTTCGGCGGCTATAGGAACAAAACCGCCCCCCCCACTCATTCCGTATGCAGCAAGTCTCTCCGGATCAGTTTCCGGTTTTGCAAGAACGTAATCAACAACGGCTTTGATAGGTGCATTTGCGTCTGCACGAAAGACTCTTCCTTCGAGTGGAAGTAATCCCTGCCCAGGCAAGTCGACTGTTATGAAATTATAGCCCCGATCAAAAGCTTGAGGTCCAACATAAAAAACGAGATCTTCGGCGAAAGTTTCACCGCCGCCAAACATCATGAGGGTCTTTGTTGGTTTATTGTTATTGGCCGCTTTGCGGTAGAATCCGGGCAGAACTGACCCTTCAAAAGGTACCTCAATGTATTCTAGAGGAGGATCGAAAAGAGAGCCTGCTTTCTTCAGTATTTTTCTGCTTTGGTCGGCAGTTTTTTTGAATGCAGGATTGGCCGGCATCATGGATATAAGCGCTGCTCGATAATAATATGATGCGCGTTGAAATTGTTTGCGCGCACTTACCTTATGACCTGCTGCAAGAGATTCTTCACCCCTTTTTTGAACACGCCCAGCCATCTTGATCCATTCTTTCTGCCAACTTTTAGCGTTACCTTCTTCGATGTTTGATGCTGTGTAGAAGGCTTCGCCTATTTCGCAGCCATGATTTATTGTTGCCCCTACAATTAGGGCAAATGCAAAGTCCATTTCGTTGTCATTAAAATGGAGTTTGGCGAATGATTCGTGCGCATCGAAGTCGCTTTCTGGTTCGGCAAAGCTGATGGTTGTAATGGATATTGCCAGAATACTCAGGCACAAGGATGCAAGGATTGTACGTGCAGAAATGTTCATGGGATTTTCCCCGTCTAAAGTTATAAATATTATTAGGGGGATCATGTCATGATAGGCAAACTAATTCAACGTAAAAGCGAGATACAGTTTGCAGCCATATCTCGCTTTATTAAAATTTCTTTTAAAATCTTAATTATATCGTCTGTTTCGAGACATTTTGTGTAGTCAGCGATCTGCTCAGATAAGCTAGGCATGCTATAGCTTATCTGAGCAGGTCGCTGGTCTAGAAAACGTTTAGGAGCTTAATCTAAAACAGCCCTACCTTATCGATAAGTTCGACAGGGCAGGGCTGTTAATAATCTTAATTGAGGGCAGGGGCTGTCATTTTATTCAGCCGTTTTTTTCGGGGCAAGCTCGATGGTGCGGAAGATATTTCTTCCTTGACGCTTAATTAGAAGCATCACAAGTCCACGTTCTTTGCCTTCGGTATTGATGATCTTACGTAGATCTTCAAGAGTGTTGACCTTATGCTGGTTGGCTTCAAGAATCGCATCGCCTACCGCGATTGCAGCTTTTTCTGCTGGAGTGTTCGGCTGTACTTCGATTACCAGCAAACCTTCCATTTTGTCCAAGCCCAGTGCCTTAGCTTCGGCTTCGCGGTCAATGGAGCGAGCAACAAGACCTAGTTCTTCAACTGTTTCCTGTTTGGCTTTGGGGCCGAAATCCTTAGCGGCAACAACTGTTTTGCCGTTTCTTTCGCCAAGAGTGATCATCAGGTTCTTCGGCTGGCCTTTGCGCCAGACCTGAACGTCAACCTTCTTGCCGGGAAGAAGAGCTGCTATTGTGCGAAGTAAGTCGTTGGTGTCGTCAATTTTGGCACCGCCTACTTCTAATATAACATCACCGACTTTCATACCGCCTTTGTCTGCAGGATCTCCGGGATTAACAGAGCTGACAAGAGCACCTGTTTTGCTGGAAAGCCCTAGAGCTTTGGCAGTATTAGCATCAGCATCCTGAATAGTTACGCCGAGCCAGCCGCGGCTGACTTTATTGTTTGTTTTGAGTTGAGATATTACATTTTCAGCCATGTTGCTTGGAATGGCAAAGCCGATTCCCTGACCATTGGCAAGTATCATGGTGTTAATGCCGATCACCTTGCCTTTCATGTCGATCAGTGGACCACCACTGTTGCCGGGGTTGATGCTGGCATCAGTCTGGATGAAGTTATCAAATGGTCCTGCTCCGATAATGCGGCCTTTCGCGCTGATAATACCTTTAGTTACGGTATGACCAAGTCCGAAAGGATTACCGATAGCCATAACCCATTCTCCAACCTGTGCTTTTTCTGAATTTGCAAAGCTAAGGAAGGGAAGTTGCTTTCCTGCGTCAATTTTTAACAGAGCCAGGTCTGTTTCTTTATCAAGGCCGATAAGTTTGGCAGGGTATTCGCGATCAGCGTTCTGAAGTTTAACTTTAATTTCATCGGCTGAAGATACAACGTGATTATTTGTTACAATATACCCGTCAGCAGAGATAATAAAGCCAGTCCCTAGGCCGCCTTGTTTGCGTTTCTGCTTGGGGTTGTTGCCTCTGAATCTATCTTCGAACTGTTTAAAAAAGTCCTCAAGCGGATTTTGCTGTCCGGGAGGAGTATGGAATTTGTTTTGCTTAGAGTTGTCTTGCTGCACGGTGTTTACGGTGCTGATGAAAACAACTGAAGGGCCGCATTTTTTTGCGAGCTCAACAAAAGTGGGTAGCCCGTTAGCCATTACGGAGACGGGGAGCATCATTAGAGTGATAAGAGCAAAAATACCTAAAAGTCGCTTTGAATTCATGTAACCTCCTGAGGTGCCGTCAGGAAAACGGATAGCAACGGCGTTAATGAGAATTATATGACTATTTGAATAAAAGTAAATAGGCAGTATGAATTTGTCCCGTAGTTGTAAAATAATGTTTATCGCTGTACTTCATCACTTACGCAGGAGGGACAATGGATAGCGAACTTATTCACAAGTTTAGGGTTCAGGTTGAAAAGGAAACTTACGAAGAGTTTCAGGATGTTCAAGCGCTGTTTTGCTCTAAAGATTTTTATTTGGAGAGGATCGGGGATTGGTTTGTAATTAAATTTTCTCCCATTTTAGGCTATATGCCCCTTTGGAAATATGAGCCCATGACCCGCTATTCCTTTCAGCTTAAAGCGTGGGAATGTAAAATCGGTTCGGCCATATTTTACACTTCCGTTTGTCCTTTTTTCGAATTTGTGTGTGAGCTTCGAGGGTACACATTGCCCGGCACTGTTTTCGCGGATTCTACCGTTGTGGATGCCGGCCCGTGGAACGGTATTTCAGGAATGTATTTCAGTGCCGCGGCAAAGGAAGGTCATGTTATCTTTCTGGAGCCGGATAAGCAGAGCGCAGATTTTATTGCCGCAGATATTTATAAGAATAGCTTTGCGAATTGTGAGCTTGTTAGGAAGGCTCTCTATACCCGAAGCGGAGAAGTAAGCTTTCAGCATAAATCTGGTGGAGAAAGCTGCATTAAGGATGCTGATTTGTCAGTTGAAACAGATTCGCCTACTGAACGAGGCGTGGATTCATTTACTGTTGAAGCAATTACTTTAAGCGATTTAGTTGCAGATCATGCTCCTAACGGTGTTGATTTTTTCAAAATGGACATAGAGGGTGTTGAAGTCGATATCGCGGATGATATTGCGCGCTACATTAGTGATAATACTCAGTCGTGGGCGGCAATAGCCTCATACCACCAAGTTGGTCCGGTTAGAAGCTCGCATATACTGGAAGAGAAGTTTGCAGCGTATCCAGACTTAGTTTTTAAAACGGCTTATCCATATCATGAGACAACCTTTGTCGCGAATGTGAAGAATGAAGCTGTTGCAACAAATATTAGGAAGATGACGAGTTTTGCTGTCGGTTGGAAGGCTATAGATAAGGATGTGAAAAGACAGGGTGGGCGTTAATGTTGAGTTCAAAATCAAATTCTAGTCGCGCTACTTTACGCAAATTTATTATGTCAGCGATTATTGTGGTTTCCGCCATATCAATGATGGGTGCACGCGGTTGTGGCAATAGTGGCGGTGATTTTCCGACAGAGCAGGCCATTGCCCTTCAAGCATCACTTGATCAATCAAAGGCTGATTTTGGATTTCCGGGCGGTTCGCTGGCTGTTCGAGAAGTTGGTGGTGCTACTTGGATGGGAGCTACGGGGGTTGCAACTTTCGCCGCAGATGTGGCGGATGGCAACGGGGAATTAAATAAGAATTTTTTCTCTTCATTTTTTGTTTCCACTGCATGGGCTGGTTCATCCGATTTTTCAATGAGAACATATTTGTATACGCGCATTGGTAGTATGACAAAATCTTACACTGCGACTCTCATATTGAAATTGGTTGAAGAGGGTAAGCTGCGTTTAGAGGATACTATTGATGACTGGATGGGGGCTGGATATTACCCAAACAGTGATATCATAACAATTCGCCAACTACTTAATATGACAGCTGGAATAACGTCCTATACAGGAACCGGGACTTTTTATGCCCGTTATACCGCGGACCCTACGCAAGAATTTTTGCCCGAAGAGCTTGTTTCTTTCGCACGCGACAGTGTAGCCCCGAATGGATTTGCTCCGAGTGCGGGCTGGAACTACTCAAATACAAATTTTGTTATTCTAGGGCTGATTGTCGAAAAAGCGGGCGGCGCAAGTTTCAAAGAGTTGATAACTACTAAAATTATTGAACCATTGGGTTTGAGCTATACATCTGTTCCTGTAGGAGAGGATAGAGCTGTCCCTGCGGAATATGTAAGTGGGTATAAAGACGATAGCGGTACTTGGGTAGACGCGACTTTATATTCTCCTACGATTGCTTTTTCCGCTGGTAATATGATTAGTACTTTGCCGAACATGCTGAAATGGATTGAGTCTATACATGAAATGAAATTGCTCACCGAGTACTCAACGAATCAAATGATGGAGTTTGTTTCCATGACTACCGGTGGCCCGTTAAACGGCGGCACGGCTGGTTATGGTCTTGGATTATCTTATCACAAGGGCGCTGTCGGACATGCAGGAGAAATCAATGGATATAAAGTTATAGTTAATAAGTACAAGAATTATTATTTTGCAGTGATTGTTAACACCGATTCTGCGGCGGGTAATGCCGAAGAAGTGTTTTGGCGCGCAGTTAGGGTTTTGTATCCTGACGATAATGTTTAATATTTCCTAGCATGTTATGAGACTGCATTAGCTGCGAATGTAAAGAATGTATTTGCCGTGTAAATTATTGTTAGAGTGATGAGTTTTTAATCTTGGGCGCGAGTAGCTTTGCACTGCTGATCCTTACTTAATAATGAGTGATATACTAATCTCTCCAACATACGCGCCGGGCTCTATGTTTGCTGGTATCTGAAGTATCGGGCCAACAAACAACGGAATGAACGTTTTGTCACCCATATCAACCCCCGCGACTTGAAGTGCATTAGTCGTAATGCCGATAACAGTAATCGGAGTGTTTGAAGCGGTCGTTGTGCAACTCAGTTCTGAGGTTTCAATAAGTCTCACCTCAAAATCTACACCTGAACTCTTAAGCACAACATAGCCAGCCTGATGAGTTCCAACAGAGTCGTCTTCGATATTATTTCTTCGCAGTACAGCTTCGGAGCAAAGTTCGTTTGCAGCGGAGGCCGCACCCTCATCATTAGATGCTGCAATTGATGCTATTGACGAAGCATCAAGCGTGACAATTTCCTGTTCAATATTCGCAACTAGAGTTCCGATGCTTGCCCCTTGAACCGTTGCAACAGAAAGCGGTGCCGCGAAAGTTATGCGGACAGGGATATTCACGTCAATGGCGAACGCCAAAGAAGTCATGAAAAAACATGCCAGAAGAAAGGCTAGAACGGTTTTCATAACCACCTCCCTAGGTAGTTACGAGATAGCGTGCGTATGAATAGTCTCTATGCCAGACTGAGGTCTAATGCCTCTCTTTATAACATAATTATTGTTGTTATAGTGGGCAATACTCCCCCCTCTTTTTTTATAAGAAAATAGTATGTTCGGTAGTGTCTAGAATGGAGGGGTAGACCTATGCGGTGCACTGTTGATAGCTGACAGCCTGCTTAACAAGTTTTACCAAGGTGTTTAAAACGGTCGAGAAATCTTCCTGCTAAAGCAACTTCTCTCGTCCAGCAAGCGCCAACATCGCCATCAGGATTCCCAGGGGGGTAATCATTATAGATAGTGTGGTTTGCGGTGAAAATGAGCCGTCCATGAGCATTCCTGCTACCGTGCTTCCTATGCCTTGGCATATAAGTAGAAGGCTGACATATGAGGCGGAGGCCATGCCCGAACTCTCTTTAAATTTTGTGAATAGCGACTTTAAACTGATTGGCTCTATGAACCCGAAGCTGAATCCTAGCACGGTCAAAGGGGCCATAAAAATAATGACATGGGACATGGATGAGGTCATTTCAAGGATTGAAAACAGTACACCGCCAGTGATGCCTATAATTGCGCCAAGCATAAATAGCTTTTTCGGGGAATATTTCTTGACGGCTTTTACTGCTGATAATTGACCAGCAATCATACCCGCTATTACCAATATGTTAGCTATGGCGAATCCTGTCGGGGTCAGGCCGAAATCTGTTTCTAGTGATAAGGGTGTTATGATTAGGTAGGCTCCTTGAAATACTGCGAACATCAGTAGAGGTCCGGTTACTAGTAATATCTGATCGGAAAGAAGGATAGCTCGGTAACTTTTCAGACTGCCAGCGAAGTCTACTTTGGGCAGCCTGTTTTCCTTCGGGAGAGTTTCACCTAGGTAAAGGGATGCAAAGCCGCTCGCGATGGACACTCCTGCCAGAATGTAAAAGACAAAACGCCATCCGAATTGTTCGATGACCACTCCGCCAATAAGCATGGATAATATCGGGATAAGTGCGGTCATTGCTCCGAGTAGTCCTAGCACTGTGTATGCCTCTGGTCCCGGACATTCATCTCGAACCATCGCTAATGTAGGAACCTGAATTAGACCCACGCCAAGTCCTTGAATTACTCTACCAATTAGAAATACAGTACCGCTGTCCGTAATGGGGCAAACCAAACTACCCAGACAAAACAGAGCAAGTCCTGCGAAAACGAAATTGCGTCGTCCCCATGCATCAGAAAGTGGACCTGCCACAATCATTACTGCTGCAAAGCTTATGAAATAGAGCGTAAGTGTTGCGCTGAGTTGTTGACTGCTCATGGACAAATCTCGGCCAATTTCCGGCAAGCCCGGTATAAAAATACTGGTTCCCATCCATATTACACTGCTAAGCGTGGCTAGCGCTAAGCTAAAACCTTTGATGGACATACCGCTTCTGGTTTTTTGCGAGACCTGAGTCAAACTTATCTCCTACCCTTCCACCATTTCGCTGTAGAGCTTGTGGACGTGTGTCTTTAGATTTTCAGCAAGAGGATCATGGAGGTTGATGGATTCAAAGTCTACCGCGTAGGTTAAGGCGATATAAACAAGGTAGAATTTTGAGACTGAAATAGGTTTTACACCTGTGAATATAGCGTTGAGTTGTTTCATTTTATCGTCAAGCTTTGGAGGAAGCTTTTCCCATGCCGGAACAAGGAAAAGAACTACTTTGATGCCGTTGGCAAATAGTAGGAATTTTTTTTGCCTGAATTTGTTTATCCAGTCTTCGTTTATGGTTTTTATTGTAACGTATGCGGTTCTTTCAAGCGGGTCTTCGTCTATATCAAAGGTCGTGTTTTCAGCAAAAGCTGTGGTGTATGTTTCTGAAAGTTCGGCTCGGCACCCGAATTTGTTAAGCATGGGGGACATGATTGCATGATGCTTTTCAGGCAAGTATAGTTTGTCCATCGTTGGAGGAGTCGTCATCATGGCGCAAAGCAGAAAATGTTCCCTTTGATCAATTTGAACTTTTAAGCCTCGGTAGTCCGCAGGTGTGCCTATAGACAGAAGCAAAGCTAGAGGGTTTGACCCTCCTTTTTCTGAAACTTTCTGGGAGGCTTTATGCGCGGTGACTATGTTGGCGTAGAATAAATCAACCCCAATAGGGTTGGCAGCCATGAAACTGCAAAATTCGCGAATAAGAAAGATGATTGCTCGGGTTGTTCTAAACTCAGGCCGGATCATCAGCGCCCCTGAACAGGAGTATGTAGGAGATTCTTTTGAGAAAGAGTAAGTTGAGTTTCCTACTATAACGCCGTCTGATTCCACCAGTAAGCAGATGAGCTTGCCCTCTGCTATATCTTTTGCAAGGCGCGATTTATGATAAAACTCATCGTCGGGGTAAGAATATCTGTAGGTGTCGTAGGTCAGATCAACTAGCGCGGCGGCATCTTCTGGCTTTGCTATGCGCGTGGTGAATTTAAATTTCTTTTTGGCGTCCTGCATTGATTCGGCGGGAATCAACATTATTTTTTCATACGCCGGATTAGCGAGTTTTTTTCTTATGTATACGCGCCATCCGTCCATGCCGAGATTCTTGAATTCGAGATCATCGACAGATTTTTCGGCCAGAAAATGCCATAGTCCGCCCAAATTGGATTCTGCGGGTGACGCAGGATCGTATGTAGGGATTCTATCTATATGCACTGGAGGTCCGGCATTGGATAGAGATATCTCCACCTGACCATCCATTAATAGCTGGAGAGTTATGCGAACCAGTTCCCAGTTTTCTGCATCTGGATAGCTTTTGATGATGAAGACAAGAGTCTCTTCTAGGGCAAGTCTTATCCCTTCGGATTCGTCTTTTTCACCGCCGGCAATCTTAATTATTTCGGTTGCCCAGTCTAGGGCTACGCCGATAAATTGGATATCATACGGAACCTCTACATGAGCTGCGAGGTGTTGTTGTATTTCATCTTCATACATGTCATTCATACCAAAAGAGTAAGGTTTTATTTTCTGGTTTGTAAATTATTGAAATTATTAAAATTATACTTATGGCGCGTTGTATGCGGTATTTTCATCTGTCTGCAAAATTTTGATTGAACAAATATAGGGGTAATTAATGTCCGAACCGAGTTATTATTCGAAAATGGTTGAGAGAAATCTTGGCATTCTAGGCGAGGAAAGGCAGGAGAAGCTCAGAAATTCTACCATACCTGTCTTCGGGGTTGGTGCGCTCGGATCTGTTTCGGCGGAGATACTGGTCCGAAGTGGTGTGGGCGGATTGCGTATTGTGGATATCGATCATTTTGAAGCGTCAAATTTGAATCGCCAGCTCCATTGCTACAATTCGACCCTTGGAGAGCACAAGGTTGATGCGACCAAACGGTTCTTGCTTGACGTTAATCCAGAGCTGAGACTCGATGAGTTTTACGTAACAGACGACGACTCAATAGGGCAGATGCTTGAAGGGTCCGAAGTCGTGCTTATGTGTATTGATGATATTATTCCTTCCATTCATGTTGCCAGAAGGTGCATGGAGGCGGGGCTTCCCATGATCGAATCTGTGGCTATGCCTTACCTTAACGTCCGCGTTTTCGATAAAAACAGTGTTTCTTTCGAAACTTTCTATGGTTTCGGCACCGAGAATATGAGCATCGAAGAACTCTACAACATGTCCTATGAACAAAAGGGCAAGTTGGTTGAGGAGATGATTAAAACTTATGCTGGAATTGAGGGGGTTTTATCCTTTTACAATGAGGGTGGTGCAGAAAAAATGATGGATGGCAATTTCTCCACCTTCGCGCCTATGGTCTGGATGCAGAGTGCCGCCATTGCGCTGGAAGCTGTTAAGCTCATACTGGATTGGGGAACGATCTCATATGCACCGGATTATGCTATGTATGATCCGTTTACCCACAAAATGGTTACCCATGTGGGACCTGACGATCGCGAATAGTTATTCAGAGAAACCTTATTGATACCGTTGTTTGTGGATAAGTATTTGACTTGTTAAATCAAAGTAACCAGTTTCGTTATCATTGAAATAATTGTCAATAGTAGATAATATTGTAACTACACATTTTATAAAGTTCTGGATAATGTTAAGTTGAGTTATGTGAGTCTTGTTCATGAATGTCAGGGAGTTCTAAATGCGCCGACCTCGTTCGATTGGAATCCGCTGTAAGCTAATAGCTGTTTTCGTGCTTATCAAGGTTTTGCCCTTGATAGCTTTGGCTTGGGTCGCGTGGAACGGTATCACTGTTTTAGGTCATAGTGTTGAGGACAAAGTTGTTCAATTATCTACTGAGTCTCAAAGTACTATAACTAATATTAGTGATATGGCAGTGGAGAGTTCCATCCGGGCTTTGGATCTTAAGTCCAGAGAAACGATTGAGCGATTGACTACAGATACTGCTAAAGATGTTGCTGAATTTTTGTATGCCAGGGATAACGATATCCTTCTGGCTTCAAGCCTGCCTCCCACCGAAGAGAATTATAAAACATTTCTTGCTCCACTCTCCGGATATATCACTGAACCTTCTGTCTGGGTTCTTAATGAGGCTGGAGATTCTTGGGGGCCAGAACCTTCTGCTCCGTCCGCTGAGCCCATCGTTTCAGCTCGTAATGCTGATAATGCGAAGGATTTCCATTCCCGGCAACCAGATAATTTTGTAAAACGCGTTAAACTCCCTCTATTTCTTGAAATGACCTATGTCGACTTAGCCGGAATAGAGCAAGTCAAGGTTACTTCTTCGGATATTTTACCGAACGAGAAAAAGGATGTTTCCGTTGCGACCAATACATATTGTAAGGCGGAGAGTTATTTTTCTGAGCTTAAAAAGCTGGCTCCAGGAGAGATTTACGTATCCGAAGTTATTGGAGCGTATCTGAAAAGTCCTATTATTGGAGCTTACACCAAAGCACGGGCGATGAAAAAAGGTATTGCCTTTGATCCTGAAAATGCGGGCTATGCGGGTAAGGAAAACCCCGTGGGTAAACGTTATCAGGGTGTTGTTCGTTGGGCTACTCCGGTAGTGCAGGACGGGCGTATCACAGGCTACGTAACTTTGGCTTTAGATCATACTCATATCATGGAATTCACTGACTATATTGTTCCTACTGCCGAGCGTTATACCTCAATTTCGGATGCGTCCTCTGGAAACTACGCGTTCATGTGGGATTACAAGGATCGCAACATATCTCATCCCCGTGACTATTTCATTACAGGATACGATCCCGAGACGGGACAACCCGCCATTCCATGGCTGGCAAAAGAGATGTTTGATGATTATACGCAAAGCGGTCTGACAATTTCTGAGTGGGAAAAGACTGCACCGGTGCTTAAAGATCAATCGCTTAAGAAGAAACCCTCCATTGAATTGATGGATGCGGGGCTTGTGGGACTGGATTGCCGTTATCTTAATTTTGCTCCTCAGTGTGATGGTTGGAACAACCTTACTAAAGATGGGGGATCAGGGTCCTTTGTCATTCTGTGGAGCGGGTTGTGGAAATTAACTACTGCGGCGGCCATTCCCTATCATACTGGTATTTATTCAGGCCCTCGCGGTTTTGGCTTCGTTACCGTTGGAGCTAATGTTAATGAGTTCCATAAAGCAGCAACAGAAACCGGTGAAAAAATTGCTGGTTTGGCTTCGGACTTCCAGGGAACTCTAAAAAAACAGAATGATGAGACTCAGCAGCATCTAAAAGAATCTCAGGCTAAGACCTCAAGGGAGATAACTGTATCTACTCTGGTCATGGTGATAGTGGTAATCTTTATTGCTGTATTAATGGCCTCGACTCTCACTAATAAAATTACGGATATGATCAAGGGGATTCGTAAATTTCAGGATGGAGATCTGGATAGCCGTCTTAAAGAGGAATCCAGCGATGAGATAGGGCAACTGGCTCATACTTTCAATGAAATGACAGACGATATTCAAGTATTGATTACAAATTTACGTCAGGCGGAAGAGAAATATCGTGGTTTTTTCGAGAACGCTACCGAAGGAATTTTCCGCACCACTGTTGATGGAAGATTAATAAATGTTAATCCGGCATTTGCAGAATTGGTGGGATATGGTTCTCCTCAGGAGCTACTGGACAATGTGCAAGATATTGGTGCTCGTCTATATGCTGACCCCATGAGAAGGAAGGAACTTATTCGATTGCTTGAACAGAATGGATCTGTGCGGGACTTTGAATATGAAGTGAGATTGCCGTCCGGTAAATCACGTTTTTTGACGACTTATTGCCAACTAGTGGTCGGAGAAGACGGCAGTGTCTATCTAGAGGGTATGGCCACAGACGTTTCTGAACGTAAGCTAAAGGAACAGGCTGAAATTGAAAAGGAAGCCGCTCTTGCCGCCAACAAATCTAAGTCAAAATTCCTTGCCACCATGAGCCATGAAATACGCACCCCTCTAAATTTTATCATGGGCATGCCTGATATACTTTCTGAAACCGATCTCACTGCTGAACAGAGCAAGATTGTGAATATGTTTAAATCAGCAGGAGAGGGGTTGTTGAGACTGATCAATGAAATTTTAGATTTTTCTAAAATTGAAGCGGGACAGATTATTATTGATGAAACAGAATTCAATCTGATCGAACTGCTGGACAGTGTTGCCTGTTTTATGAGCGTTAAAGCCAGAACTGGAGGCCTTAGATTTGAGTGTGTAGTTCCCAATAATATTCCGCGCTGGGTTAGAGGGGATGAGCTAAGGGTCAGGCAGATATTGATGAATCTGGTTGGTAATGCCATTAAGTTTACCAATGCCGGATTAGTGAAAGTAGACGTTAGTGCTGATTATAGTGATGATCAAAATGTTCAAGTATCCTTCAGTATCAGTGATACCGGTATCGGTATTGGGAAAGAAAAAATAGCAACGATCTTTGAAAGTTTCACTCAGGCCGATTCCTCAACTACTCGTAAGTACGGCGGCACTGGCCTTGGTTTGACCATTTCTAAGCGTTTGCTGGAACTTATGGGTGGACATATTGAGGTTACAAGCCATTTGGGACGCGGTACGATGTTCTCGTTTACACTTCCATTTGAGGTTTGCAGTGACGATCGTGAGGTTGTGAAACCCGCTCCGGATAGAGTCTGTCTTACCATGGATTTAAGTTCTAAGAAGGTGCTCATAGTAGAAGACTCTAAAAGTAATCAAATGCTCATCGAGCATTATCTGAAAGATAGTGGGCACACTTTGCTAATTGCCAGTAATGGCCTAGAAGGATTAGAACTATTCAAAGAAGTGGGCGACATAGACGTAATCCTCATGGACATGCAGATGCCCGTTATGGATGGTATTGATGCTACTATGGCTATCCGTGTCTATGAAAAGGAACAAAATCTTCCACCTGTTCATATCGTTGCTCTTACTGCCAACGCTTTTGAAGACGATAAGAAGAAATGCTTTGAATCTGGATGTGACCACTTTGTGGCGAAACCAGTTCGTAAAGATGATCTACTCGCTACCATATCTTCTGGCCGAGAGAATGTGTAGCTGAAGAAAAGTTAATTGGGGCATATTAACTGAGCGCGCTATTTGAATCGTTCGGGGCTTCATTTCGATCAATTTCGGTATAGTCTCGCACACTCTTGGCGACCCTTATTCTGTATGAATAGAACAGCTTTTCTTTTCCTGCTTGCTGCTCATGCCTATGATCCAAAATATTACGCCATTTTTCAATTGAGATGAACCCTCAATTACTGCCTGTGTAACGGTCTCTATCGTCGCTTGTCTGGTTTTTGTCATGCCTAGGACGTCGCCGATTCAGTCCGCAATTGTTGTGGCGGCTTTAATTGTAACCTCCACTTGCATTTTAGTTGTAATACTCAACCTCTACATCAGGTCTACAACGTAAACAGGGGCGGAATCCCTGTTCTGAATTTGTCTTTTATTAGCAAAATAGTAGTCCTCGTCAGAGCATATTAAGTAATAATATTATGGTCAAAAGTTCTCATCAATGTTAAATGATTAGCTAATATTAACTTATTACTTGAGGGGGGAGGGTGAAAATTCGATCGAAATTCATATTGGCAATCATTGTACCAGTGATCATTTCAGTTTTGATCATTTCAATTGTAGTTTCCATTGGAATCAGGGGTACGGTTACGGAACAATTTGAAACATCTTCGCAGGAGCAACTGCTCCGAATAGACGGATTCGTCAACCAACTCCTCAAAGGGCCCGCTGAAATTACCAAGTATGTTGCTTCACTGCCCTCTGTAATTAATGGGCGCGGAGATTGGACACACTTTTTTGAATTGCCTGAAGGGAAGCACTTTGCGGTGAGAGATGATATGGGCGAACTGGAGAGAGTCTCATACAATACCTTTGATTTGTTGATTAAAAGTCACCCTGAATTCGCTTACGTGTACACCGGACTTTCTGACGGGGGGTACACCGCAGCCCCAAATGAGGCTTTGTCAAGCACGTATGATCCAAGAAAACGGCCGTGGTACAAGCAGGGTATTTCATCGCCGGACGAGACGACTCTTTTAAACGCCTATGTCACGACAGAGGGTGTTCCTAATATTGGTATGGTGACCAAAATACGAGACGATGCTGGGCAAGTAATGGGTATTGCAGCCGTAGACATTAGCCTAGGAAAGCTTACTGAAATCGCATCTAGTATCAACATAGGAAAGACCGGATACATAATTATTGTTCAAGGTGATGGGACAATACTCGCTGATCCAAAGAACGAAGACTACGTATTTAAGAATATGTCCGAACTGTCTGAAGCGTTCATGATATTAAATAACACCTCTTCCGAACTGGTAGAAGATATCAAGGTAGATGGTAAAGACATGTTCGGAAGCGTATTCACATCTTCGGAAACAGGTTGGAAGTATATTGCCCTTATAGAACGGGATGAGATCCTTGAGTCATCCAATGCAGCTATTACGCAGACCGTGGTTATCGGTTTGACCATCGCCTTGTTTTGCGGACTTGGCGGATGGAAGTTGGCCCAATCGATGACGGAGCCGATTATCCGAAGTGGCTCATTCGCCCGTGAAGTAGCTGCCGGTGACTTGACTGCGTCAATTCGTGTTTCAGGAAAGGATGAGGTCGCCATGCTTGCTCATGATTTGGGCAACATGGGGTCGAAGCTCCGCCAGGTCGTGGGTGATGTCCGCTTGACTGTAGAAGGCGTTGCAACCGGTGCCACTCAGCTTTCCGCCACGGCAGAGACTTTGTCTCAGGGGGCTACTTTGCAGGCTTCCAATGTGGAAGAGGTCGCCTCATCCATGGAAGAGATGGTTGCGAACATTAGCCAAAATGCCCAGAATGCAAAAGAAACAGAACAGATAGCCTTGCGGTCAGCAACTGACGCCGAACGAGGCGGAGAATCCGTTGCACAGACCGTTAAGGCCATGCGTGAAATCGCAGACAAGATATCCGTGGTCGAGGAAATTGCTCGTCAAACGAATCTGCTTGCTCTGAATGCCGCCATCGAAGCCGCACGGGCAGGAGAGCATGGTAAGGGGTTTGCGGTAGTTGCCGCCGAAGTGAGAAAGCTTGCAGAACGATCTGGCATTGCCGCCGCAGAAATTAGTGATCTATCCATTTCGAGCGTTCAGGTGGCCGAGGAGGCTGGAGAGATGCTCGGCAAGATGGTCCCGGACATCAAGCATACCGCCGACCTGATCCAGGAAATCACGGCTGCCAGCAACGAGCAGCAAGCAGGAGCCGAAGGAGTTAACACCGCCATCCACCAGCTTGATCAGGTTATTCAGCAAATTGCCTCAGCTTCGGAGGAAATGTCCTCCACATCACAAGAACTTTCGAGTCAAGCCGATCATCTCAAACATACGGTCTCCTATTTTAACATAGGAGATATGGGTATTATGCACTCGACAAAGGTCAGAGCTGCACAAAGTTCGGATCGCTTAATCCAGCCAAGCAGGCCGAAAGCGCTGGGTGTCGCATTGGAAATGGGAGAGGATGCTGACTTCGAAAGGTACTAACTGGCAAACTAAAAGAATATTGGGCGCCTTAGGGCGCCCTTTTTGGGATGGACGTCCTTCCCGCTATAGATTCTGTTGTGGGGAGATTACGTTCAAATTGTTAATCCCGTTTATTGCTCAATAATATTATACTTTAATTGATTATTGGGGATACGGGATCCAAAAACTTTTACCCTAAAAACACGAATCTCATCGTCAGTCTCTGCCTTCAAGACTATGTTGCGAGCTGTTCGGCCCACAAAAATCTGATGCCATTTTGTGCGATCAGATAGGTCAATCTTTTTCACTTTAAAGCGATCGGCACTAACCCCAAGAACTCCCTCGTGCTTGCTTCCAACACGGTCGTCAGCATAAATTTGTATGACATCAATATTGGACAATGCATGCAATGGGATAACTATTTCATCTCTTTTTTCTTCGTCCCGGTTGCGCCGACATTTGTCTCCACCAAAACAAGCGTAATCTTGCGGATAAAACTCTGCGATCAAGCCATTAGCGATATCTTGATCGTACTCTTCCTGGCGTTGTACTATGCGTTCTGCATTGCGCCGTTTCTCGCGTTCAACAGCCAATTCACGTGCTTTTAAATCCAAGGCGGCTTGCTTTTTCCGTGCCTCAAACTTCTGCTGCGAATTAAGTGCAGTCCATTCTTCATCAGGGATTCCCAGCGGATGAGATGCACATGCGGCAATGGAAAGTAAAACTATTCCTATTACAACCTTTAAAACCTTGTCTAAAATTCTCATATATTATCTAACCGGTTTTGTTCTGCCTAATGGTGGGTAAGAGCCGTTTTGGGACTGCTGAGCACTTGTATGTCAAACTAAGTGTTTTTAAAAGAAATATAATTTTCATTCTCTAAAAAAACTTAAAGTACAGTCACTCTATCCGATCTTTTCAAATACATGCAATGTGCGAACGCTATCCGGCATGTCAATAACTTCAAGCTCTTTAAAACCAGCATTATAAAATGCCCGTTGAAATTCTTCTAAAGTGTAATCTTCGAAAACATCGTCTCGAGCACTAAGCATTCGCTGTACCTGGCTGTCCTCTTTTGGAACGAATTCACAAAGGAGCACTCCGTGAGGGCCAAGTAGTGAATGAAAATATTCACTGATCTGAGTAAAAGGAATCCCAGCAGTAAAGAAAAGATGATGACACAACGCAAGTGCCAACAACATATCCGCCTCACACCTTTGAGCAAAGCTACTTCTTTCTTCTCCTGCCCATCCAAGAGCTGGGGATGGAGAGGATAGGTCTAGGATGAGAGGCACAATGTTGTTTGGACCATTTTTGCGCAAATGGCGATAATGGAAATCCACCGCAGCGGGATCAATATCAGCGGCGACAACAGTTTTAAAATATTTAGATAATGGCTGACTAAATCTGCCGGTATTAGCTCCGAGGTCTACAGCTAATTTACCAGTATGGTTTGAAGCGATAGACTCAACAATGCTAAGCTTAGCCGCGGTCCCCTCATCTGTATAATTTGTGTCATTGTAGTAGTCGCCCCATTCAGTATTTTGCTTTGGAAAACGTAAGTTTTTGGTAGCATCTTCAAGAGATTCAATTATCCCCTGAAGCTTATCAAGCGACATATTTCGCGATCCTTTTGATTTAAACGAACGAGGGTCCGCATACTTCTTTTGCAAAGCAGCATGCAGCACTAAATGCATAAAAATAGACGGATTCAGGTAGGCTTTCCAAGGCAAAAGGGAAGAAGCAATGTCCAGTGGTATGCCGTCAATCCATTGACGACTGAGCTGAGCAAGTCGAAGATCTTTTTTAGCGGCAAGAGCAAGTGGAGCTAGGAAGTGAGAACAAAACTGCCCATATGCCTGCCAAGTCTCACCTTGTTTTCTTTTTTCAAATGAAAAAATATCAATAAATACAGGTCTATTGCCCATGAATTGAACATTGTACGCAGAGGCATCTTTTAAAGTCAGCCCTTTAGCGAGTGCTTCCTGTTGTAACTTAAGAGTAAGCAGGGCTGCATCTTGAATCTGGCTGAAGCTCCATTCATAAGGGTATGATATAAACGGAACAGGCTCTACCTTTAAAGTTTTCCAGCTGTTAGGCAAAGCATCGCACTCTTCAAAAGAAACAATAAGTTTATCACTTAAACATTCATCAATGAGTCCAGATTGTACTACCTGTTTCCAAGTTTCTTTATAGCTAGGCATAATTGTTCGTAAAACATTTTCGCCATCGTGATAAACATATCCCGACCTATCTCTAAATGAACTCAAATCTTTCTTCATGTTGCTACTTCCTGACCATGGTTTTTATTGACTGGACAACACTTTTTTTAATTCTTGAAAACACAGCAACACTTGCGATTATCCACTGGACAACAGTACTGCCAGAACCTGGATCTAAGTATCCTGCGTGGGCCACGTGAGGCATTAAAATAAGCGCACCAACCGAAAAAAAACAGACTGTTATTATAAAACTTTTTTTATAGTAGCGAGACGCATTGGACATGGATTTTCTCCTTCATCAAAAAAATGTTCTTCAAGTGTACTAAAAATAGGACCTCTACTGAAAATATCTGAATTGACACGCTCTAAAAGATTTTTAATTTTATGCAAAGTTCCTGCCAAAAAAGGTTACGTCTCAATGCATTTATCTTTCCACTTTAAATCATAAACTACTGATCTATCGAGTACACACTTACACTGCGGTCTGAACAGTTCATATTTTCCGAATTGGTTATAGTGAACAGAAGCATCAATGCCGCGCAGGAATATTTCAGGTGAATTCATATAGTAAAAAGCCGTATCAAAATTGGGGTTAGGATTGACGATCAGCGTGCTTGCATTTTGCATATAATGTTCAAGGGGAGAAAGGCCGTTAAGGTGCTTTTTATAATGATCAAAATACCATTTTTCATCAAATGACGACATTGCTCCCCAGGTAGGTTTTCTTGATTCGATGCTTTTCATAGCGATGACCTTGATTGGCACAAAATCAGGGTGACGAATTTTATTTCTGCTGATCAAAAAACCTATCTGTTCTAAAAGAGCATTACTTTTTGTTTCCGTCATCCCTTCTGAAAGAGTCTTTAAAGCTTCACTAACATTGCCTTGCCGTTCCAAGCCACAGGCGAGAGCTGAATAAATTCCCGCATACATGGGCTTTTCTGCCAAAACTTTACGAGCAACAATTTCTGCTTCTTGCCACTTTTCAGCAACTAAACAAACCAGAAGCTTTCTTACCATGAAAAGTATTCTGTACCATCCAACTGACGACTCTACTTTATCATCAAACCACGGAAAAATATTTTCATTTTTCCCATCAAGGTATGCAAGGTATTGCATTTCCAAATCAACAAAGACTTCTACAGGCATATTTCCTGTTGTTGCGTCATCGTTATTTATTGGTAACTTCGATAATTCGCGAGACTTTATGATACCTTGCGCATACCTCAAGTTCCAATCTTCTGGGAGCACCTTGCTCTCTGAAAAATTTACAGCGTTCTTTATATACTCATTGGACTTATCTAGACGTCCTTCCCTTTCATAAATGATAGATAGATAGTAGTTAGCCTTACTGGAATTAGGTGCAAAACTCAGAATGTTTTGAGCGTATTTTTTGGCATTGCCCAACTTTTTTTGTTTAAGCATTTCCTGTGTGATCATTAGAAACACATCTTCAGAAGTTGGAAATTTATCACAAAGGCTCACAAGATAATTCATAGCCTTTTCTTTTTGTCCAAACTCAAAATATTTAGATACAAGTGCTAAATGTGCCTCAACATTTTGTGAGTCTCGTTCTATTTCGTTCATCAAAAAAGGAATCTGTTCCTCTTCGGTAACCTTCTCCCATTCATCTAAGGCAACTCCATCGCGAGCAACGATAAGTCTCCCGAATTGTTTTGATGTGTAGAATGAGAGATTCGGCATCATATCTTCAATATGACTGGGGTCTTGACTAAGTGCTGCAATGATATGGTTAAAAAGTGTTACATGAGATAAAACCTTCCCTTCAGTATAATGAGAGATAGGCCAATGGATCCCTAAAAAAATTCCGCATTGATCCTTAGCCATAAGGCTTGGTTTATATCCATGAGATTTAATTACTTCGTTTGGATCAGTGCTTTCACCACATTCAATATTATTAAACCGTCTGGCTCCATGGTCACCAACAGCTACTATCAGCGGGTTTGGGTCATTTTCCATGATCATATCAACAGTTTTGACCAGTTGTTTCTCAGCTTTTTCGTAGGAGTTTGCATAAATATCTTGAAAAGTTTCGAGTTCATCCCAGTTATAGGAAGAGTCCGAGTGCCTTGCCCCGAAATGAAACCAGTGCATTTGCGGAGAATTATGGTTCTCTTTGATTGTTGTTTCTAGCTTAATGAGTAGGCTATCAAAGTCAGATCTAACTTCAAAAACATCATCAACTGAGAGCTTTTTTCGCAGGAAAGAGGATTGTGCAAGGATAGGAGCAATGTATTTATTTAGCTGAAAATCAAGACTTGTAGGGTCGGTACCGATACGATCAAACAGTTCGCTGAAAAACATCCTTATGTGCATGCATGCAAAAAAATTAAGACTATAATTGTTTTCTTTAAATGCTGTAAGAATTGCAGAAGGGGCAATTTGAAGGCTGCGTTCTTCGCGTTGATAATCATAAAGGGTTCGAGGCCAGACTAAATTTTTGAAGGCAGAAACCGTGTTTGTCATATTACTGTAAACATTATCGTACAGCGTAAATTTCTTGTCTTTAAGGAATGAATGAAGCTCATTGTTGTCGATGTTATATATTTCCTTTAAGGCATCTTTGGAATGAAATGACTCTAAGAAAAGAATATACACATTGGGTTTATGTTTAAAGACAGCACTCTTTTCTGCTTTTTCCGGTGCTTGTTCATAGGGGGGAGTTACTCCCTTTCTATTGTTTTTTATCATGTCGAAAAGTGAAATAGTCACATACAAAAAAAGTATGGTATTCAGAACTGCTATGGAAAAAAAGCATGCAATTATAACGAAAAATGCAGTTGTTAATCCGACTGTGTAAAATCTGCTTTTCTTGCTGAGTAGCTCACTTAAGGTGCGCTCGCTTAAGATGAAAAATAGTCCCAACGATAATAAAGTAGCTACAAGATCACTCCCGAGAGCTCCGTTTTCCGCCAGTCCCATGTTAGCAATAAGATAGTTACTTATTACATAATAAAAACCAGCAAAAACAATGCCCACGACACTCATGAGGCATAGGGAATTTCTAATTTGATTTTTTGTAAATAAACTGATGTTGACTGAAATTATCGAAATAGTAGGGGCAACAATTGCCAGAAAAATAGACAATGCTGGCTCATTATAGAGAGTAAACATATTGTATCCTTATCATAATTAGTCTTATTGGTTAGAAATCAGACATTTCTATTTAGCTAGAGTAAGTTTTTCAATATAAACTTTATCTTTTAATCGCTTAAAATACCAGACCTGATCCTGCTACATAATAGCTTTTAAAAGTGAATATTGATTTTGTTAATCCAACACTATTACTAACTTTTTAGTCATATTTACCCGCTTCTATATTAAAATCGTATGGGGGGGCTAAAAAAGATAGGATTGTTATGTTTATCGTGGGTGGGAATAAGCATTTAAGCATGGAGATAATTTGAGTCGTTCACTTCTTATTCTGCAATATTCCCCACAAAAAAAAACTGGCTATCTTTCGATAACCAGCCTTGTTCTGCCTAATGGTAGGCACGAGCAGCTTTGAACTGCTGCCCCTTGCATGTTAAGCAAGGAGTATGATTTTGAAATGATTGAATAAAAGTCTGTGATGGGAACGCTTTTGGCGATTTTACGGGTTTTTCGGGGGGGCGGCTAAAGAGTATAGCATGCAAGCAGGTTCTATCAGCCACAGTATACTGTCTGTACACATTAAATACCAGTTTGTACGCCAAGTCAGCCAAATAAGGCCCTATACTGCCATTGTCTTAGGGCTTTTGTCCTTCCAATACATATAGCGCATATGTTTCACTGGTGGATAACTTTGGTCTCTGCCCCGCAAAACAGTAGTAGGGTGGTTTTTCATCATAAGAGACTTCATTAATCATTTTAAATTTATCGATGCCCGCTTCATATAACAACCCAACAGATACAACAAACCTGTTTTGTTTGCTTTTCCATACTTCCTCGTCAAATTGATAATGAAGCCTTGTTCCGCATTTGCTGCAAAAATTCCATGTCGCCCAGGCAGCGGGCTTATACGATTTTATCAGTTCCGCTCCTTGAACAATTTTTACATCATTACAGCTTGCGCCGAAACCAGGACCGCTGTGTATGTACTGGCATGTGCTGCAATCGCAGGTTGTGAACCCAGTAGCTAGTTCATGTACTTCAAGTACTACGCTCTTGCAGAGACACTTTGCGGTAACCTTGGATATTCTTTGATCTGGCATTTTATACCTCTCTACAGTTAAAAGGATCTGTTCATATCTTATATTTTTTTTATAATGTCGTCCGATGAAAACTTTTTAGTCTCATGGAAACTGTAGTAATCCGGTTTCATTTCATAGAAAAGTTCGTTTTCCATTGTCATATCTTTTGGGCAGATAAGGTGGAGTAAACCCACGGAAACATTGAAACTGTCGTTTACCTTTTTTGATTCTTTGTCATCCTTGCTGTAGAAAAGCCTAGATCCGCAATGTGAACAGAAATTCCATGCCGTCCAGCTCTTTTGCTGGTTGCTACCTTTATCTATCTCTCCATGTTCCACAGGAAAATTAGATACATGCTCTTTGCCATTGATAACTTTAATGTTACCGCAATCTGCTCCGTACCATGGACCATTATGTATTAATTGACAGGTGTCGCAATGGCAGACGGAAAATCGGGGGTTCATGTTGATAATTCTAAGTACTACCTTTTTGCAGTGGCATGATGCAATAATCTCGGGCTTTCTTTCGCTGTCCAAAATTTCTTCCTCATCTTGCTGCTCGCCAGCCAAGGCCTCTGATGGTTTATTGAAAACAACGTTTCCTAATCCCAGCACAGCGCCAGTGATGGCTATATTTTTGATGAAATTCCTTCTATTCATTCCGCCCATGAGGCCTCCTTGATAATTTAGATTATGCGGTAGCCGCCGATCCTTGCAACATTTTGAGTTTTTTGATTCCGGAGAAAACCTGTTTTAGCATGCTATTTCTTTTGGCCTATTCGAGTCACTCCGCTTTTCCCTAAGTGCATTCTGTCACGCGGTTGGTCGTACCATAGGCTTTATTGGCTACCAATTACAACAATTTCTCACTGAAATACCAGCGGTAATCGCAATCCCCCATATTCTATAATTATTAATTACATCATTTTCGTGTGTCAAACAAAATGGGTTTTTGCGGTGATTTGGTGTTGATCCTAGTGTAGCTCTCTTGCTAGCTAGCCAAGGGCGCAGGGGCCGCCGCACAAAAGCGCTGAATATAAAAGGGGTGTGAAAGTGGATGGTGGGGAATGATATATAAATTCAGTATGATACGAGTCGGTGCAAAATTTAATGGAGAACCGCAGATGTTCCCCGACTTGTTTCCCATAAAAAAAGGGTCGATTAACCATGTGAGTTAATCGACCAAATTTTTTGACTTTTTTTGGTAGGCACGAGCAACTTTGAACTGCTGCCCCTTGCATGTCAAGCCAGAGAAGTGGTTTGTATGTATTGAAATGATTGAATAAAACTTTATATTGGGAGCACTTTACGGCGATTTTACGGGTTTTTCGGGGGGGGGCCCGAATGGGATAAGGTTGCTTCTGGGTGATATGCCACGGAAATCGAAGTTATAGTCTTCTGAATTTGAAACAAACTGTCAGGAAAATGTTTTTGTGGCTTAACTCACTGTCCAGAAAAGTGTGGCAGGCTCGCTTTCTATGTGTCCTTTATCTGGGACTGTTTTATGATGTCCTTAAAAGCGGTCCTCATTTTGCAATCACTGTCCCTAATGACATTTGATTGACACGGAGGTTTTCATGCAGGTCATTATATTAGCGGCTGGGCGCGGGCAAAGATTAAGTCCTTTGACCGACACCACCCCGAAACCATTGGTTGAAGTTAATGGGACTCCCTTAATTATTAATGCATTGGATATTCTGTCCAAGCATCATATTGAGAGATTCATTATTGTTGAGGGGTATGAATCCAAGCAGCTCCACGACAGGTTAGGGGATAGCTATAATGGTATAGAAATCATTTATGTGCACAACCCTGATTGGCATAAGACTAATAACATCCACTCTTTATGGTTATCTAGAGACTATTGGAATAAAGACACTCTGTTAATGGAGTGCGACATTTTCTTTGAACCGGAACTTATTGATAATCTTTTTTCCTCCCCATTTGAAAACTCTGTCATGGTGGACGCCTTCCAGTCCCACATGGACGGAACCGTAGTAGAGTTAACCAAAGATCATAAAAACATCACGCGGCTTATTCCCGGTAAAGATCAGGATGAGAATTTCAACATTACTGATAAGTATAAGACGGTTAACATTTACACGTTCACCGAAAAATTTCTGCGTGAAATGTTCAGGCCCACCATTGATTTGTACGTAAAGATTAACGGACAGAATGAATATTACGAGCTTGTACTGGGTGTGATAATCTTTATGGGTAATAAAGATCTTACCGCTAAAATATGTGCACCTAGCCGTTGGTTTGAAATCGATGATTTTACCGACCTTCAATTAGCCGAAGCATATTTCAGCGACGATTACTCTTTGTTACAAAAAATACGTAAAAAATACGGCGGGTACTGGCGCTACGATTTCACTGATTTTGAATACCTCTATAATCCATATTTTCCGACTCAAAATCTTTATAATGAATTACGTTTGAACCTCTCGTCTCTTTTGGGTAATTATCCATCGGGACAGCTGGAAATAAATAACTCGCTCGCTAACTGGGCGAGAATTGATGGATCAATGCTCGCCGTAGCTAATGGCGGCGCTGAGCTCATTGATCTTTTACGCAAAAAATTTATTAAAGTAACATTGCTGCAACCTTCGTTTGATGAATATTCCAGAGGTTTGGAAAAGGAGCAGATGCACATTATTGCCCCTTTTCCTGATTCTCTAACTCATCTTCCGCAGGAGATTGTGAACGAAGTTAAATCAAGCGGTTCCAATGCACTTGTTTTGATTAATCCCAACAATCCTACTGGAGTGCGCTTTAAACATTCTGAGCTAAGCTTTATGTTTAAGGAGCTTAAATCGCTGGATATGATCATTCTAGATGAATCTTTTGCCGATTTTATTGGAACAGGGCGAGATACTACATTTTTAGATGAATTAGAAAAGTATCCAAATCTGATAATCTTGCGCAGTTTGAGTAAAGATCTCGGTGTACCGGGGCTTCGTCTTGGTTATATTGCATCGGCTGATCTCGACTTTATTAGTAAGGTGCGAGCTGACCTACCAATCTGGCATATCAATTCTGTTGCCCAGTATTTCTTGGACATATTACCGAAGTACCGCAATGACTACGCTGAGGCACGTGCTCAAGTTATTGAAGCCAGAGACGAAATGGGACAGCTTTTGCGGGGAGTTCCAAGTCTCAGGGTTATTCCTTCCTACGCAAATTATTTTTGCTGTGAATTGCCTGATGGTTTTTCTTCGGACAAGGTTCAGGAAGAGCTATTCATGGGATATAAATTACTCGTTAAAGATCTTGGCACTAAACAGGGATTGCCTGAAAACAGGTACCTTCGCATTGCAGTTAAAACTCCTGAGCAAAACCGCTTTTTTGTAAAGGCGCTAACCGAAACACTTAGTAATCAATAGAGTAAATAGGATTAATTATGAGTCATATTGAGAACAAATGGCAGGAAGTCTGGCTGCGCAAGGGGGCAGAAGAAGGTCTTTGCGACTTAGAAAGTTTAATGCGTGCTGATGGGTTTGACGCTGGTACGGGAGCAATCTCAGTTGAAGACTGGTTGAAATCATCAACGAATATTCAGGAAAAGCTTGAGCTGAAAAAAGGTTCAAATGTGCTGGAAGTCGGGTGCGGAGCGGGTGCTATGCTTTGGACTCTTAAGGATCAGCCCGTTAATATTTTTGGTGTGGATTATTCCAAAACACTCATACAAAAAGCAAAAGAAGCTCTCCCTGAATTGAAGGCGGAAGTTTGCGAAGCTTCATCCATTTCATATCAAGATAAAATGTTTGATGCGGTCTTTTCTCACGGAGTTTTCTTCTACTTCAGCGATTATGAATATGCACAAAAAGCAATGGATGAGATTGTGCGGGTTCTAAAGGATGATGGTAAAATATACATCCTAGATGTGCCGGATCTTGAAAAACGTGAAGAGTGTGAAACTTTCCGTAGGGATGTAGTTTATTCTGGAGAAGAGTATCCTACCGCCGAAGATGGTGCGTACAGACACCTTTACTACTCAAAATCGTGGTTTGCCGAATTTGGAGCGCGAAATGGTATGCAGGTTGAGTTTTTTGATCAGGATCTTGAAAGCTATCCTATGAGTCCTTACAGGTTCAATGCATTGCTAAAATTCTAACCAAATTTTGAATATGAGTAATAAGAAAAATGTTATCTGGATTGTCATCGACACACTTCGGTCTGACATGTTGGCATCCTGCTTATCAAAAGACGCCGTTCCCAATGAGATTGATCATGTTCTGCAAAAAGGAGTCCTTTTTACAGATGTGATGACCACTGGAGGTTCAACCAGAGTTTCAGCTCCGGCCTATTTTACTTCCATGCGTCCGGGGCTTACGGGGATGACTAACCATGAAGTGCAGGCTATTCGAAATTTTAATGACGAAGCCGTCACGATAACAGAGCATTTTAAGCATTACGGATATAGAACTCTGCGCTGGGATGATAGTAGTTTGGATTCTTGTCAGCCAAAACGAGGGTTTGATGTTTTTGAGTCTGGTTACCCTACACTGGAACACACGCCAGACAACGATTATGACAATGATCGGCGTGATGCGTTTATCAAGCAACTTAGGCAGGACGAGACCCCTTTTTTTACAAATATCCATCTTGATTATATTCATGATTTTGGTGGCTATCAAAAGCGGAAATGGTCCACCGAAGAATATCTGGATATTGTCGCACTGCAAGCCAAAGACTTCCACAAGCTGTGGACCAAAATTTCCCCCGGACCAAATGATATTGTTGTTGTTACATCTGATCACGGATGCATTCTGGATCAAGATTATGTTGAATATGATAAAGAAAGACCGTGGGGTTTTTCCAATGCCAGAACCCGCGTTTTAGCCTCGTTTATTGCTGAAGATTTATCTCCTTGTAAAAAGCACTCTATGATTCGCAGCATCGATATCGGACCAACATTGCTGGAAATGGCTGTTGGGAAAGAAATGAAAGCTCATGGGGTCAGCCTTGTACCCATTTTGAGTGGAGAAAAAGAACTTACCGTTGTCGGAATTGCTGAGCGGAGTGTTGCTTTAAGCAAAGAAAGTCTCACGGACTTTGCTTGTATCAGAGAAAAAGAGTGGAGCTATTTTTTAAGCAAGGGAGAGCCATTAGCCTTATTCAATAATGATGAAGGTGATTTAGTTGAAAACTATATCGGCGAAAAACCTGAAATAGAAAAACATTTGCATGGTCTTTATACTGAAATAATCAAAGAGGGGCCGCAAACACCCACGGAATTGTATCAGAATACGGGGCTGTCAGTTTCGGAGATAAGGCAGGGGCCGGAAGTTAGCATTTTACTTCCTGTGTTTGAGTGGTCGGAAGAGTTCAGGCTCTGCTTGGAATCTTTGCTGGATCAGATACTAGCGACCGAGGTTATATTGCTCGACGCAGATTCTTCTGGCGAAGTTGCGAGAAATATTTCTGATAATTACCAAGCCAGATTGTTCTTGAAACATGTTGATGTTGGGCCGTTATCCTTGCAAGAGATGCTGAATCAGGGACTTAATTTAGCCAAAGGTCAGTACTCTGTTACAGCAACACCTCTTTGCCAATATACTGAAAACTTTTGTTACTTGTTACGAAATGAATTTTTGAGTGATGAAAGCATATCAGTAGCATACCCAAATCTTAAGCGGGTCATACGTGATGCCAGAGAATTGGAATATATTGGCAATGATGAATGTTTTGACGAAATATTATTTTCCAGACTCGGCAGTGGATTTGAACATAATGCTTACGCTGCAAGCCAGACTTTGCCATATTTTAATGAAATAGGCGCAAGCGCTATGTTTAGGACGGATATGCTGCGAAATGCTGGTGGTTTCGCTAGTGGTGCGGGCGATTTCATTGGGCAGACATGGCACATGCTTAGTAAGCTTGGGAGATTAAGACACACTTCTAAAGGTCTACTGCTATCAAAAGATCCGTCTATTTTACGGCCTGTCATGCCTGCTTTAGATAAAAAATATCCATTTGATATTAGCGTGTTGATTCCTTTGCTTGAATCAGAAAGTATGAAACATCTACCAAAATTTTTAACAATGCTCTCCAGTCAGGAAATCAGTAAAATTGAAGTGATTCTAATGCACCTACCCGATAGCGGTGATTTTTTAGAAAAAATAATCGAGTTGTTTCCAAACATAAATATCAGGGTGAAGTCGCATGAAGGTTCAAGCTATAATCTCTTAAATATGGGCGTTTTTGCATCACGCGGAAAGTACCTGTTCTGGGCTGACCCTACAGATATGCTTTTGCCTAATTGTCTGACAACGTTGATGACTTTTTTACAGGAAAATAAAACAGCTAATGCTGTCCGGTGCGGGCATCTGCTCAAAACCCCGTCAGCCCCACCGAGTGTATGTGAGCCGTTATGCCGAGCTCTAGATTTTTTGCTAGAACCGAGTGATATGCGAGGGGTTCTTTACAAGCGTGATCTACATGACCAGTCAGGGGTTTTCAAAGAGAAAACGGTTAAAGAGATTTGGTGGGGCTTATGCTTGCAATTGGCATTGATTGCGCCATTTAATGCTATTAATGAACCGCTAATTCTCGCAGTAAATAAAAATCAATTTTCTTTCAAGCTGCAGGCTGATTCTTACCAGAGAATAGTAATAAGTGCTTTAAAGAGTATGGGGGGCATGCTTGATTTAGTACGGCTTTACGAAGAGGTCTTTCAGAATCACTCAGCAGGACAGGCACGCTTTATAGTCGAAGATGAAATGCTACTGGTACTCACACAGATTAATAATGCAGGTGTTAACTGTGCTGGGATGATCAAAGTCCCTAAGATATAAGGGATTACTTGTGATGAGTAATAATCCCTGTTTTGTCTTTTTCAAGTTACCCGTCCGGCGTGATATGAGGGGGTTTTTATTTCAGCTAGCGAATTGAATATTGTGTCCGAGGATCTACTTGGCGACGTTAAACGTTTAACTACTTACCCGTGATTCAAAGTTTGGAATCCTCTTGCTAACTTGACAAGGGCGCAGGGGCCGACGCAAGCCACCCTGAATATGAAAGAAGTATGAATATGGGATAGATGAAAGGAATGAGATGTGAAATTGAGTGGATACGAAGCAGGTATGAAATTGACTGGAGAATCGCAGACGTTCCCCGGCCTAATTCTTTGACTTTTTTTGGTAGGCACGAGCAGCTTTGAACTGCTGACCCCTTGCATGTCAAGCAAGAGATAATGTTTGCAGATGTTGAAATAATTGAATAAAATTTAGTGTTGGGAATAATTTTTGGTTATTTTCCGGATTTTTCGGGGGTGGGTGGTTCCCCGTTGAACCTGCGGGGAACCAAATTTAATTAATGTATGTTTTTATGCTGCCGTTCCATGGCTTCAACAACATGTCTCGGTTTCAACGATAGCAGTTGGGAAAGAATTGTGTTTGTATAAACGCGTCAAAATTGTCCTTTGTTATGTGTTGTTTAGCCATAAGTTACATAATATTTTGTGTGGTACAAACGGATAGGGAAGCTTAACAGATGAAAAGAATGCGAAAACCGCTCCAGACCCTTCTGATTAAGCCGGCAGGACCTGACTGCAACATGGCTTGCAGCTATTGTTTCTATTTGGAAAAGGCTTCGCTTTTTCATGATAGTCCAAGCCCTCGGATGTCTCAATACGTGCTGGAGGAAATGGTTAGTCAGGCCATGGAACAGTCCGGGAGCCAAATAAATTTCATCTGGCAGGGGGGAGAACCCACGTTGATGGGGCTAGAATTCTATCGGAAATGCGTTGAACTCCAGCAACGCTTCGGTCGTGGACAGGTCGTGGGAAACGGACTCCAGACCAACGGTCTGCTTATCGATGACGAATGGATTCGCTTCCTGAAATCTTACAACTGGCTCGTAGGGTTGTCTCTGGACGGCCCGCAACATGTGCACGACCATTACGCAGGGCCCGGGGCGGCGGCGGTACATGGGGAAAGGTAACGGCCAGCGCCGAGAAAATGCTCGCCGCCGGTCTGGCTGTCAACGCCCTCATTGTTGTGAACGATTACAGTGTCCAGTTTCCGGACGAAATATACGCGTTTCACAAGAACCTCGGTTTATCCCACATGCAATTCATCCCTTGCGTGGAAACGGATAAGGACGATCCATCTCGTGTTCTCGATTTTTCCGTACCCGCAGAGGGATACGGGCGTTTTCTCTGCCGGCTTTTCGATCTGTGGATGGACGATTTCTCGGGGCTGGAGCCTGCCACATCCGTGCGTTTGTTTGAATCATTGTTTTACACGTATATCGGGCAACCTTCACCTGAATGCACCCTGCTCGATTAGTGCGGAACCTATGTCGTGGTGGAACATACTGGCGATGTCTATTCCTGTGACTTTTTTGTTCATCCCGCGTGGAGCCTCGGCAATGTGGAAGACTCGAACCTGTTGGAAATGTTGAACGCCGAGATACAATGTGTTTTCGGCCGAATAAAAGCGAACCTGCCCGACGAATGCAAACGCTGCAGATGGCTTTCCCTTTGCAAGGGCGGGTGCCCGAAGGACCGGCTCCCGGGGCAGGCGGGGAAAGCTTCGAATCACCTGTGTTCGGCATATCGGATGTTCTTCGAATACTCGGACGAAAGGTTTCACAGGCTCGTGAAAAGATGGGAAAGACAGTACTCCGATAAACAGGCAGAAGATCGAACAGGAGGGCGGCCCGCCGGAGCCAAGGTCGGCAGAAACCGGCCTTGTCCCTGTGGAAGCGGGAAGAAGTACAAGAGATGTTGTGGTGCTTAAGTAAAAAAATTGTCCCGACCCATATTATAGCGTATAGTGGCTCCAGTTTTGTGGCTCGACGTTTCGCATGGTTCTCTTTGCGATATTTAGATTACGTCGGCTCGCAGTCAACAGGTCCGGTAATTCCCTGAAAGGAGCAGGGCAATGAAAGATAAGACACGGCGCGAATTTCTGAAAAGCGGTTTGGCGTTGACAGTCGGGGTTATGGCCTCCGGTGTGCTGGATAACGCAGGAACCGTGAGTGCAAAGGTAACTGCCGACAGCAAGACGGCTTCACACTTGAAAGCAGGCGTGAAGAAACGCAGCAATATCGTGTTGATCATCACGGACCAGCAGCGGCAGGACCGGCACTGGCCGACCGGATGGATCGAGGAACATATGCCCACTATGGCGCGCTTACAGCAGCACGGCGTGACCTTCACGAATAATTTTACGGCTGCAACTGCCTGCTCACCCAGTCGCGCGAGTATTCTTACCGGTGTGTATCCCAGTGTGCACGGCCTTAAACAGACCCCGCCGAATCCTCCCATGCGGTCTGACATTACGAATATTTTCAAACTCGCTGAGCAGGCTGGGTACGAGGTTGCCTACAAAGGGAAGATGCACCTGTTCACACCACAAAGTAGTCCGTCCCCGGACAGTTTCGCGAGTTATGACATCAAATGGGTCTCCGACCACTACCACGCCCACCGATGGAATCCGCCGGACTGCGCCTTGAACCCCGGCGGTGACGTCTGGATCTCCGGGGGCTGGCCGAACAACGACACCCGCTATGTGAGCGGCGTGCCGGACACATTCAACCGCATGACACCCGCTGTGGGTGGAGGCGAGACTATTCTTGAATATCTGGACAACCATGACCCGAAAGGGGATAAGCCGTTTCTTCTGGTGTGCTCCTTCGGTAATCCTCACGACATTTCCCTGTGGCCCGATCAGGACAAAAACGGCAACGTCAAACCGTTTAATACCGCTCAATCCGACTGATAACAATAAGCTAAAAGAAAAGAGGGAGCTAAATCCCTCATCCAAATTTATAATTGAATATCGAAACAAGCCTCTAAAGAAAATAAGAAGAAGTTTTAATACTGCTGTAGAAAAGGCTGAGATTGATTACCCCGTACGGATGTATGACATAAGGCATCTATGGGCAACAGAGCTGCTTAGAAATGGAGCGGATCTTGCCGCTGTCTCTGCTATGCTTGGCCACGCTAGTATCCGCACAACTCAACAACAATATTACCATCTGATGCAAGGTGAGAAAGCTAAAGCTGTTAATTTGAAACCAACGTTGTGATCGTTCCTTTTTATAAAAGTAAGAATATTCACACTTAGGTCTAGAGCGCAGTATCCCCAAAAAAACTAAGAAGGTCCATATAGAGTACATTTTCATCCAACCCTATAGAGCGAAGCCGCCATATGAAGTGCATCAAACTAGAAAAAGCAAGAACAGTATGGAAAGACGGCTATTGTTGGTCAACTGGCTCCTCAATTTGATTCTTTCTTTGAGAATAATCCTCATACGCGATTTTGCCCATAGAGTAGACACTAACTAAAATTAAAGTGTCATAAATGGCATTAGTTATAAATACCACCATTAAAGAACGGGGGAAGAAAAATATTATAAGCAGTGAGCAAAAAAGAGCTAATAGCAGGGTAAATTGTAAATTATATTTTAATTTAGAGCTCTGCAATGAGTTTATGTTAAATTCAGAATACGAAGAAATTGATATGTTGTATAGTATGGTACTACATAGAGTGAATACAAATGCAGTGCTGAATAACTCACTAAAACAAGTTACAATTAAAGAAACATATTTAACTGTTTCAATTGTCTCTGTCCATGCAAATATAGAAGGAGAAAGGTTATAAAATAAAGTCAGAAATAGCTTGTTTGTCATCCAAGATACATAACTCAAAGCAAATACAATAAAATAAACTTCAATTGACCTCAATAAGATGCTAAATTTTAAAAATGGCTTATTCTTCTCCTTTATCCCCAAAACTAATATAACTAAACTTGAGATATAAGATTGAAAGAGGATCGAGTTGTACCAGTCATCCAGAGCTGCATATGCCATATAATTAATTAAGGTATATATTGAGAGCAATACATAGTTTGAACGAACAGCGCTTAATCCGTATTGTGCCACTTTAAGAAAATACATATCAATCTCCAGTAAAGAACAAGCGGCGCAATTATATGCACCGCTTGTAACTCTTCTTAATTATCTTTTTCTTTTACTAACTTTATCAACTGCTTCTACTCCGGTAGTAGCAGTTGAAACTACAGGATCAGGAGTTTCCAAATAAACTCTGGCCCACCCTTTTAAAGAAGGTTCAATCGCAGCCTTGATTTTCTCACCACGAGTACTGTTTGAATTAATCTTTGAAGAAGATTTCTTCAAGCTTTTAAGCCGCTTTTCTTCTTTCTCAGTCATATTTTCCAAGCCCTTAGCAATCAACTTTGCACCTTCTTTGAGGATATCAGAAGAAGGACTTTCGCCTTTTATCCTTTTTCGCACAATTTCTTGAGCGGCTTTTTTTGTTTCAGGGTGCGTAAGCGGACTAACCTTTTTGTGAATCGCGTCCCCAGCTTCTCCTGCGATTTCCATTACGGCTTCACCTGCAATGCCGCCTATTTTCCCTAAAGCACTTCCTACTCTGTCTGGAAAACTTCTTTTCCTTTCATAATAGCCAAGCATTTCAGAGGGGGCCGCACGTCTAGGCACAGAGCTATCGGTCTGCTGTATTTTTTCATCTTTATCTTTCTCCTCACTCTTCCCCTTAAGCCCATCCCGATCCACAAAATTATTCGGATCATCCCAGCAGTAACCGTAAACATCCACATCGCCGCCAGCAAGTCCGATAGGATCAGGAGTGGTGAAACGTCCAATTTCAGGGTCATACTCACGGTATCCGAAATGAACTAGGTCAGTATCTTTGTCGAGGAGACCAGCTGCGAACCCTAGAGGGATATCAATAGCTCCGTTAGTATCGACAATAAGATTACCGAACGAATCATATATAATTTGCTCTACCTTATTTTCATTACCATCCGCAACCATATAGATGGAGCCGACCTGATCCGATGCGAAATAATACATATTATCGTTGTAGATCATAGCAACAGGATCGCCTTCATCGTCGTAGGCGAACACTTTTACGTTTTGGCCAGCACCATCAGCGACAGCTTCAAGTGTCTTGAAATCTTTCCATAGATATTTTTCGACAACCGTTCCATTAACAGATTTGGCTATACGCATACCTTCGGAATCAAAATGATATTCGATAATACGACCATCAGGCAGTTGAGCTTTGTGAAGCGCACCGTTTGACAGATATGAATATTTGGTGATTTGCCCATTGTCCAGCTTCAAAACAAGCCGACCTTTGGCGTCGTAAGAATACTTAACCTCGCCAGCCTGAATAAGTTTTAGATTCTTATCGTAAACATACTGACACTTACCAAAGCTTACCGTATCAGCGAAAAGCCGCTCTCCTAATTTACCGTACTCGTAAGATTCAATGACATTGCCGTCGTTAAAAACTCTGCTGAGCCTTCCGCCCTCATCATAGTCATATTGAACATGATGATAAATGGTTCCGAGATGGAGTAGCTTTTCAACAATTCTGCCATCACCATCACGCGCAGTTGTTAGTGTCGAGTAGGGGGCTTGCATTTCCGCTACAGCAAAAGGAGTCACCTTAATATTTTCATCCGACTTAGAACTGACACCATCACGCTCAAATTCATCATGTAAATCAGCGCCAGTCCCTGTTGTTGGGGAGCTAGAGTCAGTCCGCATAGCTTCTGCCAAAAGATCCTTACCATAGCTGGTCTT